>CAWIIE010000007.1:0-795782 GCA_963836025.1 uncultured Actinomycetota bacterium
TGACCGCCTGGCCCGCGGCGACGTCGAGCACCCCACCGTCGTGCTCAACCCGGACGACCCCGCGCAGGACGACGGTCACCTCGTCGAAGTCCGGCGCCTGGGCCGGCTCCTCCCAGCCGCCGGGCGCCGTCATGTGCGCCACGCTCACGGCGTCGGTATGCGTCCGCACCCGGCCGACGTACTCGTCGATGACCTTGCCGCCTGGGACCGGGATCCGGGCCGGCGCGTCGATCAGCTCGGGCATCGCGGTCGCCCTTCCTCACCGTCAAGATCACGGTCTCCCGAGCGAAATCGTGCACCAACGCACGATTCTGCTCGGAAGACGGTGATCATGCTGCCGTGATGCGGTCGATGACCAGCGGCAGCCGGTCGATCGCCGAGCCGGCCGGCCCGACCGACCAGCCGCCGTCCAGGGCCGCCAGCGCAGCGTCGAAGCGCGCCTCGTCGTCGGCGTGCAACGTCATGATCGGCGAGCCAGCCGTGACCGCGTCCCCCGGCTTGGCATGCAGCTCGACACCCGCACCGGCCGACACCGGGTCCTCCTTGCGGGCCCGGCCGGCGCCGAGCCGCCAGGCCGCGACCCCGACCGCGTAGGCGTCCAGCGAGGTGAGCACACCGTCGGCGGGCGCCACCACGGTGTGCGTCTGCGGCGCGGTCGGCAAGGCCGCGTCGGGGTCGCCGCCCTGCGCGCGGATCATCCGCTGCCACGCGTCCATCGCCGAGCCGTCGGCCAGCCGGTCGGCCGGGTCGACGTCGTCGAGGCCAGCGGCCGCGAGCATCTCCCGAGCCAGCGCCAGCGTGAGCTCGACGACATCGGCCGGTCCGCCGCCGGCCAGCACCTCGACCGACTCGCGTACCTCCAGCGCGTTGCCGGCGGTCAGCCCGAGCGGCACGTCCATCGCGGTGAGCAGCGCCACCGTCTTCACCCCGGCCGCGCTCCCCAGCCCCACCATCGTGGTCGCCAGCTCGCGCGCGGTCTCAACGGACTTCATGAACGCCCCGCTGCCCACCTTCACGTCGAGCACCAGCGCGCCGGTGCCCTCGGCGATCTTCTTGCTCATGATCGAGCTCGCGATCAGCGGGATCGCCTCGACCGTGCCGGTCACGTCGCGCAGCGCATACAGCTTCTTGTCCGCAGGCGCGAGCCCGTCGCCGGCCGCGCAGATCACCGCGCCGACATCGCGCAGCACCGCGAGCATCTCTTCATTGCTGAGTGCGGCCCGCCAGCCGGGGATCGACTCGAGCTTGTCCAGCGTGCCGCCGGTATGCCCCAACCCGCGGCCGGACAGCTGCGGCACCGCCGCACCGCACGCCGCCACCAGGGGCGCCAGCGGCAGCGTGATCTTGTCCCCGACCCCGCCGGTCGAGTGCTTGTCGGCGGTCGGCCGCGGCAGCGAGGAGAAGTCCATCCGCTCGCCGGAGCGGATCATCGCGTCGGTCCACCGCGCGATCTCCGGCAGCGTCATCCCGTTCAGCAGGATCGCCATCGCGAGCGCCGACATCTGCTCGTCGGCGACGACACCCCGGGTGTATGCGTCCACCACCCAGTCGATCTGCTCGTCGGTGAGAGCGTGCCCGTCGCGCTTGGCGACGATGACGTCGACGGCGGAGAACGGCTCAACCACGGCTCAGGCCTGCGACAGGTTCTCGGGGCCAAAGGCCAGCGGCAGGACCTCCGACATCGGCCGGACGTCCCTCCGGGGTCTCCAGCAACGTGTCCGGCGAGCCGTTCTCCCACAGCAGCTGACGGCACCGCCCGCACGGCATCAGCGCATCGCCCGCTGCGTCGACGCACACCACGGCGACCAGCCGGCCGCCGCCCGTGGCGTGCAGCGACGACACCAGGCCGCACTCGGCGCACAGCCCGACGCCGTACGCCGCGTTCTCGACGTTGCAGCCGCTGACGATTCGCCCGTCGTCGACCAGCCCGGCCGCGCCCACCTTGAACTTCGAGTACGGCGCGTATGCCCGCTGCATCACCGCGCGCGCCTCAGCCCGCAGCGGTCCCAGTCCACCTCGGACACCTCGGCCACCTCACCCGCCACCCGTGATCATGCACAAAATCGCGGCGGTCGGTCCGTGCGGCCCGGCTTGGCCACGGACTTTGTGCATGATCACGGGGAAGGGCGGCGGGGTCACTACTCCTCGCCTCGGCGGTAGATCAGCCCGTCCGCCTTCGGCGGCCGCAACCGCTGCGACGCCAACGCGAGCACGAGCAGCGTCGTCACGTACGGGGTCACGAACGTGAGCTGCGACGGCAGCGTGTCGGTCGAGGCATACCACCAGAACACGCCGGCCGCGGCGATCAGCGCGGCGGCGCCGGGGATCGTCTGCCGCTTCCACAGCTGGTACACGCCGATCAGCAGGAACGCGATCGCGGCGAGCAGCAACAACGCGTGCACCGCGTCGCCGCTGCGCAGCTGCAGCGCGTCGGTGTAGCCGAACAGACCGCTGCCGGCGAGCAGCCCACCCGGTCGCCAGTTCCCGAAGATCATCGCGGCGAGCCCGATGAAGCCTCGGCCGCCGGTCTGACCCTCGCGGTAGATCCCGGCCGCGACGATCGCCAGGTATGCGCCGCCGATCCCGGCCAGCCCGCCGGAGATGATGACCGCGATGTACTTGTGCAGGTAGACGTTCACGCCGAGCGACTCGGCGGCATACGGGTCCTCGCCGCAGGACCGCACCCGCAGGCCGAACGCCGTCCGCCACAGCACGTAGTACGTGAGCACGCACCAGCAGGATCGAGACGATCGCAAGCAGCGAGATGTTGGTGAGCAGACCACGCGCGACGCCGGCGATGTCGGCAAGGATGAAGACCCCGCCCTCCTCCACGACCGTCGAGCGCGGCATCCACGCCGGGGATCGACACGGTCGCGATGTCCGGGATCGGCGGCGACTGGGTCTCGCCGCCACCGGGCGTCCCGCTCAGCAGCTCGGATGCGAGGTACTGCGTCACGCCCAGACCAAGGATGTTGATCGCGACACCGCTGACGATGTGGTCGACGCCGAACGTGACCGTGGCGATCGCATGCACCAGCCCACCGATCGCGCCGAACGCGACCGCGCAGAGCGACGCCCCACCACGGGCCGTACTGCCAGCCGATCCAGCCGGCGCCGAACGTGCCGAGGATCAGCATGCCCTCGAGACCGATGTTGATGACTCCCGACGCGCTCGGCCCACAGGCCGCCGAGCCCGGCCATCGCGATCGGGATCGCTGCGCTGAGCGCCGCGCGCACCGTGCCGCTGGAGGTCAGCTGGGTGGCGTCGGTGATCACCCGCACCACCGAGAACAGGACGAGGATGCCGGCCGCCAGCAGCAGCCACTGGCCCTGCCGGCTGCGCCGCTTTCCGACGGCGTGTCGGCGCCGAGGGCTCGGCCTGACCGGTCATGGTCGGGGACGTCATGCGCCGACCCCCTCAGGCTGCGGGGTGGGTCGGTCCGTGGCGAGCTGGCGCCCGACTTCGCGCTGCTGGGCCCGCACGCGGTACCGGCGCACCAGCTCGTACGCGATGACGACGGACAGCACGGTCACGCCCTGCGTGATCGCCACGATCTCCTTGGGCACGTCGTTGAGGTCGAGGATCTGCGACGAGCTCGACAGGAACGCGAAGAGCAGCGCGCCGATCGCGATGCCGACCGGATGGTTTCGGCCGAGCAGCGCGACCGCGATCCCGGTGAACCCGAGCCCGGCCGGGAAGTCCTGGGAGTAGGTGTAGGACGCGCCGAGCAGCTGCGGCATGCCGACCAGTCCGGCGACCGCGCCGCTGAGCAGCATGGTCGTGACGACCATCCGCTTGACGTTGACCCCGCTCGCGACCGCGGCGGTCTCGCTCATGCCGGTGGTCCGCAGGTCGAACCCGAACCGGGTGCGGTTGATCACGAACCAGTAGGCGACGCCGACCAGCGCGGCGACGACGATGAAGCCGTTGACGAACGAGGCCGGCGGTGCGCCCGGCAGCTGGAAGCCGGGAATCTGACCCGACGGCGGGATCGGCTTGGTCCCGATGTTGCTCGACCCGGAGATCGCCTCGCCCAGAAGGTCCTCGGTCAGCAGGTATGCGACCACGCCGGTGGCGATGAAGTTCAGCATGATCGTGGAGATGACCTCGCTGACGCCCCGGGTCACCCGCAGGATGCCGGCGATGCCGGCCCACATCGCGCCGACCAGCATCGCCGTGACCACGATGACCGTGACATGCAGCGGCGCCGGCAGCGCGATCGCCCCGCCGAGCGCCGCCGACAGCATGGCCGCCAGCCGGTACTGCCCGTCGACCCCGATGTTGAACAGGTTCATCCGGAAGCCGATCGCGACCGCGACTGCTGCGAGGTAGTAGGTCGTCGCGGTGTTGAGGATCAAGGTCTGGGTGCGCCGCGAGCTGGCGTAGTCGACCATCTGCTCGAACGTGGTGATCGGGTTCGTCCCGGTCGCCAGCAGGACCAGCGCGGTCACCAGCAGCGAGAACGCGATCGCGAGGGCGGGCGCCAGCAGGGTCACGCCGACGCGCCGCAGCCCGGTCACGCGGCCTCCCCCGCGCCGGTCATCGCCGACCCAAGCTGTTCGGGTGTCACGGTCTTCACGTCGACGTCGGCGACGAGCCGGCCGCGCAGGATGACCTTCAGCGTGTCGGACAAGCCCGATGAGCTCGTCGAGGTCTGCGCTGATGAGCAGGACGGCCAGGCCTTCTCGGCGGGCCTCGCGCAGTAGGTCCCAGATGACCGCCTGGGCGCCGACGTCGACGCCGCGGGTGGGATGGGCGGCGATGAGCACCTTGGGTTCGCCGCTCATCTCCCGGCCGACGATGAGCTTCTGCTGGTTCCCGCCGGACAGCGCCGAGGCCAGCACCTCGATCCCCGGCGTCCGCACGTCGTACTCACGAACGATCCGTTCGGTGTCCGCCCGAGCCCCGTCCCGGTCGATGAGAAAGCCGCGCACGTTCGGCTCCTCCGTCTGGTGCCCGAGCATGCGGTTCTCCCACAGCGGAGCCTCCAGGAGCAGGCCGTGCCGGCTGCGGTCCTCGGGGATGTAGCCGATGCCGGCCTCACGACGCCGGCGGGTGGTCCAGGCCGTGACGTCCTGCTCGCCGAGCACGACGGCACCCGACGGCCGCGGGCCGCATACCCATGATTGCTTCGACCAGCTCGCTCTGACCGTTGCCCTCAACCCCGGCGATGCCGACCACCTCGCCGCGATGGATCGTGAAGTCGATCGAGTCCAAGAGCGTCCGGCCGTCCGCGCTCAGCACGGTCAGGTCGCGGACGGTGAGGACCGGGACGTCGGTGACCGTCGACTCCGACGTCTCGGGCGTCGGCAGCTCGCTGCCCACCATGAGCTCGGCGAGCTGGCGGGCCGTGGTCTGCTTCGGGTCGACCGTCGCGACCGTGGTGCCCCGCCGGATCACGGTGATCTCGTCGGCGACGGAGAGCACCTCGTCGAGCTTGTGCGAGATGAACAGGATCGCGAGGCCCTCGTCCTTGAGCTCGCGCAGGGAGTCGAAGAGCTCGTCGACCTCCTGCGGCACCAGCACCGCCGTCGGCTCGTCGAGGATCAGGGTGCGAGCGCCGCGGTAGAGCACCTTGAGGATCTCGACCCGCTGCCGGTCGCCGACGCCGAGGTCCTCGACCAGCGCGTCCGGATCGATGTCGAGGCCGTACTGCGCCGAGATCTCCCTGATCCGGCGGCGGGCGGTGTCGAAGTCGATCATCGGGCCCTTGCGGGGCTCGGCGCCGAGCACCACGTTCTCGAGGACGGTGAAGTTGTCGGCGAGCTTGAAGTGCTGGTGCACCATGCCAACGCCACGCGCGATGGCGTCCGCCGGGCTGTGCAGGGTGATCTCCTCGCCGTCGAGCTTGATCGTGCCCTCGTCCGGCTTGTGCATGCCGTACAGCGTCTTCATCAGGGTCGACTTGCCGGCGCCGTTCTCACCGACGATGGCGTGCACGGTGCCGCGCCGGACCACGATGTCGATGTCGTGGTTGGCGACGACGCCGGGGAAGCGCTTGGTGATGCCGTGCAGCTCGACCGCCGGCACGGCGGCCGGCGCAACCGGTGGAGCGGCGGAAGTCTCGGTCGCGATGACGGCCTCCTACGACTGCGACGCGGAACGGGAACGGGCCCGGCCCGACGCTACTGCGCCGGACCGGGCCCGACCGGTCTTCTCGGGCGAATCGCCCGTCAGGTCACGGGGAGGTCGGGACCGTCGAGCGACCCGTCCTTGATCTGGTTCGCGAAGTCCTCGACGCCCTCGGTGTACTGCTCGACCGCCGAGTTCGACGTCGAGTAGCCGACGCCGTCTGACCGTCGAGGTCGAACACCGTGGTTGCCGGTCGGCGGGCTCGCCGTCGACCATCGACTGTGATGAAGTCGTACACCGCGATGTCGACTCGCTTGATCATCGACGTCAGGATGACGTCCTTGAACGCGGCGTAGGCCGCCTGGTTGTACTGGTCGGCGTCGACGCCGATCGCCAGCTTGCCGGCCGCCTGCGCGGCCTCGAACAGCCCGCCACCGGAGCCACCGGCCGCGTGGTAGACGACGTCGGCGCCGGCGTCGAACATGCCCTCGGCCGCGGTCTTGCCCTTGGCCGGGTCGTTGAAGCCGGTGAAGTCCGGGACCTGCGTGAGGTACTGCACCTGGACGGTGGCGTCCGGCTTGACCGCCTTGACGCCCTCCGTGAACCCGGCCTCGAACTTCTTGATCAGCTCGACCTCGACGCCGCCGATGAAGCCGACGTTGCTCGCCGCGGAGGCGTTGGCCGCGATCACGCCGACCAGGAAGGAGCCCTGCTCCTCGGCGAAGACGAGGTTGGCCAGGTTGGGCAGGTCGTTCGCGGCGTCATCGATGATGGCGAAGTTCACGTCCGGGAACTCGGCGGCGACCTCGCCGACCGGCACCGGAGTAGGCGAAGCCCACGGCGATGACCGGGTTGAACCCGCCCTCGGCGAGCAGCCGCAGGCGCTCGGCCTTGTCGGCGTCCGTCTCGCCGGCGGAGGCCTCGAGCTCCTCGATCTCGATGCCGAACTCCTCGACTGCCTGGTCGAGGCCGACAGCGGCGGAGTCGTTGAAGGACTGGTCGCCGCGGCCGCCGATGTCGTAGGCCAGGCCGACCCTGAGGTCGGACTCGGCGGCAGGGCTGCTGGTGTCGCCGCTGCCGGTGTCGCCGTCGTCGTCGTCGCCGCCACAGGCGGACAGGACGAGGGTGGCCGCAGCGAATGCTGCGACCAGGGTGGTAACCCGACGCATTCGCACGGGTGTCTCCTTCCGATGTAAGGGACGCCGGGAGGGTGCATGTGTCGCTGCCGCCCCGACTCGTGGGCACCCTATGGCCCGCATGCTCGACCGAACGCACCCAGGGTCGAGTCGCAGCGATTTCGTTACGGGAAAGCCACCGAACGGGGGATTTCCCGCCACTTTTTCCCGCGAATGTGGACGATGGCAGCCCCCCCGCCTTTCGCAACGATGTGCCGCCGTATCGGATAGGGCCGATACGGCGGCACATCGTTGCGGGAAGGGGCGAGGGCGGCTCGCGTCCGCATCCGCGATATCGGGGTCAGGCGAGGGCGAGCAGGGCCGCCCCGGCGAGCACCTTCACGCCGACCGCGATCGCGTCCTCGTCGGCGTCGAAATGGCCCTGGTGCAGGTCGTAGTTCGGTCCGCCGGGGGTGCGCACCCCAAGCCGGCCCATGGCGCCCGCCATCTGCTGGAGGTACCAGCCGAAGTCCTCCCCGCCCAGGCTCTGCTCGGCCTCGTGGACCGCGGCGCCGGTGGCCAGCGCCGCCGCCTCCAGCAGGCCCGCGCTGACCGCCTCGTTCACCACGGGCGCGACCCCACGCGCATACGTCACCTCGACCCGGACGTCGTAGGGAGCGGCGACCCCGCGGATCGCGTCCTCGATGATCTTCGGCGCCTCCTGCCAGGCCCGCACGTCGAGCGCACGCACGGTACCGGCGGCCTCCCCGACCTCCGGGATCGCGTTCGACGCCTGCCCGGCGAAGATCTGTCCCCACACCACGGACAGGCTGGCTCTCGGGTCCACCCGCCGGGACAGCACCGCCGGCACGTCGGCGACCACCTTGGCGAGCGCATACACGACATCCGCGGTCAGGTGCGGTCTTGCGGTATGCCCGCCAGGACCGGTGAGCCGCACCCGCACCTCATCGGCGGACCCGGTGATCGAGCCGACCCGGACGCCGACCTCGCCGACGTCGTGCCGCGGGTCGCAGTGCAGCCCCAGGATCCGGTCGACGCCGTCGAGAGCGCCGGCGGCGAGCACGTCGAGCGCGCCGCCCGGGGTGGCCTCCTCAGCGGGCTGGAAGACGAGCCGGACGGCGCCGGTCAGCGAGCCGGCCCGGTACAGGTCGTTGAGGACGAGCCCGGCCCCGAGCGCGATCACCGTGTGCATGTCGTGGCCGCAGCAGTGCGCGACCCCCTCGACCTGCGACCGGTACGGCACGTCCTTCTCGTCCCGGACACTGAGGGCGTCCAGGTCGGCCCGCAGCGCGATCTTGGGCTGGCCGTCGCCGATGTCGCAGGTGAGGCCGGTGCCCGGCAGCCGATGTGGCGTCAGACCCGCCTGCGCCAGCCGGTCGGCCACCACCCGGGTGGTGCGGTGCTCGTCGCGGGCCAGCTCCGGGTAGGTGTGGATGTCCCGCCGCAACGCGCGCAGCTCGGCGTCGTACGGCACGACGAGCGCGGCCAGCCCGGCGAGCAGATCGCTGCTGGGCTTCGCGGTGCCGGCGGAAGTCATCGGGCTGACGGTACGGGAGGTCAGAACGAGTCCGCCGGGGTGTAGGTGCCCCAGACCTCGCGCAAGGTGTCGCACACCTCGCCGACGGTTGCTCGGGCGCGCAGCGCCTCTTTCATGGGCACAAGCACGTTATCGGTACCGTCGGCCGCTTTCTGGAGAGCATCGAGCGCGGTCTGGACCCCGGCGGCGTCCCGGTCGGACCGCAGCGTCGCCAGCCGCGCGGCCTGGTCGCGTTCGATCGACGGGTCCACCCGCAGCGGCTCGTACGGTTCCTCCTCCTCCAGCGCGTACTTGTTGACGCCCACGATCGTCCGCTCGCGGCCGTCGATCTGCAGCGCGACTGCATACGCCGAACGCTCGATCTCGCTCTTCTGGAAGCCGCGCTCGATCGCGGCGACGGCCCCGCCGAAAGTCCTCGACCTGCTGCATCAGATGTCGCGTTGCGGCCTCGAGATCGTCGGTCATCGACTCGACCACGTACGAGCCGGCGAACGGGTCGACCGTGGCGGTCACGTCGGTCTCGAACGCGAGCACCTGCTGGGTGCGCAGCGCGAGCCGGGCCGACTTCTCGGTCGGCAGCGCGATCGCCTCGTCAAAAGAGTTCGTATGCAGCGACTGCGTGCCGCCGAGGACAGCGGCCAGCGCCTGCACCGTGACCCGGACCAGGTTGACCTCCGGCTGCTGCGCGGTGAGCTGCACCCCAGCCGTCTGGGTGTGGAAGCGCAGCATCTGCGACTTCGGGTTCTGCGCGCCGAACTCGTTGCGCATGACGTCGGCCCAGATCCGGCGGGCCGCCCGGAACTTCGCGACCTCCTCGAGCAGCGTCGTACGGGAGACGAAGAAGAACGCCAGCCGGGGGGCGAACTCGTCGACGTCCTGCCCGCTGGAGACGGCGGCGCGGACGTACTCGATGCCGTCGGCCAGGGTGAACGCGACCTCCTGCGCGGGCGTCGCGCCGGCCTCGGCCATGTGGTAGCCGGAGATCGAGATCGTGTTCCAGCGCGGAATCTCGGTGCGGCAGTACCGGAAGATGTCGGTGATCAGCCGCAGCGACTGCTGCGGCGGGTAGATGTAGGTGCCGCGGGCGATGTACTCCTTGAGCACGTCGTTCTGGATCGTCCCGTTGAGCTGCGCCCCGCTGACGCCGTGCTCCTCGCCGACGAGCTGGTACAGCAGCAGCAGCAGCGCCGCCGGGGCGTTGATGGTCATCGACGTGGAGACCTGGTCCAGCGGGATGCCGTCGAACAGGGTCCGCATGTCGTCGATCGAGTCGATGGCCACGCCGACCTTGCCGACCTCGCCGTGGGCCTGCGGCGCGTCGGAGTCGAAGCCCATCTGGGTGGGCAGGTCGAAGGCCACGCTCAGCCCGGTCGTGCCGTGGGCCAGCAGCTGGTGGTACCGGGCGTTGGACTCCTTGGCCGTGCCGAACCCGGCGTACTGCCGCATCGTCCAGGGGCGCTGCGTGTACATCGACGCATACGGACCGCGGGTGAACGGGTAGCCGCCGGGCTCGCCGAGCTGGGTGGCCGGATCCCAGCCGGCCAGGGCGTCCGGGCCGTAGACCGGCTGGATCGGCAGCCCCGACTCTGTCTCGCGTCCCATGCCGCTGAGGTTACGGCCCGGGCCGTTCTCCGTGCAGAATCGCGCACCAGCGCTCGATTCGGCACGGAGAACGCCGGGCCGTCGTTACGATCAATTCGTGCCCACCACCCCCGCCGGCACGCTGTACCGCGGCCGCGAAGGCATGTGGTCCTGGGTGGCTCATCGCGTCACCGGCGTCCTGGTCTTCTTCTTCCTGTTCGCCCACGTGCTGGACACCGCGCTCGTGCGGGTGTCGCCGGAGGCATACGACGAGGTCATCGCGACCTACAAGAACCCGATCGTGAACCTGCTCGAGGTCGGCCTCGTCGGCGCCGTGCTGTTCCACGCGCTCAACGGGCTGCGGGTGATCGCGGTCGACTTCTGGGAGAAGGGCCCGCGCTACCAGCGGCAGATGCTCTGGGTCGTCGTCGGCCTGTGGGTGATCGTGCTGGCCGGCTTCTTCTGGCCGATGACGGCGCATACCTGGGAGACGCTGTTCGGGAGCACGCCGTGAGCGCGCTGTCGATCGAGCGGCCACGCTCGCGGGCGGCCAGCCGGAGCAACTTCGAGCTGTACTGCTGGCTGTTCATGCGGATGTCGGGCATCGTGCTCGTGTTCCTCGTGCTCGGCCACCTGTTCATCATGATCGTGCTCGACGGCGGCGTGCAGAAGATCAACTTCGCGTTCGTCGCCGGCCGCTGGTCGAGCCCGTTCTGGCAGACCTGGGACCTGATCATGCTCTGGCTGGCGCAGCTGCACGGCGCCAACGGGCTGCGCACGGTCATCAACGACTACGCCGAGCGCGACCGCACCCGCTTCTGGCTCAAGATGCTGCTCTACGTCTCGACGGTGCTCATCCTCTTCCTGGGCACGCTCGTGATCTTCACCTTCGACCCGACCATCGGCTGACGGGGACTTCGCGTGGCGACTCTGAACGAGCACCTCACAAGTACGACGTCGTCATCGTCGGCGCCGGCGGCGCCGGTATGCGCGCGGCGCTCGAGGCCGGCCAGCGCGCGCGTACCGCCGTGCTCACCAAGCTCTACCCGACCCGCTCCCACACCGGCGCGGCCCAGGGCGGCATGTGCGCCGCGCTGGCCAACGTCGAGGAGGACAACTGGGAGTGGCACACCTTCGACACGGTCAAGGGCGGCGACTACCTGGTCGACCAGGACGCCGCCGAGGTGATGTGCAAGGAGGCCATCGACGCGGTCCTCGACCTGGAGAAGATGGGCCTGCCGTTCAACCGCACGCCCGAGGGCCGCATCGACCAGCGCCGCTTCGGCGGGCACACCCGCAACCACGGCGAGGCCGCCGTCCGGCGCTCCTGCTACGCCGCCGACCGCACCGGCCACATGATCCTGCAGACGCTGTACCAGAACTGCGTCAAGCAGGGCGTCGAGTTCTACAACGAGTTCTACGTCCTGGACCTGCTGCTGACCGAGGTCGACCGGGGAAGACGTGCGCACCGCCGGCGTCGTCGCCTACGAGCTCGCGACCGGCGAGATGCACGTCTTCCAGGCCAAGGCGGTGGTGTTCGCCACCGGCGGCTTCGGCAAGGTCTTCAAGATGACGTCCAACGCGCACACGCTGACCGGCGACGGCATGGGGATCGTGTACCGCAAGGGCCTGCCGCTGGAGGACATGGAGTTCTACCAGTTCCACCCGACCGGCCTGGCCGGCCTCGGCATCCTGCTCACCGAGGGCGCCCGCGGCGAGGGCGGCATCCTGCGCAACGCCTCCGGCGAGCGCTTCATGGAGCGGTACGCGCCCACCATCAAGGACCTCGCCCCGCGCGACATGGTGGCCCGGGCCATGGTGCAGGAGGTGCGCGAGGGCCGCGGCGCGGGACCGGCCCGGGACTACGTCTTCCTCGACCTGACCCACCTGCCGGCGGAGCAGCTCGACACCAAGCTGCCGGACATCACCGAGTTCTCCCGCACCTACCTCGGCGTCGACCCGCTGGTCGAGCCGGTCCCGGTCTTCCCGACCGCGCACTACGCGATGGGCGGCATCCCGACCAACGTCACGACCCGTGTGCTGCGCGACAACGAGCACGTCGTGCCCGGTCTGTACGCGGCCGGCGAGTGCGCGTGCGTGTCCGTGCACGGCGCGAACCGGCTGGGCACCAACTCGCTGCTGGACATCAACGTGTTCGGCCGGCGGGCCGGCATCTCCGCCGCCGAGTACGCCACCAAGACCGACTGGGTCGACCTGCCCGCGACGCCGGCCGCATACACCCAGGGGCTGGTCGAGGGGCTGCGCGACGCGCCTGGGACCGAGCGGGTCGCGACCATCCGCCGCGAGATGCAGGAGACGATGGACCTGAACGCGCAGGTCTACCGCACCGAGGCCACGCTGAAGCAGGCGGTGACCGAAGTGCAGGCGCTGCGGGAGCGCTACCGCAACGTCGCGATCCAGGACAAGGGCCAGCGGTACAACAGCGACCTGCTCGAGGCGGTCGAGCTCGGCTTCCTGCTCGACCTCGCCGAGGTCCTGGTGACCGCGGCGCTCGCGCGCAAGGAGTCGCGCGGCGGGCACGCCCGCGAGGACTACCCGCACCGCGACGACGTCAACTTCATGCGCCACACGATGGCCTACCGCGAGGTCGGGGACGAGCGGTATGCGGACGGGACGGACAAGCCGATGGTCCGGCTCGACTACAAGCCGGTGACCGTGACCCGCTACCAGCCGATGGAGCGCAAGTACTGATGTCCATCGAAGTCGTGAGCACGACGCCCGCGCCGATGCCGTCGACCGTGGCGCCGGTTGCGCTCGACGTGACGTTCAAGATCCGCCGGTACAACCCGGAGGTCGACGACGAGCCGCACTGGGAGAACTACCTCGTCTCCTGCTTCCCAACCGACAAGGTGCTCGACGCCCTGCACCGGATCAAGTGGGAGCAGGACGGCACGCTGACCTTCCGACGCTCGTGCGCGCACGGCATCTGCGGCTCGGACGCGATGCGGATCAACGGGCGCAACCGGCTGGCCTGCAAGACCCTGATCAAGGACCTCGACCCGGGAAAGCCGATCATGGTCGAGGCCATCAAGGGCCTGCCGCTGGAGAAGGACCTCATCGTCGACATGGAGCCGTTCTTCGCGGCCTACCGCGACGTGCTGCCGTACCTGATCACGGAGGGCAACCCGCCCACCCGCGAGCGGCTGCAGAGCGCCGAGGACCGCGCGCGCTTCGACGACACGACCAAGTGCATCCTCTGCGCGGCGTGCACCAGCTCGTGCCCGGTCTACTGGAACGACGGCCAGTACTTCGGCCCGGCGGCCATCGTCAACGCCCACCGGTTCATCTTCGACAGCCGTGACGAGGGCACCGAGCAGCGGCTGGAGATGCTGAACGACAAGGAAGGCGTCTGGCGCTGCCGGACGACCTTCAACTGCACGGAGGCCTGCCCCCGCGGCATCGAGGTCACCAAGGCCATCCAGGAGGTCAAGCGGGCGCTGCTCTTCCGCCGCGTCTGACCCCGGGATTCGTGCATGATCACGGAGGGGACACTCCCCGTGATCTTGCACAAAGTCCCCCTCGTGATCTTGCACGAAAATGCGGCAACCGAGGCAACCCCGACCGCCACGCGTGGTGTCGTTCACGACCGAGAGTGGCCCGCAGGTAACCTCGGAGCCGCCATGCAGCCGCCGAACCCCCGCCGACCGCGCCGCGCCCTGTTCGCTTCCCTGGTCGGCCTCGCCGTCTTCGGCTTCCTCGCCCCGGTCGCGCAGGCGGCGCCGAGCCCCGAACCCCTCGCCCTCGGGTGTGGTCGGCGGCGGCCGCCTCGGCGAGGTGGGCGTGGTCATCGTCGACCTGTCCGGCGGTGCCGCGCCGCCACCGGAGAACGACGCGCAGGCCTGGGTGGTCGCCGACGCGACGACCGGGGACATCCTGGCCGCGAAGAACCCACACGAGCGGCTCAAGCCGGCCAGCACGCTGAAGACGCTCACCCTGCTGTCGGTCCTCCCCGCAGCTGAAGCCGGACCAGCAGTACGTCGCGGTGCAAGCTGACGCCGCCCAGGACGGCAGCAAGGTCGGCCTGGTGCCGGGGGCCACCTACACCGTGGAAAACCTGCTCTACGGGATGATGCTGCCCTCGGGCAACGACGCCGCGCATGCGCTGGCAAATGCGGTCGGCGGTGACGCGGCCGCCGCCGCTCTGCTCAATGCGAAGGCGGCCCGGCTCGGCGCCTTCGACACGGTCGCGGTCAACACCTCCGGCCTCGACGCCGAGGGCCAGGTGTCCTCGGCATACGACCTCGCGCTCGTCCAGGCCAACGGCTTGAAAGACCCCGCGTGGCGGCAGGTCTACGGCACCGAGCGGTATGCGTTCCCGGCGGGGCCGGTTCCCGAGGGAATGCCTCGGCCCACGTTCGAGATCGCGACCAAGAACCGGCTCGCGCTGGACGACTACCCCGGCACGATCGGCGGCAAGACCGGCTACACCAACGCCTCGCTGCGGACGTTCGTCGCGGCCGTCGAACGCGACGGGCACACCCTGGTGGCGACCTTCATGCGCTTCAACGGCAACACCGAGACGATCGCGACGCAGACCTTCGACTGGGCCTTCGCCAACCGTGGCCTGCTCAAGCCGGTCGGCGAGCTCGTCTCCCCGGGCAGCGTCGAAACGACGCCATCCCCCACGGTCAGCCCGGTCGCGACCGCTGCGCCAACGCCGACCGCACAGCCGACGCCCACTGCCGCCCCGCCGACACCGGTAACCGAGCCGGAGACAACTCCCGAACCGTCGGCCGAGCGAGGAGTCCGTGGTGCCGGTTGCGGCCTCGAGCGAGCAGCCGGCCGGCCGGTCATCGGGGAGTTGGCTGCTCCTCGGCGCCAGCGGGGTGCTCGTCGCGCTCGCGATGCTCATCATCGGTCGCATCGCCCGCGGGCGACCTGCGCCGGCGGAGCAAGGTCCCCCTGCCGAAGGGCTGACGTCACCGCCCACGCGCCACACAGCAACAGCCACCGACTCGACCAGTTGATCCAGATCAGCACCCCGATGGTCAGCGCGAACGTGCCGTAGATCGGGTTCGACAAGGCGAACCCGATGATCCAGGTCGCGGCCACCTTGAGCACCGCGAAGCCCGCGGCCCATGCCAGGGCAGCCGTGAGCAGGTCGCGTCGGGGCGGACGTGCGCCGGACAGCCCCAGCAGCACGATCGTGGCGATCAGGGCATCAGCGAGGAAGACCGCCACGAATGCGAGCGCGCGCGCCCCCACCGCTCTACGCCTGCGTCCAGGTCGAGCAGGTCGAAGATCCAGTCGGAGGCATCTGCGGTGAGGGCCGACACCGCCAGCGACGACAGGAAGGCCACCCCGAGCAGGAGCAAGACCACCAGGTCGCGGGCGAAGCCGAACAGGGCGGCCCGTCCACGCGGCATGCGCACCCCGGCAACCGCATGCAGCGTCCAGCGCATCGTCATGACCCAGCGCACACCGGCGTAGACCAGCACCGCGAGGGCGATCGTCCCGACGATCACTCCGTCGGCGGTTCCCAAACCCAGCTGGATCTGGCCGGCCCCCTCACCCACGACCGTGGGCGCGAGGTCCGACAAGCTCTCGTTGACCTGCTCAGCCAGCTCGGGGAGCAGCGAGCTCAACACGTCCAAGACGGCGTAGACGAGCGCGATCAGCGGGAAGGCCGCCAGGAATCCGTAGTACGTGATGCTGGCGGACAGCTGGCTGCCACCGACCTCGGTGTAGCGCAGCACGGCGCGGACCCCGTGGTCGACGATCTCTGATCGAGACCGCACGGAGCCCAGCCAGCGCTGAGCGGCTGGCGCCGCGGCAGCCCAGCGGTTCATCCGCCCGTCTCGCCCCCGAAGACGAAGTCGCGGCGCGGCGTCCAGCTGCCGTCCACGTGCTCGTAGAGCGTGAACCCCCAGACCGGGAACCTTGCCTCATACCCGGCGAGCTCCCGGAAGGCCCGGTCGAGCGCCTCCTCCGGCAGGTCGTGCGCGACCGTGACATGCGGGTGGTAGGGGAAGGTGAGCGGGCGCTCGAGAATCCCCGACCGAACCTCCGCCTCCACCAGCTCGCAGCCGGCGATCCCCTCGACCACCTGGACGAACACCACCGGAGACACCGGCCGGAACGACCCGGTGCCGCGCAGGTGCATGGTGAACGCGCGACCGCGCTTGGCGATCTCGGTCAGGTGCGCTTCGACCGCCGGGAGCACGTCCGGGTCGATCGTGGTCGGCGGCAGGAGCGTCACGTGGGTCGGGACGCTGTCGGCCAGCGAGTCGCCGAGGCGGGCGCGTTCCCGCCGCAGCTCGGTTCCCCACGGTTCCGGGATGGCGATCGCCACCCCGATCAGGCGGCCGGTCGAAGACACGATGCTCAATGCTTGGCCGGCAGGAAGCCGACCCGCTCGTAGGCCTGCGCCAACGTCTCGCTGGCGATCGCGCGGGCGCGCTCGGCGCCGTTCTCGAGCAGGGCGTCCAACGCGTCCGGGTCGTCCTGCAGCTCGCGGGCGCGCTGCTGGAAGGGCTCGACGACGCCCACGACCACCTCGGCGAGGTCGGCCTTGAGGTCGCCGTAGCCACGGCCGGCATACGACTGCTCCAGCTCGGCCACCGACCGGCCGGACAGCGTCGCGTAGATCGTGAGCAGGTTGCTGATGCCCGGCTTGGCCTCGGGGTCGAAGCGGATCTCGCGCTCGGTGTCGGTCACCGCCCGGCGGATCTTCTTCGCCACGCTCTTCGGGTCCTCGAGCATGCCGATCCCGCCGGCGTCGGAAGGCGCCGACTTGCTCATCTTCGCCGTCGGGTCCTGCAGGTCGTAGATCTTGGCGGTCTCTTGGACGATGTATGCCTCCGGCACCCGGAACGTCTGCCCGAAGCGGGAGTTGAACCGCTGGGCCAGGTCACGGGTGAGCTCGACGTGCTGGCGTTGGTCCTCCCCGACCGGCACCTGGTCCGCGTGGTACAGCAGGATGTCGGCAGCCTGCAGCACCGGGTAGGTGAACAGCCCGACCGAGGCACTCTCGGCGGTCCCCTTCGCCGACTTGTCCTTGAACTGCGTCATCCGGTTCGCCTCGCCGAACGCGGTGATGCAGCTGAGCACCCATCCCAGCTGGGCGTGCTCGGGCACGTGGCTTTGCACGAACAGGATGCTGCGCTCCGGGTCGACCCCCGCCGCGAGGTACTGCGCCGCGGTCCGCCGGGTGCGCTCGCGCAGCTCGGCCGGGTCGTGCTCCATCGTGATCGCGTGCAGGTCCACCACGCAGTACACGCAGTCGTGGGTCTCCTGCAGCCGAACCCACTGCACCAGGGCGCCCAGGTAGTTGCCGAGGTGCAGGCTGCCGCCGGTGGGCTGCATACCGGAGAAGACTCGGGGGCGCGCAGGCATGGCGGTCATTGTTCCAGCCGCGCCGACTCGGGGGTCGCGGGTGGCGCGTCGGCCTTCGGTGCAGTGGGGGTATGCGGCGTCGGCGCGACCGGCGTGACCCGAAGGCGGTCGACCCGGCGGCCGTCGAGCGCGGTCACCTCCAGGCGGTGCCCATTCACATCGACGTGGTCGCCGACCCGCGGCAGCCGACCGAGCACGCTCACCAGGTAGCCGGCGACGGTCTCGTACGGGCCGTCGGGCAGCTCGAAGCCGGCCTCGTCGCCGAAGTCCTCGATATTGAGCAGGCCGTCGACGTCCAGGACGTCGCGCCGCGGACGTTGAGCGCCCTCCGCCTCCGCGTCGTACTCGTCGCGGATCTCCCCGACGAACTCCTCGACCAGGTCCTCCAGGGTCACGATGCCGGCGGTCCCGCCGTACTCGTCGACCACGATCGCCAGGTGTTGGCCCTCGCGGCGCATCTCCGACAGGGCCGGCAGGACCTTCTTGGTGCCCGGGAGCATCAGCACGTCGCGGGCGAGCTCGCCCACGCGCACCGACCGGTTGACGACGTCCGGGCCGTAGAGGTCGCGCACGTGCACGAAGCCGACGACGTCGTCCCGGCTGCCGTCCACGACCGGGTACCTGGAGTGCGGCATCTCGGCGACCAGGCGGACCGCCTTGAACACCGGCGTGTCTGCGTCGATGAACGCCACCTCGGTCCGGGGAACCATGACCTCGCGGAGCTGCCGCTCACCAGCGGTGAAAACGTCCTGGATCAGCGCGCGCTCCTCCCGGCCGAGGTCGGGGGTGGTCGCGACCAGGCTGCGCAGCTCGTCGGAGGAGATCGCCTCGCGCTGCTGCGACGGGTCGAAGCCGAGCACCCGGAGCACCGCGTTGGTGGACCTGGACAACAGCCAGATCACCGGCGTCATGAGCTTGGAGAACCGGTCGATGGTCGGCGCAACCGCGAGCGCGACCCGTCTCGGCGCGCTGCAGCGCGATTCGCTTGGCCACCAGCTCACCCAGCACGATGGACAGGTAGGCGATGACCAGCGTGATGGCGATCAGCGCGACGACGTCGGCGGCACCGGCGGACAGACCCCACTCCTCGAGCTGCGGCGACAAATCGTCGGCCAGTGTCGAGGCACCGAAGGCTGCGGACAGGAAGCCGGCCACGGTGACGCCAATCTGCACGGCGGCGAGGAACCGGTTGGGGTCGGCGTGCACCTTGGCCACCCGGGCGCCCCGGCGGCCCCTGCTGGCCAGCTGCTCGACCTGGCTCTCCCGCAGGGACACCAGCGCGAGCTCGGTCGAGGCGAAGACCCCGCCGATGAGGATGAACACGAGGACCAGGCCGATGTTGACCAACGTGTCGGTCACCGCGGGGCCGCCCCCGCGGTGGGTCTATGACCGCCGTCCATACGTCCTGATGCTAGGCGACCCAGGCGCACCCGCGAATGTGGACGTTGGCGGGGTTGGGAGGCGCTCCCAACCCCGCCAACGTCCACATTCGCGGGGTGGGTCAGCCGCCGCTCAGGCCATGGCTTTCTGCAGGTTGGCGTCGAGGGCGGCCAGGAAGTCCTGGGTGGTCAGCCAGGGCTCGTCCGGGCCGATCAGCAGCGCCAGGTCCTTGGTCATCTGGCCGGACTCGACGGTCTCGATGCAGACCCGCTCGAGGGTTTCGGCGAACTCGGTGACCGCCGGCGTGTTGTCGAGCTTGCCGCGGTGCTCCAGGCCTCGGGTCCACGCGAAGATCGACGCGATCGGGTTCGTCGATGTCGGCTTGCCGGCCTGGTGCTGGCGGAAATGCCGGGTCACCGTGCCGTGCGCGGCCTCGGCTTCGACCGTCCGGCCGTCCGGCGTCATGAGCACCGAGGTCATCAGGCCAAGCGAGCCGAAGCCCTGCGCGACGGTGTCGGACTGCACGTCGCCGTCGTAGTTCTTGCAGGCCCACACGTAGCCGCCGCCCCACTTGAGCGCGGCGGCCACCATGTCGTCGATCAGCCGGTGCTCGTAGGTGATGCCGGCCTTCTCGAACTCGTCCTTGAACTCGGCCTCGAAGACCTCGGCGAAGATGTCCTTGAACCGGCCGTCGTAGGCCTTCAGGATCGTGTTCTTGGTCGACAGGTACACCGGGTAGTGCCGCTCCAGGCCGAACTGCATCGACGCCCGGGCGAAGTCGCGGATCGACTCGTCGAGGTTGTACATCGCCATCGCGACGCCGCCGCCGGGGAAGTCGAAAACGTGGTACTCGATCGGCTCGCTGCCATCCTTCGGCGTGAATGTCATGGTCAACGTGCCCTCGCCGGGCACGACGAAGTCGGTGGCGCGGTACTGGTCGCCGAACGCGTGACGGCCGACGACGATCGGCTTCGTCCAACCCGGCACCAGGCGCGGCACGTTCGACATGACGATCGGCTCGCGGAAGATGACCCCGCCGAGGATGTTGCGGATGGTCCCGTTCGGGGACTTCCACATCTTCTTCAGGCCGAACTCCTCGACCCGGGCCTCGTCGGGCGTGATCGTCGCGCACTTCACGCCGACGCCGTGCTGCTTGATGGCGTGCGCGGCGTCGATCGTCACCTGGTCGTCGGTGGCATCGCGGTGCTCGATGCCCAGGTCGTAGTACTCGAGGTTGACGTCGAGGTACTTCAGGATCAGCTCGTCCTTGATGAACTGCCAGATGATCCGGGTCATCTCGTCGCCGTCGAGCTCGACGACCGTGCCCTCGACCTTGATCTTCGCCATGTGCGGTGCGCTCCTCGGGGCTGCTTGCGGGGTGTGCGGTGCAGGTGGCGACGGCCGGAGCCGTCAGATGAGTCCGAGCTCGCGCACGGCGTCGCGCTCCTCGACGAGCTCGGCGACGGAGGCATCGATCCGGCCGCGCGAGAAATCGTCGATCTCGAGGCCCTGGACGATCTCCCAATGGCCGCCGCGGGACACGCAGGGGAAGGACGAGATGAGCCCCTCGGGCACGCCGTAGGAGCCGTCGGACGGCAGAGCCACCGAGGTCCAGTCGCCCTCGGGCGTGCCGTTCACCCAGTCGTAGACGTGGTCGATGGCCGCGTTCGCGGCCGAGGCGGCCGACGACGCACCGCGGGCCTCGATGATGGCCGCGCCGCGCTTCGCGACCGTCGGGATGAAGTCGTTCTCGATCCACGCCCGGTCGGTCACCACCTCGGTCGCCGGCTTGCCACCAATCTCGGCGTGCGCGATCGATGGGTACTGGGTCGCCGAATGGTTGCCCCAGATGGCGAGCTTGGTGATCTCCGTGATGGGCACCCCGGCCTGCTTCGCCAGCTGGCTCAGGGCGCGGTTGTGGTCGAGGCGGGTCATCGCGGTGAACCGCTCGGCGGGGACGTCCGGCGCGTGCGAGGAGGCGATCAGCGCGTTGGTGTTGGCCGGGTTGCCGACCACGAGCACCCGCACGTCCGCGGCCGCACCGGCGTTGATCGCCTCGCCCTGCGGCTTGAAGATGCCGCCGTTGGCACTGAGCAGGTCCCCGCGCTCCATCCCGGCGGTCCGCGGCCGGGCGCCGACGAGCAGCGCCACGTTGGCGCCGGCGAACCCGTCCGTCGGGTTGTCGTGAATGTCGATGCCCGCGAGCAGCGGGAAGGCGCAGTCGTCCAGCTCCATCGCGGTGCCTTCCGCCGCCTTGACCGCCGGCGGGATCTCGAGCAGCCGGAGCCTGACCGGCGTCTGCGGCCCGAGCAGCTGGCCGGACGCAATCCGGAACAGCAGTGCGTACCCGATCTGACCGGCGGCGCCGGTGACCGTGACGTTGACCGGGCTCGTCGGGCTGAACTGAGTTGTCATCGGGGGTGCCGCTCCTTCGCGCCGCATACCGACGCGGCTCACTCGCCGCTGGAACCCGACGACCGACCTGTCTCGCCGTCGAGAGATTGATCGGGTGCTGAGCCTAGTCGCAGTGCCGATGCCTCACGAGGCGGGTCGGGTGAGCCGCCGCCAGCCGCCGGCGCGATTGTGGTCCGCGATCTGCTTGATCATCGCGACGAAGGCCTGCGTGTTCAGCGGGTCTCCCTGGTAGATCTTGATCTGCCGGCCGGTCGCGTTGCCGTGGCCGTGGGTGATGATCCCGTCGGGGTCCGTCGACGATCGGGTCGTACAGGAACACGTTGACGTGGTCCTTGGTGCCCATCAGCGCCGCGACGTTGCCGTCGAGCACGAAGTACGGCCGGCCGCGGTACTTGATCGTCTCCTCGATCTCCGGGTCGGCCGCGTGGATGAGGTCGCGGACCTCGCGGCAGGTGTCCTGCTGCCAGTCGGGCAGGGCGGCGATGTATGCGTCGACCTGCGGCTGCCTTGCATACGTCATGTCGGCCTCCTCAGCCGGGGGCGGGGACGACCAAGGCCACCACGAGCAGCCCTATCCCCAACGATCCGAGGCAGGCCACATCGACACTCCTGCGCCGGACGGCCAAGACGCCGGCCCGTTCGGTCGGGAGCATTGCCCGGAAGAACGCGCCGAGCAGTGACCGCCGCCGCCATCACCACGGTGCCCCGCCGGAAGCGGTCGAAGACCACGGTCACGACCAGCCCCACCAGCATCAGCGCGATCACAGTCAGGACCGGCCATTCGGACCCGAGTCCACGGCGCGGAACGACCGGCTGAGGTTCCTCCGTCACGCCTGCGCGCCGATGGTTGCACTCACCCGCTCGTCCTCGCGGGTTCGCGAGCTTGTTGCTCGGCGGCTTCCACCACGTTCGTCACCAGCATCGCGCGCGTCATGGGGCCGACCCCGCCCGGCATCGGGGCGAGGTATGCGGCCACGGCGCGCACCTGCGGGGTCGACGTCGCCGACCAGCCCGGCGTCGGTCCGGGTGATGCCGACGTCGAGGACGGCGGCCCCCGGCTTGACCACATCGGGCGTGACCAGGCGTGGCATACCGGCGGCCGCGACGATGATGTCGGCGCGCCGCAGGTGCGCGCGAAGGTCCTGGGTTCCGGTGTGGCACAGCGTCACGGTCGCGTTCTCGGACTTGCGGGTGAGGAGCAGCCCGAGCGGCCGGCCGACCGTCACCCCACGCCCGACGATGACCACGTCCGCACCGGCCAGCGGCACGTCGTAGCGCCGCAGCAGCTCGACGATGGCGCGCGGTGTGCACGGCAGCGGTGCCGGCTTGCCCAGCACGAGCCGGCCGAGGTTCACCGGGTGCAGGCCGTCGGCATCCTTCGTCGGATCCATCAGCTCGAGCACCCGGTTCGCGTCCAGTCCGCCAGGCAGAGGCAGCTGCACGATGTAGCCGGTGCAGCGCGGGTCCTCGTTGAGCTCGCGCACCACGGCCTCGACGTCCGCCTGGGTCGCGGTTGCTGGCAGCTCGCGGGCGATGCCGTGCATCCCGATCTCCTCGACGTCGCGGTGCTTGCCCGCGACGTACGCGCGCGACCCGGTGTCGTCGCCGACCAGCAGCGTCCCGAGACCGGGGTGCACGCCACGCTCGGCCAGTGCTGCGACCCGCTGCTTCAGCTCCGACCTGATCGCGGCTGCGCTCGCCTTGCCGTCGAGAATCGTCGCCGTCACGAGAGGTCATCCTGCCCGACCGGTATGCGGCCGCGGCGGCGCGGCGGCACCCCCGCCAAGCCGACGGCAGCGAAGGTCAGGAGCACACCGAGCACGAGCGGCCCGGTGATGGGCGGCGCATCGGCCGCCAGCGCATCGACGACGATCGCACCCACGAGTGCCCCGGCGACGGAGGCCAACCCGAACACCAGCACGCCGAGCGGTCGGATGGTCGCGCCGAGCACGATGGTGAACGCGACTCCGACCGGTCCGCCCAGCCACAGGAGCGGCTCGTCCCAGGGCGCCGGCGGTGTCGGCAGCGGGTCGCCGGAGACGACTCGGACGCCGAGCACGAGCACCAGGCCCGTGCCCCAGGCCACCGCGAAGTTCACCAGGCTGGACACGACCGCGGACCCGGTGGCTACCGCGACCTGTCCGTTGAACGCACCCTGGAAGGCGACGACCAGCCCGGCGATGAGCGCGAGCGCGATATACGCGGGCACGGCCTCGCCACTGTCGCGACCCGACACCGCGATCGCGACCGCCACAGTGCACAGCACGGCCGCCGACACGCGCGGCCAGGTGATCGGGCGAGCGCCGCCCGGGGCCAGCCCAGCCCGGTCGACCCCAGCGCCGCCGACCGTCTGGCCGGCCACGGTGCATACGGTGAACAGCGCGACCCCGATGGTCGCGACGGTGACGGTCTGACCAAGAACGAAGATCGCGCCGCCCAGCCCGCCCAGCAGCTGCCACCACCGGAGCCGGCGCGCGGTCAGCTCGGGACGCAGCCGACGCCAGGCCGCCCGCGTCGTGCGACTGCTCACCGCGATGCCGAGGAGCAGGACCAGGCCCGAGCTGAACGCGAGGAACGCGGCCAGCAGCCCGTCGTCCAGCCGGTCGCCCATGGAACCGTTCGCCCAGGCCTGCACCGCCGTCGCAGCCCCCGCCAGGACCGCCGCCACCAGCGGGCCTGGCGGCGGCGCCTGGTGCTCGGTCACGCGGTGGCTGCGGTCGGAGCCACAAAGGATGCGCGCAGTGTGAACGCATGCGGACTCGGCCCCATCGCGGTGAGGTGGTCGAGTCGCGCCTTGGCCTCGTCGAGATCAGGGATGTGCCCGGCCTCGACCCACCACAGGACAAGATACGGGTCTTCGTGCGGACGGAAGAACTCGCGACGGCGCCGCATGATCTCGAGGTGCCGACCGGAGAGGTAGAAGTCGCGGAGCGTTTCGACCGACTCCCAGACCGTCAGGTTCACGATCAGGTCGTCAGTGGCCCACGGCGGCCGGATCGCAGTCGCCCCGACGCCGTCCTCATCGACCAATCGCCATACAAAGCCGGGTGCTGCCTCGGCGTCGCCGTTGACGACCGCTAGCCAGTCGACGAACGGCTTGAGGTCGGGGTGGTCGAGCGGCTCTCGCAGGTGGGCAACGTTCAGCTGGGCCAGATGGTGCGACGTCACGACCGTTGATCCTGCCAGGACGCCTCCCGTGCGGGCCGAGTTGCGCCTACGGTTGGACCACCCGCGAGGTGAGGAGGCGGCAGATGTACATCCGAGACGTGCTGCGGCACAAGGGCGGATTTGTCGCGACCGTGCCGCCCGAGCTGACGGTGACCGAACTACTCGCGATGCTCACCGAGCACAACGTCGGCGCGCTCGTGGTCTCGCGTGACGGCGCCAGCGTTCTGGGCATCGTGTCCGAGCGCGACGTCGTCCGGCGGATCGCCGCCGACGGTACTGGGTCTCTCGAGGAGCTTGTCTCCGACGTCATGACCGCCGACGTGATGACCGCGACACCCGACGACTCGGTCGAGTCCGTCATGCGAATCATGACCGAGAACCGCATCCGACACGTCCCCGTCGTTGTCGAGGACCAGCTGGTCGGCATCATCAGCATTGGCGACGTTGTGAAGAACCGGATGGACGAGCTCGAGGTCGAGCGCGAGAGCCTGATCGGCTACATCCACTCTGGCGGCTAGCCCGCACGCCTTTTCCGCAACGACGTGCCGCCGCGTCGGAGTGGACGACGCAGGCGGAGCGCAGCGGAGCCGAGGAGATCACGACCGTAAGCACGAATGACCGAAGCGGCGGCACATCGTTGCGAGTGTGGGGCGGCTGATCACCCGGATTTCGTGCATGATCACGGGGTTTGGCGCTTGCATGATCGAGCCCCGGCTCCAACCGTCCGTGATCATGCACGAACTTCGGACCAAAGTCGGTCAATGCAGGAAGTGCCGCGTGCCGGTGAGGTACATCGTCACGCCCGCGGCCTGCGCCGCCGCGGTGACCTCCTCGTCGCGCACTGACCCACCGGGCTGCACCACCGCCCGGACACCCGCGGAGGTGAGCACCTGCAGTCCGTCGGGGAACGGGAAGAACGCATCGGAGGCCGCGACCGCCCCGCGCGCGCGCTCCTCGCCGGCCCGGGCGACTGCGAGCCGCGCGGAGTCGACCCGGTTGACCTGACCCATACCGACGCCGACGGACGCGCCGTCCCGGACCAGCAGGATCGCGTTGGACTTCACCGCCCGGCAGGCGCGCCAAGCGAAGACCAGGTCACGCATGGTCGC
This sequence comes from uncultured Actinomycetota bacterium, assembly GCA_963836025.1. Taxonomy (GTDB): domain Bacteria; phylum Actinomycetota; class Actinomycetes; order JBEVHX01; family JBEVHX01; genus JBEVHX01. The sequence goes on from CAWIIE010000007.1 coordinate 25,756, forward strand.
CTCGTCGACCGGCTCGCCGGTGGCGAGGGTCCAGGTCGAGGGGTCGTCGCCCGGGGCCGCGATCGCGTCGATGGTCTGGAGCAGCAGGCCGCCCTGGAGGCCGCGCACCTCCGCGCCCTGCCGCCGGGGTTCGCCACTGCGCAGCAGCCGCAGGTTCTTCTTCGCGGTGAGCGCCTCGAGCGCGGCCGGCTCGAACTCGGGTGCGATCAGCACCTCGGTGAAGATGTCGGCCAGCTGCTGCGCCAGCTGCACGGTCACGGCGCGGTTGGTCGCGATCACGCCACCGAACGCTGAGACCGGGTCGCAGTCGTGCGCCTTGCGATGCGCCTGCGCGATGTCGTCACCGATCGCGATGCCGCACGGGTTGGTGTGCTTGATGATCGCGACGCACGGCTCGTCGTGGTCGTATGCGGCCCGCCACGCGGCCTCACCGTCGACGTAGTTGTTGTAGGACATCTGCTTGCCGTGCAACTGCTCGGCGTTGACTAGGCCTGGACCACCGTCGAGGTTGCGGTACAACGCGGCCCGCTGGTGCGGGTTCTCGCCGTAGCGCAACGTGCTGGCCTTCACCCAGGTGGCACCGAGCCACGCTGGGAAGCCGGTGCCCTCGTCGGAGGGCGCGAGCACGTTGCCCATCCACGACGCCACCGCCACGTCGTAGTTGGCCGTGTGCACGAAGGCGTCGGCCGCGAGCCGCTGACGTTCGGCCAGGGTGAAGCCGCCGGCGTCGACGGCCGAGCGCACGTCCGCATACCGCGATGGGTCGACGACGATCGCGACGCTCGGATGGTTCTTGGCCGCGGCCCGCACCATGGCCGGACCGCCGATGTCGATCTGCTCGACGCACTCGTCCTGGCTGGCTCCGGAGGCGACGGTGGCGATGAACGGGTAGAGGTTGACGACCACGAGGTCGAACGGCTCGATGCCGAGCTCGTCGAGCTGGGCGCGGTGCGACTCGAGCCGTCGGTCGGCGAGGATGCCGGCATGCACCTTCGGGTGCAGCGTCTTGACCCGGCCGTCGAGGCATTCCGGGAAGCCGGTCAGGTCCTCAACCTTGGTCACCGGAACGCCCGCCTCGGCGACTCGGGCCGCGGTCGACCCGGTCGACACGACCTGCACTCCGGCCCCGTGCAGCGCCTGCGCGAGCTCGTCGAGACCGGTCTTGTCGTACACGCTGATCAGCGCGCGCCGGATCGGAATGCGGTCCTGCTCGGTCACGGGCCGTACCTCGTCCTTCTGTCCTCGACGGTCCAGCCTTCGCGGGCGAGTCGTCCGACCACCTCGACGAGCAGGTCGCGCTCGACCGACTTGATGCGTTCGTGCAGCGTCGGCTCGTCGTCGTCCGGTTGCACCGGGACGCCGGCCTGCGCGATCACCGGCCCGGTGTCGACACCGTCGTCGACCCAGTGCACGGTGCAGCCGGTGAGCGTCACGCCGTATGCCAGGGCGTCGCGCACCGCGTGCGCCCCGGGGAAGGCCGGCAGCAGTGCGGGATGGGTGTTCACGACCGGGAACCTGCGGAGGAACTCGGGGCCGAGCAGCTTCATGAACCCGGCGCTCACGACCAGGTCGGGTGCACACCGCGCGGTCTGCGCAGTGAGCTCGCGATCCCAGCCGGCGCGGTCGGCGAAGTCCTGAACCCGGACGACGAAGGTCGGGATGTCGTGCTTGGCCGCGCGGGCGAGCGCCTCGATGTCGTCGCGGTCCGCGGCCACCGCGACGATCTCGCCGCCGTATGCCGGGTCGGCGCTGGCGTCGAGCAGCGCCTGCAGGTTGGTGCCCGAGCCGGAGACCAGGACGACCAGCCGCGCGGGGGTCGACCGCGCCCGACTCGACTGCACGGGCAGCGACCCTATCCGGCCGGCGGCGTCAGTCTTCAGGGCCGACGCCCAGCCGCTCCCGGAGGTCGACGACGATCGGCTTGACGCTCGGCACCGTCGGCCGCGCGTGTGTGATCCGAGCCCGCAGGCGCGGCCACTCCCAGACCACGACCACCGCGGTGAGCAGCTGCACCAACCCGGCCATGGCCGCGGTCGCGAACGGGTCCGGACCGACCTGCCGCAGCGCCTCGTCGCCGAGGGCACCACCGGACAGGTACGCGAGCCCACCCAGGGCGACGGCGGAGACCGCGGCAGCCGCAGCGGCCACCACGACCCGCCGCAACGGATCGACGCCGCGCAGCCCACGGTTCACGGCGTGCCCGAGCACCGCACCCGCGGCGACCGGGACCAGCAGCACGAGGTACGTCCAGCCGGAGAGCACGCCGCTGTCGGGCAGCGCCCCGAGCACCGGGAACGCCGGCAGCGCCCCGAGGTCGACGCCGCTCGGCGCCACGACCGAGCCGGCGTCGACGCTGAACCCGGTGCCCAAGGTGAAGGTCGCGGCCCACACCACCAGGTTGGGCACGAACGCGACGCCGAGCAGGGCCAGCGCGCCGCCGCCGACCGGATCGGCCGCCAGCCCACGGGTGAGGTCGAGCACCCGGTCGAAGTGCAGGATCAGGGACGCGGTCACGAGCAGCCCCCCGCCCAAGACCATGACGGCGACCGCAGAGGAGGCCGCGAAGACCACGGCGCGGGCAGACTCGGGCAGCGCCGTGACGGCAGCGCGACGAAGGTTCCCGCCGCGGAGCACGCCGAACCCGCCGGCGACCGCGGCCAAGCCGAACGCTCCGGCAGCCAGGGATGTGGGCACGGCGCGCGCCTGTTCGGTCGACACCAGGCTGGCGAGGAACAGCCCGGCCGCGGCGTAGGTGAGCGCCAGGGTCAGCGCGATCGCGGTCGCTTCGCGCAGGTTGTGGATGTCGGCGGCACGTGCGGCCCAGGCGCCCGCTCGCGAGATCGCGAACGCCAGCGCCAGGGTGAAGCCCAGCGGCGCGAAGCGAAGGACGCCTTCACCTGCGACGTCGACCGAGCCGAAGTTCGACATGGCCCAGGCCAGGCCGGCGGTCCGCCCCATCGATGCGGGGTCGCCGCCCGCGTTGTCGGGCGCGAACGCCCAGGTCAGCAAGACGATGACGGCCACTGCGATATAGCCGACGCCGACGGCATACAGCCCGGCCAGCGCGCCTGCCCCCCACGGCGACCGTGGCGGCGGGACGGGTGTCGTCGTCGGATCCGGACCCACGCGAACGATTCTGTCCGCGCGTCCGGATCACGACGGACCGACACCACCCATCCCGCAACGATGTGCCGTCGCTTCGGATCTATTGAAGTTCTGTCACATCGACGAGATGCGTGGATGTGGCGATGTGCCAACAGATCCGAAGCAACGTCACATCGTTGCGAATGGGGGTGGGTGGGTGGGCTAGAGCGAGGCGATGACCTCGCGCATGATGCGGGCGGTTTCGCTCGGGGTCTTGCCGACCCGGACGCCGACCGCCTCCAGCGCCTCCTGCTTCGCGGCGGCGGTGCCGGCGGACCCGGACACGATCGCGCCGGCGTGCCCCATGGTCTTGCCCTCGGGCGCGGTGAAGCCGGCGACATAGCCGACGACCGGCTTGGTCACGTTCTCCTTGATGTATGCGGCCGCCCGCTCCTCGGCGTCGCCGCCGATCTCGCCGATCATGACGATGGCGTCGGTCTCCGGGTCGTCCTGGAACGCGGCCAGGCAGTCGATGTGCGTCGTGCCGATGACCGGGTCGCCGCCGATGCCGACGCAGGTGCTCATGCCGATGTCGGACAGCTCGTACATCATCTGGTAGGTCAGCGTGCCGCTCTTGCTGACCAGGCCGATCCGGCCGGCCTTGGTGATGTCCGCCGGGATGATGCCGGCGTTGGACTTTCCGGGGCTGATCACGCCCGGGCAGTTCGGTCCGACGATCCGGGTGGTGCCGGCGCTTTGCGCATACGCGAAGAACTCGGCGGTGTCCTTGACCGGCACACCCTCGGTGATGACGACCACCAGCGGGACGGCCGCGTCCACGGCCTCGACGACTGCGCCCTTGGTGCCCGCGGGCGGGACGAACACGACCGACACATCCGCGCCGGTCTCCTTGACGGCCTCGGCGACCGAGCCGAACACCGGCAAGCTCGCCCCCTGGAAGTCAACGCTTTCGCCGGCCTTCTTTGGGTTGACCCCGCCCACGATCGTGGTGCCGGAGTCGAGCATCCGCTGGGTGTGCTTGCGTCCCTCGGAGCCGGTCATGCCCTGCACGATGACCTTGCTGGCCTCGGTGAGGAAGATCGCCATGGTCGCGTCCCTTACTTCGCCGCGGCGGCGAGCTCGGCCACGCGACGCGCGGCACCGTCCATCGTGTCGACCATCTCGACCACGTCGTGCTCGGCGTCGTCGAGGATCCGGCGACCCTCCACGGCGTTGTTGCCGTCCAGCCGGACGACCAGGGGTTTGCTGATCGCGTCGCCGTGGGACTTGAGCATCTCGATGGCCTGCACGATGCCGTTAGCGACCTCGTCGCAGGCGGTGATGCCGCCGAAGACGTTGACGAAGACCGCTTTGACCTCCGGGTCGCCGAGGATGATCTCCAGCCCGTCGGCCATCACCTCGGCGCTCGCGCCGCCGCCGATGTCGAGGAAGTTCGCCGGCTTCACGCCGCCGAACTCCTCGCCCGCGTATGCGACGACGTCCAGCGTCGACATGACCAGGCCGGCGCCGTTGCCGATGATGCCGACCTCGCCGGACAGCTTGACGTAGTTGAGGTCCTTCTCCTTGGCCCGCAGCTCGAGCGGGTCCACGTCGGCGTTGTCGACCAGTTCCTCGTGGTCGGGATGCCGGAAGTCCGCATTGCCGTCGAGGGTCACCTTGCCGTCGAGGGCGAGCACCTCGCCGGTCGGTGTCTTCACCAGCGGGTTGACCTCGACGAGCGTCGCGTCCTCGGCGGTGAACACGACCCACATCTGCTTGAGGATCTCGGCGATCTGGTCGGCCACGCTGTCGTCGAAGCCCGCCGCGGTGACGATCTCGCGCGCCTTCGCGTCGTCGACCCCGGTCAACGCATCGACCGGCACCTTCGCCAACGCGTGCGGACGCTCGACCGCGAGCTGCTCGATGTCCATCCCGCCTTCCTTGCTCGCCATCGCGAGGTAGGTGCGGTTGGCCCGGTCGAGCAGGAAGGAGACGTAGTACTCCTCGGCGATGTCGGCAGCGCCGTTGATCAGCACCTTGCGAACGACGTGGCCCTTGATGTCGAGGCCGAGGATCGCCTTGGCCTTCTCGACCGCCTCGTCCGGGGTGGCGGCCAGCTTGACGCCGCCGGCCTTGCCGCGGCCGCCGGTCTTCACCTGCGCCTTGACGACCACCGGCCCGCCGATGCGTTCGGCAGCTGCTCGCGCGTCCTCCGCGGTGCTGACGACCGCACCGCTCTGGGTGGGCACGCCGTGCTTCGCGAACAGTTCCTTCGCCTGGTACTCGTAGAGATCCACGGCTGTGGAGCCTAGCCCGCGAATGTGGACGTTGGCGGGGTTGGGAGCGCCTCCCAACCCCGCCAACGTCCACATTCGCGTTATGGGTGGGCTCGACCTCAGGTCGAGGCTGGGCTCCCCAACGTCGACCTCACCCAGGCCACGATGTCCTGCGTCGGCGTGCCGGGGGTGAACACCTTGGCGACGCCGGCCTTCTCCAGCTCGGGGATGTCCGCGTCCGGGATGATCCCGCCGCCGAACACCACGACGTCGTCGGCCCCCCGCTCGCGCAGCAGGTCCACGACCTTCGGGAACAGCGTCATGTGCGCGCCGGACAGGATCGAGAGCCCGACGGCGTCGGCATCCTCCTGGATCGCCGCCTCAACCACCTGTTCAGGGGTTTGGTGCAGGCCGGTGTAGACCACCTCGATCCCGGCGTCTCGCAGTGCGCGGGCCACGACCTTCGCGCCCCGGTCATGGCCATCCAGCCCGGGTTTCGCAATCACGACCCGGATCGGCGAGGTGCTCACGGGCGCAGCCTATTCGTCCCGCGGATATCGTCCGAATGGGTGTCGCTACACCCATGGTTGCGGCCGCACCATTTACCGTAGAACGCGGCCTTGACAGGGATTTCGACTTCGCGACGAGGTTTGGGCTATGGGGCGACGACTCCAGCGGGCAAGCGCCCGGGCTGGGCGAGGCGTACGCACCGTGCTGTCGACCTCCGGGCTCCGGGGCACCGCCGTCGAGTTCGCCTGGGCCGCGGCGCACCTCGTGCTGTACCCGCTCGGGCTAGCCGGCGACCGGCTGATGCACGACGACAGCCTCAACCTCGACCACCTTCGCCCGCATCGCCGCGGGCTCGTGGTCAGCGACGTCGAAGCGGCCGGCACCCCGATCCTGCTGGTGCATGGCGTGGTCGACAACCGGTCGATCTTCACCGTGCTTCGTCGCGGTCTGCACCGGCGCGGCTTCGGCCGGATCACGTCGTTCAACTACAGCCCGCTGTCCCTCGACATTCGCAACGTCGCAGTCCGGCTTGCCGAAGAGGTCGAGCAGCTGTGTCTCGAGACCGGTTACGAGCGCATCCACCTGGTCGGCCACTCGATGGGCGGGCTGGTCGCGCGCCATTACGTGCAGTGTCTCGGGGGTGACGAGCGGGTCCACACGCTTGTCACCCTGGGCACGCCACACCGTGGAACCTTGGCGGCGCGGATGCTGCCGCACCCGGTGGCCCGCCAGCTCCGGCCGACCAGCGACGTCATCACCGAGCTTGAACAACCAACCGGACCGTGTCGCACCAGATTCGTTGCCTTCTGGTCGGATCTCGACCAGATCATCATTCCGCAGCGCAACGCCCGCCTCGAGCACCCCGACCTGGTCTCACGCAACGTCTTCGTCCGCGGCGTCGGTCACTTGTCCCTGCCGATCGACGGCCGCGTCGTGCACGAGATCAGCACCACGCTTGCGCACCTCGACCACGACGGCACGACACTGACCGCGGGCGTCACGCAGATCGACAGCGCATCGTCACCGGCGCGCCGTGAGCGGGCCGCCGGCATACATGCCCGGAACGCCACCAGCGCGCCCGCCTGACGTCAGAGCTTGTCCACCGGCGCATACCGGAGCAGCAGGCGTTTCGTGCCCGCCTCGCCAAAGTCGATGGTCGCCTCGGCCCGGTCGCCGACTCCTGCGGTCGCGACCACGGTGCCGAGTCCGAATGCGTCGTGACTGACGCGATCGCCCGGTGAAAGCGCGACCACCTGCCGCGACCCCGGTGTCGAAACTCCCGGCCGGGCCGCCAGGTCCGTGGCCGCCGAGCGAGACGTCACCGGCGGCGCCCCGAAGCCGGGACCGCCGCGCTCCCAGTCGAGCAGCGACTCCGGGATCTCCTCGAGGAAGCGCGACGGCGGGTTGTACGAGGGTGCGCCCCACGCGGACCGCACCACCGCGCGCGAGAGGAACAGCCGCTGCTGCGCGCGGGTGATGCCGACGTAGGCCAGCCGGCGCTCCTCCTCGAGCTCCTTCTGGTCGCTGAGCGAGCGGGTATGCGGGAACACGCCGTCTTCAAGACCGGTGAGGAACACGACCGGGAACTCCAGGCCCTTGGCCGTGTGCAGCGTCATGAGCGTGACCATGCCGCCGTGGTCCTCCCCCTCGGGGATCTCGTCGGCGTCCGCCACCAGCGCGACCTGCTCGAGGAACCCGGCCAGGTCGCCGTCCGGGTTCGCCTCCTCGTACTCGCGCGCGACCGCTTCGAGCTCGCGCAGGTTCTCCAGCCGGGTCTCGTCCTGCGGGTCCTTGGATGCGCGCAGCTCGTCGACGTACCCGGTCTGCTCGAGGACCGCCTCCAAGACGGTGGCCGGACCGGTGCCGGCCTCGACCAGCGTGCGCAGCCCTTCCAGCAGCCGGCGGAAGCCCTGCAGCGCGTTGAGCGACCGGGTCGCCAAGGAGGGCGCGTCCTCGGCGCGACCCAGCGCCTGGGTGAACGTGATGCGCTCGCGTTCGGCCAGGGCGACGATCGCCTGCTCGGCGCGGTCGCCGATGCCGCGGCGCGGGGTGTTGATGATCCGCCGCAACGAGACACTGTCTTCGGGGTTCGTCAGCACCCGCAGGTATGCGAGGGCGTCGCGCACCTCCCGCCGTTCGTAGAACCGGACGCCGCCGACGACCTTGTACGCCAGGCCGACCCGGATGAACACCTCCTCGAACACCCGGGACTGTGCGTTGGTGCGGTAGAAGACCGCGACCTGACCGGGCTGCGCCTGTCCCGCGTCGGAGAGGGCGTCGATCGTCCGCGCGACGAACGCCGCCTCGTCGTGCTCGTTGTCGGCGACATAGGCGACGATCGGCGACCCGGTACCGTGCTCGGACCACAGGTTCTTCGGCTTGCGGCCCTGGTTCTTGGCGATGACCGCGTTCGCTGCGTCGAGGATCGTCATCGTCGAGCGGTAGTTCTGCTCGAGCAGGATCGTGGTCGCGTTCGGGTAGTCCTGCTCGAACTGCAGGATGTTGCGGATCGTCGCCCCGCGGAAGGCGTAGATCGACTGGTCGGCGTCGCCGACGACGCACAACTCGGCGGCCGGCACCTCGTCGCCGTGCGGTGAGGACAGCTCCTTCACCAGCACGTACTGCGCGTGGTTGGTGTCCTGGTACTCGTCCACCAGCACGTGCCGGAACCGTCGGCGGTAGTGCTCGGCCACGTCGGGGAACGCCTGGAGCAGGTTGACCGTGGTCATGATCAGGTCGTCGAAGTCCATCGCGTTGGCTTCGGCCAGCCGCCGCTGGTAGATCGCATACGCCTGGCCAAAGATTCGCTCGCTCGGGTTGGCGGCCGTGGCCGCATACGACTCGTGGTCGATGAGCTCGTTCTTCAGGTTGCTGACCCGGTTGGTGAACGAGCGCGGCGGAAACTTCTTGGGGTCGAGGTCGAGCTCCTTGGTGACCTGGGCCATGAGCCGCTGGGAGTCCGCGGCGTCGTAGATCGAGAACGAGGAGGTGAAGCCGAGCCGCTTCGCCTCGCGCCGCAGGATGCGTACGCAGGCCGAGTGGAACGTCGACACCCACATCCACTTGGCGCGGCCGCCGACATGCGACGCGACCCGGGCCTTCATCTCACCGGCCGCCTTGTTGGTGAACGTGATCGCCAGGATCTGGCCGGGCTGCACGTCACGCGCGGCGAGCAGGTATGCGATCCGATGCGTCAGCACCCGGGTCTTGCCGGAACCGGCACCGGCGACGATGAGCAGCGGCGACCCCTCGTGGACGACGGCCGCACGCTGCGGGTCGTTGAGCCCTTCGAGCAGCTGCGCGGGATCGGTGACTGGCCGCGGATGCGGGTCGCTGACCTCGTCGTCCACCTCGCTGGCCGGCATCGTGGTGGTCGCGCCGCCGCTCAGGTCCGGCAGCGGAAGGTCGTCGAAGAGGGTGGGCATCTCGAGTGCCAGCCTACGGGCGCGCGCCGACACGACTCGGGAGGCGTGGATCTCCGCAGGAATCGCTCGTCCCTCCGTGTTGATCATGCAACATTGCATGATCAGCACGACATGGGCGGCACGATGGGAGAGCGAGTTCTCAGACAGCGCTCAGCCCGCTTCGGCAGACTGCGACCGTGCGAGTCCTCGTCGTGGACGACGACCCGGCCGTGCGCGAATCGCTGCGCCGGTCGTTGACCTTCAACGGCTACGACGTCGTGCTCGCCGCGGACGGCGTCGAAGCGCTGGAGAAGACGGGGTCCGAGCAACCCGACCTGCTCGTGCTCGACGTCTCGATGCCGCGGCTGGACGGGCTGGCCGTATGCCGCGCCCTGCGCGCCGCCGGCAACGAGGTGCCGGTGCTCGTGCTGACCGCCCGCGACGCCGTGAGCGACCGGGTCGCCGGCTTGGACGCCGGCGCCGACGACTACCTCCCCAAGCCGTTCGCGCTCGACGAGCTGCTGGCCCGGCTGCGGGCCTTGCTGCGCCGCAAGCCGAGCGACGCCACCCTGGACGCCGACGAGCGGGTGCTGCAGTTCGCCGACCTGAGCCTGTCCCCGTCGACCCGCGAGGTGCGCCGCGGCGAACGGCAGATCCGGCTGACCCGGACCGAGTTCTCCCTGCTCGAGATGCTCATCCGGCACCCCAAGCAGGTCCTGCCCCGCGACCTCATCCTCGAGGAGGTGTGGGGCTACGACTTCCCGACGACCGCGAACTCCCTCGAGGTCTACATCGGGTACCTGCGCCGCAAGACCGAGGAGGGCGGCGAACCCCGCCTGGTGCAGACCGTTCGCGGCGTCGGATATGTGCTGCGCGAGGAGCCGCTGTGACCCTGCGGGCGCGCATTGCCCTGTTGGTCGCCGTCGCCTGCGCCCTCGTCGTGGCCGCCGTTTCTGTCGCCGCATACGCGACCGTGAGCCGACAGCTCAGCCAGCAGCTGGACGACGCGTTGGTCACGCGGGCAGAGTCCGCGGTCGGCAGCCCGCTGTCCGACCCGACCCGGCTGGTGCAGGTGCCGGCCGAGGCGCTGGGCGCCGGCGACGTCCGGATCGGGCTCGTGCGCGCTGACGGGCAGCAGTTCTTCGCGCGCGGCGGCTCCCCGGCACCGTTCGGGCAGAGCGAGATCGCAGTTGCGCGCGGGGAGTCCGACAGCTCGCTGCGGACCGACGGCCGGGGCGAGTCGTCCCAACGGGTCGTCGCCGTGCCTGCTGGCCAGGGATTCGCGCTGGTGCTGGCCCAGTCGCTCGAGCCGCTGGACCGGACGCTCGATCGGCTCAAGCTCGTGCTCGCGGTCGTCGGCGGGATCGGTGTCGTGGTGGCCGGGCTGGTCGGGCTCGCGGTCGCGCGCGCCAGCCTGCGGCCGGTCGAGCGGCTCACCAGCGCGGCCGAGCGGGTCGCGCTGACTGGTGATCTGGCGCCGATCGAGGTTTCGGGCACCGACGAGCTCGGCCGACTCGCGGCCCGCTTCAACGAGATGCTCGCGGCGTTGACCGAGTCGCGGGAACGACAGCGGCAGCTGGTCGCCGACGCCGGTCACGAGCTGCGCACGCCGTTGACCTCGCTGCGCACCAACCTCGACCTGCTCGCCCAAAGCGACGACGCCGCCGCGGCCGGCCGGGCCACGCTGCCCGCGAACGAGCGGGCGGACCTGCTCGACGACGTGCGCGCACAGGTGGCCGAGCTGGCCGTGCTCGTCGGCGACGTGGTCGAGCTGGCCCGGGACGACACGCCGGCGGCGACGGTCGCCGAGACGCTCGACCTCGCCGAGGTGGTGGAACGTTCGGTCGAACGCGTCCGCCGTCGGGCGCCAACGGTTCAGTTCGACGTCCAGCTCGCCTCGTGGTGGGTGGTCGGCGACCCGGCGGCCCTGGAGCGGGCAGCCACCAACCTGCTCGACAACGCCGCGAAATGGAGCCCCCCGAACGGCACGATCACCGTCCGGCTGGTGAACGGCCAGTTGTACGTCGCCGACCAGGGACCGGGGATCGCGGCCGAGGACCTGCCGCACGTCTTCGAGCGGTTCTATCGATCAGCCGACGCGCGGAGCACCTCCGGGTCCGGGCTCGGGCTGGCCATCGTGCAGCAGGTCGCGCAGCGGCACGGCGGCGCGGTCGCGGCCGGCCCGGCGCCCGGCGGCGGCACGCTGCTCACGCTCCGGCTGCCCGGCCGGGCCTTCGCCTGCATGCCTGACGCTGTGCAGCGGCCTGTCAACTTCGTGCGCTGGGACGCACGCAGATGTCTGACTTCTCACCTGGTTCTGAGCATCGGATCAGCCTGCTCTCAGGTCGCGGCCCGAGCCTGTATGCCATGACCGAGACGCCAACCTTCCCTTCGCGGCCCGCATACGGACCCAACCCCGAGCCCAGCTGGCAGCCGAACCCGGAAGCGAACCAGCCGCCGCAGCCGACCCTTCCCCTCGGCTGGGGCGCGCCTCCCGCGACCGCGCCGACCGACCCGTGGGGACCGCCGCCCGCTCCCCCCGGCAGCGGCGCACCCACCCCCGGCAAGGACCGCAAGCCGATGCGCGGTGTCGCGCTCGTGCTCGCGGTCGCAGCCGCGGCCGGGCTGGTCGGCGCGGCGGCGGGTGGCGTGACCGGGTACCTCGCGGCCGACAACCAGCCGGTGTCGACGGTCCGGACCGTGACCGGCAGCGCGCCCGCGCCTGAGGCCCAGTCGGTGACCGCGGTCGCCGAGCAGGTCACGCCGAGCGTGGTCTCGCTCAAGGTGTCCGGCCCCGGCGGCTCCGGCGAGGGATCTGGCGTCGTGATGGACGAGCAGGGCCACATCCTGACCAACAACCACGTTGTTGAGGGCGCCGGCAGCGGCGGCGAGATCATCGTGACCTTCTCCGACGGCAGCACCGCGGACGCGACGGTGGTTGGCACCGACCCGTCGACCGACATCGCGGTCGTGAAGGTCGACGGCGTCGACGACCTGCAACCGATCACCTTTGGCAGCTCGGCCGACCTGCGGGTCGGCGACCAGGTCGTGGCTGTCGGCTCACCGCTCGGTCTCGAGGGCACGGTGACGACCGGCATCGTGAGCGCGCTGAGCCGCCCAGTCACCACCGGCAGCGACCAGACCGGCGATGGCGCGGTCTTCGACGCAATCCAGACCGACGCCGCCATCAACCCGGGCAACTCCGGGGGCGCGCTCGTCGACCTGTCCGGCCGGCTGGTCGGGATCAACACCGCAATCGCCTCACTCGGCGCGGGCGGTCAGAGCGGGTCGATCGGGCTCGGCTTCGCCATCCCGGTGGACTTGGCGCAGCGCATTGCGCAGGAGCTGATCTCGAGCGGTGAAGCCGCCCATGCCCGGCTCGGGGTCTCGGTCGGTCCGCAGGAGGACGGCTCCCCCGGTGCTGTCCTCGGTGAGGTTGAGGCTGGCAGCGCGGCCGAACAGGCCGGTCTGCAGGCCGGTGACGTCGTCACCGCCGTCGACGGTCGCGTCGTCGAGGGCCCGGATGGGCTCGTCGCCGCGATCCGGTCGATGGCGCCGGGCGACCAGGTCACCCTGACCTACGAACGCAACGGCGAGACGGCGACGACGACGGTCACCCTCGGCTCCGACGCCGACGCCCAATCCTCCTGACCACCGGGATCCCCCCAACCGCAACGATGTGCCGTCGCTTCGGATAGGTGGAAGTTCCGACACTTCGATCACGGTCGACCACTGACAACGATGTGCCGCCGCTTCGGCCTATCGTGCCCACGGTCGCGATCTCCTCGGCTCCGCTGCGCTACGCCTGCGTCGTCCACTCCGACGCGGGCGGCACATCGTTGCGAAATGGGGAGGCACTCAGACGATGCGGCGGGCCTCCGCCCAGCGGGTGAGCTCGTGCCGGTTGGACAGCTGCAGCTTGCGCAGCACCGCGGAGACGTGGGTCTCGACGGTCTTCACCGAGATGAAGAGCTCCTTCGCGACCTCCTTGTATGCGTAGCCGCGCGCGATCAGGCGCAGCACCTCGCGCTCCCGCATCGTCAACCGGTCAAGCTCCTCGTCGACGGCGGCCACTCCCCCGCTGGAGAACGCGTCCAGCACGAACCCGGCCAGCCGCGGTGAGAACACGGCATCGCCGTCCGCAACCCGGCGCACCGCATCGGCGAGCTCCGGCCCGCTGATCGACTTCGTCACGTACCCGCGGGCGCCGGCCCGGATGGTTGCGATCACGTCCTCGGCGGCGTCGGACACGGACAGCGCAAGGAACTTCGTGTCGGGCACCTTGTCCGCGCACTCGCGCAGCACCGTCGCGCCGTCACCGCCGGGCAGGTGCACGTCGAGCAGCACGACGTCCGGCCGCGTCGCCAGCACGACGTTCACCGCCTGCCGGACGTCCTCGGCCTCGCCGACCACCTCGACCGCGTCGCCCAGCTCGGCCTGCACGCCGGTCCGGAACATCCGGTGGTCGTCGACCAAGACCACGCGCGGCTTCCGCACCTCGGTCACGGGCCTATCCTGACTGCTCGCATCACTGCTTACCTCGCTCATCCCGTGCTCATCCCGTGCGGGCCATCTGCAGCCGAACCTCGGTGCCCTGCTCACCGGTCGACCGGATTGTCGCGGTTCCGCCGCCACGCTCCATCCGACCCACGATGCTCTGCCGCACACCCATCCGGTCCTCCGGTATGCCGTCCACGTCGAAGCCCGGCCCCCGGTCACGGACGAACAGCTCGACCGACTCCTCGGTGACCTCCGCGTAGACCGAGACCGGGCCGCCGTCGGCCGCATACTTGGCCGCGTTGACCATCGCCTCCCGGCTCGCCCGCAACAGCGGCTCGAGCGAGGCGTCCAACGGGCAGTCGCCGACCACGACCACGTCCATGGGAGTCCGGTGCGCGTCCTCCACCTCGGCGGCGATGGCCTCAACCGCACCGGAGAAGGTCGCGCCGAAACTCGCAGTCGGCTTGTACAGCCAGCTGCGCAACGAACGCTCCTCGGCGCGGGCGAGACGGATGACCTCCTTCGGGTCGTCGGACGCGCGCTGGATCAGCGTCAACGTCTGCAGTACCGAGTCGTGCACGTGCGCCGCGATCTCGGCGCGCTCCTGTGACCGGACGCGCTCGACCCGCTCCTCGGACAGCTCGCGACCCAACCGGAACAGCCATGGGCCGGCGACCAGCCCAACCCCGGTCAAGACCACAATGACCGCAAGCAGACCGTTGGCGGCCGCGCTGATCCCCTCCTGCGCCAACAGGAACGCGATCAGCCCCGCGATCACCAGGGCGACGCCGAACAGCGTGCGTCCCCACCCGATCCGCCCGCCAGCGCTGGCCTGCCGACCGGCCGCCTCCCGCAGCCGAGCCCGTTGCGCGTCGTCCGCCTGTCGCCACAAGACGGCCACGCCGACCCCGCCGAGCACCAGCGGGATGCCCCATGCGGCGCTGTTCACCACCCCGACAAGGTTGAGCACGAGGATCACACCGAGCGCCAGCGCGGCCAAGGCGATCAGCCGGCCCATGTCGGCCGCCTGGTCGGCACGGGTCGGCACCGGCGCCACTGTGGGCACCGGCTCCGGTTCCTTCTTCGGCCACAGCCGCCTCCCGGCCCCGTATGCGGGGTCCTCGGTCAACGGCACAAGCGCCCAGAACGCCGCATACATCACGATGCCGGCACCGCTGGCGAAGGTGAGCAGGACGAATGCGATCCGGATGATCAGCGGGTCAACGCCAAGGTGTAGCCCGAGGCCGCGTGCGACCCCGGCGACCAGCCGACCTTCGGGTACCCGCGCGAGCCGCGGCGCAGCCGCCATCGCGGCGACAGGCTGGGGCAACGCTCGATCGGTCGGCACCGCTCAATGGTCGCCCACGCCGACCCTGGTCGAGCGCCGTCCGGCCCGGTCAGCACCCTGATTCCTCCTCAGGGTGCAGCCAGGGACAGCGCAGGGTCACGGTGCTCGTCGCCGGGGGATCGGCGAGGGATCGTTGAGGCATGACAGAACAACCCAGCGCCTCCGCCGGGGAGCAGGGGGCCGCAGCGCCGCCCCCGCACACTCCGCCGACGTATGCGCCGCCGCCGTACACCCCTCCCTCGTACACCCAGCCGTATGCCCCACCCGCGGCTCGACCACCGTTTCGCCGCAGCAGCGAGGACCGGGTTATCGCCGGCGTGTGCGGCGGCATCGGCCGGACGCTGGGCATCGACCCGTTGATCCCGCGGATCATCCTCGCCGTGCTCACCCTCTTCGGCGGGCTCGGCCTGCTGTTCTACGTCGTGGCCTGGCTGTTCGTGCCCGAGGACTCCGCACCCGTCTCCGCCGCTGAGGGCTTCGCGCAGCGCAACGGCCGGGTTCTCACCGTGGTGCTCGCCGTGATCGGCGCCATCGTGCTGCTCCCGATCACCTTCGGCGGCCTGTGGTTCATGGGCGAGTGGGGGCCGTGGGGCGGGATCGGCTTCGGCCCGCTGCTCATCGTCGCGGTGATCGCCGGCATTGTCTGGCTGGCGCTGCGGGACCGGGACTCCTCCCCGCCGACCACACCGGTCAGCTATGGACCGCATGGCGAGCCCAGCACCGCCCCGTCCGCAGCCACCCAGCAGACACCGCACCAGCAGCAATCCTGGTCCGCCCAGACCGGATGGCAGACCACACCCGCGCCCGTGCGACCCGCCGCAACACCGCCCTACACGCCGCCGCCGGCCTACGCAGCGCACCCCGCGTATGCGACGCCGTCGACGTACAGCACGCCGCCGGCCTACGCACCCCCGCCGGCGTATGCGGCCCGCCCGGGCACCGCGTACGGAGCGCCACCCAGCCCGCCGTACCAGCCGCCGCAGCCGTACGTTCCGCCCCCGCCGCGGCGGCGTCGCGAACGCTCGATCCTCGGCGTGCTGACCCTCAGCGCGGCGGCCTTGACCGCGGGCGTGCTGTGGCTGCTGGAACTGGCCGATGTCATCGAGATCGACGCGATCGTCTATCCGGCCTCGATCCTGGCCGTCATCGCGCTCGGACTCCTGGTCGGCGGCGTCTTCGGGCGCGCCCGATGGCTCGTCGTGTTCGGCATCCCGCTGGTCTTCGTGTCGGTCGCCCTCGGCCACATCGGTACGTGGGGCAACGGCGAGATCGGCGAACGTCGATGGAACCCGAGCACGCTGACCGAAGCGGAGGGGCCGTGGGAGCTCGGCATCGGGGAGGCCAGGCTGGACCTCACCGGCGTCGTGGGCATCCAGGCGCTGAGCGAGGATCTCGAGGTGGACGCCGAACTCGGGTTAGGCGATCTCCAGGTCTTCGTCCCCGCCGACGTTCCGCTGACGGTCAACGCCGAGGCGGGCCTCGGGGACATCCGGGTGATCAGCCCGTCTGGCCGGAGCATCAGTGAGGACGGCGCCGACGTCTCCTTCAACCAGTCATTCGGCGACACCAGCGAGCCGACGATCGTGCTCGACATCCAGATCGGCGCGGGACAGGTGGAGGTGATCCGTGAAGCGGCATGAGCTCGACGTGTTCAGCCTGGTCAGCGGGCTGGTGTTCGGGGCGGTCGCAGTTGTGTACCTGGTGGCCGCGTCCACCGACTCCGAGGTCGAGGGCCGCTGGGTCATCCCACTGGCGCTGATCGGGCTCGGCATGGCGGGGCTGGTTGGATCCGTCGTCCGCGCGCGGCGCAACGGCCGGGCATACGAAACCGACGAGGTGCCAGCGCCGGTTGAGCTGGCATCCGAGCCAACAACCGAGACGCTGGTGGACCCCTTGCAAGAGCCCTCGGAGACAACTGCCGGGCCAGCAAGCGAGACCGGGCCGACGGAGCCGATCAGCACGACCGGTGATAGCCCGGCCACCCGCAGCGAATAGCCCGAACGGGTAGTACCTCAGTCATCCGAAAGGACGAATACTCACCCCCAGGGGAGGGCGGCTTCCACCGCTCCACGCTCGACCGGACCTCGTTGCGTGATGCACCGGATCCGACCCGAGCCCCCTGCCCGCGGCCCCCGGACGGCACCTCCGGGGGCCGCTCGCTGTCTGTTCCCAGACCGGTTCCCGTTCGAAACCTCCCATGGCTGATAGGGCAACGGGCGTGCCCCTTCGGGCAGCCCGGATGCCCTGGTGAATGACCGCTCGCCTCCTGGCAGCCGGGCCGGTCGTTCCTAACGTCGACGGCATGGGAGCCATCACTGTCGTCCCGGCCGTCAGCGCGAGCGTCGAGCCGGGTGAGCACACAAGCGTCGACATCGTCGTCCGCAACACCGGAACCGTCGTCGACTCCTTCGCCGTCGAGCCCCTCGGGCCGGCCGCCGAGTGGACCGTCGCCGAGCCCGACCTGGTCCGGCTGCTGCCCGGCGAGGAAGCCTTGGTCGCGCTGCACTTCAACCCGCCGCGGCACTTCGCGACCCCGGCCGGACCGCTGCATTGGGCGGTGCGTGCCCGGTCGAGCGAGGACCCGGAGGGCAGCGTGGTCGACGAAGGCACCCTCGAGGTCGCCAGCTTCGTCGACGTCCAGGCCGAGCTGTCGCCGCGTACCTCGCGCGCCCGCGGCAGACGCGCGGGCAAGCACCAGCTCGCCATCGACAACCTGAGCAACCGACCGGTCAACGTCCGGCTGGCGGCCGTTGACGAGGCGGAGAAGCTCGGCTTCTCGTTCCCGACGCCCGAAGTACTGCTGGAGCCAGGCGCGGCCCAAGTCGTGCCGCTCAAAGCCCGGGCGAACAAGCGGTTCTGGCGCGGTCAGCCGGTGACCCACCCGTTCACCGTGCTGATCGACCCGGAGGGCGGCGAGAGCCTGAACGCCGACGGTGCCCTGCTGCAGGAGACAGTCGTCCCCGGCTGGCTGCTCAAGGCGCTCATCCTCGCGGCGATCCTGTTGGCTGCCCTCGGCGTGCTGTGGGCCACCGTGCTCAAGCCGACCATCGAGGACATCGCGCAGGCGCAGGCCGCCGAGACCGCGCAGGACGTCGCCGCCAAGGAAGCTGCGTCCGCCGCCGGCGCCGCGGTCGCTCCCCTCGCGGAGGCGGTCGAGGAGCTCAGCGGAAAGCCGGTCGAGGTCCCGACCACACCGCCGGCGCCCGTTGAGACGCAACCGGCCGAGCAGAGCGACGGCACCCCACTGTCGGTCCGGCTCGCCGCCACCGAGTCCGCGCAGGCTCCGAGCACGGTCCTCGATGAGGAGTTCGACGTGCGCGTGACCGACCTGCTGCTCCAGAACCCGCAGGGCGACAGCGGCATCGTCACCATCAAGCACGGCGACCAGGTCGTGTACGTGAGCCGGCTCGACAACTTCCGCGACCTCGACCTGCACCTCGTGGCGCCGGTCACCGTCGAACCGAAGAAGACCTTCACCATGCAGGTGGCCTGCGAGAACGCTGGCACTCGCCCCCGCCGGCACCCCGGCCCGGCCGTGCACCCCGGCGCTCACACTGAACGGCTTCGTCCAGGATGAGACCGTCCAGGGTCCGGACGCGCTCGCGGCGCCGTGAGGGCTCAGCACGTCGTCGCCGTCGTCGCCGCGGGAATCCTCGCGGCGACGCTGGTGCCGGCATCAGCGCAGGCCGTCGCCGACGGCGGTCTCGGTTTCGACGCCCCAACGGCCATCGACTTCGGCACCACAGGCACCTCGGACGGCCCCCCCACGGCCATCGACTTCGGCACCTCAGGCACTTCAGTCGCCGCGGCGTCGAACAACCTCCTCGACGCCACGCCCACGTGTGCACCCGCCGGACCGACCGACGTGACGATCACCGTCCCCGCCGGGATCACCGGTCCGTTTCGGGTGCTCGACTACGGCCCCCTGAATGGCGACGACCTGCCGATCGACCTGGGCACGATCGACACGTCAGGGACCGGTCCGCACGCCTTGACAGTCGACGTCGAACTAGAAGCCGGCGCCAACTGGTTGGTCGTGCAGCGACCGCAGACGTCCAGCGTGACGCTGGCCAGCAACCCCTGGCAGCTGGTCGGGTATGCCGTCTTGGGCGCGCCCTGCCCAGCGGTCACGGTGACCCCCAACCCGCTGGACCGCGGAACCGTGCCGACCGAGCTGACCTTCGAGCTGACCGGCTTCCCCCCCAACTACAACGTCGTGCTCCGCATCGAGGAGGCGCAGTTCGCGACCGTCCAGACGGACGACAACGGCAGCGCGACCTGGGTCCAGGACGTGCGGTACCCGCCGCCGTGCGGCGCATACGACATCGGCGCCGCGGTCGAGGTGGAGCCGCCACTGGTTCCGCATACCGCCGCCACCGTGCTGAACGTGCTCTGCCCGACGCTGGGCGCGAACCCGAGCTCGCTCCCACAGGACGCACTGCCCGGCTCGACCACACTCACCGGCGGCGGCTGGGCCGCCGACACCGACGTGGCGATCGCGTGGGACACCGGGTCGCTGGTGGCCCGCACCGACAAGTCCGGCCGGCTGAACACCACGATGCCGATCGACGAGCGCGACTGCGGGCCGATCCCGGTGACCGCGACCGAGCAGCTCAAGCTTGCGTCGCCGTCCCTGTCGACGAACCTTGCCGGACCGCCCACCCCGGCCGGAGTCGCAGCCGGGAGCAATCAGAATCCGCAGACCGCCTCCACCACCGTCACCATCACCTGCGTCGACCCGCCGACGTTGCTGGTGTCGCCGGCGGTCACCGGCCCAGGGTCGGTGACCCAGGCCGTCGGCACGCGGCTGCCCGCCGGGGCCGACGTGCTGCTGGTCTGGGCCGACGCGACCGGACGGCCGATGCCTGGTGTCACCCGCGCTCTGGTCGGCGCGGACGGCGTCCTGCGGTCCCCCGTCCTCGTGCTCCCCCGCTCATCAACCGGGCCGCGCCAACTCGTTCTGCTCGACGCCGCAGCGCCCGGTTCGCCCGCGGTCGTGGCCGCACCGGCGCTGATCGTCAACAACTCGGTCGAACCCGGCCGCGACCGGCTGCTGACCCGCCGATGAAGACGCCCACGCGGCTTTCGATGCCGCTGCTCACCGCGGCCGGGTGCCTGGCCACGGTCGTCGCTGTCGCAGTCGCCGCAACAACCCTGCCCGGCACCACTGAGGGCAAGCGCCTGCGCGACGCGCAGCTCGTCGCCTTCGAGGCGGCAATCGCGGCCGGCCCCGCGGTGCCCGAGGTCGTCCAGGCCTCAGCGGCTACCGCCGACGGGATCAGCGCGGAAGCCGAGGTCGAAGCCCTGGACGAGCTCGGCGAGCTCACCACCGAGATCTCCACCGCGAGCGACGGCAGCGCGCTGTGGCACTGGCTGCAGCACTCCGACTGGCTCGGTTTCGTCGGGCCGGCCGGCTGGGGTGCGACCGGCGCCGTGGACTACGCGGCGGCAGCCGCGAACGCGGTCGGCTCGCTTGGCTCGGTCTCTGCGGCCGAGGGTGGGTATGCGCACCCGAATGCGCTCGGGGCGGTGGCGTTCGCCCTGTCCCGGATCGGCGCTCCCTATGTGTGGGGGGCCACGGGACCGACGACCTTCGACTGCTCCGGGCTGATGCTGCGCGCATACGAGTCGATCGGTGTCCGCCTCCCCCGGGTGTCGCGGCACCAGTTCCTGGTCGGCGAGCGGGTCGCTCTCGAGACCCTTGTCCCGGGCGACATGGTGTTCTTCGCGCACGACGTGACCAGACCGGCGTCCGTGCATCACGTCGCGATGTACATCGGCGCCGGGCAGATGGTGCACGCGCCCTACACCGGCGCGCGGGTTCGGGTCGACAAGCTTCGGGTGCGTGGCCTGATCGGGGCGGTCCGGATGCTGCCTGCCTCGGGGATCCCGACCACCCCACCGCCGTTCGACATTCCCGGCTTGCCCTCGACCCCACTGCCCCAGCCGTCCGCGAGCACGTCCGCATCGGCGCCCAGCCCGAGCGGGGAGCCGACCCCGAGCTCGCAGCCGACGTCGAGCTCGCAGCCCACGCCGAGCGGGGTCACGCCGACGCTGGTCGGACCGACCGTGGTCGGCCCGCCGGTGGTCCGGCCGACCCTGATCACGCCGCCGATCGCGACCGCGCTGCCGACCCTGGTCCTGCCACCGCCGATCCACCCGACGTTGATCACCCCGCCGCCGATCGTCATCGGCCCGCCGATTGTGTTCAACCCGCCGCCGCCGATCACGATCTTCACCCCGCCGCCGGTAGGCCCGCCGCTGGTGCTCAACCCGCCACCGCCGATCATCACCGGCCCGATCCGGCCGTAGAAATGTCTGGCTGGTCTGGTATCAGGCGCACCCCCAGCGGCCTCTCGTCGGGTATGACCGCGACTACCTGTCCGCCGAGTGCGCGCTCGGTGGACCGGATTCGCCGATCAACTGCGGCAGACTGGCCCGATCAGCACTGGGGTTGGGACGAGGCAGGGATGACCGGCGAGGAGGTCGCGCGTCTGCTGGCGCGCGCAAGGGACGGGGACCAGACGGCGTGGGACGCGCTGGTGGCCGCATACACGAACCTGCTGTGGTCCGTGGCACGTGCCCACCGGCTCGACACGGCGGACGCCGGCGACGCGGTGCAGACCGCGTGGCTGCGGCTGCTCGAGAACCTCGACCGGATCCAAGAGCCCGAGCGCATCGGAGCGTGGCTGTCGACCACCACCCGCCGGGAGTGCCTGCGCATCCTGCGCCGGTCCGGGCGGGTCGTCGCGGCCGACGACGAGATGCTCGTGCGCATGCCAGACACGGCAGCGCCCACCGTCGATGCAGGTCTCCTGCTCGAGGAACGGGACGCCGAGCTCTGGCGGGTGTTCGAGCAGATCCCCGAACGCTGCCGCCGGTTGCTTCGCGTCCTCATGGCGGACCCCCCGCCCGCCTACGCCGACGTCGCCGTGGCACTCGACATGCCCATCGGCAGCATCGGCCCGACCCGTGCTCGGTGTCTGGAGCGGCTGCGCGGCCTGCTCGAGGGCACGGCACTCACCCACGACGGTCTTTCCGCGGAAGGAGACCGGCCATGAACGCGACCCCCGACATTCACGACGAGTCGTATGCCGACCCCACCCTCGAGGACTTGCGCCGGATCGCCGGCACCGCCGACCCGGTGCCGTCGCTCGTGCTCGAATCGGCGCAGGCCGCCTTCGGGCTGCGCACGCTGGACGCCGAGATCGCCGAGCTGCTGCACGACTCCGCGGTGGACGCCGACCTGGTCCTGGTCCGTGGCCCCTCGGACGCCCGGATGCTGTCCTTCGCCGCCGACGAGGTCTCGGTCGAGATGCAGTTGACCGAGACCGGCCCTGGCGTTTACTCGCTGCTGGCCTTCGTGAGCGGCGTGCCCGCCGGCTCCGAGGTCAAGGTCGAGCACAGCGCCGGGATCGTGGCCGCGGAGCTCGACGACGCTGGCCGCCTGCTGCTCGACGACGTGCCCGCCGGCCGGCTGCGGCTGCACCTGACCGCCGAGGACGGTACCGCCGTCACCACGAGCTGGATCACCGCCTGACCCGCGTCGCCCCTCGATCAGGCACTCATCCACGCCTCGACGCCCTCGCGACGTGGATGAGTGACCTAAGGATCTTCGCGATTGACATGCATTGTGCATGCAAGCCATCCTGAATGCATGCCTGCCCTGCAGATCCGAAACGTCCCTGACGACGCGCTCAGGCAGCTGAAGGCGCGGGCTGCTGAGGCTGGGCAGTCCTTGTCGGAGTACGCCCTGGCGCGGCTCCTGCTGAGCCTAGAGCGACCGACCCGAGAAGAGTTGTGGGCGAGGATCGAGGCCCGCGAACCAGTCGACGTCGGTGACCTCCCAACCGAGATCATCCGAGAGATGCGGGGACCGATTCCTTGATCGTCCTCGACGCGTCTGCCGCCGTGCAGATGTTCCTGGGCTCGCCACGAGGACGCCGGGTCCAGGACCGCTTAGGTTCCGACGCGATCCATGTGCCAGAGCTCCTCTCCGTCGAGGTGATCCACGCCCTGAGACGTTTGCTTCGCCTGGACCACATCTCCCTGCATCGCGCGAGCGCCGCGGTGTATGACCTCGTCAGTCTCGACGCCGTTCGGTACGCGCATGACCCCCTGACGCTTCGAACCTGGCGGCTCAGGGACAGTCTTTCGGCGTACGACGCCTTATACGTCGCCCTGGCCGAGACTCTTGACTGCAGTCTGGTCACTTGCGACGGGCGGTTGGCGCGCTCGACCGGTCATCGCGCTGAGATCGAGCTGGTCGGCTGACCCTCAGATCAGGCCGGCCCGCACGGCGAATGCCACGGCGTGCGAACGGTTGCGCAGCTGCAGCCGCGTGGTGAGGTCGTGAATCGCGTTCTTGATCGTGCGTTCGCTGTATGCGAGCTCGCTGGCGATCTCGGCGGTCGAGTAGCCGTCAGCGAGCAGCCGCAGCACCCGCAGCTCGCGGTGGGTCAGGCCGCCGTAGGTCATCGGCGCCTCACCGTCGCGGGACACGCCGACCTGGGTCAGCAACCGGCCGAGGAGGTCCGGCGGCAGCGAGCCGTCGCCGGCCTTGACCGTGCGGATCGCATCGGAGAGCCGCTCATCCGTCGCGTCCGCCCGGCGGACGATCGCGTTCGCACCTGCGCGCACGGTCTCGAGCACGCCTGGTCCGTCGACGTCGCGGATCAGCACCACCGTCCGCATGCCGGCTCGGCGGGCGGCCTTGATCTGTTGCAGCGCCTGGTCATCGACCTCGTCGACGACGACCACGGTCACGTCTGCTGTGTTCGCTGCCGTATGCGGCTCCGCGAGCACGTCGAGCTCGGGCCGGAACCTGAGTACCCCGGCGACTCCCGCCCGGCTGACCGGGTCGAGAGCGACGACACTGACGCGGATCCTGCGTGACATTGATCTGCTGCCCCTGGGGGTGAGCGGGCTCGCGCCTGCTGCGCCGGCTAGCGGCCGCGGCGCGGGGGGCCGACGGGAAGGTCGTTCGTCCAACGCCAGGCAGCGGGGGTGCTCGCCGGGCTGACCTCGTCGACCAGCTCATCGAGGCGGGCCGAACGCGAACGGCGCTTCTGCACTTGCTGACGACCGCTCCCGGTCGTCGTGCGCTGCTCATCGCTCATGGCCGGCTCCTCCTGTGTCCCACGTCCTGGATACGGACCAGAGGGGCAGGTTGGCTTGCCTGATACGGCATCTCGTGCACGAAATCCGCGCTCAGTGGCACATTGGCGACCGTGGGTGACCGCCAGGCGCTGCTCGAGGAGGCGCAACGCGCCCTCGACCTGGTGGAGCACAGCCCCCGCGAGGCGCTCGCCGCGGCAGACTCGGTGCTCGCCCGCATCCCGCGGCAGCGTGGACCGGAGGCGGTTGCGACTGCTCAGCGCGCTGCCGGTCTTGCACTGCGCAACCTGGGCGACCTGCCCACCGCGGAGTCACGCCTTCGAGCCGGCATCCGGTCGGCCGCACGCAATGCGCCGCAGGAAGCCGCAGAGGCACGGATGTCGCTCGCCTTCGTGCTGCTCGAGGAGGGCCGCACCCGACATGCCCTCGAGCAAGCGGACCGCGCCGCGTCTGCGCTCACGGGCCTGGCGGCCGCGCGGCTCACCAGCCAGCGCGCCCTGATCCTGCAACGATGCGGCCACACCCAAGATGCCCTCGCTGCCTATGACCGTGCGCTGCCGGTGTTGAAACGCGAGGCGGACACGGTCTGGGAGAGCCGGCTTCGCAACAACCGCGGCCTGCTGTACGCGTATGCCGGGAAGTTGAAGGCTGCCGAGGCTGATCTCGAACGCGCACTGGAGCTTTCCAGCGGCGGCCAAGCGAATATCGCGGCCGCAACAGCACAGTGGAATCTGGGATTCGTCGCGAGCCTCAGAGGTGACGTGATCGAAGCGTTGCGCCGATACGACGCATCTGAAGAGGCGTACGCGACGCATGGTATGCCGGACGCAAGTCTCATGCTGGACCGCTGTGCCGTTCTGCTCGCCGTCGGCCTCAATGAGGAAGCCCTGCGCTCGGCGACGGCAGCACTCCATGTGCTCCAGCGGGCGGGAGCGCACGCAGACTTGGCCGAGGGCTTGGTCGTCGTCGCGCAGGCCGAGTTGGCTGTCGGCCACTACGACAGGTCGAGCAGCAGCGCAGGCCGTGCCGAGCGGATGTTCGCCGCTCAGGGTCGGCCGGGATGGGCACTACTGGCTCGCTATGTCGCCCTGCGCGCCCGAGCGGCGCAGGCACCCGACCGTCACCTGGTCCGCGGCGCCATCCGTCTGTCAGATGATCTCGGCGCAGCCCGCTGGCGTGAGGAACAGCTTGATGCACTCCTCATCGCGGGCACAGCGGCGATCCAGATTGGCCGCACTGATGAAGGCGAGTCGCTGTTGACCCGAGCACGCCGGGCTCGTCGGTACGGGTCCGTTGGCCTCAGGGCCCGCGGCTGGTGGGCCGAGGCGTTACTGCGGGTCCAACGTGGCGATCGTGGTGGCGCTTTGCGCGCTGTCAACAGTGGTCTCAGCCTGGTCCGGCAGGCGCAGGTCCTCCTGGGTGCCACCGAGCTCAAAGCCCATATGGCCGTGCACGGGGAACAGCTGGCACAACTAGGACTTCGACTGGCACTCGACAGTCGGCGCGCCACGACGGTGCTTCGACAGGCAGAGTTCTTCCGTGCTGGCAGTCAGCACGCCATCCCGGTACGGCCCCCAGCGGATCCCGAGCTCGCGTCGCTCTTGTCCGAGTTGCGGCTGGCCACCGCGACCGAAGACGACCGTAGGTTGCACGGTGCCACCGACGTCCGAGCCGAGACTAGCCGGGCCTCGATAGAACGACGGATCAAGGCGAGGGCCCGAACAACAGGGTCCATCGAGAGCGTTCCCCTCGCCTTCCGTGGAGTCGACATCAACCAATTGTCCAACGCATTGGAAGACCGAGCGCTGGTCGAGTACGTGCTTGCAGACGGCTACATCCACGCGGTCACGGTCGTCGATGGGCGAGCGCGACTGCATCAGCTCGCCCAATTAGACGAGGTGCGGCTCGAAACGGAATCGCTCCACTTCGCGCTCAGCCGCGCCATTTCAGGGGCCGCATCGCCAAGCATGACCTCAGCGATGACTCGGGCTGCCGCTCGCCTGGCCGACCTGATCGTCGGCGCCCTGCCGCTCCTGGCCGACCGTGACATCGTCATCTGCCCGTCGGGGGTCATGCAATCCATCCCGTGGGGAGTTCTGCCATCGCTGCACAACCAAACCTTCACGGTGACCCCGTCAGCCGCCCTGTGGCTGCGCGCGTCGCAGTCGCATGAAACCGGCGATGGCCGGGTCGTTCTCGTTGCCGGTCCAGATCTCGACTTCGCTGCTGCCGAAGTCGCTGGAGTGAGCGCCTTCTATCCAGACTGCATCGTGCTGACCAACGAACGGGCGACAACTGACACGGTGCTCGACGTGATCGACGGCGCGTCCATCGCCCACATCGCTGCTCACGGAATTCTTCGCTCGGACAACCCGATGTTCAGCGCTCTGTCGTTGTCCGGCGGTCCGATGACCGTGTACGACCTTGAGCGTCTCGGCTCTGTCCCGCCACTCGTAGTCCTGCCGGCTTGTCGTTCAGCTGTCGGTGTTGTACGCGCGGGCGATGAGATCCTCGGCTTGGCCTCGGCGCTACTGGGTCTGGGCACCAAGTCCGTGGTCGCCGCGGTGGTCCCGGTTCCCGACCACGACAGTTCGCTGCTCATGCACCGCTTCCACAGCCACTTGTCCGCAGGCGCCGACGCTCGGCACGCACTGGCAGCGGCGTCCGCAGAGTGTCTCGAGATGGGCTCGCGCGTGGGACAGGCGTTCGTTTGCCTTGGCAGCGACTGAATCGTTTGCCACCGTCAGGCCAGGGCAAGTCCGTCCGGCAGGTGGATCAGACCCAGCCGGGTTGGACCTGGCAGGTTCGACACTTCCTTGGCGGGAAGCTCCGATAGGAAGGCGAAGGCCGCGGTTCGCGCAGTCGCACCACTCGCCCGTCGGGCGATCTCGGCCGCGACCAAGGGCGCCGCGAAAGACGTGCCACTCCACGATGCCCAACCCGTGAAGCCGGCCACGAGCTGTCGAATCATCGCCTGGTCCGCATACAGGCTCACCACGTTGACGCCGGGAGCCCAGACGTCGACCCATGACCCGAAGTTACTGAACTTTGCGCGGACTACGCCCTCCTGTTTGGTGTCGAGCGCTCCGACGGCAATCACGTGCTTGAACGCGGCCGGCCAGAACGGCCGGTCGGAGGCGTTGTTGCCGGCGGCAGCGACCACGACACGGTCCGGCCAGAGCCGATCCAGTGCCTGCTGGAGGGCCAACGGTGGCCGATCTCCCTGCGTGTAACCCCCAAGCGACAGGTTCACAACAGCGGCCGTCGTTTCGGCGAGCTCGAGCGCGATCGACGCATCGTCCCCGACTCCCGTGGGATCGAGCACAAGCCCGGGGTCTATGCGTTGGCCCGGTGCCTGCTGTGCGACAAGCCCGCAGATGAACGTTCCATGACAGGCCTGGGTGTCCAATCCGACGTTGCCGTCGACGTCGAGCCGGTCGATGTCGCTCGCGTCCGGGCTTACGACCCCGGCTATCAACGGCTGCTGGTCGAAGTGCTGCCACACCCCGGTATCCAGTACAGCGACGCCGACACTTTCGCCCTCGGCCTTGGTGGTCACGACGTCGAGCGCCTGGGCGGGCGCTGGCGCCGAACCTGGCCGCACCTCGATAACCCGGTTCGCCCCGCAGCATTGTGTTCAGGGAGACCTTGAGCTCGTCCTCGCGTCGAGCCCCGTCGACCGACCGCAATCGATCAACGAGGGCGGGCAGGTTGCCGGAGTCGACCATGAACTTGCGCAAGGACAGACCGGCGGCCTTGGCCCGTTCGCGGTACTCGAGGTCCTCCTTCCCGCGCCGACCCAACAGACTGGCGAATCGCTCTGCCGCCTCGTCGTCCAGCAGTACCTCGTCGGCTACGTACCAGTAGTCCGAGCCCTGCTCGATCTTCCTGGCGCCGTCCCAGTTGCGGTGTTGCAGCTCGGCGAGGGCGCGCTGCTCGTAGGTCAGCGTCGGACGTTTGCGTCGATCAGTCAGCCACGTCATCGCCGGCGCCTTTCCGATCGGGGGCTCGGAGGTCTGCAGCGATGTCTACCGCGTAATGATCACGGAGCGGAAGGGGGTGCTTACTTCTTGGTGTGGAAGGCCACCTCCGACAAGCGCACGTGGCGTCGCCCTGCTGCCCGGCCCACGTGGACAGGATCCGAACGGTCACCGACGAGACCGATTCGGCCGGACGACATCGAAGCGTTTGCAGCTCGCGGTCGGTCTCGGCCAGCTCGAGGCGCTTGGCGGCGACTTGGCCGACCTGGTCGTTGAGGGTCACCTCGACCTCACGTGCTCGGGCTGCAGCGGGAAATCCGCAGCCGTCTGCCCCGTTGATGAACCCGACCTTGGACACGTCGACCGCCCCGTCGAAGCGACACAGTCAGGGTCTGGCCCACGCCGTCGCCGGACACTCCCTCGGCCCACCAGGTGGCTCGTTCTGGTCGATCGCAGCAGCGGCCGTATGCTCCCCGGACTCCGACGACGCCGACGCGGACGCACCGGCGACCGGGACGTAGACCGGCGCGACGACTCGACGGATCGAGTTGTAGGTCTCGAACCCCCACTGGGTGACCTGCATCCGGATCGGACCGATGCCGAAGCCGGCCACCGCAAGGATGAGCAGCGGATACCGCAGGCCTTTCAAGGTGATCCGGGTCGGCATCCGGAACCGCCAGCGCCGACGTGACTTCGTGGTCGTAGTGGCGGATGCCTTCGCCCAGTCCTCCGGGCGCTCGCCAGCGGCCAATGACTTGTCGCGGCGGAACAGGCGCCTGAACCACGCGACCACCCGCGACCACCACGACAGCCGCTCGTCGCGCTCGACGTCGGCGAGCGGCTCGCCACACGTCCGGCAGTAGCGACGCTCGCGCGCATTGCCGGCACCGCACGACCCGCAGTACTGGTCAGCCGGGCCGACATCGAATGCCTGCGGTCGCACCGGCGGTGTCCGCGGCAGCTCCGCCTCGGGGAGCCGCGGCTCAGGGACGTCGACCGGCTGCGCCTGCGGCAGCGGCGTCGGAGGCATGGTCGGCGTCGACGAGTCGACGACCTCGTGCTGGTCGCGGCAGTTGCACGACCGAGCCGACCTGGGCCGCACCGGCGCTCCGGCGCGCGCCCGATCGCGGCGTTCGACGCGCTCGCCCTCCCATTCGAGGAAGGCCCCGCAGGACTCGCAGAACGGCACCACGTCGGTGTTCCCGTGGCCGCATCCCCGGCAGACGATCATGGCTCCTCCACATTCAGTTCCACGCGCAGATGTGCCGGCACCGCAGCCCGAACCTCGGCCGCGAGCCGTTCCTTCGTCGGTGCGTCCAGAGCCGCCGAGACGACGACCCGCACGTCATGTCTGGTCGCAGGCGGCAACGGTGCGCCCGGCGACGACGACCACGCGACCGCCCCGCCCTCGCATACCTCCGGGTCGACACCGGTCAGCCGGCGAACTCGCGCAGCCAGGCCGACCGCCGTCCCGCGCGATGCGTGCGCCGTGACAGCGGCGCGTACCTCGTCGCGTCGCCCGGTCAGCCCGCCCTCCGATGCGTCGGCACCGAGCCATGCCGCGAGTGCGTCCACATGCTCGGGCGGCGCCAGCGCCGGGTCCAGATATGCGGCAAAGCAGTCCAGCGTCGTGACGAAGGACGCGAACGAGTCGTCGAACGCGGCCAACAGGCGAGAGCCGAGGTCGTCGTCCTCGAGCATCCCGGGCACGGCCCGGGCAAGCGTCCAGGCCGTTGGTCGCGCTCCGCTCCTCACTCCTGCGTCGCTCGTCGCCTCGTCGCTCCATGCCGTCACGTCGTCACCCGAACCTGGTGGTCGAACGAGAACACCAGCGCGTTCGGCGCGAGCTCGATGCGTTGGGTCGGCTCGCCGCGCTGACCGGTGACCGGGTCGGCCGGGAAGAGCCGGACGTCGTCGACAATGTCGACGTCCGGCACCCGTTGGAGCACCGCGAAGATCTCGCCGTACTGCACGGGCCTGCCGAACGGCCACCCCTCACCCTCGGGGCCCCCGCCCACCGGGTTGAGGAAGCGGTACAGGGCCGCTCGACACTCCTCCTCGACCTGCTCGGCCGCCACCCCCGGACGCGGCCGAACCTTCGTGACCACCGTGACCCCCTGGTACACCGGTGGCTCAACCAACACGCGCGCACCGAGGACCCGACGGCCGTCGACGGCCTCGGCCACGCGCTGCAAGGACTCATCCGACGGGCGCAGCGCATCGAACGGCACCCGGCCCGCGTCCACGGACATCGCCGGCACGACCAGCAGCCGCACCGCATTCGCGTCCGCCCCGTCGCCGCCCGAGTTCATGGTCGTGGTCTCCTCGGCTCCGCTTCGCTGCGCCTGCGTCGTCCACTCCGCCGCCGCCGGGACGCAGCGCACGCGCGCGAGCTCGGGCGCGGCCGACCGGGCGACGTGCTCGTAGTCCTCGGCGGTGACGCAACGGCCGTTCGAGCGGCAGCATCTGCGCGCCGCGCAACCGGGCGTTCGCCAGGTCCTCGGCGTCCTGCCCGCCGCGCGCCGGGCGACGGTTGTCGACCCGGCTCACGTACGGGATGGACGTGCGCAGCACCTCGATTGCGTGCGCGCGCACGTTGCCTGCGGCCCCGCCGCCGGTCAGGTACGAGCGCAGCCGCAGCGGCGCGCCGTGCGGCGGGATCGCGCCGTACTGCCGCACCGACCCGTCCGGCCAGCGGATCTGTGGTCCGAGCTCGACGAGCCCCGTGGTCCCGTCGAGGACGAAGTGCCGGTCCGCCGGTTCGCTGTCCGCGAAGTCGGGTACCCGCTCCCACGCTACCCAGCCATCGGATCCGCCGACCTCGAGCACCAACCCATCACCGGCGTCGAGCACCGGCGTCCGGCTGGTGGAAAACCGTTGTCCCGCAACGCCTTCCGACTCACCCAGCGGTTCGGTCGGCACCCGCTCCGCATGCACCGCCTCGACCGTCGCGCCGATCACGTATGCGGTCGCCGCCGACAGCGTGGGCGTCGTCGTGTAGGGGGTGCGGCCGAACGGCGGCTCGATGACCCGCGCCCGCAGCCAGCCGGCGCGCAGGCCGCCGACGAGATGCGTGCTGTGCGTCGGCGGCAGGTGCAGCACCACGTCGCCGGACTTGTTCAGGCCGCCGGTGTCGTCCCGGTCGACGTCGCACGGCGCCCAGTTCGTACCGTCCCAGGCCTCCCACAGCAGCGGCGGCGCATCCGGGTCGACGCCGAGGCCCTCGACCTGGCAGGCGAGCCGCAGGGCAACCGCGCACGAGGGCGCCGCGTCGGACAGGCCGAAGAGCAGCGCGTCGCCGAGCGCGGGCGCCGCCTGGAAGGCCGCGACCTGTCGGGTGGCCTGCAGGTTGGTGCCGTGCTCACGGACCGTGCCGTCGGCGTCGAGGGAGCGGATCTCCAGCAGCTCGACGGCGGGCATCACCGCGTCTGCCGTGGTGGCGAAGATGATCGGCTGCTCCCCCGGCGCCCGCCGGGTCGCGACCTCGGTGCCCGCGGGCACGACGACGCGGTCCGGCTGCGGCGCGGACAGCCAGCAGGTGACGTCGACCCTGGCGCGGCGTGGCCGCGAACAGCCGAACGCCGAGCAGGTCGAGGAGCGCGATGTGGTGCCGTTCGGGCACCCGGTTCATCCGGTACACGAGCTGGTCGGCGATCGTCGCGAACGCCTCGATCAGCGTGACGCCCGGGTCGGAGACGTTGTGGTCAGTCCACTCCGGGCAGCGCCGCTGCACGAACCGCTTCGCGTCGTCCACGAAGTCCTGGAAGCGGCGGTCGTCGAGCGCGGGCGAGGGCAGCGCCATCACTGCTCCTCGGGGATCGAGTAGAACGGGAAGACGAGGTTGCGCCGGTCGTTGGTGGACCGCAGCACGTAGTCGACGGCGACCAGCACCGAGCCCTCGGACGCCGGGTCACGAGTGACGGTCACGTCGACGACGTCGATCCGCGGCTCCCACCGAGCCAGCGAGATCCGCACCTCGTGCGCCACGAGGCCGGTGAAGCTGGCGTCGACCGGATCGAACACAAGGTCATGGATGCCGCAGCCGAACTCGGGGCGCATCGGGCGTTCTCCGTATGCGGTGCCCAGCACCAGCCGCATGCTGCGCTCGACGTCCTGTTCGCCGCCGATCGTGGCGAGGCTGCCGGCGTGCGTGACCGCGAGCGGGAACGCGATCCCGCGGCCGACGAAGTCCGCAGTCGTGGCCATCAGCCACCCACCAGAACGTCGGAGGCGGTGCCCATCAGGGTGCCGCCGGGCAGCCCGCACGCGGTGCAGGCGTCGCCCGAGCGGGCGGCGGGCTGACCGCCGAAGAGCACGCTGCTCGAGCCCTTCGTGACCACGCCGAGTCTGCGTGGGCGGCGCCATGAACGGGTCGCTCGGGTGCAGCCCGACGTGCGGCGGCATGTTGTTGCCTTGCGCGCCGAGGACGACGGCCGGCTTGTTGCCGATCAGGACGGTGCTGCACGTACCGGTGGTCACCGGCGCGCTGAACGGGAACGGCGGTCCGGGCTGCGGCGCGCCGCTGGCCGGGTTCGGGATGAGGTGGTGCGCGCAGGTGGCCTGCACCTTGTCGCCGAGGACGGCGGCTGGCTGTCCCATCGTCGTCTCCTCAGTTCAGCTTCACGACGGAGCCGGAGACGGAGACCGACGGGCCGCCGTCGATCGTCACGCCCGACTTGGCCTTGAGGTCGAGCGTGCTGCCGGCCTCGACGCTGATCGCGGCGTCGCTCTTGACCGTGATGCCCTGCGCGCCGGTGATCTCGACGGTGCCGTCGCTGGTGATCCGGATCTGCGTCGATGTCGCGTCGAGCGCGATCTTCAGCTGCATCGTCGGCGGTCAGCGCGGCGATGCCGCTCTTGCTGTCGTCGTCGAGGAAGACCAGGCGGTGCCCGAGCCGCGACACGAACCCGCGCCGCTTCACGGCGCCGGTGGTGCCGTCGACCAGCCCGTCGCCGAGGGGCGGGGTGTCGACGCCGTTCCACAGCTGGCCGACCACGTACGGCATACGGCTGTCGCCGTGCTCGAAGGCGACCAGGACCTCGTCGTTGACCTCGGGAAGCCAGACCGCGCCGCGGTCTGGGCCGGCGCCGAGCTGGGTGACTCGCGCCCACCACGACTCGTAGTCGTCGGCCAGCCACGGGAAGGACACCTTGACCCGGCCCTGCTTGTCCGGGTCGTCGACGTCGGTCACCTGCGCGACGACGACGCCCGGCACCGGCGGTCCGCCGGCGCGGTGCCCGTTGTTCGATGTGCCGCCGCTGGTGAGGCCAAGCAGCGACCGCTCCTGCCGGCCACTCACCGTGAAGTGCACGCGGTAGCCGTGCTCGTCGTACACGTGCTTTGCAGTCGTGAGGACGTAACGCCCGTCGAACTGCGGCCCAGCCATCGCGATCGACACCGGTGTCCCCGCGACGAGCTTCGGGTCGCCGTTTGCGACGCCCTCCGCCTCCGCGTGCACGCTGGCCAGCGACTCGGCGACGGCCTGCGCAGTCGCCTGCGCCTCCGCCTCGGAGGTCAGCGGCCGGTCGACCGTCACGTATGCGGGCGCGGAGAACGAGCCGGCGAGCTGCGCCGGGCTGGCCGCCGTCGATGCCGAGACCGTCTGTGCGGAGGTGCGGGCGACGACCGCACGCTTGGCCACCGGGTCCCAGCCGCGGACCTCGACCTCGGGCACCTGAGCGGCGGCCGTGACCCGCGGCCGGAAGCGGATCACGTTGGTGCCCAGCGCCAGCCGCGTCGGGTCGGCGGATCGTTCGACGTCCTCGGCCTCGTCGGGTGAGTCGGCGGCGTCGTCGTGCCGGCGCCACTCGAGCTTGCCGTCGCGGACCACCAGCTCGCGGCCGGCCTCACGGGCCCGGGCCATGAGGAAGTCCCAGTCGGTGGCGTTGACCTGCGCGATGTGGCTGTGGGTCGGGCCGTCGTCGTCGACCGTCCCGACGTCGAGCCCGCAGCGCCGGGCGACCTGGCGGACCACGTCGCCGTCGGTGACGTCGTTGTAGGAGGTGGTGACCCGGCCGCGGGACAGCCGGTGCGCGTGGTCGTATCCGCGGGCGATGGAGAACGCGCCCGCCTCGCTGAAGTCGTGCTCCAGCGCGGTCACCTCGGCGGTGACCAGCGGCCGCTGTTGGCCGTCGCCCGCGCGCGTGGTCGACA
Organism: uncultured Actinomycetota bacterium; assembly: GCA_963836025.1. GTDB lineage: Bacteria > Actinomycetota > Actinomycetes > JBEVHX01 > JBEVHX01 > JBEVHX01. The sequence continues at coordinate 60,129 of CAWIIE010000007.1, forward strand.
CGGTGACCACGGATCCGATCCGCAGCTGGGCACGGGAGAGGGCATCGCGCTGCGGGTCGCGGAAGCAGAGCTCAACCATGTCGGGCAGGTGCAGGTTGGTGTCGACGACGACGCGGACGAGATGCCCGGCGAGGTCGTCGCGCAGCGGCGTGCCGTCGACGGTGACCTCGGGCCTGGTCCCGAAGCGGGCGGAGTCAGGCATTCGGCACCTGGCCCGCCCGTGCCGCGTCCGGCATACGACCGTGGTTGCTCAATCGGCGGGCCTCCCCAACCGGCGGCACCAGCAGCCGGCGACCGGCCGGAACGCGCGCCGGGTCGTCGATGCCGTTGGCGTCGGCGATCGCGCGCCAGAGCGCGGCGTCGCCGTACTCGCGGTAGGCGACCGCGGCCAGCGACTCGTTCGCGCCGAGGGTCGCGGCGCGCCGACCAGCCACGCCGCCGGAGGTCGGGTTCTGCCACGGCGGGTCGGTCGGTACTTCCTCCATGACCAGGTCGATCGATGCCCGCAGCGGAATGCCGTTGGTGTCGAACATCGTGTAGCGCACGTCGACAGACTTGAGATAGCCGGTGAACCAGTTACTGCTGCCCCATTGCAGGTGCATGAACTCCGGCTGCGGCTTGGTCTTGTCGCGCGAGGACTCGGTGGGTCGGGTCCAGGCCAGCAACTGCTTGACGACGTTCTCGACAGATCGGGTGCGGTCGTCGAACGCGTCGACCAAGGCGGTCAGCTTGAGGGTTGCGGGCATGGTGCCGACGAAGCTCGGCTCGGGCGCGTTCTTCGCGTTGCGCACCGGCGTGTTGCGCCACTGTGCGCTCTTGGTGAGCGTGACCGTCGACGGGTTGTAATGAAACTTCAGGGTCTTCCCGCCCTCGGAGACCAGCTTCGCAAGTTTGTCCGACATGGCTCAGCCGACCGTCATCGTGAAGCCGTTGTGCGCCAGCTCGAGGATCTCGGTGGCCGCCGCGGTGCCGGTGGAGGTGAACGACGGGCCGGTGTACTTCACCGGCCAGGCGCCGGTCAGCTCCCAGGTTGCGACCTGCTTGCTGTTGCCGTCGTATGCGATGACCCGTCGCGTCGGAGCGCTTGAACTCTTGCCTGGCCTTGCAGAACCAGGCGGCCAACTTGCCAGACTGGCTGTCGACCGGACGAGTGAGCCGGACGTTCTTGAACAGCATCCGTACCGGCAAGCCGATGCACGAAGTCACGGTTGCCGCCCTCGCGGTACTCCTCGACCTCCCACTCGGCGATGAGGCCGTCGACGGCGGTGAACCGGTCGAACTTCTGGCCGTCGATCTCGACCGAGAAGCGCAGGGCGAGCGCCGGCTCCAGGCTGTCCGCCATGCGTCGTCCTCCAGGGGTGGCTCAGGGCCGCGTGCGGGGGCACGCCCTGCCGGATCAGAGCGCTTGGCGCCGGCCCTGATACCTCGCTCTTCGCAAGATCACGATCTCCCGAGCGGAATCGTGCGCCGGTGCTCGAGCGCGCTCGGGCAGACGGTGATCTTCAGCGCAGGTCGGTGAGCAGCAGGTTGCGCTCGCGGTCGATCAGCAGCTCTTGCCGCAGCCGGCCGCGGATCCGGTCGTACAGCTCGTCAGCCATCGCGTCGGCGTCATGCGCAGGGGTGCCCGTCGGCCCGGCCTGACCGACGTCTGGCCGGGTGGCGTCGTCGCTCGCGATGGCTGCCTGCCGGTCCATCGCGGCCGGCGGCTGCGCGCCGCTGTCATCCCCCGCATCCCCTCCCCGTGATCATGCACAAAGTCCGCCGGGATCGGCTGCGGACGCGGCGTCACCGACTCCGGCGCGCGGTCGAGCCGCGGCTCGGTATGCCGACCTGCAGCGCGCGCCGTCGACGCGGCGGGCGGATGCTGAACCCGTCCAGCGCGGGCACGGCGCAGCGGGCCGGCGGAGGGCTCGTCGCCGCCTCCGGCTAGCGCCACGGGCGGCGTGGCCGGTGCGGCCTGATCAGGCGCGGGCTCCGGGAAGCGCATCGCCGACCGGGCGTCCCAGACGAACGACTTCACCCCCGGCGCCGGGGCCGTGATCGCTCGCGGTCCAGGCGAGGTCCGCCGGGAGCCCGGGGACATCGAGCGCGGGCAACGCGACGGTTCCGGGGCCGCCTCGGCGCGCGGCTGGGTCGCAGCGGTCCACGGCTGCTCGGCCCGAGGGCCGAGGTCTGGGTCGCACGGTCCTATCTCGGGGTCGCCCGGTCAACGGGCTGCAGCCGGAAGTCGTGCGTCGTCATTCGCTCCCCGACGGTCGGTCGCTGCATCCTCGGGCCCGACTCGACGGCCCGCTCAACGGTGCGAGTCACGACCCGCTCGGCGAATTCGGGCTTCGCGCGCGGACGGTCGCGCGCGTCGTCGGAGTCGGCTCGATCCTCGGCGGCTGGGTGCCTCGCGACCGGTCCGGCTCGTTCGCCGGTTGGAGCGCGTGGTCGACCTGCTCGACGGCCTCGCCAACGATCGCGTCGAGCGCGACCAGCGGCGCCTCGACGGAGGCTCTCGGCCGGGTGCGCTGGGTCGGTGGCGACTGACTCGCTGGGCACCGAAGTGGGCTCGGTCCGGGTCGCGAGCCGCTCCACGCTCACTTGCTGTTGGGGGTGCCTGGCGGTAGGCGCCTGGACATCGTCGCAAGGTCTGGCGATAACCGCGCCGAGGGGTGCCGTTGAGGTGCCGAGTCTTGATCGGTGGCCGAAGCGGCGATCGCGGCCCCGCGGGCTGTGACTCGGAGGCGGGTCGGAAGGGCCGGATCGGGGGCCGGCGGCTGATCCTCTTGCGCGACCGGCGCGGCGGTCGGTGGCGTGACGAGCGGCCGTTCGCCGACCAGCGCGGTGCGCAGGCTCGGCCGGGCGTGGGACGTCCTCGACGAAGAGCCGCGGCTCGGGTTCGGGTGAGCGGTCAAGACTTTCGTGCTGGACAGACCAGTGGCTCGATGGCCACGCCGGGATCGTCGTCGACGGCCCGGCTGGCGGGAACACCTCGAGGTCCACCGGCTCGGCTGACGGCCGGCGGTGGGGATTCGTGCATGATCACGGGCGGGGTGAGCCGGGGGGCCGGCGGCGGCGCGGCGAACGGGTCGGGCGTGGTGGCCGGCTCAAGGACCGACGGCCAGCGCAGCTCCGGGGCGTCGGCATACCCCTCGATTGGAGCGAGCAACGACGGCAGCAAGCCGGGCGGTGCGGACATCGAGACGTCATGCCCGAGCGGGGCCAGCGAGGCGGGCACCGTCCAGGTCGAGGGCAGCGTGGACCGGAAGCTGACGTCAGGCATGACGCGCGGGTCGGTCTCGACCGCCGTGCGCATCGGCGCAAGCCGCCGCCACTCCGCGGTGGGACGCACGATCGGCGGCGAGGCTGCCGAGGTCGGCGGGCTTGCCCGGCGCGGCCGACGGCTGCGGGTCCGCCGAACTGCCGCGCCCGAAGGGCCACCAGCGCATACCGGCTCACCCTGCCTCGGCCGACTCGGCCGTGATCATGTCGCCGGCGATCCGGACGAAGTCCTGACGCAGCGGGTGCTCGAGGTCAAGCAGCTCGTCGAGCGACCAGTGCAGGTGACGAGCGACGTACGCGACCTCCTCGAGCAGGCGGTCGGCCGCGTACGTCACGATTCCCCCGGGCGGCTCCCGGCGACGTCAACCTCGAACTCGTGCTCGCACGACGGGCAGGTGACCGCGGCGTGCGCGGCGCCTTCGACGTTGATGCGTCGGTAGTGGTCCTGCAGGAACGCGAGGTCGGTGGCGAACATGCCCTCGATCACGTTCGGGGTGATCGTGTCGAGGTCGCCCAGCCGGGTGACCACTCGGCTGAGCAGGATCACGGTCAGGTAGCTCGCGTTGTCCTTGACCCGTGGGTCGCGCAGCGGCGCGATCTCGTCGCGTGCGGTCGCCAGTCGCATGACGCCCTCGCGGTACAGCGAGCCGTCGTCGGCGACGTAGCCGCGGGGCAGGACGAACGGGAACTCCGTCACCACCGCGGCGGGCATGTCAGCCCACCACGAGGTTCTCGTGCGTGATGGTCACCGTCTCGAGCAGCACGGTGTCCGATCCGGCCTGCAGCTTGCCGACCTCGACCTTCGACGGCCAGCCGGCCTCGAAGTTGAACCGGCTGACCTCGCCGCGGGCGTAGTCGTACAGCACGACCGAGCCGTTCTTGCGGGCCTCGTCGATCTTGCCGTCCTGCACCAGCTTGATCCAGGTCCAGAACGCGGGGTCGGCGATCTTGCCCCGCCGCAGCACGATGTCGTCGAACTTCACGCTGCCGGGCAGCTTCTTCATGATCGGCTGGCCGAGCAGCTTGTTCGCCTTGTGCTCGATGACGCCGACGCTGATCGACAGCCCCTCGACCTCCTTGAACTGGGCGATCGTCGATGGAGTGGATCTCGACGTGGAACGCATATGACGCAATGGGATCGATGCCGATGGGCATGACGCTCTCCTGGTCTCGAAGGGTATTACTCGGCGAGGGCGGACGTGCCGCTCGGCAGCTGGGCGAGGCGGAAGACGACGAACTCGGCCGGCTTCACGGCGGCGACGCCGATCTCGCAGACGACCTGTCCGGCCTCGATCACCTCGGACGGGTTGGTCTCGTCGTCGCACTTGACGTAGAAGGCCTCCTGCGCGGTCGAGCCGAACAGCGCGCCGTCCAGCCAGACGCGGTACAGGAACGACGCGATCGTCTCGCCGCATCCGGCCCCACAGATCGCGGTCGTTGGGCTCGAACACCACCCATTGCGTGCCAGCGAGGATCGACGACTCGAGGTAGTTGAACAGCCGGCGCACGTTGACATAGCGCCAGGCTGGGTCGCTCGAGAGCGTGCGCGCACCCCAGATCCGGATGCCGCGGCCGGGGAAGGCGCGGATGCAGTTGACGCCGACCGGGTTGAGCAGGTCGTGCTCGCCGCGCGTGATCCGCGTGACGACATCAAGCGCGCCGGAGACGACCTCGTTCGGCGGGCGCCTTGTGCACGCCACGGGTGGCGTCGTTGCGCGCCCAGATCCCGGCGACGTGACCGCTCGGAGGGGTCGGGGTGTTGCGGCCGGTGGCCGGGTCCATCACGTTGACCCACGGCCAGTAGAGCGCCGCGTACTTGCTGTCGTATCCGGCGATGTTCAGCCGCCAGTCGTGAATCTGCTGCGCGTTCAGGTCCGGCGGCGGGTCCAGGATCGCGACCCGGTCGCCCATCGACTCGCAGTGCGCCATCATCGCGAGCTGCACGGCCTTGACGCCGTCCATGTCGATGATCCCGCGCTGGTAGGCGCTCATCAGGTCCGGGACGCTGACACCATGGTCACGGTCTCGACGGTCTCGAGACCGGAGAAGCCGGTGCGGTCGGATGGGTCGCCGACGTACTCACTCGGCGCGACGGTCGTCGGCGCCGGCTCGATAGCCGCGCCGCCGGTCAGGGTGAGGGTGCCGGTATGCGGCCGCGTCAGCTGACCGGGTTGCTGCCCGTTGGTCTTGACCTCCTGCAGCTTCACCAGGGTCGAGCGCTGGTTGAGCACGGTGACCACGTTCTGCCGGTTCTTCGGCTGCGTGGTGAGGCCCTCGTAGGTCTCCGTCGCGCCGTCCGGACCGTGCAGGACGATGCGGAAGCTGTCCTCCGGCTGGCCCTCGTGCGGGTCGGTCACCTCGACGCGGATGTCGTTGCCCTGCGTGCCGGGCAGCCGCGACTCGACCTGGTAGAGGGCCTTGGCTGGTCACCGCCGGTCGTCAGCTCGGCCAATGCCGGGGTGCCGCCGTCAGCGTCCTCGCCGGAGCGGCACCGCCAACCCGGACGACGTATGCGCTGCCGCCGCCGTTGTTGAAGTAGGCGTAGACAGCGGCGGCGAGGTAGCAGCCCTCGACGAAACCGCCGAACGTCTTGGTGTACTGCGTCCAGTTCGTGACGAGCGTGGGGGTGTGGAACGGGCCTTCGGCGGCGAAGCCGACGAAGGCAGCGACCGCGGTTCCGACGCCCTCGATCGGGCGGGACCCTGCTTCGCGCTCCTCGACGTAGACGCCGGGGGACAGGTACTGCGGCATGACGACCTCTCGATGTCAGGGGTGCAGTGGGGGTGCTGCCGGGGTGGTGCTGCGGGGCGGGCCGCCGAGGGGAAGGTGACGACCCGCCCCGCAGCGGTCAGAACAGGTCGCCGATGAAGTCGCCGACGGCGTCAACCGCGTCGCCGGCCGCGTCATAGGCATCGCTGGCGAAGTCGCCGACCGCCTCAACAGCGTCGCCGGCCGCGTCATAGATGGTCGAGCCGGCGCCGCTGAGCATGTGGCCGGCAGCCTCGAAGTACTCGCCGTCGTCGAACGCCATGGCGGCCTTGTACGAGTCCTCCTCGCCGACGAGGTCGAGCAGGAGGTCTGAGCCCTTGTCACTGAGGTAGCCGTCCGTCAGCTCCTCGATGCCGGTGCCGATGGCGGCACCGACGGCGCCAGCCGCGACCACGGGTGCCGCCGGCCACGCCGGCCGCCGCTGCCGCGACGCTGCCAATGGCACCGGCCGCTGACGCTGCCATGCCAAAGTTCTCTTCGTTCTCGCCCATGAGGGGCCCTCCGGTTCATCTCGAGATGACCCACCGGACGGCGGGTCACAGCCACAGAGCGACCGCAGCCTGGGCTGATACCGCTGCGGTGCTCATGTGCCCGTTCGGGCAGCGCGGCCGTTGGCGTCGACGACGTTGTCTGCCACGTCGATCAAGAGGTCGCGGTACGTCGGACTGATACGACCTACTCGGCGGGTTTTGCGGCCCGCCGCGGCGCCGGGGCAGCCGGCGATGCCGCCTTGGCTGTGGGCGCCGGCTTGGCGGGCGCCGCGGTGGCGGCGGGCGCCGCCTGGGGCGGGGCGCCGGCTTGTCGGCAGGCGCGGTGGCGGCGGGCGCCGCTGGGGCGGGGGCGCGGCGCCGCGGTTCGTCGCGGCGCCGAGAGCCGCAACGCACTGCGCCATGGTCTGCGCCAGCGCGGCCTGGACCTGTGCTGCCTGGGTCAGCGCGGCCGCCAGCCTGGCCACCGGATCGCCCGGTGGTTGCTTCGCCGGACCCGCACCCGGTGCCCCACCCGGAGCGCCACCCGGTGCGCCACCCGGTGCCCCGCCCGGGGCGCCACCCGGTGCCCGGCCCGGCGGGCTGCCGCCCTGGCCGCCTGCCTGCCCGGGTGGTCCGGCCGCTGCCGGTGGTCCGGCCGCTGCCGCCTGCTTGACCGCCTGCTGCTCCTTGGCCCTCGCGGCGTCGGTCATGGCCTGGGCCTGCGCCTGGGTCGTTGGGGCCGGCGCGGCCGGTTTGGTAGGCGTATCGCCACCTGGGGATTGCGTTTCGCCTACCGGTCCGGCTGCCCGCAGCAGGTTTCGTGTCGACCTGGACCATGCCCTTGCGGTCAACTGCGGGCGTCACGGTTTCCTCGGTGCCCGGCGCTTTGGTGGTGAGCTCGACGCCCTTGCGGACCGGGACTCCGACCGGGTTGACGACCTTCGCCGGCATACACGCGGTCACGGCGACCTCGATCTGCAGCTTCATCTCGCCGCTGAACGACGGCAGCATGCCGCGCCGCATCCCGTCGCCGACCGAGAGGAAGATCTCGTGCCCAGTCCCGAGCAGACCCTCGCTGAGGTACTCCCTGGGGAAGACCGCATGCTCGGACAAGCCGCTCACGATCCCGGACAGCAACTGGTGCTCGGCTGCGAGCGGTACACCCCACACCGACAGCACGTAGTACAGATCGAACTTCCGCGCCGGGGGCCGATGCCCGACCACCAAGCCCTTGTCGTCGCGGATGACTTCGGGCATCACCTCGCGCGCCTGGATGTTCTCCCGCAGGTCGTACAGGAACAGGTTGATGGTGGGCTTCTTGACGCCCTGGGTCCATGGCCGGTTCGGCACGTCGAAGACGACCTCGACCGGCGCCGAGCCAAGGACCTCGCGCCGCAGCAACGCCAGCAGGGCGCGATCGACGTCGACGATCACGAGGTCCAGAGGGCGGGCAGCCGTTCCTGATACGTCGAGGCGCAGGTCAACCGCTGGAGATCAGCGACGCCGACCACCGGGTGCCCGCATACGGACGAAGCACGACCAGCTGGACGAACAGCGTCAACGGGATGCACAGGATCGCCCCGAGCGGGCCGACCACCAAGACCCAGAAGAACACGGACAGGAAGCTCACCGTGGCCGCGATGCTGACCGCGTCGGCAACGACCTTGGGTTGGATCACCATCTGGATCGTGAAGTTGACGACGCAGTAGCCGACGATGACCGCGATCATGGTGCCGGCTCCGCCGGAAAGAAGCCCCAGCAACGCCGGCGGCACGACGCCGATGATGAAGCCGATGTTGGGGATGTAGTTGGTCACGAACGCAAGCAGCCCCCACACGATCGGCAGTGGCACGTCGAGGGCCCAGAGCAGCAACGTGTCGATCACCGCGACGATGAGGCCGAATATCGTCGCGACGCCGATGTAGCGCCTCGTCCCGGCGCACCAGTCGCTCCATGCCTCAGCGACCCACGGACGGGCGTCCGCGAAGCGGGCATACCGCGCCGGCATCCCGATCGAGTCGAGCAGCAGGAAGAAGACGACGCCGACGATGATGATGCCGGCGCTGAACGCTCCAGCGACACCGTCCACGACGTCGAGTACCGCGTTGGCGATGGTTGTCCCCGAGATCTCGCTCAGCGCCGAGGACTCCGAAGGGCCGCCAAGTGCGTTGGACCAGCTGTTGACCAGGTCGTGGATCTTGTCGTCATAGTCGGGAAGCGTCTCGACGAGCTGGATGATCGATACGACGACCAGCACGAGAGCGGTCAGCAAGACCGCATAGACGACGGCGAGGGTGGCCAGGAACGCGAGCACCCGATGCCAGCCTCGTGCGATCAACGCGCGTTGCATCGGATAGGCCGTCGCGACGAAGACCACCGCCAACAGGGCCGGCGCGAGCACGTCGGAGGCCCACCAGAGCGCGAACAGGACAACCGCGGCGGCGGCACCGCCGACCAGGGCTCGGGCCGGATCGACCGGCTGTGGCGACGGTGCCGGCGTGCTCACGTCTCCATGGGTAGCGCCCTGGCAGCACCGAAACCCGGACCGACACGGCCCGCGAGCCGCTCAGTTCGACGGCGGCTCGTCGTGCTCGTCGGCGTCGGCGTCCGCCTTGGTGTGGTGCACCGTGCCGGGCGCGTGGTCGGGTGGGCCGTAGATCGTCGAGAGGACCAGCGGCTGATCCCCGACGTTGACGAAGTTGTGCTCCGTGCCAGCGGGCACGATCACCAGATCACCAGGGCCGACCTCACGGCTGTCGCCCTCGACGTCGGCCCGGCCACGACCGGCGATGAAATGCAGGATCTGGTCGTTGTCCGGATGGACCTCCCCACCGATCTCACCCCCCACCGGGATCGTCATGATCACCAGTTGGGTATGCGCGCCGGTCCACAGCACGCGCCGGAAGTCGTCGTGCGACGTGGCTACCTCGGCGATGTCGAAGTACTCCATGGCGCCCACTCTCCCCGAACCCGGCGCAGTCCACGCGTCCTGCACAAGATCGTTGGGTCACTGATCCACCTCGAACGTGCCCGAAGGGGTGGATGAGCGACCTATCCAGCGACGGCGGGCCTCACTCCCACTCGATGGTGCCGGGCGGCTTGCTCGTCACGTCGAGCACGACCCGGTTGACCTGGCGCACCTCGTTGGTGATCCGGGTCGAGATCCGGGCGAGCACGTCGTAGGGCACGCGCGACCAGTCGGCGGTCATCGCGTCCTCGGACGACACCGGCCGCAGCACGACCGGGTGCCCATAGGTCCGGCCGTCGCCCTGCACCCCGACCGAGCGCACGTCCGCGAGCAGCACCACCGGGCACTGCCAGATCTCGCGGTCCAGCCCGGCCGCCGAGAGCTCCGCGCGCGCGATCGCGTCCGCCTCGCGGAGCACATCCAGTCGTTCCTGGGTCACTTCGCCGATGATCCGGATGCCCAGGCCGGGCCCGGGGAACGGCTGCCGCCAGACGATCTCCGGCGGCAGGCCGAGCTCCTCACCGACCGCGCGCACCTCGTCCTTGAACAGCGTCCGGAGCGGTTCGACCAGCGTGAACTGCAGATCCGACGGCAGGCCACCGACATTGTGGTGGCTCTTGATGTTCGCGGTGCCGGTGCCGCCGCCGGACTCGACCACGTCGGGATACAGGGTTCCCTGCACCAGGAAGTCCACCGACTCCCCGTGTGCACCCGCGTCCGCGACGACCTCCGCGGCTGCGGTCTCGAAGACCCGGATGAACTCCCGGCCGATGATCTTGCGCTTGTCCTCGGGGTCGGTGACGCCAGCCAGCGCGTCCAGGAAGCGCTGCTGCGCATCGACCACCTTGAGCGTGACGCCGGTCGCGGCGACGAAGTCCTGCTCGACCTGCGTCGCCTCCCCCTTGCGCAGCAGGCCATGGTCGACGAACACACACGTCAGCCGGTCGCCGACGGCCCGCTGCACCAGCGCCGCGGCCACCGCCGAGTCGACGCCGCCGGACAGCCCGCAGATCACTCGCTTGTCCCCGACCTGCGCCCGGATCAGCGCGACCTGCTCCTCGACGATGCCGGCAGTCGTCCACGTCGGCGACAGGCCGGCCACGTCATACAGGAAGCGCTCGAGCAGCACCTGGCCCGACTCCGTATGCAGCACCTCCGGGTGGAACTGCACTCCCGCCAGCCCGCGCCCGACGTCCTCGAAGGCGGCCACCGGCGCGCCGGCCGACGACGCCAAGACCGCGAAGCCGTCCGGAGCCACCGCCACCGAGTCGCCGTGCGACATCCACACGGTCAACGCGGCGGCAGGTCGCGGAAAGAGCACAGACTCCTCGGCGGTCACCGTCAGCGCCGTGCCGCCGAACTCCGACAGCCCGGTCTTCTCGACCGTGCCGCCGAGCCCCTGGGCCATCGCCTGGAAGCCGTAGCAGATGCCGAAGACCGGCACGCCGGCGGAGAACAACGACGGGTCCACCGTCGGCGCGCCCTCCGCATACACCGAGGACGGGCCGCCGGACAGGATGATCGCGCCCGGCCGGCGGGCCAGCAGGTCGGCAACCGGCATCGTCGACGGCACGATCTCGCTGTAGACGTGCGCCTCGCGGACCCGGCGCGCGATCAGCTGTGCGTACTGCGCACCGAAGTCGACGACCAGGACCGGCCGCGCGTCCTGCCCCGTCGCCGCGCTCACGGCAGCGCAGTCTAGGGAGCCGCCGCACGGGGGTCTTCGCCCCCGTGTTCCCCAAGAAGAACAGGATCCGCACGCCAGCGAAAACCAATCGCTGGCCGTCGGACCCAACGCGTACCGTCGACTCACGTGCGTCCCCTCCTCGAACTCCCCGTTCGTGACCCGGGGACGCCGGACCTGAGCTCACCCGTTCGCTTCCTGCTGTGGATCGCGCGGATGCAACGGCGCATCCTCGGGATCGGCATCGTCTTCGGCATCACCTGGATGCTCGCGCAGGCGGCGATCCCGGCCGCGCTCGGTCGCGGCGTCCAAGCGGTCGCGGACAACGACGTGCCCACCGTCGCCTGGTGGGCGGCGGCGGTGCTCGCCATCGGCATCGTGCAAGCGGTCGCCGGCATCCTGCGGCACCGGTACGCCGTGACCAACTGGATCGCCGCCGCGTCGCGGGTCCAGCAGCTCGTCGCGCGCAAGGCAGCGGACCTCGGGGGCGAGCTGCCCAAGCAGGTCTCGACCGGTGAGGTCGTGGCGGTCTCGGCCAACGACGTCGAGCGGATCGGGTCGGCGCTCGACATCACCCTGCGGCTGTCCGGCGCGATCGTCGCTTTCGTGACCGTCGCGGCCGTGCTGCTCGTGGCCTCACCGTTGCTCGGCGCCGTCGTGGTCGTCGGGGTGCCCCTGATCGCGCTGTGCATCGGTCCGCTGGTCAAGCCGCTGGAGCACCGCGAGACAGTGCCAGCGGGCCCGCTTCGGCGAGGCGACCGAGCTCGCGGCGGACACCGTGACCGGCTTGCGGGTCCTGCGCGGGATCGGCGGCGAGGAGCTGTTCCTGCGGCGCTTCCACGAAGCGTCCGACGCAGTGCGAGTCGCCGCGGTGCGCACGGCCCGGGTCCGGTCGATCCTCGACGCCCTCCAGGTGCTGCTGCCTGGGTTCTTCGTCGTCGCAGTGACCTGGCTGGGGGCCCGGCTCGCGCTGTCGGGCGACCTCGAGCCGGGCCAGCTCGTGACGTTCTACGGGTACACGGCCTTCCTCGTGCTGCCGCTTGCGGACGCTGACCGAGGCCGCGCACAAGTACACCGCGGCTCGGGTCGCGGCCAGGCGAGTCGTCAGGGTGCTGTCGCTGCAACGCACGGATCCGGCGGGTGACACCTCCGACATCGGCTCGCTGGTCGACGACCGGTCCGGGTTCGCGGCCACGCCGGGCGTCTTCACCGCGGTCGCAAGCGACGACGCCGACGAGGCCAGCCGGCTGCTCGACCGACTCGGTGGGTATGCGGCTGCGCTGTCACCCGAGCAGCGGGCGGCGATCCGGGAGCAGGTGCTCGTGCAGGACAAGGACCCGGTGCTGTTCGCGGGACGCCTCGGCGCACAACTTCGTGGTACCCACGAACGGCGCTGGTCGAGCGTCGAGCCCGACGCACTTGCTGATGCGGACGCCACGGAGATCGTCGACGGCCTGCCGGAGGGCTGGAGACCGAGCTGCCCGAGCGCGCGCGCTCGTTGTCCGGCGGCCAGCGGCAGCGGATCGCGCTGGCGCGGTCGCTGGTCGCCGACGCACCGGTGCTGTGCTGGACGAGCCGACGTCCGCCGTGGACGCGCACACCGAGGCCCGGATCGCCGAGCGGCTCGTGGCCGCCGCGCCAGGGACGGACCACGATCGTGGCCACGACCAGCCCGCTGGTGCTCGACCGGGCTGACGAGGTGCAGCTGCTGCGCCACGGCGTGGTCGTCGCCCGCGGCACCCACCGCGAGCTCATGCACACCAACGCCGGATACCGGTACGTCGTGACCCGCGAGACCCCGGACGAGAGCGGCGCGGCGCGATGAGCACGTTCCTCGGCACCCAGCCGCCCGAGCCGGCCACCAACCTGGTGGGCCGCGCGACGAGCCTGCCCGTCGCGCAACCGCGGTCGGTGCGCCGCCACGTCCGCACGCTGCTCGGTCGGCACCGCGGCGGGTTCATCGCCGTCGTCCTGCTCAACGGCGTGGCTGCCATCGCGGCCCTGGTCGGCCCGCAGGTGCTCGGCCGGGTCGTCGAGGGCGTCGCCGACGGGACGATCGACCGCGGCGACGTCGACACCCTCGCGCTGGCCTTCTCCGTGGCCGTCATCGTGCAGGCGGCGTTCACGCGGTGGGCCCGGCTGCGCGCGGGGATCCTCGGCGAATGGGTGCTGGCCGACCTGCGCGAGGACTTCCTCGGGCGAGCCGTCGCCCTCCCCCTCGGGACCGTCGAGCGCGCCGGCACCGGTGACCTCGTCACGCGGGTGACCACCGACGTCGACCGACTCGGGTGGGCGGTCCGGATGGCCATCCCGGAGATGACGATCGCGATGGTGACGGCGGTGCTCGTGGCCGCGGCGCTGGTGTTCACGGCACCGTTGCTCGCGCTCGCCTGGCTGCTCGCGGTACCGCTGATCGTGGTGTCCAGCCGGTGGTACTTCCGGCGGGCCCCATCTGCCTACGGCGCCGAGCTGGCCGCATACGCGTCGGTCAACGGTGCAGTCGCCGAGAGCGTCGACGCCGGCCGCACGGTGGAGGCATACCGACTGGGTCCCGACCGGGTGCGCATGACCGACAACCGCATCCGGCGTTGGATCTCGTGGGAGAACTACACGCTGTCGCTGCGGACCGTGTGGTTCCCGTCCGTGGAGTCGGCGTACGTGATCCCGATCGCGGCCGTGTTGCTGATCGGCGGCGTGCTCGCCGCCAACGGCACGGTGTCGTTGGCCCAGGTCACCGCGGCCGTGCTCTACACGCAGATGCTGGTCGAGCCGGTCGACCTGCTGTTGATGTGGTTCGACGAGCTGCAGGGCGGGCAGGCGGCGATGGCCCGCCTGCTCGGGGTGCACGAGGTGCCGGACCCGGAGACCGACGAGGCCGGCGACCCGACCGACGCGTCGATCGAGGCCCGCGAGGTGCGCTTCGCCTACCGGGAGGGCCACGACGTGCTGCACGGCGTCGATTTGGACGTCGCGCCCGGCTCGCGGGTCGCGGTGGTCGGGCCGTCGGGCGCCGGCAAGTCGACGCTTGGGCCGGCTGCTGGCTGGGATCCATCCGCCGCGCAGCGGTCGCGTCGACATGGGTGGCGTCGCGCTCGGTCGGATGCCGGTCGAGCGAGTCCGCCGCCACGTTGCGCTGGTCACCCAGGAGCACCACGTCTTCGTCGGGACGTTGCGCGACAACCTCGCGTTGGCCGCGCCGGGTTCGACCGACGAGCAGCTGTGGGCAGCGCTGCGCGCGGTCGACGCCGACGGCTGGGCCGCCGGTCTGCCCGATGGGTTGCAGACCCGGGTCGGCGGCGGCGCCGTCCGGCTCACACCGGCGCAGGCGCAGCAGGTGGCGCTCGCGCGGCTGGTGCTGGCCGACCCGTCGACGCTGGTCCTCGACGAGGCGACCTCGCTGCTCGACCCGCGGGCGGCTCGGCATCTTGAGCGTTCCCTGGCCGCGGTGCTCGACGGCCGCACCGTGGTCGCGATCGCGCACCGGCTGCATACCGCCCACGACGCGGACGTGGTGGCCGTGGTCGAGGACGGCCGGGTCATCGAGTACGGGTCGCACGACGAGCTGGTCGCTGCCAACGGCACGTACGCCAGCCTGTGGCGCTCCTGGCACGACGAGCGGGTCGAGCCGACTACCGGGTCGTGACCGGCTGCGCCGGCAGCCGCAGCGCCCCCGGCGCGTGTGCGGGCACCACCGGTCTCCGAGGCGCGACGACGTCCAGCTGGCGGTAAGCGCTGCCGAGCGGTGGTCGCGGGTCTGGCTCTCCCCGGTTCGGCCAGTGCGCCATTGCGCGCTCGGCCTGCGCGGTGATCGTCAGAGCACGGGTTCACGCCGAGGTTCGCGGAGACCGCCGCCCCGTCGACAACGTGCAGCCCGTCGTACCCGTGCACCCGTAGCCAAGGGTCAACGACTCCGGTATCGGCGGTCTTGCCGATCACGCACCCGCCGATGAAGTGCGCGGTCATCGGACGGTCGACGAGCTCGCCGAGGTTGCCGGACGGGACACCGCCGAGCACTGCGGCCAGCCGACGCACCGCCTCGTTGCCGACCGGGATCCAGGACGGGTTCGGCGCGCCGTGCCCCTGCTTCGAGGTGAGCCGCCAGCGACCGAGCCGGGACCGCGCCGACCGGACGGTGACGGAGTTGTCCAGGCTCTGCATCACGAGAGTGATGACAGCGCGCTCCGACGCCTTGCGCGGCCAGAGGTAGCTGGCGGTGTCGCGTGGGCGGGACGCCGCCACGCGCAGCCAGGTCCGCCAACGCGGCCGCCCGGTTCGAGGTCGGTCTGGTGCGTGCCGAGCAGGTACATCAGGTTGCTGCCTCGTCCGAACCGCACCACCTCGACGTGCGTGCTCGGCTCCGGGTGCATCGAAGACGTGATCGCCACGCCGCGGCTGTGGTCGTTCGTTGCGTGCCGCGTGAACGAGCCGCCCAGTGCCTCGGAGTTGGTGCGCGACAGCCGTCCGAGCATCGGCGACAGCCGCGGCAGGTGCCCGTCGTCCCGCATCCGGTGCAGCAGCTTCTGCGTGTTGTATGCGCCCGCGGCGACCAGCACGTGGTCCGCGGTGATGGTCCGCCGCCCGCGGCCGACCCAGGTTCCCGAACGCTGCACATCCACGGCCCAGCGACCGGCAGCGCCGGCCGACGGACGGATCGCCACCGCCTCGGTGTCCGCCACCACCTGCGCGCCGGCCTGCTCGGCCAGGGCGAGATAGTTCTTGACCAGCGTGTTCTTCGCCCCGACCCGGCACCCGGTCATGCACGAGCCGCACTCGGTGCAGCCGACCCGCGCCGGTCCCATGCCTCCGAAGAACGGATCGTCAACGTGCTGGCCTGGGCCAGGGCCGAAGAACACCCCGACCGGGGTGAGCCGGAACGTCGAGCCGACGCCCATGTCCTGCGCCACCGTGCGCAGGGCCGTGTCTGCCGGGGTCTCGGTCGGGTTGTCCACCACGCCGAGCATCCGGCGAGCCTGGTCGTAGTACGGGGCGAGCTCGGCTCGCCAGTCGGTGATGCCGGCCCACTGCGGGTCCTCGAAGAATGCGGCCGGTGGCTCGTACAGCGTGTTCGCATACACCAGCGAACCGCCGCCGACCCCGGCACCGGCGAGGATCGTGACGTTGTCCAGGACGTGCAGTCGTTGGATCCCGCGCAGCCCGATTCGGGGGGCGAACAGATAGCGGCGCAGCCGCCAGTTTGTCGTCGCGAAGTCGGCGTCGGCGAACCGCGAGCCGGCCTCGACCACTAGGACGCGGTAGCCCTTCTCGGTCAGCCGCAGCGCGGCGACCGAACCGCCGAAGCCGGACCCGATGACGACGACATCGGCCTGGGTCACCGCCAGGCCACCGCGAAGGTCACCGCCGCCGCGGAATCCTGCGCAGCGTTTGCGCGATCCCGAGCAGCACCTTGCCCATGGTCTCGTCGCTCATCCAGGGCGGGCGGGCATAGTTCATGCCCCGCATCCACGCGACGGTCTGCGGCTCGGTGTACTTGAGGATGCCCTCTTGCCCGTGCCGACGCGCCAGCCCGCTCCCCTTCATGCCGCCCATCGGTGCGTCGACCACGGCCCAGGTCGCCTTGAAGCTTTCATTGATGCCGACCGACCCCGCCTCGATCTGCTCGGCCACGCGGCGCGCGCGGGCCAGGTCACGGGACCAGACACTCGCGTTCAGCCCGTATGCCGTGTCGTTGGCGAGCCGGATCGCCTCCTCCTCGGTCGTGAATCGGCGCAGCGACACGACCGGACCGAAGGTCTCCTCGCGCCACACCGCCGCATCGTCCGGCACGTCCATGAGGACGGTGGGCTCGAAGAAGTACGGGCCGACGTCGGGTCGGGGCTTGCCGCCCGCGAGCAGGGTGGCGCCGGCGTCCAGGGCAGAGTCGAGATGCTGCTGCACCGCGGCGAGCTGCTTCGCCGAGATCAGCGAGCCCATGTCGGCGTCCCAGGCGTCCTCGGCCGACAGCCGCAGCCCGTCCACCCGCTGTAAGAACGCCGGCACGAAGTCGTCCCAGATGTGCTCGTGCACGAGCACGCGCTCCGTGCCGACGCATATCTGGCCGGCCGCCGCGAAGCACGACCGCGCGGCTCCGTCAGCAGCCTTGACCGGGTCGGCGTCCTCGAGCACGACGAAGGAGTTCTTCCCACCAAGCTCGAGGCTGCAGCCGACGAGTCGTTCGGCCGCCCGGACGGCGACTTCTCGGCCAACCCGAGTCGAGCCGGTGAACATGACGTAGTCGGCGCGGTCGACGACCTCGGGCCCGATCACCGGGCCGTCGCCAAGAACCACCGCATACAGGCCGTGCGGCAGACCGGCCTCGGACAGCAGGTCGGCGGCCCACAGCGCTGAGAACGGCGTCTGCAGGTCCGGCTTCAGCACGACGGCGTTGCCGGCGAGCAGCGCCGGAATCGCGTCGCTCACGGCCAAGGTCAACGGGTAGTTCCAGGGCGAGATGACGCCGACGACACCCTTCGGATGCCGCACTTCGACCGCACCCAGCACACCGGGCATCGGCGTGCCCGGCCGCCTCGGCTTGAGCAACGACGGCGCGGACCGCGCGTAGTAGCGAGCGTTGTTCGCGACGTCGAGGACCTCGTCGAGCGCCTCCGACCGGACCTTGCCGTTCTCCCTCTGGACAATGTCGAGGGCTTCCTCGCGGCGCTGCTACGACCAAGTCGTGGAAGGCCAGCAGTACCCGCGCCCGTTCGCGAACCGATCGCTCAGCCCACGCACGTTGCGCGGCCCGCGCCTGGTCGAAGGCCCGTTCGACGTCCTGCGGACTCGACAATGGCACGCTGCCCACGAGCCGGCCATCCCGAGGGGACACCACGTCGTGTCGAGGCGCTCCGGGTTCGGCCACCGCCCGCTCGACCAGGCGGTCGGACCGTGCTCGCCGCGAGCAACGGTTGGTCGTCGGTAGCCAGGCTCGTCATCGCGTTCACGGCGCAACCTTCGCACGGGCGCTGCCGGCCGACAGCGGGCGGGCTGCGCCGTTGGCCGCTAGCCGACGCTGGCGATCTGCTGGGCCACGGCTTGCTGGTAGCGCCGCACCTCCTCCGTCGCGCGGTCCGCGTCCCAACCCAGGACCGGGCTGACCAGCTCGGCCACTGCCTCGGCGACCGAGGCACCGCGGTCCCGAGTCTGCAGGGCGACCCTGGTCCGTCTGCGGAGGATGTCATCGAGTGAACGTGCGCCCTCGTGCGAAACCGCATACAGCAACTCGACGTTGAGCGTCCAGCTGTCGGGGTGCGCCGCCTGCAGGAGCGATGGGTCATCGTCGGCGAGGGCCAGCAGCTCGGGCACCAGGTCGCCGTAGCGGTGGAGGAGTCGGCGGACCTTCGGCTCCGACAGGCCGGCCTCGGCGGCGATGAAGTCCTGCTGCTCGGCGACCTCGGCGTAGTTCTCGGCGCCGAGCAGGACGACGTCGCTCGTGCGGGACGGCGGAACCCGACCCGACAGACCGCTGACCGCGGCGTCGACGGCATCGGCGGCCATCACTCGGTAGGTCGTGTACTTCCCGCCGGTGATCGGTGACCAGGCCCGGCGCGGGCCGGCCTACCGCGTGCTCGCGGGAGAGCTTGGTGGTCTCCTCATCAGCGTCGCCGGCGAGCAGCGGGCGCAGCCCCACGTAGGTCGAGACGATGTCGTCGCGGCGCAGCGGCCGGACCAGCCAGCGGTTGGCCTGGTCGAGCAGGTAGTCGACGTCGTCCGAGGTGACCTCTGGCTCGTCCCGGTCACCGGACCATGGGGTGTCGGTGGTGCCGACCAGCCAGTGCGGACCCCACGGCAACAGGAACAGCACGCTCGCCGGGGTACGCGCGATCACGGCCGTGCGCAGGTCGATCGCGTCCCGCGGGACGACCAGGTGCACCCCCTTCGACGGCTGCACCGTTGCGTTGCGCGGCGAGTCGCCCTGCAACATCGCCGAGATGCCATCCGTCCAGACGCCCATCGCGGCGATCGTGCGGCGCGCCCGGATCGTCAGCGTGCGGTCGTCGTCGCGGTCGACCGCCTCCACCCCGAGTACGCGCTCGCCGTCGCGCAGCAGCCGGGTGACTTCGACCCCGGACGTGGCCAGCGCGCCGTGCGCGACGGCGGTGCGCACGAGCGCGAGGGTGTGCCGCACGTCGTCGATCTGGGCGTCGAAGAAGCCGATGGCGCCGGTCAACGCCTCTGGGTTGAGCCCGGGCGCGAGGTTGAGGGTGGCCGTGCGGCTGAGGTGGCGGTGCCCGGGCAGTGCCCCGCCGCGCCGCGACACCCGCGACAGCACGTCGTACAGCGCCACCCCCGCACCCACGTAGGGCCGCTGCCAGCCGCGGGTCAGCGGGAGCAGGAACGGCACCGGTCGGACCAGGTGCGGCGCGAGCTTGTCCAGCAGCAGACCGCGCTCGCTCAGCGCCTCGTGCACCAGGCCGAACTCGAGCTGCTCGAGGTAGCGCAGCCCGCCATGGGCCAGCCGGCTGCTGCGGCTGGATGTGCCCGAGGCCCAGTCGCGGCGTTCGAGCAGACCGACGGTCAGGCCGCGGGTGGCGGCGTCGAGCGCGGCCCCGGCCCCGACCACGCCGCCGCCGACGACGAGCACGTCGAGTTCGCCCTCGGTCAGCCGATCCAGCGCCCGCCGGCGCTCCGCTGGGTCCAGCCGGCCGGTGCTCACGCCCCCCTCCCCTTTCGCAACGATGTGACGTTGCTTCGAATAGATCGAAGCAACGCCACATCCACGTCTGGCGATGGATGTGGCGGAACTACGGCGAGTCGAACCAACGTCACATCGTTGTGGATTGGGGTGGTCAGCGGACCGTCACCTCGACCCGCTGGAACTCCTTCAGCTCGGAGTAGCCGGTCGTCGCCATCGCCCGTCGCAGCGCACCGAACAGGTTCATCGAGCCGTCCGGCACCCGCGACGGGCCGAGCAGGATCTCCTCGAGGGTGCCGATCGTGCCGACCGCCACCCGTTCGCCGCGCGGCAGGGCCGAGTGGTGGGCCTCCGAGCCCCAGTGCCAGCCGTGGCCAGGTGCCTCGGTCGCGCGCGCCAACGGCGAGCCCATCATCACCGCGTCGGCGCCGCACGCGATCGCCTTCGCGATGTCACCGGACTTCCCGATGCTGCCGTCGGCGATGACGTGCACATAGCGCCCGCCCGACTCGTCCATGTAGTCGCGGCGCGCCGCGCTCACATCGGCGACCGCTGACGCCATCGGCACCGCGACGCCGAGCACTCCCCTGGTCGTATGCGCCGCGCCGCCGCCGAACCCGACTAGCACGCCGGCGGCCCCGGTGCGCATCAGGTGCAACGCAGCCTGGTAGGTCGCGCAGCCGCCGACCACCACCGGGACGTCGAGCTCGTAGATGAACCGCTTGAGGTTGAGCGGCTCCGCGCGGCCGGACACGTGCTCGGCCGACACCGTCGTCCCGCGGATCACGAAGACGTCGACGCCGGCGTCGACGACGGCCTTGTGGAAGGTCGCGGTGCGTTGCGGCGACAGGGCGGCGGCCACCGTCACGCCGGCCTCGCGGACCTCCTTGATCCGGGAGACGATCAGGTCGTCGCGGATCGGCGCCGCATACAGCTCCTGCATCCGCACGGTCGCGGCCGCGTCGTCGAGCTCGGCGATCTCGGTGAGCAGCGGCGCGGGGTCGTCGTAGCGCGTCCAAAGGCCCTCAAGGTTGAGCACGCCCAGGCCGCCGAGCCGGCCGATCTCGATCGCGGTCGCCGGCGAAACCACCGAGTCCATCGGCGCCGCGAGCAGCGGCAGCTCGAACCGATAGGCATCGATCTGCCAGGCGATCGAGACTTCCTCCGGGTCACGGGTTCGCCGGGACGGCACGATCGCGATGTCGTCGAACGCATAGGCCTTGCGCCCACGCTTGCCCCGGCCGATCTCGACCTCGGTCATGCGATCCCTTCGGACGCGCGCCGGTCAGCGCGAGTGGTAGTTGGGCGCCTCGACGACCATCTGCACGTCGTGTGGGTGGCTCTCCTTCAGCCCCGCGGCCGTGATGCGCACGAACCGGCCCTTGACCTTCAGCTCGTCGATTGAGCCGGCGCCGCTGTATCCCATGGATGCGCGCAGCCCTCCGACCAGCTGTTCGGCAACCGCGGCCAGCGGCCCGCGGTACGGCACCTGTCCCTCCACCCCTTCGGGCACGAGCTTGTCGTCGGAGAGCACATCGTCTTGGAAGTAGCGGTCCTTGCTGAATGAGCGCGACTGTCCGCGAGACTGCATCGCGCCGAGCGAGCCCATGCCGCGGTATGCCTTGAACTGCTTGCCGTTGACGAAGACGACCTCGCCTGGCGCCTCCTCGCACCCGGCGAGCAGCGAGCCGACCATGACGGTGTCGGCGCCTGCAACGAGCGCCTTAGCGATGTCGCCGGAGTACTGCAGCCCGCCGTCACCGATCACCGGGACACCGGCCGGGCCGCAGGCGAGCGCGGCCTCGTGGATCGCGGTCACCTGCGGCACGCCAACCCCGGCCACGACCCGGGTGGTGCAGATCGATCCCGGCCCGACCCCGACCTTGACCCCGTCCGCGCCCGCGTCGACCAGCGCCTGCGCGCCCTGCCGGGTCGCGACATTGCCGCCGACCACCTCGACGTCGGTGTCCCGCTTCAGCCGGCGCACCATGTCGAGCACGGCACGGTTGTGCCCATGCGCGGTGTCCACGACGACGACGTCGACGCCAGCATCGATCAGGCTGCGCGCTCGGTCGTATGCGTCCTCGCCGACGCCGACCGCCGCGCCGACGACCAGCCGGCCGGAGCCGTCCTTGGTGGCATTCGGGTACTGGTCGGACTTCACGAAGTCCTTGACCGTGATGAGACCGGTCAGCCGACCGTCGTTGTCGACCAGCGGCAGCTTCTCGACCTTGTGCTTGGCCAACAGCGCGAAGGCGTCGTCGCCGCTGATGCCCACCGGGGCCGTCACCAGCGGCATCGGCGTCATGACCTCGCGGACCCGGCGCCGATGGTCGGACTCGAAGCGAATGTCCCGGTTGGTCACGATCCCGACGAGCACGCCGGCGTCGTCGATCACCGGGACACCGGAGATGCGGTAGCGCGCGCACAGCGCGTCCACCTCGTTCAGGGTGTGCTCCGGCGAGCAGGTCACCGGGTTGGTCACCATGCCGGCCTCGGAACGCTTGACCAGGTCGACCTGCGCGGCCTGGTCCTCGATCGGCAAGTTGCGGTGCAGCACGCCGACGCCGCCCTGCCGTGCCATCGCGATCGCCATCCGAGCCTCGGTGACCGTGTCCATCGCCGAGGACAGCAACGGCATCCGCACCCGAAGATTGCGGGTCATCCGGGAGCTGGTGTCGACCTCGCTTGGCACCACGTCGGATTCCGCGGGCAGCAGGAGGACGTCGTCGAAGGTGAGGCCCAGCGTCGCGAACTTGTCGGGCAGGGACTCGAGCCCGGAGGAGTCCGTCATGGGCTCAGGGTACCGGCGGCGTCGTCGACCACCGCGAATGTGGACGTTGGCGGGGTTGGGACCGCGGCCCAACCCGCGCCAACGTCCACATCCGCGTCGATGGGTCAGTGGTGGTGGCCACCCGGGCCGTGTGAGTGCCCGTGCCCGTTGTGCGAGTGCTCGGGCTCGGCCGGCTTGTCCACCACCAGCGTCTCGGTCGTCAGCAGCATGCCGGCGATGGACGCGGCGTTCTCCAGCGCCGACCGGGTCACCTTGACCGGGTCGATGACACCCTGCGCGACCAGGTCCCCGTATGCGCCGGTCGCGGCGTCGAAACCGTCGCCGGACTCGCGGACCCGGTTCACGACGACGTAGCCCTCCTGTCCGGCGTTCTCGCCGATCCAACGCGTTGGCTCGTCCAGCGCCTTGCGCACGATGGTCACGCCGGTGGCCAGGTCACCGGTCAGGCCGAGGTCGCCCTCGAGCACGTGAGCCGCCTTGATCAGCGCAGCGCCGCCACCGGCGACGATGCCCTCCTCGATTGCGGCCCGGGTCGCCGAGATCGCGTCCTCCAGCCGGTGCTTGCGCTCCTTGAGCTCGACCTCGGTGTAGGCGCCGACCTTGACCACGACGACGCCACCGGCGAGCTTGGCCAGCCGCTCCCGCAGCTTCTCCTTGTCCCAGTCGGAGTCGGTGCGCTCAACCTCGGCCGTGAGCTGCGCGATGCGCTCCTGGACGGCGTCGTGCGCGCCGCCGCCGTCGACGATCGTGGTGTCGTCCTTGGTGACGACCACCCGGCGGGCGGTGCCGAGCACCTCGAGCCCGACCTGGTCGAGCTTGAGCCCGACCTCGGGGGCCACGACCTGGCCGCCGGTCAGGACCGCGAGGTCCTCGAGGATCGCCTTCCGGCGGTCCCCGAACGCCGGGGCCTTGACCGCAACCGCATTGAACAGGCCACGGATCTTGTTGACGACCAGCGTGGACAGGGCCTCGCCGTCCACGTCCTCGGCGACGATCAGCAGTCCCTTGCCAGTCTGGACGACCTTCTCCAGCAGGGGCAGCAGGTCGGCGACCGCAGAGACCTTGCCCTGGTGCAGCAGGATGTACGGGTCCTCCAGGACCGCCTCCATCCGCTCGGCGTCGGTGACCATGTACGGGCTGATATAGCCCTTGTCGAACTGCATGCCCTCGGTGAACTCGAGCTCGACCCCGGTGGTGTTGGAGTCCTCGACCGTGATGACACCGTCCTTGCCGACCTTGTCGAACGCGTCGGCGACGACATCGCCGATCTCGAGGTCCTGCGCGGACAGCGCCGCGACCGCGGCGACCTCGCGGTGGCCTTCGACCGGGCGGGCCGTCTTGAGCAGCTCACCGTTGACGGCCTGCACTGCTGCTTCCATGCCCCGCTTGAGGTCCATCGGCGCGGCGCCGGCCGCGACGTTGCGCAGACCCTCGCGCACCATCGCCTGGGCGAGCACGGTGGCCGTCGTGGTGCCGTCGCCGGCGACGTCGTTGGTCTTGGTGGCGACCTCCTTCGCCAGCTGCGCGCCGAGGTTCTCGTACGGGTTCTCTAGCTCGATCTCGCGCGCGATGGTCACGCCGTCGTTGGTGATGGTGGGTGCGCCGTACTTCTTGTCGATGACGACGTTGCGACCGCGTGGGCCGAGCGTCACCTTGACGGCGTCAGCGAGGGCGTTGACGCCACGCTCGAGCGCGCGGCGGGCGTCCTCGTCGAACTCCAGGATCTTGGGCATGCGGCGGTGGTCTCCTCACAGGACAACGCCCCGGTGCCCGGGCTTCCGGGCCGCCCGGGGCGGTGTCTGGTTGCTTTGAGTGGTTGGACTTCTTTGGGGGGACACGGGGGCGGAGCCCCCGTGCGTGGAGTGGTTGGACGCTTTTGGGGGGACACGGGGGCGGAGCCCCCGTGCGTGGGGGTACACGGGGGGCGGAGCCCCCCGTGGGTCTGCTTGTTCTTGGGGGGACACGGGGGGCGGAGCCCCCCGTGGGTGGGTCTACTTCTCGATGACGGCGAGCACGTCGCGCGCGGAGAGGATCAGGTACTCCTCGCCGTCGTACTTCACCTCGGTGCCGCCGTACTTGCTGTAGACGACCTTGTCGCCGACAGCGACGTCGAGCGGGACGCGGTTGCCGTCCTCGAAACGGCCGGGGCCGATGGCCATGACCTCGCCCTCCTGGGGCTTCTCCTTGGCGGTGTCCGGGATCACGAGCCCGGACGCAGTGGTCTGCTCTGCATCGAGGGGCTTCACGACGATGCGGTCCTCGAGCGGCTTGATGGAGACCGACACGGTTCTGGGTCCTCCGAGAGTTGGTCTGGATGATGGCCGTCGGGCCCGCCGTCGCGGGGGTCGAGCCCTGGGCCGTTGGACTGTGCGTTGGCACTTCCATGGGGAGAGTGCCAACGCGAAACCTAGTCGGGTCTTAGCACTCCGTCAACCCGAGTGCCAGCGGCTCGGGGAGCTCCGTTCGCCGATCACGACAATCCCCGCCGGCGCGGCGCCGACCATGACGAAGCGCCCGCACCCTCGTCATGATCGACCACCGCTGAGCGCAGTTCGTCATGATCAGCAGGTGGACGCGGCCGCGCTGGCCTGGTTGCGCTCGCCCGAGGGGCGGGCGCTCATGACCGCGCTGCCTCCGTATGCGGACGCCGACGCGCTGGCCGTGTCCGCTCGGCTACGACGGCGGGGGTATGCGGCCGACGCGGTGGCCGCCGCCCTGACCCAGCACCGGCTGAGGTCGCGGGCCGTCAACCGACTAGGCCTGGACGCGGCCCGCATGTGGTTCACCGTCGACGGCGCCGAGCAGGCGACCCGGCCGGAGGTGGCGAAGCGTCGGGCGGCCCGGTTCGCCGAGTCCGGCGCGACCCACGTCGCGGACCTCGGCTGCGGGATCGGGGCGGACGCTATCGCCTTCGCCCGGGCGGGCCTGCGGGTCACCGCATACGAGCGGGATGCCCTGACCGCAGCGGTCGCGCGGGCGAACGCAGCAGAGCTCGGGCTGGCCGAACGCATTGACGTGATCGAGGCTGACGTCCGCGAGGCCGACGTGACCGCTGTCGATGCCGCGTTCGCCGACCCGGCCCGTCGTCACGGCGGCCGCCGGCTGCTCGATCCGGAGGCGTGGTCGCCGCCGTTCTCCTGGGTGGTCGAGCTCGCGCAGCGCATCCCGGCGACCGCGGCGAAGGTCGCGCCGGGCATCGCGCACAGCTTGCCGCCGCCGGCTGCTGAGACCGAGTGGGTGTCGGTCGACGGCGACCTGCTCGAGGCGTGCGTATGGTTCGGGGCGCTGGCTTCGCCGCACGTCCGACGGCGCGCGACGGTCCTGCCGTCCGACGAGACGCTCACCGACGCGGGCCTAACGCCGCCCGTGGTCGGCGCGGTGGGCGCATACCTGCTCGAGCCCGATGCCGCGGTCATCCGCGCCGGACTCGTCGGCCACGTCGCCGAGCGGGTCGGCGGTCGGTTGATCGACGCGACCATCGCCTACGTGACCTGCGACCGATCCCCACCGGCGTCGGCGCTGTGGACGACGTATGCCATCACCGACGCCCTGCCGTTCAACCTGAAGAGGTTGCGCGCCCTGCTCCACGAGCGCCGCATCGGCGCAGTCGAGATCAAGAAGCGCGGATCCCCGATCGAACCCGAAACGCTGCGGCGTCAACTCAGACTCGACAAGGACGCCCGCAATACCGCGACCGTCGTCGTCACCAGAGTGGCCGGCGAGCCCACTGTCCTGTTCGTCGAGCGGAGATAGCGGTGGTTGCCCCGGGTACCGTCGCGGGATGGCAACTCTGGATCTCGGTGAGCTCAACGGGTTTCCGATCGACGACCCGACCCCGGTCAAGCGCGACGGCAAGACCTTTGTGGTGGTGCGGCAACGCGAAACCCCGGACGACCCCTGTGTCTTCAGCGACCGCTGCCCGCATCTCGGTCTGAGCCTGACCCGCGGGCCGGGCGGCAAGAAGTACGTCGACGGCCACATCGTCTGCCCATTCCACAACTCGGAGTTCGACGTACGGACCGGGGAGAACCTCGACTGGACTCCTGGCTTCGCCGGCCGACGAGCCCCCGGCTGGTCGCGCGGGCTCATCAGCCTGGGTCGGAAGCCCGCGCCGCTGCGGAGGTTTGCGGTGGAGGTGCGCGACGGGCGGCTCGTCGTCGACGACGCCCCCCAACCACCGCCGTGATCATGCGCAAAGTACGCACCCAACCACCGCCGTGATCATGCGCAAAGTACGCCGCCGGAATTCGTGCATGATCACTGCGGGATCGAGTGCAAAGAAACCTTTGCAAACATCTCTTTGCGGTGTACCCTGGCCGCATGGCTCAGACAAAGAAGTGGACCCAGACCCGGGTCACCGAGGTCGAGGCACTCAAGGCAATCGCGCATCCGCTGCGCACTCGGCTGCTCGGCCGGCTGCGCTTGAACGGCCCGGCGACGGCGAGCGAGCTTGCTCGGCAGGTTGGTGAGTCGAGCGGGTCCACCAGTTACCACCTGCGGCAGCTCGCCCGCTATGGATTCGTGGTGGAGGACGAGGAGCAGCCGTCGAAGCGCGAGCGTCGCTGGAAAGCCGCAGCCGACTTCACGAACTGGCAGGACGACGACTTCGTGGACGATCCCGCGGGACGGGCGGCCTCTGATGCCCTGAGCGAGCTCCAGCTCGGCTACGCCGTCCGCAGCAATCGGCGCTGGCGGGCCGAACGGGCGACCTGGACCCGCGCGTGGCGTCGGGCCGGCGGGGCGAGCGACGTCGTGATCCGGCTGACCCCCGCGGCAGCCAAGCGGCTGATCGCCGAGTTCGATGACTTGCTCGCGCGCTACGACGCCGAGTGCGCCGATGATCCGAAGGCCGAGCGGGTCGGCGTCTTCTACCAGTTGACGCCCGGGCGTCTCGAGTCCGACGGGGAGCCGTTGCTATGACTGGCCGTCAACTGGCCCACCGCTACGCGTTGCTCACGGGGCTGCGGTGGTTCCCCATCGGCTTGGTCCTGCCGGTACTCGTCCTGATCAAGGAGGCTCGCGGGCTCGACGTCGCAACGATCGGTCAGGTGATGGCGGTCTACGGCATCACCACGGTCGTCCTCGAGCTGCCGACCGGTGGCCTCGCCGACGTGATCGGTCGTCGCGGTGTTGTCGTGCTGTCCTCGTTGACCACAGCCGCCGGTTTGCTCGTGCTCGCGCTGGCGACGAACGTCCCGACGATGTGTGCCGCGATGGTGCTCCAAGGCGCCGGCCGGGCGCTCTCCTCCGGTCCGCTGACCGCGTGGTACGTCGATGCCGTGCACGCCGACGACGTGCACGGAGACATCCAGTACGGGCTGTCCCGGGGCGAGGCCTCCGAGGCGTTCGGGCTGGGCATCGGCGCGGTCGTCGGCGGCTTCCTGCCGGCAGCCGCGATGTGGCTTTTCGACGATCTGGCCAGCTCGGGTGACGACCCGCTCATCACGCTGTCGGTTCCCCTCATCGTCGGTGCGGTGCTCAGCGTGTTCCACGCGATCCTGACGCTGCTCATCGTGCAGGAGCCCGAGCGTCCGCGGCAGACGTTGCGCGCTGTGACCCGTGGCATCCCGGCGACCGTCGCGGACGGACTCAGGCTCGGCACCCGTGACGTCGTGCTGCGGCGGTTGATGCTGCAAATGATGGCGATCGGCGTCGTCCTCAGCTCGGTCGAACTGCTCACACCGTTGACCCTGGCCGACCTCACCGGTGGCAACGACTCGGGCAGTGCTGCGTTCGGGGTCCTCGCGGCGACCGGATTCATCGGGACGACCGTCGGTTCCCTCCTCGCGCCGAGAGCAGCCCGCGCAGCCGGGTCGGGCGTGCGTGTCGTCATGGTCGCGTTCTTCGTCGCTGCACCTCTGGCCGCGCTCCTCGCGGTTCCTTTGTTCGGCGTGGTCGCGGCCGCATACGTGCTGATGTATGCGGTGATGGGACTGGTCGGCCCACTGACGGCCGAGATCCTGCATGGTCGCGTCGGGCCAAGCGTGCGGAGCACCGTCCTGTCGGTGGAGTCCCTCGCTCTCCAGGCAGGTGGCCTGACCGCGAGCATCGCCGTCGGCGCGCTCGCGCAGGCTGCCGGCATCGGCTGGGGGTATGCAGTCGTTGCGGCAGCGCTGCTCGTGTGCGGGGCGCTGATGATCCGGCTGCCGTCAACGAAGCAGCACCTCGGTGACGGGCAGCGAGGAGTCGGCCGGCAGGTCGAGGTCTGAGGCCGGGCGCCCGCGCGCCACCATCTCCGCGCCGAGCGCCGCGACCATCGCGCCGTTGTCGGTACACAGCCCCGGTCGAGGGACTCGCACCATGATTCCGGCGTCCGCGCACCGTGCTTCGGCGACGACCCGCAACCTGGAGTTGGCCGCAACACCGCCCCCGATCAGCAGCGTGTCGACGCCTTGCTCACGACAGGCCAGGACGGCCTTGCGGGTCAGTACATCGACCACCGCCTCCTGGAACGACGCGGCCACGTCGGCCACCGGCACCGGCTCATTGGCCCGCTCCCGCGCCTCGACCCAGCGCGCAACCGCTGTCTTCAGACCCGAGAACGAGAAGTCGTACCGGTGGTCGCGCAGGTCGTGCGCTCCGGTCAGGCCGCGCGGGAAGTCGATGTATGCCGCGTCCCCCTCATGTGCGGCCCGGTCGATGTGCGGCCCGCCCGGGAACGGCAGGCCGAGCAGCCGGGCTACCTTGTCGAACGCCTCCCCCGCGGCGTCGTCGATCGTGGCGCCGAGCGGCAGGACGTGCGCGGTCACGTCGGACACAAGCAGCAACGACGAGTGCCCGCCGCTGACCAGCAACGCGATGCACGGCGATGGCAGCGGACCATGCTCCAGCTGGTCCACTGCGACATGCGCGGCGAGGTGGTTGACGCCGTAGATCGGCTTGTCCAACGCGAGCGCATACGCCTTGGCGGCCGCGACCCCGACCAGCAGCGCACCGGCGAGCCCCGGCCCGGCGGTCACTGCGACCGCGTCGAGGTCACGGCCAAGGACGTCGGCGGTCGCAAGCGCGCGCTCGATCGTGGGGACCATCGCGTCCAGGTGCGCCCGGCTCGCGACCTCGGGCACCACGCCGCCGAACCGCGCGTGCTCGTCGACGCTGCTCGCAACGGCGTCGGCGAGCAGGGTGGTGCCGCGCACGACACCGACCCCGGTCTCGTCACACGAGGTCTCGATCCCGAGCACCAGTGGCGCGTCAGCCACGGCGCATCACCACTCCGTCCAGGCCCGGCCCGTAGTAGTTCGACCGAACCGCGAGGGTCGCAAAGCCGAACCGGGCGTACAGCCGGCGAGCCGCGTCGTTGTCGGCACGCACCTCCAACGTGACCGAGCGGCAGCCCCGGCGCTGGGCCTCGTCGACCAGCTCGGTGAGCAGCTGTGCGCCGAGGCCAGCTCGCTGCTGGTCGGGCGCCACCGCGACGGTCTGCACGTCGGCCTCGCCGGCAACCGCCATCAGCCCGGCGTAACCGACGACCTGCTCGTCCTCGGTGGCGACCACGTAGTGCCGGGTCTCCGGCACCCCGGCCAGCTCAGACCAGAACAACGGCTGGCTCCACGGGTCGGCGGTGAACAGCTGCTGCTCCAACGCATGGCAGGCCGGGATGTCCCACCAGCGCATTCGTCGCAGCCGCGCCGTCACGCGAGGACCGACTTGCGCCGGCCGGGCTCGGCCGCGTCCGGCCGCCGCAGGTACATCGGATGCGCCGGCAACAGCCCGGCACCGCCAAGGTC
Organism: uncultured Actinomycetota bacterium; assembly: GCA_963836025.1. Taxonomy (GTDB): domain Bacteria; phylum Actinomycetota; class Actinomycetes; order JBEVHX01; family JBEVHX01; genus JBEVHX01. The sequence goes on from CAWIIE010000007.1 coordinate 90,437, forward strand.
GATCCGCCGGCGGACCACCGCGGCGAGCGTCCCCGCCCGGGGCAGCTGCGGCTCGATCCCGTTCGGCAGCTCGTCGGGGTACAGCCGCGGGCCTTCGCCCGCACACGGCCGAGCTCGCAGACCAGGCTCGATGTCGGCCGGCCGAAGCACGGCCGGGTCAGTGGTGCGTGTGTCCGGGCTGTCGTATGCAGCGACGTAGACCTCGCGACGTCGGGCGTCGGTGGCGACCATGAACGGTCCGTCGATGGTGACGGCGGCGGCCAGCACGTCGAGGGTGCAGACGCCGTGCAACGGGATGCCCAGCGTCGCTGACAGGACCCGCGCGGTCACCAGCCCTACCCGCAGACCGGTGAACGGACCGGGGCCGACGCCGACAGCAACATGCGTGAGGTCGCGGGCGGTCGCCCCGGCGTCCAGCAGTACCCGGGCGATGCCGGGCGCGACCAGCTCGCCGTGCCGTCGCGCGTCCACCTCAAGGGACTCGGCCAGCACCCGCTCCCCGTCGTGGACCGCCACGGTCACGGCCGGGGTCGCGGTGTCGAGGGCCAGCAGCAGCACGGCCTCAGCGTAGGTCGGTTGGGAGCACGCCGACCCAACGCGGACCCAGTCCGGTCACCTGGACGACGCGCACGTCCTCGCCGTCATCGGTTGCGGTGCCGACTGCGCGATGGATGACGACCTCGAGGCGATCGTCGGCCAGCCCTTCGACCTTGCCCTCCCCCCACTCGACGACGGTGACCGACTCGGCCAGGGACGCGTCGAGGTCGAGGTCGTCGACCTCGTCGATCGACCCGAGACGGTATGCGTCCACGTGCACCAGCGGCGGGCCGGCCGTGAGCGACGGATGAACCCGGGCGATGACGAAGGTCGGCGACGTCACCGGCCCGCGGACGCCCAACCCGTCGCCGAGGCCTTGGGCCAGCGTCGTCTTGCCGGCCCCGAGCTCGCCGGACAGCAGGACCAGGTCACCGGCCCGCAACAGTGCGGCCAGTCGGGCCCCGAACGCCCGCATGTCGGCCGGCGTTGCCAGCGTCAGGGCCGCCCCCGGGTGACCGGACGACGGCGTCGGCCGATCATGACGATCCCCCGGCCCAAGAGCGCCGATCATGACGAAAGACCTGCATGTTGCGTCATGATCGCCGCCCGGTTCGTGGCTTCGTCATGATCGGCAGCACAGTGACACCGCCAGGGCGAGGTCGTCGCGCAGCGCGGCCCGCGGCGCCCCGTTCGGGCCGAACCGCAGGGCCGCCGACGGGTGATACGTCGCGATGACCTGGCGACCATCGATGTGGTGGACCACGCCGCGCAGCGCGGTGATCCGCGAGCTGCGGCCGAAGAACCAGGCGACCGCTGTCGAGCCCATCGCCACTACGACCTGCGGCGCCGAGCGGTTCAGCTGCTGGTCGAGCCACGGCCGGCAGTTCTCGACCTCGGCGCGGCTCGGCGCCCGGTTCTGCGGTGGCCGGCACTTGACCACGTTGGCCACGGCCACCTGCGGTCGCGGCATACCGACCTCAAGGAGCAGGGAGTCGAGCAGCGCACCGGAGCGTCCGACGAACGGCCGACCCGCGAGATCCTCCTGCGCGCCGGGGCCCTCGCCGACCAGCAGCAACGTGGCACCGGCCGGGAAGTCACCGGGCACCGTGAGCGTGCGCGACTCGACCAAGGCGGGACACCGGGTACAGACCGCGATCGAGCAGGCCAGGTCGTCGAGCGCGGTCACGCGCCTGCCCGCAGACGCAGCAGCTTCACGGATCGCTCGAGCAGATCCCGCAGCGCGGCGTTCACGTCGACCGCGCGCTCGAGGATGAGCATGTGGCCGGTGTTGGGCAGCTCAATGAGCTCGGCGTTCGGCAGCACGCGCGCGATGGTCCGGCTGTGATCCGGTGGCGTGATGAGGTCGTTCGCGCCGACCATGACCAGCGTCTCGCAGTCCTGGAACGCAGCCAGGGCGCCTTGAGCGTCGTGCATCGCGAACGTCGGCAAGTACTGCGCGACGATGTCGATCGGCGTCGCGGCAAGCATCTCGGAGGTGAAGTCGACCAACGACGGTGAGACCGGCGAGGCGAACGAGTACATCCGGGTGAGGATGAAGCCGAGATCGCTGCCCGATCGGCGGCTGCGCTCGACCAGCGTTGGTGAGCGCGACAGGGTCGCGATGACGCCGGGGAGCGCGCGATGGCCGAGCCGGGCTACCGGCTTCGGCACACCGAAACCCACCGCGTTCATGTCGCCGGACGACGTCGCGAGCAACGCCGCGCCGACCACTCGGTCGGTGAACGCCTTCTCATGCTGCTGCGCGTACGACATGACGGTCATGCCGCCCATGCTGTGCCCGATGAGCACCAACGGCCCGTCGGGGACAACGGCGTCGATCACCGCCGCCAGGTCGTTGCCGATGCGCTCGATGGTGTGGGTGCCGTCCTCGCCGCGGCCGGAACGGCCGTGACCGCGGAGATCCCAGTACACGCAGCGCGCGACGCCACTCAGGTTGCGGCGCTGGAACCACCAGCCGTCCAGGTTCAGCGCATAGCCGTGGCAGAACACCACGGTGAGATCACGGTATGCGGCCCCCGGCCGTGGCTCGTCGACCTCGACCCACAGCTCGACCCCGTCGTCGGTCGTGACGATCCGGGGTGCCGAGTGCTGGCTGCCAAACGGCTCGGACAGCTCCTGGCCCCTGACCGCGCGGCCCATCACCTTGCGCTCGGCCAGCAGACCCCCGGCGACTCCGGCCGCGGTCGCCGCGACCGCGGCGCCGATGATGCCCCAGGGTGCCGCCATCAGCCGGCCTCGCCGAGGTACACGCGAGGCACGCGCGCGCCGATGCGGGTGACGATCTCGTAGCCGATGGTGCCGGTGGCCAGGGCCCAGTCCTCGGCGGTCGGCTCGCCATGCGTCCCAGGGCCGAACAGCAGCACCTCGTCACCGGCCGCCACGTCGTCGTCGCCGATGTCGAGGACGAACTGATCCATGCAAACCCGGCCGGCGATCGTGCGCCGACGGCCGGTGGCCAGCACCGGGCCGATATTCGTGGCGTTGCGCGGGATGCCGTCGGCATACCCGAGCGGCACCAAGCCGAGGGTGGTCTCTGCCGTCGTGACGTACTGGTGGCCGTACGAGACGCCATGTCCGGCCGGCACGCGTTTGACCGACACGAAACGCGCCGCCAGCGTCATCGCGGGGGTCAGCCCGAGCTGTTGGGGGGTACCGACCGCGGCACCAGGTGAGACGCCGTAGACCGCGATCCCGGGCCGAACCAGGTCGAAGTGCGCCTCCGGGAGGGTCAGGGTCGCGGCGCTGTTCGCCAGATGCCGGACCTCGGGGTCCAGACCGGCGTCCTCGGCGACCACCAACGCGTCGCGGAAGGCCGCCAGTTGGCCCGCGATCGTGGGGTGCCGCGGCTCGTCCGCATACGCGAAGTGCGACCAGACGCCGGCCACGTCGACAGTCCCGTCGGCCTGCGCCTTGGCCGCGGACTGCACCAGCGCCGGCCAGTCGCCCGACGTGGCGCCGTTGCGGCCAAGTCCGGTGTCGACCTTGAGATGGACGCGGGCCGGCCGCTCGGTTGCCCGCGCGGCCGAGACCACCTCGTCGAGCGCCCAGAACGAGTTGACCGACAGGTCGATGTCGGCCCGGATCGCGTCGGCCCAGCGTTCGCCCGGGGCCGCGAGCCAGGCCAGGATGCGGCCCTCGACGCCGGCGTCCCGAAGCTCGAGCGCCTCGTCGAGGACGGCCACTCCGAGCCAGCTGGCGCCGGCGTCCCTCGCAGCGAGCGCCGACGGCAGCAGGCCGTGGCCGTAGCCCTCGGCCTTGACCACGGCCATGAGCTCCGCGGTTGGCGCGGCCGCGCGCAGCCGCTGCACGTTCGCCCGGATGGCGTCCAGGTCGATCCGGGCCTCGGCGCGAAGCACCGGCAGCGGCCGGCGCTGACGACGATGGCGCTGGCGGCACCGACGGCACGGACACGCCCCACAGTCTCTCAGCGATGTTGACGTTCGCCGGGTTGGTCGGGCCGACCAACCCGGCCAACGTCAACATTCGCGGAAAAGGATCGGTATGCGGCCGCGATCGCCGGGATCAGGTCGCTCGCTGAGATCGGCCCGCCGGCCGAGGCCAGCCGCGCCGCCAGACCATGCAGCCAGGCCCCAACCGACCCGGCGTCGTGCGGGTCGAGGCCGGCGGCCAGCAGCGAGCCAGTCAGGCCGGTGAGCACGTCACCGGAGCCGGCAGTGGCCAGCCACGGGCTGCCCATCGGGTTCACCCGAGTCGGCCGACCCGGCGTGGCCACCAGCGTCGTCGAGCCCTTGAGCAGCACAGTCGCCGGGTAGCGCTCGGCGGCGAGCCGCACGTACTCGAGCCGCCGCCCCTCGACAGCGGCGCGGTCCACATCGAGCAACCTGGCCAGCTCCCCGGCGTGCGGGGTCAGCAGGGTCGGCGCCGACCGTCCGCTGAGCAGGGCCGGGTCCTGCCCGAGCAGGGTGAGCGCGTCCGCGTCGAGCACGGTCGGCAGGTCCGCGGCCAACACCTTCGCCAGCCGGTCGTGCGCCTGGTCGTCGGTGCCGATGCCCGGCCCCGCGGCCCAGGCCTGCACCCGGCCAACGGCCGTCGGGTCGCTGTCGTCCGCGCCGGCCTCGACCACCGCCTCCGGCCAGGCCCGACGCACCACGTCGGCAACGCCTGGACCGGCCGCGACCCGCACGTACCCAGCGCCGCCGTGCAGGGCCGCACCGGTGGTCAGCGCCGCGGCGCCGGGGTAGCGCGCGGAGCCAGCCAGAATGCCCACCACTCCGCGCCGGTACTTGTCGGCGTCTCGGTCGGGTTCGGGCAGCAGCGCTGCGACATCAGCGGTCTGCAGCGCCTCCGCGTCCGGCTGCTGGAGGTACGGGTCGAGACCGATATCCACGAGCACGACGTGGCCCGCGTGCTGGGCGGCCGGGTCGACCAGCAGTCCCGGCTTGAGGGCGCCGAACGTCACTGTGACGTCGGCTCGCACCGCCGGGCCGTCGACTTGGCCCGTGGTCGCGTCCACTCCGCTCGGCAGGTCGACCGCGACGACGTGTGCGGTCCTCGGCAGCTGGCTGACGACGGCTGCTGCCGGCTCGCGGAGTCCGCCCCGGCCACCGATCCCGACGATCCCGTCGATGACCAGGTCTGCGCCGGCCAGCACATCGCCAAGATCGCCGTCTCCCGAGCGAAATCGTGCGTCAGCGCGCGATTCCGCTCGGGAAACGGTGATCTTCCGCGATCCGGCCGCCGTCAGCGCGGCCATTCCCCCGGGATGCGCCTGCTCGGACAGCAGCACCGCGGTCACCGCGGCCCCTCGGCGGGCCAGCCGGGCGGCGGCATACAACGCATCGCCGCCGTTGTCGCCGGAGCCGACGAGCACCACCACCCGGGCGCCGTACACGCTGGGCAGCAGGTCGGCGCAGACCACCGCAAGCCCGGCGGCGGCCCGCTGCATGAGCGCCCCGACTGGCAGCCGCGCCATCAGCGCGGTCTCCGCGCTGCGGACCTGCGCGACGGTGTATGCGCGCCTCACGCTCGTCTCACCCGGTGCTCACCCGGACTCCGCGATCACCTGCGCGACCGCAACCCCGCCGTCATGGCTCAGGCTTACGTGCCACCTGGCCGCGCCGAGCTGCTTGGCCACCGCCTCGACGGTTCCAGTCAGGTTGAGGACTGGGCGCCCGGAGGCGTCGCGGCATACCTCGCAGTCGTGCCACTCCAGACCGGCCGGCGCGCCGAGCGCCTTGGCGACCGCCTCCTTAGCCGCGAACGTCGCCGCCAGCGACCGCTCCGGCAGGGTCAGCTCGTATGCGGTGAACAGCCGCGCACGCATACGCGGGCGGCGGGCGAGCGTGACGAGGAAGCGATCAACGTCGACCACGTCGACGCCCACGCCCACGATCACGATCGCCACACTATTCGCCAGACTGGGAGCCATGGACGGTCCAGCACTGCGCGGCGAACGAGTGACCCTGGTCGGGCGCGCCGAGGAGCACATGGCCGACCTGCGGCGGATCCGCGGCACGCCTGAAGTGGCCGCATGGTGGCCGGCGCCCGAACCGTCATGGTCGGCAGAGGACGACCCCGAAGAGTGGCACTGGACGGTGCTCATCGACGACACGGTGATCGGCGGCGTCGACGCGTTCGAGGAGGAGGAGCCGGACTACCGCAGTGCGAACATCGACCTCTACCTCGATCCGACGGTGCACGGTCGGGGGTTCGGTGCCGAGGTCGTGCGAACAGTGGCCCGCTGGTTGTTTGACGAGCGCGGGCATCACCGGCTGACCATCGACCCCGCGGCCGACAACCAGGTAGCGATCCGCTGCTACACCAGCGTCGGGTTCAAGCCGGTGGGTGTCATGCGGCAGTACGAGCGAGACGTCGACGGCGCGGGATGGCACGACTCGCTGCTGCTGGACATGCTGCGGCCCGAGCTGACTTAACCTGCAGTCGTGGCTCACATTGCTGGGGAGTCAGGCCGGGTGCACCAGACGAAGCTCCGGTTCGGGTACACGCTGCTTCAGTTCGTGCTCATCAACCTGCTGCCGGCGCTCGTCATCGTCGGGCTGTGGCTGCTCGGGGTGTTCGAGGGTGTGCCGTGGCTTCCCTGGGTGCTGATTGCCGCCGTGCTGCTGTTCAACTTCTGGTTCGGCACGACGCTGACGAAGGAGCACCTGATCGCGCACAACATTCGCCGACGCACGATCCCGTGGAACGACGTGAGCTACATCAAGGCGGAGACCAACCTCGGTCAACGCACCGTTGTCGTCACCGAGGTCTCCGGCCGGCAGACCCGGCTCCGGGCTCCGACGACCGGTGCGTTCGCCTGGGACACCCGCTTCGAGCAGAAGTACCGCGCGATCGTCGACTGGTACGAGGCGTACCGCTGACCCGTCCGGCTCGAGCGTCCCCTCAGTTCGCAACGATGTGCCGCCGCTTCGAATAGATCGATACGGCAGCACATCTCGCATCCAAACGGCGCGGGCGACTGCTACTCGACGGTGACCGACTTCGCGAGGTTGCGCGGCTGGTCGACGTCGTGCCCCTTGGCGGTAGCGATTTCCGCCGCCAGGATCTGCAGCGGCACCGTCGCGACGAGGGGCTGCAACAACGTCGGCACAACGGGCACCTCGATTACGTGGTCCGCATACGGCGCGACGGTGGTGTCCCCCTCCTCGGCGATGACGATCGTGCGTGCGCCGCGCGCGCGGACCTCTTGGATGTTGCTCACGATCTTGTCGTGCAGCACCGAACGCCCGCGCGGCGACGGCACGACGCAGATGACCGGCAGGTCGTCCTCGATCAGCGCGATCGGCCCGTGCTTCAGCTCACCGGCGGCGAACCCTTCGGCGTGCATGTAGGCGAGCTCCTTGAGCTTGAGGGCGCCCTCGAGCGCCACCGGGTAGCCCACGTGCCGCCCGAGGAAGAGCACCGCCTTCGCATCGGCGATCTGGCGCGCCAGCGCACGAACCGAGTCGCGCGAGTCCAGCACGACGTCGATCTTCGACGGCACGTCGGCGAGCTCGGTCAGTAGCGCACTGATCTCGTCGCCGAACTTGGTGCCGAGCACCTGTGCGAGGTAGAGGCCCACCAGGTATGCGGCCACGATCTGGGTCAGGAACGCCTTCGTGGAGGCGACGGCGATCTCCGGTCCGGCATGGGTGTAGAGCACCGCGTCGGACTCGCGCGGAATGGTGGAGCCGTTGGTGTTGCAGATGGCCAGCACCTTGGCCTCCTGCTCGCGCGCGTGCCGCAGCGCCATCAGCGTGTCCATCGTCTCGCCGGACTGCGAGATGGCGATGACCAGCGTCTTGTTGGTCACCACCGGATCGCGGTAGCGAAACTCCGAGGCCAGCTCGACCTCGGTCGGGATCCGGGTCCAGTGCTCGATCGCATACTTGGCGATCAGGCCGACGTGGTAACTGGTGCCGCAGGCGATCACGATCACCTTGTCGACGACGCGCAAGTCCGCGTCCGTCAGCCGCATCTCATCCAGCGTGAGCCGACCATCTTCGTTGAAGCGGCCGAGCAACGTGTCGGCCACCGCACGCGGCTGCTCGTCGATCTCCTTGAGCATGAAGCTGGCGTAGCCCGACTTCTCGGCGGCCGCAGCATCCCAGGTGACCTGGAACTCCTTCGTGTCTGCCGGGGTGCCATCAAAGTTCGTCACCGTCACAGCGGCTGGCGTGAGTTCGACGACCTGGTCCTGGCCGAGCTCGATCGCGTCTCTCGTATGCGCGATGAACGCGGCCACGTCGGAGGCGAGGAAGTTCTCACCGTCGCCGCGACCAACGACCAGCGGGCTGTTGCGCCGGGCACCGACGACCACATCGGGCTTCTTCGCGTGCACGGCGAGCAGCGTGAACGCGCCATCGAGGCGGCCGCACACCCGACGCATCGCCTCAGCCAGATCCTCTCCCGCAGGCGCGTACTCCTCAGCGAGCAGGTGTGCGACGACCTCGGTATCGGTGTCGCTGCGCAGGCTGTGTCCTCGGGACTCGAGCTCGGCGCGCAACGACGCAAAGTTCTCGATGATGCCGTTGTGGATGACGGCGACTTCGCCGTCGTCGTCGAGGTGCGGGTGCGCGTTGCGGTCGTTGGGTGCGCCGTGCGTCGCCCATCGGGTGTGGCCGATGCCGGTGTTGGACGCCTTCATCGGCGAGGCGGCGAGCATCCGTTCGAGGTTGACAAGCTTGCCCGCGCGCTTGCGGGTCTCCAGGTTCGCGCCGTCGACCAGCGCGACGCCGGCGGAGTCGTAGCCGCGGTACTCCAGCCGGCGCAGGCCTTCGATGACCACATCAAGCGCCTGCTGCTGTCCGACGTATCCCACGATCCCGCACATGGCGCCCAGGGTACGGGCCGGCCGCCCCCCGACTTGTCATACGTTTCGAGCGCTCTCAGCGCACGGAACGTATGACAACTCAGCCGAGCTCGGCGCGCACGACGTCGGCGAGCTCGTCGGCGACCGCCTGGGCCTCGTCGTGCGACGCTGCCTCCACCATCACCCGCACGAGCGGCTCGGTCCCCGACGGACGCAGCAGCACTCGGCCGGTCGCACCCAGCCGAGCCTCGGCCGACCCGACGGCGTCCTGCACCGCGGTCGCGTCCGCGAGCCTGGACCGGTCCACACCCGTGACGTTGATCAGCACCTGCGGGAACCGCGTCATGACCCCGGCCAGGTCCGCGAGCGACCGCCCCGACGCCGCGACCCGGGCGAGCAGGTGCAGCGCGGTCAGCGTCCCGTCCCCGGTGGTCGCATGCTCGGCCAGGATGACGTGACCCGACTGCTCCCCACCGAGGTTGAAGCCGCCTTCAGTCATCGCTTCGAGCACGTACCGGTCGCCCACCGCGGTCTCGACGACCTTCAGCCCCGCATCGTCGAGCGCCCGCTTGAAGCCGAGGTTCGACATGACGGTGGAGACCACGGTGTCGTGCGCCAACCGACCGTCGTGATGCAGCGCGGTAGCCAGGATCGCGAGGATCTGGTCACCATCAACCTCCGCACCGGCGTGGTCGACCGCGAGGCACCGGTCGGCGTCCCCGTCGTGCGCGATGCCCGCGTCGGCCGAGTTCGCCAGCACGGCGGCGCGCAGCACGTCGAGATGGGTCGAGCCGATGCCGTCGTTGATGTTCAACCCGTTCGGCTCGCAGCCGACCTCGATCACGTTCGCGCCCGCGGCGCGCAGTGCGGCGGGCGACACGTGGTATGCGGCGCCGTGCGCGGCGTCGACGACGACGGTCAAGCCGTCCAGCCTCGACGGCAACGTCGACAGCAGGTGCTCGACGTACACCCGGCCGCCCTCGGCATACGGGGTGATCCGTCCGACCCGGGCGCCGATCGGCCGCTGCCACGGCTCGCGCATCCGGGCCTCGATCGCGTCCTCGAGCGCGTCGGCGAGCTTGACCCCGCCGCGCGCGAAGAACTTGATGCCGTTGTCCGGCATCGGGTTGTGGGATGCCGAGAGCATCACTCCGAGATCCGCGTCCAGGTGGTCGACCAGGTATGCGACCGCTGGCGTTGGCAGCACGCCGACGTCGAGAACGTCGACACCCGCAGACGCCAGCCCGGCGACCACCGCCGCCGACAGGAACTCACCCGATGCGCGCGTGTCCCGGCCGACAACCGCGAGCGCGCGACCGGAGCCCTCGTGCTCGTGCAGTTCGCCGACGTCGCCCAGGACGTGCGCCGCGGCGACCGACAGGTCCAGCGCAAGCTCCGCGGTCAGGTCGAGATTGGCCACCCCACGAACCCCGTCGGTGCCGAACAGTCGTCCCACGCTGGATGTCCTCTCGACGTCGGGCGGCTGATCCACCGGCCACATAGGAACGCACGATGCCCCGGAGCGTAGCCCCGGGGCATCGGTGAGTAACGGCGGCCTGCTCAGCGCAGGCTCAGGTTCACCGCTTGCTGTGATCCTCGCCTGCGGCTCAGCCGCGCGCCTCGCCTCAGGCTCGAACGCTTCGCGCTCGGCTTCAGATCAGCGCAGGCTCACCGCTTGCTGTACTGCGGCGCCTTGCGAGCCTTCTTCAGGCCGTACTTCTTCCGCTCCTTGACCCGAGCGTCCCGGGTGAGGAACCCGGCCCGCTTCAGCGTCGGACGGTTGCCCTCGACGTCCACCTCGTTGAGCGCCCGGGCGATGCCCGAGCCGCAGCGCGCCGGCCTGCCCCGACACACCGCCGCCGCTGATCCGGGCGATGACGTCGTAGCGGCCCTCGAGGTCAAGCGCCTTGAACGGCTCGTTGACCAGCTGCTGGTGCACCTTGTTCGGGAAGTAGGTCTCGAGCTCGCGGCCGTTCACCGTCCAGCGGCCGGTGCCGGGCACGATCCGCACCCGGGCGATGGCCTCCTTGCGACGACCGGTGGCGCCGGCCGGCGAGGTCACGACCTCGCGCGCCGGGCGGGCTGCGGTCGAGGACTCCGAGGTGTACTCGGTGTACTCCTCGCCCTCGGTCTCAGGGTGGTGCTGGTGTCTGTGGTCACGCCACGGACTTCCTTTCGCTCTGTTGGCGGGTCGCCGTGGCTTACTGCGCGACCTGGGAGATCTCGAAGGGCACCGGCTGCTGCGCCTGGTGCGGGTGGTCAGGGCCGCTGTAGACCTTGAGCTTGGTGAGCATCTGACGGCCGAGGCTGGTGTGCGGCAGCATCCCCTTGACGGCCTTCTCGACCGCCTTGCGGCTGTCCTTCTCGAGCAGCTCGGCGTAGGTAACGGCGCGCAGGCCGCCCGGGTAGCCGGAGTGCCGGTAGGCCAGCTTCTGCTCCCGCTTCGCGCCGGTCAGCGCAATCTTGTCGGAGTTCACGATGATGACGAAGTCGCCGGTGTCCAGGTGCGGCGCATACATCGCCTTGTGCTTGCCGCGCAGCAGCGTGGCGGCATGCGTGGCCAGCCGGCCGAGGACGACGTCGGTGGCGTCGATGACGTGCCACTGGCGCTGGACCTCGCCGGGCTTGGGGCTGTACGTGCGCACGGTCATGCCTTCGTTTCGTCGAGCAGGGGATTCCAACAGGGACGCAGGCGCGCAAGACGCACGCAACGACCCGTCAGGGTACCTGTGGCCGCGCAACGGGGTCAAAACCACCGCCTCATCCCCGCGATCTTGAGCTCCTTCGGGCAACACGCCAGCGGCGTGACACCTGATAGCGCAGTCAAGATCGGGCCGGTTGGGAATGCCGGGTCAGCGGGCTCGGGCGACCCGGGCCTCGTCCCAGACCGGCTCCGCGGACTCATACACCGCGCCATCCCCGCCGAACACCAGGAAACGGTCGAACGCTCGTGCGAACCAGCGGTCGTGGGTGACCGCGATAACCGTCCCCTCGAAGGCTTCGAGCGCGTCCTCCAACGCCTCGGCCGAGTCGAGGTCGAGGTTGTCGGTCGGCTCGTCGAGCAGCAGCAGCGTCGTCCCGGACAGCTCCAGCCGCAGGATCTGGAAGCGCGCCTGCTGACCGCCGGACAACGTGTCGTAGTCCTGCTCCGACTGGAACTGCAGCTCGTAGCGGCGCAACGCCCCCATCGCCGCCCCGCGATCGAGCGCGTGCTCCTCCCACAGGATCTCCCGCAGGGAGCGGCCGGCCAGGTCTGCGTGGTCCTGGGTCTGCACGAAGTGGCCCGGCACCACCCGCGCGCCCAGTTTGGCGATCCCGGTATGCGCCACCGCGCCGTCGCCGGCCAGCAGCCGAAGGAAGTGCGACTTGCCCGACCCGTTGGAGCCCAGGACGCCGACGCGTTCGCCGAAGAACACCTCGACGTCGAACGGCCGCATCAGCCCGGTCAGCTCGAGCGATGTGCAGGTGACCGCGCGGACTCCGGTTCGGCCGCCGCGCAGCCGCATCCGCACGTCCTGCTCTCGAGGGGCCTCATCGGGCGGCCCGGCCTCCTCGAACTTGCGCAACCGGGTCTGCGCCGCCTGGTAGCGCGAGGCCATGCCGTCGTTGTACATGGCCTTCTGCTTGAGGTTACGGACCAGCTCACGCAGCTTCTCGTGCTCCTCGTCCCACCGACGCCGCAGCTCGTCGAGCCTGGCGTGCCGCTCGCGGCGGGCCTGGTGATAGGACGCGAAGCCGCTGCCGTGCACCCACGCCGAGCCGCCCTCCACCGTGACGATGCGGTCGGTCACGCGGGACAGCAGCTCTCGGTCGTGGGACACGAACAGCACCGTCTTCGCGGTCTCCAGCAGCCGATCCTCGAGCCAGCGCTTGCCGGGTACGTCGAGGAAGTTGTCCGGCTCGTCGAGCAACAGCACCTGCTCCGGTCCGCGCAGCAGCGCCTCCAGAGCCAGTCGCTTCTGCTCACCGCCCGACAGCGTTGCCAGGTCTCGCCACTGCGCCTTGTCGTAGGGCATCCCCAGTGCGGCCACCGTGCAGGTGTCCCACAGGACCTCCGCCTGGTACCCGCCGGCATCCGACCAGTCCGCAAGTGCCTGCGCATACGCCAACTGCGCGGCCTCGTCGTCGCGCTCCATGAGCGCGAGCTCGGCCGCGTCGACGTCCTTGGCCGCTCGCCCGGATGCCCGGCTGCGCCACCGACAGCAGCAGGTCGCGCACGCGTCGGCGCCGTCGAGCCGGTGGTCGGTATGCGCTCCGCTCGGCTGCGACGCCACGAACTGCCGCATCACACCGAGCCCCCCGCTGCGGGCGACCGACCCCTCGGTCGGTTCGAGGTCGCCGGCGATCAGCCGCAGCAGGGTGGTCTTGCCGGTCCCGTTGGCCCCGACGAGCGCGACGACGTTGCCGTCGCCGACCCGGAAGGAGACGTCGGACAGCAGCGGACGTCCGTCCGGTAGGACGTAGCCGACCCCGTTGACGTCGACGTGACCCACGGGGCGTCAGTCTGCCCGCTCAGCGAATGTGGACGTTGGCGGGGTTGGGACGCGGTCCCAACCCCGCCAACGTCCACATTCGCCGCTGAGGCTAGCGATAGGTGATGCCGCCGTCGTCGGTGACATCGGTGTTGATCCGGGTCCCGGCCTCGCCCTTGAGGATGGCCGGCAGGTCTGGCAGCGCCCCGATCACGGCCGATGCCCCGGGCGCCCCGCGGGCGAACTCGCAGGCCGCCTCGACCTTCGGCCCCATCGAACCGGCCGCGAAGTTCATCGCGGACAGCGCATCAGGGTGTGCGGTCGCGATCGCCTTCTGCTCCGGCGTGCCCCATCCGACGAAGACTGCCGGGGCGTCCGTCGCGATGATCAGTGAGTCCGCATCGAGGTCCTTGGCCAGGACCGCGGACGACCGGTCCTTGTCGATGACGGCCTCGACGCCGATCAGGTGCCGAGTCCCCGGCTCGTACATCGTCGGGATGCCGCCGCCGCCGGTGCAGACGACCACAGCGCCCTGGTCGAGCATCCACTTGATCGGGCGGATCTCGAAGATGCGTTGCGGCAACGGAGACGGCAACCACGCGCCGCCAGTAGTCCCCGTCTTGCCTGACGACCCAGTCCTTCTCCTTGGCAAGTCGCTCGGCCGTCTCTTGGTCGTAGACCGGGCCGACGAACTTCGTCGGGTCCTTGAACGCCGGGTCGTCGGCGCTGACCTCGGTCATCGTGAGGATCGTCGCCAGCGGCTTCTCGAAGGGCAGCAGGTTGCCCAGCTCCTGTTCGATGAAGTAGCCGATCATCCCCTCGGTCTGCGCGCCCGAGGACGTCGAAGGGATAGGACTCCTCCTCCCCGTACGACGCGGCCTGCAGTGCGAGCAGGCCCACCTGGGGACCGTTGCCGTGACTCACGACCAACTCGTGCTCCAGAGCCACCGGGGCCAAGGCCTCGCAGGCGACCTTCACGTTCGCCCGCTGGTTCTCGACCGTCATCTTCTCGCCGCGCTTCTGCAGCGCGTTGCCGCCAAGGGCCACCACGACTCGCATACCGTCACCCTGCCAGCCCCGGCCGGACCGCGCAGCATGTTCGCCGGAGGTTCACGAACGGTGCGGCACCCGCCTCCGGCGGGTCTCGACCGCCCTGGCTTCAAGATCATCGTCGGGCGGGAACACGACCTCTTCCAGGGTCAGGCCGTGCGGTTGCGCCACGTTCACTGCGGAGTCCCGGATGCCGCCGGCCAGCACCTCGGCCGGCCAGGTCGACTGGCTTGCGCCCCTCTCCGACGGCGATCAGGCAGCCGACCAGCGAACGGACCATCGAGTGACAGAAGGCATCCGCTCGGACCTCCGCCACGATCGTGCCGTCGGGGTCACGGCGCCAGGACAGCTCCAGGAGCCTGCGCACGGTCGTCGCACCCTCCCGCCGCCGGCAGAACGCGGCAAAGTCGTGCTCGCCGACCAGCGGCTGCGACGCCGAGCTGCATCGCAGCGACGTCGAGTGGCCGCGGGTAGTGCAGGACTTCGTGTCGCCGCAGCGGGTCCGGGCCGCCCTCGGCGTCACAGATGCGGTAGGCATACCGCCGTTCGACCGGGGAGAACCGGGCGTCGAACCCGGCCGGCGCCTGCCTGATCGCGTGCACGCGCACGTCCCGTGGCAATGCCCCGGCCAGCCGGCGCAGCAGCGGGTCACGCCAGCGCTGCCAGGTCGACGGGGTCGAGATCGGTATGCGCGACCTGGCCGCGGGCGTGCACGCCGGCATCGGTCCGGCCGGCGACGGTCAGCGAAGGCGGATCGGCCAGGTGCAGGACCGTGCCGAGCGCGGCCTCCAGCGTGCCCTGGACGGTGCGCCGACCGGGCTGGGCGGCCCACCCGGAGAAGTCGGTGCCGTCGTAGGACAGGTCGAGCCGCAGGCGAACGACCGCGAGCCCGCCGCTCCCATTCTCGGGGGCGACGGGCTCGTCGGTCATGGATGACTCCGGGTTCAGGACTTCTTGTCGTCCTTGGCAGCCTCGGCCGCGTCCTCGTCGACCGCGTCAGAAGCTGCCTCCTCGGCGATCTCGGCAAACGCCTCGGCACTGCCGGCGTCCTCCTGGGCCTGCTCGTCCTCCGGCGCCGTATCGGCCGCCTCCGCGGCTTCCTCGGCAGCGGACTCGGCGTCGGCAGCAGCCTCGACGGCACCTTCGGCGTCGCCCTCGGCGGCAGCGTCCGCAGCCTCCTCGGCCTTCGCTTCCGCGACGGCAGCCGCAGCCGCGGCCTGCTCGGCAGGAGCCGCCTGCTTCGGCTGCGCGCTTGGTGGCACCCTCGGCCTCGCCGACCGCCGACTGCTGCACGGTCAGCGCCTCGACGAGCTCGATCACGGCCATCGGCGCGTTGTCGCCCTTGCGCGGGCCGACCTTCGTGATCCGGGTGTAGCCGCCTGGGCGGTTCGCATACCGCGGACCGATCTCCTCGAACAGCACGTGCACGACGGACTTGTCGCGCACGACCGTGAGGAGCCCGGCGCCTGGCGGCCAGGTCGCCACGCTTGGCGAAGGTGACCAGGCGCTCGGCCAGCGGACGCAGCCGCTTGGCCTTGGCCTCAGTGGTCGTGATCGAGCCGTGCTCGAACAGCGCGGTGGCGAGGTTCGCGAGCATCAGGCGCTCGTGGGCCGGTCCACCGCCGAGACGGGGGCCCTTGGTGGGCGTGGGCATCTGTCAGTTCTCCTCGTATGAGCCGGTCGCGATGAGCACAGCGCTGTGGCCGATGGGCCGTAGGCGCCTAGAGCTGCTCGTCCTCGGCGAATCCCGCGTCGTCGTCGTAGCTGTAGTCAACGGCCAGGCCGGGGTCGAACCCGGGCGGGCTGTCCTTGAGCGCCAGGCTCATGGTCTGGAGCTTCGCCTTGACCTCATCGATCGACTTCGCACCGAAGTTGCGGATGTCGAGCAGATCGGCCTCGCTGCGAGCAACCAGCTCACCGACGGTGTGGATGCCCTCGCGCTTGAGGCAGTTGTAGGAGCGGACCGTGAGGTCGAGCTCCTCGATCGGCAGCGCCAGGTCGGCCGCGAGCGCGGCGTCGGTCGGCGACGGGCCGATGTCGATGCCCTCCGCGTCGATGTTGAGCTCACGGGCCAGGCCGAACAGCTCGACCAGCGTCTTGCCGGCGGATGCCATCGCGTCCCGAGGCGCCATCGACGGCTTGGTCTCGACATCGACGACCAGGCGGTCGAAGTCGGTGCGCTGCTCGACTCGGGTGGCCTCGACCTTGTAGGTCACCTTGAGCACGGGCGAGTAGATCGAGTCGACCGGGATCCGGCCGATCTCGGCGCCGGCCTGCTTGTTCTGGACGGCCGAGACGTAGCCGCGACCACGCTCAACGGTCAGCTCGATCTCGAGCTTGCCCTTGCCGTTCAGCTCGGCGATGTGCAGCTCGGGGTTGTGCACCTCGACACCGGCCGGCGGTGCGATGTCGGCCGCGGTGACCGCGCCCGGGCCCTGCTTGCGCAGGTACATCACGACCGGCTCGTCGTGCTCGGAGGAGACGACAAGCCCCTTGATGTTCAGGATGATGTCGGTGACGTCTTCCTTGACGCCCTCGACGACGGAGAACTCGTGCAGCACGCTGTCGATGCGGATCGAGGTGACCGCGGCACCGGGGATGGACGAGAGCAGGGTGCGGCGCATCGAGTTGCCGAGGGTGTAGCCGAAGCCCGGCTCGAGCGGCTCGATGACGAAACGCGAACGGTGGTCGCCGACGACGTCCTCGGAAAGTGTGGGGCGCTGTGCGATGAGCAAGGTGGTTCCTCCAGGTTCAGGGCGTCCGCCATATGACGCCTGAGGGTGGTGCGCCCGGCGAGGGCATTTGGTCCCCGCCGAGGTCGTGCGTTGGTCTTACTTCGAGTAGAGCTCGACGATGAGCTGCTCGTTGACCTGGGTGTCGATGACGGCGCGAGCCGGCAGCGAGTGGACGAGGATGCGCATGCGGTTCGGGGCGACCTCGAGCCAGGCGGGGATGCCGCGCTCGCCGGCCTCGGCCCGCGCGATCACGAACGGGGTCAGCTCGAAGGAACTCGGCCGGACCTCGACGATGTCGTTCTCGGACACGCGGTAGGACGGAATGTCGACCTTGACGCCGTTCACCAGGAAGTGGCCGTGCCGAACCAACTGGCGGGCCATGTCCCGCGACTTGGCGAAGCCGGACCGGTAGACGACGTTGTCGAGGCGGGTCTCGAGGATGCGCAGCAGGTTCTCGCCGGTCTTGCCCTGCTTGCGGTTCGCCTCGTCGTAGTAACCACGGAACTGCTTCTCGAGCACGCCATAGATGCGCGCGCACTTCTGCTTCTCGCGCATCTGAAGCAGGTACTCGGAGTCCTTGCTCCGGCCGCGGCCGTGCTCACCCGGCGGGTAGGGGCGGATCTCGATCGGGCACTTCGGCGAGTCGCACTTGGCGCCCTTGAGGTACAGCTTGGTCTTCTCGCGACGGCAGCGCTTGCAGTCTGGTCCGGTGTAACGAGCCACGGTTCTCTCTCTCCTGGGATCAGACTCGGCGCCGCTTGGGCGGGCGGCATCCGTTGTGCGGCTGGGGGGTGACGTCCTGGATCGAGCCCACCTCGAGCCCGGTCGCCTGGAGCGAGCGGATGGCGGTCTCCCGGCCCGAGCCCGGGCCCTTGACGAAGACGTCGACCTTCTTCATGCCGTGCTCCTGCGCCCGGCGGGCGGCGGCCTCGGCAACCATCTGCGCGGCGTACGGCGTCGACTTACGCGAGCCCTTGAAGCCCACGTGGCCGGCGGACGCCCACGCGATGACGTTGCCCATCGGGTCGGTGATCGACACGATCGTGTTGTTGAACGTGCTCTTGATGTGCGCGTGGCCGGCGGCCACGTTCTTCTTCTCCTTGCGGCGCACCTTCTTGGCGCCCGCCTGGCGGCTCTTCGGAGGCATACAGCCAATCTCCTATGTCAAAGCTCGGTGTCGTCGGACAGCGCCCACGGTGGGGGGCACTCGGGGGGAACCCCCCGAGGGTTTATTTCTTGCCGACCTTCTTCTTGCCGGCGATGGCGCGACGCGGGCCCTTGCGGGTGCGCGCGTTCGTGTGGGTGCGCTGGCCGTGGACCGGCAGCCCGCGGCGGTGACGCAGGCCCTGGTAGCAGCCGATCTCAACCTTGCGACGGATGTCGGAGGCGACTTCGCGGCGCAGGTCACCCTCGACCTGGTAGTTCGCCTCGATCCAGTCGCGCAGCTTGACCAGGTCGTCGTCGCCGAGGTCCTTGGCCCGCAGGTCCGGGCTGATGCCGGTCTGCTGCAAGGTCTCCTGGGCGCGCGTGCGACCGATGCCATAGATGTAGGTGAGCGCCACCTCGAGCCGCTTCTCGCGGGGGAGGTCGACGCCGACAAGTCGTGCCATGTGGGCGGTCTCTTCCTTCTCGTGCGTCCGGAGGTTTCGGTGACAGCGCCGCTCCCGTCCGCCCGGACGGGTCCCTGGCCTCCGGGCCAGGGGTGGCGTCTCGGCGTGAGCCGAGGGTCGGTGCGCTGCCGTTGTGGAGTTGTGCCGTGCCGGTCCGAAGGTCAGCCCTGACGCTGCTTGTGGCGGACGTTCTCGCAGATCACCATGACCCGCCCGTGACGGCGGATCACCTTGCACTTGTCACAGATCTTCTTGACGCTCGGCTGGACCTTCATGGTGCTCTCCCGGGTGTGTGCTGCTCTGCGCTCGGTTGGCGCGTGCAGCGCCCCCGCATGGGATCGGTCGGTGGTGGCTTACTTGTAGCGGTAGACGATGCGCCCGCGGGTCAGGTCGTACGGCGACAGCTCCACCACGACCCGGTCCTCGGGGAGGATCCGGATGTAGTGCTGGCGCATCTTGCCGCTGATGTGAGCGAGGACCTTGTGCCCGTTCGCGAGCTCGACCCTGAACATGGCGTTCGGAAGCGACTCGACGATCGTGCCTTCGATCTCGATCGCGCCGTCCTTCTTCGCCATGTCCTCCGCTTTTCTCAGCGCCGGTGTCGACGCAACTGTTGACCTGGTCGTACTTCCCTGACCGGCTCCGCTGTCCGGGCCTCTCATGCCGATGGCCAGCCGCCGGGCATGAAAGAACCGGCCCGTCTGGTCCGAGAGGGTCGAACCGACACCGAGCCGAAGGTCAAGGGTACGCCGGGACCCGCGGATCAGGCAAAACGCCCCATCCCACCCCCACCAACCTCCCGTGATCTTGCACAAAATCCGCTCGCGACATGGCGCGGCCCTACCCGACCGGGATTTTGTGCAAGATCACGGGAAGGGGCGGGTCAGCGCCACGGAGCCGGGCCATCCGGGCCAGGGTGCGGGACGCCGAGAGCCGCGAGCCGGGCGGCCCCGCCGTCGACCGCGGTGAGCACCCACGGCCCCTCGGGCGTGACGGCAACCGTGTGTTCGAAGTGGGCGGCCACGGTCCCGTCCGCGGTGCGGACAGTCCAGCCGTCGTCGAGCAGCTTGGTCGCCGGGTCGCCCAGCGTGAGCATCGGCTCGATGGCCAGCACCACCCCTGGCTCAAGCCGGATGCCCTTCTCGCGGGTCCGGTAGTTCGGGACATCGGGGTCCTGGTGCATCTCGGTGCCGATGCCGTGTCCGGTGTACTCCTCGACGATCCCGTATGCGCCGTGCGCGGCCGCGTGGTCCTCGACCGCAGCCCCGATGTCGCGCAGCCATCCGCCGGGCCGCATGGCCGTGATCCCGGCCCACAGCGCGCCGTCGGTGTCGCGGACGAGCTGTGCGTGCTGGGGAGGAACCGGGCCGACCGTCACCGTGACCGCGGCGTCGCCGTGCCAACCGTCGACGATCGCACCGCAGTCGATGGACAAGACGTCGCCGTCGCGTAGCGCACGCGGCCCGGGGATGCCGTGCACGATCTCGTCGTTGACAGACGTGCAGATCGAGCCCTGGTATCCGTAGTAGCCGAGGAACGACGGGGTGGCACCGGCGTCTCGGATCGAGGCCTCGGCAAGCCGATCAAGCTCGCCGGTCGTGACCCCAGCCGCCGCGGCCGCGACGAGCCGCTCGAGTGTGTGCGCGACCACCAGCCCGGCCGCGCGCATCCGCCGGACCTGGTCGTCCGTCTTGACGTGCACGCCCCGGCGGCTCATCGCCGAGGTCCAAGATCCCGAATGTGGACGTTCGCGGGGTTGGGACCGCGTCCCAACCCCGCCAACGTCCACATTCGCGGCCTCGGAGTTGCGCTCAGCGGCGGGCCTGGTCCTCGAGGGCTGCTCGGATCCGATCAGCCACCTCGGGAATCTCGCCCAGCCCGTCGACCTCAACGAGGATGCCCTGCTTGCGGTACACGTCGATCAGCGGTTCGGTCTGCTCGGCGTACACCTCGAGTCGGCGGCGCACCACGTCTTCGGTGTCGTCTGCGCGGCCCTCGGTCTGCGCCCGCAGCAGCAGCCGCGGGACGACCTCGTCGGCCGGGGCGACCAGTTCGACGACCGCATCGAGCCGTCGGCCCTGTTCTCCCAGCATGTCGTCGAGCGCGTGGACCTGGTCGATCGTGCGCGGGTAGCCGTCGAGCAGGAAGCCCGGCTCACAATCGGGCTCAGTCAGCCGCTCGCGCACCATCGCGTTGGTCACCGAGTCCGGTACATAGTCACCGGTGTCCATGTATTTCTTGGCCTGCAGCCCGAGCTCTGTTTCGCCGGCGACGTTGCGACGGAAGATGTCGCCCGTTGAGATGGCCGGGATGCCGAAGTGTTCGGCGATCAGCTTCGCCTGGGTGCCCTTTCCGGAGCCGGGCGGTCCCACAAGCACGAGTCGCACGGGCGCTTCCCTTCGATCGGCGAGGCTGGCCGAGCGGCCGGCTCGAGCTGCCGGACTTCGGTGGCTAGCGGAGGAACCCTTCGTAGTTGCGCTGCTGGAGCTGGCTCTCGATCTGCTTCACGGTGTCGAGGCCGACACCGACCATGATCAGAATGCTGGTGCCGCCGAACGGGAAGTTCTGGCTGGCGCCGATCAGGGCAAATGCGATCAGCGGGATGATCGCGATGGTCGCGAGGTACAACGAACCCGGGAAGGTGAGCCGGCTGAGGACGTAGTCGAGGTACTCCGCGGTCGGCCGGCCGGCCCGGATGCCCGGGATGAAGCCGCCGTACTTCTTCATGTTGTCGGCGACCTCGTCCGGGTTGAACGTGATCGCTACGTAGAAGTACGTGAAGAAGATGATCAGGCCGAAGAAGACCGAGATGTACAGCGCGTTGTCGCCGGTCACGAAGTAGCGCTGGATCCACAGCCCCCAGGCCGAGTCGGTCCCGAACAGCTGGACCAGCAGGGTGGGGATATACAGCAGCGACGAGCCGAAGATCACCGGGATGACGCCGGCCTGGTTGACCTTCATCGGGATATAGGTGGACGTGCCGCCGTACATCCGCCGGCCGACCATCCGCTTCGCATACTGCACCGGGATCCGGCGCTGCGCCTGCTCGACGAAGATCACCGCGGCAACAAGGACGAGGCCCACAGCAATCACCACCGCGAAGATCAGCCAGCCGTTGATCTGGTAGATCGCCCAGATCTGCTGCGGGAAGGTCGCGATGATCGAGGTGAAAATCAGGATCGACATGCCGTTGCCGATGCCGCGGTCGGTGATCAGCTCGCCGAGCCACATGATGACGCCGGTGCCGGCGGTCATCACGAGCACCATCGTGGTGATCAGCCACAACGACTCGTCCGGGATGATGTCCGCGCTACAGGCCGGGAACAGCTGGCCCGGTGTCCGCGCGATCGCGATCAGGCCGGTCGACTGCAGGATCGCCAGCCCGATCGTGAGGTAGCGGGTGTATTGCGTCAGTCTGGCCGTGCCCGCTTGGCCCTCCTTCTTGAGGGCCTCGAAGCGTGGGATCACGACCGTCAAAAGCTGGACGATGATGCTGGCCGTGATGTACGGCATGATCCCGAGGGCGAAGATCGACAGTTGCAGCAGCGCGCCGCCGCTGAACAGGTTGATCAACCCGTAGATGCCCTCGTTGCCCGCGAGGTCCACACAGCTTTGGACCGCGCCGTAGTCGACGCCGGGGGTCGGGACGAACGAGCCGAGCCGGAACAGGGCGATGATCGCCAGGACGAACAGCAACTTTCGCCGCAGGTCGGGCGTTCGGAACGCCCGGGCGAACGCGGTGAGCACGGAGCCTCCTGCTAGCTGGTGCTGGTCGGGTGTTCACGAGTGAACACCTTTGGTGGGTGATGCGAAACGGGGAGCGTAACAGTCAGACCAGCACGTGGACGGACCCGCCGGCCGCGGTGATCTTGTCCTTTGCGGTGGCCGAGAAGGCGTGCGCGGAGACGTTGACGGCAACGCCGATGTCGCCGTTGCCCAGCACCTTGACGGGCAGGTCCTTGCGGACCGCACCCTTGGCAACCAGGTCGGCAACGGACACGTCGCCACCATCGGGGAACAGGTCCGTGAGCCGAGCCAGGTTCACGACCTGGTACTCGACCCGGAACGGGTTGGTGAAGCCGCGCAGCTTGGGCAGCCGCATGTGCAGCGGCATCTGGCCGCCCTCGAAGCGCTCGGGCACCTGGTAGCGGGCCTTGGTGCCCTTGGTGCCACGGCCCGCGGTCTTGCCGCGCTTGCCCCCCTCGCCGCGACCGACGCGGGTCTTGGGGGTCTTGGCACCGGGGGCGGGACGCAAGTGATGCACCTTGAGCGGGTTGTTGTCTGCCATGGTCAGTCGACCTCCTCGACCCGTACCAGGTGCGACACGGTGTTGACCATGCCGCGGACCTCGGGACGGTCCTCCTTGACGACGACGTCGCCGATGCGCTTGAGCCCCAGGGTGCGGAGCGTGTCGCGCTGGTTCTGCTGGCCGCCGATCCCTGAACGTGTCTGGGTCACCTTCAAACGCACCATGATCACGCCCCAGCCGCGCGAGCGCGGAGCAGTGCCGCCGGCGCGACGTCCTCGAGCGGCAGGCCGCGGCGCGCGGCGACTGCCTCCGGGCGCTCCAGGCCTTTCAGCGCCGCAACCGTCGCGTGCACGACGTTGATGGCGTTGTCGGACCCGAGCGACTTGCTGAGCACATCGTGGATCCCGGCGCACTCGAGCACGGCCCGGACCGGGCCGCCGGCGATGACGCCGGTACCCGGGGAGGCCGGCCGGAGCAGGACGACGCCGGCCGCCTTCTCGCCCTGGATCGGGTGCGGGATGGTGCCCTGGATCCGCGGGACCTTGAAGAAGTGCTTCTTGGCCTCCTCCACGCCCTTGGCGATGGCGGCCGGCACCTCCTTGGCCTTGCCGTAACCGACGCCGACCGTGCCGTCGCCGTCGCCGACGACCACGAGGGCGGTGAAGCTGAAGCGCCGGCCGCCCTTGACGACCTTGGCGACGCGGTTGATCGCCACGACGCGCTCCAGATACGCGCTCTTCTCGGGCGCGTTGTCACCACGACGGCTGTCGCGGCGCTCTCGGCGCTCGCCGCCGGCCCGACCAGCGGTGCCGCCGGTGGCGCCGGCGCCGGTGCCGCGCTGGGGTCCTGGCATCAGGGGTTCCTCATCTCGGTCTGTGCGTCGTGTGCATTCGTATGCGTCCGCAGGATCATCAGAAGTTCAGCCCGCCTTCGCGTGCGCCGTCGGCGAGCGCGGCCACCCGGCCGTGGTACCGGTTGCCAGCACGGTCGAAGACGACGGCGTCGACGCCGGCGGCCTTGGCGCGCTCGGCCACGAGCTCGCCGACCCTGCGCGCCTTGGCGGTCTTGTCGCCGTCCAGGCCACGAAGGTCGGTTTCCATCGTCGAGGCCGACGCCAGCGTGACGTGCGCGATGTCGTCGACGACCTGGACGAACACGTGCCGGGTTGACCGGGTGATGACCAGGCGCGGCCGGGCCGCCGTGCCCGCGACCTTCTTGCGGACGCGGATGTGGCGGCGCTTGGTGGCCAGCGCACGCGCGCTGGTCTTGGTGCCGCTCAGCTTCGTACCGACAGCCATGGCTTACTTCCCAGCCTTTCCGACCTTGCGCTTGACGACCTCGCCCGCATACCGCACGCCCTTGCCCTTGTACGGGTCGGGCTTGCGCAGCTTGCGAATGTTCGCGGCGACCTCGCCAACCTGCTGCTTGTCGATGCCGGCGACCGAGAACCTGGTCGGCGACTCGACGGAGAAGCTGATCCCCTCCGGCGCCGGGATGACGACCGGGTGGCTGAAGCCGAGCGCGAACTCCAGGTCGCTGCCCTTGGCCTGGACGCGGTAGCCCACGCCCACGATCTCGAGATTCTTCGTGTAGCCCTCGGTGACGCCCGTGATCATGTTGGCCACAAGCGTGCGGGACAGCCCGTGCAGCGACCGCGAGTAGCGCTCGTCGTCCGGGCGGGTCACCGTGAGGGTGCCGTCCTCGTCGCGAGCAATCTCGATCGGGGGCGCGATGGTGTGCGACAGGGTGCCCTTCGGGCCCTTGACCGTCACCTCACGACCATCGATCTGCACGTCCACGCCCGAGGGAACGGTGATGGGGAGTCGTCCGATTCGCGACATGTGTGTCTCCTCCCCGACTTACCAGACGTAGGCGAGAACTTCTCCGCCTACGCCCTTCTTGGCAGCCTGCTTGTCGGTGAGCAGCCCGGTTGACGTCGAGATGATCGCGATGCCGAGCCCACCCAGCACCCGCGGCAACGAGCTGGACTTCGCATACACCCGCAGTCCCGGCTTGGACACCCGGCGCACGCCAGCGATCGACCGCTCACGATTGGGGCCGTACTTCAGGTCGACGAGCAGCATCGAGCCGACGCCGTCCTCGTTGTCCTGCACGCGCCAGCCGGCGATGTAGCCCTCCTGCTGGAGGATCTCGGCGATGTGTGTCTTGATCTTCGACGACGGCATGGTCGTCTGCTCGTGGTACGCCGAGTTGGCGTTGCGGATGCGGGTGAGCATGTCCGCGATGGGGTCTGTCATGGTCATGGTTGGCCAACGGCCTTTCTCACCGTGGTATCCGGGCTGGTGCCCGGACCTGCGGCGTACGTAGTGACTACCAACTGCTCTTCGTGACGCCCGGGAGCTGGCCCGCGTGGGCCATCTCCCGCAGGCACACCCGACAGAGCCCGAACTTGCGGTACACCGACTTGGGCCGGCCGCACCGGTTGCACCGGGTGTAGCCGCGGACCTTGAACTTCGGCTTCGCCGCCGCCTTGTTGACTAATGCCTTCTTTGCCACGTCAGATCACTCCGTTGATGGTCGCGTTCGGGGATTGGCTCGCAAGCTCGCTCATCGCCCTCACCGCTCCGAAAAGGGGAAGCCGAGCTGCTTGAGCAGCGCGCGCCCCTCGTCGTCAGAAGCCGCCGTCGTGACGACCGTGATGTCCATGCCGCGCACGCGGTCGACCTTGTCCTGGTCGATCTCGTGGAACATGGCCTGCTCGTTCAGTCCGAAGGTGAAGTTGCCCCGGCCGTCGAACTGCTTCGGCGACAGGCCGCGGAAGTCGCGGATGCGCGGCAGCGCGACCGACAGCAAGCGGTCCAGGAACTCCCACATCCGGTCGCCGCGCAGGGTGACGTGGGCCCCGATCGGCATGCCCTCACGCAGCTTGAACTGCGCGATCGACTTGCGCGCCTTCGTGACCTGCGGCTTCTGGCCGGTGATGGCGGTGAGGTCCCGGAGTGCGCCCTCGATCAGCTTCGAGTCGCGCGCGGCCTCACCGACGCCCATGTTCACCACGATCTTGGTCAGACCAGGGATCTGCATGACGTTGGCGTAGCCGAACTCCTCGCGCAGCGCGGGCGCCACCTCGGAGCGGTAGCGCTGCTTCAGCCGCGGCAACTCACGAGTCTGCGTCGCGCTCTGCGACTCGCTGGTCGCTTCGCTGTTCTGGGTCTCGGTGGTCATGGTCGCACTCCGCGACTCGCTCGCAAGCTCGCTCGTCACGTCGTCGCTCAGGCTGCTCATCAGATGTCCTTACCGGTCCGCCGGGCGACGCGGACCTTGGTGCCGTCCTCGTCGGTGCGGTACCCGATCCGGCTGCCGACCTCTTTGCCCTCGACCTCGACGACGAGCATCACGTTGGAGATGTGGATCGGTGCCTCCTGCGTGATGATGCCGCCGGTCTTGGCACCGCGCTGGGTCTGGCTGACCTTCGTGTGCTTCTTGATCCGGTTGACGCCTTCGACGAGCAATCGATCGCGCTCGGGGTAGGCCTGGATGACCTTGCCGGTCAGGCCCTTGTCCTTGCCGGAGATGACGAGGACGGTGTCGCCCTTCTTGATGCGCATCTTGGCCATGGCTTAGAGCACCTCCGGCGCCAGCGAGATGATCTTCATGTACTTCTTCTCGCGCAGCTCGCGGCCGACCGGGCCGAAGATGCGGGTACCGCGGGGCTCACCGTCGCTCTTGAGAATCACCGCGGCGTTCTCGTCGAACTTGATGTAGGAACCGTCGGCACGCCGCCGCTCCTTCACCGTGCGGACGATGACCGCCTTGACGACCTCGCCCTTCTTGACGTTGCCGCCGGGGATCGCGTCCTTGACGGTGGCCACGATCACGTCCCCGATGCCCGCGTAGCGTCGACCGGAGCCGCCAAGCACCCGGATGCACAAGAGTTCCTTGGCACCGGTGTTGTCGGCGACTCGCAGTCGCGACTCCTGCTGGATCACTTCATCTCCTGGTTGTCTGCTGGTTCTCGTGGATTCCCACGAGCCTTGCGGAACTTCTCAAAGATCTTCAAGGGGCCTTTACTGCGCTTTCTCGAGGATCTCCACCACGCGCCAGCGCTTGGTCGCGCTGAGCGGGCGGGTCTCCATCAGCAGGACGCGGTCGCCCACGCCGGCTTGGTTCAGCTCGTCGTGCGCCTTGAGCTTGTTCGTGCGGCGGATGACCTTGCCGTACAGCGCGTGCTTGACCCGGTCCTCGACCGCGACGACGACGGTCTTGTCCATCTTGTCGCTGATGACCAGGCCCTCACGCGTCTTGCGGAAGCCGCGCGTCCGGGCGGTGCTCGTGCTGTTCTCGCTCATACCTGTCTTCTCGTCGTTGTCGCTCATGCCGCACCTGCACTGCCTGCGCTGTTCACGGTGCTCTCCACCGGCGTGATGCCGAGCTCGCGCTCGCGCATCACGGTGTAGATGCGGGCGATCTCCTTGCGAACAGCGCGCAGCCGGCCATGGTTCTCCAGCTGGCCGGTCGCCGCCTGGAACCGGAGGTTGAACAGCTCCTCCTTGGCCTCCCGAAGCTTGCTGACCAACTCGTCGTCCGCCAGCCCACGGAGCTCATCGGTCTGGACGATCGCCATCACGCCTCACTTGCTTCGCGCCGAACGATCCGGCACTTCATCGGGAGCTTGTGCGCGGCCCGCTCGAGAGCTTCGCGCGCCACCTTCTCGCTCGGATAGGACAGCTCGAACATCACGCGACCGGGCTTGACGTTGGCCACCCACCACTCGGGTGAGCCCTTGCCGGAGCCCATGCGCGTCTCGGCCGGCTTCTTCGTGATCGGACGGTCCGGGTAGATGTTGATCCACACCTTGCCGCCACGGCGGATATGCCGGGTGATCGCGATTCGGGCCGCCTCGATCTGCCGGTTCGTCACGTATGCGTGCTCGACGGCCTGGATGCCGTACTCGCCGAAGGTCACCCGGGTACCGCCCTTGGCCGCTCCACGCCGCTCGGGGTGGTGCTGCTTGCGGTGCTTGACCCTGCGCGGGATCAGCATGGTCAGCCCTCCTCAGACGGTGTGCGGGTTGCCGGCGTGGACTCGGCGACCGGGGCAGCAGCCTCAGCGACCGGCTCGGTCACCGGCGCAGCGACCGGCTCGGCGACGGCTCGGCCACGGCGCAGCGACCGGCTCGGCGACCGGCTCGGCCACCGGCGCAGCGACCGGCTCGATCACAGGGGACGCGACTGGCTCGGCGACTGGCGCTGCCGGGGCGGAGGCGTCCGCGGCCGAGGCCACGACCGGTGCCACGGCCTCGACGGGCGCGGGGGCCTCGATCGGCGCCACCTCGACGGGAGCCGCCTCAACCGCAGCGGCCTCGCCCTCGACCGGGGTGTCCTCGAACGGGCGACGGGTCCGGGTCGGACGGGTGCGCTGCGGAGCGCGGGCACCGGCGCCGGGGAGCTCACGCTCGGCACGGCCACCGACCGCGTCCCCGCGGTAGATCCAGACCTTCACGCCAATCCGGCCGAAGGTCGTTCGCGCCTCATAGAAGCCGTAGTCGATGTGCGCCCGCAGCGTGTGCAACGGCACCCGACCCTCGCGGTAGAACTCCGAGCGGGACATCTCGGCGCCGCCGAGACGACCCGAGCACTGCACCCGGATGCCCTTCGCGCCGGCCTTCATCGCCGACTGCATCGCCTTGCGCATGGCACGACGGAACGAAACCCGGGATGACAGCTGCTCCGCCACGCCCTGCGCGACCAGCTGAGCGTCCACCTCGGGGTTCTTCACCTCGAGAATGTTCAGCTGCACCTGCTTGCCGGTGAGCTTCTCGAGGTCGCCGCGGATGCGGTCGGCCTCAGCGCCGCGGCGGCCGATGACGATGCCCGGACGAGCGGTGTGGATGTCGACGCGGACCCGGTCCCGGGTGCGCTCGATGTCGACCTTGGAGATGCCCGCGCGCTCCATGCCCTTGCTCATCATCCGACGAATCGCCACGTCCTCGCGGACGTAGTGCTTGTACAGCTTGTCGTCGGCGTACCACCGGCTGCTCCAGTCGGTGGTAATGCCCAGCCGGAACCCGTGCGGGTTGACCTTCTGGCCCACTAGCGGGTCCTCTCCTTCTGCTGTGTCGGCGCCGAGGCGCCGACGGATGGCTCGCGTTGCTCCACGATCACGGTGATGTGGCTGGTGCGCTTGCGGATGCGGTATGCCCGACCCTGGGCGCGCGGCCGAAAGCGCTTCAGCGTCGGCCCCTCGTCGACGTACGCCGAGGTGACGACGTAGTCGGACAGGTCGAAGCGCTGCGACGCCTGCTCGGTCTTGAACCGCGCGTTGGCGATGGCGCTGTCGAGCACCTTGCCCACCGGCTCGCTGGCCGCCTGCGGCGTGAAGCGAAGCATCGCCTGCGCCTCGGCCGCCGAGCGGCCGCGGATGAGGTCCACCACGCGGCGCGCCTTCATGGGCGTGACGCGGACGTACCGCGCCTGAGCCCTGGCTTCCATCGCTGTCCCTGCCTTCGTTGTCTTGTGTGCTGTCGTGCTCGTCATCGCATCGCTGGTCGGGTGACCAGCGTCAGCGGCGACGCGCCTTCTTGTCGTCCTTCTCGTGGCCACGGAAGGTGCGGGTGGGGGCAAACTCCCCGAGCTTGTGGCCGACCATCGACTCGGTGACGAAGATCGGCACGTGCTTGCGGCCGTCGTGCACCGCGATCGTGTGCCCGAGCATGGCCGGGACGATCATGGAGCGCCGAGACCACGTCTTGATGACGTTCTTGGTGCCCCGGTCGTTCTGGGCGTCCACCTTCTTGGCCAGGTGGTCGTCCACGAAGGGACCCTTCTTCAGGCTGCGCGGCATCCGTCAGACTCCTCAGCGCTTCTTGTTCGACTTGCGGCGCGACACGATGAGCTTGTCGCTTTCCTTGTTCGGCGTGCGGGTACGGCCCTCGGCCTGGCCCCACGGCGAGACCGGGTGGCGGCCACCTGAGGTCTTGCCTTCGCCACCGCCGTGCGGGTGGTCGATCGGGTTCATCGCAACGCCGCGCACCGTGGGGCGCTTGCCCTTCCAGCGCATCCGGCCGGCCTTGCCCCAGTTGATGTTCGACTGCTCGGCGTTGCCGACCTCGCCGACCGTGGCTCGACACCGGACATCAACCTTGCGCATCTCGCCGGAGGGCATACGCAGGGTTGCGTGTGGGCCCTCCTTGGCCACCAGCTGCACCGCCGCCCCCGCCGACCGGGCGAGCTTGGCGCCGCCGCCGGGACGAAGCTCGATCGCGTGGATGACCGTGCCGACCGGGATGTTGCGCAGCGGAAGGTTGTTGCCGGGCTTGATGTCGGCCGTCGGACCGTTCTCGACGCGGTCGCCCTGGTTCAGCCGCTGCGGCGCCAGGATGTAGCGCTTCTCGCCATCGGCGTAGTGCAGCAACGCGATCCGCGCAGTCCGGTTCGGGTCGTACTCGATGTGCGCGACCTTGGCCGGCACACCGTCCTTGTCGTGCCGACGGAAGTCGATCACGCGATACGCGCGCTTGTGCCCGCCGCCCTGGTGCCGGGTGGTGATGCGGCCGGCGTTGTTGCGACCGCCCTTGCCGTGCAGTGGGCGGACCAGCGACTTCTCCGGCTCGTCACGCGTGACCTCGACGAAGTCGGCCACGCTCGAGCCACGACGGCCCGGGGTGGTCGGCTTGTACTTGCGGATGCCCATGGCAATAAATCCCTGTCAGTCCTCGTCAGCGCGCCCGGTCAGGAGACCGGACCCCCGAAGATGTCGATGCGGTGGCCCTCGGCCAGGCCCACGATGGCGCGGCGGGTGTCCTTGCGGGCACCCACGCCGAAGCGGGTGCGCTTCTTCTTGCCCTGGCGGTTGATGGTGTTCACGCTCGTCACTTTCACGTTGAACACCTGCTCGACCGCGATCTTGATCTGGGTCTTGTTGGCGTCCGGGTGGACGAGGAACGTGTACTTGTTCTGGTCGAGAAGGCCATAGCTCTTCTCGGAGATGACGGGCGCGATCAGGATGTCGCGCGGGTCGGCGATCCTCATGCCTCGCTCCCTTCGGTCTCGTTGTCGGTCTCGTCGTCGGTCTCGATGGCCGCGTCCTCGACTCGGCGGCCTCGGTCTCACTGGGCTCCGTCTCGGCGGCCTCGGTCTCGGCGACCTCCGTGCTGCTCGCGGTTGCCTTCGCGGACTTGCCCGTGGCCGGACCCGCGACGAAGGCCTCGAGCGCGGCCTGGGTGAACACCACGTCGTCGGAGATGAGCACGTCGTAGGTGTTCAGCTGGTCCGGCGTGAGCAGGTGGACCCGGTCCACGTTGCGCAGGCTCAGCCAGGTGACGTCATCACCGCGGCCGACCACCACCAGCACGTGCTGTCGGTCGGACAGGTTGGCCAGCGCCTGCACGGCTGCCTTCGTGGACGGGGTCTCCCCTTCGACGAGCGCGGTCACCACATGCACCCGGCCGTTGCGGGCCCGGTCCGAGAGCGCCCCGCGCAGCGCGGCGGCCTTCATCTTCTTGGGGGTGCGCTGGCTGTAGTCACGCGGCGTCGGGCCGTGCACGACGCCACCGCCGGCGAACTGCGGCGCGCGGGTCGAGCCCTGGCGGGCCCGGCCGGTGCCCTTCTGCCGGTACGGCTTGCGGCCACCACCACGGACCTCGCCGCGGGACTTGGTGTCGTGGGTGCCCTGACGGGCGGCAGCCAGCTGGGCCACCACGACCTGGTGGATCAGCGGAACGTTGACCTGGACGTCGAAGACCGACTCCGGCAGCTCAGCGCTGCCGGCCTTGGTCCCGGACGGGGTCAGGACGTCAACGGTCGACATGTCATGCCCCCTTCGCGGCGGTCTTGACGAGCACGAGGCCGCCGTCCGGTCCGGGAACCGCGCCCTTGATGAGCAGCAGGCCCTTCTCGGTGTCGACCGCGTGGACGGTGAGGTTCTGGACGGTCTGGCGCTCGCCGCCCATCCGGCCGGCCATCCGCACGCCCTTGAACACGCGGCCGGGGGTCGCGCAGCCGCCGATGGAACCCGGCGAGCGGTGCTTGCGCTGGGTGCCGTGCGAAGCGCCCAGGCCCTTGAAGCCGTGCCGCTTCATCACGCCAGCAGTGCCCTTGCCGCGGGTCGTGCCGACGACGTCGACCGTCTGGCCGGCCTCGAACACATCCGGGCCGAGCTCCTGGCCGACGGTGTAGTCGTTGGCGTCATCGGTACGCAGCTCCGCCACATGGCGCCGCGGGGTGACCCCGGCCTTCGCGAAGTGGCCCGCGTCGGGCTTGTTCACCTTGCGCGGGTCGATGGCGCCGAACGCGATCTGCACGGCCGCATACCCGTCGTTGTCGGGCGTGCGCACCTGCGTCACCACACAGGGGCCGGCCTTGACCACGGTCACCGGGACGAGCTTCGCGTCGGCGTCCCAGACCTGGGTCATGCCGAGCTTCTCGCCCAGCAGGCCCTTCATCTGCTTGCTCATGTCTGCGTCGTCCTCGCCTTCTCAGAGCTTGATCTCGATGTCGACGCCGGCCGGGAGGTCGAGTCGCATGAGCGAGTCGACCGTCTTCGGCGTGGGGTCGAGGATGTCGATGAGTCGCTTGTGCGTGCGCATCTCGAAGTGCTCGCGGCTGTCCTTGTACTTGTGCGGCGAGCGGATGACGCAGTACACGTTCTTCTCGGTCGGCAGCGGCACCGGGCCCGCGACCTGCGCACCAGTACGCGTCACCGTCTCGACGATCTTGCGCGCCGAGCTGTCGATGACCTCGTGGTCGTAGGCCTTGAGCCTGATGCGGATCTTCTGTCCCGCCATGGTGGCTTCGGTGTCCTTTTCTTGTTGGTGCCGCTGTCGTGCTTGGTCAGGTGTGTCCGTCCCGGTCAGGTGCCGGTATGCGGTTCGCATACCGGCACCTGACCGGACGAGGAGGTGGCGCGGTGTTACTTGAGGATCTTGGTGACCCGGCCGGCGCCAACGGTGCGGCCGCCCTCGCGGATGGCGAAGCGCAGGCCCTCCTCCATGGCGATCGGCTGGATCAGCGCGACCTTCATCTCGGTGTTGTCGCCCGGCATGACCATCTCGGTGCCCTCGGGGAGGTCAACGACGCCGGTCACGTCGGTGGTACGGAAGTAGAACTGCGGGCGGTAGTTGTTGAAGAACGGCGTGTGCCGGCC
The DNA here is from genome assembly GCA_963836025.1 of uncultured Actinomycetota bacterium. GTDB lineage: Bacteria > Actinomycetota > Actinomycetes > JBEVHX01 > JBEVHX01 > JBEVHX01. Next base: position 123,487 of record CAWIIE010000007.1, read on the forward strand.
ACCCTCGTCCTTGGACAGGATGTAGACCTGCGCCTCGAAGTCGGTGTGCGGCGTGATCGAGCCGGGCTTGACCACGACCTGGCCGCGCTCGACGTCCTCGCGCTTGGTGCCGCGGAGCAGCAGGCCGACGTTCTCGCCGGCCTGGCCCTCGTCGAGGAGCTTGCGGAACATCTCGACGCCGGTGACGGTCGTCGTCTGCTTCTCCTCCTTGATGCCCACGATGTCGACGGTCTCGTTGACCTTGACGACACCGCGCTCGATCCGGCCGGTGACGACCGTGCCGCGACCGGTGATCGTGAAGACGTCCTCGATCGGCATCAGGAACGGCTTGTCGATCTCGCGCTCCGGGCGTCGGGATCGCGGTGTCGACCGCCTCCATGAGCTCGAGCAGCTTGCCGCTCCACTCAGCGTCGCCCTCGAGCGCCTTGAGCGCCGAGACGCGGATCACGGGGATGTCGTCGCCCGGGAACTCGTAGCTGGTGAGCAGCTCGCGGACCTCGAGCTCGACCAGCTCGAGGATCTCCTCGTCATCGACCATGTCGGCCTTGTTGAGCGCCACGACGATGGCGGGGACGCCGACCTGGCGGGCCAGGAGCACGTGCTCCTTCGTCTGCGGCATCGGGCCGTCGGTGGCCGCGACCACGAGGATCGCGCCGTCCATCTGCGCCGCACCGGTGATCATGTTCTTGATGTAGTCGGCGTGCCCAGGGCAGTCGACGTGCGCGTAGTGCCGAGCCTCGGTCTGGTACTCGACGTGCGCGATCGAGATCGTGATGCCGCGCTGACGCTCCTCCGGGGCCTTGTCGATCTGGTCGAACGGCGTGAAGGGGTTCAGGTCCGGGAACTTGTCGTGCAGCACCTTGGTGATGGCAGCCGTCAGCGTCGTCTTGCCATGGTCGATGTGACCGATGGTGCCGATGTTGACGTGCGGCTTAGTCCGCTCGAACTTCGCCTTCGCCACTGTGGTCCTCCTCAGGACTGTGTTGTTGAACGCCGTGCGACGTCTTGGTCATGGTTCGGCCCGGTGCTCGTGATGCCCCGACCCGCTGGTCGTATGCTGGTGTCGTTCGCTACTCGCCTCTGACCTTCGCGATGATCTCGTCCGCCACGTTCCGCGGAACCTGCGCATACGAGTCGAACTGCATCGAGTAGCTCGCCCGGCCCTGGGTCTTGGACCGCAGGTCCCCGACGTAGCCGAACATCTCTGACAGCGGCACCAGCGCCTTGACGACCCGGGCGCCGGCCCGCTCGTCCATGGACTGGATGTGACCGCGGCGGGAGTTGAGGTCGCCGATCACGTCGCCCATGAAGTCCTCGGGGGTGGTGACCTCGACGGACATCATCGGCTCCATGAGCACCGGACCGGCCTTGCGCGCCGCCTCCTTGAACGCCATCGAACCGGCGATCTTGAAGGCGAGCTCGGATGAGTCGACGTCGTGGTACTGGCCGTCCTTCAGCGTGACCTTGACGCCGGTCAGCGGGTAGCCGGCGAGCACGCCGAACTCCATCGCCTCCTGGCAGCCGGCGTCGACCGACGGGATGTACTCGCGCGGGATGCGCCCACCGGTCACGGAGTTGACGAACTCGTAGCCGTCCTCGCCCTCGGTCGGCTCGACGTCGATCTGCACCTTGGCGAACTGGCCGGACCCACCCGTCTGCTTCTTGTGGGTGTAGTCGACCTTCTCGACCTTCCTGGTGATCGTCTCGCGGTATGCGACCTGCGGCTTGCCGACGTTGGCCTCGACCTTGAACTCGCGGCGCATGCGGTCGACCAGCACGTCGAGGTGCAGCTCGCCCATGCCGGCGATGATCGTCTGGCCGGTCTCCTCGTCGGTGCGCACCTGGAAGGTCGGGTCCTCCTCGGCCAGCCGCTGGATCGCGGTGCCGAGCTTCTCCTGGTCGCTCTTGGTCCTCGGCTCGATCGCCACGTGGATGACGGGAGCCGGGAACTCCATCGACTCCAGGATCACCGGCGCCTTGTCGTCGCTGAGGGTGTCCCCGGTCGTGGTGTCCTTCAGGCCCATCACCGCCACGATGTGGCCGGCGCCGACGCTCGGGCGCTCCTCACGCTTGTTCGCGTGCATCTGGTAGATCTTGCCGATCCGCTCCTTGCGGCCCTTGGTGCTGTTGAGCACCTGGGTGCCGGTCTCGAGCAGGCCCGAGTACACGCGGATGTAGGTGAGCTTGCCGAGGTGCGGGTCGCTCATGATCTTGAAGGCGAGCGCGGAGAACGGCTCCTCCTCGCTGGGCGCACGCTCGATGACCGCGTCCTCGTCGCCGGGCTTGTGGCCCTCGATCGCATCGACGTCGAGCGGGCTCGGCAGGTAGCGCACCACCGCGTCCAGCATCGGCTGCACGCCCTTGTTCTTGAACGCCGAGCCGCAGAGCACCGGGTTGAGCTTGCCGGCGATGGTGGCCCGCCGGATCGCGGCGATGAGCTCGTCCTCGCTGGGCTGCTCGCCTTCGAGGTACTTCTCCATGATGGCGTCGTCGGCCTCGGCCAGCGTCTCGATCAGCCGGTCGTGCCAGTCGCGGGCGGCCTCGATGTGCGTGGCCGGGATGTCGACGACGTCGTACATCTCGCCCTTGGCGGCCTCGGCCGACCACACGAGCGCCTTCATCCCGACCAGGTCGACGACCCCGGTGAAGTCGGCCTCTGAGCCGATCGGGATCTGCACCACCAGCGGGGTCGCGTTGAGCCGGGTGACCATCATGTCGACGCAGCGGTGGAACTCGGCGCCCACCCGGTCGAGCTTGTTCACGAAGCAGATGCGGGGCACGCTGTAGCGGTCCGCCTGGCGCCAGACCGTCTCGGACTGCGGCTCGACGCCGGCCACCCCGTCGAACACGGCGACGGCACCGTCGAGGACGCGCAGCGAACGCTCCACCTCCACGGTGAAGTCGACGTGGCCCGGGGTGTCGATGATGTTGATGGTGTGGCCGTCCCACACGCAGGTCGTCGCGGCGGAGGTGATGGTGATGCCGCGCTCCTGCTCCTGCGGCATCCAGTCCATCGTCGCGGCGCCCTCGTGGACCTCGCCGATCTTGTAGTTGATGCCGGTGTAGAACAGGATCCGCTCAGTCGTGGTGGTTTTGCCCGCGTCGATATGAGCCATGATCCCGATGTTGCGGACCTTGGCCAGGGTGGCGGCGGTGTCGGTAGCCACGGTGCGGCGTCTCTCGCGTTCTCTCGTCGGTCGGTCGAAGTCTGTGTTGACTCGGGGCGCTGAATTACCAGCGGTAGTGGGCGAAGGCCTTGTTGGACTCGGCCATCTTGTGGGTGTCCTCGCGGCGCTTGACGCTCGCGCCAAGACCGTTGCTTGCGTCGAGCAGCTCGTTCATCAGGCGCTCGGTCATGGTCTTCTCACGACGCTGCCGCGAGTAGCCCACGAGCCAACGCAGCGCGAGGGTGGTGCTGCGGCCCGGCTTCACCTCGACCGGAACCTGGTAGGTCGCGCCACCAACGCGGCGGCTCTTGACCTCGATGGTCGGCTTGACGTTGTCGAGCGCACGCTTGAGCGTGATGACCGGGTCGCCCCCGGACTTCTCGCGGCAGCCCTCGAGCGCGCCATAGACGATGTGCTCGGCGGTGGACTTCTTGCCGGCCATCAGGATCTTGTTGACCAGCTGGGTCACCAGCGGGCTGTTGTAGACCGGGTCGACGACCAACGGCCGCTTGGGAGCGGGGCCCTTGCGCGGCATTAGCTCTTCTCCTTCTTCGCGCCGTACCGGCTGCGCGCCTGCTTACGGTTCTTCACACCCTGGGTGTCCAGCGCTCCGCGGACGATCTTGTAGCGGACGCCCGGCAGATCCTTCACCCGGCCGCCGCGGACCAGCACGATCGAGTGCTCCTGCAGGTTGTGACCCACGCCCGGGATGTACGCCGTGACCTCGATCTGGCTGGTCAGGCGGACGCGGGCGACCTTGCGCAGCGCAGAGTTCGGCTTCTTCGGCGTGGTCGTGTACACGCGGGTGCACACGCCGCGACGCTGCGGGCTGCCCTTGAGCGCCGGCGTCTTGGCCTTCCCGATCTTGTCCTGGCGGCCCTTGCGGACCAGCTGCTGGATCGTGGGCACGGAGTCTCCGTCTTCTGAGGTACCGGTAGTTCTGCGGTTTCGGTCGAGCGCGCGTGTGTCCGTTTCGTCCGGCGATCAACTGACTTCTCCGACCCCCGCGGTCGGGTGTGTCGCCCCGCCCGCGCTCGCAGCGCACCCTCAGAAAAGGGCGAGCTGTGAGTCGTCGGATGCCCCGGACCCAGCGCTGCTCGGACAAACCGAGGGCGCACGGCAGCGGGACGCTGTCAATCGCAGGCCTGGACGGACCCAGGCACAAGGGATGACAGTACCGGAGCCCCGCGCCAAGGGTCAAAGCGAGCCCGCTCCCCGGCGATCTTGAGCTTTCTTCAGCGACTCGCCGAGGTGATCATGAAGAAGGCTCAAGATCGCGGGGCAGGTGGCGTCACGCGGAGGCGCCGACCGCGATGATGATCGCGATGATTCCCGCCACGATCGCGACGGCGAACACGCCGATATTGACCCAGGCGATGATCCGCGCCGCCGTCACCAGTCCGCTGCCGGTCCGCCAGCCGTTCGAGGCGTTGATCGTCTGCTCGGCGCGGTTGGCCATCACCAGCGCGAGAACTGCGCAGATCACCGGACACACGGTCCAGGACACGATCGACAGCACGAGTGCGGCGACCGCGTCCCCTTCGGTCTGCGGCTGCGGCGGATAACCCAGGTACTCGGGCGGCGGGTAGCCAGGGCTCAAGGACGGCTCACGTGTCCTTCAGCGGTATGCCCTTGGCGTCCGTCGTGATCGTCGAGCCGACCAGGATCAGGATCCCCTCGATGAAGCCCCAGATGGCGCCGAGGCCGAGGGTGCAGACCGTCACGACGATCTGCACGATGCCGATCGTGGTGTAGCCCAGGTAGAAGCGGTGGATCCCGAAGCCGCCGAGGAAGATCCCGAGCAGGCCAGCGACGAGCTTGCTCTTCTGGCCGGGAATCTGCGGCGCGTAGCCGTAGCCGGGCGGGGGCTGGCCGTAGGCGGGATAGCCGGGCGGCGGTCCGGGCTGTCCCGGCTGACCGGGCGGCGGGCCGTAGGCGGGATAACCGGGCGGCGGCCAGGCTGTCCCGGCTGACCGGGCGCCGGGGCGCCATACGGCGGCGGCGGTGGTGGCGGCCAGCGCGGCGGCACGGCGGCGGCGGCGGCCCCGGCGGAGCGGCGGCGGCGGTCCGCCGGCGGAGGTGGCGCGGCGGTGGCCGGCTGGCGGCGGCGGGGGCGGCGGGGTCGACGCAGGGGGTGCGGGCGCCTCGGGTGCCGGCGGGACGTCGCCCGGCACCGGAGCGGTCGCACCGAACGGGTCCGGCTGGCTCGCGGGCTCCTGGTCCTGCGGCTCCCGCGGCTGGTTCGGGTCCGGGGGCTGTTCAGACATCAGATGGGTCCTCGATCTCAGGAGTTCGACTCAGGCTCGGCCAGGCTATCGACCGGCGGACCCTAGTCGGTGAGCTCGTCCGCGAACCGCCGTTCGCAGTCATCGATCGCCTCCTGGTCGGAACCCGCCTCGTCGAGGCACTCGATGAGGTTGCCCACCGAGTCGGAACTGGCGACCACGATGATGATCACCAGACCGGCAAGGCCCAGCAGGATCGCGATGATCCCGAGCACGAGCCCGGTCGTTGCCACCCCCTTGTTCGTGGCTTCGCCGCGCTTGGCCCGGCCGCGACCGATGATGCCGAAGATCAGCGGCGAGGATGCCGAACAGGATCGCCAGGAAGAACAGGACGACCGTGAAGCTGGTGAGGACGCCGATGATGCCGCAGACGAGGGCGGCGACGCCCAGACCGTTGCGTGCGGCGCGGTGCGCCCGGCCCGTATGCCTGACCGTATGCGCGGGTAGGCGCCGGCGCCGGGCGGCGGATACCCCGGCTGGCCGTAGGCGGCGGCTGCTGGTACCCCGGCTGCTGGTAGCCCGGCTGCTGGTAGCCCGGTTGTGGGTAGCCGGGCGGGGGCGGTGGCGGCGGTGGCGCTGGTGGGGTGGGGCCCGACGCATACGGATCGCGCTCTGGTTCGCGGTTGGGCGGCGGTCCGGGCTGGTCGGTCACAGGTGGTCCCCTCGGTCGATCACCAGCAAGCACAGCGTCCCGGAGGAGGCTAGCGCCAGCACGCCTGTTCAACTCTGATGGCCCCGTCACGGGCAGGTGACGGGGCCATCAGGGTGGAACGCGCGGGACGCGGTCGGATCAGCGCTCGTACGCGCCGAGGTCGTAGTCCTCGAGCGGGACGGCCTGGCCAGAGCCAGTTCCGAACACGCCGTAGTCGACATCGTCGTACACGGCCATCGAGTAGACCGCGGCCTTGGCCTCCTCGGTCGGCTCGACCCGCACGTTGCGGTACTGCGGCAGGCCGGTGCCGGCCGGGATGAGCTTGCCGATGATGACGTTCTCCTTCAGGCCGAGCAGCGGGTCCGACTTGGCGTTGATCGCCGCGTCGGTGAGCACCCGGGTCGTCTCCTGGAAGGACGCCGCCGACAGCCACGAGTCGGTGGCCAGCGAGGCCTTGGTGATGCCCATCAGTTCCGGGCGACCGGAGGCGGGGGCACCGCCCTCGGTCACGACCTGGCGGTTCGTCGACTCGAACGCCGTCCGCTCGGCCAGCTCGCCCTGCAGGAACTGCGAGTCGCCGGTCTCGATGATCGTCACCCGCTTGAGCATCTGGCGGACGATGACCTCGATGTGCTTGTCGTGGATCGAGACGCCCTGGCTGCGGTAAACCTCCTGCACCTCCTGAACCAGGTGCTCCTGGACCTTGCGGGGTCCGAGGATGCGCAGCACCTGCTTCGGGTCGATCGCGCCGGCGACGAGCTGCTGCCCGACCTCGACGTGACCGCCGTCCTCGACCAGGAGCTTCTGCCGCTTGGAGATCGGGTAGTCGACCTCGTCGCTGCCGTCGTCGGGGACGACGACCAGCTTGCGCGCCTTCTCGGTGTCCTCGATCCGCACCCGGCCGGCGGCCTCGCTGATCGGAGCCACGCCCTTCGGGGTCCGGGCCTCGAACAGCTCGACCACCCGCGGCAGGCCGTGGGTGATGTCCTCACCGGCCACCCCACCGGTGTGGAAGGTCCGCATCGTCAGCTGCGTGCCGGGCTCGCCGATCGACTGCGCGGCGATGATGCCGACCGCCTCGCCGACGTCCACGAGCTTGCCGGTCGCCATCGAACGGCCGTAGCAGGACGCGCACGTCCCGACCTTGCTCTCGCAGGTCAGGACGCTACGCACCTTGACCTTCTCGACGCCCTTCGCGACCAACTCGTCGATGAGCGGGATCGACAGGTCGGTCCCGGCGGACGCCGAGACGCTGCCGTCGACCTCGACGTCCTCGGCGAGGTTGCGCGCATAAGCGCTGGTCTCGACCAGGTCGTCCTTGCGCAGCGTGCCGTCCGGACCAGCAGTGGCGATGACCATCGTCAGCCCACGATCGGTACCGCAGTCGACCTCGCGGATGATCACGTCCTGTGAGACGTCCACGAGACGACGGGTGAGGTAGCCGGAGTCTGCGGTCCGCAGCGCGGTGTCCGCCAGACCCTTGCGTGCGCCATGGGTCGCGATGAAGTACTCCAGGACGGACAGCCCCTCGCGGAAGTTCGACTTGATCGGCCGCGGGATGATCTCGCCCTTCGGGTTGGCGACCAGGCCGCGCATACCGGCGATCTGCCGGACCTGCATCATGTTTCCGCGGGCTCCGGAGTTGACCATCATCCACACCGGGTTGGTGGCGGGGAAGTTCTTCTCCATCTCCTCCGCGACCCTGCCGGTCGCCTGCGACCAGATCTCGATGAGCTCCTGCCGACGCTCGTCGTCGGTGATCAGGCCCTTCTCGAACTGTCCGTCGACCTTGCTGGCCTTGGCCTCGAACTCGTCGAGGATGGCCTGCTTGCCGGCCGGCGTGACGACGTCCTCGATCGCGATCGTGACGCCGGAGCGGGTGGCCCAGTGGAAGCCGGCCTCCTTGAGCGCGTCGAGCGTCGCGGCGACCTGGACCTTGGGGTATCGCTCGGCCAAGTCGTTGACGATCCGGTTGAGCTCCTTCTTGTCGACGATCTTGTTGACGTACTCGTAGTCGGACGGGAGGGCCTCGTTGAACAGTGCACGCCCGAGGGTGGTGAGAACGGGCGACCCGTCGTTGATGCCGTCGAGGCGCAACGCGATCGCTGACTGGAGCTTCAGGTCACCGTTGTCGAAAGCCATGATCGCCTCAGCGACTGAACCGATCGACCTCGGCTTCTCGTCGCCGACGCGGTTGTGGTCCTCGGACGTCAGGAAGAACAGCCCGAGCACCATGTCCTGGGTCGGCGAGGTGATCGGCCGACCGTGCGCTGGGCTCAGGATGTTGTTGCTCGACAGCATCAGGATGCGGGCCTCGGCCTGCGCCTCCGCGGACAGCGGAAGGTGCACGGCCATCTGGTCGCCGTCGAAGTCCGCGTTGAACGCGGTGCAGACCAACGGGTGGATCTGGATGGCCTTGCCCTCGACCAGCTGCGGCTCGAAGGCCTGGATGCCAAGTCGGTGCAGCGTCGGCGCCCGGTTCAACAACACCGGGTGCTCGGCGATGACCTCCTCGAGCACGTCCCACACCACGGCGCGGGCGCGCTCGACCATGCGCTTGGCCGACTTGATGTTCTGCGCGTGGTTGAGATCCACCAGCCGCTTCATCACGAACGGCTTGAACAGCTCCAGGGCCATCTGCTTGGGCAGGCCGCACTGGTGCAGCTTCAGCTGCGGGCCGACGACGATGACCGAACGGCCGGAGTAGTCGACGCGCTTGCCGAGCAGGTTTTGCCGGAAGCGCCCCTGCTTGCCCTTGAGCATGTCGGACAGCGACTTCAGCGGACGGTTGCCTGGACCCGTCACCGGCCGGCCACGGCGGCCGTTGTCGAACAGCGCGTCGACGGCCTCCTGCAGCATCCGCTTCTCGTTGTTCACGATGATCTCGGGGGCGCCGAGGTCGAGCAGCCGCTTCAACCGGTTGTTCCGGTTGATCACCCGGCGGTACAGGTCGTTCAGGTCGGAGGTCGCGAACCGGCCGCCGTCGAGCTGCACCATCGGGCGCAGGTCCGGCGGGATCACCGGGACGCAGTCGAGCACCATGCCCATCGGGCTGTTCCGGGTGTTGAGGAACGCGGAGACGACCTTGAGCCGCTTGATGGCGCGGGTCTTCTTCTGGCCCTTGCCGCCGCGGATGATCTCGCGCAGGGTCTCCGCCTCGCCCTCGAGGTCGAAGGTCTCCAGCCGCTTCTGCAGCGCCTGTGCGCCCATGCCGCCGTCGAAGTAGCGCCCGTAGCGGTCCCGCATCTGGCGGTAGAGGATCTCGTCACCTTCGAGGTCCTGGACCTTGAGGTTCTTGAAGCGCTCCCAGACCGCCTCCAGGTCGGCGACCTCCTTGTCGGCGCGCCGACGCAGGGCGTTCGCCTCGCGCTCGGCGCCCTCCTTGACCTTGCGGCGCACATCGGACTTCGCGCCCTCGGCCTCGAGCTCGGCCAGGTCGGCCTCGAGCTTCTTCAGCCGGGCCTCGACGTCGACGTCGCGCTTGTCCTCGATCTTCTTCTTCTCGACCGAGATCTGCGCCTCGAGCGACGGCTGGTCGCGGTGACGAGCCTCCTCGTCCACCCGCGTGATCATGTAGGCGGCGAAGTAGATGACCTTCTCGAGGTCCTTCGGCGCCAGGTCGAGCAGGTAGCCCAAGCGGCTGGGGACGCCCTTGAAGTACCAGATGTGGGTGACCGGCGCGGCCAGCTCGATGTGGCCCATCCGCTCCCGCCGCACCTTGGCTCGCGTGACCTCGACGCCGCAGCGCTCGCAGATGATGCCCTTGAAGCGGACTCGCTTGTACTTGCCGCAGTAGCACTCCCAGTCCCGGGTCGGACCGAAGATCTTCTCGCAGAAGAGCCCGTCCTTCTCCGGCTTGAGGGTGCGGTAGTTGATGGTCTCCGGCTTCTTCACCTCGCCGTGGCTCCACTGACGGATGTCGTCAGCGGTGGCCAGGCCAATGCGCAGCTCATCAAAGAAATTGACGTCCAGCACTTCGTGCTACCTGCTCTCCTACTAGGAGTTCGTGTCTGTTATTCGTTGGCCGCTTGCACGGCCTGGTCGGCCTTCGGCCGGCTCATCTCTGTTCCGATGAAGCGAACGCTTCGCGCGCTTCATCGGGTTGCTTCGCAACCGTCGTCTGGTTGCTGAGCCGATCGTTGGTTGGCGCAGCCAAGGTTCAGACTTCCTCGACCGACGAAGGTTCCCGTCGGGACAGGTCGATGCCGAGTTCCTCGGCGGCTCGGAACACGTCCTCGTCGGTCTCGCGCATCTCGATCGAGATGCCGTCGCTGGAGAGCACCTCGACGTTGAGGCACAGCGACTGCATCTCCTTGATGAGGACCTTGAAGGACTCCGGGATGCCAGGCTCCGGGATGTTCTCGCCCTTGACGATGGCCTCGTAGACCTTCACCCGGCCGAGCACGTCATCGGACTTGATCGTGAGCAGCTCCTGCAGCGCGTATGCGGCGCCGTAGGCCTCCAGCGCCCACACCTCCATCTCCCCGAACCGCTGGCCGCCGAACTGGGCCTTACCGCCCAGCGGCTGCTGCGTGATCATCGAGTACGGACCGGTCGACCGTGCGTGGATCTTGTCGTCGACCAGGTGCAAGAGCTTGAGGATGTAGATGTAGCCGACCGAGATCGGGTCCGGGAACGGCTCGCCGGTGCGCCCGTCGAACAACCGCGCCTTGCCGGACTCGCCGATCAGCTGGACACCGTCGCGGTTCTTCAGCGTGGACTTGAGCAGGCCGGTGATCTCCTCCTCGCGGGCGCCGTCGAAGACCGGGGTCGCGACGTTGGTGCCGGGGGCACCAGTGCGGGCCGCGTCAGGCAACCGGGCCGACCAGGGCTTGTTGTCGTTGACCTCCCAGCCGGTCTTGGCCACCCAGCCGAGGTGGGTCTCGAGGACCTGTCCAACGTTCATCCGGCCGGGCACGCCGAGCGGGTTCAGCACGACGTCGACCGGCGTGCCGTCCTGGAGGAACGGCATGTCCTCGACCGGCAGGATCTTGGAGATGACGCCCTTGTTGCCGTGCCGGCCGGCGAGCTTGTCGCCGTCGGTGATCTTGCGCTTCTGGGCGACGTAGACCCGAACCAGCTGGTTGACGCCCGGGGGCAGCTCGTCGCCCTCCTCGCGGTCGAACAGGCGCACACCGATAATCGTGCCGGACTCGCCGTGCGGGACCTTGAGCGACGTGTCGCGGACCTCCCGCGACTTCTCACCGAAGATCGCTCGGAGCAGACGCTCCTCTGGGGTGAGCTCGGTCTCGCCCTTGGGCGTGACCTTGCCGACCAGAATGTCGCCGGTGCGGACCTCGGCGCCGACGCGGATGATGCCGCGCTCGTCGAGGTCGGCCAGGATCTCCTCGGAGACGTTCGGGATGTCCCGGGTGATCTCCTCGGGGCCCAGCTTGGTGTCGCGGGCGTCGACCTCATGCTCCTCGATGTGAATCGAGGACAGCACGTCGTCCTGCACGAGGCGCTGCGACAGGATGATCGCGTCCTCGTAGTTGTGGCCCTCCCACGGCATGAACGCCACGAGCAGGTTCTTGCCCAGCGCCATCTCGCCGTTGTCGGTGCACGGGCCGTCCGCGAGCACCTGGCCGGCCTCGACCCGGTCGCCCTCGGACACGATCGCCTTCTGGTTGAAGCTCGTGCCCTGGTTCGAACGACGGAACTTGGCCACGGCATACGTCCGGCGCGTGCCGTCGTCGTGCATGACGGTGATCGCGGCGGCAGAGACCTCCTCGACCACACCGGCCTGCTCGGCGGTGATCACGTCGCCGGCGTCGGTGGCGGCGCGGTACTCCATGCCGGTGCCGACCAGCGGGGACTCGCTGCGCAGCAGCGGCACCGCCTGCCGCTGCATGTTGGAGCCCATGAGCGCGCGGTTGGCGTCGTCGTGCTCGAGGAACGGGATCATCGCGGTCGCGACGGACACCATCTGGCGCGGTGAGACGTCCATGAAGTCGATCTCGGAGCCCGGAACGTACTCGACCTCGCCACCGCGCTTGCGGACCAGCACCCGCTGCTCGGCGAAGCTGCCGTCGGCCTCCAGGATCGAGTTGGCCTGCGCGATGACGTGCAGGTCCTCCTCGTCGGCCGTGAGGTAGTGGATCTCGTCGGTGACCTTGCCCTTCTTCACCACGCGGTACGGCGTCTCGACGAACCCGAACGCGTTCACGCGGGCATACGTCGACAGCGAGCCGATCAGGCCGATGTTCGGCCCCTCGGGGGTCTCGATCGGGCACATCCGGCCGTAGTGCGACGGGTGCACGTCGCGGACCTCGAAGCCAGCCCGCTCACGCGACAGACCACCGGGGCCGAGCGCCGAAAGCCGTCGCTTGTGGGTCAGGCCGGCCAGGGGGTTGGTCTGGTCCATGAACTGCGACAGTTGCGAGGTACCGAAGAACTCCTTGATCGCCGCCACGACTGGGCGGATGTTGATCAAGGTCTGGGGCGTGATCGCCTCGACGTCCTGCGTCGTCATGCGCTCGCGGACGACCCGCTCCATCCGCGCCAGGCCGGTGCGGACCTGGTTCTGGATGAGCTCGCCGACCGTGCGCAGCCGCCGGTTGCCGAAGTGGTCGATGTCGTCGGTCTCGAGCCGGGTAAGCGCCCCACTGGTCGAGGTGTACTCGGTCTCGCCGGCGTGCAGCTTCACGATGTACTTGATCGTTGCGACGATGTCGTCGATCGTGAGCACGCCCTGGCCGAGCGGGTGGTCCAGGCCGAGCTTCTTGTTCACCTTGTAGCGGCCGACCTTCGCCAGGTCGTAACGCTTCGGGTTGAAGTAGAAGTTCTCGAGCAGCGTCTGGCCGGCCTCGAGGGTCGCGGGCTCACCCGGACGCAGCTTGCGGTAGATGTCGACGATCGCGTCGTCCCGGCCGGTGGTGTGGTCCTTCTCCAGGGTCTGGCGGATCGACTCGTAGTCGCCGAACTCCTCGAGGATCTTGGCGTCATCCCAGCCGAGCGCCTTGAGCAGCACCGTGACGTTCTGCTTGCGCTTGCGGTCGATGCGGACGCCAACCAGGTCCTTCTTGTCGATCTCGAACTCGAGCCAGGCGCCGCGGCCGGGGATGATCTTGGCCGTGAAGACGTCCTTGTCCGAGGTCTTGTCGACGGTCTTCTCGAAGTAGACGCCGGGCGAGCGCACGAGCTGGGAAACCACGACCCGCTCGGTGCCGTTGATGATGAAGGTGCCCTTGTCCGTCATCAGCGGGAAGTCGCCCATGAAGACGGTCTGCGACTTGATCTCGCCGGTCTCGTTGTTCATGAACTCGGCGGTCACGAACAGCGGAGCCGCATACGTGAAGTCGCGCTCCTTGCACTCCTCGATGGAGTTCTTCGCGGGCTCGAACCGGTGGTCACGGAACGAGAGCGACATGGTGCCCTGGAAGTCCTCGATCGGGGAGATCTCCTCGAAGATCTCCTCCAACCCGGACTTCGTCGGCACGGCGTTGGGGCCGCCGGCCTGGAGGGCGGCGTCGACCCGGCTCTTCCAGGCGTCGTTGCCGAGGAGCCAGTCGAAGCTGTCGGTCTGCAATGCGAGGAGGTCGGGGACCTCCAAAGGCTCACGGATCTTTGCGAAGCTGATCCGGGCGGGGGCGGTGCTGGTGCGGGCAGGGGTGGCAGTGCGCACGGCGGCCAAGAGGCGTCCTTCCGAGGGCTCGCAGTCTCATCTCGCGCATGCGTAACCGCCCGTGTCCAGGGTGGGGACCACGGCGGTGAGGGCAGTCAGCGGCAGCGCAAAGAGACAGAATACTCAGAAGGCGTGCGTCTGTCGAACGCGGACCTTAGCCCGCGCTCCAGAGGGTCGGATCGACCGCTTCGCGCACCGCGGCGACACTATGAACTCCCGCGGGTCCGGCGTCAAGCACCCCTCGGCGTGTCCGATGCGCGGTGACCATGACGGAGCTCGCGCCGGGCGGCGTCGATCATGACGAAACGCGGCCCACGGCCGGTCATCATGACGAAGCTCGGCCGCCGGCCGGTGATCATGACGCAACACCGCCCGCCTTCGTCATGATCACCACACGGGGGCTCCCGGCGAGGGCGCCGCACGTGCGACGGGGCGGCCACCCGAGGAATCCTCGGGCGACCGCCCCAGCACGGACGGTGTGAGCAGGACCTACTTGACGGTGACCGTGGCGCCGGCGCCCTCGAGGGCGGCCTTGGCCTTGTCGGCGGTCTCCTTGTTGACCTTCTCCAGGACCGGCTTGGGGGTGCCGTCCACGAGGTCCTTGGCCTCCTTCAGGCCGAGGCTCGTGAGCGCGCGCACCTCCTTGATGACCTGGATCTTCTTCTCGCCGGCACCCTCGAGGATGACGTCGAACTCGTCCTGCTCCTCGGCGGCGGCGGCACCGGCGTCGCCGCCAGCGGCCGCCGGGGCGGCGGCGGCCACGGCGACCGGGGCGGCCGCGGTGACGCCGAAGGTGTCCTCGAACTGCTTGACGAACTCGCTGAGCTCCAGGAGCGACATCTCCTTGAACGCGTCGAGCAGCTCGTCGGTGCTGAGCTTCGCCATGGTGGCGGTCCTTCCTCATCAGTTTCCGGGTGGGGCGTGGTTTTGAAATCAACGCAGGCCCCGACCCAATTGGGTTTGGTGGGTCGGGCGGCTAGCCCTCGGTGGTCTCCTCGGCCGCTGCCTCGGCGGGTGCCGGTGCATCAGCGTCGGTGGCCGGCGCCTCGGTCGGCTCCTCGGTCGCGGCTGGCGCGGCGTCGGTGACCTCGGCGGTGTCGGTGGTGTCCTCTGTGGTGTCCGTGTTGGCGGTGTCGGTGCTGTCCTCGGTGGTGGCTGGTGTGCCCTCGGTGCTGTCCTCGCTGCTGTCAGCTGTGACGGCAGGGGTACCCGCGCCGCCGGCAAGCACGCTCGGGTCCTGCTCGGCCTTCTGGCGCAGCGCCTCGAGGAGTCGAGCGGTCTGCGACAGCGGGGCAGCGAACAACGACACGGCGCCGGTCAGCGACGCCTGCATCGCCCCCGCGAGCTTGGCGAGAAGGACCTCGCGGCTCTCGAGGTCGGCCAGCTTCTTGATCTCGTCCGGCGTGACCGGACGACCGTCCAGCACACCGCCCTTGATCACGAGCAGCGGGTGCGCCTTGGCGAAGTCACGCAGGCCCTTGGCCGCCTCGACCGGGTCGCCCTTGACGAAGGCGATGGCCGACGGACCGGCGAGCAGGTCATCCAGACCCTCGACGCCCGCGTCCTTGGCGGCGATCTTGGTGAGCGTGTTCTTCACCACGGCGTAGGACGTGGCCCCACCGAGTGAGCGGCGCAGCTCCTTGAGCTGGGCCACGGTGAGCCCGCGGTACTCGGTCAGCACTGCGGCGCTTGAGCTTCGGAACTCCGCCGTGAGCTCGGCGACGGCGGCCGCCTTGTCAGGCCTCGCCATATGTGACTGGGGCTCCTTCCAGGTCGTGCCGACTGGGCTGATCCCTGGTCCAGCGGAGTGCTGCGGGCCGCGCATACGAAACGCCCCGGCGCACGGCGCTCGGGGCGTGACGTCGATCGCGTGATGCGACGACGATGGCGTCCAGATCACCTGCGCGGGTCGCCCGCAATGCGGGGCCTTCGAGCGTCGGATGCGCGCACCCTCAGATGCGAGCCCCGACGCCGACCAGCGGTCTTCGGCGTCGCACAGAGTACGGGGCGGCGCCCACCGGCGCCAAATCGCAGCGGGCGCCGCCTCGGGCGACCGATCAGCCGGTGAAGCTCGGGGATGCCGAGGTCGCTCAGGTCGAGCAGCTGGTCCGCGGGCGGCGCCTCGACGTCCACATCCGCTCCCCAGTCGAAGAGCCGCATGCGTGACAGCTCACGTCCTCGCCCATGACGGACATCGACGTCTCGACCTTGCGAATGGTCTGGTCGTCAGCGACCCAGAGCCAGATCTCGACGTCGTCCGCCGAGGCGAGGTCCTCGAACGCCCCGTCCAGTGCGTCTGGTGCATCCGCGATCGCTGCGAGGTCGATCTCGACGCGATATTTGGTGGTCTCCTCGCCGTCGACGGTCTCGGTGCCCTCTTCGGTGATGTCGGCATACGGCTCAAGCGACTCGAGCCCTGCCGTCGGGTCACCCGCGTCTTCGAGCTGGCCGGCGAACTCGTCGAAAGCATCCCCGAAGAGTTCGCTCGCCATGCTGAGGTCCAGCCATTGCTCGGACCCGAACAGCTCCGGCGCGGACATGTACATGGCGTCGTCGACGAGCCGCATCGTGAACGTCATGGCGCTGCCGTCCGGTCCAGGCCCGGTGTACTCGGCCTCCATCGCCTGCCCGTCGGGGCCGTAGGCGACGACACCCTCGGCGCCGATCTCCTCGCCCGCGGCGTCGACCGTCATGCTGAACCTCGCCGAGCCCGCCTCTTGGGACTCGGTCTCCGAGGCCAGCAGGATGTCGCTCAGTTCGACGGCCTTCGCCACGTCGTTGGCCGCCGGTACCCGCGGCGCCGCCGCCGCATCCGGTCAAGAGTCCAGCCCGGCCGCGCCGATGGCGCACCAGACGAACGCCTTCTTCATCGCTGTGGTCCCCGTGATTCGCAGTGCGGCTCAGCCGGTGCCGAGCAAGTCGACCAACGAGGCTACCTGCTCGGCCGGCGGCGCCGAAATCGCGACCGTGGTTCCCCAGTCGGTGTAGTTCGCGCGGGTCGTGGTGGCGCCGCCGGCGTCGATGGTCTGCTCGTACTGCCGTGGCAGGTCATCGCCGTCGACCCAGATCGCGTAGTCAAACGCGGTGACCCCCAAGTCCTTGAGTGCCTGGAACGTGGCCGCCGCCGAGCCGCCGGCGGCGATGGCCTGCTCGACGTCAACGGACACCACGTACTTGGTGGTCGAGACCCCGTCGATGTCCTCGCGGCCCTCGTCGCGCAGGTCGGTCCCCGCCTTGAGCGCGGCGAAACTCTGCTCGACGTCGCCGGCCGTGGACAGCGATTCGACGATCGGGCCCAAGGAGGACACGACCGGGTTGTCCTCGTCGCCGGTCAACGAGATCCAGGTCTTGCCGGCCGGCAGGCCAATCGTCGGAGCCCGGCTGCATGTAGAACGTCTCGTTCACGATGACTGCGCGGAGGTCGCCCGTGCCGGCGGGCAGCGACATGGTCAGGTCAGCCGCATAGTCGGATCCGAAGCGGACGACGCCGTGCCCGGAGATGTCACCCGCGGCCGATGTGCTCGTGAACGTCGTCCGCACGCTGCCGGCCTCGTTGGCCGCCGTCGAGACCCGATCAAACAGCTCTGCCGGCGTATGCGCTGCACTCGCGGTCGACTCGGCCACGGTCGGGCCGACCCCCGACTCGTTATCCCCGCCGCCGGAGCACCCCGCCGCGAGCAACGCGCAGCACATCGCGACCAGGACGATGCGGATGCCCATCAGAGGTCAGACCTCGACGGTCTCCACTGAGTACGTGGTCGTTCGCTCACTCGGCCTTCCTTCGTCAGGCCTCGGTCGCGTCCTCCGCCAGCAGGTTGCGGGTCTTGTTCGGGTCCACGGGGATGCCGGGGCCCATCGTGGTGGAGATCGTCGCCTTCTTGACGTAGCGACCCTTGGCGGCCGACGGCTTGAGCCGCATGACTTCGTCCATGGCGGCCGCGTAGTTCTCCACCAGGGCGGCGTCCGGGAACGACACCTTGCCGATGATGAAGTGCAGGTTCGAGTGCCGGTCGACCCGGAACTCGATCTTGCCGCCCTTGATGTCCGAGACGGCCTTGACGACGTCGTTGGTGACGGTGCCGGTCTTCGGGTTGGGCATCAGGCCGCGGGGGCCGAGGACCCGACCGAGCCGGCCGACCTTGCCCATCAGGTCCGGGGTTGCGACAACGGCGTCGAAGTCCAGCCGACCGCCCTCGACCTCGGCGATCAGCTCGTCGGAGCCGATGATGTCGGCCCCGGCCGTGCGGGCGTCCTCCGCACGCTCACCGGTCGCGAAGACCAGCACGCGGGCGGTCTTGCCGGTGCCGTGTGGCAGGTTCACGGTGCCGCGCACCATCTGGTCGGCCTTGCGCGGGTCGACGCCGAGCCGCAGCGCGACCTCGACGGTCGCGTCGTAGTTGGTCGTTGAGGTCTGCTTGGCGAGCCGGGCGGCCTCGAGCGGGCTGTACAGGTTGGCGTCGTCGATCTTCTCGACGGCGGCGCGGTACTTCTTGCTGCGCTGCATGATGCGGTCTCCTGTTCGAGCGTGTGGTCAGACGGGCCAGCGCGGCCCTCCCACGGCGGTCACGTATGCGGCGCATACGCGGGTGGTGGTCAGTCGGTGATCGTGACGCCCATCTGGCGGGCGGTGCCGGCGATGATCTTCTCGGCGGCGTCGAGGTCGTTGGCGTTGAGGTCGGGCATCTTCTGCTCGGCGATTGCCCGTACCTGCTCGCGGGTGAGCTTGCCAACCTTGGTCTTCTGCGGCTCGCCCGAACCCTTCTCGATGCCGGCCGCCTTGAGAATCAGCCGGGCAGCCGGCGGCGTCTTCGTGACGAAGGTAAACGAGCGGTCCTCGTACACGGAGATCTCAACCGGAATGACGTTGCCGCGTTGTGCCTCGGTCGCGGCGTTGTACGCCTTGCAGAACTCCATGATGTTGACGCCGTGTTGGCCAAGGGCCGGGCCGACCGGCGGCGCCGGGGTGGCCTGGCCGGCCTGGATCTGCAGCTTGATGATCGCTGCGAGCTTCTTCTTCGGAGGCATTGCGGTCCTTCGTTGCAGTTGTCGGTGCGTCGGGATGGTCGGTGCGGTTGTGCGGGTCAGTTCTTCTGGATCTGCGAGAACGAAAGCTCGACCGGGGTCTCGCGGCCGAAGATCTCGACCAGTCCCTTGATCCGCTGGCTGTCCGGGTTGATCTCGTGGATGGTCGCCTGCAGCGTGGCGAACGGGCCGTCGATGACGGTGACCGAATCGCCGACCTCGAAGTCGAGGACCTCGACCGGTGCCTTGGCGGCGACACCGGCCTGCTTCTCCACCTCGGGCGCGAGGATGTTGACCACCTCGTCGAGGGTGAGCGGGGTCGGCTGGTGCAGGTGGCCGACGAAGCCGGTGACGCCCGGGGTGTTGCGCACCGCGGACCATGACTCGTCCGTGAGCTCCATCCGGACCAGGACGTAGCCGGGGAATCGGTTGCGCTTGACCCGCTTCCGCTGGCCGTTCTTGATCTCGTCGACTTCCTCCTGCGGGACCTCGATCTCGAAGATGTAGTCCTCCATGTTCAAGGAGGACGTCCGGCTCTCGAGGTTGGTCTTGACCCGGTTCTCATACCCCGCGTAGCTGTGCACCACGAACCACTCACCCGGACGGGCGCGCAATGTCTCGCGCAACCGGGCCACCGGGTCGTCGGCGTCTTGGGCCGGGACGTCGGCGAGCTGAGCCGCGGCGGGGTCGTCCTCCCCGACGACCGGATCGACCTCGGGTGAGGTGTCCTCCGTGGCCGTACCGGAAACGAACGAGGACTCGGTCAAGGGGAGGGCTCTCTTCCGTGGAGTCTGGGAGATCGGTGGTGTGCGGATCCGGATGGCTTCAGTCGCCGAAGACGGCGAGCACGAGCTTCGAGATGCCGAGGTCGAGGAAGCCGACGTAGACCATGATCATCGCAACGAAGACCATCACCACGATGGTGTAGGTGATCAGTTCCTTGCGGGTCGGCCAGACAACCTTGAACAGCTCTGCACGAACCTGGCGGAGGAACAGCCCGATTCGGGCGAACAGCGACGGACGCTTCTTCCCGGCGCTCGCACGGCCGCGTTCCGCCGTCGGCGTCTCTGTCACGTCTTGCTCACCAGCTCTCGTCGTCAACTGCCGTTCCCGCAGGCCGCGGGATCGGATGGTGCTCGCGGGCAGGGCCGGAGGGACTCGAACCCACAACCACCGGTTTTGGAGACCGGGACTCTGCCAATTGAGCTACGGCCCTACGGCGGCGCCGCTGTCCGCCGACATCCCCGCAGGTCAACTGATCGCGGGCAGGCTGGCGCACAGTGACAGAGCCACCAAGGGGCTGAGTGTACGCGACCCGTGACGGCCCGGTCGAACAGCAGGAATCCCCGCGATCTTGAGCTTTCTTCACCGACACGCCGCGTCGATCATGAAGATTCCTCATGATCGCGGGGAGGTAGGGACCGGCTCGGCTGCGGCGGCCGAACTTTGGGAGCATTGCGGCCATGAGTGCCGAACCCCAGGTCCCGTCCACCGCCCGACGCGTCTCCGCCCGGATCGCCGCCATCAGCGAGTCGGCGACGCTCGCCGTCGATGCCAAGGCCAAGGCGCTCAAGGCGGCTGGTCGGCCGGTGGTCGGCTTCGGCGCCGGCGAGCCCGACTTCCCCACCCCGGACTACATCGTCGAGGCAGCGCTCGCGGCCGCGCGCGACCCGCGCTGGCACCGGTACACCCCGGCCGGCGGGATCCCGGAACTCAAGGAGGCGGTCGCCGCCAAGACCCTCCGGGACTCCGGGTATGCCGTGAAGGCGGGCCAGGTGCTCATCACCAACGGCGGCAAGCACGCCCTCTACAACGCCTTCGCCGCACTGCTCGACCCGGGCGACGAGGTGCTGCTGCCGGCGCCGTACTGGACCACCTACCCGGAGTCGATCAAGCTCGCCGGCGGAGTGCCGGTAGAGGTGCACACCGACGAGTCGACCGGCTACCTCGCCAGCCTCGACCAGCTCGAGGCAGCGCTGACCGAGCGCACCAAGCTGCTGGTGTTCGTGTCCCCCAGCAACCCGACAGGCGCGGTCTACCCGCCGGAGCAGGTCGAGGCGATCGGACGCTGGGCGCTGGACCGTGGCCTGTGGGTCGTGACCGACGAGATCTACGAGCACCTGGTCTATGGCGAGGCCCGCTTCGCCTCGATTCCGGGCGTGGTGCCGGAGATCGCGGAGCGCTGCGTGGTGGTGAATGGGGTCGCCAAGACCTATGCGATGACCGGCTGGCGGGTCGGTTGGCTGATCGGGCCTCCCGATGTCGTCAAGGCCGCGACCAACCTGCAGTCGCATGCAACATCCAACGTCTCCAACATCGCGCAGATGGCCGCGCTCGCCGCCGTGTCCGGCGACCTGAGCGCCGTAGCTCAGATGCGGTCGGCGTTCGACCGGCGGCGGCAGACGATCGTTCGGATGCTCAACGAAGCCGAGGGCATCGTCTGCCCCGAGCCGCTCGGCGCGTTCTACGCATACCCGTCGGTGAAGGGCGTGCTCGGTCGCGAGCTGCGCGGCCGTCGTCCGGCGACCAGCGCCGAGCTGGCCGAGCTGATTCTCGACGAAGTCGAGGTGGCGGTCGTCCCCGGCGAGGCGTTCGGGACGCCTGGCTACGTCCGGCTGTCGTATGCGCTCGGCGACGACGACCTGGCCGAAGGCGTGACCCGGCTGCAGAAGCTGTTCGCCGAGGCGCGCGACTGAGCCCCGACCCGCCGCGACGCGACCTGGCTCGGCTGCCGAAGGCGCACCTGCACCTGCACTTCACCGGCTCGATGCGGCACTCGACGCTGCTCGACCTCGCGGCGCGGCACCAGCTGCACCTGCCGGACGCGCTGCTGCGCGATCCGCACGAACATCCGCCGCACCTCGACGCCGCGCACGAGCGCGGCTGGTTCCGGTTCCAGCGGCTCTACGACGCCGCCCGCGCCGCGCTGGTCTCCGAGGACGATGTGCGTCGCCTGCTCCGCGAGGTTGCTGCGGACGAGCAGGCGGAGGGCTCTGGGTGGCTGGAGATCCAGATCGACCCATCCGGGTATGCGGCCCGCTTCGGCGGGCTGACGCCAGCGCTGGAGCTCGCCCTCGACGCCGCCCGGGACGCGGCCGAGGCGACCGGGCTCGGGATCGGCGTCGTCGTGGCGGCGAACCGGACCAGGCACCCGCTCGACGCTCGCACGTTGGCGCGGCTGGCCGCGCGGTACTCGGATGCCGGGGTCGTCGGCTTCGGGCTGAGCAATGACGAACGCCGCGGTCGCACCGAAGACTTCGCCGCGGCCTTCCGCATCGCTGCCTCGGCCGGACTGCCGGGCGTGCCGCACGCCGGCGAGCTGCTCGGGCCGGAGTCCGTACGAGCCGCCCTGGAGTCGCTGGGGGCGACCCGCATCGGGCATGGCGTCCGCAGCGTGGAGGATCCCGCCGTGCTCGGGCTGGTGGCCGCGCGAGCTGTCACCCTCGAGGTGTCGCCGTGGTCGAACGTGTCCCTCGGCGTCTACGACTCACCCGACAAGGTGCCGCTGCGGCGGCTGGTCGATGCCGGCGTTCGGGTAGCGCTCGCCGCCGACGACCCGCTCATCTTCGGTCGTCGGGCTGACCGACCAGTACGCATTCGCGCGCGACCAGCTCGGGTTCACCGATGTCGAGCTGGCCCAGCTTGCCCGCGAATTCGATCGACGCAAGTCATGCGCCCGCAGCATTGAAGCGCGACCTGCTCGGCGGCGTCGACCGCTGGCTCGCCTCAGGTTGACTTGTCCTCGATCTCCCAGGCGTGGTCGAGCACGTGCCACACGATGCGCCGCACGGCATACGCCATGGGCCAGCCGTTGTCCCGCTGCGCCGGTCCGCCTCGCGAGGACCGGACCGCCGTCTCCAATGCGGCGCGCGCCGCTGCCGAGTCGCGCGCCTTGATGCCCAGCATGCGTGCGTAGCCGAGCTCGGACTCGGCCACGTGCGCGTCGATCTGGTCGCGGTCCCGGCCACCGCCGCGCGGACCCTTGCGCAGTGACGCGGGCGCGTGCGCCACCACGTCGTCGAGGTACGCCCAGGCCGCGAGCATGATGTCGGCCTGCCGGTTCGCGTCCTTCACCGACCAGGCCCGGTTGTCCGCGTCGGCGATCTGGTCGGGGATTCCGAAGTCGGTCGCACCGGTCCCCTTGAGCCGTTCGACGACCTTGAACACGGGGCGCTGCGGCAATCGGGCTCCGGCTCGGGTGGCAACCGCGGCATAGCGGTCCAGGTAGTCCTCGAGCGCCGCGAGGGCAGCCTCCTCGGTCTTGGCACTCCGGGACCAACCCGGCCAATCCACCGCGCTGGCGAACACCTTGCGCCCGCCGGCTTCCAGCAGGACGTCGACGGTTACAGCCCGCACTGGATGAGCACCGGTTCTGGCTGCAGTTCGATGCCGAAGCTGTCGAGGACGCCGGCACGCACCTCCCGGGCGAGGTTCAGCAGGTCGTCGGTGGTCGCACCGTCGCGGGTGGTCAGCGCAAGGGTGTGCTTGGAGGAGATCCGCGCATGGGGGCCGCCGTGCCCACGGGTGAAGCCGGCCCGCTCGATGAGCCAGGCGGCCGATGTCTTGACCATGCCGTTCGCGACCGGGAACCTCGGCGCACCGTCCGGCAGCGCGTCGGCCTGTGCTGCGGTCAGGACCGGGTTCATGAAGAACGACCCTGCACTTCGGGTGTCCGGGTCGTCAGGGTCGAGCACCATGCCCTTCCCGCGACGCAGCGCGAGCACCGCTTCCCGCACGTCCTTCGCCGCAGCCCGGTCACCGATCCCGACGCCGAGCGTCCGCGCCAGTTCGGCATACCGGATGGGCGGGCTCAGCTCCCCCTGCACGAACTGGAACGTGACTTCGAGGACCACCCACCGGGCCGGCGCCTGCTTGAACTTGCTCGTGCGATAGCCGAAGCCGCAGTCGCTGGCCGCGAAGGTCGCGAACCTCGAGAGCACCCGGTCCCACGTGCGCACCTGCGCGATCGTGTCGGCAACCTCTTGTCCGTATGCGCCCACGTTCTGGATCGGCGTCGCGCCGACCAGGCCGGGGATCCCGCTCAAGGCTTCGACGCCGACCCAGCCCTCGTCAACGGCCCGGGCGACCAGGGCCTCCCAGTCCTCCCCCGCCTGCACCCGAACGAACGCGCCGGCGCAATGGTCGGACTCGACGCGAACCCCCAGCGTGCCGACCCGCACCACGGTTGCCGGGAAGCCGGCGTCGCCGACGACCACGTTGGAACCGCCGCCCAGGACGAGCAGGTCCTTGCGCTCCCGATCCGCGTCCTGCACGGCCGCAATGACGTCGTCCTCGGTTTCGGCCTCGAGCAGCCGCGCCGCTGGCCCACCGAGTCGCAGCGTCGTGTAGTCCGCGAGAGGAACGCCGGACTTCTCGTTCACGACGTCGAGACTACGTCCGGGTCGCGACGCTGCGGATGTGCCGAAGCGGGCTCAGGCGAGTTGCACGACCGCGCGCGCCTGGCCGAGCACCTTGACGTCGTCGCACGTCGCGGTGAGCTCGACCTTGACCCGGCGCCCGTCGAGCTTCTCGGTGACCACCCCGGACACCTTGAGGGTGGCGCCCCGGTCATCGTCGGGAACCGGGACTGGTTTGGTGAACCGCACGCCGTACTCGACGACGGCGCCGGGGTCGCCGACCCAGTCGGTCACGACTCGGCCCGCCTCGGCCATCGTGAACATCCCGTGCGCAATGACGTCCGGCAGGCCGACCGCCTTGGCGATGCGCTCGTTCCAGTGGATCGGATTGAAGTCGCCGCTGGCCCCCGCATACATCACGAGATTGACCCGCTGCACGGCGAAGGACTGCGCCGGCAGCTCGGTGCCGACCTCGACCTCTTCGAAGGTGCGGGTGCTTGCCATGTCAGCCCTCCTCGCCCGCGGTGCCGCGCGCGACAATCGTCGAGTATGCGGTCGCCACGTGCTCGCCGTCCTCGGTCGTGAGGTCGATGGCCGTCCCAAGGATGTGGTTGCCGGCCGCGACCTTCAGACGAGTCGATGCGGGCCGTCGCCACCAGGCGGTCGCCGGCCCGGACCGGACGGGTGTAGGCAAACCGTTGCTCGCCGTGGACGACCCGGCTGTAGTCGATGCCGACGTCGGGGTCGGAGACTGCCGCCGCGCTGGCGCGAAACGCGATGACGAACGCAAACGTCGGCGGCGCGATGACGTCCGGGTGACCGAGCGCCTTCGCTGCCTCGATGTCGCGGTAGGCGGCGTTCTGGTCGCCGATCGCGTCGGCGAACTCGCGGATCTTCTCGCGGCCGACTTCGTACGGCTCGGACGGTGGGTAGGTCTTGCCCACTAGCTCGCTCTGCTCCCGCATGTCACATGCCGCCCAACTGGCCGCCGGTGACCGGGATCGTGACCCCGGAGACGAAGTCGGCGTCGTGGGAGACCAGGAACGCGGTCACATTGGCGATGTCCTCCGGCTGCCCGAGCCGGCCCAGCGCGATCAGCGCCTGCGACATCTCGCGCATCGCCTGCGGGATGCCCAGCTCGTTGCCCTCCTCCTTGGCCGCCGTCAGCCGGGTCTCGATGAATCCGGGCGCCACGGCGTTGACGTTGATGCCGAACGGCCCGAGCTCGCGGGCGAGGGTCTTGGTGGTGGCGATGATCGCCCCCTTGGCGGCGACGTAGTTGTACTGCCCGGTGTTGCCCATCAGCGCCGCCACCGACGACGTGAAGACGATCTTGCGCTGGTACTTCGGCCGGCCGGTCTCGGCGATCTCGGCCTTCGCGACGTCCCGGAGGTAGGGCATCGCGGCCAGCGTGGTGTGGAACCCGGTCCTGAGGTTGACGTCGAGCACAAAGTCGAACAGGCCATCGTCCAGGTTGTGGAACATCTTGTCCCGGGTGATGCCGGCGTTGTTGACGACGATGTCGAGCTTGCCGAAGCCGTCGACCGCGGCCTGGACCAGCTGGCGCGCCTGCTCCATGTCGACCGTGTCGTGGTTCGAGATGAGGGCGTCGCCGCCGGCCTCCTTGATGAGCTGGGCGGTTTCAGCGACCGGCTCCTGGTCGATGTCGTTGACCACGACCTGCGCGCCGTCCGCCGCGAGCCGCAGCGCGGTCGCCCGGCCGATGCCGCGGCCGGCTCCGGTGACGATCGCGACCCTGTCGTCGAGTCTGCCCACGCTCGCTCCTGTTGTTGTCCGGTGGTGTGCCGGAAGGGACGCTAACGCACGAAGGCCGCCACCCAATGACGGGAGGCGGCCCTCAGGGCTTCGAGCGGATGGTCAGCGGGTCTCGCGGTGCGCGGTGTGCCGGCCGCAGTTGGGGCAGAACTTCTTCATCTCAAGCCGGTCCGGGTCGTTGCGCCGGTTCTTCTTGGTGATGTAGTTGCGGTGCTTGCACTCCACGCACGCCAGCGTGATCTTCGGGCGGACATCGGTGGCGGCCACGGGAGTTGCCTCTCACTGCGAACGACAGAAACGACGTTGAAGGGTAGCCGACGAGTCGGCCGCATACGAAATGCGTTGGTAGCGGTGGCCGGACTTGAACCGGCGACACAGCGATTATGAGCCGCTTGCTCTACCAGGCTGAGCTACACCGCCCTGGCTGTTCAGAGCCCCTTTACGGAATCGAACCGTAGACCTTCTCCTTACCATGGAGACGCTCTGCCGACTGAGCTAAAGGGGCCAAGCGGGACGAGGGTACACGTCGGTTGGAGACGCCGGGAAATCTGTTTGCCGGCTTCGGTTGCTGCGGTATGCGGTGACCCGCGACGCTGGCCGCCATGGCAGCTGAGACGCCCGCCGAGGGCTTGGCGGTAGTCGTCGGGGCGACCGGGTCGGTCGGCTCGGCGGTCGTTGAACGACTGGTTGGACGCGGCCTCCCGGTCGTGGCGGTCGCCCGCGGCAGGGACGGTCTGGAGGCGTTGGCAGCCCGCGTACCGGCGGTGACTGCCTGCCCGGCCGACATCGGGGACAACACCGCCATCGAGGTCATCCGCGAGGCGCTGACCGGTCCGGTCCGAATGGCAGTCTTCGCGGCTGGCCTGCCGGTCCGCGGCTCGGTCGAGACCGTCGACCCCGACCTGCTCGCCGTCGGCGCCAACATCAAGCTCGGCGGGTTGGTGCGCCTGCTGCGGGCGGTGAGCGACCACCTGCAAGCAGGGTCGCGGTTCGTCGCCTTCGCCGGATCGCTCGGCTTCGAGCCCGGGCCGCACGAGGCCGGACCGGGCGCGATCAACGCCGGCGTCTTCAACCTCATGCGTCAGATCTCGCTGTTGTACGGCCCCCGAGGGGTCACGACGCACACGATCAGTCCCGGGCCGGCGGACACGCCTCGGCTGCGTCGGATCGCGACCACGATCGCGGACGAACGCGGGCTGCCGTTCGAGCGGGTGTGGCAGGGCTACCTCGAGCAGAACTCGCTCGGCCGGCTGCCGAACGGTCGAGGAAATCGCCTGGGCGGTCGAGCTGCTGCTCGCGCCGGAGGCGGACGTGATGCACGGCGGGGTCATCACGCTCGACGCCGGCGGCGCCCGGGGCGTGCACTGACCGGCCCTGCCTCGGAACCCCGGTGTCAGTCCACGTCTCGGGCCATCAGGTCGTCCCAGGTCTCCCGGCGCACCACGAGCCGCGCCTGACCGTCACGGACGAACACGACCGGGATGCGGCGGTTGCCGTTGTAATTGTTGGCCATCGTGTAGCAGTACGCGCCGGTCACCGGCATTGCCAGGAGGTCACCCACTTTGGGCGCGGACAGCGGCAGGCCGTCGATGAGCACGTCGCCGCTCTCACAGTGCCGGCCGACGACGATGACATTCTCGGGGTCGGGGCCATCGAAGCGTCCGACGATGCCCGCTTCGAAGCGCTGGCCGAACAGCGCGACTTCAAGGTTGTCGCCCATCCCGCCGTCGACTGCGACGAAGGTGAAGACGCCGCGCTTGACGGTGGTGACCGTGTAGATCGTGGTCGCCGACGAGGCCACCATGCTGCGGCCGGGCTCGATGATGATCTGCGCCTCAGCCGGAAGGTGCTGGCGAGCGGCGCCGACGAGGGCGTCGAGGTATGCCGCCACAGGCGGGACGTCGTCGGCCCAGGTGTAGCGCGCCCCGAGCCCACCGCCGAGGTCGTAGACCGGGAACTCGCCGAGCGCTGCCACCGGCGCCACCGAGTCAGCGAACGGCTGCACGTCGAGGATCTGCGAGCCGACGTGCACGTGCAGTCCCTGCATCGACAGCCGAGGGCTGGCCTCGATGCGCTTGATCAGCGGCGCCGCGTCGGCCGGCGCGAGCCCGAACTTGGACCCCTCGTGACCGGTGAGGACGTGGCTGTGCACGTCTGCGGTGACGCCGGGGATGATGCGCACGAGCACGCTCTGGGTCTGCCCGGCGGGGACGGTCGCCTCGAGCCGGTCCACGTCGTCGGCGTTGTCGACCACGACCAGGCCGATGCTGTGCTCAACGGCGAGCGCGATCTCCTCATCGAGCTTCGCGTTGCCGTGCAGCACGATCAGGGCCGGGTCGACACCAGCTTTCAGGGCCGTGAGGATCTCACCGCCGCCCGCGACGTCGAGGCCGAGGCCCTCCTCGACGACGAGCCGTTGGATCGCCGTACACGGAAAGGCCTTCGACGCGAAGACGACCCGGGAGTTCGGCCAGCGTGCGACCAGGCCGTCCGCATACTCGCGGGCGCGATCACGGACGGCCTGCTCCGCCACGACCATGACCGGGGTGCCGAACTCATCTGCGAGGTCGGCGGCACGACAGCCGGCGATCTCGAGCACGCCGTCATCGGCCAGGGTGCTGCCGTTCGGGAACAGCGAGAGCAGGTCCGTCATTGCCGGCCCGGTCACCGCGTCCGTTCCAGCACCTGGCGCACGAGATCCATGCTCGTGTCCGGGTGGAGGAAGGCGAATCGGCCGATGGTCTCTCCCTCCCACTTGCTCGGCGGGATGAATGCAACCCCGTCGTCGTGGAGCTTGCGCGCCCAGGCGTCGTAGTTCTCCGCCTTCCAGCCCACGCGTCGGAACAGCACGACGCCGAGGTCCGGCTCGCGGATCAACTCCAGATGCGGGGTCGACTTGATCAGCGCTGCAGTCTCGCGGGCGAGCGACGCCGCGACCTCGATCGCGTCGCGGTAGGCCTGGACGCCGTTCACAGCCAGTGAGAACCACAGCGGCAGCCCGCGCGCCCGACGGGTGAGGTGGTAGGCGTAGTCGGTCGGGTTCCACTCCCCCGACGAGACGTGGATGACATCGAGGTACGACGCGTCCTGGGTATGCGTCGCCCGGGCGAGCTCCGGCTCGCGGTAGAGCACCGCGCAGCAGTCGAACGGGGTGAACAGCCACTTGTGCGGGTCAAGGATGAACGAGTCGGCCTGCTCGATGCCGTCGTACTTCGGGCGGAGGGATGGGGCGAACAAACCTGCCCCGCCGTACGCCCCATCGACGTGGAACCACCAGCCTCGCTCCTTGGCGAGCTCGCCCACGCTTCGCAGATCATCAACGATGCCAGCGTTGGTCGTGCCGGACGTGCACACCACGGCTGCGACGTCGGACACGTCGGGATCGGCGTCGATGGCCGTCAGCACCGTCTCGGCGGTGAGCCGGTGGTCGGGAGTTTCCACGACCAGCGCGTCCATCTCCAGCAGTCGAAGAGTGTTCACGATCGACGAGTGCGCGTCCGTCCCCACGACGACCCGCCAGCGTCCCCCGGCCGAGTCTGCGCCGGCGTTGCGCTTCGCTGTCTCGCGCGCGACCGCGAGCGACGACAGGTTGCCGGCGGAGCCGCCGGATACGAAGCAGCCACCCGCTGTGTCGGGCAACCCGGCCTCGTCGGCGATCAGCCGCAGCACCGTGTTCTCGGCCGCGATCGCGCCTGACGCCTCGAGCCAGGAGATGCCCTGGATCGAGGCGCAGGAGACGAGCATGTCGAAGAGCAGGCTGGCCTTCGTCGGGGCCGCCGGGATGAAGCCGAGGAACCGCGGGCTGTCCGCCGAGATGACGCTGGGCGCGATCACCGACGCGTAGATGCCGAGCACCTCGTCCGGAGGCCGGCCGGTGTCCCGGATCAGTCCGTCCAGACGCTCGTAGAGCTCGGTGGCTTGAAGGGTCCCCTTGTCCAGCGGCACCGGGTTCATGCGGAGCCGGTTCTCGGCGTACGCGAGCACGCTGCGCACCATCTGCTCGGCGGTCTGGTCGATGTCGTGCATGCGTTCCTCCCGAAACGGCCGGTCCTGGAGGCATCCTTGCGCCTGCGCGGCGGCACTGACAGCGGATCGATACGGCCTGCCGGGCAGTCGCATGCGCGGAGTGTCGAAAACCCACTCCGTCCCGTCGGGACGGCTGCCAGACTTCCGAGTGCCGGCACTCCGCGCGTAGAAGGGGCGGGCCCATGGCATCGCTCAAGGAACAGTTGCTGCGCCGCAAACCGGTCGACGCGATGGCTGCGGAGACCGGCGCTGACAGCGGGAAGAGCGAGCTCGAGCGATCGATCGGGCTCTGGCAGCTCACCGCGTTCGGGATCGGCGGCACGATCGGCACCGGGATCTTCTTCATCCTCCCCGAGGCCGTCCCGCTTGCCGGCCCGGCAGTGATCCTTTCATTCGTGTTCGCCGGCACCGTGGCCGGCCTCACCGCCATCTGCTATGCCGAGCTCGCGAGCGCCGTTCCCGTGTCCGGCTCCTCCTACTCCTACGCGTATGCAACCCTCGGCGAGCTCGTGGCGATGGTTGTGGCGGGTTGCCTGCTGCTCGAGTACGGCGTGTCCACCGCCGCCGTGGCGGTCGGGTGGTCCGACTACCTCAACCTGTTCCTCGAAGACGTCTTCGGTTTCCAGATCCCCGAGGCGCTATCGAACTCACCGGAAGAAGGCGGCGTCATCAACCTGCCGGCGGTCATCCTGATCGCCATGTGCGCGCTGCTGTTGATCCGCGGCGCGAGCGAGTCGGCCAAGGTCAACGCGATCATGGTGGCGATCAAGATCGGCATCCTGCTGATGTTCATCGGTGTGGCCGCGACCGGTTGGAACATCAGACAACCTGGACGACTTCGCGCCGTTTGGCTTCAACGGAGTGACCGCCGCGGCGGGGATCATCTTCTTCACCTTCATCGGCCTCGACGCGGTATCGACCGCGGGCGAGGAGGTGAAGGACCCGCGGCGGAACCTGCCGTTGGCGATCCTGATCTCGCTGGTCACCGTCACAGTCCTGTATGTCCTGGTGGCAATCACGGCAGTGGCGGCGCAGCCCTGGGAGGAGTTCGAAGGCCAGGAAGCAGGGCTGTCGGTGATCCTCAACGACGTCACGGGCGTGACCTGGTGGGGGACCGTACTGGCGGCTGGCGCGGTCATCTCGATTTTCAGCGTGACGCTGATCGTCCTGTTCGGCCAGACCCGGATCCTGTTCGCGATGGGCCGCGACGGCATGCTTCCCGAGATTTTCCACCGGGTGAACCCGAGAACCCTCACCCCAGTGCCCAACACCGTCATCGTGGCCGTCGTCACGGGCACGCTCGCGGGTCTGCTCCCGATCGACTTCCTGGCGGAGATGACGAGCATCGGCACCCTGGTGGCGTTCATCGTGGTCTCGATCGGCGTGATGGTGCTGCGCCAGACCCGGCCTGAACTGCCGCGCGGCTTCAAGGTGCCGCTGTACCCAATCACCCCGATCCTTTCGATCGCGGGCGCGGTGTGGATCATCTCGGATCTGCGTTCCGTCACCATCTACGTGTTCTTTATCTGGAGCTCAGTCGTGCTCGTCTTCTACTTCTTCTATGGTCGCCGGCACTCGCACTTGGGCCGTCACGAAGATGTCGGGCTGATCCACGACTGACCGCACAGCGTCGAACTCCTCGACGAGAGCGAGCCGCTTCGCATGACGATGATCGTGGGTTACACGCCGGACGCACGGGGCAAGGCCGCCGTTCGGCTCGGTCAGATGCTGGCGCGGTCGGCAGGCGACGACCTGGTCGTGTGCGCCGTCGTCCCAGCGCCATGGTCGCCGGGCATGGCGCGCATCGACGCTGAATATCGCACTGAGCTGGCGGAGATCGCCGACCGGGCGCTCGAGCGGGCTCGCGAGCTCGTCCATGACGATGTCCCGATGGCTTTCGATCGTCGCGAGGCTCGATCGGCTCCGGCAGGATTGCTGGAGCTTGCCGAGGAACGCGACGCAAGCATGCTTGTGCTGTCCTCAGCGGGCTCCGGCTTGTTCGGCCAGGTCACGCTGGGCAGCGTGACCGACCGCCTGCTGCACAGCTCTCATGTTCCGATCGCGCTCGCGACCCGCGGGTTCACGAGCAAGCCGGGCAGCCGGGTCACGCGGGTCACCGTGGCCTACGGCGGCTCCGCAATCTCGACAGACCTCACGGTGGCCGCGGCCACCGTCACCGCGCAGGTCGGCGCATCCTTCCGCGTGGCGTCGTTCGCGGTGTGGTCGCGCCCCGATTACACGACGCGGCTCGGTCGTGAGCCGTCGGAATCCATCCTTGAGCAGTGGCAGGCCGAGGTCTCGCAGGCGGGATCAGAGGCGTTAGCCCAGGTCCGCAGTCTCCCGGAACCACCAGCCGAGGTGGAGGCGGTCATCGGCCAGGGCAACACGTGGCAAGCGGCGCTCGACGACGTCCCGTGGGACGAGGGCGACGTGCTCGTTGTCGGATCCAGCGAACTCGGTCCGATCAAGCGCGTCTTCCTGGGATCGCGCGGGTCGAAGATTCTCCGGTATGCACCGGTGCCGGTCGTCGTGGTCCCGCGCGGTGCGCTCGGCGATAGCCAGGAATGAGTGACCAAAGCCAGGCTCCGTATGCGGACGCGCTCCGGGCGTACGGCGAAGGAGATTGGCTGCGCCTGCACGTCCCCGGCCATGGCGGTGACGCCAGCGGTCCAGGCTCGATCGCCGAGTGGTTCGGGGATCGGGTAGCCCAGCTCGACGTCCCACCGCTGATCGAGGGCGTGGACGTCGGGCCAGAACCGACGCCCCTGACCGATGCGCAGGTGCTGGCCGCGCAGGCGTGGGGGGCCGCGCGGACCTGGTTCCTCACCAACGGCGCGTCGCAGGCCAACCACATCGCCGTGATGGTGGCGCGCCAGTTGGGGGACACGCTGGTCGTCCAGCGCAGCGTCCACTCGAGCGTGGTCGACGCGCTGGTCATGTCCGGCCTGAAGGCCAGTTTCGTCCAGCCGTCGGTCGACGAGCTGCTCGGCATCGCGCACGGGGTGTCAGCGGACAGTCTTCGGGCCCAGCTCGAGCGCACGCCGCACGCGGCGGCGGCGCACGTCGTGTCCCCCAGCTACTTCGGTGCCGTCAGCGACATCGCCGGACTCGCCAAGGTGGCCCACGACTTCGGCGTGCCGCTGATCGTGGACGAGGCATGGGGCGCACACTTCGGCTTCCACCCCGGTCTGCCACCGAACGCGCTGTCCCAGGGAGCCGACCTCGTCGGGTCAAGCACGCACAAGCTCGGCGGCAGCCTCACCCAGTCCGCGATGCTGCATCTGGGAGAAGGGCCGCTTCGCGACGTGCTCGAGTCGATGGTCGTGCGCGGGCTGCATACGGTGCAATCGACTAGCGCCAGCGGAATCCTGCTGGCCTCGCTCGACCTGACCCGGCGCAACCTGGCCACCCGCCCCGAGCGGATCGCGGAGTCCATCGCGGTTGCTGATCAGGTTCGGGGCGAGATCAGGGCGCGCGGTCGCTTCAAGGTCGCCAGCGACGACTTCGCCCGCTTCCCCGACGTCATCGGGATCGACCCGCTCCGGGTTGCGATCGACACCCGGGCCGGTGGCATCAGTGGCCACGACGCTCGGGCTCGGCTGATCTCCGACCATCGCATCTACATCGAGGCCGCGACCGGATCGGCGATCGTCGCAGTCATCGGCGCTGGATCGACACCGGACCCGGACCGGTTCATCGCGGCGCTGCACGCACTGCCGGAGTCGGAGGCGGACCGCTCAACGCGTTCGGGCATCCGGACGCCGGCACCCGGGGAGAGTCGGCTGACCACCCGCGAAGCGTTCTTCTCTCCGGTCGAGGTCGTCCCGGCGGGGCAGGCCGTGGGGCGGGTCAGCGCGGACACTCTCGCGGCCTATCCGCCGGGCATCCCAAATGTCCTCCCGGGCGAGGTGATCACGCGCGAACTCGTTGACTTCTTCCATGCGACGACCGCGCAGCCGGGCGGCTTCGTGCGCGGATCCCTCGACGCGGCCGTGACCGCCTTCCGGGTCATCCGCGCCGAGGACGACTTCCAGTCGACGGGGAACCCATGACCACCGTGCCCGATCTCATCCTGCGCGAGGCGGTCGTCCGGACCGTCGACCCGGCCCAGCCCACCGCCGAGGCGGTGGCGATTGCCGGCGGCCGCATACTCGCGGTTGGCGACGAAGCGGAAATCCTCGGGTTGGCGGGCAGCCGGACAGAAATCCTCGGTCTCGACGGCCGGCTCGTGCTCCCCGGCTTCGTCGACGCGCACAACCACGTCCGACTCGGGTCGGACGCGGACAGCGCGCAGCTCGCCGGCGCAGCCACCCTGGCCGAGGTGCGCCGACGGCTCATCGACTGGATCCAGGCCCACCCGGATGCGCCCTGGGTGGAGGGCGAGAGCCTCGACTACAGCGCGTTCCCGGCTGGGCAGATGCCCACCGCCGCCGACCTGGACGACATCACGGGCGACCGGCCGGCGTTCGTGCTCACCTACGACGTGCACAGCGCTTGGTTGAACACGGCCGCCTTGCGGTTCCTGGGTGTGACGGCCGGCCGCACCCGGCTCCCGTTCGGAACCGCCAAGGTCGACCCGCGCACCGGCGAGCCGACCGGATTTCTCACCGACTTCGCGGTACTCGGACTGGCTCGGGACGGTCAGCGAGCTATGGCCGAGTTCTTGCCGTGGGCGGGCGCGGACCGGCGCTACCGCCGCCTGCTGTCCAGCCTCGACATGGCCATCGCGAACGGGCTGACCACGGTGGTCGAGCCGCAGAACTCCCTGGACGACATCCAGTTGTTCACCCGGGCGCGGGACGATGGCCGGCTGCGCTGCCGGCTCATCGCCGGGCTCTTCCATCCACGGGGCACCCCGCAGTCCGACCTTGACGACTTCGCCGCCGCGGCCAAGGCATACGCCGACGACCGTTTCCGGGTGGGACCGCTGAAGCTCTACATCGACGACGTCGTCGAGCCGCACACTGCCGCGCTGCTCGAGCCGTACGCGAACGAGCCCGGCAACTCCGGGTCGACGTTCTACGAGCCCGCCGAGTTTGCCGCGGTCATCAGCGAGCTGGATCGTCAAGGGTTCCAGGCGTTCGTGCACGCCACCGGCGACCGCGGGATCCGGACCGTGCTGGACGGCTTCGCTGCCGCCCGCGAAGCAAACGGGCCAAGGGACGCCAGGCACCAGATCGTGCATGTCGAGTGCCTGCATCCGGCCGACGTCCCGCGCTTCGCGGAGCTCGGGGTGGTCGCCTGTATGCAGCCCCGCCACGCGGCACCGGATGTGGCCGGGCCGGGCAAAGACTGGGCCGAGGCGATCGGGCCAGGCAGATGGGGACACGCCTGGGCGTTCCGGAGTCTGCAGCACTCGGGCGCTGTGCTGGCATTCTCCAGCGACTGGACCGTGGCTGAGATGGACCCGATGCAGCACCTGTATACGGCGGTGACCCGTCGCGGCCGCCGCGAGGAAGACCCTCCCTGGGTGCCGGAGCAGGGCATCAACATCGATGACGCGGTCTACGCGTACACGATGGGGAGCGCATACGCGAACTTCTGCGACGACAACCGTGGGTCGATCACTCCAGGCAAGTACGCGGACCTGGTCGTGCTGTCCGGCGACCTGTTCACGATTCCGGTGGAGCAGATCAAAGAGATCACGGTCGACTTGACCATGGTCGACGGCGAGGTCGTCTTCGGCGGCTGACCCCGCTCGCTCATGCGGAGTTGTGCGGTGGTGGCAGGTGAAGGATTCGAACCTTCGTAGGCATCGCCGACGGATTTACAGTCCGCTCCCATTGGCCGCTCGGGCAACCTGCCGTGGTGCGGGTGGCAGGATATCCCAGCGCCGCCATGCCACAGAAACCCTTCGGAGGTCCGCACACCATGGCCGACTCCTCGTTCGACATCGTGAGCAAGGTCGACCGGCAGGAGGTCGACAACGCGCTCAACCAGGCCGGCAAGGAGATCCACCAGCGTTACGACTTCAAGAACGTCGGCGCGAGCATCGAGTGGTCGGGCGAGGCGATCGTGATGAAGGCGAACTCCGAGGAACGGGTCAAGGCGGTGCTCGACGTCTTCCAGGAGAAGCTGATCAAGCGCGGGGTCTCCCTGAAGGCGTTGGAGAGCGGCGACCCGAAGGCCTCTGGCAAGGAGTACCGCATCGACGCGGCCATGAAGCAGGGGATCAACCAGGAGCAGGCGAAGAAGGTCTCCAAGCTGATCCGGGACGACGGCCCGAAGTCGGTCAAGGTGCAGATCCAGGGCGACGAGCTGCGGGTCACCAGCAAGAGCCGCGACGACCTGCAAGCCGTCCAGGCGCTCGTCCGCGGCGCCGACCTCGACTTCGCGGTCCAGTTCGTCAACTACCGCTAGGGCGTCGCGCTGACCTGCGCGGATACCCCGCGTTCGGTGTTCCGTTCGGTGTTCAGTGCAAACCAGGGTGGCGTCGAACGGGGGGATCGGTGCTGGAATCGACTGGACCCAGTCGATTGCGCGCTCCGACCTCGGCCGGAACCAGCCGACGTTTCCCGTGTGCTGGCAACGGATCTGAGGGTGCGGGTCGACCCGGGGCTTGTGCGTAGAGCACTAGTGCATACACTCGGCGGGCCTGCGCGACGGAGCGGATGACCCCGCCTCACCCCCCGGCACAGGACCAGGCAGCACGCGACTCAATGGGGGGAACCAATGACGACACCACCCGAGTACCTGTTCACGCTGCCCGAGGTGATCCCGGATCGCCGACGGCTCGTGCACAACTCCGTCCCCCCCACTCAGCACATCGGCAGCAGGGGGTTCCGCATGTGGCTCGCCGCGCCGGACGTGCCCCGCCTCACGCCCTGCGACTGCGGCTGGGCACCGGAACTCGGCGCCCACTACCGCGTGCTGCCGGTCGGATCGCGGGCCGCCGCCGAGGTGCTGACGTGAGCCGGTACGACGGCCAACCGAACCGACCGCTCACGCGATTCACCGTCCTCGTGACTGAGGCGCCATGATCCGCTTCATTGCCAAGGGCTATGGCGAGAGCCCGAGCACGCTGTGGAGCGCCGAATGCTCCGAGTGCGGCTGGCGCTCCGGCGACTATTGCACCCCGGTGGAGGCGTCGGTGAGCGGCGGGCTGCACACCTGCTACTCGGACCCGACGTACCCGCGATGACGCGACTCGTGCCACCTCGGGTCGTCGTCGGGCAGCGTGAGCAGTTCGCGGGCGCGGCGCTCGACCACGAAACCGTCGGCGTCCTCCCACCCGTCCTCGGCGACCATGAACGTGCCGGGATTGTTGGCCCACGCCCAGCCGTCCCTGTCGGCGACGATCTGCCGCGCCTGCGCAAAGGTGATCACGTCGCTGCTCAGTGCAGCGGGGCCGCGACGCGCCCAGCGGCGGCAGCCTCCTGACCCGGCAGCAGATGCGTGTAGGTGCCGAGGGTGATCGCCGCAGTCTCGTGACCGAGCCGGTGCTGTACCTCGGCCGGTGACGCACCCGCGCGCCGAACAGCCATGACGCGTGCGAGTGCCGGGTGTCATGCAGCCGGAGCACCAGCACACCCGCCCGGCGGGCTGCCGTCTTGAATGTCTCGGTCACCGACATCGGATCGAGGCAACGACCGGCGGTGTCCGCGAACACCCACCCGTCCGGTGTCGGTAGTTGCAGCACGAATCCAGTTCTGGACGAGTGTGACGGGCGTGCGAGCGTGCCGCTGCTCGCCTGACTGTCTCTTTACAAGTGACAAACGGACAGTCTGGACCCAGAATTTGTCGCTAAATAAAGGACAAACTGACATGTCAGAGCTGTTCACTAGTGCGGATCTCGACCTTGAGGACCATCAGGTCATCTCGGAGGTTCACGAAATCCGCGCTTCCCTTGCAGATGTCATCCGCGCGCCCAGACGCTGGACTGGGAGCCTTCGACGCACCGCGGCGGCCCGAGCCATTCAGGGCTCCAACACAATCGAGGGCTACACGGTCACCGACGAGGACGCGGCCGCCGCCGTCGACGATGAACCCCCGCTCAGCGCCGACGCAGCGACGTGGGCTGAGATCCTCGGCTATCGGCGCGTTCTCAGCTATGTCCTGAACGTAGCTACACAGCCCGGGTTCGTCGTCGACGAGAGTGCGCTGCGGTCCATGCACTTCATGCTCCTCGAGCACGACTTGGCGAAGTCACCTGGGCGCTACCGAACGGCCGCGATCTACATACGTGACGATCGGACCGAGACGAACATCTACGAAGGCCCGAGCTGGGAGCAGGTGCCGGCCTTGATGCGTGAGCTGTCCAGCCGGCTGGCGACCGCAAGAGACGCCGATGACCCGCTTGTCCGCGCCGCGATGGCGCACCTCAACCTTGCAATGATCCACCCATTCCGTGACGGGAACGGCCGGATGGCCAGAGCCCTCCAGACCATGGTGCTTGCGCAGGACCAAGTAGTCGAGCCCACCTTTTCGAGCATCGAGGAGTGGCTCGGCAACAACAAACAGACCTACTACGACGTCCTGGCCGCCGTGGGACAGGGGGCATGGCACCCGACGAATGACATCAGCCTCTGGGTCAAATTCAATCTGCGTGCTCACCACATGCAGGCGCAGACCGTTCGACGTCGGTTCGACGAAGCTGGCGAGCAGTTGTCCCGGATCGATGAGCTGATTGGCCGACACCACTTGCCCGAGCGAGTCGCCAACGCGCTCTTCGATGCTGCGCTGGGGCTGAGGGTGACCCGGCCTGCGTACCTCAAACTGGCAGATATTGATGAGCGGACCGCGACCCGCGACCTCGTCCGGGCAGCCGAGCTAGGGCTGCTTGACGCAAAGGGCGAGCGTCGCGGCCGCCACTACGTCGCCGGGGAGCCATTGCGTGAGATCAGGGCCGAGCTGCGCTCACAGCGGGAACCACTCACGGAGCCATACCCGACGCTTACCGATGAGATCAGGAGGGCACGCTAACTAACTGGGCTTGTGGCTGGACCAATGGTGGTCGTCTTTCCGAAAGAACCCATCGCTGTCTCAGCAGGGTCAGCGGCGGTAGCCGGCCATCTCCTCAAGCCGGGCGATTCGCTCGGCCATCGGCGGGTGGGTGGAGAACAGCTTCGACATCCCGGCAGCATTGAACGGGTTGGCGATCATCAGCGCCGACGTGGTCTGTAGCTCCGGCTCCGGCGGCAGCGGCAGCCGCTGGGTGCCCGACTCGAGCTTGCGCAGCGCGGAGGCGAGCGCCAGCGGGTCACCGGTGACCGAGGCACCCGAGGCATCCGCCTGGTACTCCCGCGAGCGGCTGATCGCGAACTGAATCAGCGCCGCAGCGATCGGGCCGAGAATCAGGATGAGCAGTGCGCCCAGCGGGCTGCCGCCCTCGTCGTCCGAGCGACCGAGCGGTATGAACCACGCGATCTGCGCGAGGAACATGATCACCGACGCGAGCGTCGCGGCCACGGATGAGATCAGGATGTCCCGGTTGTAGACATGGGCAAGTTCATGCCCGAGCACGCCGCGGAGCTCACGCTCGTCGAGCAGCCGCAGGATCCCTTCCGTGCAGCAGACCGCGGCGTTCTGCGGGTTGCGCCCGGTGGCGAAGGCGTTCGGCGCCATCGTCGGCGACACGTACAGCGCCGGCATCGGCTGGCCGGCCGCAGTCGAGAGCTCCCGGACGATGCGGTACATCACCGGCTGCTGCACCTCGCTGACCGGGTACGCGCGCATCGAGCGCAACGCCAGCTTGGCGCTGTTGAAGTATGAGAAGCCGTTGATGCCAATCGCGAGGACAAACCCGATCACCAGACCGGTGGTGCCGCCCAGCCAATAGCCGGCGAGCATGATCAGCCCGGCCAGTGCCGCCAGAAGGACCGCGGTCTTGACTCCGTTGCGGTACGCGTGCACCGCGCATCTCCTCCTCGTTCGAGGCGCTCAGCGGCGCCCGCTCACTCCTTAGCTGTGACCACTATGACGCCCGGTATGCCACCGGTTGTTCCGAACCGGGCCTCAAAGCAGGCCCAGCACGACCCCCGGTGCGATCGACAGGCCGATCGTGGTGACAAACGTCACGACGACCGCCAGCGCCAACGTGGTGGGGATGCGCATCCGGACCGGCTCCACCCCTCCATCTCCGCTGAAGGGTCGCGCAGCCCAGACCAGGTAGTAGTACAGCGCCACCACCGTGTTGACGGCCATCAGGATCGCCAGCCAGCCCAGGCCACCCCGGACCGGGATCTCGAACACCCTGATCTTGGCGAACAGCCCGACCAGCCCCGGCGGCAGCCCGGCCAGGCAGGCCAACGCGAACACCAGTGCCGCCGTCAACCCGGGCTGGCTACGGGCAAGACCGGCGTAGTCGTCGAGCTGGTTGCCCGCACGCACCCGACCGACGGCGGCCACAACGCCGAACGCGAGCAAGTTCATCGCGGTGTAGACCGCGACGTAGGCGATTGTCGCGGCCATCGCGTCGGCCTGCTCGGCGGTCGACGACGTCGAGGCCAGGACACCGAACGGGACCAAGATGTAACCGCTCTGCGCAATCGACGACCACGCCAGCAGTCGAAGCGCGGATGTCTGCCGCAGCGCCACAAGGTTGCCGATGGTCATGGTCGCGGCCGCGAGCACGGCGAGCACCGGGGACCACACATCCGCGGACGGTGCGAAGCCGCGGGTGAGCACGAGCACCAGCCCGGCGAAGCCGCCGGCTTTCGACACCACTGAGAGGTATGCGGCCACCGGCACGGCCGAGCCCTGGTAGGTGTCCGGCGCCCAGGCGTGGAACGGGACCGCGGCGACCTTGAACGCGAACGCGGCCAGGGTCAGCACCATCCCGACCGCGGCGACCGTGGCCTGGTCCGAAGGGACCCGCGGCAGCTCAACTACCAGCCGGTCGAAGAACACCTGCCCGGTCACGCCGTAGATCAGCGAGATGCCGAACAGCGACACCGCGGTGGCCGTCACCGACGACAGGAACACCTTCAACGCCGCTTCCGCGGCGCGCACCTGTCGCCACCCACCACGACGCAGCGCCACCAAAGCGAACGCCGGCAGCGACAGCACCTCCAGTGCGACCAGGGTCGTCACCAGGTCACGCGCAGCAGCCAACGTCACGGCGCCGGTGACCGACGACAGCAACAGGAAGTAGTACTCGCCAGCCGGCACGGCCTCCTCGCGGACGGCCGACATCGACATCAGTACGACGACCGCCGCACCCGCGAGCACTACAAGCTGGAGCACAAGGGTGACGTCGTCGACCACGTACGAGCAGGACGGGTCGAACGCACCCGCCGCCGGCACGCAGAACGTTGCTCGCTCGTCGGACCACAACCACGCCAGCGGCACACCGGCGCCGACCAGGACACCGAAGGCCAGCGCGCCGACGAGCATCGGTCGCCGCGGGAGCAGCAGGTCGACCAGCAGCACGGCCAGCGCGCCAATCGCACAGACCAGCGGGGGGGCAATGGCGAGCCAGTCGATCGTCTGGATCAGGCTCACCGCATCACCGCCAGCAGGCCGCTGACCGCGGGGTCAGTGAGCCCGAGCAGCACTCCGGGCACGAGGCCGAGCACCACGACCAGCGCCACGATCGGCGCCCAGGCCAGGACTTCCCACGCGTTCACGTCCCGGATCCGCGAGTTCCCGTTGGCGGGGCGAGGCGGGGTCGGACCCTGCGCCACCCGGCGCACGACGCCGAGCAGGTATGCGGCCGTGAGGACCGTGCCGATGCCCGCCCCGACCATGAGCACCAGGAACAGCTCACGATCCAGGCCCGCGCCGGGTCGGTACGCACCGGCCATGGCCAGGAACTCTCCCCAGAACCCGGCCAGCCCGGGCAGGCCCAGCGAAGCTACGCAGGCGAACGCCAGCAGGCCGCCCAGCCGCGGGGCCCGCGCATACAGAGCTCGTGGCAGCAGGCCGAGATCGAGGGTGTGCTCCCGCTCCTTGAGCGAACCGACCAGGAAGAACAGAAAGCCGGTGATCAGCCCGTGGCCGATGTTCGCGAACAACGCGCCATTGACGCCGACGTCGGTCAGCGTCGCGATACCCAGGAGCACGAAGCCCATGTGACCGACCGAGGAGAATGCGATGAGCCGCTTCAGCTCGCGTTGGTGCAGGCACGCGAACGACCCGTACAGGATGCCGACGACGGCGAGCGCGCCGAGGTAGGGCGCCAGCGTCGGGGCCGCGTCCGGGAAAACCGGCACGCCGATCCGCACGAAGCCGTACGTGCCGAGCTTGAGCAGCACCGCGGCCAGCAGTACCGAGCCGACCGTCGGGGCTGCCGTATGCGCATCCGGCAGCCAGGTGTGCAGCGGCCACATCGGCGCCTTGACGGCGAAGCCAATGCCCACCGCAAGCAGGCCGATCAGCTGCACCGAGCGGGACATTCCCGCGCCGCCGGACTCGGCCAGCACGACCATGTCGACCGTGCCGGTCTTCGCCCATACCAAGATGAAGCCGAGCAGCATGAACGCCGAGCCGATCAGCGTGACCAGGATGAACTTGTTCGCGGCAGCGCGCGCCCCGTCGGTGCCCCAGCCGGCGATCACGAACCACATCGGCGCCAGCACCAACTCGAAGGCGACAAAGAACAGGAACAGGTCGAGCGCGAGGAACGTCCCGAGCATGCCGACCTCGAGGATCAGCAGCAGCGCCACCAGGGCGCGCGCCCGACCGGCCGCCGGCATCCACCTGAGCAGGTAGACCGTGCACAGGAACGTCATCAACGCCGTCAGCAACAGCAGCGGCAGGGAGACCCCGTCGACGCCGACGTGGAAGCGCGCGTCAAGCGGGTCGATCCACGCAATGTCCGTCTCGCCCTGCATTCGTGCCGGGTCGGCGTGGTCGAAGCCGATCGCCAACGCGACCGCCGCGGTCAACGTGACACCGGTTACCAGCACGCCGAACCACCGCGCCCAGCGCTCGGCGGAGTGCGGCGCCATCACAAGCAGCAGCGACCCGAGCGCCGGGATGCCGAGGAGCGCGAGCACGAGGCCCGTCACAGCAGGCTCACCGCCCCGATGACCGCCGCGATCACGGCAACGCCGCCGAGCGCCGAGGTCAGGTAGCCCTGGGCGTTGCCGGTGACCGTCAGCCGGAAGAGTCGACCGGCGCGCATCGTGGACCGACCGGCCTCCTCGACGACCTCGTCGACGACGTGGTCATCGACCAGAACCGTGCCACGCGCGATCGACCGAACGGGTCGGACGATCGCCCGGTCATACAGCGTGTCCACGTAGAACGCGTTGACCAGCAGCGGCCGCGCGCCGCCGAGCGCCAGCGCCGGATCTGCGGCGGTGTCGCGTTGCCACACCCGGTATGCAGCCCACATCCCGAGCCCGACCAGCAGCAGAGAGGGAACCGTCGTGAGCAGAGTTGGCGTCAGCGCCTGCGGCTCGAAGGCAAACCCA
Organism: uncultured Actinomycetota bacterium; assembly: GCA_963836025.1. GTDB lineage: Bacteria > Actinomycetota > Actinomycetes > JBEVHX01 > JBEVHX01 > JBEVHX01. Next base: position 166,754 of record CAWIIE010000007.1, read on the forward strand.
TCTTCGCTGGCAGACCAGGTCGACAGCCAGGCTCGGCTGAGCCCAATCAGGCCGATGCCGACCGTCGGCACCGCGAGCGCAACCAGCGGCCACCGCATCAACGGCGGTGCTTCGTGCGGCTGCACTCCGGCCGCCACCCGGCTCTCGCCGAAGAACGTCCGCAGCCACAGCCGGGTCGCATACATCGCGGTGACGGCGACGGTGAGCAGCGCCGTCAGCAACACCAGCCAGCCGATCCAGGGTGCGACCAACTCCTCACCGGTCGCGGCGTGTTCGGCCGCACCGAGGATGGACTCCTTGCTGAAGAAGCCAGCGAGCGGCGGGACACCGACGAGCGCGGCCAGCGCGAGCGTCATCGTCCAGAACGTGACCGGCATCTGCTCGCGCAGCCCGCCCATGCCCTGCATCGAGTTGGTGAGCACCGCGTGGATGACCGCGCCGGCAGCGAGGAACAGCAACGCCTTGAACGCGGCGTGCGTGAGCAGGTGGAACACAGCGGCGTCGCGGCTGCCGACCGCGAGCGCCGCGAGCATGTAGGCGAGCTGGGACACCGTGGAGTATGCGAGCACGCGCTTGATGTCGTCCTGCGCGAGTGCGGCGAGCGCGGCCCCGAGCATGGTGACGCACGCGATGCACGCGAGGACGAACAACACGAAGGTCGAACCTTCGAAGACCGGGTACAGCCGCACCACGAGGTAGATGCCAGCGGCCACCATCGTCGCCGCGTGGATCAGCGCGCTGATCGGGGTCGGACCGGCCATCGCGTCCGGCAGCCAGGTGTGCAGCGGGAACTGCGCCGACTTGCCGACCACGCCGCAGGCGAGCAGCAGCCCGGCCGCCGTCAGCGTGCCCTGCGACATCTCCGGCACCGCCGCGATGATCGCGGCGATCCGGCTCGAACCCGCCGCAGTCGCTAGCACGAAGATGCCGAAGACGAAGCCGACGTCACCGACCCGAGTGGTCAGGAACGCCTTGACTGCGGCCGGCCGCGCTTCGGGCAGCTCCCAGTGGTGACCGACAAGGAAGTAGGAGCAGATGCCCATCACTTCCCAGCCGACGAGCAGCACGATCAGGTCGCCGGCGACGACGACGAGCAGCATGGCTGCCGTGAACAGGCTCACCAGCGCGGCGTACGAGGCATACCGGGGGTCGTCGTGCAGGTAGGCCACCGAGTAGATCTGCACCAGCAGTGCAACGACGGCAACCATCACGGCCACACTCGCCGCGAGCCCGTCGACCACGGCCAGGACGTCGATGTCGACCCAACCGGTCGGCACCGTGCCGAGCGAGTCGGAGCGCGGGTCGGACCATGGCGAGGACGCCAGGATGACCAGGCTGACCACGAACGCCGCGGTAGCGCCGAGCACTGCGATCGTCGCGCTGGTGGCCCGCCCGGCCCGGCCGAGCGCGAGCCCGACCAGCGCGGCCGCGAACGGGGCCGCAGGCAGCCACCACCCGCTCACGGCAGCCGCCTCCCAAGTCGCTTCGCGAGACCGCCGGCAAGCGCCTCGCCGAGCGCGCCCGCGAAACCCCTCTCGTGATCATGCACAAAGTCCCCTGCCGGGACCGCGCCATCAACGACTGACGTCGCGCGAGGACTTTGTGCATGATCACGAGAAGGGTTGGCGGGGGGACTTTGTGCATGATCACGAGAAGGGTTGGCGGGGGGATAGTCGGCGGTCTCGGACAACATCGTGAGGGCGTCGATGTCGATCGTGGCCCGGGTGCGGAAGACCAGCAGCACGATCGCCAGCCCGAGCCCGATCTCCGCGGCGGCGATCGTGATGACGAAGATCGTGAGCACCTGGCCCGAGTGCAGCGCGTCCTGCCACCACACGTCGAACGCGACCAGGTTGAGGTTGACCGCGTTGAGCATGAGCTCAACCGACATCAGCACCAGGATCGCGTTGCGCCGGGCGAGAACTCCGTAGACCCCGAGCGAGAACAGCAGCGCGGAGACCACCAGCGGATACACCAGGTGCATGTCAGCCACGCCCCTCGCGGCGCGGCCGCGAGATCACGATCGCGCCGACCAGCGCCGCCAACAACAGGACAGACAGCGCCTCGAACGGCAGCACCCACGAGCGGAACACCGCCGAGCCGATCTGCTCGCCGGAGGTCGGTTCCCGCTCGCCGAGGTCCACGTATGCCTGCGCGAACCCGTCGACCGTGACGGTCACGAGCACTGCGGCCGTCGCAAGCGCGACTACCAGCGCGACCCAGCGGTTGCGACCGGTCAGGTCGTCGGAGACCCCGATCGGTGCCCGGGTCAGCATCAGGCCGAACAGCAGCAGCACGACCACGGCGCCGACGTAGATGAGCACCTGCATCCAGGCCACGAACTCCGCCGTCAGCACGAGATAGGAGCCCGCGACCGCGCCGAGGGTGACGACCAGCCACAGCGCGGCGTGCACCAACTGCTTGGTCGTGACGACCAGGAACGCCGAACCGACCGCAACGACCCCGAGCACGAGAAGCAAGACCTCTGCGCCGGTCGGCGAGAGGTACGAAGGCGCCTCGCTCACCCGTTGCCCTCGCTGGCCTCGACCTGCTTGGCAGCCTCCTTCGTCGCGGCGTCGAGCTCCTTGGGCGGCTCGGCGTTGTGCTCGTGGCCCGGCGGCGGCGGAGCCGTCCACATCCACTCCCGCAGCGTGTCCTTCTCGTGGGTCAGGTCACGGATGTCGAACTCCGAATACTCGAACTCGGGCGACCAGTGCAGCGCGTCGAACGGACACACCTCGATGCAGATGCCGCAGTACATGCACAGCGAGAAGTCGATCGCGAACCGGTCGAGCACGTTGCGCTGCCGCTCACGGCCGCCGGGCGGCGCGGGAATCGTCTCCTTGTGCGAGTCGATGTAGATGCACCAGTCGGGGCACTCGCGCGCGCAGAGCATGCAGACCGTGCAGTTCTCCTCGAGCAGGGCGATCACGCCCCGCGACCGCGGCGGCAGCGCCGGCTTGACGTCGGGGTACTGCGAGGTGACTGCGCGTTGAGTCATCGACCGGAACGTGGTCGCCAACCCCTTGGCGAGGCCGGACAGCCCGCGGTTCGGCTCCGGGCGGGGGGCTTCGGTCATCCGAGCACCACCACCACGCCGGTCAGGGCGAGCTGCAGCAGCGACAGCGGAACCAGGACCACCCAGGCGAGCCGCTGCAGCTGGTCCTCGCGCAGCCGCGGCACGCTCACCCGCAGCCAGATCACCAGGAACGCGACCGCCAGCGTCTTCAGCATCGTCCAGAGCCAGCCGAGCTGGTCCTCGAACGGCCCGTGCCACCCGCCGAGGAACAGCACGACGGTGAGCGCGGAGAGCACGACGATCCCGGCGTACTCGGCCAGCAGGAACAGCGCGAACCGCAGCCCGGTGTACTCGGTGAACGGGCCGAAGATGAACTCGCTGTCCGCGTACGGCATGTCGAACGGCGGGCGCGCCAGCTCGGCCATCGCGGCGGCGAAGAACACGAACATCGCAACCGACTGCCAGAGCAGCCAGGCCGGCGACCACTGCTCGACGATGCCGACCAGCGACAGGGTGCCCGCGGCCATCGCCACCGACGAGGCCGCCAGCACGAACGGCAGCTCGTACGCCATCAGCTGGGCGCCGGTGCGCATGCCGCCCAGCAGCGAGAACTTGTTGGCGCTGGCCCAGCCCGCCATCAGAGTGCCGAGGACGCCGACGGACAGCACCGCGAGCACGAAGAACAGCCCGAGGTCCAGGTCGGCGCCAACCAACGATGGTCCGACCGGGATCGCCACCAGCGCCACCAGGTACGGGATCAGCGCGACCGCCGGTGCCAGCCGGAAGACCGTGCGGTCCGCGGCCGCCGGCACCACGTCCTCCTTCTGCACGAACTTCACGCCGTCGGCGACCAGCTGCGCCCAGCCGTGGAAGCCGCCCGCATACATCGGCCCGACCCGGCGCTGCATGTGCGCCATGGCCTTGTGCTCGGCCTGGCCGACCAGCAGCGGCAGCGTCAGGAACGCCACCACGACCAGACCCAGGCGAACGATGATCTCGAGCCACTCAGGCACGGCGCGGCCCCCAGGTCTCGGGGTCCGGCACCCCGGGGGGCTGCATCTTGCGGCGCGACGGCGAGCCGTCTCCGCTCTCCCCGGGCTCCTTCGCGCCCGGCCACGGCTTGGCCGCGCGGGCCGCGAGCACGAACTCCTTGCGCAGCGGGTGGCCCTCGAAGCCGTCGGGCAACAGCAGCGGCTTGAGGTCCGGGTGTCCGGTGAAGGCGATGCCGAACATCTCGTAGGTCTCGCGCTCGTGCCAGGCCGCACCGCGGAACACGCCGGTGATGCTCGCGAGCGTGGGGTTCTCGCGCGGCAGCCTGGTCCGCAGCAGCATTCGGTGTCGTTGCTCGAGCGACCACAAGTGCACCCAGACGCTGAACCCCTCGTCGAGCTCGTCCACCGCGGTCAGCCAGTCGAAGAACGTGCAGCTGAGCACGTCGGCGGCGACCTCGACCGCGGCCACCCAGTCCGTCGCCGGCACCGTAACGATGCATTCGCCGTTCTCTTCGGTGTACGTGGCACCCCTGGAGCCGCCACCGTATGCGGCCACGAACAGCGCGCCGATCTCGTCCGGGGTCATCGCCGACCGCCGTCCGAGCGCTGTCCCGGCGGGGCCACGAGCGGACGGGTGAAGGCCCGCGGCGAGGTGACCGAGACGACCTCGAGCGGTCGCTGCTCCGCCTTCGCGACCGCGCCGTACCGCTCGGCGAGGTTCTCGCCGGCGATCTTCTCCTGCAGCTTGAGGATGCCCTGCAGCAGCGCCTCCGGCCGCGGCGGGCAGCCGGGGACGTAGACGTCGACCGGCACGATCTGGTCGACGCCCTTGGTGACGCAGTACGAGTCCCAGTACGGGCCGCCGCAGTTGGAGCAGGCGCCGAAGGAGATGACGTACTTCGGCTCCGGCATCTGCTCGTAGAGCCGATGGACCGCCGGCGCCATCTTGTCGGTGACCGTGCCGGACACGACCATCAGGTCGGCCTGCCGCGGACCGGGCGCGAACGGGATGACCCCGAGCCGGATGAAGTCGTGGCGGGCCATCGACGAGGCGATGAACTCGATCGCGCAGCAGGCCAGCCCGAAGTTGAACACCCACAGGGAGTACCGCCGGCCCCAGTTGAGCACGAACCGCATCGGCTCCGGGGCCAGCCGCTGGAGCGCTCCCACGCTCGGCGACGGCAGGTCAACGGTGGTCATGTCCGGCTCACATCGGTCTTCCCGTCGACCTTCGCGTTGGTCTTCACGTCCACCTCAGCACGCCGCTCCGCCAGGCGTACAGCAGGCCGACCGACAGGAAGCCGAGGAAGACGAACATCTCGATCAAGGTGGCCACCCCGAAGCCGGGGGCGTCGAAGACCGTCGCCCACGGGAACAGGTAGACCGCGTCGACCGCGAAGATCACGTACAGGTAGGCGTAGACGTAGTAGCGGATCTGGGTCTGCGCCCAGCCCTCGCCGACCGGGTCCACGCCGCACTCGTAGGTCGTCAGCTTGGCCGCGGTGGGGCGGTGCGGCCGCAGCAGCCGGTTGACCCCGAAGGCCACGACGACGAAGGCGACCCCGACCCCGGCGAGCAGGCCGACCAGCCGCCACGCCTCGACGTAGCCGTCCAACGCTCGTTCCTCCTGGCTCCTCGCGCAGCACCCGGCGGGTTCTCTTGGCAGCCTAACCAGCGGCCTGGACTTGTCACGCGATCCGCGCCACCTGTGACGCAGAGCGTCTGACAACTGCTCGAGATGCGACGTGTCAGACGCTGCGTGCGCCCCGGCGCACGGAGCGTCTGACACCTCGCGCTAAACGTCTGACCTAGGATGCTGGCGTGACCAAACAGGTCGTCCAGCTCGACCGAGTGATCATCCGCTTCGCCGGCGACTCCGGCGACGGGATGCAGCTCACCGGGGACCGATTCACGTCCGAGACAGCCGCGTTCGGCAACGACTTGTCGACGCTGCCGGACTTCCCGGCGGAGATCCGTGCGCCGGCCGGCACTCTGCCCGGAGTATCTGCGTTCCAGCTGCACTTCGCCGACCACGACATCATGACCCCGGGCGACGCCCCGAACGTGCTGGTCGCGATGAACCCGGCGGCGCTCAAGGCCAACCTCAAGGACCTGCCGCGCGGCGCCGACATCATCGTCAACACCGACGAGTTCACCACCCGCAACCTGACGAAGGTCGGGTACGCGGCCAGCCCGCTCGACGACGGCTCGCTCGACGCCTACAACGTGCACCCGATCGGCCTGACGTCGATGACCGTCGGCGCGCTCGAAGAGTTCGACATCTCGAAGAAGGACGCCGAGCGGGCAAAGAACATGTTCGCGCTCGGCCTGCTGTCCTGGCTCTACAACCGGCCGACCGAGGGCACGGTGAAGTTCCTCGAGGCCAAGTTCGCCAAGAAGCCCGAGATCATGCGGGCCAACGTCACGGCCTTCCAGGCCGGCTGGTCCTTCGGCGAGACGACCGAGGACTTCTCGGTCTCCTACGAGATCAAGCCGGCCGCGATGCCCGCGGGCCGCTACCGCAACATCACCGGCAACCTCGCGCTGTCCTACGGCCTGGTCGCCGCGGCCCAGCGGTCGGCGCTGCCGCTGTTCCTCGGCGCCTACCCGATCACCCCGGCCAGCGACATCCTGCACGAGCTGAGCAAGCACAAGCGCTTCGGCATCCGGACCTTCCAGGCCGAGGACGAGATCGCCGGGATCGGCGCCGCGCTCGGGCGCCAGCTTCGGCGGCGCGCTCGGCGTGACCACGACCTCCGGTCCCGGGATCGCGCTCAAGGCCGAGACGATCGGGCTGGCGGTGTCGCTGGAGCTGCCGCTGGTCGTCGTCGACGTGCAGCGCGGCGGCCCGTCGACCGGGCTGCCGACCAAGACCGAGCAGTCCGACCTGCTGCAGGCGATGTTCGGCCGCAACGGCGAGGCGCCGGTGCCGATCGTGGCGCCGCGTTCGCCCGCCGACTGCTTCGACGCCGCGCTCGAGGCCGCCCGGATCGCGCTGAAGTACCGCACGCCGGTGTTCCTGCTCTCCGACGGCTACCTGGCCAACGGCTCCGAGCCGTGGCGGATCCCGGCCATCGAGGACCTGCCCGACCTGCGGGTCGAGTTCGCGACCACGACCAACCACACCCTCGACGACGGCAGCGAGGTGTTCTGGCCGTACCAGCGCGACCCGGAGACGCTGGCCCGGCCGTGGGCGGTGCCGGGCACGGCCGGTCTCGAGCACCGCATCGGCGGCATCGAGAAGGCCGACGGGTCGGGCAACATCTCCTACGACCCGACCAACCACGACCACATGGTCCGCACCCGGCAGGCCAAGGTCGACGGCATCGCGCGCGACATCGAGCCGCTCGAGGTGGACGACCCGAGCGGCGCGGCCCGGGTGCTCGTGCTCGGCTGGGGCTCGACGTACGGCCCGATCGGGGCGGCCTGTCGACGGGTGCGCAACGCGCGGGATGGCGGTGGCGCAGGCTCACCTGCGGCACCTGAACCCGTTCCCGGCGAACACCGGAGAGGTGCTGCGCAGCTACGACCGGGTGCTCGTCCCGGAGATGAACCTCGGGCAGCTCGCGCTGCTGATCCGCGGTCGGTACCTCGTCGATGCGATCGGCTACAACCAGGTCCGCGGCCTGCCGTTCAAGGCGCAGGAGCTGGCGGACGTGATCAAGGGCGTGATCGGGTCAGATGACTGAGCCTGCGTCCTCGGCGGCGCCCAGTGACGGTCGGGATGCCGTCGCTGCGGCTGGTCCCGAAGACCGACGAGAAGCAGACCGCCAAGGACTTCAAGACCGACCAGGAGGTCCGCTGGTGCCCCGGCTGCGGGGACTACGCCATCCTCGCGGCGGTGCAGTCATTCCTGCCTGAGCTCGGGCTGCGGCGGGAGAACATCGTCTTCGTCAGCGGCATCGGGTGCTCGTCGCGATTCCCGTACTACATGGACACCTACGGGATGCACTCGATTCACGGCCGGGCGCCGGCGATCGCCACCGGCCTTGCGGCCTCGCGCCCGGACCTGTCGGTGTGGGTGGTCACCGGTGACGGTGACGCGCTGTCGATCGGCGGCAACCACCTCATTCACGCGCTGCGGCGCAACGTCAACCTGAAGATCCTGCTGTTCAACAACCGGATCTACGGGCTGACCAAGGGCCAGTACTCGCCGACCTCCGAGCACGGCAAGATCACCAAGTCGACGCCGCTCGGCTCGCTGGACGCCCCGTTCAACCCGGTGTCGGTTGCGCTCGGCGCCGAGGCCACCTTCGTCGCCCGCACCATCGACTCCGACCGCAAGCACCTGACCGTCGGTGCTTCGCGCCGCCGCCGAACACGAGGGCACGGCGCTGGTCGAGATCTACCAGAACTGCAACATCTTCAACGACGGCGCGTTCGACCCGTTCAAGGAGAACGAGACCCGCGACGACTGGACGATCCGGCTCGAGCACGGGCAGCCGATCCGCTTCGGCGTCAACAACACGAAGGGGGTTGTCCGGGCAGCCGACGCGACCCTGCGGGTCGTCGAGGTCGAGACCGTCGGCGAGGAAGCCGTGCTCGTTCACGATGCGCACGCCGACCAGCCCGATCTCGCGTTCGCCTTGTCTCGGTTGTCGGACGCGACCACCCTCGAGCACGCCCCGATCGGGGTGTTCCGCGACGTCCAGCGCCCGGCCTACGACGCGTTGATGCGCACCCAGATCGAGGACGCGATCGCCGCGCAAGGACCCGGCGACCTGGCCGCGCTGCTCGCCGGCAGCGACACCTGGGTCATCAACTGACCTTCAACGCGTGATCGAGGACGCACGCGAGGGTTACCTGCTCTCCGACGACAAGGCGCTGCTCGACCTCCCGCTGATCCACCGGTGGCTGTCGACCGACGCCTACTGGGCGCTTGGGCGCTCGGTTGACGTCGTCGCCCGCTCCTTCGACGAGTCGGTCAGCCTCGGCGTGTATGCGGAGGACACCGGCGCGCAGGTCGCCGTGGCCCGAGCGGTCACCGACCGGGCCGTGTTCGCATACCTGTGCGACGTGTATGTCGACGCCGAGCACCGTGGACGCGGGTTGGGGCGCTGGATGGTGCGGGCGTTCCTGGGCAGCGAGGAACTGCTCGGGACGGTCGGGCGGGTCATGCTGGCGACCCGGGACGCGCACGGGGTCTACCGGGACGTCGGCTTCGATCGGCTCGAGGACCCGTCAATCTGGATGGAGCTGCGGCGCCGGTTGCCTTGACCCGCGTCGGGCCGAGCCCCACCATGAGCGGAGACGGCCCGGGGTGTGTTTGGTGTGCCCCGGGCCGTGACGCGTCCGCGCTATGTCGGATGGCGCGAAACCGCCCAATGCCTTATTGCCTCACGTCAATTTGCCCGCGAAACCTGGGCGGTTTCGTGAGTCTCGTCGAGCGCTTGACGGGTTGCTCGCTGAGCGCGACCATGCAGGAGACGGCCCGGGGTATGTTGGTTTGCCCCGGGCCGTGACGCGTCCGCGCTACGTCGGATCGCGCCGATGGTGCCATCGCGCATGCCGCCGGCCGCGCCGCCACGCACGGAACTCACGCAGGAGCGCCGTCGCAGCCGCAAGCACGGCTGCACTCGCAGTGAGGACTGCCGCAGCAGTTCTCATGGCACACCACCTCCCCTCCCCCTCGACGCGCGAGGTGAAGGGCTGCCGACGGCACGCGCCGGCACCCACCGCCTCGCCACGGGTCCACGAGGAACCCGTTGTCGAGGCGGCGCGGCACCAGCAACGGACCAACACCGTCAACGTCGGTGTCACCGCTCGATGAGCGACGCTAGGGCGCGAGCGCCGACGGTGAGGGTTCAGTCCTCGCAGCTGTGGACAACGAACGCGCGTCGCGCCGCTGTGGAAACCTCTACGTCGGCCGAACACGCTGCTTGAATGCGAGCACATCGCTCGTCCGGGGGGTGGAGATGGCGGGGCTCGTTGGTCGGGAAGCCGAACTCTCGACGTTGCGCGCAGCCGTCGAGACCGCCGGCTCCGGACTCCCCACGATGCTCGTCATCGATGGCGAGGCTGGCGTCGGCAAGACAACCGTGCTGACTGCTGCCGCCGAGGATGCAGCTGCGCAGCGGCTGGCGGTGCCTTCGAACGAGTGGCCTCGAGTCAGAGTCGACGCTGGCGCATGCCGGCCTGCTGGATCTGTTGACGCCGTTACAGAAGCGAGTCCGAGAGCTGCCAGCGCCGCAGGCGGTCGCGCTGTCGGCGGCCATGGGGTGGGATGCGGCAGCCGGTCCGGGCGAGCGCTTCCTGGTGGGTGCAGCGGTGATGGGACTGCTCGCTGCTGAAGCCGCGCATTCCCCGATCCTCGTCGTGATCGACGACGTCCAGTGGTTGGACCGCGAGTCGGTGGACGCGCTCGTCTTCGCGGCGCACCGCTTGCGGCACGATCCGGTGGCGTTCTTGCTCGCCCGGCGCAGCGGGACGTCCATGTCGGAGCAGCCGGACCGCTGCCGGGGTGTTGCCGCTCGCCGGGCTGGGGTTCGATGCCGCCGCGCGGATGCTCAAGGGCACGGTTGGTGAGCCGGTCGTGCGGACGCTGGTCGAGCAGACCGGTGGGAACCCGCTGGCGTTGCTCGAGGTCTCCCGCGCCCTCACCCCGGCTCAGCGGGCGGGTGCTGCCGCGTTGCCCGATGCGATGCCGGTCGGTGCCCGGCTGCGCGCGCGCTACGACCAGGAGCTTGGCTCGCTGCCGCCAGCAGGCTGGCGGGCCGTTCTTTTGACCGCGGCGCACCGGGACACCAACGCCGCACCTGTCCTCGCCGCCTTGGGCGCGGACGGGTCCGACCCGGACCAGTCGATCGCGGCCGCAGGCTCTGTGCTGCGCATGGCCGGCACCGACCTCGCATTCAGGCACCCGCTGCTCCGCTCCGTTGCGATGATTCGGGCTTCCGATGCCGAGCGCCGGGCCGCGCACCGCAGCCTCGCCGCGGCGCTGCCCGACGGCCCCGAGCGTGTGTGGCACCGCGCCGAGTCGGTTGCTGGGTACGACGACGACCTCGCTGCGGCCCTCGTGGCCGGCTCCGACGACAACCGCGCTCGGCTCGGGTATGCGGCGGCGGCCGCTCTCAGCGAACGCGCTGCCGCTCTCACCGCCGACCCGGCCCTGCGCGCTCAGCGGCTCGCCACTGCGGTCGATGACGCATTCCTCGCCGGCGACGCCGTAACGGTCCGCCGGCTTTCCGAACGCGTGCTGTCCTCGAGCGACGACACCGATGCTCATGCCCGCGTCCTCGCCACGCTCGGGACCCTGGAGATGAACGCCGGATCGTTTGTGCAGGCACGAGACCTGTTGTCGCGGTCGGCCGCCCTCGGCTCAGGCACGAGTCTGCTTCGCACGCTCGCCCAACTGACCGCAGCGTGCTACGCGCTCGACGATCGTGACGGCCTGGCAACCGCAGCCCGGCAGGCCGATGTCGCCGCCGACCGCCACGACGCCGAGCAGTCGATGCTGGCCGAGTACGTGGTCGGAGTCGCTCACGTCGTCGCTGGTAGGTACCACATCGGCGAACCCCATCTCAGACGTGCCCTCGACCTGCTCGAATCAGACCCGGGTCTGCGCGACGATCCGCGACACCTGTTCACCGCGCTCTTCGCAGCATGGTGGCTCAGGGACATCAGCTCGGCCTTGCCATGGGCGGACCGGAGGCTGGATCGAGCACGTCAGGTCGGTGCCCTCGGGGCGCTGGCGATCGGCTTGTCCTTCGCCAGCGCTGGCTTGGCGATCCTTGGCCAGCACCGGCGTGCGTATGCCATGTCCGGTGAAGCCGTCGAGCTCCTCGACCTGATCGGCTACACCTCGGACCTGACGAGCCTCGAGGTTCTCGCCCTTGAGTACGCGAACCGCGGCCTGCACGAGCAGGCGTCCCGGCTGCTGGCCCGCGGGCATGAGGTCGCCGCGCGTACAACCCATGACCCCGCACCACCTCACCTCGCGCACTGCCAGGCGTCCGCTGCGCTGTGCCGCGGCGATCTGAACACAGTCGTATCGCTGCTCGAGGATCAGGTGGACCGCTGGGGCGGCGTCGGCTTCTTTGCCGAGCCGCTCGGCGTAGCTCCAGACCTGGTCGAGGCTTACCTCGGCCTGGGGCGGGACGACGACGCTCGCCGGCTCGCGAAGGACTTCGCCACGGCGCAGCCGCCAGATCAGTTCCCGTTGGTTGCAGCGAAGGTCGCCCGCTGCGAGGCCCTCGTCGCAGACGACCTGGACCACGCGATCGACGCATACGAGCGTGCCCTCGGGCAGCACAGCCTCATCGCCGGACACACTTGAGCGCGGCCGCACGCTGCTGCACTACGGGATGCGACTGCGTCGGGCCGGCCGACGCGTCGAGGCGCGATCACGGCTGGAATCGGCCCGAGATCTGTTCGCGAGCGAGGACCTCACGCTGTGGGTTCGGCGGGCCGAGACCGAGATCGCCGGGACCGGCAGGCGGGCGCAGCGCTCCGGAACTGACGAGCCGCTAACCTCGCAGGAGACCCGCGTCGCGCTGCTGGTGGCCGAGGGCCGGACCAACAGGGAGGTCGCTGCGGCGCTGTTCCTCAGCCCGAAGACCGTCGAGCACCATCTTGGCTCGGTGTTGCGCAAGCGGGGCCTTCGGTCCCGGACCGAGCTGGCCGCCTGTTGGCCCAGGAGACGGCACCCGCGGAAGCCCGGCAGGGCATCCCAGGCGTAGGTGGCTAAAGCGAGTGCGTGCCGGCGACGACAAGGTCGCCCGCTCCCCGAGGAACGCTTCGAGGAACGCCCGCTTCAGGACGACGAGCTCGATCGCCACGTGGTCCGGTGCCCGCAGGTTGAGATGGTGCGCGGCATCGCTCTCGACTACGGGCGTGTGCTCGATGCCCATGGCCGCAAGCCGCTGCTGCCACGCGGTCAGCGCTTCGACATCAGCCACGGCCAGCGCCACATGGTCGAGGCCGACGCGGCGCTCGTCGAACGGCCCAGTCACGCCACCATGATGGTCGGTGATGATCACAGCCAGCCGGGCGGCGTCCTCGAACAGGAAGCAGAACGCGGGTGTCGACTCGACGACGCGGAAACCGAGCACGTCGCGCCAGAATGCGGCGGACTCACCCACGTTTGTGACGCTCAGGCTGAGGTGCGACAGCCCAAGCAGGCCGGGGGTCATCGGCTCTGCTCCGCCGCTGCGCGCCGCTCGTCGAGCATCGCGGCCAGGCTGCGATGAACAGGGGCGCCGCACATGAGCGCCATCGCGCACATCCCGGGGTGCAGCGCCTGGAACATGCGCACCCAGAAGGACTCGTTCGTGGTGACTGTCGTGTTCGTCATGCCTGGAGGCTGGCGCTGGACGCAGCAGTGGCGCGTCGGGCGAATCCCCTAATCCCACACCGCATTGGTAGGCGCTACGTCGGCCTTAGGCGTCGTTCCGCCTACAAACCGGTTGTAGCGTCGAAGTGTGGACTCCGGTACCGACCTCGAGTACCGGAGAGGTCTGCTCTACGCGACCGGCGCATATCTGCTCTGGGGTCTGTTCCCGCTGTACTTCCCGCTGCTCGAGCCGGCCGGCGCGATCGAGATCCTGGCCCACCGGATCGTCTGGTCGCTCCTGTTCGTGCTGGTCCTACTGTTCCTCCGCCGTCGTTGGGCCTGGCTCGGCCTGCTGATGCGCGACCGGCGACGGTTGCTCCTGTTGCTCGCCGCAGCGACCGTCATCGCGGTGAACTGGGCCATCTACATCTGGGCGGTGAACAACGAGCACGTCGTCGAGTCGTCGCTCGGCTACTTCATCAACCCGCTCGTAACCGTGCTGCTCGGGGTGCTGGTGCTCCACGAGCGGCTGTCCCGGATGCAGTGGTCCGCCGTCGGGCTCGCCGCAGTTGCGGTTGCCGTCCTCACCGTCGATTACGGCCGGCTTCCCTGGATCGCCTTGTCGCTGGCCGCCTCGTTCGCCACCTACGGCTACATCAAGAAGACCATCGGGATGCCGGCACTCGAGAGCCTGGCGATGGAGACCGCCTTTCTCTTCCTGCCCGCAGCGGCCTTCCTCATCGTGCTCCAGGTCAACGGCGAGGCCGCCTTCGGCAACGAGGGCGTCGGCAACACACTCCTGCTCGCGTCAGCCGGCGTGGTGACCGCCATCCCACTGCTGCTGTTCGGTGCCGGCGCCCCGCGGGTGCCGCTGTCGACGATGGGGCTGCTGCAGTACATGACGCCGGTCGTCCAGTTCCTCATCGGTGTGTTCGTCTTCGACGAAGACATGCCGACGTCACGGTGGGTGGGGTTCGCCCTCGTGTGGATCGCCCTGCTCGTCATGAGCCTTGACGGCCTGCTTCGAGCACGCCGGACAGCACTTGCCTCGCGAGCAGCGGCGGCGCGCAACGCCGACCCCGCCGACGCCTGCGACTCCTACGTCTGATCTCGCGAATGTGGACGTTGGCGGGGTGGGAGCGCCTCCCAACCCCGCCAACGTCCACATTCGCGGTCACGGGAGGCGGGCGAACCAGGCCAACGAGGCGACGGCGGTCAGCAGGGCCGCGACCAGGGCCGCGCCCACGAACCAGGCCGTAACCTCCTGACGCTCGGTCGTCGTCCCGATGCTCGACTCGAGGTCGTCGTAGACGTCGCGCAGCTCGTCGTCGGACTCCGCGTCGTATGCGCTTCCGCCGGTTGCTTCGGCAAGCGCGCGCAGCGTCTCCTCGTCCACCGGGACCGGCACCTGCTGCCCGTCGACCTCGATGACACCGGCGTCTGTGCCGTAGGCGATCGTCGAGACCGGCACGCCTGCCGCCGCGGCGGCCTCGGCTGCCTGCTGGACCGGGGCGCCGGACGTGCTGGTCCCGTCTGACAGCAGCACGATCCTGGTCGGCGGCAGGTCGGCCGACTCCTCGTCCGTCGAGGTCTCGACGGTTCGCAAGGACGCGAGAACCGCATCGCCGATCGCCGTGCCGCCGCTGAGCCGGGCGGCGCCGAGGGCATCCAGGACGGCGTCCCGGTCCTCGGTTGGAGCGACCGCGGCCCGCGCCTCACCGGAGAAGAGCACCAGGCCCACCCGGAACTGGTCCGGCAGGTCTCTCGACGAAGTCAGCGGCCGCGGCCCGCGCCACGGTGATCCGATCCGGCGAGACATCCTCGGCGCTCATCGAGGCGCTGACGTCGAGCGCCACCACGACGGTGGCCTCCTCGCGAGGCACGCGCACGTCCGCCGAAGGCCGGGCGAACGCTGTCACCGACGCGACCAGCATGAGCAGAAACAGCCCCGCCGGCACGTGACGGCGCCACAGCGGCCGCTTCGGTGCGACCCGGTCCAGCAACGGCAGCGCCGAGAAGCGCACCGCGTACCGTCCCCGGCGGCGCTGAACCACGAGGTATGCGACGACCAGCGCCACCACGCCGAGGAGGAGCACCAGCCGACCCGGTGCTCCGAAGGCCAACCCGCTCATGACCCGAACCTGCGCGCGGTCAGCCCGTGCGCGGCCAGCCGACGCTGCCGGACGAGGAACTGCGCGAGATCGCGCGGCCAGTCCCCGTCGGTCCGCAGCACGAGGTGCATCGCACCGGCCCGCCGTACTGCCGACGCGACGGCCGTGCGGTGCTCGGTGGCGGCAGCCGCATACCGCTTGCGGAGCCGGCGCGAGGCCGTATCAACGGTGCGCTGGTTGCCGGTCTCGGGGTCGACCAGGCAGAGCACACCGACGTCGGGGAGCGCTTCCTCGCGTGGGTCGACGACCTCGATGACAAGAACGTGATGGCGCTGGGCCAGGCGACGCAGATCACGCTCCCAGTCGAAGCCGTCGCCGGACGGCAGCTCAAGGAAGTCCGACACCACCACGCGCAACCCGCGCCGTCGGTGTGCCCCCAACTGGCGCAACCCGTCTCGCAGCGACACGGTGGGAGTGCCCGTCGGGATGCGCTGGGCCGCGACCAGCCCGCGCAGCACCGCATACAGGTGCGCCCGGCCGGAGCGCATCGGGATGCTGACGACGCGACCGGCACCGAGGACCATCGCCCCGAACCGGTCGCCGTTGCGTCCGGAGATGTGCGCGACGGCGACGACAGCCGCGGCCGCGACGTCGCGCTTCTCCATCAGCGCGGTGCCGAAGTCCATGCTCGCGCTGGCATCGACCAGCGCCCACGTCTCCAGCTCGCGGTCGGCCACGGTGTCCCGCACGTACGGTTCGGACAGCCGCGCAGTGACGTTCCAGTCGATTCGGCGCGAGTCGTCCTGCCCTGCCACGTATGCGCGCGCGTCCGCGGGCTCGGACCCCGCCGCACTGAGGACGGCGAGGTGGTCGCCCTGCAGGACCCCGTCGAGGTACCGGGTTACGAGCAGCTCAAGGCGGCGAAGCGCCTCGTCGGGGCTGAGATCGCGCAGCGGCACTACGGGGACATTGACGTCCGTCATGCCGGCTCGGCATCCTGCTGCGGCGCCACATGCGGGACCGGTGTGCGCTCGATCACGCGCTTGACGACAGTGCCAGCCGCGATCCCATCGGCGAGGGCGTCGAAGGTGAGCAGCAGCCGGTGCGCGATCACCTCCTCGGCGAGGTCGCTGATGTCGCGGGGCAGCACGTATGCCCGACCGCGCAGCAGTGCAAGTGCGCGCGCGGACGCGACCAGGCCGAGGGTGGCGCGTGGGCTGGCGCCGAGAGCCACCATCGGCGCGATCTCGCCGACGCCGTAGGCCTGCGGGTTGCGGGTCGTCATGACCAGCCGGACCGCGTAGTCCGCGACCGCGTCATGGACGAACACGTGGTCCGCCTGGTCCTGGAGCCAGAGCACATCAGCGGGGTCGAGCAAGGCACGCGCGCTCGGCGGCTGGACGCTCATCCGGCGAAGGATCGACCGCTCCTCGCGCTCCTCCGGCAGTGGCACCACGATCTTGAGCAGGAAGCGATCGCGCTGCGCCTCCGGCAATGGGTACGTGCCGTCGTGCTCGATCGGGTTCATCGTCGCCAGCACGCAGAACGGCTCCGGCAGCGCATACGTGTGCGTGCCGATCGTGACCTGCCGCTCCGCCATGGCCTCGAGCAGAGCCGACTGCACCTTCGCCGGCGCGCGGTTGATCTCGTCGGCCAGGACGATGTTCGCCATGACCGGTCCGAGCTCGACGTCGAAGGACTCCGACGACGGCTTGTAGATGCGGGTGCCAACGATGTCGGCGGGGACGAGGTCCGGAGTGAACTGCACCCGCCGAAACTCGCCGCCGATCACGGTGGCCATGGTCCGGGCGGCCAGGGTCTTTGCGACCCCCGGCACACCCTCGAGCAGGCAATGACCGCGGGCCAGCACCGCGACGAGGATGCGCTCGAGCAGGTGATCCTGCCCGACCACGACGCTCTTCGCCTCGAACAGCGCACGTTCGAGCAGCAACGACGTCTCGGCCGGGTCCGGGCCGGCCGCGGGGCCACCTGGCCCTGCGAGGGCAACGTCGAGGTCATCGCGGATATCCTTCCTGGTCACGCCGTGCCGTCGGGGTCGACGGCCTAGGGAGGCGTGTGACCAGGGGACACGACCGCAGCGAAAGTTCCAAGAAATCCGTTGGATTCTCAGGAGAACTTCAACAAGCGTCGAGAACAGCGACCGCGAATGTGGACGTGGCTGGGTTGGGAGCGCCGAACCCCGCAAATCACATCGCGGAAGGACTAGGCGGAGCGGCTGACCACGGCGTCGCAGACCTCAACCAGCGCATGCTTGGCCGGCCCCTCGGGCAACGGCGTCAGCAGCTCGCGCGCCTCGTCGGCATACCGCTGCAGGTCGACCCGCGCCGCATCCATGGCGGGATGCGCCCGCAGCAGGGCCAACGCCTCGGCGTGCTCCTGCGTCGTCGACCAGCGGCCGGGACAGCAACGAGCGAAGCCGTTCGTCGGCGGGCGACGTCGACCGCAACGCGTGCAGCACGGGCAGAGTCGGCACGCCCTCGCGCAAGGTCGGTGCCGGCCGCCTTGCCCGACTCGTCGCTGTCGCTGGCCACATCGAGCAGGTCATCGGAAAGCTGAAAGGCCACGCCGATGCGCTCGCCGTAGCGGGCCAGCACATCCACCGTGGACTCGGGGGCACCCGACAGGATCGCCCCGAACCGTCCCGACGTGGCGATCAGGGACGCGGTCTTGTCGGCGACCACGCTGAGGTAGTGCTCGAGGGCGTCCTCACCCGCGCGCGGGCCGACGGTCTCGCGGATCTGGCCGGTGACCAGCCGCTCGAACGTTCGCGCCTGGATGCGGACGCACTCGGGCCCGAGGTCAGCCAGGATGTCCGACGCGCGGGCGAACAGAAAGTCACCCGTCAGGATGGCCACGCTGTTGTCCCAGCGCGCATTCGCCGAAGGCGCCCCCCGACGCAGCGGGGCTTCGTCCATCACGTCGTCGTGGTACAGCGTCGCGAGGTGCGTGAGTTCGACGACCACGGCCGAGGGCACGATCCCGGGGGCGTGCGGGTCGCCGAACTGGGCGGCGAGCAACGTCATCAACGGACGGAACCGCTTGCCGCCGGCGTCGACCAGGTGACGCGACACTTCGTTGACGAACGGGTCGTCGCTCTTCACCGCGTCCGACAGGGATTGCTCGACCGCCGACAGGCCGGCCACCAGGTCGGTCTCGAGCGACGGGTCCTGGACGGTGAAGGCGAGTCGACGCGACATTCGATCCCGGCTCAGCGGATGAACAGCCCGGCCGAGTCGGCCAGGTCGAGCACGGGCTGCGGGAAGACGCCAAGCGCGACGGTCACGACGACCCCGATGGCCACCGTCGCGGTGGTCGCGATGCCTGGCACCGCCACGACCGGCGCATCCGACGTGGGCTCGGAGAAGAACATCAGCACGATCACGCGGACGTAGAAGAACGCCGCCAGCGCCGAGGCCAGCACGCCGACGATGACCAGTGGAGTGGCGTCGCCGGCCACGGCCGCCGAGAACACCGCGAACTTGCCGGTGAACCCGCTGGTCAGCGGGATCCCGGCCAGGGCCAGCAGGAACAGCGCGAAGGATCCCGCGATCCACGGGGAGCGCTTGCCCAAGCCGGCCCACTGCGACAAATGCGTGGCCTCCCCGGCCGGGTCGCGGACCAGGGTCACGATCGCGAACGCACCGATCGTCGTGAACCCGTAGGCGAGCAGGTAGAACAGCGTGCTCGACGTGCCCTGCTCGGAGATGGCCAGCACACCCGTGAGGATGAATCCGGCGTGCGCGATCGAGGAGTACGCGAGCATGCGCTTGATGTCGGTCTGGGTCACCGCGAGCAGCGACCCGATGACCATGGTCGCGATCGCGATGATCCACATCATCGGCCGCCAGTCCCAGCGGATCCCGCCGAGCGCGACGTAGAACACCCGCAGCAAGGCGCCGAACGCCGCCACCTTGGTCACCGCGGCCATGAACCCGGTGATCGGCGTCGGCGCACCCTGGTAGACGTCAGGCGTCCAGGAGTGGAACGGCACCGCAGCCACCTTGAACAACAGGCCGACGGCGATCAGGGCGGTACCCGCACGAGCAGCAATGCGTCCTGCCCGGCGACGGACCCGACCGCATCCGCGATCCCGGACAGCGACACGGTGCCCGCATACCCGTAGAGCAGCGCCGCGCCGAACAAGAAGAAGGCAGAGGAGAACGCGCCGAGCATGAAGTACTTCAGCCCGGCTTCCTGCGAGAGCAAGCGACGACGACGTGCCAGCGCGCACAGCACATACAACGGCAGCGAGAGCACTTCGAGCGCGACGAACATCGTCAGCAGATCAGAACTGGCCGGGAACAGCAGCATGCCGCCGACCGCGAACATGGCAAGCGGGAGCACCTCGGACTGCCGCAGTCCAGCCGCGAGCGCCTGCCGCTCCCCCTCCGAGCCCGGCAGCGCCGCCGCCTGTGGCGCGAACGCGTCACCGGCCGGGTCCACCGATCGCTCGGCCATCAGCAGCACACCCGCGAACGACAGCAGCAGGATCGTGCCCCATAGGAACAGCGTCGGGCCGTCGACGGCGACCGAACCCTCGGCGGCCAAGATCTCGACGTCGTCCTGCGCCAGCAGCACCGTGGCGACAAAGGCGGCCACCAAGCCACCGAGCGCGAGGACGAGCTGGATCGGGTAGCGCAGCGCGCGCGGGGCGAATGCCTCGACCAGGATGCCGACGATCGCCACCCCGAACACGATCAGCATCGGGGACAGCGCACCGTACTCGATCGACGGCGTCATCGAAGCTGGTCACCGCTGCGCTCCTTCGGTCGCGGCTTCAACCGGAACTTCGGGTTCCGGGTCGCTCTCGTCGACGTGTTCGAGCGTGGTCTCCACGGCCGGGTTGATGACGTCCAGCACCGGCTGCGGGTAGAACCCGAGCAGGACGATCAGCGCCAGCAGCGGCGCGACCACGACGAGCTCGCGCGGGACCAGGTCGCGGAAGCCCTTGACCGATTCGGTCGCCGGCCCGGTGTTCACCCGCTGCACCATGATCAGGATGTAGAGCGCCGCCAAGATGATGCCGACGCAGGCGACTGCCCCGACCCATGGATAGCGCGAGAACGTGCCCAGCAAGACGAGGAACTCGGACACGAAGCTCGACAGCCCGGGCATCGCCAGCGAGGAGAGTCCGGCGACCAGGAACGTGCCGGCGAGCACCGGCGCGACCCGCTGCACCCCGCCGTAGTCCGCGATCAGTCGGGAGCCGCGACGCGAGATCAGGAACCCCGCGATCAGGAACAGGGCGGCGGTCGACATGCCGTGGTTGACCATGTACAGCGTCGAGCCGCTCTGCCCCTGCGTCGTGAAGACGAAGATGCCGAGCGTGATGAAGCCGAAGTGCGAGATCGAGGTGTATGCGATCAGCCGCATCATGTCGGTCTGCCCGATGGCCAACAGCGCGCCGTACCCGATCCCGAGCACGGCGAGCGCGATCACCGCGGGTGCGTAGAACGAGGACGCATCCGGGAAGATCGGCAGGCAGTAGCGGATCATCCCGAACGTGCCGACCTTGTCGAGCACACCCACCATGAGCACCGCCGCGCCCGGGGTGGACTGCGCTGCGGCGTCCGGCAGCCAGGTATGCACCGGCACGAGCGGCGCCTTGACGGCGAACGCGAAGAAGAAGCCGAGGAAGAGCACCTTCTGCATGCCCGCGGTCATCTCCAGCTCGGTGAGCGCGAAGAAGTCGAACGTCCCCTCGCCCAGCTCGCGGGACGACACCACGAACAGCCCGATCAGCGCGGCCAGCATGAGCAGCCCGCCGAGCAGGCTGTACAGCAGGAACTTCACCGCCGCGTAGGAGCGCTGCGCACCGCCGTACCGCCCGATGAGGAAGTACATCGGGATGAGCATCGCTTCAAAGAACACGTAGAACAGGAACAGGTCAGTCGCCGCGAAGACGCCGATCATCATCGTCTCGAGGACCAACATCAGCGCGAAGTAGCCCTGCACCGACCCGCGGACGTCCACGACAGCCTCGACGTCGTTCCACGCCGCGAGCATGACCAGCGGCACCAAGACGGTGGCGAGGGCGACCAGCACGAGGCCGATGCCGTCGACGCCGACCGCATACGAGACCCCGAACGACGGGATCCACTCATGCGACTCGAGGAACTGGAAGCCGGCCCCGTCGGAGTCGAACTGCAACGCCATCGCGATCGTGAGCCCAAGCGTGACCAAGGCGAAGGCAACCGCCAGCTGCTTGGCCAGCAGCTCGCGGCCCTTGGGAACGAGTGCGACCAACACGGATCCGACCAACGGCACGACGCCGATGACCGTCAGCCACGGGAAGTCGTTCATCACAGCCTCACCGCCAGCAGGGCCGCGACCACAACGACCGCGCCGCCGAACATCGACAACGCATACGACCGAACGAATCCGGTCTGCACCCGGCGCGAGCGGTTCGAGATGCCGCCCATCATCGCGGCGAAGCCACCCACCGCCCCGTCAATCAGCCGGTTGTCCACCCAGACCAGCAGCCGGGTCAGATACTGGCCGGGCCGCATGACGAGGGCCTCGTTGAAGGCGTCCTGGTAGAGGTCCTGGCGAGCGGCGACGGTGACCGGCGACCCGACCGGCGCGGTGGCGGGCACCGGCTGCCGCGCATACATCCAGTACGCGACGGCCACCCCTGCGAGGACGATCACGAGCGTGAAGACCGTGAGGGCCAGGCGGGAGACCGGCAGGTCTGGCTCCTCGAAACCGGTCACCGGCTCGAGGAAATGCTCCAGCCGCTGGCCCAGCGCCAGGAACGCACCGGCGCCGACCGACCCGACGGCGAGCGCGATCATCGGCCACACCATCACGCCGGGCGACTCGTGCGGATGCCGCTCGTCAGCCCAGCGCGGCTGGCCGAACCAGGTCATGATCATGACGCGGGTCATGTAGAAGGCCGTGATACCGGCACCGAGGATGGCAGCCCCGCCGAGCCAGAGCGACTCCGAAACCGCCGCCTCGATGATGAGGTCCTTCGAGAAGAAGCCGGACAACGGCGGGACACCGATGATCGCCAGGTATGCCAGCCCGAACGTCACGAAGGTGATCGGCAGGTAGGTGCGCAGCCCGCCGAACTTGCGCATGTCGACGTCGTCGTTCATGCCGTGCATGACCGAGCCGGCTCCGAGGAACAGCCCGGCCTTGAAGAAGCCGTGGGTCAGCAGGTGCATGATCGCGAACACGTAGCCGACCGGACCCAGCCCGGCGGCGAGCACCATGTAGCCGATCTGCGACATCGTCGAGGCCGCCAACGCCTTCTTGATGTCGTCCTTCGCGCACCCGATGATCGCCCCGAACAGCAGCGTGAACACCCCGACGAGGACGACGGCGAGCTGCGCGCCGGGCGCCAGGTTGAAGATGGCCGACGAGCGCACGATCAGGTAGACCCCGGCGGTCACCATCGTCGCGGCGTGGATCAGTGCGGACACCGGCGTCGGGCCGGCCATCGCGTCACCGAGCCAGGCCTGCAGCGGCATCTGCGCCGACTTGCCGCACGCGCCGAGCAGCAGCAGCAGCCCGATGACGGTCAGCGCGGTCTCGCGTCGCCTCGGGCGCGGCGGCTGCGACGCCCAGGATCGTGACCGTCCCGAACGTCGAGAACATCAGGAAGATCGCAAGCGCGAGCCCGATGTCCCCGACCCGGTTCATCACGAACGCCTTCTTCGCTGCGGTCGCGAACTCGGGCTTGTGGTTCCAGAAGCCGATGAGCAGGTATGAGGCCAGGCCGACGCCCTCCCACCCGACGTACAGGGAGAAGTAGCTGTCGCCGAGGACGAGCAGCAGCATCGCGGCGAGAAACAGGTTCAGGTATGCGAAGAAGATGCGCTTGTTGTCGTCATGCTCCATGTACCCGATCGAGTACACGTGGATCAGCGAGCCGACGCCGGTGATCAGCAGCACGAAGCACATCGACAGCGGGTCGAGCAGGAAGCCCATGTCGACCTCGAAGCCGCCGACCGCGACCCAGGTCCAAACCTCCTGGATGACGGAGCGCTCCTCCGCCGGCTCGCCGATGAGCGCGACGAAGACCACCGCAGCCAGCACGAACGACGCGATCGCCGCGGCCGAGCCGACCAGCGGCCCGACCCGGTCGAGCCGACGGCCGCCGAGCATGAGGACCGCGGCACTGACGAACGGGATGGCCACGATCAGCCAGACCAAGGACAGCGAGCCGCTGGCCGAGACCGTCTCGAGCGCCTCGGCGGTCGGGACGACGGTCAGCACGACAGCATCACCTCAGTACTTCAGCAGGTTGGCGTCGTCGACCGAGGCCGAGCGTCGCGTGCCGGAAGATGGTCACGATGATCGCCAGCCCGACCACGACTTCGGCGGCGGCCACCACCATGACGAAGAACGCGATCGTCTGACCCTCGAGGTTGCCGTGCATCCGGGAGAACGACACGAAGGCGAGGTTGCAGGCGTTCAGCATCAGCTCGACGCACATGAAGACGACGATCGCGTTGCGTCGGATCAGCACCCCAGCCGCGCCGATGGTGAACAGCAGCGCGCTCACGAACAGGTAGTGCGCAGGGCTCATCGCGTCTCCCCCTCCGGCGGCTGCTCGCCGTGTCCGGCTGGGCTGGCAGCCGGTGCGGTCGCCTGGATGACCTCGATGCTCGCGCCGGCGCCGGCGGACAGCTGCTCCGGCGCAACGTCGCGCACGTCCCCCCGAGCCCCGAGGGGAACCGGCACGGAGATCTCGGACACCGAGCCGTCCGGCAGCAGGGCCGGCGTGTCCACCGCGTTGTGCCTCGCATACACCCCGGGCGAGGCGAGCGGCGCACCGGGCAGCACATCGGTGCGGAAGCGGGCCTGCGATTGCTCGCGCTGGGTATGCCGGCGGTCGACCCGTTCGCGGTGCGTCAGCACCATCGCCGTCACCGCGGCCGTGATCAACAGCGCCGACGTGACCTCGAAGACCCAGACGTAGCGCGAGAACATCAGCTGCGCGAGGCCTTCGACGTTGCCGCCGGCAGCGTTGTTCGCGGCCTCCACCCCAACCGCGGTGTCCAACGTCGCCCGGGCGAGCGCAACCGTCAGCAGCCCGCCGAAGCCAAGGCCGACCGCGATGGCCGCCCAGCGCTGGCCGCGCAGCGTCTCCACCAAGGAGTCGCTGGCATCCACGCCGACGAGCATCAGCACGAAGAGGAACAGCATCATGACCGCGCCGGTGTAGACGACGATCTGGACGATGCCGAGGAAGACCGCGCCTTGCATGATGTACAGCACCGCGAGGCTGATCATCGTCGAGGCGAGCCACAGCGCACTGTGCACCGCTCGCCTGCTGCCGACCATGCCGAGGGCGCCGATCACGGCGAGGGCGGAGAGCACCCAGAAGGCGATCTGCTCGCCGGCGCCGGGGCTCACGACACCGCCTCGTCGGCCGGCTGCGGCGCTGCGCGATGCTCGTCGACCCACGCCCGCTGCGCGTCGGTCGCGCCCGTGACCTTGCCGCGGTAGTAGTCGCCCTCGTCAGTGCCCTGGACCATCGGATGCGGGGCGGGGACCATGCCGGGCAGCAGCGGAGCGAGCAGGTCCTGCTTCTCGTAGATCAGGTTGACCCGGGAGTCGTCCGCGAGCTCGTACTCGTTGGACATCGTGAGGGCGCGGGTCGGGCAGGCCTCGATGCACAGGCCGCAGAAGATGCAGCGCAAATAGTTGATCTGGTAGACGCGGCCATAGCGCTCCCCGGGCGAGAACCGCTCGGCATCGGTGTTGTCCGCGCCCTCCACGTAGATGGCGTCCGCCGGGCAGGCCCACGCGCACAGCTCGCAGCCGACGCACTTCTCCAGGCCGTCCGGGTGCCGGTTGAGCACGTGCCGGCCATGGAAGCGGGGCTTCGGCGGGTACTTCTCCTTCTCCTCCGGGTACTGCTCGGTGTTCACCTTCTTGAACATCGTCGCGAAGGTGGTCACGAAGCCCCGACCGGGCATCTTCAGGTCAGCCACCGCCGGGCTCCTCGCTGCTCGAGTCGGTCAGGAGCTCGGGCTCGCTCGCCGGCTCGCCGGGCACGGCTCCCACGGCGATGGGTATGCGCGGGCTGTCCGGGAGCTGCTGGCCCGGCAACGGCGGCACCGGGTGCCCGCCTGCGAACGGGTCGAACGTCTCCTCCTCCGCGGCGGCCGCCTCCTGGGCTGCCCGCTCCTGCCGGCTCACGATCAGGTCCCAGACCAGGAACACGACGAGCAGCACCGCCAGGCCACCGCCCAGCCAGGGCAGCAGGTCGCGGAAGTCGTTGCCCTCGTTGCGGAACGCCTCGATGGTGGCGACGAGCACGATCCAGGCCAGGGAGGCGGGGATGAGCACCTTCCAGCCCAGCCTCATGAACTGGTCGTAGCGCAGCCGTGGCAGCGTGCCGCGCAGCCAGATGAACACGAAGATGAACACGACGATCTTGCTGAACCACCACAGCAGCGGCCACCAGCCCTCGTTGGGCGAGCCGTCACCCGGCCAGAGCGCGGTGATCGGCCACGGCGCCCGCCAGCCGCCGAGGAACAGCGTGGTCGCGAGTGCCGAGACGGTGATCATGTTGATGTACTCGGCGAGGAAGAACAACGCGAACGCCAGCGAGCTGTACTCGGTGTGGAATCCCCCGACCAGCTCGCCCTCCGCCTCCGGCAGGTCGAACGGCGCCCGGTTCGTCTCCCCCACCATCGAGATCGAGTAGATGGCGAACGACGGGAACAACGAGACGCAGAACCACAGTGCGGCCTGCGCCGCCACGATCTGCGAGGTCGACATCGACCCCGCATACAGGAAGACCGCGACGAACGACAGGCTCATCGCGACCTCGTAGGAGATCATCTGCGCGCTCGACCGCAGCGATCCGAGCAGCGGGTAGGTCGACCCGGACGACCAGCCGGCCAGCACGATGCCGTAGATGCCGATCGACGCGATCGCGACCACATAGAGCACCGCGACCGGGAAGTCGGCCAGCTGCAGCGGAGTCTGCTCGCCGAAGATCGAGACCTCGGGGCCGAACGGGATCACCGCGAAGGCGATGAACGCGCAGACCGTGGAAATAATCGGCGCGATCAGGTACACCGGCTTGTCCGCCGCCTTCGGGATGATCTGCTCCTTCAGCGCCAGCTTGACCCCGTCGACGAGGCCCTGCAGCAAGCCGAACGGGCCCACCCGGTTCGGGCCGATGCGCATCTGCATCCGGGCGACGACGCGGCGCTCCGCCCAGATGGTGAACACGGTGAGCAGCACGAGGAACAGGAAGATGGCGACGACCTTGAGCAGGATCATCCACCAGGAGTCGTTGAAGGTCGGGATGTCGTCGTTCACGCTTCACCCCTGTTCCCATGGTGGTTCGCGGCCCGCGCGATGCGCACGATCGAGCCCGCGGTCGCCGACAGCTCGCGGCGCACCGCGCTGCCCGTGGAGTTCGTCGGGAGCCAGACCACCCCGTCCACCATCTCGGTCACCGCGACCGGCGCGGTGACCGAGCCGCGGTCGTTGGAGACCGTCACCGGGTCGCCGTCGGCGACGCCGACGCGCCGCGGCAGTCGCCGGCGACAGCCGGGCGACCGCCGCTCGGGCGGTCCCCGCGAGGTAAGGCTCGTCGTCCTGCAGCCGACCCTGGTCGAGCAGGTGGTGCCAAGTGGCGAGCACGGCCTCGCCGGGCACCGGGTCGGGCGCGGCCACCGCTTGGTGCGTTGGATCGGGCGCGCGGCCACCCTCCCAGTGACCCAGCTCCGTCAGCTCGGCTCGCGCCGCAGCAGGTGTCTGCAGGCCAAGGTCGACGTCGAGCTGGTCGGCCAGCGCGGTCAAGGCGCGCCCGTCGGTCATGAGAGTGCTGTCAAAGACCTGGCCGAACGGACGCTCGCGTCCCTCCCAGTCGATGAACGTGCCGGACGGCTTCGCCGTCACGGACGCGACCGGGAACACGACGTCGGCGCGTTCGGTGACCGCGCTCGACCTGATCTCCAGCGACACCAGGAAGGGCACCGCGTCCAGCGCAGCCAGCGCGGCGGCTGGGTCGGCGAGGTCGTTGGGGTCGACACCGCCGACGACCAGCGCGGCCAGTTCGCCGGCCGCCGCCGCCGCAAGGATCGCCGTGCCGTCTCGCCCGGGCTCGGCCGGCAGGCCCTCGACCCCCCACACGGTCTGCACGTCGACCCGCGCCGATGCGTCCGCGACCGGGCGCCCGCCGGGCAGCAGACTCGGCAGCGCGCCGGCCTCGACCGCACCGCGGTCGCCGGCTCGGCGCGGGATCCACGCCAATTGCGCGCTCTTGGCCTCGGCCAGCCTGATCGCCGCGGACAGACCGCCCGGCGTCTGCGCCAACCGTTCGCCGACGAGCACGATCGCGTCCGAGGGCACCAACGGCGGATCGACCGCCGTGTCGGCGGCGAGCCCGTCCAACGCCTCGACCTCACGTCCCGGTGCGGTGGGGATCAGCGTTGCCCGCAGCTTGTCGCTGCCTCGGGTGGCGAACGGCGCGACCGCGAGCACGCGCTGGTGATGCTTGCGGACCGCCTTGCGCAAGCGCAGAAAGACGATCGGCGCTTCCTCCTCCGGTTCGAGGCCGACCAGCACGACGGCCGGCGCCCGCTCGAGATCCGCATACGTCACCCCGAGACCGGTGCCGGCGACTCGCGCGGCGAGGAACTCGGCCTCCTCAGCCGTATGCGGCCGCGCGCGGAAGTCC
Organism: uncultured Actinomycetota bacterium; assembly: GCA_963836025.1. Taxonomy (GTDB): domain Bacteria; phylum Actinomycetota; class Actinomycetes; order JBEVHX01; family JBEVHX01; genus JBEVHX01. The sequence goes on from CAWIIE010000007.1 coordinate 194,823, forward strand.
ACGTCGTTGGTCCCCAGCGCGACCCGGGCGAACTTCGCATAGGCGTAGGCGTCCTCGACGGTCAGCCGGCCGCCGACGAGCACCCCCGCGCGACCCCGGGCCCCGGCCAGGCCGGTAGCAGCGGCAGCCAGCGCCGCAGGCCAGGACGCGGGCACCAGCTCGCCGGACTCCTGGTCGCGAATCATCGGGTGCGTGAGCCGGTCGGTCGCCGTCTCGTACCGGAAAGCCCACCGGCCCTTGTCGCAGTTCCATTCCTCATTGACCGCCGGGTCGTTGCCAGCCAACCGCCGGGTGACCTTGCCGCGCCGATGGTCGGTGCGCTGGGCACATCCCGCAGCACAGTGCTCGCACGTGCTCGGCGTCGACATCAGGTCGAACGGCCGCGCGCGGAAGCGGTACGACGCGCGATGTGAGCGCGCCCACCGGGCAGATCTGCACGGTGTTGCCGGAGAAGTACGACTCGAACGGCTGGTTCTCGTAGATGCCGATCTGCTGCAGCGCACCCCGCTCCAGCAGCTCGATGAACGGGTCGCCGGCAATCTGGTTCGAGAACCGGGTGCACCGCGCGCAGAGCACGCACCGCTCGCGGTCGAGCAGCACGTTGCTCGAGATGTTGATCGGCTTGGGGAAGGTTCGCTTGTATCCGTCGAAGCGGGCGTCGGCGCGGCCGTTGCTCATCGCTTGGTTCTGCAGCGGGCACTCGCCGCCCTTGTCGCAGATCGGGCAGTCGAGCGGGTGGTTGACGAGCAGGAACTCCAGCACGCCGTGCTGCGCCTTGTCGGCGACCTCGGACGTCACCTGGGTGCGCACAACCATGCCCTCGGCCGCCGTCACCGCGCAGGCCGGCTGCGGCTTGGCCTGGCCCTCGATCTCGACCAGGCAGGCGCGGCATGCGGCAACCGGGTCGAGCAGCGGGTGGTCGCAGAACCGCGGCACCGCCACGCCGAGCTCCTCGGCGGCGCGGATGAGCAGCGTGCCCTTCGGCACGCTGGTCTCGACGCCGTCGATGGTGAGCGTGAGCAGGTCGCTCTGGGTCGTGTCAACGGTGGTCGCAGTCATGAGACGCCCGCCCCCACGAAGAGCGTCGCGGCGACCGGGTCGAAGGCCTCATGGGCAGCGGTATGCGTCCCCGCCCGGAACTCACCCTCGAAGTACTTCATCGCGGCCGGGTACGGCGTGGCCGCGGCATCCCCGAGCGCGCAGAAGGAACGACCGGCGATCTGGCTGCACACGTCGAGCAGCGTGTCGATGTCCTCGCTTGTGCCGGTTCCCTGCTCGAGCCGGTGCAGCATCTGCACGATCCAGTACGTACCCTCGCGGCACGGCGTGCACTTGCCGCAGGACTCGTGCTTGTAGAAGTCGAGCCAGCGGGTGACCGCCCGCACGACTGACACCGTGTCGTCGAAGACCATCGGGGTCGCGGTGCCGAGCATCGTGCCGGCCGCGGCCATGTCCTCATACGTCATCGGGACGTCGAGGTGCTCCTCGGTGAGCAGCGGCACCGACGAGCCACCGGGCAGCCAGAACTTCACCGGCCGGCCGTCGCGCATGCCGCCGGCATACTCGAGCAGCTCACGCATGGTGAGGCCAAGCGGCGCCTCGTAGATGCCCGGTCGAACCACGTGGCCGGACAGGCCGAACAGCTTGATGCCCGGCGACTTCTCGCTCCCGAACTGGCGGTACCACTGCGACCCGTAGCGCAGGATCGACGGCACGCTCGCGATGGTCTCCACGTTGTTCACCACGGTCGGGCTCGCATACAGGCCCGGCGACCGCGGGGAACGGCGGCTTCAGCCGCGGCTGGCCGCGCCGTCCCTCGAGCGAGTCGAGCAGCGCGGTCTCCTCACCGCAGATGTATGCGCCCGCGCCGGCGTGGACGACGATGTCGAGGTCGAAGCCGCTGCCTTGGATGTTCTGGCCGAGGTAGCCGGCCGCATACGCATCGCGAACCGCGCGCCGGATCCGCCGGATCGCGTGCGGCACCTCACCGCGGACGTACACGAACGCGTGGTTGGCGCGGATCGCATACGAGGCGATGATCATGCCCTCGACCAGCGAGTGTGGGTTGGCCAGCAGCAGCGGGATGTCCTTGCATGCGCCCGGCTCGGACTCATCGGCGTTGACGACCAGGTAGTGCGGCTTGCCATCGCCCTGCGGGACGAAGCCCCACTTCATGCCCGGTCGGGAAGCCGGCGCCGCCGCGGCCGCGCAGCCCGGAGTCCTTGACGGTGTGGATGACGCCGTCTTCGCCCTGGCCAAAGGCGATCGCGAGCGCGTCGTAGCCGCCATGCCGTCGGTAGCCGTCGATGGTGAAGCAGTCGGGCTCGTCCCAGTGCGCGGTCAGCAGCGGGGTCAGGGGCGTGGGCATCGGCTCAGTGCTCCTTCCCGGGACCGCCACCGGGCGCCGGCGGGCGTGTGCTCGGCCGGCGGCAGGGCAGGCACCGTGGTCGGCGTCTCGAAGCCGTGCTCGCGGGCGACGTTCAGGCCGGCGAGCATCCGCTCGTCCGCCTGCCCGCCCTCGGCGAACAGGTCGTCGTCGAGGGCCAGCGACCGCTCGGTCTCCCGCCACGTGCTGATCAGGGGGCCGCGGGTCGACCGGACCTCGCGGCCCTCGCGCAGGTCGCGGACCAGCTGGCGCGCTCCTTCGACCGTCATGTCGTCCATGAACTCCCAGTTGACGGTCATCGACGGCGCATGCGTGCACGCGGCCTGACACTCGATGCGCTCGAGGGTGATCGCGCCGTCGTCGGTCGTCTCGTGGTGGCCCACGCCCAACTCCTCGCGAGAGCGCGTCCCAGATCGCGTCGCCACCGAGCACCGCGCACAGGGTGTTGGTGCACACGCCGACGTGATGCGTGCCGCCCGGCTTCCGGACATACATCGTGTAGAAGGTCGCGACCGCCGCGACCTGCGCTGGCTCGATGCCGAGCTCCTCGGCGATCAGCTCGATCGCCTGCGCTGAGACGTGGCCCTCCTCGGCCTGCGCCAGGTGCAGCAGCGGCATGACCGCGGACCGGGCCTGCGGGTAGCGGGCGATGATCTCCCGCATCTGCTCGCGCATCACTAGCGGTCCACCCCACCCATGACCGGGTCGATGCTGGCGACCGCGGCGATGACGTCGGCCACCATGCCGCCCTCGCACATCGCGGCCACTGCCTGCAGGTTGTTGAAGCTTGGGTCGCGATAGTGCACCCGGTACGGCCGGGTGCCGCCGTCGCTGACCACGTGCACGCCGAGCTCACCGCGGGGTGACTCCACGGCCACATACGCCTGCCCGGCCGGAACGCGGAAGCCTTCGGTCACGAGCTTGAAGTGGTGGATCAGCGCCTCCATCGACTCGCCCATGATCTTGCGGATGTGGTCGAGCGAGTTGCCCAGCCCGTCGCCGCCCAAGCGCGAGCTGAGCGGGCCAGGCAATCTTCTTGTCCGCCACCATCACCGGCCCGGGCTTGAGCCGGTCGAGGCACTGCTCGACGATGTTCGCCGACTGCTCCATCTCGTCGAGTCGGATCAGGAACCGACCGTATGCGTCGCAGGTGTCGCGGGTCGGGACCTCGAAGTCATAAGTCTCGTACCCGCAGTACGGCTGGCTCTTGCGCAGGTCGTGCGGCAGCCCGGTCGCGCGCAGAATCGGTCCGGTCATGCCGAGCGCGATGCAGCCGGTGAGGTCGAGATAGCCGACCCCGTCGGTGCGGGCCATCCAGATGCCGTTGTCCACCAGCAGACTCGCGGTGTCCTTGAAGCGGTGCCGGAGCAACGCGACGGTCTCGCGCACCTTCTCGACCGCTCCCGGCGGGAGGTCCTGCGACACGCCGCCAGGGCGGATGTACGCGTGGTTCATCCGCAGGCCGGTGATCAGCTCGAACAGGTCGAGCACCAGCTCGCGCTCGCGGAAGCCGTAGGTCATCGCGGTCAAGCGCGCCGAGCTCCATGCCGCCCGTCGCGAGACAGACCAGGTGTGAGGAGATGCGGTTGAGCTCCATCAGCATGACTCGGATGACGGTGGCGCGTTCCGGGATCTCGTCGGTGATCCCGAGCAGCTTCTCGACCGCGAGGCAGTAGGCGGCCTCGTTGTAGAACGGCGACAAGTAGTCCATGCGGGTGACGAACGTGACGCCCTGCGTCCACGAGCGGAACTCGAGGTTCTTCTCGATGCCGGTGTGCAGGTAGCCGATGCCGCAGCGCGCCTCGGTGACCGACTCGCCCTCGAGCTCGAGAATCAGCCGGAGCACGCCGTGCGTCGACGGGTGTTGCGGGCCCATGTTCAGCACGACCCGCTCCTCGTGCGACTCGGACAGGCCCCGGACGAGCTCGTCCCAGTCGCCGCCGGTCACGGTGTAGACCGTCTCGTCATGGTCGCACTCGACTTCTCGCTCGTCCCTCGCTCGTCGGCTCGTCGCTCCGGGTCATGAGTCGCACTCGACTTCTCGTCGTCCTCGCTCGTCGGCTCGTCGCTCCGTCATGAGTACGCCCTCCGCTGGTCGGGCGGCGGATGGTCGCGCCCTTGTACTCAACCGGGATGCCGCCGAGCGGGTAGTCCTTGCGCTGCGGGTGGCCGGGCCAGTCGTCGGGCATCTGGATGCGGGTCAGCGACGGGTGCCCGTCGAAGATGATCCCGAAGAAGTCCCACGTCTCGCGCTCGTGCCAGTCGTTGGCCGGCCACACATCGACCACCGACGGGATGTGGCGGTCGTCGTCCGGCGTGCTCACCTCGATCCGCACGCGCCGGTTGTGCGTGATGGACAGCAGCGGATAGACCGCATGCAGCTCGCGACCGGAGTCGTGCGGGTAGTGCACGCCGTTGACGCCCAGACACACCTCGAAGCGCAGCGCGGGGTCGTCGCGCAGGATGCGAGCCACCTCTCGCAGGTGCGTGCGGCGGATGTGCAAGGTCAGCTCGCCGCGGTCGACGACAACCTTCTCGATCGCCTCGGAGAACTGCGGGTACGCGGCCTCCAACGCATCCGCGATGGTGTCGAAGTAGCCCCCGAACGGACGCTGGCTGGCCGGCGGGAAGGCGACCACCGACACCAGGCCGCCGTACCCGGAGGTGTCACCGCTGCCCTCCGGCCCGAACATGCCGGTGCGCACCTCGAGGACCTCGGGAGCCTGGGTCGAGACGACCTCGCTGCCGGGCTGGCCGGCGGCGTCGCGGTCGCTGCGTTCGCTCATCGCAGCAGTCCCCGCATCTCCGACGATGGGGTGGCGGCCAGCGCGAGCTGCTCGGCCTCGGTCTCGGCTGCAACCCGGTGCGGGCCGAGCTTCTCGGCCTGGATCTTGTCGTGCAGCTTCAGGATCGCGTCCATCAGCATCTCCGGCCGCGGCGGGCAGCCGGGCAGGTACATGTCGACGGGCACGACGTGGTCGACGCCTTGCACGATCGCGTAGTTGTTGAACATGCCGCCGCTCGACGCGCATACACCCATCGCAAGCACCCACTTGGGCCCCGCCATCTGGTCGTAGATCTGCCGCAGCACCGGCGCCATCTTCTGGCTCACTCGGCCGGCCACGATCATCAGGTCGGCCTGCCGCGGGGAGGCCCGGAAGACCTCCATGCCAAAGCGTGCAAGGTCGTAGCGGCCGGCGCCGGTCGCCATCATCTCGATCGCGCAGCACGCGAGCCCGAAGGTCGCGGGCCACAGCGAGTTCTTCCGCATGTAGCCGGCCAGGCCTTCGACGGTGCTGAGCAGGACACCGCTCGGCAGCTTCTCTTCGATACCCATGAGTCAGACTCAGTCCCGGTGCTAATCCCACTCGAGGCCGCCGCGCCGCCATACAAAGACGTATGCGGCGCCGAGCGTGGCGATGAACAGGACCATCTCGACCAGGCCGAACACGCCGAGCTGGTCGAACGACACCGCCCACGGGTACAGGAACACGATCTCGATGTCGAAGATGATGAAGAGCATCGCCGTGAGGTAGTACTTCACGGGGAAGCGGCCGCCGCCGATCGGCTGCGGCGTGGGCTCGATGCCGCACTCGTAGGCGTCGAGCTTGGCTCGGTTGTACCGCCGCGGGCCGGTGAGCGCCCCGGCTGTGATGGAGAACGCCGCGAAGGCGAAAGCGAGCAGACCAAGGATCAGGATCGGGACCGACACGTTCATCTGGTGAGTCCCCTTCCGTCGTCGATGCTTGGGAGGTAGCGGACGGGCGCAGACATCCTATGGGCGGCCCGACTCTTCGTGGATCATGCTGCGGGAGCTGCCCTCGAGAGACTGTTGATGATGCGGTCCATGACGTCGCCGTCGCGCGGTCGGTCAGGTTGGCCAGCAGCTTCAGGGTGAACCGCATGAGGGTGGGACGCGGCAACCCGTACCGGGTGGCCAGGCGCATCACCTCGGGATGGCCGATGGCGTTGACGAACAGCCGGCCCAGCGTGAAGTAGCCGCCGTACGCGTCCTTCAGGATCGACGGGATAGCTGCTCAGCACCCGTTCCCGGGCCGCCGGAGTCGTCCGGGCGAACGCGGTGATCGTCACGTCGGCGGCCAGCCGGCCCGACTCCATCGCATACGCGATGCCCTCGCCGTTCATCGGGATTGACCATGCCGCCTGCGTCGCCCACGAGCATCAGTCCGTGGTGGTAGTGCGGCTGGCGGTTGAATCCCATCGGAAGGGCGGCGCCGCGAATCGGCCCGGTGCGATTGGCCTCGCGGTAGCCCCATTCCTCGGGCGTCTCGTCGAGCCAGCGTCTGAGCAGGTCCTTGTAGTCGACCGCGCCGAACGCGCTCGAGGTGTTGAGGATGCCCAGCCCGACGTTGGACGTGCCGTCGCCAACTCCGAAGATCCAGCCGTAGCCCAGGGAGCAGGCTCCGGTTCCCTTTGGCGTCGGTGGCCCAGAGCTCGAGCCAAGACTCCAGCCAGTCATCGTCGTGCCGCGGACTGGTGTAGTACGTGCGGACCGCGACACCCATCGGCCGGTCGTCACGTTTGGTCAGACCCATGGCCAGCGCGAGCCGGCTCGAGTTCCCGTCGGCGGCGATGACCAGCGGGGCACGGTAGGTCCGGCCGCTCTTGGTGAGCACGCCGTCGATGCGGCCGGCGTCGTCGAGCACCGGGCCCGTCACCGTGGTGTTCTCGTGCAGCCGAGCACCGGCCTTCTCGGCAGTCCTCGCGAGCAGCTCGTCGAACTCGCTGCGCTTGGACACCAGGCCGTAGTCGGGGAAGCTGGCCAGATCCGGCCACGGCAGGGTGAAGCGCTGGTTGCCGCCGACGATGCGCAGGCCCCGGTTGCGCAGCCACCCGGCGTCGGTGGACGTGCTGATGCCCATGAGCAAAAGCTCTTTGACCGCACGCGGGGTCAGGCCGTCGCCGCAGACCTTCTCGCGCGGGAACGCCGTCTTCTCCAGGAGCAGCACGTCGCGGCCGGCCTGGGCGAGGTGGAATGCCGTGGTCGAGCCGGCCGGGCCGGCGCCCACGACGATGACGTCGGCGTCGTGGCTCGGCGGGCTGGCTCACGGCGGGTCGTTCCCTTCGGGACGCTGCTTCGTGCGCTTGTGAATGCATTCACATACTTCGCGCCGATCCTATCCCTGCCGCCACCGGCCCGCCGCCGCACCGGCGTTGTCGCCTGTCGCGGTTGGCGCCGCCTGCCCTTGTTGGGGTCTTCCGACTGCCACTGGCGCCCGGATCACCCCCAGAGCGTCAGGAACTGCTCGCCCGGACGCCACGGTGCAGGGCGACGATGCCGCCGGTCAGGTTGCGCCAGCCGACCTTGGACCAGCCCGCGCCGGCGATCCGACCGGCGAGCGCGGCCTGGTCGGGCCAGGCCCGAATGGACTCGGCCAGGTAGACGTACGCATCCGGGCTGCTCGACACCTTGGTCGCCACCGCGGGCAGCGCCCGCATCAGATACTCCACGTATGCGGTCCGCAGCGGCGCCGAGGTCGGGTGGCTGAACTCGCAGACGACCAGCCGGCCACCCGGACGCGTGACCCGCAGCATCTCGTCGAGCGCAGCGTCGGGCGAATGCACGTTGCGCAGCCCGAAGGAGATGGTCACCGCATCGAAGCTGGCGTCGGCGAACGGCAGCCGGAGCCCGTCGCCGGCGACGAAGGCGAGGTCAGCCCGACGCCGGCGGCCGACCCGCAGCATGCCGAGGGAGAAGTCGCAGGGGACGACACTCGCGCCGGCCCGCTCGAACGGCTCACTGCTGGTTCCCGTGCCCGCAGCCAGATCGAGGATGACCTCCCCCGGCCGCGGGTCGACGGCCTCGACCACGGCCCGGCGCCAGCGTCGGTCCTGGCCAAGGGAGAGCAGGTCGTTGGTCAGGTCGTAGCGTGCTGCCACGTCGTCGAACATCGCCGCAACCTCGTGCGGCTGCTTGTCCAAATGAGCCCGGGCCATGACGGCGATCACCTTCTCACGCGGTGCGGTGCGGTCGGCGGGCCTGCACGGCCACGTCTACGCTGGCCGCACCATGACGACGTTGCCGGCCGGATCGCTGCTGCCGCTCGTGGTTCGTACCGTCGCCGTACCCGACCCCGGCCCGCTGCTCTCGCTGCTGCCCGCTCACCGTTCGCTGGCCTGGATCCGTCAGGGCGACGGCATCGTTGGCTGGGGTGAGGCGGCTCGGCTTGAGCTCTCGGGCCCGGCCCGGTTCAGCGACGCCGCCGACTGGTGGGCGCGGGCCGTCGACGGTGCCGTGGTCCGCGACGAGGTGGACGGCCCAGGGACCGGACCGGTGGTCTTTGCGTCGTTCTCGTTCGATGAGGCCGCATCGTCGGTCCTGGTCATTCCGCAGATCGTGGTCGGCCGTCGGCGGGCGCACTGGTGGGTCACGACAATCGACGTCGGGGCGAGCATCACCCCGCCGCCGACACTTTCGCCCGCAACCGAGCCCCGCCCACCGCGTGAGCTCACCTTCACCGACGGTTCTCTCTCGGGAGTCGAGTGGGAGCGGTCGGTTGCCGAGGCCGTCCGTCGCATCTGTGCGGGCGAGCTCGAGAAGGTTGTGCTGGCCCGCGACCTGGTGGCCCGGACGGACACGCCGATCGACCCCCGGTGGCCGCTGGGTCGCCTCGCGCAGTCCTATCCGACGTGCTGGACCTACGCGGTCGACGGGCTTTTTGGTGCGACCCCGGAGATGTTGGTCCGGCTCGAACGCGGGCTGGTCACCTCGCGCGTGCTGGCTGGGACGATCCGGCGCACGGGCGATGACGCCAAGGACCTGGCGTTGGCGGCGTCCCTGGCCCGATCGAGCAAGGACCTCGAGGAGCACGAGTACGCGGTTCGTTCAGTAGCCGGCGCGTTGTCGCAGCACTGCTCGTCCATGTACACCCCGGAGGCGCCGTTCGTGCTGCACCTGGCGAACGTGATGCACCTCGCGACCGACGTGGCCGGCGTCGTGCACGACGGGGCATCGGTACTCGAGCTCGCGGCAGTCGTTGCATCCAACCGCCGCGGTATGCGGCACGCCCACGGATGCCGCCCGGGCCGTGATCGGCGACCTGGAAGGCATGCGGCGTGGTCGTTATGCCGGCCCGGTCGGCTGGATCGGCCCCGACGGTGACGGTGAGCTGGGCATCGCGCTGCGGTGCGCCGAAGTGACCCCGGACGGCCAGGGGTCGAAGGTCCGGCTGTTCGCCGGCTGCGGAATCGTCGCCGGCTCGGATCCGGAGGCGGAACTGGCCGAGGCGCAGGCGAAGTTCCTCGCCGTCCGCGACGCCCTGCTGCCGGAGTGAATTTCGTACGCAAGACGTTTCATGCTGAATCGGTCCTAGCGGGACGCGGGCTCCGGCTCCTCGCCGAGCTCCTCCTCGAGGCTCGCGCTCGGCCTCCTCCTCGCGGACGGCCGGGCCCTCCACCGAGATGTTCGGCAGGAGCCGGTCCAGCCACGGTGGCAGCCACCAGTTGGGCTTGCCGATCAGGTGCATGATCCCGGGCACGAGCAGCGACCGAATGACCAACGCGTCCAGCATCACGGCCGTCGCCAGCCCGATGCCGAACAGCTGGATGACCCGCTGGCCGCCGAACACGAACGAGATGAACACCGAGAACATGATCAGAGCCGCCGCGGTGATCACGCGACCGGTGACTGCGAGGCCTCGGGTGACGGCCCTGGTGTTGTCGTGGGAGTGCACCCATTCCTCGTGGATCCGAGAGACCAGGAAGACCTCGTAGTCCATCGACAACCCGAACAGGATCGCGAACAGCATCACCGGCAGGAACGACTCGATCGGTCCCGGCTGGACGCCGATGAGGTCGGCGCCCCAGCCCCACTGGAAGATCACGACCACGACACCGAAGGCGGCACCGATCGCCAGCAGGTTCATCACGGCCGCCTTCAGCGGCACGAGCAGCGAACGGAACACCGCCATCAGCAGCAGGAACGACAGCAGCACGACGACGCCGATGAACAGCGGCAGCTTCTCGGCGAGCACGTCACCGAAGTCCTGGAAGATCGCCGTGATCCCGCCGACGTACACGGTCACACCGGTGCCGGCTGTGACCTCCGGGATGATGTCCGAGCGCGCCCGCGTCAGGAACTCGGTGGTCTCTTCGTCCTGCGGCGCGGAGTGCAGGAAGACGGACATGAGCCCGGTGCGACCATCCGGCAGCACGACCGGCGGGGTCACGGTGGCGACCTCGGCGTCCTCCTCGAGCGCAGCGCTGAGTTCGTCCAACACCGCCTCGCCGTCGGCCCCTTCCTCGATGTCCGCGACCATCAGGAACTGACCGTTGAAGCCGGGCCCGAATCCTTCGACCAGCAGGTCGTATGCCTGGCGCGTGGTCGTTTCCGCCGGGTCGTTGCCGGCGTCGCTGGAGCCCAGGCGCAGCGACAAAGCCGGGATGCAGAGCGTGAGAAGGATCGCGGCGCCCACGACCGTCGCAACGAAGGGGTGCCGCTCGATCCGCAACGCCCAGCGCGACCAGCCGGTCGAGTGCGACAGGTCGTCAGGGTCACGCGGGACCTTCCGGCCGAGCCGCCAGCGGTCGATCTTCGGCCCGAGCATGCCGAGCACCGCGGGCAGCAGAGTGACCGCAGCGATCATCGTGATCAGGACCGCAGTGGCCGCCGAGACGGCCACGCCGTACAGGAACGACACTCCAAGCGCGAACATCCCGAGCAGCGCGATGCAGACGATGATCCCGGCGAAAACGACGGCCCGGCCCGATGTGTCGATCGCGCGGCGGACCGCGTCCTCCGTGCTCGCACCGTGGTGCAGCGCGGAGCGGAAGCGGCTGACGACGAACAGGCTGTAGTCGATGCCGACGCCGAGGCCGATCAGGGTCGCCAGGATCGGCGCGAACTCCGGCACCGCCACGACATGGGTCAGCAACGTGATGACCGACAGTGCAGTGCCCAGCGCGAAGATCGCGACCAGCAGCGGGGTCAGCATTCCGACGATCGATCCGAAGACCAGGAAGAGCACGAGCGCGGCCACCAGGATGCCGATCTGCTCACCCCCGCCGGGTTCCTGAGCGGTCGCGTACTGCGCGGCCGGGCCGCCAGCCTCGAACTGGACAGCGTCAGTGGTCGCGCCGGTGATGGTCTCGACGATCGTGGTGATGCTCTCGGGGGAGACATCGGTGCCCGCGATGCCGTCCAGCACAAGGTTGGCGAACCCGATCCGCTCGTCCTCAGAGATCGTGTTGCGCGGCTCCTCGAACGGGTCTGGGACCTGCGCGACGTCCGGTAGCTCGCGTAGCTCGGCGAGCAGGTCGTCGACTTCTTCCCGGTTGGAACCCTCCGTGACGGTGGAGCCCGGGTCGGCGGCGAAGACCACTTGCAGAGTGTCGCCGCTGTCCGCCGGGGATCGCTCCTGCAACAGCTCCAGCGCCTGAATCGACTCCGCACCGGGCAGATCGAAGTCCTCGGAGTAGCTGCTGCCGACCGCCCCCGCGCTCGCCCCAAGGCCGACCGCCAGCGCGATCCAGAAACCGAGCACCCACCAGCGTCGTCGGTAGCAGAACAATGCGAGCGACTGCATGGGGCGGGCCTTTCGAGAAACGGGGGGAAACGGCGGACCTGCAATCGGCCGCGCGGCCGAACCCACGCTATCTGGATGCGGTCAGGCTGCCGAAATTGGGTATTGCCGGAGTTGGACGGCGACCCGTCAGCGCTCACCCGTCCAGGCGGACAACGTCGGGTTAGCGAGTCGGTCTCGGCACGACTGCCTCCAGCATGCGGATCCCATGAGGCGGATAGCGCAGCTGCTTCTCGAGCTCGTCGTATGCGGCCACGCGCGCGTGGCCCACGCCGTGCGCCTTGCACAACGCACCGAAGTCGGTGCCCGTCGGCGTGCCGAAGAGCCGCTCGAAGGAGCCCGCGTACTGCGGCGCTCCCTGCTCGAGCAGCGCGAAGATCCCGCCGCCGTCGTTGTTCACGACGACGATGGTGAGGTCCGGCGGTTGCTCCGACGGGCCGTGGGCGAGCCCGTTGCTGTCGTGCAGGAATGTCAGGTCACCGATGAGCGCATAGACCGGGCCGCCCCAAGCGTGGGCGGCCCCGACGGCGGTCGACACCGTGCCGTCGATGCCGGCCACGCCCCTGTTCGCCAGGACGCGAACGCCGGCGCGCGGCGCCGCATACGCGAGGTCCCGCACGCTGAGCGACGACCCCACCACCAGCAATGCGCCATCGGGGAGCGCGGCATACACCGCTGACGCCACACCAGGGCCGCCCCAGGCGGTGAGCGCATCGGATCCAGCGGCGACGGATGCCGCATCAGCCGCCCGCCAAGCGCCGAGCCAGTCGGGGTCGCGCGCGGCCGACGGCAGCGGCACCTGGGCATACACCCGGCGCGCGGTCCCTGGAGCGTCGGCCCAGCGCGGATCGGCGGGCACGAGGTCGTACGCCGTCCTGCGTAGCAGCGCCTGGACCGACCGCCACAGCGTCGGCCGACCGACCACGAGCACCCGGTCCGGGACGAGGTCATCTCGATCGAGCATGAGGTGACCCAAGCGGAGCGCATTCGGTCCCCGACGCGCGTTGCCGTGTGGCTCGCCGAGCACCGGCCAGCCAGCCGCCTGCGCGACTGCGACAGCCACGTCGGCCAGGTGGGGCGGGCAGTCGCCGACGATGACCAAGGTTCGCGCCGGGGCGTCGTCCTGCTCCGGGTTGGGAAGCACTGCCTGGCGAACTTCGGTCCATGGCCGACCGTCCGCGCGGCCCTGGAGTTCAGGCGACAACTCGGCGTCGTCCGGTGTCAGCGGCTCGCGGAACGGCACGTTGAGATGCACCGGCCCGGGATCGCGAGAGAGCACCCCCCGAGCGGACGCCGCGGCCCGGGACGCCAGAGCGCGCCACTCCGCGTTGCGCTCCGGTCGTTCGTCGGCCACGCCGAGGTCGTGAAAGAGCCGGACCGCAGCGCCGAACAGCCGAGTCTGGTCGATCGTCTGGTTGGCCCCGACGCCGCGCAACTCGGACGGCCGGTCGGCCGTGATGACGACCAACGGGTCACCGGACTGGTCGGCCTCCAGCACGGCCGGGTGCAGGTTGGCCGCAGCCGTGCCGCTCGTGGTGACAACGACGGTCGGCCGGTCGCTGACCTTGGCCATTCCGAGCGCGAGGAAGCCAGCGCTGCGCTCGTCGACCCGGACATGCAGCCTGATGTCACCCGCCCGGTCGGCGTGATCGAGGGCGAACGCGAGCGGGGCCGACCGGGATCCGGGTGCGAGCACGGCCTCGCGCACGCCGTTGCGGACGAGCTCGTCCACCAGCACGCGCGCTTGCGCCGTCGATGGGTTCATAGGCCCAGGACGTAGCGCACGGCAGTCTCGGTCGCGGCCAACTCCCCGCCGGCGATCAGCCCCCTACGACGACGGCACGCAGCCAACGGCACGGTATGAACGCTCGTCGCGTTCACGTAGGACTCCTCGTAACGTGTCAGCCCCGCGTCTGCTCCGATCGGAATATGTGTTCGGGCGGGCCCGGGCGTTCCGGTGACCAGGACCACGGACAGTTCAGACAGGCGATCCCGAAGCGCGTTGATCGTCAAGATCACGGCCGGATGCGCACCGACGCGAGAGAAGGCGATATCCCAGACTTCCCCCCGAAGTGGCGAGAGCCGCGGTGCGGTCACTCGTCGTCGGACAGGTCGATGTCGGCATAGAGAGCCGCCGTCGCCTCCGACACCGGCGCTCGTTCTCCCTTGTAGAAGTCGTCATACGACCTCGCCATCGCGTGCTCTTGAGCCTTGCGGTGCAGCAGCCGAAGTCCCTGGCGGATGGCGTCAGATGTTCCGTCGAGACCAAGAGTCTCCACATCCCGCGCGATGTCGTCGGCGAGATCCCGCGGTACCCGGGCCTGCAACACCACGGTGCTTGGTTCGGTCATGTGTCATACAATCCGTCGTACATGCGGCCGGTGTCAAGCGTCCGACGAAGACGTTCTCGCCACCACCGTGCTCTCTGTGAGTCAGCCAGTGCCGGTCGGTCGGCCTCGACTCGGCGAACCTCGAGCTGACCGTCAATCGGGAGCAGCGGCGTCGAAGTCACATCGTGCTCGAGCAGCTGCACCGTCGCCAGGCCGCAGGCATATCGCAGCTCCGGCAACGCGGCTGCCAGCGCGACGCCAGCAGCGATGCCAACCGAGGTCTCGAGCGCGCTGGACACCACGACCGGGAGGCCACACTGCTCAGCGAGTTGCAGGCAAGCGCGGACGCCGCCGAGTGGCTGCACTTTGAGCACGAGAACGTCGGCGGCCTCGGCCCGCACCACGCGCATCGGGTCGTCGCTGCGTCGGATCGACTCGTCGGCAGCAATCAGCACCTGGGTGTGCCGACGCACGGCAGCCAACTCGTCGACCGAGGCGCAAGGCTGCTCGACGTACTCCAGCCCGCCCGCCTCGGTGTCGAGGGACTTGATCCGGCGCAGTGCCGTGTCGACATCCCAGGCTCCGTTGACGTCGACGCGGATCTGGCCGGCCGGGCCAAGCGCGTCCCGAACGGCCGCGACGCGATGCAGGTCGTCGGCCTCGGACTGACCCGGCTCGGCGATCTTGACCTTGGCGGTGGTGCAGCCGTTCGACTCCCGGACCGTTCGCTGGGCGGCTATCGGGTCGACGGCCGGCACGGTGACGTTGACGGGAACTCGGTCGCGGGCTGGCTCCGGCCAGCCGACGTCGGCGGCCTCCCGGGCTGCGCGCAGCCAGGGCAGGCAGTCGTGGTCGGCATACTCGAGGAACGGCGACCACTCTCCCCAGCCGGCGTCGCCGCGGATGAGCATCGCTTCCCGGGTGGTGATGCCGCGGAAGCGGGTCCGCATCGGGACCGCGACAACGAGCGTCGAGTGCACGCCGCCTATCCTCCCCGAGTGGTCTCTGAGTTGTTCGACACGACGGCCTGGCGTGACGTCGAAGGATTCTCCTTCGAGGACATCACCTATCACCGGCACGCCGTGGACGGGGTCGACCAGCCGACGGTGCGGGTCGCATTCGACCGACCAGAGGTGCGCAACGCCTTCCGGCCGCAGACCGTCGACGAGCTGTACCGGGCGCTGGACCACGCCCGACTGACTCCCGACGTCGGGGTCGTGCTGCTGACCGGTAACGGCCCGTCGCCGCGCGACGGCGGCTGGGCCTTCTGCTCGGGTGGTGACCAGCGCGTCCGCGGCCGCGACGGCTATCGGTATGCCAGCGGCGAGACTGCCGAGACCATCGACCCGGCACGCGCCGGACGGCTGCACATCCTGGAGGTGCAGCGACTCATCCGGTTCATGGGCAAGGTCGTGATCTGCGTTGTGCCCGGGTGGGCGGCGGGCGGCGGACACTCGCTGCACGTGGTCTGCGACCTGAGCCTTGCCTCGGCCGAACACGCGCGGTTCAAGCAGACGGACGCGGACGTTGGCTCCTTCGACGCCGGCTTCGGGTCCGCGTACCTGGCCCGGCAGGTCGGGCAGAAATTCGCCCGAGAGATCTTCTTCCTCGGCCGGGAGTACTCCGCGGCGGACGCATACCGGATGGGGATGGTGAATGCGGTCGTGCCGCACGCCGCGCTCGAGGAGACGGCTCTGGAGTGGGCGTCGGTCATCAACGCGAAGTCACCGACCGCGCGGCGGATGCTGAAGCTCGCGATGAACGCAATCGACGACGGGCTGATCGGGCAGCAGGTGTTCGCCGGCGAGACGACCCGGCTGGCGTACATGACGGACGAGGCGGCCGAAGGACGCGATGCGTTCCTGGAGAAGCGTGATCCCGACTGGTCCGGCTTTCCCTACTACTCATGACCACTCCGCGCGAGTGGGTCGCCGGGGCGCGACCCCGGACCCTGGCGGCCGCGATCGCGCCGGTGGCCGTCGGCTGCGGCGCCGCGGCCGCCGTCGACGGCTTCGTGTGGTGGCGCGCCCTGCTGTGCCTCGTCGTCGCGCTGGCCCTGCAGGTGGGGGTCAACTACGCCAACGACTACAGCGATGGCGTGCGCGGGACGGACGCGACCCGGGTGGGACCCATGCGCCTGGTCGGCTCCGGCACGGCAACCGCAACGTCCGTGCGCACAGCGGCCGTGCTGGCGTTCGCGCTCGCGGCGGTCGCCGGGCTGGTGCTCGCGGCGGTCTCGTCGTGGTGGCTGCTGCTCGTGGGTGCCGCAGCGATCGCGTCGGCCTGGTTCTACACCGGTGGGCCGCGTCCCTACGGGTATGCGGGGTTGGGCGAGGTGTTCGTGCTGGTGTTCTTCGGATTCGTGGCCGTCTGCGGCACCACCTACGTGCAGGCCGGGGAGATCACCGGCCCGGCCTGGCTCGGTGGCCTCGGGGTAGGGCTGCTCGCCTGCGCGGTACTCGTGGTCAACAACCTGCGCGACATTCCCACCGACGTCGCCGCTGGCAAGCGGACGTTGGCGGTACGGCTGGGCGACCGCCGCACCCGCATGCTCTATATCGCCTTGATGACGGTGCCGTTCATCGTCGCCACGATGATCGCGGTCGTCGCCCTGCCCGCACTCATCGCCGTCGCGGCGTTCCCGCTGAGTTTTTCGCCGATGCGGACCGTGCTGTCCGTCGCTCGCGGACCCGCGCTGGTTCCGGTCCTGGTGGCGACCGGCCGGGTGCTGCTCGCATACGGTCTGCTGCTCGGCTTCGGGCTCGCCTTGTCGGCCTGACAAGCACAGAACGGCGGGCCAGCTCACACCTGGCCCGCCGTCCGCGGAAGGATTCGGCACCGCGCCCGAGCGGCCGAGCCCACCCCCGCGGGGCTCGGTCTCGCGGTGCCACCGTTGTTGTGCCCGGGCGCGCGAGTGCGCACACCGTGACGGTGGTCACGGCAAGGGTCTGGGCTCAGGGCTGCGGGCCCTCCTCGGCGGCCCGCCGGGCGTCGTCCGCAGCGTCCTCGGCAGCGGTGCGTTCCGCCATCGTGGTTCGTGCCCGCGCCACGCGCTGCTCGACCGACCGGGCCATCGCCGCGCGTTGGCCGCCGAGCAGCCGCCACGACAACAGCCCACTGATCAAGAAGGCGAGGATCAGCAGGAGGAAGCTGCGGGCGCCCACCAGATAGAGGACGCCGGCCGTCGCCGCGAACAGCGCCAGGCGCGACGCCGAGTAGACCAGCACGGGACGCACGACGACCAGAGTAGGTCGTAGATGAACGCCGACTTACGCTGGAGTCACCATGCTCCGACTGTTGCCCTTCATCTTCATTCTCGGCATCACCGTGTATGCGCTGATCGACTGCCTGCGCACGCCGGACGCCGAGATTCGCAACCTGCCCAAGCTCGTGTGGGCGGCGTTCATCGTGATCTTCTGGCTGCTTGGCGCCGTCGCCTGGCTGCTCTTCGGTCGGCCTCGAGGCGGCGGCTCGGGTCGTACCGCAGGGCTGCCCGGGCCACGACCCCGGCCACGCCCGGTCGCGCCGGACGACGACCCCGACTTCCTGCGGCGCCTGCAAGAGCAACGCTGGCTTGAGGAGCGACGCCGCGAGCGGGACCCGAAGCCGCCGGCGGACGAACCGCCCGCACCCTAGACCGATACGTCGCTTCGGCACCCCTCTGACCGTCGAAGGACGCCCAGCCGACGTAAGGATCTTGGAGGACGAGTCAGAGGCCGCCGTAGGAGTGCAGGCCCGTCAGGAAGATGTTCACCCCGAAGTAGTTGAACAGGAAGCACCCGAAGCCAGCCAAGGCGATCCAGGCGGCCCGCTTGCCCTTCCAGCCCGCCGTCGCCCGGGCGTGCAGGTAGCCCGCATACACCACCCAGGTGATGAACGCCCAGGTCTCCTTCGGGTCCCAGCCCCAGTAGCGACCCCAGGCGTTCTCGGCCCAGATCGCGCCGGCCACGACCGCGAAGGTCCACAGCGGGAACGCGAAGGCATGCGTTCGGTACGCAGTGCGGTCCAGAGACGCCGACGTCGGCAGCATGGCTGCGAGCCGACCACCGCCGCCGGTGCGCTCCCAGCGGGCCTGCATCAGGTACAGCAGCGACGCAGTCGCACCGACTGAGAAGACGCCGGCGCACAGCACTGCGGCCGACACGTGGATGACCAGCCAGGTCGACTTGAGCGCGGGGATCAGCTCGGCGGCGTCCGCATACAAGACCGTGACCGCGAGGCCGAGCGTGAGCAGCACCGGGCCAACGACGAACAGGCCGAGCGAGCGCACGTCCCGGCCACGCCAGAGCAAGAACAGCCAGACCCCGGTCACCGCGAGCCCCGCGGTGAGCGAGAACTCGTACATGTTGCCCCACGGCACCCGCTGCACTGAAAGGCCGCGGGTCACGACCGCCGCGAGGTGCAGCCCGAACGCGAGCACGGTCAGTGCGACGCCGATCCGGCTGAAGCGGTCCTGCTTGGGTGGCGCCTCAGTGGTCGGCTGGCTGAGCGTCTTGACCGCGCTGCTCGCTGTGCCCGCTGCTTCGGTATGCGATGCCGCCGGGGCCTTGGACCGGGAGCCGAAGGCCAGCTCGGCGGCGAAAGCGACGAATGCGCCGGCGTAGATGGCCATGGCGGAGTACACGAGGTTGTTGCTCACCGTCGCCAGCGTCTCGTTGACCGCCACCATCAGTCCTTCCGCAAGGCCGTCACCACGGCCTCGACCTCGCCGTCTAGGTCACCCGACTCAGTGCGGGCGAGGCCCGCGACCTCGACCACCGTAGCGCCGTCGTCGGTCGTCGTTGTCTTGACCCAGAGCCGGCGACGGCGGATGCCCAAGGACAGCAGCAGGCCAGCAAGAGCGACGACGATGGACCACAGTGCGAGCTCCTTGCCCGGGTCCTCGGCGACCTGGAACGTCGCGAACTCCTCCCAGCCGTCGAGCGTGATCGAGCCGGCGCCGTCCTCCAGCTCATAGGTTTCGCCGACGCGCAGCGCCTTGAGTCCGAGCTGTTCGAGACCGAGACCCTCCGCGTCGAGCGAGTACACCGACTGCGGGCGGCCACTGTCGAGCCCGAGGTCGCCGCGGAATGACGCGAGGAAGACCGCGGGGTCGATCGGGGCGGGGAACGTCGAGTGCGGCCCGCGTTCGTCGGTCACGGCCGCCGTCGGGAGGAACAGCGCGCGGAAGCCGAGCTGGTCGGGCCGGGCATCCGGCACCTTGACCACGCCCTCTGAGGTGAAGTTGCCGTCCTGCGGCAGGAACGGAATCGCCTCGGACAGCACGACGTCGCCATTGCCGTCGGTCACGGTGAACCGCGGCGCGTAGCCGTGGCCAGTGAGGAACACCTTGGTGCCGCCGACGACGAGCGGGTCGTTGACTTTGACGGTCACCCGGCGCTCCGGTGAGTCCGGTGTGTCGCGCACGACTAGGTCGGCCTCGAAGGTTCGCGGCTCGCCACGCTGCGCGCCGGAGTCCTCGTACGTGGCCCGGAACTCCGCCAACTTGAACGACAGCGGGTCGAAGTCGTCGTCGCCGTACATTCGGCCGGTTTCCAGCACATCGAACCGGGCCGGCGTGTTCGCGAACCCGGCTCCCTCGATCACCAGGACGCTGCCGGTCATCCCGAGCAGCGACCCGAGCCCGACGCCCAGGAGCAACACGAGCAACGCGGCGTGGAAGACCAGGTTTCCGGTCTCGCGCAGATACCCCTTCTCGGCGGCCACCGAGCCCTCGTATGCGGTGACGCGGTACCGCCCGTCCGTGAGGAAGGTGTGGGCCCGCTCCAGGACATCCGGCGGCGCGGCATCGGTCGCATACGAGCGGTGAACGGGCAGCCGCGAGAGGTTGCGCGGCGTGAGCGGCGGATTGGCCCGCATCGCCCGCCAGTGCACGCGGGTACGCGGTAGGACGCAGCCGGCGAGGGAGAGCAGCAGCAACAAGTAGGTAGCGGCGAACCACGGCGCCGCATACACATCGAACAGCGACAGCCGGTCGAAGAGCGGGCCCCAGGACGGGTTGTCCTCGATCCACTCGCGGACTCCGATCGGGTTCTGCCCGCGCTGCGGCAGGATGCCGCCGGGCACGGCCGCGAGTGCCAGCAGGAACAGCAGGAACAGCGCGGTGCGCATCGAGGTCAGCTGACGCCAGCCCCAGCGCAGCATCCCTCGCAGACCCAGCGACGGCTCCCGCACCGGCGCTGGCTGGGTCGACAGCGTCGTGGTCTCGAGGACCTCCTCTTCCGGGGTGGTGGTCACGTCTGACCCCACCCGTGTTGATCATGCAGAGTTGGCCCCTGGGGCCAACTCTGCATGATCAACACAACTGAGGGCGTCACAACGCGGTCTCGAATCCGCTGATCCAGGAGCGCATCTGGACGGCCAACTCGCCCCACAACCCGGTCACGAGCAGGACGCCCAAAAGCACGAGCATGCCGCCACCAAAGCGCATGACCGCGACGTAATGCCGCTTGAACCACGACATCGTCCCGGCCGCGCGGCGGAACGCCACCGCGGCCAGGATGAACGGCAGCCCAAGCCCGATGCAGTACACGGCCGACAAGAAGGCGCCGCGCAGCGCGCTGCCGCTCTCGATCGCCAACGTCTGCACGGCGGCCAGCGTCGGGCCGATGCACGGGGTCCAGCCGAGACCGAAGAGCACACCGAGCAGCGGAGCGCCGACTAGCCCCAGCATCGGCGCCCGGTGGATGCGCAGGTCGCGCTGGAAGCCGGGCAGCACGCCCATGAACGCCAGGCCGAGCAGGATCGTGAGCACGCCGAGGACCCGGGTGATGACGTCCGCGTGCTCCAGCAGCGTCGCCCCGAGCGAGCCGAACAGCGCTCCGTAGCTCACAAAGACGGCGGTGAAGCCGAGCACGAACAGCAGCGTGCCGACAAACATCCGTCCGCGCCGGGACTCGGCGAGGTCCGCCCCGACCAGGCCGGTCACGTACGACAGGTAACCCGGCACCAGGGGAAGCACGCACGGCGACAGGAAGGAGACCAGACCGGCCGCGAGGGCGATCGGCACCGCCAAGCATCAGCGAGCCGTTGGCCACGGTCTCCCCGAACGCCCTGCCGTCACCATCACGATTCGGCGACCACCGGTTCGACGACGTCACGCAGCTTGCTCTCGGTCACCGGGCCGATGATCCGGGCCGCCATCCGTCCGTCGCGGTCGATGACCAGCGTGGACGGGATCGCGCTCGGCGGCAGCGTCTCGTGGAACGCGAGCAGCAGCTCGCCGTCCTCGTCGACGACCGAGGGATAGCGAGATGTTCTTGGTCCGCTCGAACGCGCGCGCCTTCTCCTCGTCGTCGCGGGTGTTGATGCCGACGAACTCCACACCCTGCGGACGAAGATCCCGGTACACGCGTTCCAGGGTCGGAGCCTCGGCCCGGCAGGGCGTGCACCACGAGCCCCACACGTTCAGGACGACGACCTGGCCGAGATAGTCGTCGAGGTCGAGCGGCTCGCCGGCCAGCGTCGTCCCCTGCAACGCGGGCGCCTCGTCCCGCTCACTGCTCGAGACGGTCGTCACCGTCCCGTCGCCGCCGACGAAGTTCTGCCCGTCGCCCCGGTCCTTGAGCTCGCCAGCGCCGGCGCTGTCGCCACACGCCGACACGGCGAGGGCCACGCCGATGAGACCCACAACGAGTCGATTCATGCTCCAGCCACGAACTTCTTCAACTTTGGTGGCAGCAGCGCCTTCGCTGGCTCGGTGTACCTGACGTCGGTGATCTCGTCACCCTCGTAGGTGAAGGTCGTCAGTGACGCCAGCGTGCACTCGCGCTTGCGCGGGTCGTGCCACAGCCGGCGGCCCTCGACGAATGAGCGGACCGCCCAGATCGGCAGCTGGTGCGACACGCAGATCGCCTCCCGGCCGCGAGCCGCATCTCGCGCGTCGGCCATGGCCGCGAGCATCCGGGTCACCTGTGCCGCGGTACGGCTCACCCCACGATGGTCGGAACGGGTTGCGCAGGTGCTTCCAGTGCGCGGGGCGCCGCAACGACCCGTCGCCGACGCCGAAGGTGAGGCCTTCGAAGACGTTCTGCGCCTCGATCAACCGCTCGTCGGTCTGGACGGTCAGGCCGAACTCGGCGGCGATCGGCTTGGCGGTCTGTTGCGCACGCTCGAGCGGCGACGCGGCGACGTGCACGACGTCCCGGCCGCGCACCGACTCCGCCACCGCGATGGCCATCTTGTGTCCGAGCTCGGACAGCACGTAGCCGGGGAGCCGGCCGTACAGCACGCCGGTCGGGTTGTCGACCTCGCCGTGCCGCATCACGTGCACCAACGTCTGCTCGGTCATGCCGCCACCGCCTCGGCCGCGGCCCGGGCCGCCTCCGGGAGCGCGCTCGCGATCCGGTCCAGGGCCGCATCGTCATGCGCGGCGGACACGAACCAGGCCTCGTATGCGCTCGGCGGCAGGTAGACACCGCGGTCGAGCATCGCGTGGAAGAACGCCTTGAACCGGAAGGCTTCCTGGCGGGTCGCGGTCGCGTAGTCGGGCACGTCCTCGTCGATGAAGAACACGGAGAACAACGACCCGGCCGTCTGCAGGCGGTGCGACACGCCCTCCTTCGCCAGGGCGTCGCTGACCATTCCCCCGACCTCGGCGGCGGTCCGGTCAAGGCGCGCATACACCTCGTCGGTGCACCCGCGCAGTGTGGTGAGGCCGGCAGCGACCGAGAGCGGGTTCCCGGACAGCGTGCCCGCCTGGTACACCGGCCCGGCCGGGGCCAAGTGCGCCATCACATCTGCGCGACCGCCGAAGGCCGCGGCCGGCATACCGCCGCCCATGACCTTGCCGAAGGTCATGAGATCGGGCACGACTCCATCCAGGCCGAACCAGCCGGCGCGGGAGACCCGGAAGCCGGTCATGACCTCGTCGGAGATGAACAACGCACCATGCTGGCGGCACAGCTGCGCGATCGCCTCGTTGAACCCGGCTCGGGGCGGGACGACACCCATGTTGGCTGCGGCCGCTTCGGTGATCACGCAGGCGATCTGGTCGCCGTATGCGGCGAACGCTTGCGCGAGGGCGTCGACGTCGTTGTACGGCAGCACGATCGTGTCGCCGGTCTGCGCGCCGGTGACACCTGAGGAGTCCGGCAGGCCGAAGGTAGCCACGCCCGACCCGGCGGCGGCAAGCAAGGCATCCACGTGGCCGTGGTAGCACCCGGCGAACTTGACCACCTTCGTGCGCTCGGTGAAGCCCCGGGCCAGCCGGATCGCCGACATGGTCGCCTCGGTCCCGCTCTGCACGAGCCTGACCTGCTCGACCGGGCCGACCCGGCCGACGATCTCCTCGGCGAGCAGCACCTCGCCGGGACTGGGTGTCCCGAAGCTCGTCCCCTTGGTCGCCGCGTCGGACAGCGCCTTGACCACGCTCGGGTGCGCGTGGCCGAGGATCATCGGACCCCAGGAGCAGACCAGGTCGACGTACTCCCGGCCGTCGGCGTCGTACAGGAACGGCCCGACCCCGCGCATCATGAAGCGCGGCGTGCCGCCGACCGCCCGAAAGGCGCGGACCGGTGAGTTCACCCCGCCGGGCGTGACCGCCTGCGCCCGGGCGAAGAAGGCCTCGGACAGCGGTGCCTCGGACGGGTAGGTCACGGGGGGAGTCTCTCAGCAGCCGCCTGAGAGGGCTCCATCCGTGTCAACCTGGGGCGGCCGCTCATGCGATGGCTGGATTGTGGGCGGGAACCGGAGGCGATCGGCATGCGCAGGTCGGCGGTGGAGCACGTGGGGCTGGCCGCCGTGCGCCCACTGATGACGGTCGAAATCCTTCGAGTCGTTCTTCCGCCGTGAGCTCCCCGGGCTCGTCACCCTGGCGTATGCCTTGAGCGGCTCGCGCGAGGCAGCCGAGGACATCGCGCAGGACGCGATGCTGGCCACGTACAAGCGCTGGGACGAGATCGTCCTGTTCGAGCATGCCGCGGCATACGTTCGCCGGACGTGCGCCAACATGGCGGTGTCCTCGATGCGGCGCCGCTGGGCCGAGTCGCGGGCCTTGTGCGGCTGAGTAGTCGACGTGAGCCATTAAGTCAGCTGGCGGAGGATGACGACCGTTTCTGGAAGGAAGTTCGGAGGCTGCCGACGCGACAGGCGCAGGTGGTCGCACTCCACTACGGCTGCGACTTCTCGGTCGCGGATGTGGCTGCCGCCATGGCGACGACCGAAGGCAGCGTGAAGACCCAGCTGCACCGTGCCCGAATCACGCTTGCCCGCCGCTTCGGCGACGAGGTTGAACCCGAGATCCAAGAGGAGGTGCCGCGATGAATGTGATGGACCGAGCCAACCGAGCCGGCACCGCCCTGCGGCGATCGGTTGAGCAGGACGTCGACGTCAACGCGTCATTGGCGTTGCTCGAGGACCACACGAGTGGAAGCCGCCGTCGAGCCGTCATCGCTGTTGGGGTGGGTGTCGCGGCTGCGGTGGCAGCGGGCTTCGGCGTCGTGGCCGTTGTCGGTGACAACTCGTCCTCAGGCGAGCCGGCCTCGCCGAGTCCGTCGGTCATCGAATCGCCGAACTTCGCACCTCCGAACGTGGCGCAGCCCGTGCCGGGCACGCCGGGTGCGGGCATCCGGATTCCGGTCTCGGTGACATCGATCCCGACCGGCATGCAAGTCGAGAGTGATGGCGATCATCGTCTCGATCTGGGGCGACGAGCCACTTGTTCAGGGCGGCGGTGCGTTCTTGATCCTCATAGCTGACGGCACCGTCCACGGGGTAGCCGATGAGGAGATCTACGACACTTCCGCAACCGGAGGACTACTTGGCCTGGCTGTCATCGCACCCCTTGCTCACTGTCACCGATCAGACCGATGTCGTCGTCGACGGTCGGGCAGCGATTCGGGTCGAGGTCAAAACAACCGCGCCAACCGGTGAGACGGCACCAAGCCGGCAATTCGTACTCCCGTTCCCGTACAGCACTGGTGGCGAGGACGGCTTCTACCCGTATCGGGCCGACCAGCGAACCAGCGTCGTGGTGATCCCGCTCTACGGCACGTTCGTGACCGTCGAGCGGCGGGACGCCCCGGAGGAACAGTTCCAGGAGCTGCTGGCGGGACTGCGCCTCCCCTGAACGGACGACGGTGACAGGTCTGTGAAACGGGTTCCCACCGGCGGGTGATCCGGGCATGGTGGACGTTGGCAAGATCCGTCCACCCCCAGGAGTCCGTATGCCGCCGGTGCCACGGCTGATCGTGTCGGGCCTGGTGGCCTGCGCGGTGGTCAGCGCCGCGGCTCCGGTCGCACTGCCTGTGGCCGCCCCAGCAGACGATCGCCTCATCGTTGCGGCGGAGTTCGTCGACCAGGGGCTGATCGACCGGCAGGACGACAGCATGCGGGCCCGCCGGCTCGCCCAACCGGTACCTTCGCCGACGCGCGGTGGCGGTGGTCGCACCCCCTCCGCCCGCCCCCGCCCCGGAGCCGCCCGCGCCGTCCCCGGTCGCCATCTCCGCCATGGCCAGCGGTGGCATCCCGGCCGCGTCGCTGGCCGCATACAAGCGCGCTGCCGCCTCACTCGCCGTCGCCGACCCGAGCTGCCACCTGGAGTGGACGCTGCTGGCCGCGATCGGGCGGGTGGAGTCCGGGCACGGGCGATCTGGCGCCGCGGTGGTGCTGGCGAACGGGCGGAGCGAGCCGCCGATCATCGGGGTGCAGCTCAACGGGAACGGGCCGTTCGCCCGGATCCTGGACAGCGACGGCGGCCTGATGGACCAGGACCTCGAGTTCGACCGCGCGGTCGGGCCGATGCAGTTCCTGCCGGGCACCTGGCGGACGAGCGGACGCGATGGCGACCGTGACGGCGTGAAAGACGTGCACGACATCGACGACGCGGCGCTGGCCGCTGGGGTCTACCTCTGCGCGGGCGCCACCGACCTCGCCGACCCGGCCCAGCTGCGCGCGGCGGTGTTCCGCTACAACCACTCCGATGCCTACGTCGACACCGTCCTCGGCATCATGGCCGCGTATGCGGCTGCGCCGCCAAGCAGCCTGCCGAACGCGGCCGCACCCCCGCCGGTGCCAGTCGTGCCGCTGCCCGAGATCCCGGTTGAGCCGGCGTCGCCGGACGCACCGATCGACCCATCGCCCTCGCCGACTCCCGAGCCGAGCCCGACCGAGTCCCCCTCGGCCACGCCCAGCCCGACGCCGAGCCCGACCGAGACCCCGTCTCCGACCGCGTCCCCCACCCCGACACCGACACCGACCCCGACACCAACTGAGTCCCCGACCCCGACCGGGACACCAACGCCCACGGAGTCCCCAAGCCCCACTCCGTGATCTTGCACAAACCCCCCTCGTGATCTTGCACAAATTGCCACGCAAGCCCGCGCCACACCCTGGTCGTGATCTTGCGCAAATCTGCACAGTCACCGCGTCGATGCACTTCGGGCGATGCGTTCAAGCACACGCTCGTCGTCCGGAAGCCAGCCCGCGCGGAGCAGGGCGTTGGCCGTGGCGACAACGACCGGTGGCGAGTCCCTCAGCACATCGCCCTTGCGCGCCACCACAAGATCCCAACCACGCGCTTCGATGCCTTCGCGACGACGTCGATCGTGTCGGAGGTCGTCGTGGGTGGAGTGGAACTCCTCCCCGTCATACTCCACGCCGACCTTGTACTTCTCGTAGCCCATGTCCAGGATGCCGAGCAGCTGCCCGTCGCTGCCCCACACCGGAATCTGAAGGTCAGGCGTGGGAAGCCCAGCATCGACGAGATGGACCCGAACCCAGCTCTCGCCGGGTGACTCCGAGCGCGGATCCGACAGCCGAACATGGTTCCGCAGGATGGCGGCGTTTCGTCGCCCCGCGAGCGCCAGAGCTCGCATCGTCAGTTCCCCGACATCCACCTGTGCCGCGCGAAGGAACTGATCGAGTGCGGCGACGGCTTCCAGCCGCGGCAGGTACCTCGCGCAGTCCAACGCAGTTCGCAAGGTCGAGGTCGCGCGGACTCCCCCGATCGCGACGACATCCTCAGCGAGGAGTTCGGATGCGTAGGAACGACATCCTGATCGCCGCGGTGGAGTGGTCCCACGGGGGACGACCACCTCCACCACCCAGTCCGCGATGTCATGACCGGGAGGCAGCACATCCAGTCCGTGCAGCCAGGCAGCTGCACGACGAGCGACCACCGCCTCAGAACTGCAGACCTTCTGGAGCGCCTCGGATCTGGACCGCAGATCGTCCTCATGGTCGGACGTCGCATAGACGCCGTGAAAGAGCTGTCGCAGGTCGCCAGCCCTTTCCAACCGAACTAGTCCCCTGGTTGACACAGCGAGACTCCGGAGTTCAGACGTAGTGAACAGGGCCATCGGCTCACGATCGTGGCTGCCGGGATCGCCGGGGTGAGTCGGCGGCGTTCCTGTGGACAGCCTCAGCGGCAGTTGGACCCTGTGGACAGCAGTTCATTCGCGCAAGATCACGGGGGAGGGGTGGTATCGGCGGTACTTCGTGCATGATCACGGGCAGAGGGCCATGCACATTTGTGCAAGATCACGGGGAGAGCGGGGATCACGGGGAGAGCAGGCGCGCGGCCTCGGCTGCCCAGTACGTGAGAACGAAGCTCGCACCTGCGCGCTTGATCGACGTCAGCGTTTCGAGCATGACCCGTTCACGGTCCACCCACCCCGCGCGCGCGGCCGCTTCGACCATCGCAAACTCGCCACTGACCTGGTATGCGCCCACCGGCACCGACACAGCGGACCGCACAGCGCGCACCACGTCGAGATAGGGCAGCGCCGGCTTCACCATCACCAGATCGGCGCCCTCGGCGACATCGAGTAAAACCTCGCGCAGCGCCTCGACTGCGTTCGCCGGGTCCATCTGGTATGCGCGGCGGTCGCCGAACGCCGGGGTCGACTCGGCAGCCTCCCGGAACGGGCCGTAGAACGACGACGCGTACTTGGCCGCATACGCGAGGATCGGCAGCGAGCCGAAGCCGGCCTCGTCGAGCGCTCGCCGGATCGCGGCGACCTGTCCGTCCTGCATCCCGGACGGTGCGATGACGTGCGCCCCTGCGGCAGCCTGCGCGACGGCGACTGCGGCATACCGCTGCAGCGTCGCATCGTTGTCAACCGAACCGTTGGGCGTCGAGCGGACCGCAGTGCCCGTGGTCGGTGTACTCGCACAGGCACAGGTCGGCCATCACGACGGTCGCGTCGCCAAGGTCCTCCGCCAGGTCGCGAAGTGAGACCTGCACCACGCCGTCAGCAGCGTCGGCGCCGGTCCCGATGTCGTCCTTGACTTCCGGGATGCCGAACAGGATCAGCCCGCCGACGCCGGCCTCGACCGCCTCGTATGCCGCCTTGCGCAGCGAGTCACGGGTGTGCTGCACGACGCCCGGCATCGACTCCACCGGGACCGGTGACGGCAGGCCCTCCTTGACGAACAGCGGAAGCACCAGGTCCGCCGGGTCGAGCCGCGTCTCCGCGACCAACCGCCGAAGCGCGGCGGACGACCGCAGCCGACGAGGGCGTTCGACCGGGAAGGCCATCCCGGCTACTTCGCCTTCCGCCGCGTGGTGCCGCGCTTCAGCGAAGGACGCCACACCGAGTCACCATGCTCGAGGGCCTCCTGCCGCTGCGCCGCGCCGTACTCGGCCAGCGCCTCGACGACCGCCTCGACCGACGGCTCGGGGGCGAGCACGTCGACGCGCAGGCCGTGTTCCTCGGCGGTCTTGGCCGTCTGTGGCCCGATCGCCGCAATCACGGTCGACGCGTGCGGCTTGCCGGCGATGCCGACGAGGTTGCGGACGGTCGAGGACGAGGTGAAGACCACCGCATCGAAACCCCCGGTCTTGATCGCCTCCCGAATCTCGATCGGCGGCGGCGTGGCCCGCACGGTTCGGTAGGCAGTGACGTCGTCGACCTCCCAGCCAAGCTCGACAAGCCCGGCGGACAAGGTCTCGGTCGCGATGTCGGCCCGCGGCAGGAACACCCGGTTGAGCGGGTCGAACGTCGAGTCGTAGTCCGGCCAGTCCTCGAGCAGGCCGGCCGACGACTGCTCGGCCGAAGGGGACCAGATCCGGCCGCACGCCGAAGGAGACGAGCGCGGCCGCCGTCTGCTCACCTACCGCCGCCACCTTCACCCCAGCGAAGGCGCGCGCGTCCAGGCCGTACTCCTCGAACTTCTCGCGCACCGCCCGGACGGCGTTGACCGAGGTGAACGCCACCCACAGGTAGCGCCCGGAGACCAGCCCCTGGATCGCCCGGTCCATCTGCTGCGGCGTCCGGGGGGCCTCGACGGAGATCGTGGGCACCTCCTCAGGCACGGCACCGTGGCCGCGCAGCCGGGCCGACAGTGCACCCGCCTGCTCCTTGGTCCTCGGGACCAGGACCCGCCAGCCGAACAACGACTTGGTCTCGAACCAGGACAGGGTGTCGCGCAGCCCGACCACACCGCCGACGACCATCAGCAACGGCTCGTCCAGCTTCACGCCCTTGAGGTCCTGCGGCAGCGACTCCAGGGTCGACACGACCGTCCGTTGCGCCGTGGTGGTACCGCGCGAGGTGACCGCAACCGCCGTCTCACCCGGGCGGCCGACAGCGATGAGCGCCTTGGCGGCCGCGAGGACCCGCTCGTGCGGCCCGGGGACGATCACCGTGTGCTCCGCCTCGGCGTGCAGCGACCAGTCGGGGTGCGGCTCCATCGGCGAGACGACATGGAAGCCGCGCGCGATCGCGGCGTTGACCGGCATACCCGCGTATGCGGGGATCGCGGTGGCACCGGCGACGCCGGGCACCACCTCGAACGCGATCCCGGCCTTGGCGCACGCCTGGGCCTCTTCGGCCATGCCGGCGGTACCCGCCGCGTCGCCATCCATCAGCCGGACGACTCGCTTGCCGGCCTTGGCCAGCCGGCTGAGCAACCGGCCGCGGGCCGCGACCGTGAGCTCGCTGCCGTCATCGCCGACGGCACCGTCGACGACCTCGACGTCGCCGTTGCAATGCTCGAGGAACGCGTCCCGAGCGACGATGTCGAACACCACGACGTCTGCTCCGGACAGCAGCGTGACGGCGCGGATCGTCAACAGGCCGGGATCTCCCGGGCCGGCACCGACGAAGGCGACGCTGCCGGTCGCGGACTTGCTGGCGGACTTGCCCGCGGGCTTGGCCGCTGTTTGACGCGCGGTAGCGCGAGTGGTGGTCACGGAACCCCTACCCCCAATAGACCGACCGCGCCGTCGGCGAGCATCGACTCGGCGAGACGTCGTCCCAGCGAGTCGGCGTCCTCAACGGCGCCGGTGGTGGACATGCGCACGGCCCTCGAGCCGTCGACGGAGACGACGACCGCACGCAGATACAGCTCTGGTCCATCAATGTCGTCCGCCACGTCGGCCAGAGCACCGACGGGGGCCGTGCAACCCGCCTCGAGGGCGGACATCAGTGCGCGCTCGGCGGTGACCGCTGCGCGGGTGTCGGGGTGGTCGAGCGGCTCGAGCACCGACCGGGTCGCGTCGTCCTCGGCTCGGCACTCGACAGCCAGGGCACCCTGGCCGGGCGCCGGCGTCACCTGCAGTGGATCGAAAACCTCGGTCACAACGTCCAGTCGATCCAGCCGCGCCAAGCCGGCGCGGGCGAGCACGACTGCGTCGTATGCGCCCTCCGCCACCCGCCGCAGCCGGGTGTCGACGTTGCCGCGGATGTCGGTGACGTCCAGGTCGGCCCGCACCGCTCGCAGCTGGGCCGCGCGGCGCGGCGACCCAGTGCCGACAACCGCCCCGGTCCGCAGCTCGGCCAGGGTGAGCCCATCGCGGGCTACGAGGACATCGCGCGGGTCCGCCCGCTCCGGCACCGCGCCGATGCGCAGGCCGTCCGCCGGCCGCGTCGGCAGATCCTTCAGCGAGTGCACCGCTGCATCGATCTCGTGCCGCAGCAGGGCCCCGCGCAGCGCGCTGACGAAGACCCCGGTGCCACCGATCTGGGCCAGCGGCTCGTCGCTGTGATCCCCGCGGGTCGCGATCTCCACGAGCTCGACCCTCAGGTCCAGCTGCTTGGCCAGCGCATCCGCCACCTGCTGTGACTGGGCGCGCGCCAGCGCGCTCGCCCGCGTGCCCAACCGCAGGCCGGTCATGGCCGCGCCTCCGGCCGGCTGACCGATTCGACCGTCTCGGGATCAAGATCGAAGAGCACGTGCAGCGCCTGCGCATAGTCCCGGCCGTCGGTCTCGGCGGCCAGCTCCTTCATCCGCACGGTCGGCGCATGCAACAGCTTGTCGACGGTGCGCCGCACGGCCTGGGCGATCTCGGCGCGGTCGTCTTCGGGCAAATCGGGCAGGCGCGCATCCAACCGGGCCAACTCAGCGGCCACCACGTCGGCTGCCCGGGACCGCAACGCGACGACCACCGGCGCGACCTGCGCGGAGCGCTGGGCCGCGATGTACGCGTCGACCTCCTCGTCGACGATCGCCCGCACCTCGTCGATATCCGCCGAGGTGTCGTCGTCTCGCAGCAGGTCGCCCAGGTCCTCCAGGTCGATGACCGTGACCCCCGGCAGGCCGAGCACCGCCGGGTCGATGTCCCGCGGCAGTGCGAGGTCGAGCAGATGCATCGGACGGTCGGCGCGATCGTCGCCGCCGGTCATGGCCTTGGCAACGACGTCGGCGGACACTACGTATCCGGTGGCCCCGGTGCACGACACCACGAGGTCGGCGTCGGCTCAGGGCCGCTGGCAGCTCGTCGAACGGCCGCGCATCCACGACCACTGATCCATTCACCGCGTCCGCCAGCCGTTGCGCGTGCGCATACGTGCGGTTGACGAGCGTGATGCGGCCGATGCCGGCCCGGGCCAGCGAGTGCACCGTCAGCGCGCTCATCGAGCCGGCACCGACCACCAGGGCGTGCCGCTGCGCCAGCCCGCCGAGAGCGCGCTCGGACAGTTCGAGCCCGACCGACACCAGGGACGCGCCGGCTCGGTCGATGCCGGTCTCGGTATGCGCCCGCTTGCCGACCCGCAGCGCCTGCTGGAGCAGGTCGTTAAGCAGCCGTCCGGTCGCGCCGGCGTCCTGGGCGGCCCGCAGGGCGACCTTGACCTGGCCGAGGATCTGCGACTCGCCGACCACCATCGAGTCGAGACCGCAGGTGACCGTGAACAGGTGCTGGACGGCCCGGTCCTCGTAGTGCACGTACAGGTGAGGTGCCAGCTCATCGAGCCCGACCGCGCGGTGCCGCGACACGAGCTCGGAGATCTCCGCGACGCCGGGGTGGAACTTCTCGACGTCGGCGTAGACCTCGACCCGGTTACACGTCGACAGCACGACGGCCTCGGCGATGTGCGCCGCGTCAACCGCGTCGCGAAGCAGCTTGGCCCGCGCGTCGTCGTCGAACGCGACGCGTTCGAGCAAAGGCACCGGTGCGGTGCGGTGCGAGAGACCGACAACGAGCAGGCTCATCGGCACACCGACCCGATCGGTCTTGCGCTGCTCGTGAAAGGCCAGGATCTGCAGCTCCAGCGCCAGGTCGACCTTGCGGACGTCCACGTCGTCCGGAACGGTCAGCAGAACCGGTGCGAAGTTGAGCACGCCGCGGATTCCGGCGGCGACCAAGCGGTCGCACACTTCCTGCGCCGCGCTCGCGGGCGTGGCGATAACACCGATCATCGCGCCCGTGCGACGGACGACGTCATCCAGCAGCTCCAGTGGCTCGACCTCGAGGTCCGCGATCCGCTTGCCCTTGATGCGCGGAATCGGCGTCGACCAGACCGACGACCCGGAACCCGCGCGAGCTGAAGCCCCCGTAGTTGGCCAGGGCGTGCCCAAGGTTGCCCAGCCCGACGATGACGACCGGCCAGTCCTGGGTGAGCCCCAGCTGCCGGGCGATCTGGTAGAGCAGGAACGCCACGTCGTAGCCGACCCCGCGGGTGCCGTACGAACCCAGATGTGACAGGTCCTTGCGCAGCTTCGCGCTGGTGACTCCGGCGGCGGCCGCCAGGTCCTCGGAGGAGACCGTCGCGACGCCGTGCTCGCTCATCGCCGTCAGGATCCGGTGGTACAGCGGCAGCCGCGCGACGGTTGCCTCTGGGATGCCACGGCGGCGAGCACGCGAGCCGGTCTCGCTGGGCGCTGCCGAGGCTGTCACGGTGGCGGGCTCCTGCTCTCCGGGCGGTGGCCGGCGGAATTGCGGTCACCGTACGTCCATGTGAACCGGGGCACAAAGTCACACACTTCGGGTGTCCACATACTGGACACCGGTCTGACCTTTCGGCTGCGCCTCAGGACAAGGCGGCCCGCAGCCGCTGCTCGTCGACCCGCCAGAAGTCGTGCTGGTGACCGTCGACCAAGGTCACCGGCACCTGCTCCCACCAGCGCTCATATAGCTCTGGGTCCTGCATGATGTCCCGCTCGGCGAAGCCGATGCTCAGGTCGGCACACACCCGTTCGACGACCAGCCGAGCCTCGTCGCACAGGTGACAGCCCGGCTTGGTGAGCAAGGTAACGCGCGGTGCGGAAGCCGCAGGGCTCACGCCGCGCCTTGATCGCGGTCTGGACGCTTCTCGGGGCGGTCTGGGCGCAGCAGCCGTTTGGCCACCTTGCCCGTCGCGGAGTGCGGCAGCTCGTCCACGATCTCGATGATCGTCGGTTGCTTGAACCGGGCGAGCCGGGTCGCCGAGTGGGCACGGATCGCCTCCGGGGTCAGATGCTCACCGGGTGCCACGACGACGTATGCCTTGACGGCCTCACCGGTGATCGGGTGCGGCACCCCCACGACGGCGGCCTCGGCCACGCCCTCGAGTTGGTGCAACGCCTCCTCCACCTCGCGGGGGTAGACGTTGAAGCCGTTGACGATCACGAGCTCCTTGCGCCGGTCGACGAGGACCAGGTCGCCCTGCTCGTCGAAGTAGGCCACGTCGCCGGTGCTGAACCACCCCTCGTCGTCCGGGCCGTCGACCCCGTCCGGCCAGTAGCCGGAGAACAAGTTGGCGCCGCGAATCGAGATCTCGCCCGGGTCACCCTCGTCGACCGGCTCGCCGTCCTCGTCCAGCAGGCGCACCTCGACACCGGGCAGTGGCCGGCCCACCGTCCCGACCCGCGCCTGAGCACTCGCGAGCGTCGATGCCACACCAGGCGCCGCCTCGGTGAGGCCGTACCCCTCGTGCAACGGAAGTCCGGTCAACGTGACGATTTGCTCGTGGACGGCCGGCGGCAGCGGCGCGGCGCCGCTGAAGAGCATGCGTGCGCCGGACAGCGCGCTCGGTGCGCTCGGTTCGGCCGACCACGCGGCCCAGATCGGGGGTGCACCGGGAATGTTCGTGATGCGCTGGTCTCGGACGGTGCGCAACGTGCCGTAGGAGTCGAACCGGCGCTCGATGACCGCGGTAGCCGCCTGCGCCGCCACCATGGCCAGCGTCCCGCCCAGTGTGTAGATGTGGAACATCGGGAGCACCACCAGCACCCGGTCATCTGGCTCCACGGACGCCGTGGAGGTGGCCCGCACGTTGTCGACATTGGCGAGGATCGCGCGGTGGGTCAGCATCGCGCCCTTCGGCATCCCCCCGGTCCCCGACGTGAACAGCAGAATCGCGAGGTCCTCGCCGCCGGTGGTGACCGCCACCTCGCGGCCAGCGCCTTGCTCGAGCAGCCGGGCGTAGTCGACCTCCCGTTCGGACGAGGCCGATCCGCCGACGACGACGAGCCGCGCGGTCGGGACGGCCAGGCTGACCGATCCGGTCACCTCGTCGTCGCAGACCACGACGGCGGCACCAGCATCGGTGAGTTGGGCAGTCAGCTCTGGAACGGTGCTTGCGGGGTTCAACGGGACGGCGACGAGTCCGGCGCGCATGACCGCCATCCAGGTGACGACGAACTCGATCGAGTTGCCAAGGACCAGGGCCACGCGCGACTGTGCCGGCAGTTCAAGCGTGCTCAGGCCGGCTGCGAGCGCATCGACCTCTCGGTTTACCTCGGCCCAGGTCATCGAACGATCGCCATCCACCAACGCCTCGTGGTCTGGGCGCTGGGCGGCGGCGTCCCGCACGAGGTCTGCGACGTTCCTGCCCACAGCCCCGAGTGTGGCACGTACGCTGCCCGCATGACGGCCGCGCTGGGACCGGATGACCGAATGGAACCCGAAGTCACACCTCCTGATGCGGCGACGAAGCCGGCTGAGCCGGAGCCGGCCCGCCGGTCGAACGCCCCCGCGGTCATCGCCGGCGAGGCCGCCGCCGCAGCCGCCGTGGTGGAGGCGGCCCTCACCCACGAGCCGGACAAGTCAGCCGCTGCTTTCTTCGACATCGACAACACGATCGTGCGGGGCGCGTCCGTGTTCTACCTCGCCATGGGGCTGGCCAAGCGGCGCTTCTTCAAGACCAGAGACGTCGTGCAGTTCGTGCAGCAGCAGGCGAAGTTCCGCATCGCCGGCGAGGACATGGAGGACATGGCCGACGCCACCACGGTGGCGCTCAAGTTCGTCGCCGGCCGCCGGGTCGACGAGATCGTCCGGATCGGCCGCGACGTCTTCGACGAGAGCATCGCAGGCCGGATCTACGGCGGGACGCTGGCGATCGCTCGCCATCACATGGACCAGGGACAACGGGTCTGGCTGGTCTCCGCGGCCCCGATGGAGCTGGCGACCATCATCGCGAAGCGGCTCGGACTGACCGGCGCACTCGGCACCGTCTCCGAGATCCGCAACGGTGTCTACACGGGCGAGCTGGTCGGCTTGCCCCTGCACGGTGCCGGCAAGGCGGAGGCGGTGAAAGCGCTGGCCGCCCGCGAGGGCCTCGATCTTGCGCGCTGCTCTGCCTACAGCGACTCCGCCAACGACGTGCCGTTGCTCTCGCTGGTCGGCCACCCGACGGCGATCAACCCCGACCGCGAGCTGCGCCGGCACGCCCGCGACCTTGGGTGGGAGATCCGCGACTTCCGCACCGGCCGCAGGGCCGCGAAGATCGCGCTCCCCGTAGCCGCTGGCGTGACGGCCGTGAGCGGCATCGCAGCTACCGCGATCGCGATCGACCGGCGCCGCCGACCGAGCTAACCCCACGCGCCCACGCGCGCGGCTAGCGGCGGTATGCGGGTCGCAGCACGAGGACCCAGGTGAGCAGCGCCGACAGCAGCAACAGGACGAGGGAGGCGATGCCGACCTCGGCGTAGAACCCGTCCTCGGCCGCGTTCCAGATCGTGGTGGCGAGCGTCTCGAACCCGATCGGCGCCAGCAACAGCGTCGCCGGCAGCTCCTTGAGCGTCGAGAGCAGCACCAGGCCACCCCCTGCGAGCACGCCGGGGAGGATCAGCGGCAGGTCAACTGTGAGGAACCTGCGCCGGGCGCCCGCGCCGAGCACCGCAGCCGACTCATCGAGTGCGGCTGGGACGGCGCCAATCGCCGCCTGCGAGGAGCGCAACGACTGTGCCCCGAAGTGCAGCACGTACCCGAGGATGAGCAGCGGGAAGCTTTGGTAGAGCGGGGCCAGGCTGCTGGGCGAGCTGACCGCCCAGGCGACGAGGGCCAGGGCAACGACGATCCCGGGCAGCGCAAACACCGAAGAGACCACTGCTGCGCTTAGCCCGGTCCACCAGGTTGCTCGACGGACGGACAGGTATGCGACCGGAAGCACGACCACGATGGCGGCGAGCGCGGCAGCCACCGCGGCGGCGGTCGAGCCCAGCGTCGGCTCCAGCAGGAACCCAAGATCGTCACCGAGTCCCGAGTAGCCGACGCCGACTGTCGTGGACCCGCGCACGACCCAGACCACGAACACCGCGACCGGCGCGGCCAGCCCCGCGAGTACCGGCAAGGCGACCAGCAGGCACGACGGCCAGCGCCACCGCCGCAACGCATACCGGGGCAGCCGGCCGGTCCGCTGGCGATCCGTGACGTCGTCACCGGCGATCCGAGCGGCGGCGAGCGCGGCCACCAGGGCGAGCACCCCGAGCAGCAGCCCGAGCGTCAGGGACAGCTCCGGGTCGAGCAAGCGCGAGGCATACAGAACCCGGGTGATGGTGTCGTAGCGCAACAAGGACACCGCGCCGAAGTCACTGAGCACATAGAGGAACACCAAGAGCGCGCCCCCCAGCACCGCTGGCCGCAGCTGCGGGAGCAGCACTCGCAGCAGCGTGCGCACCGGGCCGCGGCCGAGCAGCCGGGACGCCTCCTCGGCCGACGGTGATGTAGATGACAGCCGACCGACCACCGGCAGGTAGACGTAGGGATAGCTCAGCAGCGTCAGGACGACATACGCGCCCCAGAAACCCTCCGGCCGCGGCAGCGCCGGAACCAACCCGCCAGGGCCGAACGCGGCCACGAACGCCGTGGCGGCCACGAACGACGGCATCACCAGGGGCAACGCCAGCAGCAGTCGCCAGCTGCTCCGCCAGGGAAGGTCCGTCCGCATGACGATGACCGCGAGCACGGTCCCGAGGGCCGCGCAGGTCAGGCTGACCGCAGCGGCCAGGGTGAGTGAGTTTGCGAGCGGGCGGCGGATCGACGATGAGGTGAGGATGTCGAGGAAGCGGGAGCCACCGATCGCCTCGATGACCAGGTAGCCGAACGGGGCGAGGAAGAGCAGCGCAACCAGGACCACGACCACGGACAACACCGGCCGCGCGCGCCGCCGCGAACGAGCTGAGCCGGCTCGGACGCCGGCCGAGGTCAAAGCGCTCGCCGGCTCCCGTCCGGTCTGTTCACCCGTCGAGGCCACTGTCTTCGATCAGCTCCAGCGTGCGACCGAGGCCGCCGCCGAGACTGTCGACGTCGAAGGTCGCGAATTGGATGTCCGCCATCGGGGGCAGCCCGTCGGCCGGCTGGACGCCGGCGGCGAGCGGGTACTCGAAGGTTTCCTCGCTGAAGAACGTCTGGGCCTGCTCACCGAGCATGAACGAGACCAACCGGTCGGCCAGCTCGACATCGTCGCTGCTGTCCAGCACCCCGATCGCGGTCGTGAGCAGCAACGCACCGATGTCTCCGTCGGGGAAGAAGTAGTTCTCGGTCGGCAGCGAGGGGTCCTCGGCCTTCGCCCGGACGTTGTAGTAGTGGTTCACCAGGCCCATGGGGACCTCCCCTCTGGCCACAGCCTGAACGATCGCGGTGTTGTCTGCGTAGACCTGCGCGTCGTTTGCTGCCATGCCGGCCAGCCAGTCGCTGGCGACCTGGTCGCCGTGCGTCTCCCGGAGCGCAGTCACAAAGTCCTGGAACGAACCATTCGCCGGCGCGACGGCGACCTGACCGCGGTACTGCTCGCCGGTCAGGTCGAGCACGGATGCCGGCAGGGTCGCTGCGTCGACCAGGTCCGTGTTGTAGACGAGCGTCCGGATGCGGCCGCTCATGCCGACCCAGGTGCCCGCGGAGCTGCGCACCGACTCGTCGACCAGCTCGAGGGTCGCGGCCGGCAGCTGCGCCAGCCGGTTGTCCTGCGCCAGGAAGCCGGTGGCGCCCGGGCTCTGAGAGAGGAACACGTCGGCCGGGCTGCGGTCGCCCTCCTGCTCGATCAGCAGGGCCAGGTCGGCCGACTGTCCATAGCGCACCTCGACATCGATCCCGGTCTCGTCCGTGAAGTCCTCCAGGATCGGGCCGATCAGGTTCTCCGTGCGACCGGAGTAGATGGTGATCGTGTCGCCATCGTCGGAGCACGAAGTGAGAAGGGAGCCGGTCGCGAGCGAGGTCATGATCGCGAGCGCGGTCAAACTCCGACGGCGAAGGATGCGGCGCGGATAGCGGGTGCGAGGTGGCATGGACCGTCCCGTTCTGGTGGTAAGGCAAGGCTGACCTTAGCCGACCAGTGCCCGGACCTCACCGGGACGCGTAGACGGTGGTCTCCGGCCCGACATAGCGCGGCGTCACGCGGTCCCCGGCCTGGTGGGTGGGCGCCGACATCTGTCGCACGAGGACCGACGATCGGCCGACCTGAACCCGGTAGGACGTGTCGTGGCCGTGGAACTCGACCGACGTGACCATGCCCTGGCCGCCCGAGTCGAGCCGGATGTGCTCGGGCCGGACCAGGACATGCCCCTCGGTGGCCTTCGCGGCGCCGTTGCGCAGCGGCACCGGCCCGATCACGGTGTGCGCTGGGCTGCCCGGCACGTCGACCGGCAACAGGTTCGCCTCCCCGACAAAACCGGCCAGCCACGCGTCCGCCGGCCGCTCGTAGACCTCTGCGGCGGTGCCGGTCTGCACGATCCGCCCGTTGCGCATGACGGCAACCTCGTGGCCGAGGGCGAAGGCCTCTTCCTGGTCGTGCGTGACGAACACGGCGGTCATCCCCACCTGCTGCATCAGTTCGACGACCTCCGCGCGCAGCCGGACCCGCAGGTCGGTGTCCAGGCTCGAGAACGGCTCGTCGAACAACATCACTCGCGGCCGCGGCGCCAACGCCCGGGCCAACGCCACGCGTTGCGACTGACCGCCGGATAACTCGTGCGGTTTGCGCTGGGCCAGGTCGCCAAGCCGGACCAGGTCGAGGGTCTCCTCGACGCGCCCGGCCGCGATCTCGGCACGGGACAGCCCGTATGCGACGTTGCGCGCGACGCTCAAGTGCGGGAACAGCGCCCAGTCCTGGAAGACCAGGCCGACGCGGCGCCGCTCGGGCGGCAGGTGCCGCCGCGGACCGTCGACTTCGTCACCGCCGATGCGGATCCGGCCCTGGTCCGGCGGCTCTAGGCCTGCGAGGGCGCGCAGCAGGGTGGTCTTGCCGCATCCGCTTGGGCCGAGCAACGCGAGGGTCTGCCCCGCGACCACGTCGAGACAGACGTCGTCGAGCGCGACGATGTCACCGAACGTCTTGCGGACGTCCGTGACCTCGATGCTGGCCGTGCCCTCCATAGTGAGGTGAGGCTAACCGATCCTCCGCCGGAGTTCGTGCATGATCACGGACAGGAGAGCTTCCCGAATCCCGGGCCGTGATCATGCACGAAGTCGGGTGACCTGCGGGCTCGGGCTCAGACGAAGACCGACCTGCGCTGCATGAGCAGGGAGTACAACGTGTGCTGGATGGTCTCGCGGACCTGGTCGGTGATGTTGAACACCAGCATCGGGTCGTCGGCGGCGTTCTCGCCGAACACGTCCGTCGCGATCGGGGTGCCGAACTCGATGATCCACTTCGACGGAAGCGGGATCAGGCCGAGCGGGCCGAGCCACGGGAACGTCGGCGTGATCGGGAAGTACGGCAGTCCGAGCAGACGGGCCAGCAGCTTCGCGTCGCCGATGATCGGATAGATCTCCTCGGCGCCCACGATCGACACCGGGATGATCGGCGCACCGGTCCGGAGCGCGGTCGCGACGAAGCCGCCGCGGCCGAAGCGCTGGAGCTTGTACCGCTCGGAGAACGGCTTGCCGACCCCCTTGAACCCCTCCGGCCACACGCCGACGACCTCGCCGCTGGACAGCAGCCGGATCGCGTCCTCGTTGCACGCCAACGTATGGCCGGCCTTGCGGGAAATCTCGCCGAGCAGGGGGGTCTGCCAGACCAGGTCCGCCCCGAGCATCCGCAGGTTGCGCTTGGCCGGGTGCCGGTCGTGCAGGGCCACGTGGGTCATCAGCGAGTCCAGCGCGACCGTGCCGGAGTGGTTCGCGACGATCAGCGCGCCGCCCTTGGAGGGCACGTTGTCGATGCCGCGCACCTCGACCCGGAACCACTTGTCGAACAACGGCCGCAGCAGGGGAACCAGAACCGCGTCGGTCAGTTCCTCGTCGTAGCCGAAGTCGTCCACTTGAAAGTCGCCGGTGATCCGCCGGCGCAGGAAGGCCAGCGTCGACGCGACGCGTCGATCCCAGCCACCGGTTGCCGACGTTGCGGGCGGGAGGCCGACGTCCGCCGCCTGCGTTTCGTCAGCGTGCGGATCGGCGGGCGCTTGCGCAGCCTCGGCTGCCGGCGCCGACCTCGGCCGCACGGGCCGCTTCCGCGGCGGCGTCGCAGCGGCGCCGGTCGTGCTCCGGCGCGACTTCCCGCTGTCGCCGTCGCCGATCGGAATCACCCGAGCCTCAGGCATTCGGACCACCTCCGGTCAGCGCGCTCACCAGGGTCTTTTCGACCTGCTGCACCTGCTGCGGCTGCACCATGCGCAACTTGCGGCTGGTCACGAAGTCCTCGAATGTTTCGCGGGTTGTGTATGCCGGGTTGAAACCGAGCACCGAGCGCATCCGGGCGGTGTCGACCCCGCGACCGTAGGACAGGAAGCGCACCTGTTCCGGTGAGAAGTCGACCAGCCGGGCCCGACGCACGAAGTTGCCCACGACCGACACGAACGGTGAGAGCAACGAGACCGAGGGCCGCCCGGCGATGCGCACGCACTGGGACAGAGTCAGCACGCCGTCACCGGCGATGTTGAAGGTGCCGGGACGATCTTCGGTGGTCGCGAGCGTCAGCGCGGCGATCAGATCGTCCTCGTGCACGAACTGCAACCGCCCGTCGAAGCCGAACAGCGTCGGGATGACCGGCAGCTCGAAGTAGGCGGTGAGCGGGGTCTGCACCGCCGGCCCGAGGGCGTTCGCGAAGCGCAGCATGGTCACAAGCACATCCGGCCGGCGCCGTCCGAAGCCGCGAACGTATCCCTCGACTTCGACGGAGTCCTTGGCAAACCCCGACCGCGGGATCGCCCTGGGGTTCATTTCCTCGGTGAACAGTGCCGGGTCCTTGGGCGAAGCCCCGTACACGGTGGTGGAGGACTTGACCACGAGCTTGCGCACCGTCGGCGCCTTCTGGCAGGCCGCCAGCAGCTGCATGGTGCCGATGACGTTGATTTCCTTCATCGTCGTCCGGCCGCCGGCGCCCGAGGGGGTCGCGATGACCGCCATGTGGACGACCGTGTCCACCTCGGCCGCGGTGATCACCTTGGCGATGATCGGGTTGCGGATGTCGGCTCGGACGAACTCGGCCCCACCGAGGTCGTGCTTGGGCGGAACGACATCAACCCCGACCACCCGTTCGATGGTGGGATCGGCTTGCAACGCCCGCGCCAGCCGGCCCCCCAGGTAGCGGGAGACTCCGGTGACGAGTACGACCCGGGCCGTCATGGGCGGCTACTTCTTGTTGCGGCGCTGGACGCGGGTCTTCTTCAGCAGCTTGCGGTGCTTCTTCTTCGCCATGCGCTTGCGGCGCTTCTTTATGACAGAACCCACGTCGTGAACCTCGTCGCTTTCAGGTCGGCTGTGTCGAAGCCGTGCGGGAGCACGGGAGCCCCAGCGTACTCGCGGGTGGTCCGTGGCCCGCGACGCCAGTCAGCCGGCCTCGACGAAGGCCCGCCTGAGGTAATCGTGTACGGCCTGCTCCGGAACTCGGAACGAACGACCTACCCGCAGCGCTGGTAGGTCACCGGAATGCACCAGTCGGTAGACGGTCATCTTGGAGACCCGCATCGCTTCGGCCACCTCGGCGACCGTCAAGAATCTGACCTCGGAAAGAGGTCGTTCGTTCGGGATCGTGGACATGGCCTCGGTCCTCGTTTGAGAGACGGTTGAGCGCAGTTTCCTTTGGCGGCGACCTGTTCTTCGATGTCACCGCGTCGTACTTACCCGATGCCTGCGAGGGTATGTCCCGCACGTCCGTCCCGCACGAAAAACCGAAAGGTTCAGTGCCCGGGATCGAGCCCATGGAACGGAAAGACCGCTTTGCGAGTTGCCTGAATTGCGCGGTCCACCGGATCCGACGGGTCATATCCGTCCACCCAGGCCGGCACGTCAATGGCTTCGGGCGCACCAAAACCGGCTGGGGCGTCAGTCATCCGGGTCGGTGGTGTGACGCGGGTCAGGTCCTCCGCATACCGACGCCAGGTCTCGGGGATGGTCCGCCCGGCGTCCACCGGGTGGTGCGTGAGGATGCCGACCAGGTGTGCCCACGCGCGCGGCACGACCTCGACCAGCGCGTATCCCCCGCCGCCAGTGGCCACCCAGCGCCCGTCGGCAAGGTCGTGCGCGAGCAGGTGGATCCGTTCGTATGCGGCGCGCTGCCCGTCCACCGTCAAGGCGAGGTTGGCCAGCGGATCGAACACGTGGGAGTCGCAGCCGTGCTGCGAGAACAGCAGCTGCGGACGGTACTCGGCCAGCAACGGCGGAACGACCGCGTCGAAGGCCCGCAGCCAGGCGGCGTCCCGGGTGCCC
This sequence comes from uncultured Actinomycetota bacterium, assembly GCA_963836025.1. Lineage (GTDB taxonomy): Bacteria > Actinomycetota > Actinomycetes > JBEVHX01 > JBEVHX01 > JBEVHX01. The sequence continues at coordinate 238,089 of CAWIIE010000007.1, forward strand.
GCGGGCAGAGGGACGTTGACCGCATACCCCTCTGCCGACCGGCCGCCGACGTCCTCGGAGAAGCCCGTACCCGGGAAGCAGGAGCGCGGCGACTCGTGCAGCGAGATCGTGAGCACTCGCGGGTCATCCCAGAAGATCCGTTCGACACCGTCCCCGTGGTGGACGTCCACGTCAACGTAGGCCACCCGCTCGACCCCATGGTCCAGGGCGTCGGCGATGCCGACGGCGACGTCGTTGTAGATGCAGAACCCGGACGCCGAGTCAGGCATCGCGTGGTGCAGCCCGCCGGCGAGACTGACCGCATGGCTGGACTGGTTGTCGATGACCGCGCGGACGGCAACGAGCGTGGCCCCGGCGACCAAGGCCGACGCCTCATGCATCCCGTCGAAGATCGGGTCATCAGGGGTACCCAGGCCGTGCGCCAGGTCCATTGGCGCCTGGCCGTCGCTGGCCCGGCGGACCGCCTCGATGTAGTCGGCGGTGTGCACCCGCAGCAGCTCAGGATCCGATGCGGGCTTGGCGGTGACCTCGTCGACTTGGCCGTCCAGCAGGCCGAGCTCACGGACCAGTCGCACGGCCAGCGCCACCCGGATCGGCGCCAGCGGGTGGCCGGGCCCGAAGTCGTAGCGGACGAGTGCGTCGTCCCAGACGAAGCACGCTCGATCGCTCACCGGGCAGACGCTACGTCATCACGGCTGCGAAAGCCCGCCCTCGATGATCATGACGAAACCCCGCCAGCACCGCCGATCATGACGAAACTGGTGCCGCCGCCGGCCGATGATGACGAAAACCCGACCCGCTTTGTCATGATCACCGCCGAGGGGCAGCAACGGTTGAGAGGACCGGCGAGTGAGCGGCGAGGTCGACAGCGGCGCGCAGGTGTTCTCGCGCCTCGGGACGCGCACCCAACGAGCCATGTCGTCCGGTCGGCTGCGTCGGCCGGCAGCGATCTTCATCACGGTGTTCGGGGTGGCGATCGCCATCGGAACCGCGCTGTTGATGCTGCCCGTGGCCCGGGCCGGCCCCGACCGCGCGTCCTTCGCCGATGCCGTATTCGCGTCGACGTCATCCATCTGCGTGGTCGGGCTGTCCACGGTCGACGTCGCTACATACTGGTCGACCTTTGGCCACGTCATACTCGCCGCGCTGACGCAGATCGGTGGCTTCGGCATCACCACCCTGGCCTCACTCTTCGCGTTGGTCGTCTACCGCAGGATGGGTCTGCGCTCGCGGCTGATGGCCCAGGCAGAGACGCAGACCCTCGATCTGGGTGACGTCCGCCGAGTGCTCATCGGGGTCGCACTCATCACCGTCACCGTCGAGTTCATCACCGCACTGCTGCTGACGATCCGACTGGCGACCGCATACGACGTGCCCATCGGCCAGGCGGCGTGGTCTGGTGTCTTCACCTCGATCACGGCGTACAACCACACCGGGTACGCGCTCTACAGCGACAACCTGGTCGGGTTCGTCAGCGACTGGTTGTTCTGCCTACCGGTCATGTTCGCCGTCATCGTGGGCAGCCTCGGCTTCCCCGCGGTTTTCGAGCTGATCCGGGAGTGGCGAAGCCCTCGGACGTGGACGGTGCATACGCGCATCGTCGCGGCGATGACCGTGATCCTGATCGTCGGCGGGGCCGCTGCGTTCCTCGTGTTCGAGTGGACGAACGACCGAACCCTTGGCCAGTACGGCAACTCAACGAAGTTGCTCGCTGCCTCGTTCGCGTCCGTGAGCGCCCGAACGGCCGGGTTCAACACCATCGACATCGGTGGGATGACCGAAGAGTCCTGGTTGGTCACGAACATCCTGATGTTCATCGGCGGCGGGCCAGCAGGAACCGCCGGCGGGATCAAGGTGACCACCTTCGCCATCCTCGGCTTCGTGATCCTGGCGCAGATCCGCGGCGACAGCGAGGTCCATGTCGGCAACCGGCGGATCCCGACCCCGGCGATCCGGCTTGCCATCTCCGTGGCGTTGCTCTACGTCGGCGTGCTGGTCGGTGGAACGCTGCTGATCCTGGCGTTCACCCCCGCTCACGTCACGCTCGACGAGGCGCTGTTCGAGGCCGGGTCCGCACTGGCCACAGTCGGACTGACCACCGGCATCACGGACGAGCTGAACTCCTCGGCCGAGGCGGTGGTCATCGCCATGATGTTCATCGGACGTCTCGGACCCGTCACCATCGTGTCGGCGCTCGCCCTGCGCGAGCGGGCGGTGCGGTACCGACTACCGGAGGAGCGACCCATCCTTGGCTAAGACTTCGCCGCACGGTCCGGTCCTCGTCGTCGGCCTCGGCCGGTTCGGCAGCGCACTCGCGCTGACGCTGACCGAGCTCGGCGTCGAGGTCCTGGCCATCGACGCCAACGGCGCGTTGGTCCAGCGGTACGCGAACCGGCTCACGCATACCGTCGAGGCGGATTCGACCGACGAGAGCGCCCTGCGGCAGCTCGGCGTCCCCGACTTCCACCGGGCGGTGGTGGGGATCGGCGAGCACATGGAGGCCAGCATCCTGACGGTCAGCCTGCTGTCCGAGCTCGGCGTCCGGGAGATCTGGGCGCAAGCCGTCAGCAGGGAGCACGCCCGGATCCTGCAGCGCGTCGGCGCCGACCACGTGATCGCCCCGGAAGCGGACATGGGGGTGCGGGTCGCCCACCTGGTCGGCGGACGGATGCTCGACTACATCGAGTTCGGCGAGTTCGCGATGTCCCGGACGGAGGTACCGCGGGAGGCCTGGGGCAAGGCGTTGGCCGACGCGAAGTTCCGCGCCAAGTACGGCGTCACCGTCGTCGCGATCAACCCGCAGAAAGACTCATACACGTTCGCGCTGCCCGAGACCGTGGTGAACAAGGGCGACATCCTGGTGGTGGCCGGAACCATCGAAGCGCTCGACAAGTTCAGCCAGCTCGACTGAGACCCCCAAGGGAAATCCGCAACGAAGTGCCGCGTCAGAGGACTCGGCGTAGCCCGATCTCGACCAAGTCAGGGTGGCTCGGCAGCGGCTGGCGCTCGCCGGTGCGGACGAAACCGTGGTTCTCGTAGATGACGATCGCGGCCTCGTTCGACTCCGTCGCCCACGCGAACACCGACTCGCAGCCGATGGTCGAGGCCCACAGCAACACCGTCTCCACCAGATGCCCGCCGTACCCATGTCCGCGGTACTCGGGGCGGACCCACAACGACACCAGCTCGGCGTCGACCGGGACCTCACCCGGCAGGAAGCCGCCGACCAGCGCCGCGTCCACCCCGTTCACGTGTGCGACACAGTTGAACGACCCCTGGAGCCGGTCGCGCCAGTCGGCCTCCTGGAACCGCTCCTCGCGGGCGAGGGTCGACCCGAACGACGTGGGCGACTCGGCCAGCGCCTCCAACCGAATCGTGCGCAGCCGGGTCCAGTCGTCGGGCCCGAGCACCACCACGTCGAACGGCGGCACATCGGTGCGCCGGATGGGCGGCACATCGGCGCCCTGGTCAGCCACTGCCGCCCGCCAGCTCGCGTGACCGGTCACGGGCCGCTTCCATGGCGGTGAGAAAGGCGGCCCGCACCTTGTGGTCGTCCAGCTGGCGCAGCGCCGCGACCGTGGTGCCGGCCGGCGACGTGACGTTCTCGCGAAGGACGGTCGGGTGCTCGCCGGTCTCGCGCAGCATCTTGGCGGCGCCGACCAGGGTCTGGACGGTGAGCTCGGTGGCCGTCGCCCGCGGCAGTCCAAGCAGCACGCCGGCCTCGATCATCGCCTCGACCACGTAGAAGATGTACGCCGGTCCGGAGCCGCTGATGGCGGTGACCGCGTCCTGGTGTTTCTCGGGGACGCGAATGACCTTGCCGGTCGCGGCCAGCAGCCGCTCGGCGATCGCAAGGTGGTCATCGTCGCAGTGCGACCCGGGCGAGATCGCCGCGATCCCCTCGTCGACCAGCGCCGGCGTGTTCGGCATCACCCGCACGACCGCCACGCCCTGCGGCAAGTGCGACTCAAGGAACGCGGTCGTAATGCCAGCGGCGAGCGAGACGACCAGCGAGTCGCGCTGCACGTGCGGTGAGATCTCGTCGAGCAGGGAGCCCATGTCCTGCGGCTTGACGACCAGCACGAGCGTGGACGCCTTCTGCGCGGCGGCGGAGTTGTCGAGCACCTCGACGCCGTGCTTCTCACGCAGCTCGGCGGCTCGATCCGGCCGGCGCTCGGTGACGAGCAGCTCGTCGGTCTGCCAGCCGGCGCGGAGCAACCCGGCCAGCAGGGTTTCGCCCATCACCCCGGCGCCGAAGATCGCGGTCAGGCTCACGCGCCGCAGTCTGTCACGGCGGCGGTGTCGACCGCGGCCGCATACCGGGTGGTCAGTTCTTCGACGTCAGCGACTTCAGGAACAGCGTCAGGTTGGCAGGCTTCTCGGCCATCCGCCGGACCATGTAGCCGTACCAGTCGTCGCCGTAGGGCAGGTACACGCGCATGGTCTCGCCCTCGGCGGCCAGCCGCTCCTGCTCGTGCGGCCGGACCCCGTAGAGCATCTGGTACTCGTAGGTCCCCTTCGGCCGGTCGTTGCGAATGGCCAGCGCGCCGGCGATCTCGATCAGCCGCGGGTCATGCGAGGCCACCATCGGGTAGCCCTCGCCGGCCATGAGCACCTTCAGGCAGCGCACGTAGGACCGGTCGACGTCCTCCTTGGACTGGAAGGCGACGGTCGCGGGCTCCTTGTATGCGCCCTTGCACAGGCGCACCCGAGACCCCTCGAAGGCCAGGTCGCGGCAGTCTTCCTCGGTGCGGTGCAGGTAGGCCTGAACCACGGCGCCGGTCTCGGGGAAGTCGCGGCGCAGCTCGCGCAGGATCGACAGCGTCGAGTCGGTGGTGGTGTGGTCCTCCATGTCGAGGGTCACGGTCGTGCTCACGGCGTGCGCGGCCTGACAGATCGCGTGTGCGTTCTCCAGCGCGATCTTCTCCCCGTCACCGGGGAGGGCCTGCCCAACGGCGGACAGCTTGACCGAGACCTCGGCGCCGTGCGTGAGCTTGTGCTCGTGCAACCTGGTCAGCAGATCGAGGTACCGGTCGCGGGTGAGATTGGCGTGCTCGAGGTCGACGACGTCCTCGCCGAGGTTGTCGATCGTGACGCTTCGACCGCTGTCGATCAGCGTCTTCGTCACGGTCACCGCGTCGGCAGTCTCCTCCCCTGCTATGAACCGCCGGACCACACCGCGCGAGATCGGCGCGCTCGCGATCATGTGCTCCAGCTGCTTGCTGCGCGACAACGTCAGGAGGGTTCGTCTGATCACGCGCCCACGGTACGCGGCGCGGCGGGGTCAGGGGGTGCGACGGCGCAAGGTCGCGGCGCCCAGCCCGAGCAGGGCAAGTCCGTATGCGGCCACGATCGCGATGTCCAGCCAGAACGTGCTGGTCGTGTCCGCATACCTCCCCAGCTCCTGCACCGCGTCGATCGCGTAGGACAGGGGGAGCACGTTGGAGATCCAGCCAAGCACTGTCGGCAGCTCGTCCCGCGGCACGATCAGTCCGCACAGCAGCAGCTGCGGCAGCAGCAGTGCCGGCATGAACTGCACGGCCTGGAACTCCGACCTGGCGAAGGCGCTCACAAACAGCCCGAGCGCGGTGCCGAGGACGGCGTTGACCACCGCGATCAGGATGAACGCCCAGGCGGGGCCGCGGGTGTCCATGCCGTACACGCCGAAGGACAGTCCGGCCACCACCAACGACTGCAGCACCGCCAGCGTGCCGAAGGCGATGGCATACCCGAACACGAAGTCGGCCTTCCCAAGCGGCATCGTGAGCAGCCGCTCGAGCGTGCCGCTGGTGCGTTCGCGCAAGGTCGCGACCGAGGTCACCAGGAACATCACGAGCAGCGGGAAGATCCCAAGGAGGGCGGGACCCCACTGGTCAAAGTCGTCGGCCGGCAGCATCCACGCCAACAGCCCCATGAGCAGCGACGGCACCAGCAGGATCAGGGCGAGCGTGCGGTGGTCGTTGCGCAGCTGGCCGCCAACCCGGGCTGCGGTGGCGAAGGTGTGGATGGCGCTCATGCTGCGCTCCGGTCCCGCGCGGCCGCCGCATCGACCAGCTGCAGGAAGGCGGCCCCGACGTCGGGCGCTGCGGTATGCGACAGCAGGCCGGCCGGGCTGTCGTCGGCCAGGATCTGGCCCTCGCGCATCAGCAGCAAACGCGTGCAGCGCGAAGCTTCGTCCATCACATGACTGGAGACCAGGAGGGTCACACCGGTGGCGGCCAGCCGGTTGAACAGATTCCACAGGTCGCGGCGCAGCACGGGGTCGAGCCCAACGGTCGGCTCATCGAGCACCAGCAGTTCAGGCGAGCCAAGCAGTGCGGTCGCCAACGACACCCGGCTGAGCTGGCCGCCGGACAGCCGGCCGACCAACGCATCTGCGTGGGACGCGAGATCAACCTCGTCCATCACCCGGTCTGCGTCCGAGCGGGGCGCGCCGACAATCGTCGCGAAGTACCGCAGGTTGGCGCGGACGGACAGATCCGCGTAGACCGACGGCGACTGGGTCATGTAGCCGACCCGGCGTCGAAGGTCGGCCGAGCCGGCCGGCTGCCCGAGGGCCTCGACCCGCCCGCTCTTGACGATCTGGACGCCGACCAGCGCGCGCATCAGCGTCGACTTTCCGCAGCCGCTGGGCCCGAGCAGTCCGACGACCTCGCCGGGCGCCACGGTGAACGACACGTCGTCGAGCACCCGGCGGCCGCCGCGGTCGACGACGAGTCCGTCGACCTCGATCGCATAATTCATCACAGGATGAATATGCAGCCGCGTCCAGCGGCCCGTCAAGGGCAAATGTGGACGTTGGAGTCCGATGTGTCGCGACACATCGGACTCCAACGTCCACGTCTGCGGGGGCGAGGTCAGCGAGCCGTGAGGTACCGCTGGATCGTCGGGCGCAACGAGGGCTACGACGTCCTCCTGCGACGCCGTTGCGAGTGGCTCCACCCGGACCACGAGCCGCAGCATCGCGAGTCCGATGAGCTGCGACCCGACCAGTGACGCGCGCAGGTCGGCGTCCTCGGCGGGGCCGACCGCCCCGGCCAACGGCCTCAGGAACGCCCGCGTGACGAACTGTCGCAGCATCAGCGCAGCCTGCTCGTGGGTGACCGCGGACCGCATCAGGGCCAGGATCGCGACCCGCCCCTCCTCGCTCTCCCAGACCGACAGGAAGAACCGCACGATCCGCTCCCCGAGCTGACCCCGCGGTCCGGCCAGGATCTGCGGGATCACGACCGACGGATCGATCGGCAGGTTCATCGCCTCGACGAAGACGTGCTCCTTGGTCCCGAAGTAGTGGTGCACCAGCGCCGGGTCCACGCCGGCCGCGGCCGCGATCGCCCGCACGGATGCGCCGTCGTAGCCACGCGCAGCGAACGCGACCCGCGCCGCGTCGAGGATTGCCGCCCGCTTGTCCTCGGTGTCGTCGGTCGCGGGTCGGCCGCGACGTCGCGGCGTCGTGGCCGGCCGCCGATCCCGCGAATGTGGACGTTGGCGGGGTTGGGAGGGGCTCCCAACCCCGCCAACGTCCACATTCGCGGGTGGGTTCATGGCCGGTGGTCCGCCACCGCGCTCGCCAGGTTCAGCCGAGCGAACGCCAGCGCCTCGGCCAAGTCGGACTCGCGGTCCTCGTGCGTCGGCACCCGCCGGGTCGACACCTCGACGGTCACGTGACCCGAGAACCCGGTGCGGGCCAAAGACTCCAGCAGCTGTGCACACGGCTGGGAGCCGCGGCCGGGTACCAGATGCTCATCGCGCGCCGACCCGGTGCCGTCCGCGAGGTGCACGTGCGCCAGCCGGTCACCGAAGCCGGCCGCCATGGCGATCGCGTCCGACCCGGACACCGCGGTATGCGACAGGTCGAGCGTCAGGTGGGCGAAATCCTCGTCGGTGGGGTCCCAAGCCGGGGCGTATGCGGCCAGCTCGCGGGTCGCCGCCCGCCAGGGGTACATGTTCTCGACCGCGAACCGGACTGCGGTCTCATCCTCCATTCGCGCGATGCCCTCGACGAACCCCCGCGCATACTCGCGCTGCCAGCGAAACGGTGGGTGCACCACCACCACGTCGGCGCCGAGCCGCTCGGCGGCGTCCTTGGCCTTCTCGAGCTTGCCCCACGGGTCGGTGCCCCAGACCCGCTGGGTGATGAGCAGGCAGGGGGCGTGCACCGAGAGCACCGGCATGCCGTGGTGGTCGGACAGCCGGCGCACCGCGTCCACGTCCTGGCTGATCGGGTCGCTCATCACCATCAGCTCGACGCCGTCGTAGCCGAGCCGGGCCGCGATGTCGAAGGCCGACCCCACGCCCTCCGGGTAGGTGGATGCGGTCGACAGGGTGACCCTGGCCTCAGGTACCCGGACGCCACCCATGACGGTCAGCGTAGGTCGTCGACGAGCTGGTCCAGGCGACGCAGGATCACGCCTTCCCGCAGCGCCCACGGGCAGATATCGAGCTCGCTGACCTCGAGCAGGTCCATCGCCGCCTCGGCGACCAGCGCTCCGGCCAGCAGCTGCCTGGACCGGCCCTCGGACACCCCGGGCAGCGCCGCCCGCTGCGCGGCGGACATCGAGGCCAGCCGAGGCAGCCAGTCGTGCACTGAGTGCGCGGTCAGGGTGCGGCGGGCATACGGCCCCTCGGCCGAGGGCGCCGCCCCCGCCAGCCGGGCGAGCGAGCGGAACGTCTTCGAGGTGCCGACCACGCGGTCGGGCAGGCCGCGTCTGGTCACCAGACCGATGTCGTGCGCGAAGCTCGACCGCACGTGCTTGCGCAGCGCCTTGACGTCCTTGCCGCTCGGCGGGTCGTGGTCGAACCAGTCCCGGGTGAGCCGGCCGGCGCCGAGCGGCAACGACACCGCGACGTCCGGGTCCTCCTCGCGGCCGGAGGCAACTTCCAGCGACCCGCCACCAATGTCGAGCACCAGCAGCCGGCCGGCCGACCAGCCGTACCAACGCCGGGCCGCCAGGAAGGTCACCCTGGCCTCCTCGTCCCCAGACAGCACCTGCAGGTCCACGTCGTGCGCCTTGCGCACTCGGTGGATCACGTCGACGCCGTTGGTCGCCTCCCGGACCGCCGACGTCGCGAACGCGAGGACCTGCTCGACGCCCTTGTCCTCGGCCACCTCCAACGCCTCAGCAACGAAGTCCATCAGGCGCTTCTCGCCCTGGACGCCGATCGCGCCGTCGTGATCGACGAGCTCGGACAACCGCAGCTGCGTCTTGTGCGAGTACGCGGGGGTTGGCGGGGCGCCGGGGTGCGCATCCACGACCAACAGGTGCACGGTGTTCGACCCGACGTCGAGGACACCAAGCCGCATGACGCGAACGCTACTCGGCGGACATACGCTGTGCCGGTGCCCGAGGTCCCCCTCGACTTCCCGCGCGCGTGGGTTGAGTTCGCCGATCCCGCCGACACGCGTCAGGTCTTCCGCTGTGACCTCACCTGGCTGACCTCGTCGTGGACCTGCATCTTCGGCGCCGGCTGCAAGGGGATCTTCGCCGACCGGCCGGACGACGGCTGCTGCACCCTGGGGGCACACTTCAGCGACAAGGACGACGAGAAGCGCACCCTGGCCGCCGCGAGCCGGCTGACGAAGAAGGACTGGCAGAACCACGGGACGAAACGGCTGGTGGAGAAGGACGAGGAGGGCGCCCGCAAGACCCGGGTCGTCGACGGCGCCTGCGTCTTCCTCAACCGACCCGGCTTCGCCGGCGGTGAGGGCTGCGCGCTGCACGGGCTGGCTCTGCGTGAGGGTGTGCACTTCCTGCATACCAAGCCGGACGTCTGCTGGCAGCTACCGATCCGGCGCACCTACGACCACGTCACCCGACCGGACGGCGAGGAGGTGCTGGTCATCTCGATCCAGGAGTACGACCGACGCGGTTGGGGTGCGGGCGGGCACGACCTCGACTGGTACTGCTCCGGCAACACCGAGGCGCACGTCGGTCGGGAGCCGGTCTTCATCTCCAACGCGCAGGAACTGCGCGCCCTCATGGGCGATGCCGCGTATGCGGAGCTGGCGCTGCACTGCGAGGAGCGCCTCGCCGCGCGCCGCGCGGTTGCCCCGCACCCCGCCGACCCGCACTGACCCCCTTCCCGCGAATGTGGACGTTGGCCGGGAACGTGGCGTCCACATTCCGGCGTCACTGCGAGCTGTCGGAGGGGGTTCCTACCGTCTGGCCCCATGGCGAAGGCGAGTGTCCGTCCGGCATACCGGTGCAGCGAGTGCGGCTGGGCGAGTGCGAAGTGGGTCGGCCGCTGCGGTGAGTGCCAGGCGTGGGCCACCTTGTCCGACAGCGCATCGCCGGTGCTGCGCTCGGTCTCGGCCGGTCCGGTCACGGCGCCAGCGCTGCCGATCGACCAGGTCACGCAGGACGCTGCTGACCGGCGGGCAAGCGGGCTGACCGAGCTCGACCGCGTGCTCGGCGGCGGGCTCGTCGCCGGTGCGGTCGTCCTGCTCGCCGGCGAGCCAGGCGTCGGCAAGAGCACGCTGCTGCTGGAGGTGGCCGCCCGGACGGCCAGCGCGGCCTCACCGACGCTGTACGTGTCCGGCGAGGAGTCGGCGTCGCAGGTGCGGCTGCGCGCCGAACGCGTCGGCGCCCTGTCACCGCACCTGTACCTCGCCGCCGAGACCGACGTGTCCGCGGTGCTCACCCACATCGACGCGGTCCAGCCCGGGCTGATCGTCGTCGACTCCGTGCAGACCATGTCCGTGGCCGGGGTAGACGGCGCCGCCGGCGGCGTGACACAGGTCCGCGAGGTGGCCGCCACGCTCACCCGGGTCGCCAAGGAACGCGGTATCGCGACCGTGCTGGTCGGTCACGTCACCAAGGACGGCGCGATCGCGGGGCCCAGGCTGCTCGAGCACCTGGTCGACGTCGTGCTGAACGTCGACGGTGAGCGGCATACCAGGCTGCGGGTCATTCGGGCCCTGAAGAACCGCTACGGCCCCGCGGACGAGATCGGCTGCTTCGACCTGGGCGATGCCGGCATCTTCGAGCTGCCGGACCCGAGCGGCCTGTTCCTGTCCCGGCGCGATCGCGCAGTCGCCGGGACATGCGTCACCGTGACCCTCGAAGGTCGGCGACCACTCGTCGCCGAGGTCCAAGCACTCGTTGCAGCTGCCAACGTCCCGGCGCCTCGGCGGGCGACCAGCGGCCTGGACTCCGCGCGTACCGCCATGGTGCTCGCCGTCCTCGACCGGCGCGGGCGGGTGCCGCTCGCGAACAAGGATGTGTATGCGTCGAGCGTCGGCGGCGTCCGCTTGACCGAGCCGGCCAGCGATCTCGCGGTCGCGATCGCGGTGGCCAGCGCCGATCGCGACGTGGCGTTGCCGCCGGGCCTGTGCGCAATAGGCGAAGTCGGTCTGTCCGGCGAGGTGCGTCCAGTCGGCGGCGTCGGTCGACGGTTGTCCGAGGCGGCGCGGCTTGGTTTCCGGCAGGCGCTGGTGCCGCCGCACGCCGGAGAGACCGTGGACGGTATCCGGGTGACCGAGGTGCCCGACCTCGGCTCGGCGCTGAGTCGCGTGCTCGGCAGCGGATGACGCGGCGGCTGAGGCCGCGGATGAGGTCGGCGCGCTTGCATCCGTCGTTACAATTCGGGCGCGTTCCTAACACTGGAGCTCCCATTGCCGCCGTCCGACCGGATCTCGGGACCCGACCGTGAGGTCGCACTCCGCTCCGTACTCGCTGCCGTGGCTCCTGGTACCGCCTTGCGCGAGGGGCTCGAACGCATTCTGCGTGGCCGCACCGGCGCACTGATCGTGCTCGGGCACGACCGCACGGTGGAGGCGCTGTGCACCGGCGGCTTCGCGCTCGATGTGGAGTTCTCGCCGACGGCGCTGCGGGAGCTGTCGAAGATGGACGGCGCGGTTGTGCTCGACCGAGAGGTCGACCGGATCGTGCGAGCGAACGTGCAGCTCGTGCCCGACCCGACGATCCCGACCGAGGAGTCCGGCACCCGCCACCGCACGGCCGAGCGGGTCGCCAAGCAGACCGGCCTCCCGGTGATCTCCGTGAGCCAGTCGATGAACATCATCGCGCTGTACGTGACCGGGGTGCGCTACGTGCTGGAGGACTCGGCCGCGATCCTGTCGCGGGCCAACCAGGCCTTGGCCACGCTCGAGCGGTACAAGCTGCGGCTGGACGAGGTGTCCGGCACGTTGTCGGCGCTGGAGATCGAGGACCTCGTCACGGTGCGCGACGTGGCAGCGGTCGCCCAGCGGTTGGAGATGGTGCGACGGATCGCGAGCGAGATCGAGGGGTACGTCGTCGAGCTCGGGGCCGACGGTCGGCTGCTGTCGCTGCAGCTCGACGAGCTGATCGCCGGGTCGGAGGCCGACCGCGAGCTGATCGTGCGCGACTACCTGCCGCCCGAACGTGGCCGCCGACCCCGCACGGTCGAGCAGGTGCTGCTCGAGCTGGACACCTTGTCGGCCACCGACTTGCTCGACCTGTCTGCGGTGGCGAAGGCCCTGGGCTACACGACCGGCCCGGAGGCGCTGGAGATGCCGGTCAGTCCCCGCGGCTACCGGCTCCTCGCGCGGGTACCGAGACTGCCCTCGCTGGTTGTCGACCGGCTGGTCGACCACTTCGGCGGCCTGCAGAAACTGCTGGCAGCCGGCATCGACGACCTGCAGGTGGTCGAGGGCGTGGGCGAGAGTCGCGCCCGCACTGTGCGCGAAGGTCTTTCCCGACTGGCGGAGTCGAGCATCCTCGAGCGCTACGTCTGATGCCGTGACCGAGGTTGTGGCTGCCGGCCGCGATCTGCACGAGCCGCTTCTCACTTGGTATGCGACGCACGCGCGTGAACTCCCGTGGCGTGACGACGACCGCACGCCGTGGGCCGTCGTCGTCAGCGAGTTCATGCTGCAGCAGACGTCCGTGGCTCGGGTTCGACCGGTGTACGAGTGCTGGATGCAGCGCTGGCCGCAGCCTGCCGGACTGGCCGCCGAGTCACCGGGCGAGGCGGTGCGCGCCTGGGGGCGGCTCGGCTACCCCCGACGAGCGTTGCGCCTGCACGCAACCGCCGTGGCTTGCGTCGAGCGGCACGACGGAGCAGTGCCGGCGACATTGGAGGAGCTTCGCGCGCTGCCAGGCATCGGCGAGTACACCGCCGCGGCGATCCTGGCCTTCGCCTTCGGGCAGCGGAACGCGGTGCTCGACACCAACGTGCGCCGCGTGCATGCCCGAGTGCTCGACGGGGTGGAGTACGAGCGGCGATCGGTAACCGTGGCCGAGCGACGACGAGCCCTCGCCCTGCTTCCGAAACAACCAAAGGTGGCGGCCGGCTTCTCGATCGCGGTCATGGAGCTCGGCGCGCTGATCTGTACCGCCCGCACCCCGGACTGCGCGTCGTGTCCAGTCGCTGGAGCATGCGCGTGGCGGCTCGCCGGTCACCCAGCCTGGGACGGTCCGGCCCGTCAGGGCCAGCGGTATGCGGGCACCGACCGGCAGGCGCGCGGCCGGCTGCTGTCGATCCTCCGGGCGAGTGACGGCCCAGTGTCAGCGGCCCAGCTGGACCTGGCCTGGGCCGACCCAGTGCAGCGAGCCCGCGCCCTGGACGGGCTCGTGGTCGACGGGCTGGTCGAGCCGCTCGACAACAACACGTTCCAGCTTCCGAGCTGTCACGCCAGGCTGGCCTGATGACCGACGCACGTCGCGCGCAGGCCGCGAACCGCAGCCGCATCGTCACGCTGATCGTCGATGCGTTTCGGACGGATCCGCTGCTGCGCTGGGTGTGGCCGACGGCCGACCGCTACGAGGCCTGCGCCGCACCGTTCTTCGGCCTCATGCTCGACCGGCGGCTGACCGCGGGCGAGGCGTGGGTGATCGAGGACGGCGGCTTCGTCGTCGCGGTCGCGTTATGGACACCGCCCGGTGGGCTGTATGCCGAACCCGCAACCGACACGACCGACAAGGTCTACCAGCGCTTCACCGCCGAGGAGCGGGAACGCTGGCGGATCTACGAAGACCTGCTGGCCGGTGGGCACCCACCGGAGCCGCACTGGTACCTCGGCGTGGTGGCCACCTCGGCTCAGCAACGTGGTCGCGGCTTCGGACGCGCAGTGTTGGAACCGATCCTCAGCGCCGCTGACCGCACTGCTACGGCCGCGGCTCTGGACACCGCGAACCCGATGAACCGGCCCCTCTACCGCTCGCTTGGATTCGTGGAAGCTGCCGAGCTGCAGCTTCCAGCCGGCCCGCAGCTCTGGCTGATGGTTCGGTCGCCACGGCCGAGCTGAACGTAACGACCGGGTTCGTGCTCAATCGTGCTAGACGGGCGTGCGCTGCCTGCCTCAGCTGATTATTCCTGCGGCGCCTTCGCGATGTTCGGCACCGCCGGCTCGGTGCCGAGTGCCAGCCGGCTGTGCGAGCGGCCGTATGCGGCATACACGACGATGCCGATCGCCATCCAGACGAAGAACCGCACCCACGTCGTCCCGGTCAGGTTGAGCATCAGGTAGAAGCACGCCAGCGCGGCCAGGATCGGCACCGCCGGCACCATCGGGACCTTGAACGCTCGCGGCAGGTCCGGTCGCGTGCGGCGCAGCACGATGACACCGATGCTGACCAGGATGAACGCGAACAACGTCCCGACGTTGACCAGCTCGGCCAACGAGCTGATCGAGGTGAAGGATGCGATAAGCGCCACCGCCACACCTACGATCGTCGTGATGACATAGGGCGTGCCGAACTTCGGGTGCACTTTTGCGAGCCCTGTTGGCAGCAGGCCGTCACGGGACATGGCGAAGATCACCCGGCTCTGCCCGAGCAGCAGGATCATCACGACGACGACCAGGCCGATGATCGCGCCGGCCGAGATGAGATCGGCAAAGCCCGGCCGACCGACGGCAGCGAAAGCGGTCGCGAGCGGGGCGGCGTCGGTCGGGTCGATCTCGGTGTAGCTCTGCATCCCAGTGACGACGAGCGAAACGGTCACATACAGCACGGTGCAAATGCTCAGCGCGCCCAGGATGCCGATCGGCACGTCGCGCTGCGGGTTGCGGGTCTCCTCGGCAGTCGTTGCCACCACGTCGAAACCGATGAATGCGAAGAAGACGACCGCCGCACCGGCGACGATGCCGCCCCAGCCGAAGACCGCTGGCTCGAGGCCGAAAATGGACTCGATGAGCGGGACGTCGAGGAAGCCGCCCTCCGCCTCCGGCGCCGGCTGCGACGGTGGGATGAACGGGCTGTAGTTGTCGCGCTCGATGTAGAACACGCCGGCCGCGATCACGAACAGGACGATGCTGACTTTGATGATGACGGCGATCAGGTTGACCCGGCTCGACAGCTTCACCCCGATGATCAGGATGGCCATCAGCACCAGGACCAAAATCCCGGCAGGCAGGTTGATCGCGCCCTCCTCCACGCTGGTGATCGATGTGGGGAGCTCGAACGCGGTGCCCTCGAGCACCTGCGCGAGGTAGCTGCTCCAGCCCGCAGCCACGGCGGCGGCGCCGACCACGAACTCCAGCGCCAGGTCCCAGCCGATGATCCAGGCCAGCAGCTCGCCGAAGGTCGCATACGAGAAGGTGTATGCGCTGCCAGCCACCGGGATGGTCGAGGCGAACTCGGCGTAGCACAGTGCGGCGAGCCCGCAGGCCACCGCAGCAAGGATGAAGGAGATTGCGATGGCCGGCCCGGAATTCGTCGCCGCCACTCGACCGGTGAGGATGAAGATCCCGGCCCCGATCGTGACGCCGACGCCGAAGACGGTCAGGTCGACGGCGGTGAGGTCCTTGCGGAGGCGATGGTCGGGCTCGTCGGTGTCGGCAATCGACTGCTCGACGGACTTCGTGCGCCACAGGCTCATGGCCGGAACCTCCCGCGTCGACACCAAGAAGAAGCCCCTTGCGTCGAACCTACCGAAGCAAGGGGCTCTTCAGGTCGCGTTGCGAAGGTCGGGGGCTACTCCGCCGTGCCCGCAGTCTCGACCGGCGGGCTCTCCGGAACGGCGGCCTTCGGTTCGCCGGTGAAGGTGAAGGCCGCGGTCTCGCCTTCGCCCTCGGCGCCGACGACGACGATGGTCCCCGGGCGCAGCTCGCCGAACAGGATCTTCTCGGACAGGTTGTCCTCGATCTCGCGCTGGATCGTGCGGCGCAGCGGCCGGGCACCGAGGACGGGGTCGTAGCCCTTCTTGGCCAGCAGCTCCTTGGCCGGTGGCGTGAGCTCGATGCCCATGTCCTTGTCGCGCAGCCGCTCGTCGAGCTTGGCGATCATCAGGTCGACGATCCGGACGATCTCCTCCTCGGTGAGCTGGTGGAACACGACCATGTCGTCGATGCGGTTGAGGAACTCGGGCCGGAAGTGCTGCTTGAGCTCGTCGATCACCTTGTTCTTCATCCGGTCGTAGTTGGACTCGACGTCCTGCGCGGCAGCGAACCCGAGGTTGAAGCCCTTGGAGATGTCCCGGGTCCCGAGGTTGGTGGTCATGATGATGACGGTGTTCTTGAAGTCGACCACCCGGCCCTGGCTGTCGGTGAGCCGGCCGTCCTCCAGGATCTGCAGCAGCGAGTTGAAGATGTCCGGGTGCGCCTTCTCGACCTCGTCGAACAGCACAACCGAGAACGGCTTGCGCCGCACCTTCTCGGTGAGCTGCCCGCCTTCTTCGTAGCCGACGTACCCGGGCGGTGAGCCGAACAGCCGGGACACGGTGTGCTTCTCGGAGAACTCCGACATGTCGAGCTGGATCAGACTGTCCTCGTCGCCGAACAGGAACTCGGCGAGCGTCTTCGACAGCTCCGTCTTACCGACGCCAGACGGGCCGGCGAAGATGAACGAGCCGCCGGGACGCTTCGGGTCCTTGAGGCCGGCGCGGGTGCGCCGGATCGCCTGGGACAGCGCCTTGATCGCCTGCTCCTGACCGATGACCCGCTTGTGCAGCTCCTCCTCCATGCGCATCAGGCGGGAGGACTCCTCCTCGGTCAGCTTGAAGACCGGGATGCCGGTCGCCGTGGCGAGCACCTCGGCGATGAGCTCCTCGTCGACCTCGGCGACGATGTCCATGTCGCCGGCCTTCCACTCGCGCTCGCGCTGCGCCTTCTCCTGCAGCAGGGTCTTCTCCTTGTCGCGCAGGCTGGCCGCCTTCTCGAAGTCCTGCGCGTCGATCGCGGACTCCTTCTCGCGGCGAACGGCGGCGATGCGCTCGTCGAACTCCCGCAGGTCGGGCGGCGCGGTCATCCGACGGATGCGCAGCCGGGAGCCGGCCTCGTCGATCAGGTCGATCGCCTTGTCCGGCAGGAAGCGGTCGGAGATGTAGCGGTCGGCCAGCTGCGCAGCAGCGACCAGCGCGGCGTCGGTGATCGACACCCGGTGGTGCGCCTCGTAGCGGTCGCGCAGGCCCTTGAGGATCTCGATGGTGTGCGCGAGGTTGGGCTCGGCGACCTGGATCGGCTGGAACCGGCGCTCGAGCGCGGCGTCCTTCTCCAGGTGCTTGCGGTACTCGTCGAGCGTGGTCGCGCCGATGGTCTGCAGCTCACCGCGGGCGAGCATCGGCTTGAGGATCGAGGCCGCGTCGATCGCGCCCTCGGCAGCGCCCGCACCGACGAGCGTGTGCAGCTCGTCGATGAACAGGATGATGTCGCCGCGGGTGCGGATCTCCTTGAGCACCTTCTTCAGCCGCTCCTCGAAGTCGCCGCGGTAGCGGCTGCCGGCGACCAGCGCGCCGAGGTCGAGGGTGTAGAGCTGCTTGTCCTTGAGCGTCTCCGGGACCTCGCCCTTGACGATGGCCTGGGACAGGCCCTCGACGACGGCGGTCTTGCCAACGCCGGGCTCGCCGATCAGGACGGGGTTGTTCTTGGTGCGGCGGGACAGCACCTGCATGACCCGCTCGATCTCCTTCTCGCGCCCGATGACCGGGTCGAGCTTGCCCTCGCGCGCGGCCTGGGTGAGGTTGCGGCCGAACTGGTCGAGGACGAGCGAGGTCGAGGGGGCTTCGGCCGCCGGGCCGCCGGCGGTCGCCGGCTCCTTGCCCTGGTAGCCGGACAGCAGCTGGATGACCTGCTGGCGCACGCGGTTGAGGTCGGCGCCGAGCTTGACCAGCACCTGGGCGGCGACGCCCTCGCCCTCGCGGATCAGCCCGAGCAGGATGTGCTCGGTGCCGATGTAGTTGTGGCCGAGCTGCAGCGCCTCGCGCAGCGACAGCTCCAGGACCTTCTTGGCCCGTGGGGTGAACGGGATGTGCCCGCACGGGGCCTGCTGGCCCTGGCCGATGATCTCCTCGACCTGCTGCCGAACCGCCTCGAGCGAGATCCCCAACGACTCCAGCGCCTTGGCTGCGACGCCCTCACCCTCGTGGATCAGGCCGAGCAGGATGTGCTCGGTGCCGATGTAGTTGTGGTTGAGCATGCGGGCCTCTTCTTGGGCCAGCACAACAACGCGCCTCGCGCGGTCGGTAAATCTCTCGAACATCGTCGAAACGCTCCTCACCCGAGCGGTCTAGGAGGCCCTCCGGGAGGAGGTTCTCCGGGTATCGATGCTAGCCCGGTTGGGCGTACCGCTCCCGCCCACCGTTTGTGCCTGATCTTCGTCGTCCATCCGGTCATGGATGTCTGCTTGCTCAACCTGTCACGGGGGTCCGAGTGTTCCCATCCGGTTTGGGCATTCGTATGCCGAGAGCGAACGGCTGTTCCGGGATTAGGTTCGACGCATGGCACTGGATGACCGACTCGCCCTGATCGTCGGCGCCGGCCCCGGCAACGGGCTGGCGCTCGCCCGCCGGTTCGGCCGCGAGGGTTATCGGCTCGCGTTGGTCGGCCATCCGGGTGGCGCGCCCTTGGACCTCACCGGGCTCGAGGCCCGGATGTATGCGGCCGACGCGGGCGAGCCGGACAGCCTGCGGCAGTGCATCGACGAGATCCGACAAGACGTCGGCGACCCGGCGGTGATGATCTACAACCCGTCCTATCCGCTCGACGGCACGCCCACAGAGGTGCCGCCCGAAGAGGTGTTGAAAGGCCTCGGCGTCGGCGCCGTGGGCGCGATCGTGGCCACCCAGGCCGTGTTCCCCGCAATGGCGGCCGCCGGTCAGGGCACCCTGTTGTTCACCGGCAGCGGGGCAGGCGTGAATCCGTGGGTGGGCGGCATTGGCGTCGGGATGCAGAAAGCCGCGCTCCGCAACTACGTCCTGGGATTGGCTGACGAAGTCGCGGAGCGGGGCATTCACGCCGCCACGGTGACCGTCTACGGAATCGTCAAGGTCGGCTCATTCTTCGACCCGGACCGGATTGCTGAGCAATTCTGGCAGGTGCACGCCCAACCGCGGGAGGCGTGGCAGAAGGAAATCGACTACCGGGCCTCGTAGGCGGCCATGATTTCGGCCGAGATCCGGCCTCGGTCGCTGATCTTGAACCCGTTCGCCCGGGCCCACTCGCGAATTGCCGCGGTGTCCCCACCTCCGCGGCCGGCTCGCGGGCCCCGGCGACGGCCGCGGCCACCGCCGACTTTGCGCGCGTGCCCGATGAAGGGCGCCAACGCGTCGCGAAGTGCGGCTGCATTCTTGGCCGAAAGGTCGATCTCGTATTTGGTGCCATCCAATGTGAACAGGACTGTCTCGTCGGCTGGCCCGCCGTCAATATCGTCGTCGAGAATGATTTCCACGCGTTGCGCCATTGCTGAACACCTCGCACAAAGTCAGGGCTACTCGATCGGGGTCACAATAACAGCAGGAATTACCTTGAAATGCATTTGTTTGGGCGCGGCGCGCAGGGTAGGACAGGGCTCATGACAAGTCGGATTGCCGCGCTCGCCATCGACGCCCATGACCCAGCAACCCTCGCGCAGTTCTGGTGCCAGGTCCTGGACTACGAGGTGACCGAGGTCGATGGCGGCTACGTGACCATCCAGGCTCGCAACTCAGCGCCGGGGTTGCTCCCCATCGACCTGGCGCCGGTGCCCGACGACAAGGTGGTCAAGAACCGGCTCCACCTGGACCTGCGCGCCGATCACAGCGACCAGGCGGCCGAGGTGGCTCGGCTGGAGTCGCTCGGCGCGACCCGGACGGATGTCGGTCAGGGCCCGGACGTCAGCTGGGTGGTGCTGTCCGACCCGGAGGGCAACGAGTTCTGCGTGCTCAGCCGCTCGGTCCAGGACGTCGAGACCGAGAATCTGACCCCGCTTCAAACCGCAACGAAGTGGGGGGCGGGTCAGGACAGGACGATGTCGGCGATGTGCTCGGCGATTGCCAGCGCCGAGGTGGCGGCCGGCGAGGGTGCGTTGCGCACGGTCACCACCGGGCCGATGCGGCCGATCCGGAAATCGTCGACCAGCGACCCGTCGCGGTCGACCGCCTGCGCCCGCACCCCGGCCGGCGCAGGCACCACGTCCTCGACACTCAGCGACGGCACGTACTCCCGGGCCAACGCGACGAAGGCGCGCTTCGAGACAGACCCGCGCAGCTCGCCGACGCCGGCTCGCCAATGCTGGCGCGCAAGCCGGCGGAAGCCCCGCCACCGCAAGGGTTTCTGCAAGATCACGTGGACGCAGGTCGCGTCGCCGGTACCCCTCGCGGGCCAGTGCCAGCACCGCGTTCGGCCCGACGTCGACCTCCCCGTCGACCCGGGGGGTGAAGTGCACGCCCAGGAACGGGTACGCGGGGTCCGGCACCGGATACACCAGCCGGCGAACGAGCGACCGCCGGCTCGGCACCAGCCGGTAGTACTCACCGCGAAACGGCACGATGGCCGGCTCCGCGTCGTCCCCGGCCAGGCGGGCCACCCGGTCGCTGTGCAACCCGGCGCAGATGACCAGCCGGTCCGCAATGAGCCGTTCACCGTCCGGCGTGCCGACGGCGGCTTGATCCCCCCGGCGAGCGATCCGGCTGACCTCGAACCCCAGCCGCAGCGTCCCGCCGGCTGCCCGGACGTCGGCCGCATACGCGCGGGTCACCGCGACGAAGTCGACGATCGCGGTCGATGGCGACAGCAGCGCCGCCTCGCCGACGACGGCCGGTTCGAGCTCGGCCAGCTCTCCGCGCGAGAGCCAGCGCACGTCCGGGACGCCGTTGGCGGCGGCCCGGTCCCGGATGTTGCGCAGCCGGTCGACCTCGCCGGCGTTCCGGGCGACGACCACCTTGCCGATCTCCTCGTACGGCAGCCCGCGCTCGAGGCAGTAGTCCTTGAGCAGCCCGATGCCGCGGCGGCACAACCGGGCCTTCAGCGAGCCGGGCACGTAGTACAGGCCGGCGTGCGCGACCCCGCTGTTGTGCCCGGTCTGGTGCCGGGCGACGTCGGCCTCCTTGTCGACGACGACCACCTCCGACGACGGCCGCTGCTCGGCCAGCCGCCGCGCGACCGCGAGGCCCACGATGCCGGCGCCGACGACGACGATGCGTTCGGGCGATGGCATACGAACCTCAGAGCACCCGGAGCATGCGGGTGTTGCCGAGTGTGTTCGGCTTGACCCGCTCAAGGTCGAGGAACTCCGCGACACCTTCGTCGTAGGACTGCAGCAGCTGCTCGTACACGTCGTGCTCGACCGGCGTGCCGTGGATCTCCTCGAAACCGTGCCGGCCGAAGAACTCGGTCTCGAAGGTCAGGCAGAACACACGCTTGACCCCGACCTCGGTTGCCACGTCGAGCAACCGGGCGAGCAAGGCCTGCCCGATCCCGCGCCGTTGATGGGTGGGCGCGACGGCGATCGTCCGCACCTCGCCGAGGTCCTCCCACAGCACATGCAGGGCGCCGCAGCCGACGACTGTGTTGCCGTCAGGGCCGTCCATCTCTGCGACCCAGAACTCCTGCACGTCCTCGTAGAGCGTGACCGTGGCCTTGCTCAGCAATCGGCGGTCACCGCTGAAGCTGTCGACCAGCCCGCGGATCGCGCGCACGTCAGCGGTCCGGGCGCGCCGGATGACGCAGCCCCTGCTCCGACATCGTCGACCTACTCGGGCTTCACGAGCGGGAACAGCACGGTCTCGCGGATGCTCCGGCCGGTCAGCAGCATGAGCAGCCGGTCGATGCCCATGCCCTGGCCACCTGCCGGCGGCATCCCGTACTCCAGCGCCCGCAGGAAGTCCTCGTCGACCTGCATCGCCTCCGCGTCGCCGCCGGCCGCCTTCAGCGACTGCGCGGTCAGCCGCGCGCGCTGCTCGACCGGGTCGATGAGCTCGCTGTATGCGGTGCCGATCTCGGCGCCGAACGCCACCAGGTCCCACCGCTCGGCCACCCTCGGGTCGTCGCGGTGCGCGCGGGTCAGCGGCGACACGTCGGTCGGGAAGTCGGTGTAGAAGGTCGGCAACGTGGTGGTGTCCTCGAGCAGGTGCTCGTACATCTCCAGCACGATCTCCCCGCGCATCCACGACGGATCGTGCGGGATGCCCGCCTGCTCGCACAGCTTCAGCAGGTCCTCGGTCGTCGTGTCCGGGCCGACCTGTTCGCCGAGCCGCCGCGAGATGCCCTCGTAGACCGGCACCACCGGCCATTCGCCACCGACGTCGTGCTCCTCGACCCGACCCTCGTCGTCGGTGTGCTGTACGACGGTGCTGCCGTAGACCGCCCGCGCCGCGTCCTGGATGATGCGCTGCGTCCGTAGCCGCATCGTGTCGTAGTCGCCGTAGGCCTCGTACATCTCGAGCATGGTGAACTCGGGGTTGTGCGAGGAGTCCGCGCCCTCGTTGCGGAAGTTCCGGTTGATCTCGAAGACCTTCTCGATACCGCCGACCAGCAGCCGCTTGAGGTAGAGCTCGGGCGCGATCCGCAGGTACAGCTGCATGTCGTAGGCGTTGATGTGGGTGGTGAACGGTCGGGCGTTGGCGCCGCCGTGCAGCACCTGCAGCATCGGCGTCTCGACCTCGACGAAACCCTCGGACTGCAGCGACTCGCGGACGCTGCGCACCACCGTCGAGCGGGTCTGCAGCATCTCGCGCGCCGCCGGCCGCACGATCAGGTCGACGTAGCGCTGGCGGACCCGCGCCTCCGGGTCGGTGAGCCCCTTGTGCTTGTCCGGCAACGGCCGCAACGCCTTGCTGCGTGATCGCAAACCGGTCGGCCAGCACGGACAGCTCGCCGCGTCGCGAGGTGATGACCTCGCCCTCGACGCCGACGTGGTCGCCGAGGTCGACATCGTGCTTCCACGCGTCGAGCACGTCCGCGCCGACCCGGTCGAGGCTCAGCATCACCTGCAGGTCGCCGGTGCCGTCGCGCAGCGTGGCGAAGCAGAGCTTGCCGCCGTCGCGGCGCAGCACGACCCGGCCGGTGATCCCGACCCGGTCACCGGTGGCGGTGTCCGTGCTCAAGGTCTTGGTATGCGGCCCGCAGCTCGCTGATCGTGGTGGTGCGCGGAAACCCCAGCGGGTACGGGTCGACGCCACGCAGCGCGCAGCCGGTCGACCTTCTCGCGGCGGACCCGCATCTGCTCCGGCAGGTCCTCGCTCATGGCGGCTCAGGCTACCGGCGAGCCGCGCACGGTCTCAGTCGAGGGTGTTGTGGTCGAAGACCAGGCGCAGGCCGAGCAGGGTCAGGTCCGGCTCGTGATGCGTGATGCGGTGCGACTCCTCGACGACCAGCGGCGCCAGCCCGCCGGTGGCGCATACGGCAGTCAACGGGCCCATCTCGGCGACGATCCGGTCGACCAGCCCGTCGACCTGGCCGGCGAAGCCGTACAGCGCCCCGCTCTGCAGCGCCTCGACCGTGTTCTTGCCGACCACCGAGCGCGGGCGCACGAGCTCGACCTTGCGCAGCTGCGCGGCCCGCGAGGCCAGCGCGTCCAACGAGATCTCGATGCCGGGCGCGAGCGCACCGCCGAGGAACTCACCCCGCGACGACACGACGTCGAGGTTGGTCGAGGTGCCGAAGTCGACCACAACGCACGGCCCGCCGAAGAGGTGGTGCGCGGCAAGGGTGTTGACGATCCGGTCGGCGCCGACCTCCTTCGGGTTGTCGGTGAGCACCGGTACCCCGGTCCGCACTCCCGGCTCGACGATGACCGTCGGGACGTCGGCGTAGTAGCGGCCGAGCATCGCGCGCAGCTCACGCAACGCGGCCGGCACGGTCGAGCACACCGCGACCCCGGTGACGTCGGGCTCGGTGGCGAGCAGGCCGCGGAACGTCAGCACCATCTCATCGGCTGTCGTACGCGCATCGGTCTTCACCCGCCACGAACGGAACAGTTCGGACCCGTCGAACAGGCCGATGACGGTGTTCGTGTTGCCGACGTCGATCGCGAGCAGCATCAGACGTCCCGCAGGTCGAGCGCGATGTCGAGCACCGGCGCGGAGTGGGTCAGCGCGCCGACCGCAAGGTAGTCGACCCCGGTCGCGGCCACCGCCTTGGCGTTGGCCAGGGTGAGCCCGCCGCTCGCCTCGAGCCGAGCCCGGCCGGCGGTGAGCGAGACGGCCGCCCGCATCGTGTTGACGTCCATGTTGTCGAGCAGCACCAGGTCCGCTCCCGCGTCCAACGCCTCCGACAGCTCGGACAGCTCGTCCACCTCGACCTCGACCGGCAGGCCCGGGAACTGCGCGCGCACCGCCAGGAACGCCTCCCCCACCCCGCCGGCGGCGATCACATGGTTGTCCTTGACCAGCGCCGCATCGGACAACGACATCCGATGGTTCTCACCGCCGCCGCAGCGCACCGCGTACTTCTCCAACGCGCGCAGCCCCGGCGTCGTCTTGCGGGTGTCCCGCACAGCCGCCCGGGTCCCCTTGACCT
This sequence comes from uncultured Actinomycetota bacterium, assembly GCA_963836025.1. Taxonomy (GTDB): domain Bacteria; phylum Actinomycetota; class Actinomycetes; order JBEVHX01; family JBEVHX01; genus JBEVHX01. The sequence continues at coordinate 262,726 of CAWIIE010000007.1, forward strand.
CCGCGACCCAGCGCGCGGTGAGCGACGCGACCCCGGACAGGTGGCACAGCAGGTTGAGCGAGGAGCGCTCCGCGGTGAGCAGGTCGCGGGTGCGGCCCCGCACCACCGCGAGCACGTCGTCCCGCGCCACGGCATCACCGTCGGCGGACACCGGGCTGAACTCCGTCGCGCCCTCGGACACGACCCACATCACGACCTCGGCGACGAGCAACCCGGCCAGCACACCGTCCGCGCGCGCGACGTAGTCGGCGACCGAGATCTGCTCCTCGGGGACCGTCGCCGCCGAGGTGACATCGACACCGCCGGCCAGGTCCTCCGCCAGCGTCGCGCGCGCGACCGCTTCGACGTATGCCGGTTCCAGCCCGGCGGCGCCCAGCCGGGCCGCGAGATCGCCAGACAACGGCGTCACGGCTGTGCTTCTCCAGCAATCTCCTCGAACGAGAGCTGCGCCGTCGCCGTCGCGCAGCCGCCCGACCAGCCGACCACGCCAGTTCGCGTCGTCGCGGTCGGGGAAGTCCTCTCGCCAGTGCGAGCCCCTGGTCTCCTCGCGCTGCAACGCCGCGGCCGCGAGGAACGACGCGACCGTATGCAGGTTCGTCGTCTCCCACGCCTCGGTCCACGCGTCCGCACTGGCGTGCAGCCGCAGCTCCATGAGGCTCGCCATGGTGTCGCGCAGGCTTCGGTCGGTGCGCAGCACACCGGCCCCGTCGGTCATGGTCGCGGCGACCTGCGGACGAACGCTGGCGTCCAGCAGTCCGATCGACTCGGTCGACGACTCGGTATGCGCCTGCGGCTCCGGCAGTCCACGTTCGAGGTCCGCGCCGATCCGTTCGGCGAACACGAGCCCTTCGAGCAACGAGTTGGAGGCGAGCCGGTTCGCCCCATGCACACCGGTGCAGGCCACCTCGCCGCAGGCATACAGACCCGGCACATCGGTGCGCCCGTCGAGGTCGGTGCGCACCCCGCCGCTGGCGTAGTGGCACGCCGGTGCGACCGGGATGAGGTCGACCACCGGGTCGATGCCGTGGGACTGCAACGACGCCAGGATCGTCGGGAAGCGCCGGGCCCACACCTCCGCGCCGAGATGACGCCCGTCCAGCCACACGTGCGCCGCCCCGCTCTCGCGCATCCGCCGCATGATGGCCTTGGCCACCACGTCGCGCGGTGCCAGGTCGGCCAGGTCGTGCTGACCGAGCATGAAGCGCTTGCCGTCGTCATCGACCAGGTATGCGCCCTCGCCGCGGACCGCTTCGGAGATCAGCGGCTGCTGCCCGCGTGCGTCGGACCCGAGGTACAGCACGGTCGGGTGGAACTGCACGAACTCCACGTCGGCCACGGACGCCCCCGCTCGCAGCGCCACCGCGACGCCGTCGCCGGTCGACACCCGCGGGTTCGTCGTCTGCGCGAACACCTGGCCCATGCCGCCGGTGGCGAGCACGACGGCACGTGCCCGGACCGCGCCGACCCCGTCCCGCTGGCCCTGCCCCATCACGTGCAGGGTCAGACCGCACACCGCCCCGTCCGCACCGCGCAGCAGGTCGATGACCAGCGCGTTGGCGATGACCTCGATGCCCGGATCGAGCTCGACCGCCGCGACGAGCGCGCGCGAGATCTCGGCGCCGGTGGCGTCGCCGCCGGCGTGCGCGATCCGGTCGCGCAGGTGACCGCCCTCCCGGGTCAGCTGCAAGGCGCCTTCCGGGTCGCGGTCGAACATCGCGCCGAGGGCGATCAGCCGGTGCACCGCCGCCGGGCCTTCCTCAACCAGCACGCGGACCGCCGCGGGGTCACACAGCCCAGCGCCGGCCACCAGCGTGTCCTGCAGATGCTCCTCGGGCGAGTCCTCCGGGCCGAGCGCGGCCGCGATGCCGCCCTGTGCCCACCGCGTGGACCCGTCGTCGAGCTGCGCCTTGGTCACCAACAACACCGTGCCGCTGCTGCGCGCGCGCAACGCGGTCGTGAGTCCAGCGATGCCACTACCGACGACGACCACGTCCGCGGTGGTGGTCCAGCCGGGCGCGGGCGCGAGCAGTTGCCCCGGCAACGGGAGTCGTCGCGTCATCCGTGCGCCCCGATCGTGAGCGTGGCGTTGTCGATGAGCCGGGTGCTGCCCGACCCGCGCCGCCAACAGCAGCAGCGCGTTCCCCGTGAACGTTGCCTCGGCGTCGAGGAACGTCGCCGGGTCAACGAGCGCACGGTAGTCCAGCCGGACCTCCGGCTGCTTGGCCAGCACGTCGTCCACCGCTCGCAGCACCGCGGCACTGCCCTGCCCGGCGACGGTCGCAGCGGCTGCGAGCGCCTGCGAGAGCACCAACGCCTGCGTGCGCTGCACTCCGTCCAGGTAGGCGTTGCGCGATGACAGCGCGAGGCCGTCGGGCTCCCGGACCGTTGGCACGGCGACGATTTCGACCGGGAACGAGAGGTCGGCGACCAGCCGCCGGACCAGCGCGAGCTGCTGCGCGTCCTTCTGCCCGAACATCGCCAGGTCGGGCCGGACCAAGGTGAGCAGCTTCGTCACCACGGTGAGCACGCCGTCGAAATGGCCCGGCCGGGCGGCGCCCTCGAGCCGGTCGGCGAGTGGCCCGGTCGCGTGCACGGTGACCACCTGGCCCTGGCTGCCGCCCGGGTACATCTGGTCGAGGGCCGGGGCGAAGATGACGTCGACGCCCTCCTCCGCCGCCATCGCGACGTCGGAGTGGAAGGTGCGCGGGTACCGGTCGAGGTCCTCGCTCGGACCGAACTGCAGCGGGTTGACGAACAGGCTCATCACGACGGTGTCGGCCCGGCCGCGGGCGACGCGCAGCAGCTCGCGGTGACCGGCGTGCAACGCGCCCATGGTGGGCACCAGCGCCACCCGGTCCGCAACTTTGGATGGCCGCAAGACCTGTGACAGCTGGTCGACCCGCTCGACGACTCGAGGCGCGATGCCCGATGGAGGCGTCACGAGCGACGACCTTGGGCACGGTCGGCGAGCACGTCCAGCAGGGCCTCCGCATCGGCCGGCTTGAGCCGCCCCGACGCCATCGCCCGGTCGGCGGTCCGCCGGGCCATCGCGACGTATGCGCCCACCGCGTCCGGCGCATACCGATCGATGACATCGAGGTGCGCCGCGACCGTGCCAGCGTCTCCGCGCGCGACCGGGCCGGTCAGCGCGGCGTCGCCGGAACGCAACGCATTGTCGAGGGCGGCGCCGAGCAGGGGGCCGAGCATTCCGCCGGGGCGTTCGACACCCGCCGCTTGAAGCAGGTCCATCGCATCACTGGTCAGGGTGACGAGATGGTTCGCCGCGTGGGCGAGCGCCGCGTGGTAGAGCACGCGGTGCTGCTCCTCGATCCAGACCGGCTCGGCGCCCATCTCCAGGACGAGCGCCTCGGCGACCGGCCGGAGCACATCAGGCGCGGTGACCCCGAAGCTCGCGCCGACCAACCGCGCCAGGTCGACCGATGTACCGGTGAAGGTCATCACCGGATGCAGCGCCAACGGCCCGGCACCGGCCCGAGCGGCCGGTTCGAGCACGCCGACGCCGTGCCGACCGGACAGGTGCGCAACCAGCTGACCCGAGCGCACCGCCCCGGCCGTGGCCAGCCCGCCAACCAGTTGCGGGAGCACGTCGTCGGGAACGGCGAGCAGCACCAGGTCGGCGCGCTGGACGACCTCATCGGGAGCCATCAGCGGCACCCCGGGCAGCAGCTCGTCGGCCCGGTTACGCGATGCGGCTGACACCCCGGACGCCGCAACCACGCGATGACCCACCGCCGCGAGCGCCGCGCCCAGCACGGCCCCCACCCGGCCGGTGCCGACCACGCCCACCGCCAGTCTTGGTCGCGGTGCCGCTGCCTGTGTCGACATGCCGCCTTCCTCGCTCCGGTCCCGATGGGCGGTGGATACCGGTCGTTGTCCGACGAGACTAGCCGCGCGGCTATGTTCGGCCGGGTGACATGGCAGCGGTGGTCGGTGGCGTGGGAGCAGGCGCTGTATGGGCCGGGCGGGTTCTACGTCGGCGGCAACGTGCCTGCTCGACACTTCCGTACGTCTGCGCACGCCGGGGATGCCCTCGCCCGGCTCGTACTCGAAGTGCTGTCGGACGTCGACGACGGCCTCAGTCACCCAACCGCCCTGGATGTGGTCGATGTCGGCGCCGGTGGCGGCGAGCTGCTCAGTCGGTTGCTCGCCTTGGCGGACGAGTCGCTGCGCACCCGCCTCGTCATGACCGGCGTCGACTACGGCCCCCGGCCGACTGACCTGCCAGCGGAGGTGGGGTGGTCGGCCGAGGTGCCCCACGGCGTGCTCGGGCTGCTCATCGGCAACGAGTGGTTGGACAACGTCCCGTGTCACGTGGTCGCCCGGGACGACACCGGGCTGCTGCGCGAGCTCGAGGTAGAGGTCGCGACTGGGGCCGAACGGCTCGGCCGACCCGCGGTCGTCGGTGACGACACCTGGTGTTCGCTGTGGTGGCACCTCGACCCCGGCGAGCGCGCGGAGGTTGGCCGCGACCGCGACCGAGCGTGGGTGCAGGCACTGACCCGGCTCGACTTCGGCTGCGCCGTCGCCGTCGACTACGCGCACACGCGGGCCTCGCGACGCGCGACGCTGACCGGCTACCGCGACGGGCGGAAGGTGCCACCAGTGCCGGACGGGTCCTGCGACATCACGGCGCACGTGGCCCTCGACTCGTGCGCGTCGGCCGGCGAGGACCTCACCGGCCGGCCACCGTTGCTCGTCCAGCAACGTGACGTGCTCCGCGCGTATGCCATGAACGGTGCGCTGCCGGCGGTGGACCTGGCGCGCAGCGACCCGGCCGCATACGCAGCGCAGCTGCAGCGGGCCAACCACGAGGCCGAGCTGCTCGACGCAAATGGCTTGGGCGGCTTTACCTGGTTGGTGCAGCCTGTCGGTATGCCGATGCCACCCCGACTGGCCGCACTGCGGTGAGCGCCCCCGAAGGCTTCGACTACACCGAGCGGGTGGACGGAGTCGAGGTGCTGGTGCGCGTGACGCATCATGGCCGGCTGGCCGTGACGTTGCGCAACGGGCGGGCGCAGCAGTTCCTCGCGGAGGTCGAGTCCGGCGACCCGCAGGAGGTCATGGCCCGCTGGACCGGGAACTACAAGCGCGGCAACGAGCGGACCGCCAAGGACCATCCCCGCAACCGTCAAGCCGCCTGACTCAACGTCGCAGATATGTGGACGGTCACCCGGCGGTGACCGGGACGGACTCGTAGCCGCGGAGCACGAACGTCGGCCGCAGCACCGGCTCGGCGGCGAAGTCGAGTCGCGGGAAGCGCTGCAGCAACACGGGCAGCGAGGTCTGGAGCTCGACCCGGGCCAGCGGCGCCCCCAGGCAGAAGTGGATGCCGGCGCCGAAGCCGAGGTGCGGGTTCGGGTCTCGGGTCACGTCCATCGTCCCCGGCGCGTCGAATACGGCCGGGTCGCGGTTGGCGGACCCGAGCAGCGCCGCAATCTTCTGCCCTTCCTCGACCACGACCGACCCAACCGGCGTGTCTGTGGTGGCCGTCCGCTCGAACAGGTGCAGCGGGGCGTCGAAGCGCAGGAACTCCTCGACCGCGGTCGCCGCGACACCTTCCGGGTCCGCGCGCAGCACCGCGATCTGGTCGGGTCGGCGCATCGCGGCCACCATCCCGTTGCCGAACCCGTTCACCGACGCCTCGTGCCCCGCGTTGAGCAACAGCACACAGGTCGCGATCAGCTCATGTTCGGACAGCCGGTCGCCCGCGTCTTCCACCTGCGTCAGGTGCGTCACTAGGTCGTCGCCGGGTTGCTTGCGTCGCTGCGCCGCCAGCGCCCGCACGTATGCGGCGAACTCGGCGCACGCCTGTTGGGCAGCATGGTCCTGGGCCGCCGTACGGTCGTACTCATACATCTTGACGATGGCCTGCGACCAGGGACGCAACGGTGAGCGCTCGGACTCCGGCACCCCGAGCAGCTCGGCGATCACCATGACCGGCAACGGCTCCGCGTAGTCGGCGATCAGGTCGAAGCGCTCTGGGTCCGCTGCGTCGAGCAGTCCTTCGGCGAGTGCGCGAACCCGTGGCCGGAGCCGTTCGACGTGCCCACGACCGAACGCCGCCGCGACCAGGCGGCGCAGCCGGGTGTGCTTCGGTGGCTCGCTGTCCAGGATCGAGTCTGCGTGCAGCCAGTTGAAGGTTTCCCACACAGACTCCGGCTCGCGTGGCCGGAAGATGCGGCCGAGGCTCCGAGCGCGGAGCACCGCATCGGCGTCGGCGTGCGAGAACGCGAGCCACATCTGCAGCTCGTCGTGCCACAGCGGACGGCCGGCGGGCCGGAGGGCGTCGAACACCGGGTACGGGTCGACTGCGAAAGCCGGATCACGCGGCGCGAACGCGGCCACGTCCCACGACGTCATGACTGCATCCAACGCTCGGGCCGGAACGCGGCCCGCGCCACCCGCGCGCGGACTACCTCCGCATCCAGCTCACCGCGCACCGCGGCCGCATCGCGATGCAACGCCACCGGTGTCACCGGACCGGGCGTGGAGTCCAAGTGCATGCTCGCCAGCCCGAGCGCCCGCTGCCACGGACCTTGCGTGATCCGCGCGCTCTGCATCCGGGCGTGTGGCACCACATCCAAGGTGTGGGTCAGCCACCCGCCGCGCATGACCATGACGCGCTCGTCGTGACCCGCGGCGAGTCGCCGGCCTTGGAACGGTGCCCGACGGCGTGCCTGCGGTGGTGCGCTCAACAGGTCCACCGCCTCGACGTCGACCCCGGGCAGCACCCGCTGGAGCACTGCCAGCGCGAGTTCGCGGGGGGCCACCGGGAGCAGCATCGTGCCGGCCGACGAGTCGTCGGACCCGCCCGCGTAGCCGGCAACGTTCACCTGCAGGCGGACCCACCCCGGCGCCTCCACAGGATCGGCCGGCTGATCCGCACCGCTTGCACGCGCCCGGGCGGAACGGTCTGCGATCGGGTGTTGAGCAGGCCATACCGCAGCCGAAGGCCGTCGGGTGACTCCGCCAGGGTGAAGTCGAAGTAGGTCATGAAGTACGACGCCGAGGTGAAGACGAGGCCACCGCCGGCGAGGATCAGACCGATCAGCGGAGCGGGGTTCCCCCACACGACCGTGAAAACCACGACGCCGATCCCCACCGCGATCGCGAAGATGGTGCCGATGTCGAGCAGGCCGGACACGGCCAGATCGGGCCCTGGCACCCGGACCAGGACCTGCTCGGGCGCTGGCTGCGCTGCGGCCTCGCCCTCCGCCAGCGTCAGGCCGGCCGAGCGGGCAAGCAGCTCGTTGCGCAGCACCTGGGCATCGGACTCGGTCAGGTAGGACAGCCGGACCTTGCCGGACTCGCCGCCGGCCATCTCCGGGCGGAGCTCGGCGAGCCCGATGATCCTCGCCACCAGCGGTCGGTGAATATCGACCGCCTGCAGCCGAGACAGCTGGACTCGACGCTCGCTGCGGAACAGCACGCCGCTCGCCACCCGAAGGTCGCCGTCGGTGTCGAACCAGAACGAGGTCCGGAACCACGCCGCCCAGGCGATGCTGGCGCCGACGACCAGGATCACGATGAAGATCAGCGCCCTGATCGCGATCCCGACGTCGCCGAGGAACACCACCAACGCGAAGAAGGTCGGGATCACGTAGGTGCCCACCGCGGCGAGCGGGCTCAACGGATGCAGCCGGCGAGCTTCCGGCGGGAGGTCGAGACGCGGTCGGCTGACTGTGCTCGGTCACAGCCCGGCAGACCTCGCCTCGCCAAGTGCGGCCAGTCGGTCACGCAGCCGCTCCGCTTCGGCGACCGGCAGCCCGGGGATGACCGCGTCCGTGGTCGCGGCAGCCGTATGCAGCTGCAGCGTGGCCATGCCGTAGCGGCGGTCCACCGGGCCGGCCTTGAGGTCGACCAGCTGCATCCGGCCGTAGGGAACGACGACGAGCTCCTTGAACATGATCCCTTGGGTGACCACGAGGTCGTCGTCGCGCTCCGCATACCCGATGGCGCTGACCTGCCGCCCGATCAGCCACCATTCCCACGCGGAGAACGCGAGCACGACGAGGGCGGCGAGCACCGCCCAGACCGGCGATGCCCAGATCAGCAGCGCCACGACCGCGGCGACTCCGATGACCGCGTTGATCCCGACATTGATGACCCGACGAACGGTCGCGAGCCGGGCCGAGACCCGGGTCCAGCCCTGCGCGGGAGGTGCAAAGGGCGACGACGCGGTCGCTGCCGGTGACGAAGAACCGAGCGGCTGGCCAGGCGGGGGCGGGCCGAGGGAAGACACACCGTCAACCTAACTGCGTCACGTGTTCACAACTTCGGGCGCGTCGGGTCGTCCAAAGTCACACATCCAAACCATTGGCGCGCTATAACCCCTCCAGACGAGGGCGCACCACGCCTTCCCGTCGCGCACGGAGGCGCACGTGGCCGACACCCTGCTCAACGACGACGAACGACGACTGGCCGAGCTCGGCTACAAACAAGAGCTCAACCGAAGCTGGAGCGGGTTCTCGAACTTCGCCATCTCGTTCTCGATCATCTCGATCCTCGCTGGTTGCTTCACAACCTTCGGCCAGGCCTGGAACAACGGCGGCCCGATCGCCATCTCCATCGGCTGGCCGGTCATCTCGGCATTCATCCTGATCATCGGGCTGTGTATGTCCGAGCTGGTCTCGGCGTTCCCGACCGCCGGCGGGATCTACTGGTGGGCGGCCAATCTGGGCGGCGCGCGGGCCGGCTTCTACACCGGTTGGCTCAACCTGGTCGGCTTAATCGCGATCCTCGCCTCGGTCTGCTACGGCTGCGCGATCTTCCTGAACATCACGTTGTCCGGCTATCTCTGGGAGGGCTGGGCCGACATGCTTCGGCGGCGACGCCCTGCGCCAGACGTTCGTGCTGTTCATCATCATCATGGCGATCGCGACCGCCGTGAACATCTTCAGCAGCCACCTGATGGCCATCATGAACAACATCTCCGTGTGGTGGCACGTCGCCGGTGCTGCGGCCGTCGTGCTCATCCTCATCTTCATCCCGAACGACCACCAAGACGCGTCGTTCGTCTTCAGCGAGCGGTTCAACAACTCCGGGTTGGGGCGAGGGCGGCATTGGTGGGGTCACCTTCTGGCTCTTCGTCCTTCCGCTCGGCTTCCTGCTGACCCAGTACACGATCACCGGCTTCGACGCGTGCGCTCATCTTTCGGAGGAGACGCAGTCGGCGGCCAACTCCGCCGCCAAGGGCATCTGGCGCTCGATCTTCTACTCGGCGATCGGCGGCTGGATTCTGCTGCTCGCGTTCTTGTTTGCTGCCACAGACCCCGCGGCCGTGGACGAGCAAGCCGGCTTCGTCGGGGCCATCTTCGAGACCGCACTGAGCTCCGGCTGGGCGGGCACCATCTTCTTCATCTCCACCGTGGGTCAGTTCTTCTGCACGGTCTCCTGCATGACCTCCTGCTCGCGCATGTTGTTCGCCTTCAGCAGGGACGGTGCGGTTCCGGGTTCGCGGCTCTGGTCCAGGGTCAATACCAACCGAGTGCCGGCCAACTCGGTGATGATCTCAGGCCTGATCGCAGTGCTCATCACGCTGCCGGCGCTCTACCGCTCCCCGTCGGGCGCGCCGACCGCGTTCTACGCCGTCGTATCGATCGGCGTGATCGGCCTGTACGTGGCTTTCGCAATCCCGATTTGGCTTCGCCTCAGGCAAGGCGATGCGTTCAAGACAGGCCCGTGGACGTTGGGTTCGAAGTACCGCTGGATGTGCTGGGTCTCGGTCATCGAGATCACGATCATCAGCATCTACTTCATCATGCCGACGGTCCCGCAGGGTTGGATCGGCAACAGCGAGTTCACCTGGACGGCGGTCAACTACGCCCCGATCTTGATGGCGATCGTGCTGATCGGGATCACGGTGTGGTGGCAGGCGTCGGCGAAGAACTGGTTCACCGGCCCGAAGCGGACGGTCGACCTCCCGCCGGGTGTGTCCAGCGCCGACGAGCTTGAGCTCGAGGCGCAGGGCATGACCGCGCACACCGACACTGAGTAGCGCGTCGGCAGGCCTCCTGGTCGGCGGGCCCGGCTCCGCCTCCAATTCGCAACGATGTGCCGCCGCTTCGAATAGACCGATACGGCGGCACATCGTTGCGGAGCGCGAGACCTGGAGCCGGGCCCGCCGGCGTGCGGAGGCATACGAGACCGGCATGATGCGACGTGTGACGACGAGCCCGGGTGCCGGTGGCCTGCGCGAGATCTCGGTTGCGACCGGCGAGCTCGCGACCGCCGACATGGTGCTGAACATCGGCCCGCAGCACCCGGCCACGCATGGCGTGCTTCGCCTGCTGCTGACGCTGGACGGCGAGCGCATCGTGCGCGCCGAGCCGGTGATCGGCTACATGCACCGCGGCGCCGAGAAGCTGTTCGAGGTCCGCGACTACCGGCAGATCATCGTGCTGGCCAACCGGCACGACTGGCTGTCCGCGTTCGCGAACGAGCTCGGGGTCGTGCTGGCCGCGGAGCGGATGCTCGGCATGGAGGTACCGACCCGCGCGGTGTGGGCGCGCACGATGTTGGCCGAAATGAACCGGGTGCTCAACCACCTGATGTTCCTCGGCTCCTACCCGCTCGAAGTCGGTGCGATCACGCCGATCTTCTATGCCTTCCGCGAGCGCGAAACATTGCAGGCCGTCATGGAGGAGATCTCCGGTGGCCGCATGCACTACATGTTCAACCGGGTCGGCGGGCTGAAGGAGGAACTGCCGGCCGGCTGGCTCGGCCGGGCGCGGGACGCGGTCGGAGCCGTCCGCCGGCGGCTGCCGGAGATCGAGGGCCTGGTGCTCGGCTCGGAGATCTTCCAGGCCCGGACCCGCAACGTCGGCGTGGTGACCGAGGAGCAAATCCTGCAGTACGGCGTCTCCGGACCGATCGCACGCGCCTCCGGCGTCGACTTCGACCTGCGTCGGGACGAGCCCTACCTCGCGTATGCAGAGCTGGGCAGCGCCGTGTACGTCGTGACCCGCAGCGAAGGGGACTGCCTGGCACGGTTCGAGGTGCTGGTCGACCAGGTCAAGGTCTCCCTCGACCTGGTGGACGCCTGCATCGACAAGCTACGGCTGCTGCCCACCGGTCCGATCAACGTCAAGCTGCCCAAGGTGCTGAAGGTGCCCGAGGGTCAGGCCTACGCGTGGACCGAGAACCCGCTGGGGATCAACGGGTACTTCCTCGTCTCGCACGGCGAGAAAACCCCGTGGCGGCTCAAACTCCGGTCGGCGTCGTTCAACAACGTCCAGGTGTTGTCCGAAGTGCTGCGGGGTCAACTGCTCGCCGACATGGTCGCGATCCTGGGGTCGATGTTCTTCGTCGTCGGGGACATCGACAAGTAGCACCCCGATGGGTCGCTCATCCAACTTCTCGGCGGCTCCAGCGGTGGATGAGTAACCCAAGGATCTTGAAGGTCCGCGATTGTCGGTGTGTGCTCCTACGCTCGCGGCATGGCCAGAGCTCATGAGCTGAGTCGCGCTGACGCCCGCCGGATCGCGGTTGCGGCCCAGCTGCTGACCGCACCGCGACCGGTCGGTCTGCTCGAAACTGTTGAGCGGCTCTCGCTGCTGCAAGTCGAACAGACCAGCGCGGTCGCACCGAGCGCCGACCTGGTGCTGTGGAGTCGGCTGGGATCCTCGTACTCGCCGCGCGAGTTGAAGGACGCCGTCGACGAGCAGCGACTGATCGAGTTCAGGGGCACGCTTCGGCCGGCGGATGGCCTCGCGCTCTACCGCTCCGAGATGGCCGAGTGGCCTGGTATCGGTGAGCTGCGCGACTGGCAGGAGTACCAGCGCGACTGGGTCAAGGCCAACGACGCCTGCCGGCGCGACGTCCTCGAACGACTGCGCGCGGACGGTCCGTTGCCCGCACGGGACCTCCCCGACACCTGCGTGCAGCCGTGGCGCTCGACCGGCTGGAACAACGACAAGAACCGCGCCGTGATGCTCAGCTTCCTGGAGCAGCGCGGGGAAGTGGCGGTCGCCGGCCGGGAGGGGCGCGACCGGCTGTGGGACCTTGCATCCCGCATCTACCCCGACGACGACGAGGCGATCCCATCGGAGAAGGCGCGTCGGCTGCGCGACGAGCGCCGGCTGAGCGCGCTCGGCATCGCGCGGTCACGGGGCCCGGAGTGCCCGGTGGAGCCGCTGGACGTCGGTGAGGCCGGTGAGCCTGCTGTGGTCGAGGGCGTTCGGGGTCAGTGGCGGGTCGACCCATCGCTGCTCGGGCGGCCCTTCAAGGGCCGTGCGGCTTTGCTGTCTCCGTTCGACCGGCTGTTGCACGACCGCAAACGCATGACCGAGCTCTTCGAGTTCGACTACCAGCTCGAGATGTTCAAGCCCGCCGCCCAGCGTCGATGGGGCTACTACGCCCTCCCGATCCTGTATGGCGACCGGCTGATCGGGAAACTCGACGCCAAGGCAGACCGCGGGGCCGGGGTGCTCCGCGTCGCGGCGCTGCACCGGGACGTCCCGTTCAGCAACGCCATGACGACCGCGGTTGACCGTGAGATCCGAGACCTGGCTCGATGGCTCGACCTGGATCTCGTCGGCCCTGGCTGAACCTCCACGTCCCGCTGCGCGTCACTCCCGCCCAAGCCAGGTGGCGATGTCGACCTCGTTGCCCTCCGCGTCGGCCGGGGTCCACCACTGCGGGGAGGAGCCAGCAGCCCCGCACCGAGCGCGATTCGAAGCCTTGGGGCCCATCGCGGTGAGCCGCCTTCCGTGGAGCCGACCACGTCGGCGACGACCCCGATGCCGGTGACTGCCCCGACCCCAGCGATCCGGTAATGCCGTTCGTGAGAAGAACCTGTGATCAGGCCCCGGGCTTGACCGCCGCGAGCGCCCTGGGGCGGGCAAGCGGCGTTTGCTCCGGCACCACCATGGCGGCAATCGCGGCGGCCTCGTTCATTGCGTTCAACTCGCGGCGCAGCCGGGCAACGTCGGCGGTCAGCAGGTCGAGCTCGTCGTGGACCCGGCGCAGTTCCGCCTCGGCGGCCGCAGCTGCGGTCGCATACCTGGTGGCCGCGTAGCGGCTCTCCGCCGCACGCTTGGTGACGAGCTGGTCGTAGCGCGCTTCCGCTCGGGCGAGCAGTACCAGCAAAGCGACGGCTGCAATTCCGGCAATCGCGGACAGGACACGCAACGACCCGACCGAGTCGATGAACGCGACTAAGCCCGCCCAAGCCGGCACGAGCACGGCAGCGACGACGAGCGGCGCGTTGCTTGACGGCGGGCGTGGCTTGGCATGACGGCCCATGCGGCAACGGTAGGGGTCGAACACCGCGCGTTACGGCTACGACACGACCGCCGCAACCGGCCCACCGAACGATGATCATCGCTTCAGTTGTGGGGCCTCCGCTTCACGTGTGCATGAAGCGGAGGCCCCATACGTGCAGCGACGCGGGCTCGTCAGCCGATCAGGTCGTGGTCCTCCAGGTACTGCCGAGCGACGTCCTCGGCTTGCATCCGCTCACCGTCGACCAGCTGGTTCATCTCGCCCAGGTCCTCGGTGGTGAGCACCGCGGACAGCGCGTTGAGAGCGTCAACGAAGTCGCCGTCGCTGCCGTACTCCTCGCCGACGATCGGAATGAGGTTGTCGGCCAGCTGCGTGCCCATGTCGTCCTCGAGCACGACCAGGCTGAAGTCGCCGAGCGTGGCATCCGTGGTGCCAACCAACCCGAGCTGCGCGGTGCCGTCCTTCACCGCATCCTTCGTCTGGACCGAGCTGAACCCGGTCGGTAGCACCTCGGAGATCTGGATGCCGTACTGCTCGAGGGCGCCCTGACAGAACGGTCGCTCGGGGCACTCCTCGGTCGCAGCCAACGTGATCGGCTGTCCCAACCCGCCTAGGTCGCTGAGAGTCGACAGATTGTTGTCCTGCGCGAACTGCTCGGTGACGGCGAATGCGTTTTGGCTCACGGCTTCCGCGGGGTCGAGGACCGTGAGGCCGAGCGGCTCGGCCAGGGCGCGGAGCGCTTCCACCGTCTCGTCGGCGTCGCTCGTCGCCACCGGATCGGCGTCCGAACCGTTCACCTTCAGGTTCAGGAACTCGGTCATGGTCGCGAGGTAGTCGGGGACGACGTCGATGTCGCCGTCCTCCAACGCCGGCTCGTACAGCTCTCGGTTCTCGACCACCTGGACCTCGGTCGTGTACCCCGCGTCCTCGAGCAGCAGCGCATACATCTGTGCCATCAGCTCGATCTCGGTGAAGCCCGCCGAGCCGATCACCACATTGCCCCCGCCGCCGTTGCTCCCGCTGTCGGCGTCGCCGCCATCGTCGTCGCCACCGCATGCGGTCAGGACGAGAGTCGCCGCCAGGACCGTTGCGATCCCAGCCATTGATCGTCGGATGCGCATCTGCACACCGCCTTCTGTGTCCCGTGGCTTTCAGCCACGCGTGTCGGGCGGGCGCGTGTCCACACCCGCACTCCACATACAACTACGGGCCACCGACAGTCGCGACCAGCCGGGGATCACGGTCCGGTGACGGTCCTCACCTGCCCGACACGACGTTCGCCGTCGGGAGGATGAGCTCATGCTCGATCGACGGCGTCACCCCGCCCCGGCTCCGCCGCGACGCCAGCTTCACAAACAGCGCGAACAGTAGTTCGACGGCAACCGCCAGCAGGGCCACCAGCAGCGCGCCTGAGACCAGCTGCGGCAGGTCCTGCCGCGCGAACCCGGCGGTGATGATCCGGCCAAGACCGCCGCCGGCGACCAATGCCGCGATCGTCGCGGTCCCGACGACCTGGATGGCGGACAGCCGGACCCCGGTCAGCAGCAGCGGCGAGGCCAGCGGCGCCTCGACCCGCATCAGCATCTGCGGGCCGGACATGCCCATCCCACGCGATGCCTCGACGATCTCCTGGTCGACCTCCATCACGCCGGTATGCGTGTTGGTCAGGATCGGCGGAATCGCGAACAAGACGAGGGCCACCAATGTCGACGGGGTCCCGAGGCCGAGCGGTCCGATGGCAAGCAGCACCAGCAGCGCATACACGGGGATGGCCCGACCCATGTTGGCAATGTTGATGACGACCGTGCGACCCCGGCGGATGTGCCCCAGCCATAGGCCAAGCGGGATCGCGACCAGGCAGGCGATGCCCAGCGAGGCGGCGACGAGCCCAATGTGCTCCACGAGTCGGACGGCGATGCCGTCATCGCCGGTCCAGTTGTCGCCGTCGGTGAGCCACTGGAAGACCTGGACGACGAGTGAGTTCTCCATCAGGTCGACCGGGCCCGTCGAGACCATGGAGTGAGGATCCGTTGTGCCCCCAGCACCAGGAGGTCGAGCACGACGGCGATCACCACGCACAACACCGTCGCCGTCAGCACCTGCGCCTTGAAGAAGCTCTCCAGGCCGTCGTCGATCAGGTTGCCAAGACCGCCGTAGCCGACCACGAAGCCGATGGTCGTCAGCGCGACCGTCGACACCGTCGCAACTCGAAGTCCAGCGAAGAACGTCGGCATCGACAACGGCAGTTCGATGCGCCAGAGCAGGCGCGCCGAGCCGTACCCCATGCCGCGGGCGGCCTCGAGCACGTCGCTCGAAACACCCTCCAGACCGTCCACGAACGCCCGGACGAGAATCGTCAGCGTGTACAGCACCAAGCCGATGATGACCGTCGTACGCGAGATGCCCGTCCACGGCAGCAGGAAGGCGAACAACGCCAGCGACGGGATTGTGTAGATGACGCTGGACGAGCCGAGCACAAAGCCCTTCGCCCAGGGCGAGCGCCGCGCCAGCAGCGCGAGCGGGAAGGACACCGCCACGCCGATGACGAGCGAGGTGATGGTGAGGAACAAGTGCTGGCCGACCGCCTCGACGAGTTCGTCCCTTCGGGTCGTGATGTACTCGCCGCAGATCCACTCGTTCGTCGCGAGGCACGACGCCGATTGAGGTGCGCTCAGGAAGGCAGCCACGTCGTGGACAGTACCCAGTCCGGTCATGATTCGACTCGACGGAGTCAGCAAGCAGTATGCGGACGGCACGGTGGCCGTGCACGAGCTGTCCCTCGACGTGCCCGAGGGGGAGATCTGCGTGCTGGTGGGCCCATCAGGCTGCGGCAAGACGACCACGATGAAGATGATCAACCGCCTGATCGAGCCGTCGAGTGGCCGCATCCTGCTCGAGGGCGAGGACGTGACGCACGTCGACCCGGAGAAGCTGCGGCGCCGCATCGGGTACGTCATCCAGCAGATCGGGCTGTTCCCCCATCAGACGATCGAGACCAACGTGATGACGGTGCCGAGCCTGCTCGGCTGGGACAAGCGCCGGGCGCGGGCCCGCGCAGTCGAGCTGCTCGAGCTGGTCGGCCTCGACCCGGCGACGTTCGCGCGCCGGTACCCGCACCAGCTCTCCGGCGGGCAACGGCAGCGGGTCGGGGTTGCGCGCGCGCTCGCGGCCGACCCGCCGGTGCTGCTGATGGACGAACCGTTCGGGGCCGTGGACCCGATCGCCCGTGACCGCTTGCAGGGTGAGTTCCTGCGGCTGCAGGACGAGATCCGCAAGACCGTCGTGCTCGTGACGCACGATGTCGACGAAGCGGTGCGGCTTGGCGACCGGATTGCGGTGCTGCGTCAAGGCGGCCACCTGGAGCAGTACGACACGCCGGCGGTGATCCTCGGTCAGCCGGCGACCGACTTCGTCGCTGACTTCGTCGGCGCCGACCGCGGACTCAAGCGACTTGCGGTGACGCCGATCCAGC
Source organism: uncultured Actinomycetota bacterium (assembly GCA_963836025.1). GTDB lineage: Bacteria > Actinomycetota > Actinomycetes > JBEVHX01 > JBEVHX01 > JBEVHX01. Next base: position 279,443 of record CAWIIE010000007.1, read on the forward strand.
CGGTCGACATCGAGCACCCGCCGGTCGTGCACCTGGACGACTCGGTGTCCGATGCCCGCGCGCTGTTGGAGCGGGCCGACAGTCGATGGGCGGTGGTGCTGGACGACAACGAGCACCTGCACGGCTGGATCGGCATCGAGCACAGCTTCGGCGAGGCATACGTGCGCGACCACGCTCGTCGGATGGCGGCGTGGGTACCGCTGACCGCGACTCTCAAGGAAGCCTTCGCCGAGATGCTGCAGGAGAACGCGGGCTGGATCGCCGTGCTCGACGGCGAGCGGTACGTCGGCGTGCTCACGCCGACCAGCCTGCACGAAGCGCTGCGTCGGTCGGTCGAAGCCGATGCGCAGCACGTCTCCCATGAGCGGGTCGAGATCGAGACGGTTGCGGCGTCCTGACCCCTGGCCTCCAGCGAGCTGTCAGGCGTTTCGCGTCACCGGTGACGCGGTTCGCATGACAGCCGCGCGGATCCGGCGAGTTGTCAGGCGCTCCGCGTCACCCGTGACGCGGTTCGTATGACAACTGCGGCCGTCAGGCTGGCGCGCTCGGGCCAGCGTCGGCGCCCTCGTCGCCGCCGTCTTCGGGCAGGCGGCAGGCGCGTTCGAGCAAGTGCGCCGCCACCACCAGCGCCAGCGCAGCCGCAAAGCTGAGCAGCGCGAGCACGAGTTGCTCGCGCCGAAAGTCCGAGTCGAGGTCCATGAGGACGACGACCGCAAAACCCGCGTACCCGCCGGCGACCACAGCGCCCACCAGCCCAGCAGCGACCGCCATGACCGCCACCCGCGCGGCCGCTAGCGGGTGCAGCGGCTTGGCGTCGCCGGGCCGTCGCTCGACCTTCGAGGTCGTCGCGCGCAGTCGAGGGGTCAGCACCGCCGCAGCAACCACGAAGACCAAGGCGACAAACGCCAGGACTGCCGGCGCGCTGACCGGAACCTGGGGCAGCGTCCCCTCAAGGCCGAACCAGGCCCGGAAGACGCCGAACGAAACCAGACCTGCGCCCAGCCCGACGATCGCGAGCAGTCGCGGGGTCGTCCCCCTCATGAGGCCGCTGCGAGGTCAAGATCGTCGCGTCGTCGGATGCCCGCGACCGCAACGCGCGTCACCAGGTCGCCCACCCGGCCATGCCCGACAACGTCGAAGGTCGGGTCGATCTGCGCCCACGGCACAAGGACGAAGCCGCGTTCGTGCGCGCGCGGGTGCGGCAGGGTGAGCATCGGGTCGTCGCTGCGCTCGTCGCCCACGGCCAACACATCAACATCCAGGGTCCGCGGGCCCCAGCGCACGTCCCGCACTCGGTCCCGCGCTTGTTCCGCCGTATGCGCCAGCGCAAGCAGTTCGGCCGCCGTGAGGTCGGTGTCCACCGCTACCACCGCGTTGAGGTATCCGGGCTGACCAGACGGGCCCCCGACTGGGTCGGTCTCATACACGCTGGAGACCGCGACGACCTCGACGCCGAGCGTTTCGCGCAGCAAATCCACGGCCGAGCGCAGCGCACCCAGTCGATCGCCGAGGTTGGCGCCAAGAGCCACGGCCGCGCGACGGCTCACGAGCGGGCCCGCGACACATGCACTTCGACGTCCGCGAACGGCACCGTCATCGGGGCCTGCGGTTTATGAACGACGACATCCACCCGCTCGACACGCGGGTCGGACAGACAGCATTCGGCGATGCGTTCGGCGAGCGTCTCGATGAGCAAGACCGGCTCACCCTCGATAACCGCCACGACCTGCTCCCCCAGCGCGCCGTAGTCGACGGTGTCCGCGAGGTTGTCAGTCAGCGCGGCGGGAGCGAGGTCGATGTGCAGGGTGAGGTCGACGACGAAGGGCTGGCCCTGCTCGCGTTCGAAGTCGAACCAACCATGGCGGCCCTGACCGCGAAGGCCGCGCAGCACGATGCGGTCACTCGCCTGCGTCATGCCGATCCCGGCTCGAGGTCGGTGCCTTCCAAGACCGGGGACGCGTGGTGGACCAGCATCCGCCAGCCATCGTCCGTGCGCACGAACACGTTCGTCACCGCGACCCGACCACCGGTGAACCCGAGCGCCTCGTCCTCGACGCCGACCAGGATGTTCTCGTACCCGGTGACGACGGCCAGGTCCCCGTTCACCAGCACCCTGGTGTCGCTGAGGATGTACTGCACGTACGACGTGCCCGCGAGCACGACCGCCCAGGAGCGCATCACCTGCTGCAGGCCGCGCACTGGAGAGGAGCCCGGATGCGTGGCGGCCGAGACGGCGGCCAGCTCACCCTGCACCCAGACCGCCGCCATCTGCTCGAGGTCGGCCTGCTCGATGGCCTCGTAGAACCGGCGGTTGGTCTCCTCGACGGCGTCGACATCTGCGGTCGAGGTCACGACGCGATCCCTTGCCAGGCAGTCACGACCGCGACCGCGTCCCTGGTCGCGCGCACCTGATGCACACGCACGCACCACGCGCCCGCGGCTGCTGCCAGCGCACTGGTCGCCGTGGTCGCGTCGTCGCGTTCGTCAACCGGTCGCGGCTCGCCGGTGGCTCCATCGGCCAGCAGCGCGCCCAAAAACCGCTTCCGGCTGGTACCGACCAGGACCGGCCGACCGATCGCGATGATCTCGTCGAGCCGGCGCAACAGCTCCCAGTTGTGCTCGGCCTCCTTGGCGAAGCCCAGTCCAGGGTCCAGGACGATCTGGTCGATGTTGACGCCGGCGTCCACTGCTTCGTCGAGCCGTTGGCTCAGTTCCTTGGCGACATCCGCGACCACGTGGTCGTAGGTCGCATACCTGCTCATGTGCAAGGCGTGCGCCCGCCAGTGCATGACGATGTATGGGACGCCAGCCGCCGCGACGACCCGGCGGACGTCCGGGTCCGCCAGGCCACCACTAACGTCGTTGACCACGCTCGCACCCGCGGCCAGTGCCCGCTCGGCCACCTCGGCTCGTGTTGTGTCGATGGACACGACCACGCCAGCATCCGCGAGCGGCTCGACGACGGGGAGCACGCGGCGCAGCTCCTCCTCGACCGGGACGCGCTGCGCGCCCGGCCTGGTCGACTCGCCACCGACATCGACCAGGTCTGCCCCCTGATCGCGCAACGCAATGCCATGCGCGACCGCAGAGACCGGGTCGAGGTGCAGCCCGCCATCACTGAAGGAGTCCGGCGTCACGTTCAGGACGCCCATCACCAGGCACCGCTTGGCCGAGACCTCGGCGAGGTCGGCGGGCAGACCGGACGGCGCGAGCGGCACGTCGGCCAACCTAACCCCGCGGATGACTATCGGCCGCTGAGGATCAGGCTCATCGCCTCGGCGCGCGTCGCCGAGTTGAGCAGCTGGCCGCGCACGGCGGACGTGACGGTCCGCGAACCGGGCTTGCGCACCCCGCGCATGGACATGCACAGGTGCTCGCACTCGAAGATGACCAGTACGCCTCGCGGCTGCAGGATCTGCATCAGCGAGTCGGCAACTTGTGTGGTCAGGCGCTCCTGCACCTGCGGCCGCTTCGCGTAGACGTCGACCAGCCGGGCCAGTTTCGACAGCCCAGTGATGCGACCGTCCTCGGCCGGGATGTACCCCACGTGCGCCACCCCGTGGAACGGGACCAGATGGTGCTCGCAGAACGACGTCACCTCGATGTCCTTCACGACGATCAGCTCGTCGTGCCCGAGCTCGAAGGTCGTCGTCAGCACATCGGCGGCCCGCATCCGCAGCCCGCCGAAGACCTCTGCGTACATGCGCGCCACCCGGGCGGGCGTCTGGCGCAGGCCGTCTCGGTCGGGATCCTCGCCCATGGCCAGCAGCAGCTCACGCACCGCGGCCTCGGCCCGGTGATGGTCGAACGGCGGCACGATTCGAGCGGGTTCGTCACTCGTGACGGCAGACAGGGCCACGGGGTCGACCATGATGGGTCCGGGCTACTCGCCGCTCGGCTGCGGCGACGGCAGCTCGTGGCCTACGTCCGTCGGCTCCTCACCGAGGCCGTGGGTGTCGATGCCACCGGAGCCGTTCGGGGACACGCCGTTGGTCGCGACCTCCTTCGGCGTTAGCACTGGCGGCCGGTCGGAGGGCATCCGGCGGCTCGAGCCAGTCCACGCCGGACGTGGGTCGCGCTTGCGAACCGGCGCGAAAACGGCAGCGACCGCGTCCTTGTCGAGCGTCTCCTTCTCGAGCAGCTCGAGGACGAGGTGGTCCAGGACATCGCGGTTCTCGACGAGGATCTCCCAGGCTTCCTGGTGGGCCGCCTCGATGAGGCCGCGAACCTCTTCGTCGACGACCGCAGCCACCTGCTCTGAGTAGTCCCGCTGGTGACCGAAGTCGCGGCCGAGGAAAACCTCGCCTTGCTCCTGCCCGAATTTGATCGCGCCCAGCCGCTCGGTCATCCCGAATTGCGTGACCATCTTCTTCGCGACCGCGGTGGCCTTCTCGATGTCGTTGGCCGCGCCCGTGGTCGGGTCGTGGAAGACCAGTTCCTCCGCGGCCCGCCCGCCCAGCATGTAGGCGAGCTGGTCGAGCATCTCGTTGCGCGTCGTGGAGTACTTGTCCTCGTCGGGCAGCACCATCGTGTAGCCGAGCGCGCGGCCGCGGGGAAGGATCGTCACCTTGTGCACCGGGTCGGTGTTCGGCAGCGCCGCGGCGACCAGTGCGTGCCCACCCTCGTGGTAGGCGGTGATCTTCTTTTCCTTGTCGTTCATCAACCGGCTGTGCTTCTGCGGTCCGGCCACGACCCGGTCGATCGCTTCGTCCATGGCTGGCGGGTCGACGAACTGCTTGTTGGTGCGGGCGGTGAGGAGCGCCGCCTCGTTGAGAACGTTCGCCAGGTCGGCGCCGGTGAAGCCCGGCGTCCGGCGAGCCACTGCTCGCAGGTCGACCTCCGGCGCGATCGGCTTGCCCTTGGCGTGCACGTTGAGGATCTTCTGTCGGCCCTCGAGGTCCGGCGCCTCAACCGCGATCTGCCGGTCGAAGCGACCAGGACGCAGCAGGGCCGGATCAAGAATGTCCGGCCGGTTGGTCGCGGCGATCAGGATCACGCCGCCTTTGACGTCGAAGCCGTCCATCTCGACCAGGAGCTGGTTCAGGGTCTGCTCGCGCTCGTCATGGCCGCCGCCGAGACCGGCGCCACGGTGCCGGCCGACGGCGTCGATCTCGTCGACGAACACAATCGCCGGAGCGTTCGTCTTCGCCTGCTCGAACAGGTCGCGGACCCGGGAGGCGCCGACACCGACGAACATCTCGACGAAGTCGGAGCCGGAGATGGAGTAGAAGGGCACCCCGGCCTCGCCGGCGACGGCACGGGCCAGCAGCGTCTTTCCTGTGCCTGGCGGGCCATACAGCAGGACCCCCTTGGGGATCTTGGCACCGACCGCCTGGAACTTTGCCGGCTCCTGCAGGAACTCCTTGATCTCCTGGAGCTCCTCAACGGCCTCGTCGGCACCGGCGACGTCGGCGAAGGTCGTCTGCGGGGTGTCCTTCGAGACCACCTTGGCCTTGGACTTGCCGAAGTTCATGACCCGCGAGCCGCCGCCCTGCATCTGGTTCATGAGGAACAGGAAGAGCACCACGAGCAGGACGATCGGCAGCAGCGAGAGCAGGAACGTCACGAGCAGCGACTGCTGTGGGACCTCGGCGTCATACCCCTCGGGCGGCGGGTTGTCCTCGAGGAGCTGGGCGATCGTGGCGCCCTGGGGCTCGATGTACTCGGACTGGATCTTGTCGCCGTTCGTCAGCTCGACCTCGACTCGCTGGTCGCGGTCGATGAGCTTGGCCTTGGTGACATCGCCCTCGCGGATGGCCGAGATGACCTGCGAGGTGTCCTTCTCCTCGTAGCCGGATTGGGAGGCCACCACCTGGCTGACGAGGAGCACCAGCAGGACCGCCAGGATGATCCAGGCGAACGGGCCGCGGAAGTAACGTCTCACTGTGAGTCGGGGCGGCGGATGCCCCGTCCCTCCTGATCATGAAGGTGGGTCCGCGCCCGTTGGCGCGGCAACGTCGATCAGCCCCTGGTCCGCTCTCCCAGGGACTTCGACGGTACACCGACAACGACGCAGCAGCCCCCGGGTGTTCCCCAGCTCTCCCCGGAGAACACCGGCGCGGCCTAGCCTGCGGCCATGAATCTCGACCGTCCCGTCGGCCCCGATCCCTACGAGCTGCTCCCTCCGGTCGCCTCGTTCACGCTCCGCAGCGACGACGTGCGCAGCGACGAGCCCGTCCCGGTCAAGCACGCCTTCAACGACTGGGGAGCGCCTGGCGAGAACGTCTCCCCGCACCTGGCGTGGGAGGGCTTCCCCGCCGGGACGAAGTCATTCGCCGTCACCATGTTCGACCCGGATGCCCCGACCGCCTCCGGATTCTGGCACTGGCACGTCCTCGACATCCCGGTTGGCGTGACCGAGCTGCCGCAGGGCGCGGGTCGCGACGACAAGTCATTGCCGGGCGGCTTCCACACGACCAACGACTATGGCATCGCGCACTACGGCGGACCCGCGCCGCCGGCCGGGGACCGGCCGCACCGCTACTTCATCGTGGTGCACGCCCTCGACGTCGAAAGCCTCGGGCTCAGCGCGGACACCCGTTCGGCAGCGGTCGGCTTCAACCTGACGATGCATACCTTGGCTCGCGCAACGCTGGTCCCGGTCTTCGCCTTGTAGTTGTCAGCCGAACCGCGTCACCGGTGACGCGAAACGCATGACAACTCCATCGGCCCGCGCTCTTGTCAGACGAACCGCGTCACCGGTGACGCGGTTCGTATGACAACTCGCGGCGTGCGGGCGGTCAGCCGCCGTAGACCTGCGGCGCCAGCGTGCCGACGAACGGCAAGTTGCGGTAGCGCTCGGCGTAGTCGAGGCCGTACCCGATGACGAACTCGTTCGGGATGTCGAAGCCCACGTAGCGAACATCCACCGCCACCTTCGCCGCGTCCGGCTTACGCAGCAACGTGAACACCTCCACGGATGCCGGGCCGCGGGAGCCGAGGTTGCGCAGCAGCCAGGACAGCGTCAGCCCGCTGTCGATGATGTCCTCGACGACCAGCACGTGCTTGCCGGTGATGTCCTTGTCGAGGTCCTTGAGGATGCGGACGACGCCGCTGCTCGTGGTCCCCGAGCCGTACGACGAGACCGCCATCCAGTCCATGGTCGCGTGCACGTGCAGCGCTCGGGCGAGGTCGGCCATCACCATGACCGCACCCTTGAGCACCCCGACCAGCAATAGGTCGCGCTCGGCGTAGTCCCGGTCGACCTCCGCCGCGAGCTCGCGGATGCGCTGGTCGATCTCCTTCTCGGAGATGAGCACACTGGCGAGCTCGTCGCCCAAGTCCTGCGCGTCCACGTCACTCCTGCATTGAGTCGTCGGTCGTGCTCTGCTCGGCTGCCACGCGGAGATAGAGCCTGCCATAGCTGCGCCACCCCTCGACACCGCCGGGCAACGCGACCGATCCCTGCCCGTGCCAGTCGGCCACCAACGCGTCGAGCGCCACCACATGGGTATGCGAGAGCGCGCTGTGGGTCGCGCCCGCGTCCACCGCAGCCGTATGCAGAACTCGCCGGCGCACCGCCGACGGCAGCGTCAGAAGGCCGGCACAGTCAAGCCCACGGTCGTCCGCCGTGGCGTCTCGGCGTGCGGCCGCCGACCACGTGTCGAGCGCGTCCGCGTCGTCCCTGAGCAGGTCGGCGGTGCGCGCCAGCGCCTCCGCCACACCGGGGCCGAGTGCGGCCTCGAGTGCGGGCAGCGCCGACCGGCGAACCCGGACCCGGGCGTAGATGTCGTCGGCGTTGTGCGGATCGACCCACACCGTCAGCCCTTGCGCGGCGCAGGCCCGCTCGGTCGTGGCCCGGTCCAAGGCCAGCAACGGACGGCGCAGTCGACCGGCGCGCGGCCGCATACCAGCAAGTGAACGGGCACCCGAGCCCCGTGCCAGGCCGAGCAGGACCGTCTCCGCCTGGTCGTTGAGGGTGTGGCCGAGCAGGACCGCCTCCGCGGCGCAACGGTCCGCAAGCTCATCGATCGCCGCATACCGCGCGGCGCGCGCGGCCGCCTCCGGCCCGACGGCACTGCCCAGATCGACGATGACGCGGAGCACCTCGACCGGGTCGAGGCCGAGCGAGGTCAACGTCGCCGCGGCGCCGGTCGCGACCGACGACGAGTCGGCCTGCAGGTCGTGGTCCACGACAACCGCGCCGACCTGCCAGGATGCCCGCCGCGCCTCGAACGCCGCGGCCGCCGCGAGGGCGGACGAATCGGCCCCACCGCTACACGCCACCAACACCACCGCACCGGGCTCGAGATCGGCGAGCGCTGCACGCACCGCCCGCCGGGTCGCGGCGACCGCTGGGTCCGGACCGGCCATCAGCCCATCAGCGCAGGTCTGCGCGGCCGACCCGGGCGACCCAGCGATCTGGGTCGGCGATCTCCTCGGGCGTCGGCAGGTGTGCTGGCTGGAGCCACACGCGGTTGAACCCGTCCATCCCAACCGCGTTCACGGCCGCGTCGACGAACCGCTTGCCTTCCTTGTACTGGCGAAGCTTGGCGTCGAGGCCGAGCAACCGGCGTAGCAGCGCGTCGGCGGGGCTCGGGGAGTTCCGGCGCTTCTGAAACTGCGTCCGGATCGTGCCCACGGTCGGGACCACTGCCGGCCCGACTCCGTCCATCACATGGTCTGCGTGCCCTTCGAGCAGCGCCATCACCGCGGTGAGGCGATCGATGGCCACGCGTTGCTCAGGGGTCTGGATCGCCTCGGCGATCGAGGGTCCGGGCGCCCCACGGACGGCCGCGCCCAGTGCCCCGACCGCGTCCCGCAGCCGGGAGACCATCTCCTCCGACTCCAGATCGAGTGAGACGAGCAACTCGCTCACCTCGGTCACCAGGTGGTCGCGCAGCCACGGCACGGCGGTGAACTGCACCCGATGGGTTTCCTCGTGCAGGCACACCCAGAGCCGGAAGTCATGCGGGTCGACGCCGAGTGCCTGCTCGGCCGCGACGATGTTCGGCGCGACCAACAGCAGCCGGCTGACCCGGTTGCCGGGCACCGGAAGCAGCTCGTACTGCCCCAGCACCTTCGACGACAGCCAGCCCAACAAACCGCCAACTTCGGCGGCGGACACCCGGGATCCGATCGCGGCCACGACTCGCGCTGGCGCCCGGTCGCCCTTCTTCTCCTGCCGGCGAGTCAGGATCCGATCCTCGACAGGAGCGAGCAGCGTGCGGAAGCCGGCGGCGTTGGCGCGCACCCAGGCGGGTCGATCCACCACGGCCACCGGGGCGTTGGCAGCCGGTGCGTCCAGGCCGGTGTATCCCCGGACGTGGGTCCGCGCCTCAACCGCGAACCGCCTGAGCTCTTCCACGACCTCCCGCACCGCGTCCGTCCCGATGCTGGGACCAGGTCGGGCCAGCCGGGCGCCGAGCCGCGCCGCCAGGTCCCAGTCCACCATCGAACGAGGGCCACCGGCCGGGCCGGTCAACGAGGTGCTCATCGGCCCGAGCCTACGCAGGCGCACACCCCTGCGGCGATTTGTACTCATTTGCGGTGGAAGGCCCGGAAACGATCGGGCGACCACGGCCCGCAGATGCGCGGATCGGCGGCGCACATGGGCATGATGGCTAGGGGTTGACCGCACACCCCGGCCGCACTCAGTCAGAGAAACCCACGCTGGAAGGACAGCCCATGAACCGCGCCGACCTCGTCTCCGCCGTCGCCGAACGCGCCGGTCTCACCAACGCCGACGCCGACGCCGCCCTCAAGGCCTTCGCCGACGTGATCGGCGAAGCCACACGCCGCCGCGAAAAGGTCACCATCAGCGGCTTCCTGACCTTCGACACCACCCACCGCGCCGCCCGGACCGGGCGCAACCCGCAGACCGGCGAGGAGCTCCAGATCGCGGCGACGTGGGCGCCGAAGGTGTCCGCGGGCGCCGCACTCAAGCAAGCGGCCGCCGAGAACAACTGATCTCATTCCTCCAAGCCCAGCCTGCCGGCCGTCCGGCAGGCTGGGCGTCGTGAGCGATGCTGACCTCTGGGCGGCCGGTGACTACCGCCTGATCGCGCTGCAGTTCGAGCCCGGGGCGCGCGCCCTGCTCGACGCGGTCGAAGCCGCCACCGGACCACTCGACGGCAAGCACGTTGTGGACGTCGCGGCCGGTACCGGGAACGTGGTTGTCGAGGCAGCGGCCCGCGGGGCGAGCGTGCTGGCCACCGACCTATCCCCGCGGATGGTCGAATTGGGTCGGGAGCGGACCCTGCCTGCCGGTGACGCCGTCGACTGGCAGGTCGCCGACGCGGCTGCGCTGCCGCTGCCAGACGGCGCGGTCGACATCGTCACCTCGGCGTTCGGACTGATATTCGCCGCCGATCCGGTCGCCCTGGTCGATGAGATGGCCCGCGTCCTGCAACCCGGTGGCCTGCTCGCGTTCACGTCGTGGGTACATCAGGAGGGAGTCGATCATCCGCTCGCGGCGCCCTTGATGAGGCGCTTCCCTCCGGCCGACGACGGGCCGAGCTCGGACGACTGGGGCGTGGAGGGCACCGTCCGAGAACGGCTGAGTCCGGCCTTCGACGACCTGCAGATCAGCGTGCATACGTTGGACTTGGTCTTCGACTCGGCCGAACAGTGCACGGACGTGTTTCTCAGCTCGTCCCCGCTCCACGTCGTTGCCTTGGCTGAGATTCCCGAGCAGGAGCACGACGCAGTCCGTCGCGAGTTCATCGCCGGGCTCAAGCCGTTCGAGTCGGCCCAGGGATTTCGGCACAGCGACGACTACCTGGTCGTCACCGCCCGCCGTCGCTGACCCATCACCGGCACCCGCATCCGGCCAAGGCCGCCGCTGCCGCGTCGAAGGCGGCACGCGCGTCGAGCGTGCTGGCCAGCGGCACCTGGTCGGCCATGAACGCGAACGCCAGCAGCCTTCCCTCGGCGCTGACCACGGTCCCGGACAGGCTCGACACGCCGTTGAGCGTGCCGGTCTTGGCTCGGACCACCCCGGCACCGCCCTGATCGGCGGCGTTGTCGAACCGGTCATGCAGCGTGCCGCTGAACGCGGCAACTGGCAGCTTGGCGATGACCGGCGACAGCGTCGGATCGTCGGCCGCGATGTCGAGCACCGATCCCAGCGTTCGTGCCGGGACAGCGTTGGACCGGGCCAGGCCGCTGCCATCGCGCAGGCTCACCCCAGCCACTTCCACGCCCGCTCGGCCGTTCGCGTCCACGACAGCGGCCGTCGACGAGGCGACATCGGCGGGGACGGTCCCGTTCTCTGCACCGACCAACCGCAACAGCGCCTCGGCTACGTCGTTGTCGCTGTCGACGAGCATGATCTCCACCAGCTGAGCAACCGTGGGTGACTGCACACCGGCAATCACCTCCGCGCCGTCCGGCGCGACCGCAGGCACCGGAGCACCGGCCACCGCGATGCCGGCGGCGCTGAGGGCCGCCGCGAACCGGGTAGCTGCGGTCAGCGCCGGGTCGCTGACCCGTTCGTCGCGGCCAAGTGTCGCCCGGCCGCCGTCGACCGACAGCGCGCTCACCGGCGCCACCACACCGCTCGGCACGTAGCCCGGCTGCCACTCCGGGTTGACCAGCGGGCCCGCGAACAGCGACGCGTCGTAGGCCAGGGTCACCGACGTCACGCCTTGTGCGGCCAGGGTCGCGGCCGTCCCGAGTGCCAGCTCAGTCAACGACGCGCGACGGGGGTATGCCTCCGGCGGGCCGGCCTGTGTGGTGAGCGTGGCGTCCCCGGCGCCCACGAGGACGATCTGGTCGGCCGTCGCGCCACCTGTCACCTGCGTCGTCAGTCGGCTCTGCGGTTCGAGCACCTCCAGCGCGGCCACAGCGGTCAACAGCTTGGCGCTCGACGCCGGGATCAGTGAGAGCTGCGCCGAGCGGTCAAGCAACACCGCGCCGCTGGCCGCATCAACGACGGTGGCTGTCACCCGCGGCCCCAGATCGGGGTCCGCGAGCAACGGCCCGAGGGTTGCAGCGACACCATCAGCGCTCGGCACGGCTGCGTCCGTCACGAGCCCCGGAAGCACCGCGCCAGCGGGGCTCGCGGACGGGAACACCTCGGCGCTCGGGCTCGTGCTCGGCGACCCGGCCCCGGAGGCGGAGCCGTCATCGGGCAGGACCTGGTAGGCCGCATACCCGCCAATCACGAGCGCGACCAAGATCAGTACGGCGATCGCGGCCCATCGCCCGCGGTCGAGGCTCACATGCGCGAGACTAGGCGCCGCCCCGCTACGCGACGAAGGAGCGCCGAGCCGTGCAGAACCTGGAGTTCGACGTCACGATCGAGGTTCCCAAGGGCCAACGCAACAAGTACGAGGTCGATCACACCAGTGGACGCATCCGGCTGGACCGGATGCTGTTCACGTCGACGCGCTACCCGGCCGACTACGGCTTCATCGAGGACACCCTCGGTGAGGACAGCGATCCGCTGGATGCCCTCGTGCTGCTCGAGGAACCGACGTTCCCCGGCTGCCTCATCAAGTGTCGGGCGATCGGCATGTTCCGGATGAAGGACGAGGCCGGCGGCGACGACAAGGTCCTCTGCGTCCCGGTCAACGACCCGCGGCTTTCGCACCTGCAGGACATCTTCCACGTACCGGAGTTCGACCGGCTCGAGATCGCGCACTTCTTCGAGGTCTACAAGGACTTGGAGCCGGGCAAGTCCGTCGAGGGCGCGACCTGGGTGGGGCGCACGGCCGCCGAAGCGGAGATCCGTCGGTCCTACGAGCGTTTGCAGAACGAGAAGGAGTCGGGAGAGGCTCACGGGGCCTGATCATCGAGCGGGTCGCCGCGGCCGAGGCGCAGTATGCGCAGCCGGCGCCCCCGATGCAGCCGGCGCCTCCGCCGCAGCAAGCACCAGCGATGCCGCAGCCGCAGTACCAACAGCCGGGCTACCAGCCGCCTTACTACGACAAGCGGAAGCAGAAGCGCCACTGGCTCGGCGAGTTGTTCGATTAAGCCCAAAAGGTGTGTCCGCGCGTGTCATCCTCAGGCGCTGCGTGAGCGATTAAGCGCGTGAGGGGGGTTCACCGGCTCACCGGCGTCATTCTCTGCATTGGACGCGCGCCTCGCCCTGGAGACGCGACGTTCATCGCATTCGGACCTAGGGGTGGAGGTCTCTCCTATGCATGTCAACAAACGGATTGCCGCTGTGCTCGTCGCAGCCGGGCTGTGCCTGACGACGCCGGGAATCACAACCGGCGCGAACGCGGCAGCGCCAGCGGACCCGTCGGTCGTCACCGACTGGAACGCCATCGCGACCCGGACCATCTACACCGAGAACGCGACGCCGGTTCCGGTGTCGCCCCTCTATTTCGGCTTCGTGCACCTCGCGATGTACGACGCCGTCGTCGCCATTGAAGGCGGCTACGAGCCATACATCGACATCGGACCCGCCGGCCGATCCGGCGCTTTCGCGAGTGCATCCTCCGAGGTCGCCGCGGCCACCGCCGCCTACGACGTGCTGCGGCGCTTCTTCCCGGCATCGGCGGCCAACCTGCGCGCCGACTACCTGGCCTTCCTGGATGAGATGCCGGCGGGCAAAGCGACCGCGCTGGGCAAGCGGGTCGGAATGCTGGCGGCCCTGCACATCATCCGGGCGCGCGACGATGACGGGCGCAACGCGAGCGTGTCGTTCACCGCGACTCCAGCGCCGGGTGTGTGGCGGCCGACACCGCCGGCGAATGCAGCGTTCCTGGTGCCGTGGCTCGGGTTCGTCGAGCCGTTGCTTCTCGACTCGCCCACGCAGATCCCGCTGCCCGGACCAGACCCCATTGGCTCAGCGGCCTATGCGACCGACTTCGCTGAGGTGAAGGCCAAGGGCGCCTCAGTCGGCTCAACCCGCAGCACGGCAGAGACTCAGAACGCGCTGTTCTTCAACGACAACATTGGCCGGCAGTACCAGGTGGGCATGCGCGACCAGGTGACCCGCAGAGGCTTGGACATCGTCGAGAGCGCTCGGGCTTTCGCGCTGCTCAACAGCACGAACGCGGATGCATTGATCTCGGGATGGCGCTCGAAGTTCGACTACGCATACTGGCGGCCGATCACCGCGATCCGGCAGGCCGACACCGACGGCAACACCGCCACTGACGCCGACCCCACGTGGTCGTCACTGGTGGGGACACCTCCGTACCCGGACTACGTGAGCGGCCACGCGCCGTACTCGGGTTCGACGTCCGGAACCCTGGCCTTCCTGTTCGGGGCCGGCTCCATCGACCTGAACCTGTCGTCAATCATCCCCAACTCCGGGACGTCACCGCGCAACTTCGCTACAGCCGCCGCGCTCGACGAGGCGACGAAGAACGCCCGGATCCATCTCGGCATCCACTTCCGCAAGGCGATGACCGACGGCAACGCCCTGGGGCACGCGGTCGTCGACTACGCCACCGACAACTACTTCCAACCACTCAACTGACCTCCCGCGAATCCGACATGGCGGGTCGGATGTCACTCCGATCGGCGGAGTCGACATCGCTGCTGGCCTCTCTGGTGGTTCAGCGTGTCAGGGGCGGGCGTAGCCGAAGACGTCACCCCGGCCGACCAAGACTTCCCGCACCAACGCGCCGGTGTGCGGGGCCTCGATCATGCGGCCGCCGCCGACGTACAGGCCGACGTGATGGATCGACCCGGCGTCCCCCGGTTGGTCGCCGAAGAAGATGAGGTCGCCGGGTCGCAGCTGGGACGCCGGGATCTTCAGCGCCTGTGCGTACTGCCCGACCGACCAGTGCGGCAGGCTCACGCCGCCGGCCTGCCACGCCATCTGGGTCAGCCCGGAGCAGTCGAAGGAGTCCGGTCCGTTGGCGCCCCACTGGTAGGGCTTGCCGATCTGCGCCCGCGCGTACTCGATCGCGAGCGCGGCGCCCTCAACGGTGCCGTAGGCCTTGCCTGGCCCGACGACCAACGGCGGTCGCGGCGTTGGCGGTGGGCTGGGTGGCGTTGTCGACGTCGAGGTGCGAGCGCTCTCGGTCGCCCGGGCCGCTGCTGCCGCCTGGTCCGCAGCCGCCCGTGCAGCGGCCGCACTCGCCTCGGCGGCGGCTCTCGCTTCGGCTTCACGCTGCGCCCGCTCCGCCGCCTCCCGCGCCAGCCCCTCCTGCCGCAGCCGTTCCAGCTCAGCTGACTTGGTCTGCGCGTTCGCGAGGTCCGTGGACGCTGCGAGCCGCAGCACTTCGTAGGCCGCAACCTGCTCCTGCTGCGCCGCGACCTTGGTCTCGGCCTCGACTTTCGCCGCTTCGACGACGGCGGTGGCCGCCTCCTGGGCGGCGAGCGCCTTGGCCGCCTGTTCGTCCAGCAGTTCGGCGACGACCTCGGTGACCCGGACCTGGTCGAGCACGTCGTCGAAGCGAGCCCCAACGGCGTTGAGCGCATTGGTCCGGTCCACCAACGTCCGCAGACCATCTGCGGACAGCAGGGCGGCCACGCCGCCGCCGTCGCCCGACCGGTACGACGCGGCCGCGAAGCGACCGAGCGCGGCTCGCGCCGCGTCCAGATCGGCCCGCGCCTGAGCCGCCTTCGCCGCCGCCGTTTCTGCGGCAGCCTTCGCCGCTGCCAGCTGGACGACGGCACCGTTGTATGCCTCGACGGCCCGGCTGGCCTCGCGGACCAACTCCTGCAGGTGCGCGTCGGCGACCGCGAGCTGGGCTTGCGCCCGGCCGACCTGGGCGGCGGCCGATGCGACCCGATGTTTGCTCTGGTCGACCTCGCCTTGGGACGGCGTCGGCGGTGGCTCTGCATACGCCGGAGATGTCGGCCCGAGCACGACGACGGCACTCAGCACGAGCAGGACCACGGCGACGGGATGTCGTCGCGCGTGGGCTCGTTCAACGCCGGGCACGGGGCAGCAACGTAGGGACCGCACGGTCCCACGCGCCGCACAAGTCACACATTCGTCTCGCCCGGATCGGCGTGTCGCGTTGACACGCCGCTCTTACAGACCTGTAGTTCCGCCGCTGTGAGTCAGTTCAGCAGGTCGTCGATCTGCTGCTGCAGGTCCTCGATCTGCTGCTTCACCGAGTCCAGCTCGTCCTGCAGGTCGGGCGCCTCCTGAACGCGTTCCTCCAGGTCTTGGCGGCGTTCCTCAAGATCGGCGCGCGCCTGCTCCAGCTGTTCGCGGGCCGCGTCGCTCGCCTCGTCGCCGGCCGCTTCCAGTCGCTCCCGGGCGTCCTCGATCGCCGCCTCGGCGTCGTTCAGCGACTCATCAACGCGGTCCCGGATCTCGGGCGCCAGTTCGTCGAGCTTGGCGCGCGCGTCGTCCAGCGCCTCGGACGCCTCCGCGCGCGCGGATTCGAGGCTCTCCTGCAGCGTCCCGCCCTGGTCTTCCTCGCCGCACGCGGTTGCCCCCAATGCCAAACCGATGGACATGGCGATGACGACTGGAGCCCGCCGAGTCACCCGCATGCCTCCGACCGTATGCCACCGGGTTGCGCAGTTGGTGTCGGCACGGTCGGATTGGACCCGTCATGCGATCTCGTCGAACCGTCATCGCCGTCGCCGCGCTCGCGGTCCTCGTGGCCGGTCTGCTGGCCGGCGGCCCGGTCTCGCCCGCGGCGGCTGCTGGCCCCGCGCCCGGCGGGCCTGGCGACCTTGCCTACTTCGACCTCGCGCGCAAGGACTGCCTGGGCACGGCGCGCAACGACACCTCGAAGGTTTGGTACACCGTCGCCGACGGTGTGCTGTCCGACGTGTACAGCCCGACGATCGACAACACCAACGTGAAGTCGTTGCAGTTCGTCGTCACGGACGGGTCGACCTTCACCGACCTGCAGACCCGCGACACCACCTACTCGGTCCGCTCCCTGGATCGCAGCGGCATGGTCTGCGAGGTCACGAGCACCGACCCGGACGGCGCATACGAGCTGACCACCACCTTCGTCACCGATCCGCAGCGGGACAGCGTCGTCATGCAGGTCCGGCTGCGCGACGACCGGCCGGGCGGCCGCCGCAACCCACCGCTTGCCCTGTATGCGCACCTCGACCCGACCATCAACGGGAACGGAGGTGGCGGCGCGGGCAACGGCGGCGCGGACAACGCGGCCGTGGTGTCGACCAGTGATGGGCCCGTCCCGGTCGCGCTACGACCTGGCGACGCAGACGAGCGCGGCGAACCGCGACTACGGCGTTCCGCTGTACGCGGCGCTGCGCGCCAATCGCGCCTTCCTGGCGGCATCGGTCGGTTACCTGGGATCGGCGAGCGACGGGCTGGCCGCCCTCGACACGGCGCGCACGCTGTCCCCGGCATACGACACCGCCACCAACGGCAACGTGGTGACCACCGCGCAGATCGATGTTCGCGGCAGCGCGCCGACGACCCTCGCCCTGGGCTTCGGCACCTCGCAGGACGCAGCGATCGCCACCGCCGAGGCGAGCGCGGAGCGCGCGTTCGGCTCGACCCGCAACGCGTATGCCGCCGGCTGGTCGCGCTACGACGCGTCGTTGGAGCGGCCGCCCACGTCCTTTGCCGGTTTGACCATCCGCGAGGCGCACGAGATCCGCGACACCTACTACCTGTCGGCGAACGTGCTGAAGGCAAGTGAGGACAAGACGTTCACCGGGGCGAGCGTCGCATCGCTGGCCTCGCCGTGGGGACAGGCGGTGTCGGCCGGCGATCCCAACAACACCTACTTCGGCTCGTACCGCGAGGTGTTCGCGCGCGACCTCTACGAGACGTTCACCGGACTGCAGGCGGTCGGCGACCGCCAGACCGCCGAGCAAACCGTTCGGTTCCTGTTCGAACGACAGCAGCTGCCGAACGGCTCGATGCCGCGCAACTCCCTGATCAACGGCAAGGTCGCGCCGGACTCCTTCGGCGTCCAGCTCGACGAGACCGCGTACCCGATTCTCATGGCGCTGCAGGCGGGCATCACCGACGCCGCGTTCTATGCCGAGAACATCGTCCCGGCGGCGGACTTCCTGGTGTCGCGCGGGCCAGCGTTCGGCGTCGAGCGCTGGGAGGAGCAGGACGGCTTCTCCCCATCGACGATCGCTTCGCAGATCGCGGGCCTGGTCGCCGCGGCCGTCATCGCGGCACAGAACGGCGACCAGCCACATGCGCGGCTGTATGCAGCCACCGCGGACGCGTTCCAACGTCAGGTCAAGGACTGGACCGTGACCCGGACCGGGTCGCTGTCCGACCAGCCGTACTTCATCCGGCTGTCCAAGACCGGCGACCCAAACGCAGCCATCATGTACAACCTGGGGAACGGCGGACCGACCCTCGACCAACGCGCGGTGGTCGACGCCGGCTTCCTCGAGCTGACCCGGCTCGGCGCCCTCCGCCCGGACGACGCGGACATCCTGCGGTCGCTCGCGGTCGTCGACGCGAACATCAAGCGGACCACCGCGAACGGGGTCGGCTGGTTCCGCTACAACGGCGACGGTTATGGCGACCGGTTGTTCGACGGCCGTCCGTGGGCACCGACCGGGCAGGGCAACGGCCACCTCTGGCCGGCCCTCGCCGGTGAGCGCGGGGAGCACGCGCTGCAGATGTCGGACCAGACCTTCGCGGCCAGTCTGCTGAAGGCGATGAACGACTTCGGCAGCGGCGTCGGACTCATCCCCGAGCAGAACTGGGAGGGGCTGGACCTGCCAGCGTCCCCGTTCGGGACCGACCCGACGCAGGCCTCGATCGGCTTCCGCAACGGCGGGCCGGCCGGGTCGGCCGCGCCGCTGACCTGGTCTGCGGCGCAGTTCGTCAGGCTGGTCGCCGGCATCGATGCCGGGCGACCGGTGGAGACCCCGCCCGAGGTGGTCGACCGCTACATCACCAACTCGCCACAGGCGACGACGATCGAGATCACCTCCCCGCCGGACCAGACGTCCATCACGCCGCCCTTGACCGTGAGCGGAACGAGCGGACCCGGCAACACGGTCGACCTGCTCGTCGTGAACAGCGACACCGGCGCAGCACAGCCGCCGGTGACCACCACGGTCGCTCCGGACGGCACCTGGTCGGTCGGGGTCACCGTGACCAGCGGCACCAACGTCATCGTCGCGACGGCGACCTCGCCGACCGGGGCGACCGGCCGTGACGTCGTCACGGTCGTGGACGACACCGTCGAGGGCACCGTGCTGCTCGACGTCAGCGACCCGGACGGCGACGACAACGGCCCCGGCAACTACGCCTATCCGACGTCGACCAACTTCAAGCCCGGCGCATTCGACCTGCAACGGTTCCAGGTCATCGACGCCGGCGCCGACATCGTGTTCCGGGTGCAGACGCGCGACCTCACGCCAACCTTCGGCAGCCCGCTCGGCGCTCAGCTGGTCGACATCTACGTGCGCGACCCGGCCGCGGCCTCGTTCTCCACCGCCGCGTCGTTCCCGCAGCGCAACTACCAGATCGCCTCAGCGGGTGCGTGGTCGCAGCTCGTCGAGGCGCAAGGCTTCGGCCAGCGTTATGTGGACGCCTCCGGGACGGCCCTGGGCACGTTGCTCATCAACGGCAACGCCGTGTCCAGGTTCATCACGATCCGGGTGCCGAAGGCCACGCTCGGCACACCGACGTCGGGCTGGACCTTCGCGGTCGTGCTCACCGGGCAGGACGGGTTCAGTCCCGACCAGGCGCGCGGCTTCCAGCCGACACCGCAGGACTTCCAGTTCGGCGTATGCGCCACGCCGTCGGCCGATCCGTTGTGCGCCGTCGCGCCCGGCACCGTGCCGAAGGCGGTCGACGTGCTGACGCCGGACGGCGTGACTCAGGCCGAGGAGCTGAACTACCTGCTCAACAACCCGGTGGTGATCGCTCCGATCGCCGTCCCCTGACGGACCTTGATCACCGTCTGCCGAGCGGAATCGCGCACCAGCGCACGATCTTGCTCGGTAGATGGTGATCTTGGGGGACCATACCCAGGAGGGGTATCGTCCTCGACGTGGCCGGTTACAGCTCGACTCGAGACGAGCAACTCAAACGACTACGTCGGATTGAAGGTCAGATCCGCGGGCTGCAACGGATGATCGACGAGGACAAGTACTGCATCGACATCCTGACCCAGGTGTCGGCGGCGACCAAGGCACTCCAGTCGTTCTCCCTTGGGCTGCTGGACGAGCACATCGCGCACTGCGTCGTCGAGGCTGCCCAGCGTGGCGGTCCTGAGGCGGACGCCAAGGTCCGCGAGGCGCAGGACGCAATCGCCCGCTTGGTCCGCTCGTAGCAGCCGTTGCCGTCGCCCGTCAGTCCCAGAGCAGCAGGCTCATGCAGGTGACACCTGCCTCGGCCTTCTCCAACTCGTCCACCTCGACCGTGCGCACGGCGAAGCCGCGGGCGGCGATGGCGTCCGCGGTGCTCGGCGCACTCGCTGACACGACCACGGTGTCGCCGAGCAGCAGCACGTCGCTGCCTTGTGGCTCGGCGGCAGCCAAGACCGGCCGGTCGCCGAACGCTGCCACGTCGACGTGCCGCACGTCCGCGACCAGCGTGCCGTCCGGCAACGCGGTGACCCCAGTCTTGAGATGGAGGATGCCGTCGACCGCGACCGGGATCACGTCGTACCCGTGGGGGCGGACGGCCTCCGCGAACTGGCTGCGTCCGTCGTCGTCCGTGCGGGCGGTCACGCCGACGTAGAACGACCGGCCGATCAAGAGAACGTCACCCCCGTCGATCCGGCCCGGTTCGGTGATCTCCTCGGTCTGGACTGCGAGGCGGTGCAGCAGGTCCCGCATACTTTCGACCTCACCCCGTCGGGACTGCGCACCCGGCCGGGTCAGCACGACGACGGGTGCGGCCACAACGGCAACGTCCTCCACGAAGACGCCGTCGGGGTGATTCGGCAACGGATCGAGCCAGACAACATCGGCGCCGAGCTCGGCGAGCAGTTCGACGTACCCGCGGTGTTGCTCGCGGGCACGCGCGGCATCGATCGGCTCTCTTCCCAAGTGGGTCAGCTCACACTCGACGATGCGATCGCTGGGCTGCCTGACAAGTGCGCGCATTCGCCCAGGCTGGCATACCGCTCGATCCGCGTGACCTCGAACGGCTCGCGCGACGCGGTCGAGAGGAATAGAAGAGAGAGCACATGCGCGCACCCTGAGGAGGCGGCGATGTTGTGGCGGAGCTCGGTCAAGGACTTCAAGCTGGCGCTCGGGACCATCGTCGTCGTGCTGGCCCTGGTCGCGGTGCGCTGGGTGCTGTTCGAGCTCGGTGTCGAGGGCATGCCGCTCACCGCATTGGCGTCCAGCATCATCGCCGGCGGTGTGTTTGTCATGGGACTCGTCATCGCCGGAACGCTCGGCGACTACAAGGACGCCGAACGGGCGCCCACCGAGCTGGCAGCGAGCTTGTACTCGATCCTGCGTGAGACGGAGTCGATGAACCGGGTGTGGGGCAAGCCTGACTTGCCCCGGATCCGCAATCGGCTCATCGCCGTTGTCGACGCGCTGCGCCGGGACATCAACGCAGGCAACTCCCGCGAGTGCCAGGAAGCCATCGAGGAGCTGTCCGAATCGTTCATCGAGCTCGAGGAGACCGACGTCCCGGCCAACTACGTCGTCCGGCTCCGCCAGGAGCAGGCGGCGCTTCGCAAGTCGTCCCTGCGGATCTACCACATCCAGCGGGAGGAGTTCCTGCCCTCGGCGTACGCGATGATCGTCAGCTTCGTCGTGCTGATCGTCGCGCTGCTGATGTTCACCGAGATCGAAAGCCAAGTCGTCACGCTGGTAACCCTGGGGTTCCTGTCGTTCTTCTTCCTGTACTTGCTTCGACTGCTCAATGTCATCAACAAGCCGTTCAAGGTCGGCCAAGAGCGGGGAGACGATGACGTCAGCCTGTTCCTGCTGTACGAGTTCGTCGTGCACGCCAGGTATGCGGACGCCGACCTGACGAGCGAGCAGGTTGTCGAGATCGCTGAGCGGGTGGAGGAAGTGGAAACCACCGCCGATGATTCGGAGGCCGGCGGCGCCGAGGAGGGCGAGCCGGTGGAGCTGGACGAGCTACTGGCCGACGCTGTCGAGGAGGGCGACATCCCGGTCGACGTCCCGCAGGGCGACGGATCGGCACCGCGGCCCGACGGCACTCGGCACTGACCCGCAAAGTCGTCGAGGCGCGGCACGGTACCCCTGTTGGTGCCGCCCGCATCGGGGTGGTGAGCCCCGATCCGAGCGGCACCCGTGGGCAGCAGGCCATGCGGCCTGCTCGTCAGCGGCGCGCCAGCACCAGCTCCTCGAGGCGGTCGTACAGCTCCTCGGCGCCCGACTCCATGCCGGATTCGACCATGCCGTCACGATCCTCGACACTCTCGAACACGGAGACGTCGGTGATCCGAGTGCGGCCGTCGACGTCCTCCAGGCGCATGACGCTCAGCGACACATGCCCTGGCACCCCTTCGAACTCGAAGGTCTGCACGATCCGTTCGCTGTCCACGAGGTCATGGATGACGCCGTGGAAGCCGTACTCGTTGCCCTCGGCGTCCTTCTGCACAAAGCGCCAGGACCCGCCCGGACGCGGCTCGAAGGTGACGACCTGGGTCTCGAGCTCGGACGGTCCCCAAAACTGCGGGACCAGTTCGGGGTCGATCAGCGTGTCGTAGACCAACTTCGGCGGCGCATCGATCTCGCGCACGATGGTGATGATGTGGCTGTCGGGGGGAACCCGAAGGTCGAGCTTGGTCATGAGTTGCTCCTTCGCGTGATAGTCGAACGCCGACTTGGCGCCGACGCCTGGTCTGACTTCGTCGGTGGCGGGATCTCGCCCCGCCGGATCCGCTGGATCGTCTGGTCCAACCGATCGAGCTGCGCGCTCCGCATCGCCCGGTGGTCCTCGATCCATCTCCTTGCCCGGTCCAACGAAACGTCCTCGAGCCGAACCGGCCGCCACTGCGCCTCGCGACTGCGCGAGACGAGCCCGGCCCGCTCGAGAACCTTGAGGTGCTTCGACACCGCCTGCAGGCTGATCGGGAACGGCTCGGCGAGCTCGTTCACCGTGGCGTCACCGCGAGCGAGCCGCGCCAAGATCGCGCGCCGCGTCGGGTCGGCCAGGGCCGCGAAGACCTCGCTCAACGAGTCGTCCTCGTCGAACATCTCCTCGAGTGACGGTCCAGCCATGAGGAGTAATCAACCACACGGTTTATCAACTGTCAAGTTGAATACGACTGGCGTCTGCATGTAATCCGTCGGGCTGCGCGCAGTGCCTGCCAGAAGTCCACCGTCCGGCCGGCCAGACGCGCCGGGTCGCTGAGGGGCGGACACGCGGCCCGAGCGTAGGGTGCCGAACGTGTCCCTCGTCGACGAGCCAGCGCTCGGGCCGCGCGTCGACCAGGCGAGCGGCGGCGTCGTATTCGCCACTGACGCGACCGGCGGCATCCCGACCCGGGTCTGGTACCACCTTCGGAACTTCGGCGACGATCCGACGTTTCAGCGCCGGGGCGAACGGTGGGTGGCATCCGTTCCCGCCCCACCGGTGGACCGCATCGAGTACCTGATCGTCCGCCGCGATCCAGACCGGCGTTGAGTCGCTGGCGCTCGACCCGGCCGCGCCGGCACGCGCCACCGGAGTCTTCGGTGAGCACTCCTTGCTGGAACTGCCGGGGTACTGCCCCCCGAGCTGGGCCGCCAGCACCGAATGGCGAACGTGGCGGCAACGGTCCGTCCGCTGGCCGACCAACCGGCTGGGCGTCGAGATCGCGGGGACGCTGGTGTGCCCCACGGGTGTCAACGACGGCGAACCGGTCCCGCTGCTCGTCGTGCACGACGGCTCGGACTACGCGCGGCTGACTGACTTGCTGGACTACCTCGGCTGGCTCGCCGAGCAGCGGCCCGAGACGCGTTGCCGGGTCCTGCTGTTGGAGCCGGTGAATCGCAACCGGTCGTATGCGGCCGACGCCGCGTACACCGACACGCTGGTCCGCGTCGCGCTCCCCGAGGTCAGCCGACTGGCCCCGACGAAAACCCCGTTGGTGGCGCTCGGCGCAAGCCTCGGCGCGTTGGCCCTGGTCCACGCCGAGGCGACATATCCAGGCACGTTCGGCGGGATCCTTGCCCAGTCCGGATCGTTCTTCGTGCCGCGCTATGACGCCCACGAGCGCAGGTTCGCCCAGTTCGACCAGGTCGTGCGGGCGACCCGTGCGCTGCACGAGCGGCCTGAACGCCTCGCCGGTTGCACGCTGCGCTTCACCGCCGGGCTGGGCGAGGAGAACCTCGCAAACAACCGCGCGTTGGCGGAGCGGTTCGCCGCCGCGGGTGTGGACGCGACCCTGACGACCGGGCGGGACGGACACAACTTCACCGCCTGGCGCGACCTGCTCCATCCGGCGCTCGGTGACCTGCTCGCCGAGTCCGCAGCGGCCTGAGTTCGCGCGACTTTGCCGGTCGACATCCGAGTGATCCTTTGCGTGGCTAGTCTGCGCACGTGCGCACCGCCGATGCCGGAGGAGTGATCACGTGAAGGCCAACGAGCGCTGGTACTCCGCTCGACTCCAGCAGGACATCGGCCTAGCGCGGTGGGGCCATTTCGGGACACCGGTCCTCGTGTTCCCCACAGCCGGAGGCGACGACGAGGAGATCGAGCGGAACTACCTGGTCGCGGCATGCGGGGAGCTCATCGACAGCGGCCGGGTGAAGGTCTACTCCTGCGACAGCATCGCCGGGCGGGTCATGCTGATGGCGGATGGGCCGCCGGCATACCGCCTGCGGATGCTCAACCTGTACCTGGAGTGCATCCGGCACGAAGTGATCCCGGCCATCCACGCCGACCTTGGCGGGCACCAGTCGCCGGTCATCACCACCGGTGCCTCGATCGGCGCGTTCAACGCGCTGGCCGTGCTCTGCCGGTACCCGGACGTGGTGCAGGCGGCCATCGGCATGAGCGGGACCTACAAGCTCGAACGGTTCTACGAGGGCGTGTTCACCGAGGACTTGTACTTCTCCTCACCGGTTCACTTCTTGCCCGGCCTCGGCGGGCCCCAGCTCGACAAGTTGCGCGAGCGCTTTGTGATCCTCGCCTCCGGGCAGGGGGCGAACGAGGATCTCGGCGAGTCCTGGGCCGCGGCGGATGTGCTCGGGCGCGCGGGAATCCCGAACCGGGTCGACCCGTGGGGGCCGGAGTGGCCGCACGAGTGGACGACGTGGCGCGCCATGCTGCCGCAGTATCTGGACGAGCTGACCCGACCACCCGAGGAGGCCGCGGTCCAGGAGTAGGTCACATCGCCGGGTGACGATAGGGGTGGCGGGTGGAGTCCGCGCAGGCATGGATCGCCGTCCTGGCTGCCCTGGCCACCGCGCTCGTCGGCATCTTCAAGTACTTCCACTACAAGAGCAACCGGGACAAGAAAGCCGAGGTCGGCGCGTCCTTCGGCGCCGTCGTGGAGGCGCTGTCTTCGGACAACCCCACAAGACGCGCCGCGGCGGCGGTACTGCTGCGACGATTCTTCGACCCCAAGACAGAGCAAGGCAGCGCTGGGCTGCCCTATGAGGACGAGGCCATCGAGGTCATCGCCGGACTGCTCCGAGAGGAGCAGCCCGAGCGACTGCGGAAGGCCCTCGCCGACGGACTGCGGTTCGCCAGCCACATCCGCGGAGCGGACCTGCAGAGCTGCAACTTGCAGAACGCATACTTGGGCACCAAGAAGAGTGACGACCGCAGGCTGGACATGTCCGGTGCGGACCTGTACGAAGCCAACTGCTCGCACGCATCCCTGCGCGGAGTCCTCGCTGTCGAGACGGTCTTCTTTCGGGCGAACCTGCGAAAGACGGTGCTTGACGAAGCCGATGTGCGGCGGGCCAACTTCAAGGAGTCCACGCTGACCGGTGCGAGCTTCGACGGCGCCAAGATCGGCGGCGCGAAGTTCGGCGGGGCGACCGACGTACCGACGGATGTCGCCGGACTGCTCGGTGAGGACGGAGTCGCCCCAGCCGGCACGGTGGTGCCCAAGAAGGAAGAGCCACGGTGAACGCGTCTGTCTTCCTCAGCCGGCCAGCGGTCCTGTCCGCAGGTCAAGAGCAGGCCAGCAGGCGATGGACCGATGCGGTGCTCGCAGCCTCATGTCACATCGCGCGGATCCGCAGGGCGGACTACCAGCCGGATTCCTGGACGCAGCTGCGAGACGTGCTCAGTGAAGTTGACGGCTTCGTCGTCTTCGGGTTCCGGCAGCTGTCTACCCAATCCGGGACCTGGCGCGCCGACACCGACGAACAAGCCACGATCACGGCGGCGTGGTCGTCGCCGTGGATGCAGATCGAGGCCGGCATGGCGCTGATGCGCGACCTGCCGGTCCTCGTGATCCCCGAGGTTGGGGTCTCCGAGGGCGTGTTCGAACCTCGCCGGTGGACGGGCTTGCTGTTTGGCGTCGAGATGGAGCGCGATCCGCTCGGGTCGGGCGGCGAGGCGTGGCTGGAAGCCGTCCTGAGCAGGACTGCCGCGCGCGAGCGCTCCCGTCGGAAGTCCGTGGCGCCGTGACCGCAGAGGGCGTGGTCTTCCCGGCCGACGAGCGAGCGGGTCCGGTCAGCACGATGGCCCTGAACCGTGCAGTGTTCGCCGACGCCGCCCGGTCTGTGCACCCACAGCTCGCCGCCGCCATCGAGTCCGAGCCGGACTGGCGCGCCAACTATGTACGGCACGTGCGGCGCCTGCTCGAGGTCGGCATGGAGTCGGCCGCCAACGCGATCACGATCTCGGCGGACGGACTGGCAGCGCTGCATTCCCGGATGCGGTTCAGGCGCGGTGTGGACGAGGGATCCATTGCGGATGCGATGGCGTCCGTCTCAGGCTCGTTGGGGACGGCAACGGTGCGTGGTTTGGCTGGTCGACGCGCCGCCGCGCTGGCTGTTCCTTACCGTGGTCGACAGCTTGAAGGCGACACCCTGCGTCGTCAGCTGGACGACTGGGTGGAACGTGGGATCGCCGAACCCAGTTTTGCCGCGGCCATCTCCGCTGTGCTGGACAACCCTGGCTGGCTGGACCTCAGCGACCACTCGTTCGCAGTCCTGGGCGCGGGCTCGGAGATGGGCCCGTTCAGTCAGTTCTGCCAGTGGGGCGCGCGGATCTGGGCGCTGGACCTGCCCAACAAGCACGTCTGGGAGCGAGTTGTGGCCACAGCGCGAGCTGGCCAGGGGACGGTCCTGCTGCCAGTGCCGCCGGGCCACGAGCTCGACGGTCGGGTGGTCGAGGGCGCCGAACTCGAGGCCGTTGCCGAGGTGGCCGGCGTGAACCTGATCACCCGGGCGCCTGAGGTGCGGCGCTGGTTGAGTCCGGTGCCCGGCCCGCTCACGGTGGGGAACTACGTCTATGCGGACGGCGGCACGCATGTCCGGGTCTCGGTCGCCATCGACGCCGTGATGACGCAGCTGCAGGCGGACCGTCAGGATCTGACGATCGCCTTCCTGGCCACACCCACCGATGTCTTCAGTGTCCCGTGGGACGCGGTCATCGACGCGCGCAGGCGGCACGGCGGCCGAGGGCCGAGACGACTTGAACAGCCCCTCGGGCGAATCTCGCGCGGTCGCCTGTTCGAGCCGCACTACGCAGGCTCCGCATACCCCGACGCCAGCCCGCCGTACGGCATCGCGGACAACCTTGTTGTTCGGCAGGGCCCGAACTACGCGCTGGCGAAGCGGCTGCAACGCTGGCGGGCCACCGTCGCGCGCGAGCAGGGAGTCACCGCCTCGCTGAACATCGCGCCGCCGACGCGGACCCGCTCCGTGGTCAAGAACCGGGCATTCGCACTCGCCTACGCGGGCATGGGCAAGTTTGGGCTCGAGGTCTTCGACCCGCCGACCGCGAACACGCTCATGGCCGCAATGCTCGTCCACGACCTGCGCAACCCAGCCTCATCTGCCAAGCCAACGACTTCACTGACCCATCCGCTCGACCTGTTCGTCGACGGCGCCAACCCCGGC
The DNA here is from genome assembly GCA_963836025.1 of uncultured Actinomycetota bacterium. Lineage (GTDB taxonomy): Bacteria > Actinomycetota > Actinomycetes > JBEVHX01 > JBEVHX01 > JBEVHX01. The sequence continues at coordinate 307,223 of CAWIIE010000007.1, forward strand.
GGGATGTGGCGGTGCGCATACGAGCCCAACAGCATCATGACGGCTGCCGCCCTCGCCGGCCTGTTCGAGCGCCGCGCCTGACCGGACCGACCGTCAAGCCGCGTACAAGGTCAGGTCTTCGGCGAACCGTTCGGTCATCTCGATGACCGATTGCAGCTCCGGGTGGCGGACCACGACCATCCCGTCGCCGGTGACGGTCGAGCGCCAGTCGCGGCGCGGCGCACCAATCGGCAGCAGGTCCACGAGCGCGATGTGCTCGCCGTACTCGGCCATGAGCCGGTCGAGCCCTTCGATCCGGCTGATCCGCCCGGAGCCGCGTGCCCGCTTGAAGATGGCGCCGGCGTTGTAGTGCTGCTCGATTTGCTGCATCCGGCCGTGCACCACCGCGTTCGCCCAGCCGACGTAGACGTCCCCGTCGGTCGCGATGTTCATCAGGTCGACGACCCGTGCTCCCGGCGGCCGCGCGCCGATCTCACCAAACACGACCTCGCCGTCCGCCTTGCGGTACCACTCCATGTGCGTGAACCCGCTGCTAAAGCCGAGCGCGGCCAGCACCTGCGCGCCCATCTGCCGACCGTCCTGCAGGTGCGGCACCGTGATGTCGCGCAGCGAGATCGACACCGGGCTGACCCACTCGTGCATCCGCATCTGCAGGGGGCGCGGCCGGTACCACAGCACGTGCTCGAACAAGATGTTGCCGTTCGCGCACACCGTGTCGTAGGTGAACTCCTCCGCGTCGACGAACTCCTCGACACTCACCTGCGGGACGTGCCGCAGCAGTGGCAACACATCGGTCAACTCAGCATCGGAGTTCACCCGATAGGTGTCTGCCGACCCGGCACCCGCGATCGGCTTGATGATGAGCGGGAAGCCGACCTTCTCCGCGGCCTCCCACACCCCGGCCACCGTCGTCGCGCTCACGTGCCACGGCGTCCGCACGCCGCCCGCGTCGACGACCCGCTTCATCAGCTCCTTGTCCCGGAACGGGAGCGTCTCGCCGACCGTCATGCCCGGCAGCCCGAACGACTCACGGATCCGGGCCGCCAGGATCATGTACGGCTCCCACAGGCACTCCACCTGGTCGATCTGCGCGTGCCGGGCGAGCCCCTGCAGGACCTCCAGCACCGCGCCTTCGTCGGCGAGTGAGACGTGCTCGTAGTGCGCCATCGCCTCTCGCGCGGTGGCCGGCACCGCGTGCGGCGGCTGGTCGCCCACCCCGATGACCCGCGCTCCCACCCGCGCCAGTGCACGGGTGAAATAGGCCATCTCGGCTGGGTAGCCGGGCGAGATCATCACGACCGTGGTCATCGCGCCTCCACCAGCTCGACCCTGATCCCGCTGACGATGCGCCGCAGCGCATCCTTGACGACCTCGGTGTCCGGGTCGCGGACCATGATGTAGCCCTCGCCGGTGTAGTCGCTGGACGCGGCTTGCCCGGGTTGCGGCAGCTTGGCTTCGACCACGAGGTGCCCGAGCTCACGTTGCACCAGGTCGACGCCCTGCACGGCCCGCACTCGGCCTCGCCCCATACCGCGCAGGTAGGCGGTGCCGGCCGCATACCGTCGGGCCGGCGGGTCGAACCGGCCGAGCACCACGAGCTCGGCCCACGCGCTGTAGAAGTCGATGTCGTGCGCGTAGCCGAGCATCGAGCTCAGCTGTGCGCCGGGTGGCCGTGCCGCCACCTCCGAGATCGCAACGGATCCGTCGGCTCGGGTGAACCACTCCATGTGCGTGAGGGCGTCCTGCACCCCGAGCGCCTGCAGCGCAAGCGGCCCCAGCTTGTGGATCTCGTCGTATGCCGGCACGGTGTCGTCCCGCGGGAGCATGACGGTCCACTGCATCCACGGGTTTCGCAACACCTCGAGCGGCGGCGGCAGGTAGTCCGAGACCGACGACCAGACGGTTCGCCCGTGCATGGTGACGCTCTCGAAGGAGTGCTCCTCCCCCACCAGGAACTCCTCGAGCAGGGCGGGTGACTCCGAGCTCGGCGGGACAGCCTGGACGTAGCCCTGCAAGGTGTCCGCGTCGTCGAGCCGGTACGTCGCCTGCGCCCCGGCACCCGCAGGGGGCTTGGCGACGAGCGGGAAGCCGACCTCCTCAGCGAATGCGACGGCCTCGGCCGGGCCGTGAACCAGGCGGTGCCGCGCGCACGGGATCCCGGCCTGGCTGAACACGGTCTTCATCCGATCCTTGTCGCGCACGTTGAGCGCGGTCGCGACGTCCATGCCGTCGATGCCCAGCGCCTCGCGGGCCTGCGCCAGCGGCACCTGGAGCTGCTCCAGCGCGCCGATGACCCGGTCCATACCGCCCAGCTGCTGGCCGAGGCCGCGGACTGCGACCTCGATCTGCCGTGGGTCGAGCGCGTCATCCACTCGCCAGTGCCCGACCGCGTGCTCACGCAGGGCCGGGGGCAGCTCGTCCGCCTTCTGATGGGTCACGATGCCCAGTGCCACACCGGGCAACCGGGCCGCAGAGACGGCGAACCGGGCGGTCGCCTCGAGTAGGTACGGCGCGACGAATGCGGCTACCACCATGTTCGCGACGCTACCGCCGTGATCATGTCCGGAGCAGGGCGTTCGCCGGATCATGCAGATGTGGACGTTCGAGTCCGATGTGCCGGGGCACAAATCCCACGAACGTCCACATCTGCGGCGGGCTAGGCTGCCCGTCGTGAACGTGATCTTCGTCGAACCGCACTTTCCGAAGACGCAACGCCACTTCGTCCGGGCGCTCGCCGAGGTGGGCGCGACCGTGATCGGCGTCGGCGAGTCGCCCAACGAGGCCCTCGACGACGAGCTGCGCGGCTGGATGTCCCACTACCACCGCGTGCCGACCGTCGTTGACGTCGGCGTCATGACCGACACCGTGCGTTGGATCCAGGAAAAGGTCTGGGTCGACCGGCTCGAGTCCACGATCGAGGCGCACATCATGTCGGTCGCGCAGGTCCGGGAGAACTGCACGATCCCCGGCACATCGGTGCGCACCGCGTGGCTGTGCCGTGACAAGCCGTCGATGAAGGAGGCGCTGCGCGCCGCCGGGGTTCCGACCGCCGCATCCACCGCCGCCGAGACCGCCGCCCAGGTACAGGAGTTCGCCGACGTCGTCGGCTACCCGCTGATCCTCAAGCCCCGCTCCGGGGCCGGCGCCGCGGACACCACCCGAGTCGACAACGACAGCCAGCTGGCCGCTGTCGCTCGCGTCCTTCGGCGGGCAGCACGTTCAGTCGATCGCGGTCGAGGAGTTCGTCGAGGGTCACGAAGGCTTCTACGACACGCTGTCGATCGACGGGCATGCGGCTCTCGACTTCGTGTCGCACTACTACCCGAACGTGCTGGAAGCGATGCGCACACGTTGGATCTCGCCGCAGTTCGTCTCGACCAATCGGGTCGAAACAGTGGCCGACTACGCCCAGCTCCGCGACATGGGCGATCGGGTCAACGAGGCGCTCGGCATCGGGACGACAGCCACCCACATGGAGTGGTTCTTCGGTCCAAAGGGCCTGCGGTTCTCCGAGATCGGCTGCCGACCGCCGGGCGTCGGCGCCTGGGACCTGTACTCCGCTGGCAACGACATCGACATCTACCTGGAATGGGCCAACGCCGTCGTGCACGGCCACGTGGCCGCGAAGCCATCGCGTCGGTTTGCTAGCGGCATCGTCGCGCTCCGCCCGGACCGGGACGGCACGATCACCGGCTACTCCGGGGTCGAGGACATTCAGGCTCGCTCGGGTCAGTGGGTGCTCGACGCGCACCTGCCGTCAGCGGGGACCCCGACCCAGTCGCCGGCCGCCGGCTATATGGCCAACGCATACATCCGGATGCGGCACCCGGACTACGACGTGCTGCGGGGGCTGCTCGACGACGTTGGCAGGACGGTGCACGTCCACGCCGCGTGACTCGTGCCGATTGCGACTGACCACGTGCGCGTAGCCGTGCTGGGCCCGCAACGCAGGCCCACACTCGACACGGTGGTGCGTGACCTAGGCCTGGACGGTCCGATCGCCATGATCACCGCCGGGTGGCAGGAGCGTGAACCCGACGACCGTGAGCTCATGGCCCTGCTCGATGGGCGCGGGATCAACCTCGGGCTGCATACCCGCTGGCAGGACGTGCTCGATCGCGACCACGACTTCGCGGTCGCCGAGCTCGAGCACCGCGCAGTCCTCGACGAGCTTCAGGCGCTGTACCTCGGCCAGCTCGACCACGCCCTCAGGGCGATGTATGCGGTCGCGAGCCGAACCGGCGGGCGGCCGCGGACGACGAAGGCCGCATTGGACGACGCGCTGGCGGTCGTCCGGCTGGTCGACGAGAACCACGCCCGGCGGGTCCGGGCGGCGCACGAGGCCTTCTACGGCGCCTGGCGCCCGCAGGAGCGACCGCTGATTGCGGAGCACCGTGAGGCGGTTCAGCAGGCCCTCGAGCAGACCTTCGGTGTCGTCGTAGCCGGCGGCCACGTCGGCGTCCTCATCCGCGTGCTGCACCTGTTCCATGTGGCGCCGCACCTGCCGGAGCACGGTGGTGGCCTGGTCCGCCGGCGCGATGGCATTGACCGACCGCGTCGTGCTGTTCCACGACCGGGTTCCGCAAGGTCCGTCGCATGCCGAGATCTACGACGACGGGCTGGGACTGATCCACGACGTCGTCCTGCTCCCGCACGCGCGGCGGCGGCTGTTGGTCGACGACCGCGTTCGGATGTCGGTGCTGGCGCGGCGGTTCGCCCCCGCGCGCTGCATCGTGCTGGACGACGGCGTTCGCTACGACCTGTCACCGGGCGGCGAACTTCCGCCGGAAGCCCGAGTGCTCGCCGACGACGGGCAGATCACCACCCTGGAGCCGGCGTGACGGGGCGCAAGCCGGCCACCACGCGCCAGCTTGCGATCAACCGGCTCAAGGACCGCCGCCCGCTCGACGACGCCGCGGTCGACCGGTTCCTGGCCCGGCACGAGGTCCCGATCGTCGAGGGCCCGAAGTGCACCTTCCTGTTCCGGGGCGAGGCGGACGAAGTGCACCTGGTGCAGCGGATCATCGGCCTCCCCGACCGGATGCCGCTGCGCCGGCTATGGGGCACCGACCTGTGGTACCTCGTGCTCGAGCTGCCCGAGAGGCTCCCGGATCGAGTACCAGATCGAGGTCCGGCATGGCGACCAGCACGACCGGTTCAACGACCCGCTGAACCCGAAGCTCTCCCACAGTCCGGTCGGCAGCTCCTCGGTGTGCTTCTCCCACGGGTATGCGACGCCGGACTGGGTGCTGCCCGACCCGGAGGCGAGGCCCGGCGAGCTCGTCCAGATGGCCATCGCCAGCCGTGCCCTGCGCCGCAACGTCCACCTGAACGTGTACCTGCCCGCCCGGTTCCGCCGAACCGCGAGCTACCCGCTGCTGGTCGTGCACGACGGCAGCGACTTCCTGCACTACGCATCGGCGAAAGTCGTGCTGGACAACCTGATCCACCGCCTGGACATCGCCGAGACCGTGGTCGCATTCATCGACTCCCCTGACCGGATCACCGAGTACGCCAACTCGGCGCAGCACGCCCGGTTCGTCACCCGCGAGCTCGTTCCGCAGCTCGAGGTGGACTTCCCGCTGATCGGGCAGCGGGCCGGCCGTTGCCTGCTCGGCTCCAGCTTCGGCGGGGTGGCGTCGCTGTCGACGGCATACCGATCACCCGACACCTACGGCTCGTTGATCCTGCTGTCCGGGTCATTCGTCTTCACGGACATCGCCACCGACCACGGCGGCGGGCCGGCGTTCGACCCAGTGGTGAAGTTCGTCAACCGGTACCGGGCGCGGCCTCGCAAGGTCGCGGACCGGCTGTTCATCGGCTGCGGCGTGTACGAGCCGCTGATCATCCCCAACCGCTCGATGGTGCCGACCTTCGAGTCGGCGGGCATGGAGGTCCGGTTCGTCGAGGCGCGCGACGGCCACAACTGGGAGAACTGGCGGGACCGACTGCGGGATGCGCTGTCCTGGGTCTACCCGGGCGAGCAGAAACTGGTCTACGAGTAGGAGATCACGATCTGAGCGTCGAGATCGCACGGATCTGGATGATTCGAGCGCGCAGATCGTGATATGTCACGCAGCGGCAACAGTTCCGGCGCGCTGCTCGGAGACCACGACCGGCGCGTGTACGTTCTGTCCCGATTGATCCACGGCACTGAAACGTCGGTGCCAACGCGGGCATCGGGGAGGTGGCGGGCACGGTGCTGGCGGTTCGCAACCTCGAGGTCGTCTATGACGACGTGATGCAGGTTCTGCGTGGCGTCAGCCTGCAGGTGCCGGACGGGTCCATCGTCGCCCTCCTCGGGGCCAACGGTGCCGGGAAGTCGACGCTGCTGCGGGCGGTGACCGGGCTGCTCGACGTCCACAACGGCAAGGTCACCAAAGGGTCGGTCAGTCTTGACGACACCGTGATCCACGACCTCGACCCGGCGCGCGCCGTGCGGCACGGCATCGCGCAGGTCATGGAGGGACGCCGGATCTTCACCGAGCTGAGCGTGGAAGAGAACCTTCGAGTCGGCGCGCACACCAAGCACCAGGCCGCCGCGAGCAACCTGGAGCGGGTGTTCGAGCTGTTCCCGATCCTGCGCGACCGACGCAATCAGCGGGGCGGGTACCTGTCCGGCGGCCAGCAACAGATGCTGGCGATGGGCCGGGCCCTGATGTCCGAGCCGCGGTATCTCCTGCTGGACGAGCCCAGCCTTGGGCTGGCACCGCTGCTGGTACAGCAGATCCGGGACCTGATCGTCGAGATCAACCGTCAAGGCACCGCGGTCCTGCTGGTGGAACAGAACGCGACCATGGCGTTGTCGATCGCGTCCTACGGGTATGTGCTGGAGACCGGCGCGGTCGTGATGGCCAAGCCGGCAGCTGACCTGCTCAAGGACGACGACATCCGCGAGTTCTACCTCGGGCTGGGTCCGGAGAGCTCCGCGAAGTCGTTCCGGGACGTGAAGCACTACAAACGACGCAAGCGCTGGGCCGCATGAGCGCGCCGATCCTCGAAGTCCGGGACGTGAGGTTGCGCTTCGCCGGCGTTGTCGCCGTCGACGGGGTGTCATTCACCGTCGAGCCAGGCGAGCTGCTCGCCGTGATCGGCCCCAACGGCGCCGGCAAGACCTCCCTGTTCAACATCCTCTCCGGCGTCTACCGCCCCCAGCAGGGCAGTGTGCGCTTCGCTGGCCAGGAGATCGTCGGCCGCAAGCCGCACCACATCACCGGGCTCGGGATGGCCCGTACCTTCCAGGGCATCGAACTGTTCACCAACCTCTCCCTCGTTGACAACCTGATGCTGGGCCGCCATCTGCACTTGGCCTACGGGCCGCTGGCAGCGCTGGTCTGGCGTGGCCGGGCGCTGCGAGAGGAGATCAGGCACCGCGCCGCGGTCGAGCAGATCATCGACTTCCTCGAGCTGGAGCCATGGCGGGCCCTGCCGGTTGGCCTGCTGCCGTATGGCATCAAGAAGCGGGTGGAGCTGGGCCGCGCCTTGGCCATGGATCCCACGCTGTTGCTGCTGGACGAACCGGCGGCGGGCATGAACCTCGAAGAGACCCAGGACCTGGCCCGGTTCGTGCTCGACATCCGCAGCGAGCTCGGGATCGCGATGGTCATGGTCGAGCACGACATGGGTCTGGTGATGGATCTCGCCGACCGCGTGCTGGTCGTCGACTTCGGCACCCAGCTGGCGTTGGGCACCCCGGCCGAGGTCGCGAACGACCCCAAGGTCATTCAGGCCTATCTCGGGCAGGCGGCCCCGGCATGACCGAGCTGACACTGCCGGCACCGAGCACCCAGGCGTCCGACGGCCCGCACCCACAGACGATCGCAGCGATGGTGCGTGACCGTGCTGGGTCTTCGCCAGACGGGGTCGCGATGCGGGCGAAGGTGTACGGCATCTGGCAGCAGGTCACCTGGTCCGGCTACTGGGACACCGTCAGCACGGTCGCCCACGGCCTGCTCGCGCTCGGCGTTCAGCCGGGAGACCGGGTCGGCGTCCTGTCCGAGAATCGTCCGGAGTGGCTGTATGCGGACGTGGCCACGGTCGCGGTGCGGGCGGCGACGGTCGGGCTGTACTCGACCAGCCCATGGCCGGAGATCCGGCACATCCTCGCCAACTCCGGCGCCAGGGTGTTGCTGGCCGAAGACCAGGAACAGGTCGACAAGGTGGTCGACATCCTGGCGGACGACCCCGATGCGCTGCCTGCGCTCGAGCACGTCGTGTACCTGGAGCCGCGCGGGTTGCGGGGCGCATACGACCAACCGTGGTTGATGTCGTGGGATGCGCTGACCGCCGCCGGCAGCGCACACCGCGAGCAACAACCGGGGGCGGTCGAGGAGCACATGGCCGGCGCACGCGCCGACGACCTCGCCGGGCTGATCTACACGTCCGGGACAACTTCCTTGCCCAAGGGCGCGATGCTCACCGTCGCGAATGTGGACTTCGCGATCGAGTCGCTGATCAGGCGCGCTGGCTTCATCACGCCGCCGCCCGGCGAGCACGACGTGATCCTGTCCTACCTTCCGCTGTGCCACGTTGCCGAGCGGTTGTTCACCATCTGGTTCAACGCCGGCGCCGGTGTCCAGGTCAACTTCGCCGAGTCGATCGCGACCGTTGGGCCCAACCTGCACGAGATCCAGCCGACGATCCTGTTCGGCGTCCCGCGGATCTGGGAGAAGATCCTGGCTGGTGTGCGCATCCGGCTCGCATCGGCCAGTCCGGTCAAGCGCGCCCTTGCCCAGTTCTGGCTGCGCCGCGCGGACCACATCGGCGACACCCTGGTGCGCACCGGGGGACGGCACACGCTGGGCACCAGAGTCGTCTCCGCAGTGGGCTATGTGATGTTCTTCCGGGCGCTGCGTGACCGGCTCGGCATGCGCAAAGTGCGGTATGCGGCATCCGGCGCGGCGCCGATCGCGCCGGAGGTGCTCAAGTTCTTCATGGGCATCGGGGTCCCGATGCACGAGGTGTACGGGATGACCGAACAGACGGCGGTCGCCACCGCGAACCGTCCGGGGCGGATCAAGCTCGGCACTGTCGGTGAGCCGCACTGGGGCGTGGAGTTGCGCGTCGACGAGCAGACCGGCGAGATCCTGACCCGGCACCCGGGCATCGTCATGGGGTACTGGCAGGACGCGGAGGCCACCGCTAAGGCGATCGACCCCGACGGGTGGCTGCATACGGGGGACGTTGGCGAGTGGGTCGACGAGACCCACTTGCGGATCACCGACCGAATGAAGGACATCCTCATCACGGCCGGCGGGAAGAACGTCGCGCCGTCACCGATCGAAAACGCGGTCAAAGCCTCGCCGTACATCAAGGAGGCCGTCATCATCGGCGACCGCCGGCCCTACCTCACTGCGCTCGTCGGCATCGAGCTCGAGACGGTCGGTGAGTGGGCGCAGCGCCGGCGGATCCCGTACACCACGTACCGCGACCTGAGCGAGAAGCAAGAGGTTCAGGACCTGGTCCGCACGATCGTCGACGGCGTCAATGCCCGGCACGCGCCGGTCGAGCACATCAAGAGGTTCCGGCTGCTGCCCAAAGAGCTCGACCAAGATGACGGCGAGCTGACCGGGACCCAAAAGGTCAAGCGGGTCGCCGTCGGGCAGCGCTATGCCGGACTCGTTGACTCCATGTACGGGGGCGGTCAGTGAGCGATCTGGTCGAGATCGTCGCTCGCGGACTCGGTGTTGGCTCGATCTACGCCCTGCTCGCGCTCGGGTTCGTGGTCATCTACCGCTCCACGCGGGTCATCTCGTTCGCCCAACCGGCGTTCATGGTCGCCGGCGCCGTGGCCGTCAGCTACCTGTCGCCCGAGGTCGGGTACCTCCTGGCGGTGCCGGTGGCGGTGCTCGTGGGGGCTGCCCTGGGCCTGGTCGTCGAACGCACGACGATCCGCCCGATGATCGGCAAGCCGGTCTTCGTCATCGCGATCATCACTTTGGGTGTGGACGTCGTCGTGCGCGTCTTCGTCAATGCGCTCATCGGCACCGATGTCCGCCAGCTTGGCGACCCGTGGGGCCTGGAGACGCTCTCGCTGTTCGGCGTTCCAGTGCAACAGCGGTTCATCGCGTCCTTCCTGGTGACGGGTGCCGTCGTCGCAGCACTGTTCGCGTTCCTCCGATGGACGCGATTCGGCCTGGCGATGCGAGCCGTCGCGCTTGACCAGGAAGCGGCGATGGCGCACGGGGTGTCTGTTGGAGCCATCTTCGCTCTGTCCTGGGCCCTGGCCGGTGGCCTCGCCGCCATCGCGGGCGCGTTCGTCGGCACCGGATCCGGGATCGACCAGACCACGTTCATCGTCGCGTTCTCGGCGCTGCCGGCGATCATCCTGGGCGGCATCGACTCGATCGGCGGCGCGGTGATCGGCGGGCTCCTGGTCGGGCTGGTGCAGTCGCTGGTCGCGAGCTACCAGCCGGACGCTGCGCCGTGGCTCGGTGCGAACTTCCAGGTCATCACGCCCTATCTGCTCATGCTGGCCGTGCTCCTTGTCCGGCCGTACGGCCTGTTCGGCACGCCGGAGGTGCAACGCGTATGAGCACCCTGGCAACCGGCACGCAGAGCCCGGCAACGCAGCCCGCCGAGGGCACGATCCCGCGAGGCCGTAGCCGGCCACTGCGCGGACGGCCCGCGATGTACACCGCATACGCGCAGGAACTGCGGCTGCTCAACACGCGACCCAAGCAAGTCTGGGTCGGCCTGATCGTCGTGGGCGCCGTGCTGCTCCCGTTCGCTCTGGCCGACGACTGGCTCCGGCTGCTGGCGATCGGCTATGTCGCGGCCATCGGGGCGATCGGGCTGAACATCGTCACTGGCTACGCCGGCCAGGTCACGTTGGGCCACGCGTTCTTCCTCGGGGTCGGCGCCTACACCGCGGCGGTCGTCAGCGGAGACCCGGACGGTCGCACGCTGGGGCTCGGCATCACGTCGATCCCGGTGTGGCTCCTGGCCGCCGGCACCGTCGCAGGGCTGTGCGGGCTGCTGGTTGCCCCGCTGGCGGTGCGGCTGCGCGGTCTGTACCTCGCCATCGTCACCCTCGGCTTGGTGTTCGTTGGCGAGCACATCTTCAAGGAGTGGGGCGCGGTGACGGGCGGGCCTGGCGTCGGCCGCCAGGCCGCGACGCCAGAACTGTTCGGCTACCACTTCGACCAGGACGGTCCGTACTTCACCGCGATGCAGCAGATGTACCTGCTGATGCTCGTGCTCCTGATCATCTTTGCCGTGCTCGCCCGCAACCTGATGCGCTCCAAGGTCGGGCGCGCGTTCGCCGCAGTCCGCGATCGCGACATCGCCGCCGAGGTGATGGGGGTCGGGCTGGCGCGACACAAGGCGCTCGCGTTCGTCGTGTCGTCGTTCTATGCGGGTTGTGCGGGTGCCTTGCTGTATACGGTCAGCGGCTTCTTCGACCCGGGGTCGTTCAACCTCCTGCTGTCCATCCAGTTCATCGCAATGGTGCTGATCGGTGGGGTGGCCACGATCTCCGGCTCGATCATGGGCGCGCTGTTCATCACCCTCCTGCCGCGGCTGACGCAGGAGCTGCCGTCGTTGATCCCGGCCGTCAGCAGCTCGCCCACCGACTTCCCCAACATCTTCCAGGTCGAGTCGATCCTGTACGGCCTGCTCATCATCGTGTTCCTCATCTTCGAACCGCGCGGGCTCTTCGGCATCTGGGTTCGCATTCGCAACTACTGGAAGGCCTGGCCTTTCACCTACTGACCGGGAGGTCATGCATGACAACACGACGAACCACCACACTCGCCGTGGTGCTTGCCGCGGCGCTTGCGGTGACGGCCTGCCGTGGACAGGACGACGACGACGGCGAGACTGACGGGGAAGGCGCCGTCTCCACCGACGTCGGAGTCACCGCCGACCCGTGCCCCGATGCGGTCAACGCCGACAACGGCTGCATCTACCTGGGCACCATCTCCGACCTCACCGAGGGACCCTTCGCCCCGCTCGCCGTCCCGATCGTGGAGGCCCAGGCCGCCTTCTGGCAGCGGGTCAACGAGGACGGCGGCATCGGCGGCTACGACATCGACGTGACGACGTATGTCCGCGACAACAAGTACAACCCGGAGGTCCACAACCAGGCGTACCAGGAGATCAAGGGCGACGTGCTGGCCTTGGCACAGACGCTCGGCTCCCCCACCACGGCGGCCATCCTCGAGGACATGAAGGCCAACGACGTCGTGGCGGCGCCAGCCGCGTGGACCTCCGCATACGAGTTCGAGGACGTCATCCTCGAGTCCGGCACGAACTACTGCTTCGAGGCGATGAACTCCGTCGACTGGGCGGTGCAGGAGTTCGGCGCACAGAAGGTCATGGCAGTGCACTACCCCGGTGACTACGGCGGCGACGCCGCCGGCGGCGTGGAGGCGGCCGCGGCGGCCCTGGAGCTCGAGTTCGCCGACGTCGAAACCGGCCAGGGCCAGACCAACCAAGGGGCCGCCATCCAGGCGATCCTCAGCCAGCAGCCCGACGTAGTGTTCGTGACCACCGGACCGGCGGATGCGGCCGCGATCATCGGACAGACGGCGGCCGGCGGTTTCACGGGCAAGTTCGTCGGCACCAGCCCGACCTGGAACCCGGCGCTGCTGCAGAGCCCGGCCGCACCGGCCTTGAAGGCCCTGTACTACCAGTCCGGGCCGTGGGCCCCGTTCGGCGGTGGCAGCCCCGGCCACGTGGCGATGCGCGAGGCGCTCGGCGGTGCCACCCCGTCCGACGGGCACACCGCCGGTTGGGTCTGGTCCTACCCGATGAAGGCCGCACTCGAGGCTGCGGTGGACAACGGCGACCTCACCCGCGCCGGCCTGCTCGAGGCGGCCACCGGCCTCGAGACAGTCGACTACGAAGGCATGCTCCCGGCAGAGGCGGGCAACTACGCCGGCGACCCCGGCGACGCGGCCTTCCGGCAGAGCCTGATCTCCAAGGTCGACGAGACCGGCCCGACCGGCGTCAGCGTGATCCAGGAGCTGTTCGCCAGTGAGACGGCGGAGTCGTTCGACTTCACGCGCGCCGTGCTTCGGCTGACGGACGCCTGACCCGAACGCTTCCGGCGGTTGTTGTTGCGATCTGGCGGCTATAGCGGCCGAATCACAACAACAACCGCCGGACTCGGTCGTCTGGACCGGCTCAAACTGGGCCAGGACCAGGCGACGCGCGTTATCGGCTGGTCCGCCGCGATGCCGCCCCCGGGGACTGCATGGTGGGAGTCGGCGCCCAGAGCGCAGCACCCAATGCCGCGAGTGCGACTGCAATCAGGACGTGCCACAACGCATGCAGCTGGAGCGGGGACTGCGGATCGCACAGCGGGGCATCGGTCCGCCCCAAGACGTATGCGACGACCCCCGCGGCCGCGGCTATGCACGCAACCCGGAACGCGAGCCCGCCGCCCGGGCGCAACGCGGAAGCACCGCGGATCCGTCTGACGAGCGGGACCAGCGCGCCAACCGCGATCACCAGCACGATTGACCCGTCGTGCAGCAGCCCCGCTCCGGGACCTCGCGGGCCGTGATACGCCATGCTCCCGACGCCGACCATCGCGACGAGTGCCGCATACGTTGTGGCCGCGATCGGCTCGGTTGAGCGCCACGGTCGACGGCTCGCCAGCCAAGCCCCGGCGGCGACGAACGACAGACTCGACACCGCCGCGACTGGTTGCGCGAGCAGCCCGTCGGACAGGCGCTCACAATCGACATTGGCGAGAACAGCGTTCGTCGAACGCACCGGGGAATGCTATGGCGGCGACAGTCGTCCATGACGATGCTCGTTCAGCTGGCCACGTGCGAGGCCACCGACTCATTGAGTGTCGAGTCGACCAGCCGCGGTCCGGGCTGACGAGGCTGGCGACGCGACAGTTTGGCTCGGCCACCACACTCGAGGCCCGACGTCGACGGCAAGTGCGGGCACCAGCAGGCGAGTGGCGGTGACCAGCCGCCGAAGCTGCTCGAAGCGAAGACGTCACCGACTCCGGGTCGACGCGAGCCGATACCCGCCGCTGCAGTTCGATGGCCGGTCCGTTGTCGGTCAGCACGTGCCGAAGTCGGGAGACCTGGGACTGCAAGGCGTTCGCCACACCCCGGGGTGGATGCTCACCGAAGAGCCCATCGATCAGCCGCGCGGTCCCGACCACGTTCCCGGCGTCGATGAGCAGCAACGCGAGCACCGCGCGCAGCCGAGGGCCACGCACGGCGACCTGCTGGCCGTCGAGCAGCTCGACTTGCGTCGGCCCGAGGATGCCGAAGCGCACGTCCCTGATTGTGCCCGCGGCCCACCTTGCGCATTGGAGAGTGAAGGGCGCACAGGCTACGAACGTGGCGGCTTGCCGACGGTCGACGTGGGCATCCTCGGTGATCCGAGCCGGCGCCGCTTTCGAACTGTCAGCGAGCCTGCTGCAGGACGTCCCATGGAGCCGTCGCAGGTGGCAGGACGGGTTTCGAGCCAGCCCAGCCGGGGAACCGGTCGATCGACCTGGTGAGCAAGTCGCGCAGCATGCGGTCAGGCTCAGGAATCGGCGCCGCGGCGATGCCCTTCACCGACAGCCGCACGATGCTCGGTGCGCCGTGCCGCCGGAAGGCACGCGCGGTCGGCACGATGCCGCGACTGAACTTCCCGGCCCAGGTGGCCGCCGACGGCGCCTTTGCCAGCGCCTCGTGGCTCTCCGCGTCGAGGGCGCCAGGCGGCAGCCCGTCGAGCGACCCGAGCACCCGGTTGCACGTCAGCACGGCGACGGCGAGCGCCCGCTGAGTCGCCTCCGCCGTCACCGGCAGGGCGGTGCACGCCGCGAACAGCGCGAGTCGCGGTTCCACATGCGGGTCGTCGCTCGTCAGGCCGATCACCGAGGGCACCAGCGGAACCAGCCGTTGTCGGCTTTCGTCGGCGACGTGGTCGTTGACCAGCATGGCGAGCTCGGCGAGCAGCGGGTGCGTGCACGCCGGATGGTCGCTCCACCGCTCGCCGGCGAGGAACGACGCCATCTCCATGAAGCAGGCGCCCTTGCGCGGGTTGCGGTGCTTGCCGGCCAACAGGGCCGGCACCAGGTCTGGTGTACGACGAGGATTGACCACGGACGTGCCTCCACCGGTTCTCGTCCCGTCCGACTGCTCCGAGTCTCTACCGGTTCGGCGTCGATGTCACCCCCGTCGCTGGGTCGTGCTGCCCCTGTTGAGGGTCGACCATTGCCCGATGGCGCGGAATAGTCTGGCTCACCGACTTCGCACCCGGTGCGTTCGCGCCTGCATCCGCTCGCTGGACTGAGTTTGAGGAGGATTCACCCATGGCCAACCTCGCGCATCTGTTGACCGACCACGTCTCTGAGCGGGCCGACCGCCCGGCGTTCCGGGTGGACGAGAACGTGGTGACGTACGGCGCCCTGGACGTCGCGAGCCAGCGCGTTGCCGCGCTGCTCCGCGCGAACGGCTTGGAGGCCGGTGACCGGGTCGGGATCATGCTGCCGAACGTCCCGTACTTCCCGATCATCTTCTACGGCGTGCTCCGGCTCGGCGGGGTGATGGTTCCGATGAATCCCCTGCTCAAGGATCGCGAGGTGGCTTACTACCTCGGCGACTCGGAGGCCAAGGTGATCTTTGCCTGGCACGGCTTCGCGGAAGACGCGGCAAAGGGTGCCGCCGAGGTCGGCGCCCAGATGTTCGCGGTGACTCCAGGCGAGTTCGAGGCCCTGCTGGCTGCCCAGGAGCCGGTCCCTGGACTGGTGGAGCGGGCCGGAAATGACACGGCAGTTGTTCTCTACACATCCGGTACCACGGGAAAGCCGAAGGGTGCCGAGCTCACCCACGACAACTTGGCCGCGAACACCGAGGTCACGGTGAACCTGCTCAGCCTCGGCCCGGACGACGTGGTCTTCGGTGGCCTGCCGCTGTTCCACGTCTTCGGTCTGATCTGCGGGATGAGCTGCGTCGTCTCGACCGGCAGCTGCCTGACCCTGCTGCCCCGCTTCGAGCCGACCAAGGCACTGGAGATCTTCCAACGCGACCAGGTGACGGTGATGGAGGGCGTGCCGACGATGTACACGGCCCTGCTCCAGCATCCGAGCAAGACCGACTACAACACGACCTCGTTGCGGCTGTCCGTTTCGGGGGGTTCGGCGCTGCCGGTGGAGGTCCTCCGCGGCTTCGAGGGGGCGTACGACTGCATCATCCTCGAGGGCTACGGGCTGTCCGAGACCAGTCCGGTGGCCTCGTTCAACCACGCCGACCGGGAGCGCAAGCCGGGCTCGATCGGCACCCCGGTCGCAGGTGTTGAGTTCCGGCTGATCAGCGACGACTGGGCGGATGTCCCGGAGGGCGAGGTCGGCGAGATCGCCATCAAGGGACACAACGTGATGAAGGGCTACTGGAACCGCCCGGACGCTACGGCGGAAGCCATCCACGACGGCTGGTTCCGCACCGGGGACATGGCGACGCGGGACGAGGACGGGTACTACTACATCGTCGACCGCAAGAAGGACATGATCATTCGCGGCGGCTACAACGTCTACCCCCGGGAGATCGAGGAGGTGCTGTACGAGCACCCGGCCGTCGCTCAGGCGGCCGTGATCGGCGTGCCGCATTCCTCGCTGGGTGAGGAGGTCGGGGCCGCCGTCGTACTGAAGGCGGGAGGCACCGCCACCGTCGACGAGCTGCGCGACTTCGTGAAGGAACGGGTGGCGGCCTACAAGTACCCGCGCAAGGTGTGGCTGGTCGACGCGCTCCCCCTCGGGCCGACCGGCAAGATTCTCAAGCGGGAGATCGTGCCTCCGGACGACACCGAGAGCTGATCGCGATGGCTGGGACCCGCACCGCTCGCGGCCCCCAATCACCGCCGGCGCGACGCGAGACCAGCCACCACCAGCCGGAGCAACCGGAGTCCCGCGCCGAACCGATCGATGTGCTGCTCGCGAGTGCTGCGTTGGGCACGTGGCGCCGGTTCGTGCCCGGCCGGGCAGGCCTTGATCTCGCAATCGGGCTCGCCGGTCGCCCGGGCACGGTGGCTCGCCGCAGCGGGCAGCTCGCCGCCGAGCTGGGCCGGATCGTGCTGGGCACGTCGGAGGTTGCGCCTGGGCGTTCGGATCGGCGCTTTGCAGACCCAGCCTGGTCGAGCAACCCGTTCCTGCACCGGCTGGTCCAGGCCTACCTCGCGACCGGCGGCACGGTGAACGCCCTGGTCGGTGACGCCAAGCTGGAGTACTCGTCCGACCTGAAGATTAAGTTCATTGCGGACAACCTGGTCGAGGCGTTGTCACCGTCGAACTCCCCACTGACCAATCCGGTCGCGCTGCGCACGATCGTCGACACCGGCGGCGGCAACTTGGTCCGCGGCGGCGTCACCTTCCTCAAGGACATGTCGTCGCCGCCGCGGATCCCGGCGATGGTGGACACCCGCCCGTACCAGGTTGGCGAGAACCTCGCAGCGACCCCCGGTTCGGTCGTCCTGCGAACCGAGGTCTTCGAGCTGATTCAGTACGCCCCGCAGACACCGAAGGTGCTGTCGGTGCCGGTGCTGATCGCGCCGCCGATGATCAACAAGTTCTACGCGATCGACCTGGCGCCTGGCCGCAGCCTGGTCGAGTACCTGCTCCAGCAGGGTGTGCAGGTGTTCCTGATGTCCTGGCGCAACCCGGACGCCCGGCACCGGGACTGGGGGATGGACGCATACGCCCAATCGGTGATCGACGCACTGGACGGCGTTCAGCGGGTCACCCGGCAGCCACGCGCGGTCCTGTTCGGCGCCTGCTCGGGCGGGATCCTGGCGAGCATGACCGCCGCCCATCTCGCCGAGATCGGTGAAGCGGACCGGCTGGCCGCCCTCACCCTGGTCGTCACCGTGATCGACCAATCGCGGGCCGGGCTGGCCGCGGCCATCGCGGACAAACGGACCGCCCGGCTCGCGGCCGCCGCCTCGGCACGACGCGGCTACCTAGACGGCCGCACCCTGGCCGAGGTGTTCGCCTGGCTGCGGCCCGGCGACCTGATCTGGTCCTACTGGGTGAACAACTACCTGCTCGGCAACGACCCGCCGGCATTCGACATCCTGGCGTGGAACGCGGACGTCACGCGTATGCCGGCCAAGCTGCATCGCGACTTCCTCGACATCGGTGTCGAGAACCAGCTGGTGAAGCCGGGTGCGGCCAGCGTCCTCGGCACGCCGGTGGACCTCGCTGCGATCAAGAACGACGCATACGTGCTGGCCGGCGTCTCCGACCACCTGTGCGACTGGCGGGCCTGCTATGCCACGGTGAACCTGCTGGGCGGCGAGAGCAGGTTCGTGCTGTCGAACAGCGGGCACATCGCGGCGCTGGTCAATCCGCCGGGTAATCCCAAAGCCAAATTCCAGGTGGCTGAGCGCAACCCGGAGGATGCCACCGACTACCTGAAGAGCGCTGACACGGTGGACGGCACCTGGTGGGCGGACTACGTGCAGTGGCTCACGGACCGCTGTGGTCCCACGGTGGCCGCCCCGGCCGAGCTCGGCGGCGGCGGACTGGAGCCGCTCGACGACGCGCCCGGCACCTACGTTTTCGAGCGCTGAGGAGATGCGGTAGCCGTCGACACCGGGCGGGCAGCAGCATGACGAAGCGGTCTGGCGCGGCCGCATCAAGCGAATGGAGGGGATCCTCGCCGAGGGCGACACCGAGGTCGGACACATCCGATCACCGAAGCGCACCCGTAAGGAGGGGCCTGCGCGCGGCTCTGGCGCAGATGGATGACGTGCTCGCCGCCTGACGAAGCGCCAGAGCTATTCGACCTGGGCAGTCAGAACGGCATCGCGATGAACGGCGAGGAGTAGTCGGGGTCACCCTCAAGCATCGCCTCGGCTTCCTCGACGGACATTCGATCGCGTTCGGCATCAATGGTCATGCCGAGCAGCCGCACATCACCGGCAGTTGCCAGACCGGTGATCTCAGGGTGGGACAGCACCCACGACACGGTTGCGCGGATCCGGCCCGCGTCGGCGAACGGCTCGTACCACGTCGCATACGGGGCGCCCGCGGGACCCTGTGGCCAGTTCCGCCGGGAGACGGCCTTGATGGTCATGAGTCCGGCGTCCTGGCGTTGAACTTCCGCGACCAAGGACTCGTATGCCGCGCGGTACACCGGATCGCGCCAGAGCACCGGATTGAGCGGCGTGAGAACGGTCGCGAACGGGAACCGGCGCAGCGCCTCGTGGTGGACCGCAGGCGCGTCGGCGCCGTGTCCGGTGATCCCGATCGCCCCGACCAGACCTTCCGCTTGGGCCCGCTGCGCGGCTTCGAGGGCACCGCCCACCCCAACGGTCCGGTCGAGATCGGGCAGGTCGCAAACGCCGTGCAGCTGCAGCAGATCCACCCGATCCGTCTGGAGCCGTTCCAACGAATGGTTGATCTGCGCCCACGCGGCATCGCGCTCGCGCTCGCCAGTCTTCGTCGCCAGGAAGATCCGGTCGCGAATGCGCGGCATCCACGGACCCAGCCGGAGCTCACTGTCGCCGTAGCTCGCCGCCGTGTCGACATGGTTGACGCCAGCGTCCAACGCCTCCTGAATCGAGGCGTCCGCCGCGTCCTGGTCCACGTCGGACAGCGCCGCAGCGCCGTAGATCAAGACCGAGCTCTGGTGCCCCAGCCGGCCCAACCGTCTGTACTCCATCGCTCCTCCTCGGACACCACCCTGTCATCCGAGAATGCGCATTGTCAGCGTGCCTCGTCCGAGATGAGGGACGGCATATCGAGCGTGGCCTGCAACACGTCCCATGGGTCTGCGTCGGCGGCTTCGGAACCGATCGGCTCGGCATCCACCTGAGGTTTGTTACCCAGCGCTGTGCGGCGGGCGCCCTCGAACATCGGCCAGGCGGCGAGCCCGAGTCGCGTCATGACCGCATCCGCGACGGCGCGGGCCAGGGCCGCGTCGGCAGCCCTCCCCTCGGCCGAAGCCAGCACCGACGTATGCCCGAGCAGGATGGCGACGTCGAGCAGGGTGTGCTCCACACGCAGAACTTCGAACGCGCCTGCGAACTGGCGACGGCCCTCGTTGATTTGGCCTCGCGCGATGGCAATCAGGCCGAGCAGTCCGTACTGCTGGCCGGCCAATGACTGCAGGCCACTGTCGAGCGCAATCGACAAGCATGCGCGGCAGTGCCGCTCGGCCGACTCGAAGTCGCGGTTGATGAGGTCGAGGCAGGCGAGGAACGAGTGGCTGTATGCGCGCACCGCGACGAACCCGCTGCGGTCGGCCAGGACGAGCGCGCGCTCTGCGGCGTCGCGGGCCTGGTGGCCACCGTCGTCCATCGGCAAGACCAGTGAGCGCGTGTTGAACAGCAGCGCCGCACAGGCAGGGTCGGACTCCGCGACGACATCGAGGTCGAGAACGTCCTGCGCCTCGAGAGCCCCCGCAATGTCCCCGACCAAGAAGCGCACCCACGACACGGCTGCGCGTAACCGTGCGGACGTCATTGGGTCCACGCGATTCGAAGGATCGCCACACGCAGTGAGCGCGCTGCTCCGCCCATCTGGCCAGGACGCCGATATGGCCGAACCGCCACATCCAATGGAACATGCCCCATGCCAGTCGGGTGAAGGCCTCGCAGTCGCCGGACTCGATGGACAGCTGCGCCGCCAGCCGAAGATTGCACGCCTCGACCTGAAGCTCCGGCCACCGTGCCGGCGCGTCGCGGTGCAGGCCCGGGTCACCCACGGCCACCGTCTCGAGCGCCCAGTCGAGGAACCTTGCCCTGACCGCCTCTGCTTCGGACGTCGCGGCGAACCGTTCCGCTGCGAACTCGCGCACCGTCAACAGCAGCATGAAGCGTGGTTGGCCCTCGACTCGTTGCCGGTCGGTGCACAGCAACCCGTTGTCGAGCAGCGCGGACAGGTCGTCCAGCAGGTCTGAGACCGGTTCTCCCGAGCACACGGACTCGATGGCATCCAGCGTGACCCCGTCGACGAACACGCTGAGGCGAGCGAGGAGGGTTTGCTGCGCCGTGGTGAGCAGGTCATTGCTCCAGTCCAGCGTCGCCCGCAGCGTGCGCTGGCGCTCCGGGAAGTCATGGCCAGCTGACATCGGCACCGCCAGGCCGCGATCGAAGCGCTCCAACATCTGCCGCGGCTCGAGGATCTGCGTTCGGGCCGCGGCCAACTCGATGGCGAGCGGCAGCCCGTCAAGTCGGCGCACCAGGTCCACCACTGCGTCTGCGTTGCCTCGGTCGACGACGAAAGCGGGCCGCACCCGTCGCGCTCGCTCCACGAACAGCTCCACGGCCGGGGAACGAAGAGCCGCATCAACGGCCCCACCTCGGGTACCGAGGTCCGTTGAAGCCGCGGGGAGCCGGAGCGGCTCGACCGTCAGAAGTCGCTCCCCGCGCAAGCGCAGCGGCCGCCGACTCGTCACGAGAGCACTGACACCAGGACAGGCATCGAGCAGCGTTGCCAAGCCGGGCCCGGCGTCGAGGACCTGTTCGAAGTTGTCGATCAGCAGCAGCATCTGCTGCCCGCGCAGCCACTCAACCGTCACGTCGAGCGGCGCCTGGGCGCCCTCGACCGTTACCCCGAGCCGGTCGGCCAGCACCCGCGAAACATCCGACGGCTCGTGCACGGTCTCCAACGGGACGAACGCCACACCATCGGGGAACGCGGCCATCGGACGTCGGCAGGCCTCGAGCGCCAACCGGCTCTTGCCGACCCCACCGGGGCCGGTCAGCGTGAGGATCCGGCACCCCTCGGCCAGCAACCGCTGTACGTCGGCGAGCTCTGCGTCCCTTCCCACGGTCGGCGTGATCGGGATCGGCGGCGCCGTGACTGGTCGACGCGCAATCCCCGGCTCCGGCGTGTCCACTGCCTCGAAGCGTTCGGTGAGCAGCACCATCAGGTCATCCTTGACGACCTGTTCGAGCTCGTCGGCGTCGGCGAAGTGGCGGTAGGACGCCTGGTCGTCGGATTCGATGCGCCGCAGAAGTCCGCCGAGCCGGTCCTGCCGGTCGGGCGCCGGACCCTTGATGTACACGAGTCGGGGACGACCCCCCGAGAGTCGATACTCGTCCTCGAGGCCAGAGACGTTCTCGTCGGGAGCTACCCAGCCGTACGACTGCCAGTAGACGCCGAGGAAGACATGGCTCTGTTCGAGGTACGCGCGATACAGCGCTCGGGGCGGGTAAGGCCGGGCGCCGAGCTCAAACATGACCGGCGTGAGACGGAGCGTCTCGACGGCCCTCCGGACCGCCGCTCGCTCGTCCGCGAGCTCTTTCAGCGTCGACGAGACGAAGACCCGCAGGCGCTGGTCCGGAGTCCGGATGCGGAGGTCGGGCGTCATGGTCACAGACCGGCCGCTTCGGTACGTCAGGCCGCCGCAGCAGCCGCCCCCATCCCACGGGCACGAAGAATAGCCCCGAGCTGCACCGACCGTCCTCAGGCCACCCTGGTGATCCGGTTGGCCGGCCCTCGCGCAATCGGGCCGGTGCCGAGGTGGGCAACCAGCGCGTCCACGTCGAACCCAGGTGCCGTTGCGCGGTCCGTTCCAGCGGTGAGATTCGTGAACCCGTCGCCACCGCGCTCCGTGTTCGGGCAATCTAGCGGCTCGCGGTGGTGCGCGATAGGGCAGGCCGTGCCCTGCCCTGTGATCAGTGCAGGATCTCCTCCTTCGGCGCGGTCTCGCCGACTGCATCCAGGGCTGAGCGCAGGAAGAACGGCCCGGATGCCTCGTTGATGACGATCGTGCCAATCACAACGACGGCGAAGACCTCCCCGAATTCGGGGAACTCTGCCGCGACCGTCGACGCCAGGGCCAGCGCGATCCCGGCTTGCGGGATGAAGGCCCGCCAGGCAACGCGTCGAACGGTGGCCGGTTCACGGGCGAGCGCCATCGCTCCCCGGGAGCCCACCCACAGGCCGCTGCCTCGAACAGCCCACAGCGCGAGCGCCGCCGGGGCGGCGGCCAACAATGCGTCCAGATGAAGGCCGAGCCCGGTCAGGGTGAAGAACACGACGTACACGTATGGTGCTAGGTGTTCGAGAAGCTTCGAGATCATGTCGCGCGCCGCGGATCGGTTCGCGACATAGACCCCGGCCACCATGGCGACGAGCAGTGACTCGACCTCGATCTCGAGGCCAAGTCGATCTTCGGCCCATTGCACGGCGAGAACCGCGAGCCAGACGGTGAGGCCGGCGGCCAGGACGATGACGGCAGCCGCGACGACGCCTCGCGCCGCCCGAGGGATGGTCACGGACAGCACGCCGCCGACCACGAGCCCAGCCGTGGCGGCCAGGGTCAGCCCGACCGTCACACTGACCACCACATCGGCGAACGATCCGCCCTCGCCCACGAGGGCATGGGCGATGGTCATCGCGGCGGAGAACGCCGCGACGACCACGACGTCCATGACGACGGTCGCGCCGAGTACGAGCCTGGTGAACGGGCCTGCCGACCTCGACTCGGAAATGATCGCGATGGCCTCGGGTGGCGACAGGGCCAGCATCACCGCACCCGTGAGCAAGGCCGCCGCGACCTGGATCTCCACGTCCTTGTTCGAGAGGACCAGGGCGACGACGACCGATACCAGCACGGGCACGACGAGGCTCATGCCGACGACCTGGAACGCGATCGGACGGACGCGAGGCTTGATCGTCTGCCAGGCAAGGTGACTGCCGGCCACGAAGCCGATGACACCCAGCGATATCGACGAAACCGTGGGGTACGCGAGGTTGGCGGACTCCTCGGCGGTCGACAGCACGACACCGGACAGGGCTCCGGCTGCCAGGTACACCGGCAGCCGCGGAACATGCAGCCGCGCCAACGCCTCCCCGGCCGCGAAGGACACCAGGCAGATCGCTAGCAGCGTCGCAGCGCGGCCGGCGTCCATGCCCGCATCCTCCCCCGACCGGAGTGACATCGGCTCGCCGCCGACACGCGGCGCGCGCGTTGTGCCGCCACGTGCCAGTCTCGGGCCGACCCGCGTAGCGTGCGATCCAGGTCAGGAGCGAGGGAGGATCACCGATGAACGTGACTACGACCCAGTGGGCCGTCACGCTTGTCGTCGTTTTCGGCGTCTACCTGCTCGACTTCGTCATCGCATCGCGTCGGCCGCACGTGGTGGGAATGCGGGAGGCCGGCATTTGGGTCGGCGTCTACGTGGCCGCGGCATTGGTCTTCGGCGCATGGATCTGGCAGACCTACGGTGAACAATTCGGGCAGGAGTTCATTGCAGGCTGGATCACCGAGTACAGCCTCAGCGTCGACAACCTGTTCGTGTTCGTGATCATCATGACGAGTTTCGCGGTGCCGCAGCTCTACCAGCAGAAGGTGTTGCAGATCGGCATCGTTGGCGCGCTGGTGTTGCGGTTCATCTTCATCCTGGTGGGGGCGGCCGCGCTGGAGCAGTTCAGTTGGCTGTTCTACGTCTTCGGTGCCTTCCTGATCTACACCGCGATCAAACTCGCCAGCGGACATGGCAGCGAGGGCGACCCGGCGCACAACAGCATCGTGCACAAGGTCGAGCGCTGGGTGCCGGTCACCAGCGAGTACCACAACGGATCGTTCAGCATCAAGGTGGACGGCAAGCGGGTATTCACGCCGCTGTTCATCGTCATGGTGGCGATCTTCATGACCGACCTGATGTTCGCCTTGGACTCGATCCCGGCCATCTTCGGGCTGACCGAAGAGGCCTACATCGTGTTCACGGCCAACGCGTTCGCGCTGATGGGGCTGCGCCAGCTGTACTTCCTGCTCGACGGGCTCCTGGACCGGCTGATCTACCTGTCATTCGGCTTGTCGATCATTCTCGGGTTCATCGGCGTCAAACTGTTGCTGCACGCGCTGCACGAGTCTGGGTTCGACGTCCCGGTCATCTCCACCCAGACCTCGCTTGCGGTCATCCTCGGCGTTCTGGTCATCACCATCGTCGCCAGCCTGGTCGCCGTCCGGCGTAACCCTGAACTGATCCAGCAGCACGGTGCTCATAAGGGCGAGACACCAGGCGACGCGCTCGAGGACATCGCACACCCAGACGGGGATCGCAGCTGATCGGGCTCCTTCCCTTTGGCTGAGCGCGTCCGGTGAAGTTGGCGCCGATGGGTGGGCTTAGGAGAGCGGGCCAGCATTCACGACGCGGGGCTCGTGGAGGTCGTACCAGACGGCGCGATCGTCGCCGACGGGCTTGGGGTCGAGGTTGATGGTGCCGCCGGCGGAGAGGACGCCGGCCGCTCAAGACTGGCGATGGCGTGCTCGAGAGCTGCGATCGTGGCCGAGTCGACAGTTCCGGAGGGCGAGACACCAAGCTCGGTCTGAAAGGACATCAACGCCTCGGTTAACTCCGGGGTCCAATTCCCGTCCACCGGTCCGTCCCAGAATCCGGCGAGCCTGAGCGTTTGCTGGACGGCAGCCGTCGAGGCAACTGCGGTCCTCGCGACCGCCCCGCCTTGGGCCGCCAGATCCGCCTGCAACGCCGCAGCGGTGGCCTTGTCAAGTGTCCCGGTGACCGGCAAGCCGTGGGCCTGCTGCAGCGCTTCGATTGCATCAACGGTCGAAGGGCCATACACCCCGTCGACCGGGCCCATGTAGTACCCGGCCTCGGCGAGCGACGTCTGCAGCGCGAGGCTGTAGTCGCGCACCGCCGCATCTGCCTGCTTCTGCTGATCGTCAGTCAGGCATCCAGCGTCGGCGAACAGCCGCAGCCAGGCCATCTCCAGTGCGACCGCCGCCGCATTGAAGTGCTGCGATGCCTGCGCAAGTGGGGTCTGGTCGTTGATCCCGCTCTGCGCCGCTGTGAAATCCGCGTCGGCCTGCTCCACACGATTCACCGTCGCGGTTGGCACCAATGGCGCCGTGGTCGTCGGAGTAGGCGACGGCGAGGTGCTCGACGCCGTGCCCGTGACTGCCGCGAGAGCGGCCTCGGCCTCGGCCAGTTCCTTCTCTGCGGTCACCAGCTGCTGCTGGGCGCCGACCGCGGCCTCCGCGCTTGCCATGGCGTCCTCGCGAGGCTTCTCCAGGTCCGTGCCCGCATCCTTGACGTCGCCGACGGTTGGCGCGGTGCCGTTGATCACATCGCCGTAACGGTCCAGGGCGGTGACATAGCCCGCACTGTCATCGCAGAACTGGGCTGACGTCTCGGCAGCCTCCGACTCGGCGTCCGCCAGCGCGTTCTGCTTCGCAGACACTCGTGCCTGCGCGGCCCTCAGCTCCGCATCCCCGTCGCCAGAGCCGCACCCGGACAATGCCAGAGCCGAGAAAGCCGCCCCGACGAGGAGCCGCGTCGGCAGCCCGGATGCGCTCATGGAATTTCTACGCCCCAGCGTCTGCCAGTGCAGGGCGAGCGGCTGTCCCGCGGCCGGCTCCGATGAGCACCTGGATGGCCGCCAGAAGCGCGACGGTGAGCAGCAGCGACCAGAGCAGTCGCGTGGGCGACGCGGCGTTGCCCCACAGCAGAACCACCGCACCGAGCGCGACCACGGCAACCCGCAGCCACTCGGCGTTGCCATCCACCCATCGGCCGGCACCGCCGAGCGGCTCTCCGGCCAGTCCGTTCCCGGCGGTCTCCAGACCTCCCGACAGCGTCGAGCGAACAGCGGTGCCCGAGCGAGTGGACCCGGCGAACCAGCCGGCAACTACCAGGATCAAGCCAAGCCAGAGGATCACCTTCCAGCCTCGCTCGAGGTAGGCAAGCAGCACGTCGTAGAACACCGAGCTCGCCGGGCCGAACACCGTCCCGGCCAGTTCGTTGATGAACAGCTGCCGGCCAATTGACAACGCCAGCGCCACCAGCAGGGCGTTCGCCGCCAGCAGGACCCCGATCGTCACCGTCATCCGTGGCCTGCGGCGCGAGAGCAGAAACGCGGCCAGGTAGAGCGCCGCCACCACCGGGAGCAGCCATCTGGCCACCGGGTTCGCGAACGCGTAGATCGTGCGGGCCTGCTCCAGCTGCGGGGCCTCAAGCAGCACGATCTGCCTGTCCACATCCGGGATCGGCACGTTCTCCACGATCGTCAGTCCGCGGGCGACCAGCCGGTCCTGGACCTGGGCGATCACCTCGGCAAGATCGAGGACGATCTGGCCGCCCTCCACCTGAATCGCGCCGGTGTTGTCCCCCTTCAGCACCCGCACCAGTGCCTGCTGCGCCCGCGTGTTCACCGTGACCCACAGGTCGGCGAAGGTGTCGGAGGCAACGAATTCGCGGACCTCGCGGTCGATCAAGCCGTTGATCGCACCAGCCAGCGGACCGACTAGCCGCTCCAACCGTGGCGCCTCGGTGATGACACCGGCGAACACCTCGTTGAGGATCTCCTCCACATCGACGCGCGACTCAATCGCATCGGTGACCTTGGTCGCGATCGCGTCCTGCACCTCCGGCGAGTTCACCAACGGACCGACGGTGTCCACATAACGCTGCGTGTCGTTCAGGGTGCGCTGCCCCCAGTAGGCAAGAGCCGCCGGCGTCGTCAGCAACGCCGCCAACACCACACAGACCAGCGCCGCAACCGAGCGCCCCCTCCCCGGCGGCTCGACCACCGTGGTCTCGGCACTCGGCGCTGTGTTGGTGTCAGACATTCCAGCCTCCTACCACGTACGCCCGAAAGCGGCGTCAGATCGACAGCCTGCCCCGCCGGTCACCACGGCGGAAGTGAGCGCGCCGCCCCGCACCAAGTTCACGAAGTACAGGCCTCCTGCGGCGCGTGCTGAGCGCTACGCCGATGCGAGGATCCTGGCTTTCTGCGCGGCGAACTCTTCTGGTGTGAGGACACCGGAGTCCCGCAGCTGCGCGAGCTTGCCGATCTCGTCTGCGGTGGACGCAGTACCTTGCGCGGCCACGCTCTGGATGTACTGCTGCGTGGCCTGCTCACGTTCGGCGGCTTGCTGCAGGTTGCGCTCGGTCATCGAGCCGCCACGGGCGATCAAATAGACGAGCACGCCGAGCCAGGGAATGAACACCACGAACAGCGTCCAGAGCGCCTTGCCCCACCCGGACAGGTCACGGCTACGGAAGATGTCGCCGAAGATCGTGATAAGCGCCCAGATCCAAGCGAAGAACAGGAAGAACCAGAGCGTCGTCCAGAACAGGTCTAGCAGCGGCACGGCGTTGCTCCTTTGCCAATGGTCGTCAACGTGGATATGTCAGAGGCAGAGATCTCTACCACAGGCCATGGGCGATGGTGAATCCGGCCCCCTCGGCGCATGCCTGCCACAGTTGGGGTGACCCGAGCCCCAGCGAGTCCCGTACTCGCGACCTGTTGCGGCCATACCATCGTTCGCCATGACCACACCCTCGACACCGAGCCGTTCCGGCGTATGGACAACTGGCCTCAGCATGTTCGGCGGCGTCTGGCTGATCATCATCGGCTTGATGGAGTTCTTCCAAGGATTGTCCGCTGTGCTGAACGACGAACTCTTCGTCGTCGGCTTCGAGTACGTCTATAAGTTCGACCTGACCACCTGGGGCTGGATCCACCTGATCCTCGGCGTGGCCATGTTCGTCGTCGGCTTGTTTGTGCTGCAAGGCGCCAAATGGGCACGGTTCACGGGCGTCGCCGTGGCCGGGCTGTCAATCATTGCCAACTTCCTCTGGCTGCCCTACTACCCGCTGTGGTCGATCGTCATGATGGCCGCTGGCAGCCTCGTGATCTGGGGCCTGCTGGCCGCGCCGCCGAACTACGCCGACGACTGGTCACAGCCCGGCTAGGGCTGGTGCTGACCACACGACCACGCAGCACGAGGTGACGATTTCGTGTTGCTGCTTGCGGTCGTCCTGGTCATGGTGGCCAGCAATGTGGCGACGAATCGGTTGCCGCAGCGGTGGTACGTGCCCGTCTGCGTGCTTGGGTCAGCGCTGCTGCTGACGCTGGCCTGGTTGGATGGCCTGAGCGCCGATGACCTCGGCCTCGGGCGCGGCACCATCCTGCCCGGGTTGCTGTGGGCGAGCCTGATCGTGCTGCTGGTGGCCGTGGTGTACGGGGTCGCCGCCGCCTGGCCGCGCACACGTGGCGCGTTCGCCGACCGCAGGGCGATGGAAGCCACCGGACGGGTCATCGCAGGGCGGGCACTGATCGCGATCCCGTTCGGAACCGTCCTACTCGAGGAGACCGCCTTCCGCGGCGTGCTCTTCGGGATGCTCTCGGTCCGACACGGCACGGTCTGGGCGATCTGTGGCACGTCCCTGCTGTTCGGGCTGTGGCACATACTGCCGGCGAGCACGATGCATGCGTCGCACGCCGGCGTGTCGAACGTGTTGGGGGGCGACCGACGCGGCCTCGTGCTCGCGGTGCTGAGCACGGTGTTGTTCACCGCAGCTGGAGGCGTGGTCTTTGCGCTGCTCAGGCTGTGGTCTGACAGCCTGCTGCCGCCGATCGGCCTGCACTGGGCCTTGAACGGCATGGGTGTCGCGGTGGCATGGTGGCTCGGACAAAAGGCGTTGTCGCCAGATGCTGTTGGCCCGGGTTCCGGTCCTTCGGACCAGGATTGACGACGGGACGGAGGGTCCATGGGGGTGCGGGGCATGGGGACCGGGCTGTCCGATCGTGGGCAGCAAACCGGTCTGCTGGTTGCGGCCGCTGTCGCTCCCGGGACCTTCGAGCCGTTGCTGGTGCCGCGCAGCGCGCTGGACCAGGGCGTGGTGACCGGTCTGGCGACCTCGCTGTCGTACCTCCTGACCGTCACGACCCAGGACACCCTGGAGGCGGCCGCGTCCATGCTGGCCCCGCGCTTGCAGGCCATCTCGGCCCCGTCACAGGAGCGGGCGGCAGCGGCCTTGCTCGACCTTGCCGCGATCTCAGCCGGTCTTGTCGCTCGACGGGCATTGCGGCCGCGCGCGCACGAGTCGACGGTTCGCGCGCTGGCCAGACTCGCCGCCTGGGGCGCGGCGATGACCGGTCTCGGCGGCCTGACGCTGGCGGCTGTCCAGGTCGGCACCCGATCGCTCGACGACCGTTTGGGAGCTGATGGCCGGCTCGCCGCCTTCCCGGTCGCAATCCCCGCCGGATTGATGCTGGGTTGGGCTATCGAGTCCGCACGCAGACCGAGATCGTGGGAAGAGCTGCAGGCACCAGCCGACACCCCTGCCGATCGGGCGCGCGCCGCGGCCATCGGTATCGGGATTGCCGGGGGCCTGTCCGCGGCCGCATACGGCGAACGACTCGTCGCCAACTCGGCCGGATCGATCATGTCGGCCCGGCTGCCTGGCTCACCCACGGTGTGGCGGCTGTCCGGGCACGCAGTGTGTCTGGGCGGGCTGGTGTTCGCCGGCGGTTTCCTGTTCGACCGGACGATGCAGCGGATCGAGGCCGGTGAGGCGACCGTTGAGCCGGTTCTCGACGATGACACGGCTGACCGCTGGGTCGGGCCCACGGTCAGCGGCGGACGCGACAGCTTGGTGCCCTGGAGCACGCTGGGTCGTGCCGGGCGGCGGCACGCGTTCGCTTATGTGCGGTCGCAGCCCGTTGTCGACCCCCCGAAGGGGATACCGGACCTGTCGATCGAGACGGTGATGGGCGAGCCGGCGAGGGCCACTCCCATCCAGGTCTACGTCGGCTTCGACAGCGCACCAACCGCAGCCGAGCGGGTCGAGCTGGCGCTCGCCGAGATGGACCGCACTGGGGCGTGGGATCGCTCGGTGCTGATGCTGATCTCGCCGACCGGCACCGGCTACGTGAACTTCTGCGCGACCGCGGCTACTCAGTACCTGACCCGCGGTGACATCGCCAGCGTGACGCTGCAGTACTCCAAACGGCCATCGCCACTGTCGCTGTTCAAGGTCAAGGACGCGCGGGAGCAGAACCGGCTGCTGTGGCTACGGATCAGCAGCCGGCTCCGCGATCGCCAGGGCCCCCGCCCGCTCGTGGTGCTTTTCGGCGAGAGCCTAGGTGCGCACACCAGCCAGGACGTCTTGCTGCACTGGGGCACGCTCGGCCCGCAGGCGCTCGGCATCGACCGGGCACTGTGGATCGGCACCCCGCACGGCAGCGGCTGGCTGCACCAGGTCACCGGCCCGGCGCGACCGGACGTCGACCCGGACCTGCTCGCCGTTGTCAACGACTTCGGCCAGATCGAGGCCATGTCCGCCGTACGTCGCTCGCGGCTGCGGTACGTGTTGGTCAGCCACGACAACGACGGCGTATCCAAGTTCGGCGCCGACTTGATCGCGTCCCCACCGGACTGGCTGTCCAAGGCCCGGCCACAGTTCGAAACAGTTCCCGGGGCCAGCCCGCGCGGCATACCTGCCCGGCTGCGGTGGCGCCCCGTCACAACCTTCTTGCAGTCGTTGATCGACATGAAGAACGCACAGATCCCCGGCGCATACCGGGCTTGGGGTCACGACTACCGCCCCGACCTCACCCGATTCGTCGCTGAGATCTTCGGTCTGCCGGCATCCGAGGAGCAGCTGCGTCGTGTCGAAGCGGCCTGCGAGGAACGAGAGAGCATCAGGGCGCGAATCATCTCCACCCAAAGCCTGGACGCATTGCAAGAACCGTGATCCGGTTCTTTTCCCTGGCAACCAAGTCGGAGGCTAGAGATGTCGGTTGCGTTCGAGCCACCGAAGCGCGAAGAAACCCCAGATGGGCGGCAGATAGAACGTGGCCAGTCGATAGACGATGACGATGGCGAAGGCTGTCTCTTCCGGCACGCCGG
Organism: uncultured Actinomycetota bacterium; assembly: GCA_963836025.1. Lineage (GTDB taxonomy): Bacteria > Actinomycetota > Actinomycetes > JBEVHX01 > JBEVHX01 > JBEVHX01. The sequence continues at coordinate 338,791 of CAWIIE010000007.1, forward strand.
CTGAGACCAGCCCAAGCATCAGACCACCCTCCACGACCCCAATGCCGCCCGGGATCGGGAGCAGCCCAGCGAGCAGCGAAACGATCATGTTGATAAGGAGCAGTTCGGTGAGCCCCACCCGGTAGCCAAACCCGGACGCGATCGCCCCGAGTGCGACCGCGAACAGGATCTCGGCGGCGAGGTTGCCACCGAGCAGCAGCCCGATGCGGCGTGGCGACCTGATGCCACGGACCGCCTCGGTGGCATCACGTGCTGTGGCTCGCACAGCGTCGAAGAGCCTTGTGCGCCACCGGGGGGTCAGCAGCAGCACGGCGGCAGCAAGGACCGACAGCCCGATCATGACCAACACGAGCTGGCCGAGTCCACTGGGTGCGCTCGCACCCAAGTCGACGTCAAGCGTTGTGGAGGTGAGCAGAAGGAGGCTGATCAGCAATGTTGCCTGGATTATGAAACCAGCGAACCCGTCGATCGCGCCGATCGCTAGCGCTGACCCCGCGGAGAGGCCATGCCGCTGGAAGAAGCGGACATTGAGTGCCACCCGGGCAGCGCTGGCGGGCACGGCGAGCGCGAGGTATGACTGCGCGAGCTGCAACGTGTACACGGGGCGAAGGGGCAACTTGATCGGCGCGGCGCCGAGTGTCGACACTGCCTGCGCAAGTCGCGGCATCTGGGCGACCATGGCGCCGATCAGGATGAACGGCCAGGACGCCGACTGGAGCTGGTCGGCCAGGTCTGCCAGGTCGAGGCCGGCAAACGCCGAAGACAGCGCAAGGAACGCGATGACGAGCAACCCCGCCTGCAGCAGTGACCCGATGGTGACCCGGCGCAGTCGCCGTAGCTCGGGGGGCTCGATCCCGGCCGCGTGCGCAGCCAGGTTTCTGAGCTCGTCCAGGTCTAGGTCGGCGGCTCGCACCTGCTGGCGTTGTCGCGGAGTGAGGCTCGGCGTCTGGATGTAGGGAAGCACCTCCTCAAGCCCGTCCGGCCCCAGTGCATCCATGGCGCCCTGCGCCGCCGGCCCCATTCCTACGGAGAAGGCCGTGGTCACGAGCAGCTGGGCGCGATCTGTGAGGAACCGCTCCTCCAAGAGTCCGGCCTCACCGCCGCGAAAGTCGACAACGCCGGTTCCCGCCGAGTCGGTGATCAGATGAATGTCGTCGAGCTGGCCATGACAGATCGCCGTGTCATGCAGCACGTGGACAGTCCGCCACACGCCACGCACGAGCTCGTCGGGCCAGGGGTTCGGCACCGTAGAGAGCGGCTCTCCGCTGGGTTTGAGGACGAGTACGGCGTCGTCTTCTTGGGTGATGCCTGCTGCGACGACGGTTTCCGTCAGCACTCCGGCCTGGCGTGCGAGCAGCGTGAGGAAGGCTTCCCGCTCGACTTGCTGTCGGCGTCCGAATGCAACCGGTGACCCAGCCTCCCGGTACCAGACGCTGCGCCAAGCGGTGGCCAGCAGCTGCGTGTCGTACGCGTCGCGGCCGTAGACCTTGACCAGCAGCCGCTCACCCTCGTCGCTCGTGGCCTCGACGACGTACAGCCCCGCGCTCTGCCTTTCCGCAACGCCGAGCGAGTGCGCGCGCACTCCCAGACTCGCGAGGGCCAGCGACACGTCAGACAGGCTGGGCCGACCCTTCGGCGACCCAAACACCAAGTGCATGGCGTTGGAGCTGAGCGATGCGATCAGCATGGCCGCCACGACGGCAGACGGTGCAGCCCCCAGCATGACGGCAGCCAACGCGGCCAGCAGCGCAAGCCACCACGCCAAGCGGCGCACCGGCTTGGCCAGATGAGGCGCCGCCGTGAGCAGCGCCGTGGCCGGCATCGTCAGATACCCGACCAGCCCCCACGTCCCAGCGTCATCCGGCGGTGTCGTCCATAGCGGCTCCCAGGCGCCTTGGACGAGGCGGCCTCCAACCAGGCACAGCGCCAGGGTCAAGAGCAGTGCCGTGCCGATGTCGCGGAGCAGTCCCAGCCGATTTCGGACCACGGCGGCGACGGGCACGACGACCGCGACTGCAATGAGAACCGCGATGATCAGCTGCCAAAACCCGGCCAGCCCGCCCGGCAGCGTCGACGCGAGCTCGGTGATCGCCCGTTCGATCGAGGACGGAGGCAGTGCGAGGAGTGCGACAAAGCAATACCCAACGGCCGAGGCGACCAGCCCGATGGCATCGGTGGCCCGACGAGACCGCGGCTCCTCCACCTGAGACACGAACAGCCGCAACCGACGCGAACTCGCGACAGGCTCGAATGTCAAGTCGGCGGTCCTCTAACGGCACGGTTGCGGCGGCTTGGGTTCCCGACGTGTCGGCGAGTGCGTTTGTTGAGTAGGGCAAGGCTAACGCGCACGACGCGATGGGCTATGCAGGCAAGCACCCTCTGCGGGTTTGTCGTCGTCGCAGGTGGACATCGAAGCGCGACCGCGTGCCGTTCGGTGGCTGGATCGGGGGCTGCCGGCGAGCACAGGCGCGGACTTCCGAATCTCTCGGGGCGGCAGCATGGCCTGGTATTCGGCAAGGTAGAAGTCAGCGATGCGGGCGGTGGTGAACTGGCGCGCATACCTGATCGCACCCGCGCGGTCGATCGGCAAACGCTGGGCGAGGACCTCGGAGATGGCCTCGCTCAAAGCGTGCGGGTCATCTGGTGCAACGATCACGCCGCGCGAGTGCGCCAGGGTGTCTGTGAGCCCGTCGACCTGTGTTCCGATGACCGGGACACCCAGACCGAGGCCGAGCACAGCGCTTTGCGACCAGGCCTCTTCACGGGAGGGGACGACGTGCACGGCGCTGCCGGCGATGTAGGTCCAGGGTTTGTCCACCCAGCCGGGCATGAACACCCGAGCGGACAGTCCCCGTTGCCGGACCCGGTCGGTGAGCTGCGCACGCAGCGGGCCGTCGCCGAGCAGGTATGCGGACAGATCGCGGCGGTTGATCAGGCAGATCGCTTCGAGGAGCACGTCGGGACCCTTGTCCGGGCAGAACCTTCCGGCGAACGTCAGCCGCGGAGTCCTCAGGTCGCCGCGGTGTGGTGCGCTCAGGCCCGCGACCGGTGAGCGGGCGGCCCGGATCACGTCGGTTCGCACGCCGGCGTCGACAGCGAACTGCCAGGCTGCCGGCCCCATCGCGTAGAACCGGTCGATCCGGCTGGCCGTCGGCCGCAGCGACCTGATCCGCCGGGACGTCCAGTTCACCTGGTTGTGTTCGGTCGCGATCAGCGGTGTCCAGGGGTCGATGACCTGTCCGACGGCCCACCACGCCCCGACCATATGAGCGTGCACCACATCGGCTCCGGCAAGCTTGTCGGCCAGCCAGGCCGCGAACCGACGTGACCGCTGCCACTGCAGGTTTCTCAGCGGGTGCACCGCCGCCCCGGTTCGGAACGCGATCGCCTGCACGCCGTAAAGCTCGGCGAGCCGCACGCCGTCATGCGTGGCGTCGCCGACGACCAGCCTCGTGCGCACGCCGTGTCGTCGTTCGAGTTCGCGCGACACCCGCAGCAGCGACAGTTGCGCGCCGCCGGGTTCGAGCTTCCCAAGAACACGTATCAGCTGCATCCCGCTGCCCACCGTCCTACCCGGGCATCCGCCGTCGGGGCCGTCCCCAAACGCATCACCGAAGCACGCACAACATCCTCGCGCAGAGAGCCGCGCCCCGATGCACGCCTGTGTTCATGAGAAGTTCAGAGCGAAGCCAGCGAACATCGACGAAACCACTTCTCGCGGATTGCGCCGTGCTCGCCACGACCCCACTCGGAGGTGTCGAGGGTCACCCCAACGTGGTGCTCTAGGGCGGGATGCCCCAGAGGGCCCGTTCAGTGTGCTTTCGGACGCCATGCGGCGTGCTTGGCGGTTCTCATGGCTTTCCCGTCTCCGTCGCCGTGACGGTGAGGAACTCGGCGACCACAGGTGCAACAACGCCTGCGGGAGCGCTGCCGTGGCCGTGCCCTTCGAGGCCGATCCGCCACGAAGCGTCGCGCCATCTTGGATGCGGCCCGAACCGTCTTCCTTCGAAAGGGATACGGCGGAGCCAGCATGGATGAGGTCGCGGCGCTGGCCGCCGTCTCGAAGCAGACTCTGTACAAGCACTTCGCCGACAAGCAGCGGTTGTTTAGTGCGGTCATAGCCGGCGACCTCAGTGCAACCGAGGCGCTAACGCACGAGATGGTGACGGCGCTGGGAGAGAGCACGGACATCGAGCCGGATCTCCTGAGGTTCGCTCGCCAGCACATCGCCCAGGTAACGCAGCTGCACCTGCTCCAGCTGCGGCGCATCATCATCGCGGAGGCCGACCGGTTTCCGGAGTTGGCCCGGATTTGGTACGCCGAAGGACCCGAGCGCAGACACGCCACCCTTGCAGCCCAGTTTCAGGCGCTCGGCCAGAGAGGGCTGTTGCGCGTCGACGACCCACTGCTGGCAGCGCAGCACTTCAACTGGCTGATCCTGTCGATCCCGTTGAACAAGGCGATGTTCTACGGCTGCGACACCAAGTTCACCCGCGCCGAGCTCAAGCTCTACGCCGACGAGGGCGTGCGCGTGTTCCTCGCCGCATACGGCACCCTCTGACGCAAACGACCGTGGTCGTGGCGGTCTTGCGGACTGTCGACGAGCCACCTCACCATGGCCGGCCGCGAGCCCGACGGCAGGATGGGCTCATGGCCGTCGAGGCTGGATGGGAGTCTGAGGATCGGCTGCTCGCCGATGCACGACGTGGCGATGCAGCGGCGTTCGAGCAGCTGGTCAAGCGATATCGGGCGGAGTTGTACGCCCACTGCTACCGGATGCTCGGCTCGGTCCAGGACGCCGAGGACGCCGCCCAGGAGTCGCTGGTCGCAGCCTGGCGGGGCCTGGCCAGTTTCGAAGGCCGGAGCTCGCTGCGGACCTGGCTGTACCGCGTGACGACAAACGCCTGTCTGCGGCTGTCCTCGAAGCGGCCGCGCCGAATGCTGTCGTTCGACCATTTCCCGGCTCGGACCGACACCCGGGATCTTGGGGACCCGGTCGCCGACCCGGTCTGGCTCGAGCCATGGCCGGACGATCGGGCTGCCGAGGATGGGGCCGACCCCGCGACGGCCTACGCCCGCCGGGAGAGCGTCGAGTTGGCGTTCGTGGCCGCGTTGCAGCATCTGCCGGGCACACAGCGCGCGGTACTGATCCTGCGTGAAGTGCTCGGGTTCACCGCCGCCGAGGTAGCAGAGCTCCTCGACACCACCCCCGCGGCGGTGAATAGCGCGCTGCAGCGCGCCCGCGCCTCGGTGGCTCAGCGCATACCGCCGCGCAGCCAGCAAGCCGAACTGGCCGCGCTCGGTCCGAGCGGGCGCCGCACCTTGGTGGACGCTTTCGTGACAGCGTGGGAACGGGCCGACGTCCCGGCCCTGCTCGACCTGCTGGCCGAGGACGCCCGGTTCACGATGCCGCCACTGCCGGCGTGGTTCGACGGTCGCGAGAATGTCGGCCGGTTCCTGGCGGAGCGAGTCTTCGCCACGCCGTGGCGGCTGGTTCCAATCGCTGCCAACGGACAGCCGGCATTCGCCTGCTACCAGTTCATCGATGAACGGTTCCGGCTCGGCGCGATCAACGTGCTGAGCCTGCGCGACGGCATGATCTGGTGGATCGCCGGCTTCGTGGATCCCAAGTTGCACCGGTACTTCCCCCTGGCCTTGGAGTTTTCGCCGCCCGACCGATGAATCCGGCCACTGCGCTGCCTCTCAACGGTCAAAGCCTCAACACCACAACCTGAGGGGTCGACATGCGTAACCTCATCGTGACCAACATCATGTCGCTCGACGGCTACATCGAAGGCCCCGGCGGCAACGTGATGGCCCTGCCGATGGACGACTTCTTCAACGAGTACAACCTGGAGCGACTGCGGGCCGCCGACACCCTGCTGCTCGGCGCCACGACGTACATGGGCTTCAAGGGCTACTGGCCGGCGGTGGCTGAGAATCCGGGGTTGTCCCCAGCCGTGGTCAGCAACCCGGATGCGGCCGACCTCCAGCGCGAGATCGGCCTGCTCAACAACGAGATCGAGAAGGTCGTCGTGTCCGACTCCCTTACCCGGAAGGACACGGTGCCATGGACCGCGACCACGACCGTCGTGCGGCGAGCTGATGCACACGAGGCCGTCGCCGACCTCAAGGAGCGGCCGGGCAAGGACATCCTGATGTTCGGCAGCCGGACGGTCTGGAACGGCTTGCTGCTCGCGGGGCTCGTCGACGAACTGCACTTGATGATCGGAGGGAGCATTCTCGGCGGCGGAACACCCGCCTTCAGTGCTGGGCAGGTCAAGTCGCTGCGGCTGCTCGATGCTCGGCGAAAGCCCGGCTCCGAGAACCTGGTCCTGCGCTACGAGGTGCCCGCCCAGAACGCGTGACGCGTCGAGCAACAGCTGCGGAGGGCGGAAGCGGTCGGTCTTCAGGCGTGCAATGGGATCGCTCCGCCGGAAGGGGCGTCGGCGCGATTCTCGCTGCCTACGCGATGCCGGCGACGAGGACCCTGTCACGTCGCCGGATCGCTTGTGGCCGTGTGGTCGAGGATCGCGCGGACGATGGTCTCCCAGTCGGTTCGGTCGACACCGTGGCCGGCTCCCTGCAGGGGAAGGAGCCGGGCACCGGGAATCTCCCTGGCCAGCGCCTCGCCGTGCTCAATCGGGAACATCGGATCGGCGGTGCCGTGGATGACCAACGTGGGTGCGGCGATCGAGGACAGCGGGTCGCGCTGCCGGTCGTCGTCCGGGATGACGTCGTGGTTTTGCGCGGCCGAGAAGTCGCGGGCGCGGTCGACGTCGCGGCGAACGAGGTCTCGAGCCGCCGCCTCGTCGAACGGCCGCTCTCCCCCCGCCAGCACCCGCGAGAAATCAACGAGGTACTCGACCACCGACTCGGCATTTGCCCAGTCCACTTCGGCCGATGTCGCGAACCGCCGGAATTCCGCGGTCGGCTGCGGGAGACCGCGGTCGCCGGGAAGTGCGGGCGACGTGCTGATGAGGACTAGTGAAAGGACGCGGTCGGCTAATTCAAGCGCGAGCAACTGTCCGATCCCCCCGCCGGCCGATACACCGACCACGTGCGCAGCCGCGATCTCGTATGCGTCGAGTACCCCGGCGGCATCGGTGACGAGCTCGGCACCGGTGTACTCGGGGCGGCCGGCTTCGTAGGTGACCGATCGCCCGGTGTCGCGGTGGTCGTAGCGGATCACAAACCGCCCACCCTCCGCGAGGCTCCGGCAGAAGGCCTCCTCCCACCAGAGCATCGAGGCGCCTATCCCCATAACGAGCAGGATCGGCGGATGCGCTGCGTCGCCAAACGGCTCGGTGCACAGCTCGACGCCATTCGCTTCGATCATTCGCTCGGCCACGCTGCTCCCCTGCTCCACGGCACTCCCCGAGCCTCGGCAATGACGGGGTCGTTGCCAAGGCCTTCACCGGATGGACATGGCGGATCTGCTCCAACGTCGCATGAAACGGCTTGAACACGCCCCTGCACCGCCGGCAGCGATGCTTGCTTCACGTCGCGGGCAATCGCCAGGCGTCCACGACGGGACCCACGGCCGAGCTTGTCTGGGTTCACCACCCGAGCGGATCGTCTGGATCCCGGTCCTGCCTGCCACCAACACTCGCATCACGTCACGCTGCTCATCCGGTATCGGCTCTCCTCACCGAGACGAGACAGCCCGGTAGCCCGTGACACGCGAAACGACACCGCGACGGCGGGCCGCGCCGGAGCATCAACGGCCCCGTTGGAGCTTGTGCCCAGACGGCGGACTCATGGCGGACCGATGAGTTCGGGGCAGTTGGCTGGTCCACACTCGTGACACGTCGACCCGACAGGACAACAACGGCAGGATTTGCACGATGCGGAAGATCATCGAGCAGGCAGTGGTCACGCTGGACGGTCAGATCAGCTCGCCCCAGGACTGGCTCCCCACCAGGTGGACCGGCGAGTTCGAGCAACTCTCCAGGGATCTGCTCTTTTCCGTTGACGCGCTCCTCTACGGACGCATCAGCTACGAGGCGCAAGCCGAGGTGTGGCCGACCCTGGAGGAGGCGTTCGGTGACTACGCAGTCCGGATGAACACCATCCCCAAGCACGTGGCATCGCGCACCCTCACCCAGGTTGCATGGAACGCTGCCCTGCTCCAGGGCGACCTGGTTGACGCGGTGCGCGAACTGAAGGAGCAGTCGGGCGGCGACATCCTCAAGATCGGCACCGGCGGGTCGTTCAGCCGGACGCTACTCAAGCACCGGCTGGTCGACGAGTACCTGTTCTGGCTGTTTCCTGTTATCGCTGGCAGCGGCGAACGACTCTACGACGGGATCAGCTCCACCGACTTCGATCTGATCGACGTCAAACGGCTCGAGAACGGCATCCTCGGCCTCACCTACGTCCCGAGCACTCCCTAACACCACCCTCAACCCAGTCCGTTGACTCATGAGAGTCCGCACTTGCATCACCCCAGTTGCGTTGCAGTATGCGACTCGCCTCATCACCAGCATCTGCCAATGCCACTGGCGTCGCCGCAGCTCGCCTGTATGCAGAGAACCTCGTACTGCTCGTTCCGGTTCACTAGGTGGGTGTTCACGGCGATCGTCTAGGTGGGTCGTTCTCGTGTGCAGATGAATGAAACCGCCGGCTCCTCGAAGGGAGACTTTGGTTTCGACGTCCACTGGTTGCTTGCGAGGGAGGCGCTTTCGGGGTGCGCCCGCGCCGTGAAATCAGTCGGCCAGTTTGGCCAGGACGCTGTTATCGCCGAGGAAGATGCATCCGCCCTCGCGGACCGTCTCGGTGATCAGCCGGGTCATCCGCGCCTTGTCCGCGTTGACCAGCGCGATCCACTCCGGTGGGGCGTCCGTGTCCGGGTCGACGCGGGCGCTCCAGGCCGCGATCTCGAGCAGAACTGGCACAAGGGCGAGGCCGGCGTCGGTGAGCCGGTAACTCGTCTTGCGGCCATCACCGCCGTCGCGGGTACGGGTGAGGATGCCCCGCTGTTCCAGGTAGGCCAGGCGGTTTGCGAGGACGCTGGGCGCAATCCGTTCCTCGGCGGCCAGGAACTCGGAGAAGGTGTGCTTTCCGAAGTAGACGATGTCGCGGACTACCAGCAGAGACCAGGCATCACCGAACGCCTCCATGCCGAAGTTGATCGGGCACTGGGACTTGCCGGTCGCGCGCTTCAACCCAACCCCTTGACTACGATAATGAAAGCAAAATAGCGTGCTGGCATGTCATCCGGCACCCAGCAAACCCTGGACGTCACCGCCCGCCGTACGTATCCGGTCTCGGTCGAGGTCGTGTGGGCCGCCTGGACGTCGCCCGAGTTGATCCGCCGGTGGTGGGGACCGGAAGGGTTCACCTGCCCCATTGCGCGCATGGACGTGCGCGCCGGCGGCGTGAGCCTGCTCGCCATGCAAGCACCGCAGCAGTACGGCGGCGGCCAGACCTACAACACCTGGAGCTACGGCGTGGTCGAACCGATGGCCCGGTTGGAGTACGTCATGCGGTTCGCCGACCCGACGGGTACGACGATCCGCCCCGCGGACGCGGGTATCCCACCCGGCGTACCCGACGCGGTTCCACACGTGGTGACCTTCACAGCCACGGCCGACGGTGGCACCGAACTCAGCATCACCGAGTCGGGCTACACGACGCCGCAGGCACGCGACATGTCCCAGGGCGGACTGGACCAGTGCCTGGACAAGCTCGCCGAGGTGCTGGCCGGTATTGAGCGACCGTAGACGAGGCGACGGCGGTGACCGAGCGGTCGAGGGATCGCCGGGCACGAGCGGGGCGCCCGAGACGGGATACGCGCCCGTGAACGGCGTGCAGATGTATTTCGAGATCCACGGCACTGGGGGGACGCCGCTGCTGTTGCTGCACGGCGGGCTGTTCAACATCGACCTGCAGTTCGGTGAGGTTGCGCGGTCCGCTGCCGGCCGGCGTTCGACGCGAACCGCGCCGTGCCGACCGTCGCGGCCGTGATCATCGCGGCGGTCATCTCGCGGGGCGTTGCCACCGGGAGGCGACGCGGCCAGTGAACTGGGCGATTCGGTAACGCACGATGAGGCCGATGTGCCGAGGATCTCGCCCGCAATACGCAGGCCCGCCAAGGCGTAAACGGGGAACGCCGGACTCCATCGTCAGCGCGCCCGGTCAGGGCGTGGATCACCGCCTCGTACCTGGTTGGCTCGCTTCTGATTCCCGCGTGACGCCAGGGGACGCGGTCAACCGCCGGCGTCGCGGGGTGCGGTGATCAACTTTCCCGATCGTCGGCGCGAAGGCGCCGCAGGCAAGTCGCGCAGCAGTCGGCTGGTCTGCTGTCGGGCCGGTTTCCAGCACCCGGCTGCAACGTAGAACCGGCCCCTCGCAACGAGATTCGGCTCGTCGAACCGAGCCCGGCGCTGGTGGTCCTCAGTTGTCGAGGATTGCGAGGTCGAGCTGGCGCAGGCGCGCGGGGTCCGCCAGGATGTCGAGTTCGGCGATCTTCCCGCCGCGGATAGTGACGCCGCCGACGGAGAACACCTCGCCGTTGAGGAAGGAGACGACCCCAGCGGTTCCGTTGATCAGCACGGGCTGCGTTACCAGCCCAAGCTGCTGATAACCCACCGCGTTGGCGGCCACCGCGGCGGCGCCACGGATCTCCAGGACGCCACGGCCGGCCCCGGTGTCGGCCCTGACCACCACGTCCGGATCGAGCACCTCGAGGAGCGCCTCGAAGTTGCCCTCGCGGGCGGCGGCGAGGAACGCGGTCACGATCCGTCGCTGTGTTCCCAGGTCAGCGTCCGGAAAGGGGTTGCCACCTTGAACGCGCCTGCGAGCACGGCTCGCGAGCTGGCGCGCCGCTTCTGGTGAGCGGTCGACGATGGGCGCGATCTCGTCGAAGGGCACCGCAAAGATGTCGTGCAGCACGAACGCGAGCCGCTCGGGTGGGGACAGCGTGTCGAGCACGATGAGCAGAGCCAGGCCGACCGAGTCCGCTACCAGCGCATGGTGCTCCGGATCGATCCCGTCGGCGCGATCGATGATCGGATCCGGGAACTGAACACCGAGCGGCACCTCGCGTTGCGCTCTACGCGTACGCAACATGTTCAGTGATACGCGCGCAACGACCGTGGTGAGCCAGCCGCCCAGGTTCTCGATCGCGGCGGCATCGGTGCGGCCCAGCCGCAGCCAGGTCTCCTGGACGGCGTCGTCCGCCTCGCTCACCGAGCCGAGCATCCGATAGGCCACCGCCTGAAGGCGTGGCCGCTGCTCCTCGAAATGTTGCGCGAGCCAGTCGAGGTCCTCCATCTCGTCACACTCCTCCATCGCTTGGGGTCATACGGGTAGACCCGCGAGATCCCGCAGGTGTGACAGACAGGAGAAAGGCTATGCGTGTCTTCGTCGTAGGCGCGAGCGGTGCGATCGGCGCCAGGCTCGTGCCCCAGCTCATTGCTCAAGGTCACGAGGTGACCGGGACCACCAGGTCACCGGCCAAGGCGGCGCGGCTTCGCGCCTCGGGTGCCCAGCCGGTCGTGCTCGACGCACTCGACGTCCGTGACCTTCAGGCGGCGGTGGCCGCTGCGGAGCCGGACGCGTTGATCTACCAGGCAACGGCGCTCACCGGCGTGAAGTTCTCCAGGAACCTCGACCGCAGCTTCGTGCTGACGAATCGGCTTCGGAGGGAGGGAATCGACGCGGCGATCGCCGCCGCGCGAGAGGCAGGCGTCCACAGGTTCGTCGCCCAGAGCTTCGCCAGTATGCGGTACGCGCGCGAGGGCGGGATGGTCAAGACCGAGGACGATCCCCTGGACTCCACTCCGCTGCCAGGAATGGAACAGACGGTTGCGGCGATGGCCCACCTCGACGACGCAGTCACTGGCGCGGGCGGAATCGCATTGCGCTACGGGCTGTTCTACGGCGCGGCCAACGACGGCCTGATCGAGCCCGTCCGCAAGCGGCAGTTCCCCATCGTGGGCGATGGCCGCGGTTTCTCCTCATTCATCCATCTCGACGATGCAGCTGCCGCCACCGTGCTGGCTCTTGAACATGACGGCCCGGCGATCTACAACATCGTCGACGACGAACCTGCCCCCGCATACGAGTGGCTTCCGGTGGTCGCGAACGCCCTCGACGCCAAGCCACCGCGTCGCTTCCCCGTGTGGCTGGCGCGGCTCTTCGCGGGTGACCCCGCCGTCATGCTGGGCACCGCGGCTCGCGGAGCATCCAATGCAAAGGCCAAACGCGAGCTGGCCTGGACGCTGCGCTACCCGAGCTGGCGGCAGGGCTTCGCGCAGGTGTATGCGAACGCCGCGGCACCGACCGAACGGCCGGACCCGACCGCATCGCGAACCCGGATCGGCCCTGGCGAACAACGACCGTGACGCATCGTCCTCCTCCTTTACCAGACTGGGACGTAAGGCCATGTACGAGACGAAGGAAGACGTCGGTGTCGCACGGCTGCGGCTGCTGCACGAGCAGCTCCCGTGCCGCACCGAGGACATGCGACTCTGGTTCTCCGCTTCGCCCGCGGAGCTCGACCTGGCCAAGGCGTACTGCCTTTCTTGCCCGGTCACGAGGGCCTGCCTGGCCGGCGCACTAGCCCGCGCCGAGCCATGGGGCGTGTGGGGTGGCGAGATATTTCAAGGCGGTGTGGTGATCCCGGTGAAGCGGCGCGTCGGCCGTCCACGAAAAGTGCGCGAGGCCGCCTGAGCGTCCTCAGTGGCCGCTGCTAGCGTCCACGGGCTGGTCTGTACGCGTGCGCTGCATATCGCGATGGCTGTAGCGCAAGCGGCTTGCGTCGTACGAATGACGCGCACCTGGTCACCAACTTCACCGCCCGTCGGTGCGACGCCGTGGGTCAACGTTGGGCTTTGGATCCGGCTTGCGCGCGTCCAGCCGCTCGATCAGGCCGAGCCGCAGGTGTTCATGCTGGTACGGCACGAAGCCCACATGGGCCGCCAGTGTCGCTGGGCGTCCGCGCGTCGGCCAGCGCCATTGGGCGTGGTCGAGAAGCAGCAACCGTCCTCCGGGACGAAGCACTCGGTACATCTCGGTGAGAACGACGCTTCGATCGGAGAATTCACACATGGCAAAGGTGCAGACCACAGTGTCGAAACTCGCCGTCGCGAACGGGAGCGTCGCGGCGTCCGTGCGCAACAGCGACATCGTCCGGACGAGGTCGGCACGACTGCGGGCCACCGACAGCAACTCCGCGTCGAGGTCGACCGCGGTCAGACCTATGTGACCGGGGTAGTGGCGGAGGTTGAGGCCGGTACCGATCGAGACCTCGAGCACGTCACCGGTCACGCGCGAGCAGATCCAGTGCCGGCTGTCACCCGAGGTCCAGCGCTCCGGCAGCAACCCGGCAACCCGTCGATCCAACCGGCGGCGTTGACGATCGTCCGCCCGCTGCGCGACCTGACCGCGTTTCCACGCGACGAGTGTCGGCCATGCCGACTCCTTCACATGGTCGTCCCATCTCGATTGACGCTAGCCGGGGGTGATGCACTGCGCGTCCGCAGAATTGCCCATTCGCCACGGGCGGTGTACCCAGCGTGGCTGCGAGAAGTGCGCATACCCAGGGCGGCAGACCGGCTGCGTCTCATTCCCCATGGGCCTGGATCGCGAGATGCACGGTTCGCCCGACGCGCCGCGCGGCACGGCGCCCATAGGTTGCCGCCGTGTCCACGACCAGCGTCCCGATGCTTGCGGGGATCGCCTCCACGGTGATCTTTGCGTCGAGCGTGCTGCCGATGCTGGTCAAGGCGCACCGCACGCGTGACCTGGCCTCCTACAGCCTGGGCAACATCGTGTTGGCGAATGTCGGCAACAGCGTCCACTCCGTTTATGTGTTCAGCCTGCCGCCCGGACCAATCTGGGCGCTGCACGGCTTCTACCTGGTGACCAGCGGGCTGATGCTGGTCTGGCTTGTGCGGTACGGCTGGTTTACGCGCCTGCACAGGATCACCCACGAGGCCGCATCGGCAGATGCGATGTCTGCCCGAAGCGGACCGCCGACCCGCGCTCCTAACGTCGTGCTGTAGTGACCGAACAGGAGGCGCAGCATGAGCACCCAGCACATCGAGACTCTGATCATCGGAGCCGGGCAGGCCGGACTGTCGACCGGCTACCACCTGCAGCGGCGAGGGCGTTCCTGTCTCATCGTCGACGGAAACGACCAGATCGGCGATAACTGGCGGCAGCAGTGGGACACGCTGCGGCTGTATACGCCGGCAAAGTACGACGGCCTGCCCGGCCTCCTGTTCCCGGCTGACCGGTGGCACTTTCCGCAGAAGGACGAGGTCGCGGACTTCCTGGAGATGTACGCGCTGCAGTGGGACCTGCCGGTGCGGATGAGTACGCGGGTCGAGAAACTCGAGGCGCGCGCAGGCGGTGGCTACGTTGCCACGGTCGGAGCGGACACCATCGGTTGCGACAACGTGGTGGTGGCGACCGGCAGTTTCGGCCGCAGGCCGTACGTCCCAGAATTCGCGGCACAGCTCGACCCGTCGATCACGCAGCTGCACTCAAGCGAGTATCGCCGGCCCAATCAGCTGCGGCCCGGTCTCGTTCTGGTCGTCGGCGCCTCGCACTCAGGTACGGACATCGCCCATGAGGTCGCCGAGACGCACGACACGATCCTGTGCGGGCGAGACTGCGGGCAGGTCCCCGTCCGGCTCGAGTCGCGGCGCTTCCGACTCGGCGCGCCGGTGATGGTGTTCCTGGCCAGGCACGTGATCACGCGCAGGACTCCGATCGGCCGCAAGGCGATGGACGAGATCCGCTTCCATGGCGGCCCGATGTTGCGGGTGAAGCGCGAGGACCTGGCTCAGCGAGGCGTCGAGCGGGTGTTGAACCGGGTGACCGGCGTCAGGGATGGGCTACCGGTCCTCGACGACGGGCGCGTGATCGACGCCGTCAACGTGGTGTGGTGCACCGGGTTCCAGCAGGTCTTCGACTGGATCAACCTGCCGATCCTCGACGAGAAGGGCTGGCCGCTGGAGTACCGCGGCGTGGTCGAGGCCGCGCCGGGTCTGTACTTCTGCGGGCTGAGCATGCAGTTTGCGTTCAGCTCGATGGTCTTCCCCGGTATCGGCCGCGACGCC
The DNA here is from genome assembly GCA_963836025.1 of uncultured Actinomycetota bacterium. GTDB lineage: Bacteria > Actinomycetota > Actinomycetes > JBEVHX01 > JBEVHX01 > JBEVHX01. Next base: position 353,865 of record CAWIIE010000007.1, read on the forward strand.
GACTACATCGCCCGCCACATCGCGTCGCGCAGCCACGCCAAGGTGCCGGTGGCAGCCTGATTCACGGCCCGGCGGGCTATCCCGCGGATTACCCTCCGGAATGGAGGCTCCGATGGGCGTGCTTGATGACCTGAGCCGGGCGCGGGAGTCCTATCGAGCGCCGGGACTGGGTGGCTGCATACGACGCGCTCGCCGACCTCGACCCGTCAACGCTGAAGGCCGACGACTTCGCCCGATTGGCCACCGCGGCGTACCTGCTCGGCCACCGGAACGACTGTGTGCTCGCGCTGCAACGCGCCTACCAGGTGAACCTCGCCGCGGGCGAGACGCTGGCCGCCGTGCGGTGCGCCTTCTGGCTCGCGATGGTGCTGCTCACCGCTGGCGAGAGCGCTGTCGGCGGAGGCTGGGTCGCCCGCGGGCAGCGACTCCTCGACGACGTGGTCGGGGACGTGGTCGAGCGGGGCTACATGCTGATCCACCTGATGTACCGGCACATCTTCGGCGACGAGTTCGCTCCCGGGCTCGAGGTTGCCGAGCAGGTCACGGAGTACGGCCGTCGGTTCCAGGAGCCCGACCTGGTGGCGATGGGGCTGTGCGCCCAGGGCCGCCTGCTGCTGTACGCCGGGAGGGTCCGGGAGGGTCTGGAGGCGCTGGACGAGGCGATGGTCGGCGTCGCCGCCGGCGAGGTGTCGCCCATCTTCGCAGGCAACGTCTACTGCACGATGATCGAGGGCTGCCAGGAGATCTCCGACTTCGCGCGCGCCGCCGAGTGGACCACCGCCCTGACGAGATGGTGTGACACCCAGCCTGGCCTGGTGGCGTTCACCGGGCAGTGCGCCGTCCATCGCGGGCAGATCATGCGCGTGCGCGGCGCATACGCAGACGCCCTTGAGGAGTTCGAGCGAGCGGCACAGCGCTACGAGTCGGCTGGGACACCGGCGGCCGTGGGCTTGGCGATGGGCGAGCGCGGCGACGTCCTCAGGATCCAGGGAGAGTTCGCGGCTGCCGAGGAGGCATACGGGAAAGCGGCGGGCTTTGGATACGAGCCACAGCCTGGCCACGCGTTGCTGTGGCTGGCCCGTGGACGCAACGATCCGGCGCTGGCAGCGATTCGCCGGTTGCTGGCCGAGCCACGCGACCCAGTGCACCGCTCGCAGCTGCTGCCCGCCGCGGTCCAGATCCTGCTCGGTTGCGGCGAGACGGACGACGCGGCGGACGGTGGCCGAGGAACTGGCGGGCATCGCGGAGAGCTTCGGGTGCGCCGCGCTACGAGCCATGGCGCACTACGCAACCGGCAGCGTGCTGCTCGCCCGCGGCGACGCTAGCTCGGCCCTGCCCGAACTACGGGCCGGCGCACAGCTGTGGACCGGTCTTGGCGCGATGTACGACGCGGCGCGCTGCCGCATGCTCATCGGGCGGGCCTATCAGCTCCTCGACGACCTCGACTCCGCGGCAACCGAGCTGGCCGAGGCCCGGAACACCTTCGCCGAACTCGGCGCAGCCCCCGCCGAGCAGGAGGCGGGCCAACTGGTTCAGCCGGCCGTACCAGGAGGTCTCACTGGGCGTGAGGTCGAGGTGCTCCGGCTGGTGGCGTCGGGCATGAGCAACACCGAGATCGCCGGCGAGCTGTTTCTCAGCGAGAAGACCGTGGCCCGACACCTGAGCAACATCTTCGGCAAGCTCGACGTCTCCTCACGCACCGCGGCCGCTGCGTTCGCCTTCGAGCACCACCTGGTCTGACACGCGACATCAGTTCTGGTCATGTCGTCACCACGCCGTCGGGACTGGAGCGGTTCTTCGAGGAGTACGCCGAGCTTCGGCCGGGACCAGTGGAGCCTGGAATGCTCTCCGCCGTCGGGCATGCCAACTGGGTCGAGTTCGTCGGTCCGCCGATCGAGGTTTCGGATCCGCTCTAAGGCGCGTCGACCCTGCGATGGTCGCGGACCCGGAGCCTCGGCTATCCGGCTGTACCGGTCGGTGGGCTTCACCGACACCGCGCGACCCAGTCCAGGCCGAACGCCTACGTCCGATCGGCGGATCGCTCCTTGACCGCTTCGGCATCGTCCGGCACGGGATGTTCGTGCGCCGATTCAACCGCATGCGCGGCCTCGGAGAGCACGGGCACCTCGTGCTTGCGAAGCACGAACCGCCGAATGAGTGGCCACAGCAGTACAGCGAGCAGGATTGTGTAGATCGCGATGGAGAACGGCGTGAGCAGGCCCGAGAGCTCACCGTTGCTGATCTGGAGCGCCTGGCGAAGCTTCTCTTCCGCCGCCGGTCCGAGGATGACCCCGATGATGGTCGGCAGCACGGGCAGCCCATACCTGCGCATCACGAACCCAAGCGCTCCCAGGCACAGCAGGAGGTACAGGTCGAACGTCGATGCGTTGACCGCGTAGGCGCCGAGGCAGGCGAAGAAGAGGATGCCGGCGTAGAGGTATGCCCTCGGGATCTGGAGCAGCTTGGCCCAGATCGGTGCGAGCGGCAGGTTGAGCGCCAGCAGCATCGTGTTGCCGATCAGCAGGCTGGCGAGGAGTGCCCAGACGAGCTCGGGCTCGTCCTCCAGCAGGAACGGTCCAGGCTGGAAGCCGTACTGCTGAAAGGCGACAAGGATGATGGCTGCGGTGGCGGTCACCGGGATGCCCAGGGTGAGCAGCGGGACGAACCCGCCGGCAGCGGAGGCGTTGTTTGTCGCCTCGGGACCGGCGACGCCCTCGATGGCGCCGTGGCCGAACTCCTCCGGGTGCTTCGTCAACCGCTTCTCGGTGACGTAGGAGAGGAAGGTCGGGATCTCTGCGCCACCGGATGGGATGGCTCCGAAAGGGAAGCCGATGGCGGTGCCACGCAGCCAGGGCTTCCATGACCGCCGCAAGTCGTCGCGTCCCATCCGAGCCGGTCCGACCGGGATCACCGCCAACGGTCTGCGCCGCAGGTGCGCGGCGATCCACAGCGCCTCGCCGACGGCGAACAGGCCGACCGCGACGACGATGATGTCGACGCCGTCGGCCAGCTCGGGGAAGCCGAAAGTCAACCGCTGCTGTCCGGTCGTGCGGTCGATACCGATGAGACCGATCGTCAGGCCGATGGCGAGTGAGGCGAGGCCACGAATACGCGACGTGCCGAGCACGAACGTGACGGAGAAGAACGCGAGCACCATGATGGCGAAGTAGTCCGGCGCCCCGATCTGCACCGCGATCTCCACGAATGCGGGGGCGATGAACACCACGAGCAGCGTTCCGATCGTGCCCGCGACGAAAGACCCAATCGCAGCAGTTGCCAGGGCTTGGGCGGCTCTGCCCCTGAGAGCCATGCGATTGCCCTCGATCGCCGTGACGACAGAGCCGGTCTCGCCGGGAGTGTTGAGCAGGATGGACGTGGTCGAGCCGCCGTACATGCTGCCGTAGTACAAGCCGGCGAACAGGATGATCGCGGCGGTGGCGTCGATGCCGTACGTCATGGGCAACAACAGCGCCAGCGCCATCGCCGGGCCTATGCCCGGGAGCACACCGATCGCAGTTCCGAGGACCACGCCAACGAACGCGTACAACAGGTTCACCGGGGTCGCCGCCGTGGCGAAGCCGTCGATGAGACTGGTCAGCGCATCCATCACAGGATCCCGTCGAGGACGCCGACCGGCAGGCTCACACCCAGGCCCTGGACGAACAGGTACCAGGTGCCGATCGACAGCGCGAAGGCGATGACCGCGTTCCGGATCGGGTGCCGGCTGCCGAGCGCGAACGAGGCACCCCAGAAGAGCACGGCGCCGGAAACCGGCCACCCGACGCGCTCGATGAGCAGCGCGTTGGCGACGAAGGCGGCCACCAGAAGTCCGATCGTGCGCCAGTCGCTCCCACCGGTCAGGTCGATGTCCTCGCCGCCTTCGGGCTCTCCCCGCCCGCCCCGCATCACGTCACGGGCGAGGAGGACGGCGACGACCAGCAGCAGGCCGGCAACGACGAACGGGATCGTCCGAGGGCCGACCGGGCCACGCACGCCAATTCGTTCATCGAGACCCAGCGTGTCCACGATGATCACGACGCCGACAACCGCGAGGCCGAGGGCCACTCCGAGCTCGGAGCGTCCCTGCCACCGATTCGTCGTCGCCGTCGTGTCGGTGCTCACGCCAGCCCCAGGTCCGCCAGCACGTCCTGCACGCGCTGGCTCTCCTCCTGCACGAATGTCCCGAACTCGTCGCCGGTGATAAAGGCGTCGGTCCAGCCGTTGTCCTCAAGCGCCTGCTGCCACTCCTGGCTGTCGTGCATGTCGGTGAGCAGATCGACGAACCGGTCGACGCGCGATTCGGAGATGCCGGGTGCGGCCACGATGCCGCGCCAGTTGGTGAACACGAGGTCCACGCCCTCTTCCGTCAGGGTCGGTGCGTCCACTCCGTCCACCGGTTCCTCGCTGGTCACCGCGAGGATCTTCACATCGCCCGACTTGGCCTGCTCGGCCACCTCACCGACGCCGGTCGTGGCAAAAGCGATCTTGCTGCCGAGCAGACCGGCCAGCAGTTCGCCACCGCCGTCGTAGGCGACGTAGTTGACGGCTGTGGGCTCGACGCCCACCGCGTCGGCGAGCAGCATCGGCGTCAGGTGGTCCGGCCCACCCGGCTGAGAACCGCCGCCGACCGGCAGGCTGCCGGGGTCCTCCTTCCAGGCCGCGACCAGGTCATCGAGGGTGTTGTACGGCGACCCGCCCGGGACGACCACCGCCTCGGCCTCCTCGATGAGCCGCGCGACCGCCGTCGTCTCCCCCAAGGTCGCCTCGGACTGGTTGGTGTACGTCGCGCCCACGACGCCGAGGCCCATCTGCATGAGCAGGTCCTCATTGCCGTCCTCGTTCACCAGGCGCTGCAGGCCGACCGTGCCGCCCGCGCCCTCGAGGTTGAAGACCTCAAGCGGCCCGGTCAGGTCGGCGTCCTCCATCGCCTTCGCCGCGGTGCGGGCGGTGGTGTCGTAGCCACTGCCCGGTGAGTTGGGCACCATGATCTGCAGGTCGTCGACGGGGCCGCTGTCGGCGGAGCCGTCCGAGTCGTCGCCCCGGGTGGTGCCGCAACCAACGACGAGCAGGCCGGCGGCGAGGAAGCCGGCGGTGAGCCGTGCGGGGAACGTACGCATTCGTGACCTCCAGGTGGCGGGAGCCTCGTTACCGCTGGGTTGTGCGCGGGTGAACGGACGGTTGACGCCACGAGGGTGGTCCCGAGTCGAGTCGGTGTCACGATTGTGTCGACATTGTCATTTTCGGTCGTTGTGGTCGCCGGTGGGCGCCCGTCGCGGCCGGTGCGGTCGACCGGATGGGAGGGCAGATGGGCAGGCGGCATCTCACCCTCACCCGCCAGCTGCTCGCCCTTCAGCTCGTGGTCATCACGATCGTGCTGGTCGCGGTGGCCGGCGTGTCCGTCGCGCAGTCGACCCAGAGATCACGCGACACCGAGGGTCGCCGCGCCATCGCCCTCGCCGAGACCATGGCCTCGGCCAACAGCCTCCGTACCGCCCTGGACACCGGCAACGACGCCTTCGTGCAGGCGTTCGCCGAGAACAACCGAGCCGTGTCGGGCTCCGGCTCCGTCGTGGTAGCGGGACCGGACGGCACGATCATCGCCTCACCCGATCCGAGCGAGCTCGGACACGCAGCTCGATCTGACCGGCATCCCTGTGCTGGACGGAAGAGGATGGGAAGGCACCCGCACCGACTCACAGGGACATCCCGCGACCGTGGCCATGCGGCCGGTCTTCCATGCGTCCGGCCCCCAGATCGTCGGGTTAGTCGCCGTCGGTCGCGACATCCCGTCCTTCGCCGACGGACTGCGGGACGCGACGCCCAACCTGCTGACGTATTTGGGGTTTGCGACCGTCGTCGGGGTTATCGGGTCGCTGCTGATTGCCCGGCGGGTCAAACGGCAGACGCTTGGGCTGGAGCCGTCCGAGATCACCGGCCTTGTCGAACACCGCGAGGCGCTGCTGCACGGCATCAAGGAGGGTGTGCTCGCTCTGGATCCCCAGGACCGCGTGACCCTCGTCAACGACGAGGCGCTGCGTCTGCTTTCGTTGCCTCCTGGTGCGGTGGGCCAGAGTCTCGACGAGCTTGGTGTGACAGGCGACGTACGCGCCGCGCTTACCGACGCCGACGGCGCGGTGGACCGGGCGGTGTCCGTGGCCGGCCGGGTGCTCGTCCTCAACCGCATGCCCATTCACAGCCGTGGCCGTCGTATCGGCTCGGTAACAACCTTGCGCGACCGCACTGAGCTGCTCGAACTGCAACAGGAGCTCGACGTCACCAGGCACACGACCGACACGCTCCGCGCGCAGGCGCACGAGTTCAGCAACCGACTGCACACGATCTCCGGCCTCATCGAACTCGGGGATTACGACGAGGCAATCGGCTTCGTGCAACGCATCAGCTCGGCACACTCCGAGCTCATCGCAGAAGTCACAGGCCGCGTTCAGGACGCCTCGCTAGCCGCACTGCTCGTCGCCAAAGCCAGCCAGGCATCCGAACTTGGCGTCGACTTCAGAATCGACGCGAGCACGTCACTGGGCCGGCTCGACGACCAGCTGTCGGCCGACGTGGCAACCGTTGTGGGCAACCTGGTCGACAACGCGCTGGACGCGATGGCTGGCACGGCCGACCCGTGGGTACGCGTGGGCCTGCTTCAGGTGGACAGCGCCGTGCAGGTGACGGTGAGCGACTCCGGGCCGGGCGTGCCGAGCGAGTTGGTTGAGGACATCTTCCGCCGAGGCGTGACCACCAAGGGTGAGCACGACGCGCGCGGGATCGGCCTGGCCCTCGTCCACCTCGTGTGCGCGCGACGCGAAGGGTCGGTCACGGTGGCTAACGAGGACGGCGCGGTGTTCGTCGCCACTCTGCCGGAGCGCATGGATGTGCGGACATGATTCGCGTAGTGGTCGTGGACGACGACTTCATGGTGGCCAAGGTGCATGCCACGTTCGTGTCCAGCACCCCGGGCTTCACAGTCGCCGGTGTTGCGCATACCGGCGCCGATGCCCTCGCGGCGATCGAGGAGATCCGACCGGAGCTCGTCCTGCTTGACATCTACCTGCCTGACATGACCGGCCTCGAAGTCCTCGAGCGCATCCGCACTGCAGGGCACGATGTCGACGTCATCGTCGTGACGGCGGCTCGCGATGTCGACCACCTCAAGCGCGCGCTGCGCGGAGGCGCCTTGTACTACCTGGTCAAGCCCTTCCAGCGCGAGACGCTGAACCAGCGCCTGCAGGAATACATCGAGCGGCATTCCCACCTGTCCACGATCGGGGACGTGCAGCAAGAGCACGTCGACCGTCTCCTTGGCAGTGCAACCGTTGCGACGAGCCTGAAACTGCCCAAGGGCCTGAGCGCCGAGACCGCCGAGATCGTTCGTCGTGTCCTCATCGATGCCGCCGAAGTCGGACTCTCGGCAAGCGAGTGCGCCGAGGCTACGGGTCTGTCCCGCGTCAGTGCGCGTCGCTATCTCGAGCACCTCGCGGCCCGCGGCCAGGCCACTGTGCGGCTGAAGTACGGCACGGCTGGACGCCCAGAGCGGCGCTTCCATGTGACCTCGAGCCGCGGCAGGCCGCCGCGCGGGGGCGCAGCCGACCCGGCGTGATCACAACGTCCGAAACATCCACTACCACCGCAAGCATGACGACCGCTTGCTTCGGTCGTGACGATGTCAGCGACCCACAAGGCAGGAGAAGGTTCATGACCATCGTGGTTGGCTACGTCCCAACTCCCGAGGGTGAGGCAGCGGTCGACGCAGCAATCGATGAGTCGCGTCGGCGTGCTGAACCCCTGCTCGTCGTCAACAGCACGCGCGGCGACGCCTATGTGGACCAACACTTCGCGTCGGACGCGCAACTCAAATCGATTCGTGACCGCCTCGACGAAGCCGGCGTTCAGTACGACGTCGCTCAGCAGGTGCGCGGCCGTGAGGCTGCAGACGAGGTCGTCGACGCTGCCCTGGCCAACCACGCGAACCTCATCGTGATCGGCATCCGTCGCCGGACGGCCACCGGAAAGCTCCTGTTCGGGAGCACTGCCCAACGGATCCTGCTCGACGCCGACTGTCCCGTCCTCGCCGTCAAGGCCTCTGCAAGCCGATGAACGTCGTGCCTGCGCCAATTGTGTTGTCTGACGTCGTATCGGTCGTTGTGGTCACGGCCGATCCTCTTTGCTCGCAAAGGATTGACTCGCATACTGGGTCTGCTGCTGAAGGGGAGTAATCCTTCGCGGCGGTGTCGTCAATACGGCGCATCCCATTTCGATGGGCGCGCCCGGCATCGTCGGCCCGTTGAGGGCGGAAGAGACCTTCGGTCATGACGGAAACCTGTCGACCGGAGGTGGTTTCGTGCTTGTCGAGTCCTGGTTGTGGGCCGCATCAATCGCCGGCATTCTCGCCTTGCTGGCCTTCGACTTGCTCGTTGTGGGTCGCCGCGCGCGCCAGCCATCAATGAGGGAAGCCGCGAGTTGGGCGGTGTTCTACTGCGTGCTCGCCGTGGCCTTCGGACTGGTCGTGCTATCGCTGCACGGCGGGCAGTACGCCGGCGAGTTCTACGCTGGATGGCTCACGGAGTACAGCCTGAGCATCGACAACCTGTTCGTCTTCGTCATCATCATGTCGCGGTTCGCGGTGCCGGCGGACCTTCAACAGCGCGTCCTCACGGTTGGCATCGTGCTTGCCCTGGTGATGCGGGCTGGCTTCATCGCGCTCGGCTCCGCGGTCATCGCACAGTTCTCCTGGGTGTTCTACCTCTTCGGCGCGTTCCTGATCTACACCGCGTGGAAGCTGGCGCGGCATCGTGAGGAGCAAGCCGAGGTCGAGGACAACGCGGTGCTTCGGCTTGTCCAGCGGGTGCTTCCGACGACAAACGGCTACGACGGCGCGCGCTTGTTTGCCCGAGTCGATTCGCGGGTCATGATCACGCCACTGCTCGTGGTCATGATCGCGATCGGCACGACGGACATCCTGTTCGCACTCGACTCAATTCCGGCGATCTTCGGGCTCACCAAGGAGCCGTTCCTCGTCTTCACCGCGAACGCGTTCGCGCTGATGGGCCTGCGCCAGCTGTACTTCCTGATCGGCGGCCTCCTCGACCGACTGGTCTACCTCAGCTCCGGCCTCGCCGTCGTCCTGGGGTTCATCGGCATCAAGCTGAGCCTCGAGGCGCTGCATACGAACCAACTGCCATTCCTGAACAACGGACAGCCGATTCACATCGGCCCGGAGATCTCGACGGCTGCGTCCCTCGGCGTCATCACCGGTGTGCTCGCGATCACCGCCATCGCCAGCCTTGTCCGGACCCGAGGCCGCGACCGGATTACGGCCGAGAGCTTTGCTCACGAGTCGACCGCGATCGACAGTCACTGATTCAAGGCTTTCCACGCGGCCAATCATGAAGGGAACACAGGTGATTCCAACGACTCCCGGCGACGGTCCACTCGCCGGCATCCGCGTCCTCGACCTTGGCACCGTGTATGCGGCGCCCATCGCGGCGATGCTCCTCGGCGACTACGGCGCCGACGTGATCAAGATCGAGCACCCGCGCGGAGATCCGGCCCGAACCCACGGGTGGAACAAGGACGGACACGGCCTGTGGTGGAAGGTCATCTCGCGCAACAAGCGCACGATCACGCTGAATATCGGCAAGCCGGAAGGGCAGGAGTTGCTGCGCCGACTGGCTGTCGATGCGGACGTCGTCATCGAGAACTTCCGACCCGGCATCATGGAACGCTGGAACCTAGGCCCCGACTGCCTGCTGCAGATCAACCCGCGGCTGGTGATGCTTCGGCTCACAGGGTTCGGACAGTTTGGGCCGTATGCCCAGCGCCGCGCCTTCGGCACCCTCGCCGAGGCGATGAGCGGACTAGCCCACCAGACCGGGCAGGAAGACGGCCCGCCGACATTGCCACCCTTCGGACTTGCCGACGGCGTAGCCGGGATCTCGGGTGCCCTCGCGGTCATGCTTGCGCTGTACCACCGGGACGGCGTTGCCGGGCGCGGCCAGGTCATCGACCTCTCGCTGCTTGAGCCGCTCGTCGGGATCCTGGGACCTGGTCCGAGCGCATACGACCAGCTCGGTGTCGTGCCGGGCAGGCACGGCAACCGCTCGCCGAACAATGCTCCCCGCAATGCTTACCTGACCAAAGACGGCCGGTGGGTCGCCGTGTCAGCCAGCGCCACCCCGGTCGCCGAGCGCGTGATGCGGCTCGTCGGCAGGCCGGACATCGCCGAGAAGCATTGGTTCTCCTCCGCGGGCGAGCGGGTGCTCCGCGGTGAACTGATCGACGGCGCGGTGTCGACGTGGATCCGCGACCGCGACTTCGACGATGTGGTCGATGCCTTCCAGGAGGCTGGTGCCGCGCTGGCCCCGATCTACGACGTGGAGCAGCTCGTGAACGACCCGCAGGTACGAGCGCGCGACGCGATCACCACGATCGACGACGAGGACCTGGGGACACTACGCATGCAGAACCTGATGTTCCGGATGCAGGACACACCAGGCCGGATCCGCTTCGCCGGCCGTCGACTCGGACAGGACAGCGACGAGGTCTACCGCGAGCTGCTCCAGCTCGGTCCTCGCGAACTGGCCGAGCTGCGCGAGAAGGGCATCATCTGATGGACCGCAGTTACCTGTTCGCGCCGGGCCACAGCGGAAGACTGCTCCGCAAGGTCTTCGGAGCCGGCGCCGACGCGGTGATTCTCGACCTGGAGGACGCAGTCCCGCCCGAGCACAAGGCGACTGCTCGCGCGATGGTGACTGCGGCCTTACGGGACCACCGGGCCTGGGTCCGCGTCAACGCCGCAAAGACAACGCTGTGCCAGGAGGATCTCGAAAGCGTTGCGGAATCCGCTTTGGGGATCAGGATCCCGAAGACCGAATCCGCGGACGATGTCGCTTGGGTCGCGGAGCGCGCGCCAGGCAAACCGCTGATCTGCGCGATCGAGAGCGCCCGCGGTGTGCTTGCCGCGCAGGAGATCGCGAGCGTCCCGGCGGTGCGCCACCTCGCATTGGGTGGGGTGGACCTACAACTTGACCTTCGGACGGACAGCGGCGACCTGCCGAGCCTCTATGTGCGCTCGCATCTCGTGGTGGTCTCACGAGCCGCCGGGCTTGAGCCACCCATCGACAGCGTATTTCCGCACTTAGACGACACAGTCGGACTTCGGGAGCAGGCCCAATTCGCGCGCTCGCTCGGCTTCTTCGGCAAATCCGCGATTCACCCCAGACAACTCCCGATCCTGCATGACGTGTTCACGCCCACAGACGTGGAACTCGCCTGGGCGGGCGAAGTCGTGAAGGCTTTCGACGCTGCCGGCGGCGCGTCCCTTCAGCTGCCGAGCGGGGAGTTCGTGGACCTGCCGGTGGCGCAACGCGCCAGGCGCCTCCTCGAAATGAGGACGTCGATGGTGGGGACCTAACCCTCGCCCCCACCGCTCACGGACACCATCGAGGTTCTTCCGGAGTTTGTGCGACCAACGTCACCATTCGGAACGGCGGTTGTCCGCGTTGTAGGCAACGGCCGCGCACCAATGACAGTTGAGGACAGGACGCGCACCAGATCCGCGCGACCCGAGCGGCCGCCGCCCAGTCCTTCACTCGGCGCCCGATCACCTCCGCGAACTACCCCGAGTTTCGGGGGCGATGCGGTAGGCCGGTTGCGGGCCGTAGTAGGTCATTCATTCCCACCCCATCGGGTGTAGGTGACGCACCCCACCACGCGCCATCGGGTGGGCGCCGGTACCACCGCAGCAGCGTGGCGGGCACGGCGCGGCCATCCGGCAAGGTCAAGTGATCGGCCGACGCTCGGAAGGTTCGGGTGCTGGCACGGGCGGATCCGACGGCGGTCCGCGTGCGCTCAACGGCTGTCGCGACGCAGCATGGTGAACAGCAGAGAGGCCCACCCGGCCGGGTGGGCCTCTCGTGTTACCGGGGTCAGCCCAGTTCGGAGATGAGGACCTCGCAGAAGAGGGTGAAGTCGCTGTCGGCCTGCGGATGCGGACCGTGGCTGACGATGACCTCGTGTGGAGATCTCCTCCCCGGTGGCCAGGTCGATGGTGGTCACGAACGAGATCAGACCGGCGTCCCGCGTCAGCACCCGCCCATGGGGCGTGCTGATCTTCTCCGGCAGACCACGAACGGAGGCATGGATGGTGAGGGTGCCCGCGGTCTCATCGATCGACTCCGTGGCCCGGCTGAGGTTGGCGAAGTTGACGACCACCGACTCTCCGGCGTCGTTGACGAACGTGTTCGACCCGCTGGACGTCCCCACGAAGCGGACGAAGTTCCCGTCGGCATCGAAGAACGCCTTGTCGTTGAAGCGCACGTCCACGAACACATCGACGTTGATCCCGCAGACGTCCTGGTCCTCGTCCACGAAGACGACGTGCTCGCGTTCCTGCTCCGGCTTCCCGGCCGAGGCTGGTGATACCAGCCCCATCACCAAGCCGAAGCCTGCAACCACCGCCACAGCGGCGTGCTTGATCTTCACGATCCCCCCTATCTCCAGGGCGTGCTGGGGCGCCCGCCCATGTGGGGGACCGTAGCGGAGGATCCAGCTCGCGCGGGCCCTTTCCGTTCGGCGGAATACCAATTGCCGCAAGGGTTATTCCGCGGAGGGTACCCACCTGTCATCGCGGGGGGTGCGTGAACACCAACGGGCATGGATCAACTCCGAACGGTTACGGCGCCCAGCACCTCGGCGCATAGGTCACGGCAATCCCGCCGAGCACGACCGGGGATGGCACCCGCGCATGACTACGCATGATGTATGGCTCATGACCGTGCGCGACACATAACCAACGCGCGCATGACGCGCGCTTGAGTGGGCATACCGGGGCGCAACCTGGCGCGGTTGACTCCTCCTACTGCGGCAGGCACTACGCGCAGCCCAGATGACCGGTAGGGAAGTCGGTCAAACCTCTGGGCTGCGCGGCCTATCGGGGCACACGCGAGTGGGCCGGTCACGGCCGTTTCGGCCGAACACGACCGAGGTGCCCGTTGCCCGGCCCGTCACCTTCCGCGTGTTCTCCATGGATCGTCACTTCACCGCAGTTCCCGGCCTTCGAGATGTATACGGCGGACGACAGCAGACAGTGCTGCCGGAGCAGACACCGGCGAATGGGCAAGGCGCCTGACAACCTCTCCGTCGTGCCTGTTCCCTTCGCGGCAACGAACGCTCAAGGCGCCGGACGCTGTGCATTGCGCACAGACCGACGGGCTCGCTCGATATCCGGTGCGAGCTCAACTGGTCAGCGCAACACCTCGTCCAGTTTTTCAGACGGTGTCTTCCAGGCGCATTCGCGCGAAAGGGAGTGTTCCCTACTTAGGAAGACTGCGACTCGCCGGTGAGTAAGGCTCCGAGATGAGCCACCGGGACAATGGTTTCTGCCTTGGCTGCCAGGTCGGGATCCACTGTGACTAGAGCGTCGGCCTGCAACCGGGCGATCGCTACGTACTCCGCGTCGCGGATTACGTCCCAGTCGTGCTGACGCGCGATCCGCCAAGCCATGCCGCGCGACCCCCGATCACCAAGCAGCCGCATTCTCATCTCCGTAATCCGCTCGTGGGTCGCTAGTGCTGCCTGCTCGGTGCGCTCCCCTCGACGAACGTCGCGCAGCAACAACTGCAAGGCCTCCGAACGAATCGAGTTCGGCGCGACCACCTGATGGCTGGGATCGACGCGCAGATCGCTGTCCACGAGATGCAGCAAGGTGGGTGCGTCAATGACGTAGCGTGCCATGGCATCAGCGTAGGCATCTCACGTCGCTGGGACTGAGCCCGACTCGGGGGCTCGGCTATCGCCGGATCGCCCGTCGTCCACCGCGCCACGAGCTGGCCGTCCTGCGGGAGATCACCACCGGCGCAGGAACGACACTTTCTGTGTCGAACGAGCCCGTCGACTTGTCGAAGACCGAGCGCGCCACTGCGCGATCGACGGGCCTGTGCTGACGAGTTGCCCCCGGAACCGCCCGCTCACCACATCAGGAGTCGCGCCCGGGAGGGAGTCGCTTAAGCCACTCGGTATGTGCCGTCGATATTCAGCTCTTGCGGTCCCTGGTGCGTGCTCCGACGCTCCGGACGCGCTGCTACTGGACCTTGCGAATCAGGTCGGACAAAAGGGTTCCCGCCTGAGCATTACCTTGAGGGCAAGTACAGCCGAGAGCGGTTTACCAACAGCAGCACCAGCAGTTCGAACGGGCTCACCCAGCGCCGATGAGAAATGGCGTCGGCAGTCGTCTGAGTACGGTCCGGTGAACGCGCGGCGCGCATCAAGGGAGAGCAACGAGATGAGACCACTTCGATACTCGATCAACGTCACGCTCGACGGCTGCTGCCATCACGAGGCAGGGCTCCCCCCGGACGAGGAGTCGATGCGCCACTGGACCGCTGAGATGGAACGAGCCGATGCCCTGCTATTCGGCCGGGTGACCTACGAGATGATGGAGTCGGCGTGGCGGCAGCCGGCCACGGGCACGTGGCCTGACTGGATGGATGAGTGGGAGATCCCGTTCGCCGAGACCATCGACCGGGCGAAGAAGTACGTCGTGTCGAGCACGCTGAGCGGGGTCGATTGGAATGCCGAGCTGGTGCGAGGCGACTTGGGGCAAGCGGTTCAGCGGCTCAAGCAGGAGCCAGGCGAGGGCCTGTTCGTGGGTGGCGTGACGCTTCCCCTGGCGTTGGCAGATCTGGGACTGATCGACGAGTACGAGTTCCTTGTGCAGCCGGTCCTTGCCGGACACGGGCCGACGTTGCTCGCCGGTCTGCGCGAGCGCATCCAGCTCGAGCTCGTGGATCGCCATGAGTTCCGGTCGGGGGCGGTCGCCCTGCGATACCGGCCCACGCGAGATACGGCTTGACGTGATTTGTCCTGGCACGTTGGCCGCTGCCTCGCGACGGAACGACGGTTCCGGTGGGCGGCGCACGCCGACGCCGCGACATCTGTCCCGGCACGGGCGTCGTCCATAACTGCCGATCTTGCGCGGGTGAGATCCGGCACCATCGTCGGCACGAGGCCACGCTGATGCGAATGCGAGGAGGAGGATGTTCTCGGTGCTTGCCTGCGGAGAGCAGGCCGAGCGGTGTCGGTCAGTTTGCGATGGTGACGACGATCTTTCCGTGGGCCCTGCCTTCGGCGATGGTGGCCAGGCCCTCGGTGGCTTGCTCGAGCGGCAGCTGGGCGGCGACCTGAACCTGCAGCGTGCCATTGGCGGCCTGCTCGGCCAGGGGTGCGACGACCTCGCGGACCGGGCCGGCCATGATGTTTGATCCGGTCAGGCCGGAGCCGGCGAGGGTCTGGTCGTCCGCGGCGCCCATGCTGCTGGCCACCTTCCCGCCCTTGCGCACCGCGTCCAGCGGCAGCCCGTCCGGGGTGTAGTTGACCAGGTCGATGAGCGCGTCGACGCCGTCGGGGTAGGCGGCGCGGACCTGCTCGGCGACCGGACCGGCGGTGTAGTCGATGACGTGGCGCGCCCCAAGGCCGGTCAGTCGCTCGGTGTCCTGGCCGGTGCCGGTGGCCAGCACGCTCGCGCCGCGCGCGGTGAGCAGCTGGATGGCGAACGAGCCGACGCCCCCCGAGGCGCCGTTGACGAACACGATCTGTCCGGGCTGCGGGTCGATGGCCGCGACGGCGGCGACCGCGGCGGCCCCGGCCAGGGGTATCGCGGCGGCAGTGACGAAGTCCAGCCCGGCCGGTTTGGCGGTGACCCCGGCCGCTGGGACCAGCGCGTACTCGGCCAGGGTGCCGGCCTGGATCGGCGGGGCCATCAGAATGTGCCCGATCACCTCCTCGCCGACCGCCACATGGTCGACCCCGGCGCCGACGGCCTCGACCACACCGGCGGCGTCCCGACCGAGGACCACCGGGTATGCGTGCGGGAGCATCTCGGTCAGCATCCCGGCGGCTACCGCGTTGTCGAAGGCGTTCAGTCCGGCGGCCTTGACCCGGATCAGCACGGTGCCCTCGGTGACCTCGGGGATGGGCAGGTCGGACAGCTGAGGCTGCTGGCCGGCGGCCGGGACGTGCAGTGCGCGCATGACGGTCTCACTCTGGTGTCGATTACTTGATATGGCAAGTAACACTGGCTCACAGTCACTTGCCGTGTCAAGTTTTCGTCGACCGAGATTGCTTGCCACGGCAAGTTAGAGTGCCGGGATGGACGCAGCCCGGGAACCGCGCTGGCTGACCGAGGACGAAGCGTCTGCCTGGGTTGCCCTGGCCGGCGTGCTCTTTGAGCTCCCGACCGCGCTGGACGCGCAGTTGCAGCGCGACGCCGGCATCAGCCACTTCGAATACCAGGTGCTGGCCATGCTCTCGATGGCGCCCGGGCGGACGCTGCGCATGACCGACCTGGCGGCGGTTGCGAACGGATCACTCACCCGGCTGTCCCGAGTGGTCGACCGGCTGGACAGCCGCGGCTGGGTATGCCGCCGCCCAGACCCCACCGATGGCCGGGCCACGCTCGCCGTGCTCACCGACGCGGGCTGGGAGAAGGTCGTGGAGACCGCACCCGGCCACGTGGCGGAGGTACGCCGGCTGATCTTCGACCAGCTCACCAAGAGTCAGGTGCGACAACTCCGGAACATCGGATCCCGGGTATTGAGGGCCATCGGGACGCAGGGGCTGGCACCACGGGGAAGCTGATCCCGAAGCCACGCGTTCGGTCCCGCCGTCGAGAAGCCCGTGGACTCGCGCTGCGGCCACGTGCGCAGCGGTGCCGGGCACGGGAGGCCCTGCGGCTCCATTGCGCATGGCGCGGGTGCTGCGCGGTAGGTTCCGCTTTGACGGTCGGACGTGGTCACGATTTGACCGGTGCTGCCAGCTCGACGTGACCGTTGCGTGCACCAATCGCCTGGCGGGCGGACCTCGGGGCGCTCCGACGCACTCCGGAATGTCGAGCCTTTGTCATCGGTTTGACGAGGTCCCGCTTACGACGATGCGCGAGTGCTGAGAGCCCTACTTCGAGGCGCCGGGCACCACTTCGCCCGATGATCGAGATGGGCCGGACGGTCTCAACGTCGAGGAAGCCGTGTTGCACACCGTGTTGTGGCTGGTGCTTGACCACCGATCAGTCAGCGGTCCCGAACGACTCGGCCTGCTCGGTGTCATCGGCCGAGGCCGCCTCGTCGAGGTGGTCAATGGTCGCGGCCCAGCTGGCCAGCAGGTTCAGGGCGTCCTGCGTGGGTGATCCGGGCTCGGCGGTGTACGACGCGCAGGCTTTGGCTGGGATCGGCGGCGAGCGGGAAGGATTCGAACGGCAGGTCGAGGTCGCCGACGACCGGGTGGTGGATGAGCTTCACGCCGGTGGTGTGAATCCGGACGTGTGGGCGGCCCATCGGCCCCGGAACTCGTCGCTGCGGGTGGACAGCTCCCCGATCAGGTCCGACAGCCGCCGGTCGTAGGGGTCCCGGCCGGCCTCGGCGCGCAACATGGCGCCCGACGTGACCGCAGAGCCGGGGCGGAAGCGCGGACGGGTCAATCCACCGTCGACGTGGCTGGCGCAACACCGACGCGGGTTGTTCCAATGACGCCATGGCAGTGACGGGCGGCCTGCTGGTCCGGGCGACCGACGAGCAGCACCGCGTGACGACTCTCGAGTTGTTCTTCGACGTCGTCTTCGTCTTCGCGCTGACACAGGTGACCGCGTACCTGGCCGACAACACGACAGCGGTCGGGGCGCTCCGGGCGGTCGTCGTGCTCTCGCTGCTGTGGTGGTGCTGGTCGAGCTTCGCCTGGCTCGGCAACCAGGCACGCGCCGACGAGGGCCTCGTCCGGCTCACCGTGATCGTGGCGATGGGCGCAGTGTTCGTGCTCGCCCTCGCGATCCCCGAGGTCTATGCCGACCGACCCGGCGGTCTGCCCGCGCCGGTCGTCTTTGTGCTCGCGTACGCGTTCATTCGCACACTGCACGCGCTGGTCTATTTCGTCGCCGCCGGCGGCGACGAAGGTCTCCGCCGGACCGTGCTCGTGACTTACTCGACGACCGCGGTCGCCGTCCTCGTCCTGCTCGCGGGAGCGCTCGTCGGACCGCCGTCGCAGACCGCGCTGTGGGCGGCTGCGCTGGTCATCGACTATGTCGGCGTCTTCATCGCGTCACGGACGAACGGATGGCGGCTGCCAGCGCCGCAGCACTTCGCCGAGCGGCACGGCCTGGTCATCATCATCGCGCTCGGCGAGTCGATCGTGGCGATCGGCGTCGGCGCAGGCGACCTGCCGTTGTCCTGGCCGGTCGTCGTCGGGGCCGTCCTCGGCCTCGGCGTGGCGACCGCGCTGTGGTGGCTGTATTTCGACGTGGTAGCCCTGGTCGCCGAGGAGGTCCTGGCGGGGCGCCAGGGCGACGAGCGGTCCCGGTTGGCCCGTGACGCCTACACCTATCTGCACTTCCCGATGATCACGGGGATCGTCTTCCTCGCCCTCGGGTTGAAGAAGGTGCTCGAGTACGTCGCCGACAACGAGGATCACACGCTGTCCGACGCGCTATCCGGGGTTTCGGCGTGGGCACTGTATGCCGGACCGGCTGTTTACCTGCTGGCACACATCGCGTTCCGGCTGCGCAACATCGGCACCCTGAACGTGCCTCGGCTGTGCGTCGCCGTCCTGCTGGTCCTGCTCGTCCCGGTCGCCCAGGTCCTCCCCGCGCTTGCGGCCCTCGGGCTGCTGGCCGCCCTGCTCGGCGGCCTCGTGGCGTACGAGGTGGTCCGGTACGCGGCCACAAGGGACGAGATCCGCCACCACGAGCACGGTGCGTGAGGTGCGGCGGGGTCTCGAGCTGTCGACGGACGGCGAACATTGGCGCCGCCGCACTGATGCCGTGACAGGTAACCATCGCACTGTCGGTGCCGTGCCGTGCTGGCGGGGCGAGGCTTGGGGCCGTTTGGGCTATGGCCGCAGACCACGTTCCACGAGGTCGGCTCGACGTGGCTGATCGGTGTTGGCCTTCGCCGCTCGTTGCGGCCGTCAAGTCTTGCTGCTCCTGGCGCGTCTTCCGCGGCGGCGTGCGGCGGCCGACGCTGGCGGGAATGACCTCTCTGGCGTTGCGGTACTGACCGGCTAACCGTTGAATGGTCGTTTACGGCAGCCGGTGGTCGCTTACCTGGCCCGCTACCGCGGGCTGTCGCGCGAGCACACAGCCTCGGACCTTCGGGTGTTCCTCGGCTGGCGCGCCGAGCGCGGCGTGGATCCGTTGGCCTCGCACGGGCGCACCTGGAGCTGTACGTGTGCTGGTGCCAGGAAGTGCGCCGCTACCAGCCGTCCACTGTGTCGCGGCGGGTCTCGGGGGTGTGCGGCTCTACCGCACCTCGTGATCGACGTTCCGTTCGGAGCCGTCGGTGGTCGTCTCGTCGCTCGGACGCCGGATCGCTGCCGAGGGCGACTCGTGGGCACGAGAGCGACCGTCGTGGTCTCGTGCTCGGCATCTCGTCGCGATTCCCGCATCGGCTCGTCGCCGGCGATCGCTACGGGTGACGGGATATGAGCACACAAACTCGTTGCCTTCCGGATCGCTCAGAACGATCCATCACTCGTCGCGTTGGCCGATGTCGGCACGGGTCGCACCGAGCTCGAGGAGCCGCGCCACGGCGGCGTCGCGGTCGTCCGGCCGGAAGTCGAGGTGCAGACGGTTCTTGAGGGTCTTCGGTTCCGGCACGCAAGCGAACAGGAGTCCCGGCAACTGTCCCAGCGCAGGCCGGATCTCGAACTCCTCCGGGTCGTCGTTCACCACGACCCACTCCAGGGCGGTCGCCCACCACCGGCCCAGCGCGACCGGGTCGGCGGAGTCGACGATGACCTGCTCCCACTCCAGCGACATCACATCATCCCCGTCAGGAGAGTCGAGAGTCCTTTACGTACCGTTCTCTCCGGATCAGCGCGCACGGTCCAGCTCACTGCCTCGCCAGCGCATGTCCACGGGTTGTTACACGCGGACGGTTTCTCGTGGTAGACCTGCCGGACGCGAGGTTAGAGGTTGAGAATCGCCGGTCCCGGTGAGCGGTCGGTACGACGCCGAGAACGCCTGCAGGAACTTCGGAAACATTCGGGCGCCGGAGCGAGTCGGGTCGCCGCGATCTGCGCCTCAAGGTTGCAGTCCATCCCACGACCACCGTGGCATGCTCAGCCCCGACGGGACATCGTCGGCAGACTCCGGGTAGCGCGCCATGCTCGCCGACGTGGACCAGGCGAAGTAGTCATGCAAGACCTGCCAAAGCGGCTCGCCCGGAACCAGCCGAACATCCTGCAGGGCTTGATCGAAACAGGCGATCGCACGGCGATCCATCTCCTCGTGAACGCCGTTACCGCTGTGAATTCGTACCACCGACGTTTCGTCCCCGTAGGAGTCCGAGTACCCGGTGGGTCCGCCAAGCGCCTCCGCCCAGTACGCAGCGAGCCGCTCGACGTGCTGGGGATGGAACCCGTGTCTGAACGCATGGCCAACAACGTCGTCCGCCAAGACGCGGGCGTGCCACGCGTCGGCCAGACGCAGGAGTCCCGCCATGCCGCCAGCGGCCCGATACACGCTCTCCATGCCCCAAGAATGCCAAGGACACCCAACGCCTGCAGACCTCTCCGAGGACGACACCGGACACACCGCCGTGCAACGCGTGATCGCGAGTTGGGGCGTCGAGCTCAGCCGTGACGGGGACGACATCACCGCCTTGGTGGATCTCACCGAACGCGGATCGTTGTCGACCCCCTAGCTCCGGCGCCACGACGGATCCGCTACTGAGATGCCCTTGCCTCTTGCTCGAGCCACTCGGTTGCGGACCGCGGAGTGATGCCCGAGATCGTAGAGGCGCGTCGTCCCCCGCGGAGTCGGCATTGTCCCGCTGCGCCCAAGGCTGAAGATCGTGGCCAGAGCATCGTTGCGTCGGTCCAACAGTGGGGACGGGCAGCCGTGCTGGCGGGCGGCGTCGAGGACCAGTCCCATGTCCTTGACCAAGATGTCGAGTGCGGCGTTCATCTGGTCGTGTGGGTCGCGCACGATGCGAGCGCCGCGGTCGTCGAGCATGGACGGACTCGATCGCCAACACCGCCATGCCCCGCGCCATCAGCGGGCTGACCCGTCCACCCGACTCCTGCTCGAGGGTCATCCGGGGCAGCAGTTACCCAGGCTGAGGACGATGAGGCGAGTCAGCGGGTGTGGTTGTCCATGGTCGTGCGGTCATCCTTACCCGCTCATCAGACACAAGACTGAGCCGACGGCAGGCGGAGCCAATCGCTGGCCACCAGAAACCTTCGCGAAGCGAGCCTGCGGGATGCTCAGGGTGCGGCGCGGCCGGAAACGCATCCGCTTGGCGGCACCGTTAGGGCCGGCCGGCCGCCTCGGCGGGGCGTTCGCCGCCGACCGGGGCCCGGGTCTCGCCTTCGTGGTGGGGTGGCTCGATCGTGAGGTTCGGGAGCAGGCGGTCGAGCCAGCGCGGGATGTACCACGACTTCTCGCCCATCAGCGTGAGGAAGGCGGGCACGAGTGTCATCCGCACCACGAGCGCGTCGGTGAGGATCGCGACCGCGAGGAGCAGCCCAAATTCCTTCGAGATGCGATCGTTGGTGAGGATGAAGGCCGCGAAGACCGTCCCCATGATCACCGCGGCGGCCACGACCACCCGTCCGATGGCGGCGATCCCGTGCTCGACCGCCGCTCGAGTGTTCAGGCCGTGTACGTGCTCCTCCCGGATGCGGCTCATCAGGAAGACCATGTAGTCCATCGAGAGCCCGAACAGGATCGCGAAGGCGATCGGCGGGACGAACGTCTCGATCGGCCCCGTCCGATCCAGCCCGGTGAGGCCGAGCAGATGGCCCTCCTGTACGACGAGGGTGAGGACGCCGAAGCCGATGAAGGCGGACAGGATGGTCGTGACCGCCGCGGTCAGCGAGATCACGATCGAGCGGAAGGCCATGGCCAGCACGATGAAGGTGACGCCGATGATGTAGAGCAGGAACAGCGGCAGGCGCTCCATGATTTGATCGGCGATGTCCTTAAACGCGGCCGTCAGGCCGGAGACGTAGGCCACCGCGTCGCCGCCGTCCGTCGCCGCCGGCACGACCTGGTTCCGCAGCCGGTCGACGAGTTCGCCGGTCGCCTCATCCTGGGGAGCGGAGTCCGGGGTCACGAAGACGATCGCGACGGACTCCTCGTCGTTGAACTGCGGCTCCCCCGCGAAGGCCACACCCTCCAGCCCCTGGACGCCGTCGTAGATGGCCTGCGGCGCCTGCGGATCGCCGTTAACGTCCACCACGATCGGGATCGGTCCGTTGAACCCCGCCCCGAAGCCCTCAGCGAGCAGGTCATAGGCCCGCCGTGCGGTCTGCTCGGTGGGCTGCGTGCCCTGGTCCGAAGCGCCCAACCGGACCAGCGCCGACGTCGCCGCGACCACCAGGCCGGCAAGCAGCACGACGGTGAACACCACCTTCGCGTTCGCCGTCACGAACCGGCCCCAGCGTGCGATCAGCGTCTTCTCCCGCGCCGCCTCCGAGTCATCGAGCGGGCGCAGGAACGGCACCTTCAGCCGGTCGACCCGGTGCCCGAGCAGCCCCAGCACCGCGATCAGCAGCGAGTTCGCGATCAACACCGTGGTCAACACGCCGAGAGCGCTGCCGATGCCGAGCTTGGTCACGAAGTCGAGGCCGAAAAACGCCAGGCCGGTCACCGAGATCGCGACCGTCAGGCCGGCGAACAGCACGGCCCGCCCCGCCGTCGCACCCGCCTCGGCGGCGGCGTCGCGCGGCGACAACCCCTCATGCAGGAACTGCCTGAAACGGGTCACGATGAACAGCGAGTAGTCGATGCCGACACCGATGCCGATCATCGACACCAGAAGAGGCGTGATCGTGTTGATGTCGGTCAGGCCGGCCAGGATGAACAGCAGCAGGAACGCGCACAGGACCGCCGTGATCGCCAGCGCGATCGGGATCGTCGCCGCCACGAACGTGCGGAAGACGACCAGCAGCACGACCAGAGCCGCCAGCAGGCCGAGCAGCTCCTGGGTTCCCTGCTCGATCGGCGGGAACTCGGCCTCGCCGTTGTACTCAACCGTCACGCCGACCGGCGCGACCGCCTCACGGAGCGCGTCCTCGACCGCGACCACCCTCGCGCGGTCCTCGTCCTCGATCGTCTCGCTGAACTGCGCCTCCGCGTAGGCAATCCGACCGTCATCGGAGAACGTGTCCGGACTGAACGGGTCCCCCACACTCTCGATGCCGGCGTCCTCCCCGGACGGCGCGAACTCCGACGACTGAAGCCGCGCGATCGCCTCCTCGATCGCCTCCTCCCGCTCCGGCGTGTCCAGCCGCTCACCCGGCGGAGCAGCAAAGACCACATTGAGCACGCCGCCCTGCTCGGCCGCGAACTCCGACTCGAGCAGGTCGGTCGCCCGCTGCGTGTCCGAACCCGGAATCTCGAACTCGTCGCGCAGCGAGCCCCCAACCGTCATGACGAAAACGATCAGGAGGGCGACGATTCCGATCCAGCTGCCGATCACCCGCCACGGGTGCGTCACGCAGGCGCGCATCCAGCGCGCGAGCGCGCCCGTCGACAGGCGTTCATGGGCCGCCCGCCGCTCCGGTACGGCGGCCGTGCCGGCCGCGTCCTCACTTTGCTGCTTGTGCTCCGACATGCTTGCCCTCGCGATCGCTGCGGCCTTGCATTACCGACCCGACAGACATCCAGAACTCATCGTTCACAGCGTTTGGTGCGGACGGCCACCGGTCGATCACCTGGAACCGGATCCGATCCCTTGAACACCGCACGTCGACTATCACGCGGCTTGCGCTCCGGTGGCAAGCCAATACTGGTTGGGTCTCGCGGGTTGCGGTGGCCGAGTCGTTCGATCAGCCGTTGGGTGCCATGGAACTCGACGAAGGCGGCGACGGCTCACGCAGGTCGTCGATGTTGCGGTAGGTGCGCGCCCACCGGCACTGCTGTTCAGCGTCTTCCTGAACCGTTCGGCAGCCCCATCCATGCCCGCCAAGATCGTCGAAGGTCAGACTGGAGGACCGATCTTGCTTTGACCGGCTGAAACCACCGTCGACATCGACATCTGCTCGGCCTTCGAACTAGGCGGACAGGCCAGCCGTTGGGACTTCGGACGGCACGCTCTCCGTTGCCCCGGCGCGGTGGCAAACGCTGACGATCAATCCCGGTAGCGACCATCGAACCCGGCGTCTCGGCCGAGTTCGGTGAAACGGAGCCCGACGATGGCGCCGTCCTCGACCATCCAGCGGAGGTCGTAGCTGGCTCGGTAACTGGGCGGCCAGAACGAACCGAAGTGACCGTCGTCGTCGACGTACCACTCGCCGCGGGTCGGACGACCGTTCTCGACGTACGTGGTGCCGCCGTCGGCCTCGAAAACCTGGGTCGCGCCGGCGGAGAACACCAGCTCTCGCGTCATCAACGCCCGGGGGATGAGATCCGGTGCGACCACGTCGCCGTCGGACACGTTGACATCATCGAACCTGTGCATGAACCGACTCTAAGCATGCACGGCGCCGTCGACGACCGGCGCCCATGCCAGGAGCGCGAGGCCTACTAGATCCCGATGGCAATGCTCCTGAAGAGATTGCCCCGGCAGAAGAAGCCGGTCCGTCTGCCAGCACCACCGCCAATAGACGCCGGTCGTGACCCGGCTCGGCTACGTCCTCAACGGCTATGTGCTCACTGCGGACGGCTGGATACGCATCGCCTCTGAGCTGCAACCCGCTCAGCTGGAGAGTCGTGGCGGCATCATCAATGGGCAGATGGTGACCAAACGCGGATACGTCGAGATACGCACGCCGGAACAGCGGCGCACATTCGGGACCAAGCTCGCGGCCTGCGTCGGCGCGCTTGCGCTGCTGGCGCAATCATCGGCTCTGTGGTCATCGCGGTCTATCAGAAGAAGAAGGCCCGCCCGAGGACCGCGGCTTGACCACCACCATGCGTGCCTGCCGGCGGCGTCGCGCTGGCTATCGGCCCTGCTCCTCCGGCTGTCAAGGGCCGCTGCACGGTCGCTGCGCGACGGCCTTCGGCCGCCCTCGCCCCGGAGCCTCGACGGGCCAGATGCGATCAGCAGCGGCGGGCAGGCCCAGCCCGCTCACGCACACGCGACGCCTCACAGGAACAAACCCCTAAGAGGTACCGCTACGGTTCGAGGGCACCGCCTCGCCAGATGTTGTCGTAGGCCGCTCCTTCAATCGCTCGCCGTTGCCGCACGAGCCCCAGTTCCATCACCGCGGCATTGACTGCGGCCAGCACTGTCGCCTCCGCGTCGTCGGAGATGCCCGGGGCGTTCGTCGGCTCGCCATGAATGCCGGCGGCCGCGGCGAGTGCGGCGAGAATGGCATCACCCGAAGTCCAGCGCTTGGCTGCCGCGCGGTGAGCGGGTGAGTCGACCAGGGTCAGGCGATGGGTCCGAAAGAGCCTCCAACGGCGTTGCCGAATGACCTGCCCGTCCGCCTCAAGGGCGGCCAGATAGGAGGAGAACAGGCCGCGACCTCTGCGCCACAACCAGTCGTCGACCGACTCGTACGGCTCCTGCCGAACAAGCGACAGTGCCGCCTCATCCAGCAGCCGATCACCTGTGGCCGGCTGGTGGACCGGCACGATGCGCTCACCGTCCAGCCTGATGGCCTGAAGATCGAGGAGATCGATCACCTCGGCCCCCGCGAGCGCGAGCGACTGGTCGCCCTGCTGCAAAGGACGACTGGATTCCAGGTCCATCGCGACCATCAGCAGGTCCCGCGGTGTGGTCATGAACCGCTCCATGTGGGTCTTGCGCGCGCCACGCCGCGTGCGCCACCTCCAGTTTCGGTCCATGTCATGTCCGCGGTCCACACGACAGCATTCTCGGGACCGCCAGCGCGCCGGTTCCGCACTCTGGTCGGCTGGCTGACGCGTCGTTCGGTGCAGCTGGCTGGGAACGCTCGTGACCGCTCACCGATCGAGGATCAGCCGAACGTGAAGCAATACGCCTCGACGCCCGCGTCCTGGAACTCGACCTCGAAGAGGCGGTCGGCAATAGCTTCGGGTTGGCGGATCAGCTGATAGGTGCGCTGGTCGCTGACCATCCCGCTGCCGTCCGGGTTCACGTCGCTCCCGTGGGCGTCGTTGGCGAGCTGGCTGTCGAGGAACACTCGGAACGAAATCGACGCTCCCTGGGCTGACGGACCCATCACGAGGTTCAGATCGCGTGCGTGGAATTGGAAGGCGATTCGTCCGCCACGCTCGTTCAAGACCGCGGCGTGCCCGGCCACCGCCCAGTTCCCCGTAAGTCCCCACTCATTGAGGCGCAGCCGTCCCGGCAGCGTGTAGACCCGTGGCTCGTCGAAGGTCGCGACACCTTCCTGGGCGAAGCCGGTGCTCTGGCGGTAGCCGACATACGTCTCCGGGGACTGCAGCGTCCGCCAGTCGGCGGCCACTTCCAGACCGTGAGGGTCGACCATCACCAGCTCCTGATCGACCCGGTCTGCGCCGCCGTCGATCAGCAACTGCTGGATGACCATCTCGGTCATCGGGTACTCGCCCTCGCCGAAGTGATGGAATCGGATTCGGCCCGTCGCGTCGGCGATGTACAGCGCCGGCCAGAAATGGTTCGCGAAAGCGCGCCAAACGCCGTATCCGCTGTCGACCGCGATCGGGTACTCGACGCCGAGGCGGCGCGACTGTGTGATGACGTTGTCGATGTTCGCCTCGAAGTCGAACTCGGGTGTGTGGACGCCGATCACCGTCAGGCCCTCGTTCCGGTACTTGGCTGCCCAGGCCCGCAGGTACGGGAGCGTGCGCAGCCAATTGACGCAGGTGTACGTCCAGAAGTCGACGAGCACGACCTGTCCGCGAAGACCTTCCGGCGTCAACGGATCGGAGTTGAGCCATCCAGTCGCGCCCTCGAACGAAGGGAGGCGACCCTCGACCGGCAGCGCAACCTGCTCGCCTGCGAGGCGATGGACGATCGAGCGGAGCAGGCCCCGTCTGCCGGGCGGGACCGACGACGTCGCGGCGCCGGAACCGAGGTCGGCTGACCCTGTGTCAGACATCGGGTCTCCTTTCGGGGGGTGGATGCTCGTGTCCTCGATGATCGTCGCGGATGCTGTCGATGTCGTCGATGCGCCCTCGCCACTCCCTGATTTCCCGCGTCGCGGTACGAGGCCAGGAACGCGGTCGGCGGCGCCAGCAGCTCCTCGGGAGCCTGCTCGGCGACCCAGTGGCCGCAGTCGGCAAGGACCACGCTCTGCACGTCGGGCACCGCACACGTCATCGTGCCGGCGACGCCCTCACGTGTGCTCTCCGCTCCGACGATCGCCAGCAGGGCATGGTCAGCCGCCGGAACTTTTGGGCGATCGGCATGCCGGTGTCGGTCCCGGACAGGGCGAACCGCGTGTGGCCGAACGCGTCCAGCAGTGCGACCAGATCGCCGGTGCGGGTCCCGTGTCGTACCCGTCGGTGAGGCTTGTCGGACGGCGCGATCCCGTGCGGGTCGACGGCGATGGCTTCGAAGTCCCGGGCCGGCGCCGGCATCAGCATCCGCCTGGGCGTACCAGGTCCGGGGTCAGCCGTGCACGAGCAGGAGCGGCGGGCCTTCGCCCCCGATGCCTCGTGCATGAGCCGCTCACGCGCGTTGACGCACCGGCTGGTGAACGAGGCGGGGAAGCCGTCCACGAGGTTTGCGGCCCCGGAAACGGATCAAGCCCTCCGGCGTGGGAGATGAGCTCATGCCAAACGCCGTGCGCGAGACCTAGCGCAGTGACCTGAACGCGGCTCGCACCTCGGCGGAGAACAGCTCCGGCTCCTCCCAGGCGGCGAAGTGGCCGCCCCTGTCGGCCTCGTTGAAGTAGGCGAGGTCGGGGTAGACCGCCTCGACCCAGCTTCGCGGGGAAGCCCAGATCTCGCCTGGGAACGTCGTGAAGCCGACCGGCACCGCGACCGGCGGAGGAGGCTGGCCGCTCGCAAGCGCTGCGGCCAGCGCCCGTGCGTCCTCCCAGTACGACCGAGCCGCCGACGCTGCGGTGCCGGTCAACCAGTACAGCGTGATGTTGTCGACGATGTTGTCCCGGGTCAGATTGCCCACGGGCTCGCCGTCGACGAACGCGCGGGAGATCTTGTAGTAGCTGTCCGTGTCGTGGTCGAGCATCCAGGCCGCCAGCGCGACGGGTGAATCCAGCAGGGCATAGCCGATCGTCTGTGGCCGCGTTGCCATCTCGAGGAAGTAGCCGAAGCCGTCTTCCCTGAATTTCGCGACCGCCTCCGCCGCAGCGAGTTCCTCTTTGGATTCCTTGGGCAGGTGATCGCCGATTGCGAGCACCGCCGTGAGCAGGCTCAGGTGGTAGCCGACCAAACCCTCGACCGCCTGGCGGCCCATCAGGTCCGTGACGAGCGCACCCACGTCGCCGCCTTGAGCGACGTAGCGGGTGTAGCCGAGGCGGTGCATCAGCTCCGCCCACGCGCGTGCGGTGCGGCCGGCGTCCCAGCCGAGCTCGGTCGGCTCGCCCGAGAAGCCGTAGCCGGGCAGCGACGGCAGCACCAGGTGGAATGCGTCCTCCGGGTTGCCGCCGTGAGCGGTCGGGTCGGTGAGCGGGCCGACGGTGTCGAGCAGCTCGACGACCGAGCCCGGCCAGCCGTGCGTCATGATCAGCGGCAACGCGTCCTCGTGCCGCGACCGAACGTGGATGAAGTGGATCTCGACCCCGTCGATGTCGGTCGTGAACTGCGGTACCGCGTTCAGTCTCGCCTCGCACCTGCGCCAGTCGTACTCGCTCGTCCAGTAGCGGGCCAGCTCCTGCACCGTCGCCAGCTGCACGCCCTGCGATCGGTCTGGGACGAGCTCCTTGGTGGGCCAGCGCGTGGCCGCGATGCGCTGGCTCACGTCATTGAGCTGGTCCTCCGGGAACTCAACTTCGAACGGTCGGATATCGCTGGCGGTTTCGGCGGTGCTACTCATGAGGACCTCCGTTGTCGGTGGGGACTCTGAGCCTGGTCGTCGCAGTCGCACGCCGCGCCCGTCGGAGGCACTGGTCCGTTCCCTGGTCGCACGTCGACTGGTGCCTGCCTTGGAAGTGCGCGGGCCGTCATGCGCGTGCGTCCAGCTCGCCGGCCGGACAAACCAGGTTGGAGCCGCAACTGCCGCGTGAGCGAGAGGGTCAGGGCATCACCAGGAACAGACCAGTGAGTCACACAGGCGCGTCAGGCCGTTCGGGAAGAGCAGTCTGGTCCCGTGTCGCTCACCCATGCGATGCCTTGGGACTGCTGACGAAGGGTCCGCCCTCGTCACGTCGTGCCGATCTCGTTCACCGATGGAGGATCGATGTCGATCATCTCCCCAGGGTTTAAGGGTCGCAGCCTGGGTGCCTCCTCCGAACGGCTGCCGCCGGGCCAGTACCAGACGCGAGATTTTCCTGTCCTGTCCGCCGGTCCGACCCCACGGACGCCGCTGAGTCGATGGGACTTCTCGATCGTGGGCGAGGTGGACCAGCCCCGCCGGTGGACGTGGGAGGAGTTCCTCGCGCTCCCGAGCCAGGAGGTCACCTGTGACATTCACTGTGTGACGAAGTGGTCCAAGTTCGACACCGTCTGGCGGGGCGTGTCAGTCGACACGTTGCTTCGGGAAGTCGAGACAGCCGCCGAATTCGTCGTCCAGTTCTGCGACGGCGGCTACACCACCAACCTGCCGCTGGCGGAGGTCACAGACGGCAAGGCCTGGGTCGCCTTTGAGTACGACGGTGACTCCCTCGCCCCGGAACACGGCGGCCCGGCGCGGATGCTCGTCCCTCACCTGTACTTCTGGAAGAGCGCCAAGTGGGTGCGCGGCCTTCGATTGCAGTTGACCGATGAACCTGGCTTCTGGGAAGTGAACGGATATCACAACCACGGAGACCCATGGATGGAACAGCGGTACTGGGGCGACTGACCTGGCGGGTCGGGCAGGTGGTCGACATCGTCACCGAGACGCCTCGGGCGACGACGATCGCTCTCGACGTCCCGGGCTGGGCCGGCCACCGTGCCGGGCAACACATCGATCTGCGGCTCACTGCTGAGGACGGCTACCAGGCCCAGCGCAACTACTCGATCGCCTCGGCGCCGGACGCCAGCACTCGCATCGAGCTGACCGTCGTGCGCATCGACGACGGCGAGGTGTCCCCGTACCTGAGCGCTGGCCTGCACCCGGGCGACCAGCTAGAAGTTCGCGGCCCGGTCGGTGGCTACTTCGTGTGGGACCCGGCACAGGGTGGACCGCTCCTGCTGGTCGCGGGCGGCTCGGGAATCGCTCCGCTTATGGCCATGCTCCGGCTGCACCGTGCAGCGGAGTCGAAGGTGGCTGCGCGGCTCCTGATGTCCTCGCGTGACTGGTCCGACATCATCTACCGCGATGAGCTCGAGCAGCTGACCGGCCCCACCCGGCGGATAGTGCACACCCTGACCAGGTCCCAGCCGACCGGTTGGAAGGGTCATGCTCGACGCGTGGACGCCGAGATGCTCGCCGAGATCGGCCCGGCCCCCGCTGAAAGCCCACTCGTGTATGTCTGCGGTCCGACGCCCTTCGTCGAAAGCGTCGCGGAGGCGCTGGTGCGACTGGGTCACCTCCCGCGCTCGATCCGGACCGAACGCTTCGGAGCGACAGGAGAGTGAGATGGATGCCACCACGCTCGATGGCAACGCGGTCGCCGGTCTGTTGAGGGAGGTGTTCGCCGTGGAGATGACGACCGCGGTCGGGACATGCACCCACTGCGGGACGAGTGAGGTACTCGGAGTGGCGCACGCCTACCACGGTGCTGGCATGGTGCTGCGCTGTGCCGAGTGCGAGACGGCCCTGGTGAAGATCGTGCGGGCCGGCACGCGCGTCTGGATCGCGTTCCCAGGAGTGCAGACGCTCGAGATCGGCCTCGATACGGCCTGACCCCCAAAAGGACGCGGCTGCCCGGGTGCGGGTGGTCAACGCGCCGCGTGACATGAGGGCCGTTCTGCAGCCATCTTGGTTCGCCGAGACGCCTCGGATCACAGTGCAGACCGGGTCAGGCGGAGGCCAAGCTGGAATCTGACCCCGGTAGTGCTTCAGACAGCTCATGCCGCGAGGAGACGCCGAGCTTGGTGAAGACCTTGCGCAGATGCCATTCCACGGTGCGCGGGCTTAGAAATAGCTGCGCGCCGATCGCCGGGTTAGACAGTCCGTCGCCGGCGAGCCGTGCGATCTGGCGCTCCTGCGGAGTCAGATCGTCGCGCGTCTGAGCGGTCGCTCGGCGCACCCGTTCGCCAGTTGCGCTCAACTCCCGGCGTGCTCGCTCCGTGAAGGCCTCCATGCCGATGGAGGCGCACAGGTCGTGCGCCGCGCGCAGCTCTGCACGGGCCGCGGACCGCCGGTTCTCACGCCGCAGCCACTCGCCGTAGAGGAGATGGGCTCGTGCGAGGCCGGGCCTCAACCGCGTCCGCCCGAAATGGTCGATGGCCTCGCGGTAGGCGCGCTCGGCGGCCTCACCGTCGCTGAGCAGCGCCCGTGACTGCGCGAGAATGCCGAGCGCCCAAGGTGCGTCGGTTCCAGCCGTCTGCTCAGAGAGGCGAGCGAGCGCCTCACGTGCGTGATCGGCTTGCTCGCACCGGGTGGCGGCTTCGACGAGCTCGCCGGCGGCCCACATCGCGACGAACAGCTCCGGCGTTCCCTCGGTCGCCTTGACGGCCGAGGTGAATGCCTCCCGGTACCGACCGAGGCCATTCATGAGCACGGAGTTCGCCCAATGCGCGTACTGGACCGCCGTTCCCTGGCCGCTCGCGGTCGCCCCTGTGACGACGTGCTGTATTAGCTCTGTCGCTTCGGCTTCACGGCCGCGCAGGCCAGCGAGTGAGATCGCGGCGTAGGGGCCGATGCGGCTTCCCGTCGCCTCCTTGACGGCCTCGACCTCGGCGGTCATCAGGGTCGCAAGCTCGAAGTCGCCGCCCCAGGCTGCCGCCGCGCCGCACACGTTGTCCGCCACGGCCAGGACTTCGAGTGTGCCCGTTTCGCGTGCAAGCTGTACGGCCCGCTTGGGGATCTCGAGGCCGTTGTCGTAGTCCCAGACCCAGATCGCTGCTCGAGCCGCCAGCCAACCCCACCTCAGCACCTCGTCGACGGACGCCTCGTTGTCAACGAACGCGGTGACCGCGCGCCGAAGGGCGGGTGCGGCCGCCTGCAGACTGGCAGCGAAGATGAGGGCGAGCCCGTCCAGGAGCAGGTCACGGGGGAGCACACGGTCTGCGGCCTCGGGTGCGGCTGCTGCGGCCAGGGAGACCTCTCGCAGACTGCCCCCGGCGCTGGCCAGCTGTCCGGCGAACAACGCCGCGCCCCAAGCGTCGAGATATGTGTCGCGAGCGAGGCGCACGTCGAGTGGCTCCAGCTTCTTGGCAGCCTGGAGCAGCAGCAGCGGGGCGTCGCCGCCGCGTCGCTGCGCGAACACGATCTCGGCTCGAAGCAGGTCGACGCGGGCTCGCCCTAGCTCGTCGAGCAGTCCGGTGTCTGCGATCTCCAGCAGCCGACGGGCGTCCTCGAACGCACCAGCACCGAGGCTGGCCTGGGCGGCGGTCAGTGCCCTGCCCGCATGTCGCGCAGGGTCGCTGGTGAGCGCGACCGCGCGGTGCAGGAACGCTGCCGCAGCGGCCAGGCCGCCGCGAGCCTTCGCCCGCCCGGCCGAACGCTCAAGCTCGAGCGCCACGTGCTCGTCGGGACCGGCGGCCGCTGCCGCCAGATGCCAGGCACGCCGATCCGGATCCAGGTCGGGATCCGTGACCTGCGCCAGAACGGAGTGCGCCGCCCGTCGCTGCGGCTCACGCGCAGATCGGTACACAGCCGAGCGCGCCAACGGATGACGGAACATCACATGCTCCTCGACCGCGAGCAACTCGTCCGTCGTGTCAACCGCGGACAGCGCCAGTCCCAGCCGATCACACGCTCGCTGCAACAGCAGCGGATCGCCAACCGGCTCCGCCGCTGCCAGTAGCAACAGCTGCCGCGCGGATTCGGGCAGCCCCTCAACCCTCCGCGCGTAGCTGTCCTCGATCCGCTTGGAGAGATCACTCACCTCGGGTATCCCGAACCCGCCAGCCAACTGCGTCGGACTCAAACCGCGAGGCAGCTCAACCAACGCGAGCGGGTTCCCTCGTGTCTCCGCCAACACCCTGTCGCGCACCCGTTGATCCAGGCGAAACGGCACCGTCGAACGCAGCAGTTCCCGGGCGTCGGCGTTCACGAGGCCGCGCAGCACAAGTTCCGGAACATGCAGGAACTCCTCGCCAGGAACTCGCGCCGCGAAGACGAGCCCAACAGGCTCAGCCAGCAGCCGCCGAGCAACAAATGCGAGCGTCAGCGCCGAGCTCTGATCCAGCCACTGGGCGTCATCCACCACGCACAGCAACGGACGCATCTCGGCCGCGTCGGACAGCAGACTGAGAACGGCGAGTCCGACCAGGAAGCGATCGGGCACAGGACCAGCGGCCAATCCGAAGACGATCGCGAGGGCCTCTTGCTGTGGACCGGGTAGTCGCTCCAGCCGTTCGAGCAGCGGCGCACACAGCTGGTGCAGGCTCGCAAAGGCCAATTCCATCTCGGATTCAACGCCCACCGCCCGGACGACGGTCAGATCCGAGGCCGACTCGACCACGTACGCCAGCAGCGCCGTCTTGCCGATTCCGGCATCTCCGCGCACCACCAAGGAACGGCTCTGGCCGCGGCGCACGGACGTGAGCAGTTCGTCTAATTGGCCGCACTCGTCGACCCGTCCAAGAAGGGTCACATGCACGCCGCCTCGCGAAACCTTCTCGCCCATCGGCAGCGTGCTCGCGATAGCACCCCGCAAGCCTTCCAGGAACCGGACCGTACGACCAGAGCACGCACGAGCAGGGGATGAGACGCTCCGCTTCGAAGGCGCAGTCTGATCGCGCTCGGGCTACCGACGGCGTCGCGCCTGATCGAGCAGAGACGGGTTGAACGCGATTCGAGGCATGCACGACCCGGCGTTTCGACCTGCTGGTAGCCCGATCAAGCCCGACGCATCGTCGCGGGACCGTTCCGCCAACAGCGAAGCGAGTCTCCCACGAGGAGGACCTCGATCGTCACGGCGAGAGGAGCGCGACCTCGTGCGGACCAGTGTCGGACAACCCGTCGGCGGTGCTCCCATTTCGCTTCCAGTTCGCTGCTCAGCGAGCGACCGAAAGCGCGAGCAACTTGTCTGCCCGCTAGGGGCACAGAGCGCTAGCGAGCGTGGCGAATGCCTGTCGCATGGACAAAATGCGCGGTCGCGCCGAAGCACTTCTGTCGGAATGCTCGCCATCGTAGAGCCACAAAATCCGCGGGTTTCGTGCTTCCTCGTCCGACATCGCTGCAGGTCAGAAGGGGTGCGAGGGTGTGCGCCACAGCCTGACGTGTCGTGTGTGTCAACCGTCCGTCTGCCGCGAGAGGTGGAACTGCCGCCCGCTCATCAAGCATTGTGCGGGTGATATTTCGGACATTCCCATGGCGGATCGACCGCGTCGATGGTCGGCAGGTCCGCTCATTCATGTGGGAGGCCGATGAGCGCAGGCGACCAGCTGGCCGCCGGTTGAGGTGAGTGGAACCGCTACAGCGGGGCCCGCCTTCTGCGGTACGGCGACGACCTGCCCACACCAGGGCTGACCGGGGACGTCGAGCAGCTGGCGATGTACGCCGGGCAGAGCGCCGCCCTGGTCGACACCCTCCAGCCCGCCGCGGTCATCGTCCATACCCTCGCGAGCGAAGCGACCCGTGTGGTCGCAGAACTTGCGGCCGCCCGGCTGGCGCCGAGCCCGAACCCAGCAGGGCATGCCACCGGGATGCGTTCACCCGCATAGCCCTCGGCGGGAGGGCGCGCGGGGAGAGTGGCGACGGCCATTCCAGTCGCCTGCCGGAGGTGGGCTGCCCACCGTCAAGCCGCGCCGATGTGCCAATCCAGGGTGCGCGGATCCGGCATGAAGGGACATGGGCGACGGTGATCTGCGCGACGCCTCGTCGTGCCGAGATGACGCCGGTCCGGGCTTCATGAGCTTCAGTGGCTGACGACTCCGACACCCTGGTGGGAACCGCCCGGGCGATTATCGACTCCAACCTGTACATGACGCTCGCGACCGCGGACGCCGGCGGCCGACCCTGGCCGACGCCCGTGTATTTCGCGCCGGTCAATACCGAGAGTTCGTTTGGGTGTCGTCGCAGGAGGCCAGACACTCGCAGAACGTCTCGGTCCGCCCGGACGTCGGCCTCGTGGTGTTCGACTCCCGGGTGCCGATCAATTGCGGCCAAGCTGTGGACATGTCGGCCGTGGCCGAGCTCGTCCCGGCCGTCGATCTCGACCGATGCCTGGAGGTGTTCTCGCGATCGTGCCAGGGCCGGGCGGCTCTTCTTGGTCCCGCGACGACGTTGGATCGGCCGCGCGCCTCCGCCTCGACCGCGCCACCGCAGCAGAGCACTGGGTCCTCGACCGCCACGAGCGGCGGATCCCGGTATCCCCGGGCCTCGAGCCCGCTTGAACGAAACACCTCGGCACTCGCTGCGTTGCCTGCCATCGAGGCGGTCCAGGCGGTCGACTCGGTGCCGGATGGATCCGAGGTGCCCAACGCTTGGGCGCGCATCGTGGGTAGCGTCGGCTCGTGTTCACCATCGAGCAGATCGACGAGCTGCACGACCGTCTGGGCAGGGCCGAGACACTGGTCGACTACGTCGGCGCTCTCGCGGCGCTCGGGGTTGTGCGCTACGACTCGTTCGTTACGGACGGGCACTCGGAGTACGTCGGACTCGATGCCGAACGAGTTGTTTCGCCACCCGCACACGAGACGTTGACCGTCGCGGAGGACAGTGAGCGACAGGCGTTCATCGATCACCTGACGCGTCATGAGCGCGGCGAGACCGGCTATCTGGAGATGTCCAAGGGTCTGGCCGACAGCGGAGTGCAGAAATGGACCGTGGACACGCACGCGATGACCATGACGTTCTTTGACAGGACGGGCGTGGCGCTGCTGGTCGAGAAGATCACCTGACACGAACCTCAACGGGCAAGGCTCGCTGTCGACCGTCTCCGAAGTGCCGCTCTTGCGCTGCAGATGATCCGGCAGCATGCGCGGTTCATGCCGCCGGGCCCCGCAGTTCGGACAGATGATGGCCGTCATGACAGCGGAGCAACGGGGCGTTCCCGCGTAACCCAGCGAGCGGCGAGTCCAGCGACCAGGTGCGTTAGCGGGGGCTCACGACTGTGAGCGGGATGACCGAGTCCTCGAGTGCGGCGAGCCCGTGCCGCTCCGGCGGGATCGCCACATGGTCGCCTGACGTGCCCTCCCACGAATCGGTGTTCGTCGTGAGCCGGACCCGACCATGGAGCACCTGCACGGTGGCCTCGCCCGGACTCTCGTGCTCGGCCAGCTCATGCCCGGCCGCCAATGCCAGGACAGTCTCGCGCAGCGCGCGGTCATGTCCCCCATGGACGGTGTGCGGCCCGACCGTTGGTGGCCGTCCGGGCAGAGCCAGTTGATCCTGGGCCAGCGTGGTCAGGGAAATGGAGTCCATCGGTTGTCTCCCCATTCGCAGGCCTGGGATGTGGCGTCATGCAGCCAACAGCAGGGTCGCGCCAAGCACCACGTGCGGGGGCGAGGTAACCGATCAGGGCCATGAACGCGAGACGAGCAGCGCGACCGGGACCACCATGTGCTCCGAGGCGGCGTTGGGGCGGGCAGCGTCTGCGTTCAGCATTACACGGCACGGCGCAGCTGGGCGCGCTCGGCGGCAGCGCGACGGCGCACGTCCAGGTCCGGGGCGAAGAACAGCACCATCGCGAGCAGCGACGCGACCGCGGGAACTGTGACCTGGCGCTGGGTGGCATCCGGGACCGAGGTCTGCGGCTGCCGTGTCGAAACGCCGGTGAAACATGGGTAGGCCATGCTGGGATGGTGGCGCGGCGGATCGTGCGCGTGGGGTGCGAGTTCGTCTATGTCGCGGAGGTGCCGACCCCCGCTGTTGCCCAGGTGGAGCCGGACGACAAGGGGGTCGCGCGGGTGCTCGCCGCCTCCTGGGGCACGGTCCCGGAGCTGCCGCGAACCTCGTACGTGGATCTGTACGGCAACGCCTGCCAGCGCACCGTGCTGCCGACCGGGCGGTCCACCCTGCGGTACGACGCCAAGGTGTCGGTCCCCGATGCGACCGAAGAGGTCGACCTCGAGGCCATCGAAACACCGGTCGCCGAACTTCCCGATGAGACCCTGCTGTACACACTGCCCAGCCGCTATGTGGTCCCCGACGTGCTGGCGGACGAGGCCTGGAAGCTGTTCGGCGCCGAGCAGCCCGGATACCGACGGGTGCAGGCGATCTGCGATCACGTCCACGAAAAGCTGCACTTCGCCCACGGCAGCAGCACATCCTTGACAACGGCTGCCGAGGTGCTCGAGGCCGGTGCCGGTGTGTGCCGGGACTTCGCCCACGTCGCTCTGTCATACACCAGGGCGCTGAACATCCCAGCGCGGTACGTGTTCGGCTATCTGCCGGACATGGACGTCGACCCGGTTCCGGAGCCGATGGACTTTGCCGCCTGGATGGAGGTCTTCCTGGCCAGCCGGTGGTGGACGTTCGACCCGCGCAACAACATTCCGCGCAAGGGCCGCGTGGTGATCGGCCGCGGGCGTGACGCGGCGGATGTCGCGATGGTGACGACGTACGGCGGCCCAGTGCTCGAACGGATGGACGTCTGGGCTGAGGAGATCGCTACGTGACGTACTACGGGAGGCCCCGGTGAACGTCAGGGCGCGTTCCCACTTCGACGAACCGCTGGTGGACCTCGACCGCGTCGACCTGGATACAGCCGAGCACGTCACCTACGTCCTGCGACAGAGCTTCCGCTATGACTACGACGGTCCCGCGGCCGACCTGCGGCACCGGCTCGTGGTGGTGCCTCGGATGCGGCACGGCAGCCTCCGTCGGCGGGTCTCTAACGTGCGGGTGTCGGCGCCCGAGGCGGTCGTGCGCCGCCGACGCGACTGCCACGGCAATCCGGTGGTCGACGTCCGGCTCGCGCTCGTGCCGCCTTACGTGGAGTTCACCATGGAGGCGGTTCTGATCCGGTCGGGGGGTTACCAGGATGCGCAGGTCGGCTCGGACGCTTGCCGAGCGCCCGCGCACCTGCGGCCGTCGGCGCTGACGGCTCCGGACTCTGCCTTGCGCGACCTTGCCGGGGAACTGCGCCGCGAGTCGAGCGACGACCAGGACCTCGCCGCGCGATGCTGCACGCGCGTCCATGAGCTGATCGCCTACCAGCACGGCGTCACGACCACGGCCACCACAGCGGCCGAGGCGCTGGCTCTCGGTCAAGGGGTGTGTCAGGACCACGCCCACGTCATGATCGCCATCTGCCGGGCGGCCGGGGTGCCCGCGCGGTACGTCTCCGGTCACCTTCTCGGTGAAGGTGGCACCCATGCCTGGGTGGAGGTGCTGGCTGTTGACCGCGCCGGCGGTCGCGCTCGAGCGGTTGCCTTCGACCCGTGCAACGGCTGCCGGGCGGGGCTGCGTCACATCACGGTCGCTGTCGGTCGCGACTACGCCGACGTGGCTCCCTCCTCGGGGTTCTTCACAGGTGTGACCCACGGCTCGCTCACGACCCGGAAGCACCTGGGCGTCACGGTCGCCGCCTGAATCGCTCCAGTGGGGAGTGGGCATTGCGCACGCGCATCAGGCAGTCCGTGCTGGGGCCCGGTGATCGATGATGCATGTGTCGACGCCTTCTCAGATGGGCCGTTATCGATGTTCCGACGCTCTGATCCCCGCCGTGGAGGATCGGAACTCGGAGGGGGCCTGCGAGACGGCACTCGATGTGGCGATCGCGACCCTGGACCTTCAGCTGCCGTACCGGCCGCCGGCCGAGATCGAACTCGCACGCCTCGACGTGTCGGCGCATCAGCTGAGCGTTGATACCGGCAGCCACGAACCCGATCCCGGTCATATCGCCGGCGACGTCGCCACGTTGTCCTGGATCTTCGAGCGGATCGTGCACACATTCGACGACGCCAGCGCCACTGACATCGAGGCTCAGCTCGCCGAGCTGCGCGCCGCAGCGGAGGACGAGGATGTCGAGGCAGGCGGCGGCCGGCGCCCGGCAGCTTCTGGACACGCTCGCCGGCGGTGGCTAGCCGACGCATGCGGTCGGTACGCACGCGGAGCGTCCTCGTGCCCCGGAGCACCCAGCTTCATCCCGGGCATCCGTCCCGGCCGTTGAGCAGGCACGCGGTGCCGGTGGATCGTGCGTTGCCGGGTCAGAGCAGATCGGCGATCAGCCGTGCCGCGCAGGCTGCACCGTCGGTTTCGACTGGCCGGTAGTCGACGTTGCGACCGATCTCCTCGGCGACGGCGGCCGCGATCTGGTCGGGACCGTCGGTCTGGAAGTCCATGCAGCGCCCGGCGCGGTGGCGGTGGAGGCGATGCCGGAGGTGGAAGTTCTGCTCGAAGTGGTGGCGCAGCGGGAAGTACAGGAACGGCCGCCGGCTCGCGTTCAGCTCCATGGTGGTGCTCAGACCACCCTGGACGACCGCAAGGTCGCAGGCGGCCAGATGACGGTAGAGGTCGTGGACGTAGGCGCGGACCTCGAGCCCGTCGTGGCTGGGCAAGGACTTTGGATCGATGCGCGGGCCGGCGACCACGATCAAGCGCAGGTTCGGCACCTTCTGTTTGGCCTCCGGAAACGCTGCGGTGACGCGGCGGAGCAGGTCGGCGCCGACGCCGGAGCCTCCGACCGTGACGATGCAGAGTTTTTCATCGTCGCGGTAGCCGAGCCGGCTTCGGTCTCCCAGCTCGTCGGGGTTGAAGCCGGTGACATATCCGGGGAAGTCGTAGCTGTCCGCACCCGGCACTCCAGCAAGATCGCGAAAGATCGACGCTAGATCGCGGATGCCGCGGCGGCGGCGCAGAGTTCGAGTTGGTGGACGCCATCGTGGATCGGCCAGAGCAGCACCTCACGCGCGCCGGCCGCGGAATAGTTGGCCAGTACTTCGGAGCAGTGATCGGCTCCGCCGATTGGCAGATGAGTCAGCAGCGCCGGGTCACGGTTGAGCGCCGGCGCCAAGACTTCGGTCAGTACCTGGTCGGCGTCCCGACGACTTTCGGTGACATAGAGCCAAGCGGTCGCAACCGCATCCGGGAAGTCGGCCGGCTCTCGACCGGCCGCCGTG
The DNA here is from genome assembly GCA_963836025.1 of uncultured Actinomycetota bacterium. Lineage (GTDB taxonomy): Bacteria > Actinomycetota > Actinomycetes > JBEVHX01 > JBEVHX01 > JBEVHX01. The sequence continues at coordinate 393,994 of CAWIIE010000007.1, forward strand.
AGGTGCTCATCGAGTCGCCCGCGCGCGTCGGCGTACTGGGTCGGCGTCGCGTTGTAGGCCGACGCGAACCAGCCGTCGGCGAGTCCGGCCATGGCCGCGAGCCGACGGTCGGAACCCCAGCTGCCGAACCAAACATGCGGTGGCCGATCGGGGATCGGCGCGAGTCCGGACTCCACCGGGTAGAACCGCGCGGTGTCGGCCGGCTCGCCGCGCACAAGTGCCCGGACAACCCGAAGCGCTTCATCGAAGCGGGCCCATCGTTCCTCGAACGGGACACCGACGGCCCGGTAGTCGAGGGCGCTCGAGCCCGGGCCCAGTCCGCCCACCACCGGACCCTGGGCCAGGGCAGCAAGCGTCATCAACATCTTGGAGACCACGACCGGATGACGCACCACCGGCAGCGTGATACTGGTCGCCACGGTCAGCTCGCCGGCCGCGGAGATGACGCTGGCCAATGCCACCGGGCCATCCAGCCAGGGGTGACGCCAGACCAGGTGGTCATTGGCGGCCACCGTGGTGTACCCCAGATCCCGAGCCGCCCCGACGTAGCCGCGCAACTCGTCAACCGTCGGCAGGCCGCGGCCGAAATCGGCCAGCGGCAAGTGCACACCGAGCCGCATGAGACTCCCCCCAAGACGAGGTCGGATCGAAATAGAACAAGCACAGGACGTGCCGGCTTGAGCATGACTGGTCCTCCGAAGCCGGGCGACTGTGGGCCTTGGGCTACGAAGAGCACGGTTCCTCGCGAAGTGCCGCCGCTGAAGCATTTGGCCGGCGGCTGGTGGGGCCTCGTGCGAATCGGCGTTCCCGAGCCGTCGAAGCCCGCTCCATGGCGATGTGCGGGTGCACGGTCGACCTGTAGAAGTCGAAGCGTGTCCGGCCAGTTGCCGCGGCGGCTCGGCCGCGGGGTCACTCGTTGCAGCGCTCCCGCAGCGGCGTTCGCCGCATCCGGTGAGCCCGTCGTGCGCCGGTGGATCTGAGGGTGGCATTCGCCCGTACTACGTATTTATGCCTACGGCCTACCGCGCGCGGGCCATCACCTTGTTCCTACCGGTTTCGGACATGCCGAGACCCCGAGCAAGGAGCACGAAATGACGGTGCGAAGAAACAGGATGTGGTGGCGCGCGGCCCTGATCATTCCGGGGTTGATCATGCTCAGCGGGTTGACTGCGCAGGCCAGCCCCTCGTCGGCGAGCGTCCCCAATCGGCAGGTCGTGTCGGCCAGCAGCGCGTCCACATCCCTCGACAAGGGTGTGACGGTGACCTGTCCGGCCGGTACCCAACGACTCGCATCTGGCGCCGATGTTGCCGGCGCCGGCAGCGCCTACGTGGTCATCGACGACATCATCCCCGGACCGCGCAACGTGACCGCCTACGGGTATGAGTACCACTACGGCACAACCGCGACCTGGTCGATTCGGGCCTGGGCGGTCTGCGGCGCACTGAGCACGACGGTCTACACCTACGCCCAGAGCAGTGCCTACAACATCAACGACAGCAAGACCGCCGATGTCAGCTGCCCAGCCGGCATGGTGGTCATGGGCACCGGATATGCGTTGCTGAGCGCCGGAGGCGACGCCCTCGTCCACGAGGTGACTCCGACCTCGAACAGCGTCCATGTCGAGGCCTACGAGGTCGACTTGAACGGCCTCATCGGGAACTGGTCAGTCACCGCGTATGCGATCTGCGCCGCCGACCCCGGCGGCCGATCACAAGTCAGCGCCACCTCGGTCAGCAACTCAGATCCCGACCGGCACGGCACGGCCACCTGCCCGGCGGGCAAGGAGGCGTTCGGGATCGGCTTCAACCTCAACGGCTTCCTGGGCCGACTCAACGTCGACGACCTGATCCCGACCAGCGTCGGGAACATTCTCAGCCACGCCAACGAACTCGTGGCGACCACCAACAACTGGTCCATCACGACGACCGCGATCTGCGCCACCGCATAGCTGATCAGCGCACATGAACGTGCTTCGGGAGGCGACGCCTCCCGAAGCACGTTCACCCCTGCAGCGTCAGTTCACCAGCCCGATCGACGCCCTCCCCGCGTGACCGAGCCACGACCCGGTCGTGCAGTTGGAGCTTTGGCGAGGATCCGGCCGGCGAGCCGTGTGGCGTGTCGGCACCTCCAGCACTGAAATGCGCCCTTCTGCGGACCCCGGCATCCCGGCACGTCCCGGGACCGTCTTGCCCAGACTCTTCTCCCCATACATGTCGCTGTAAACGGAATGGCTGGCGCATACGCCGCGAGCGCGAAGTGCCGCTCTTGCGCAGGTGAGGATCGGCCACTACGTCCAGCGGGCGGCTCGACGACCGGCGTTCGGCTCGACTTGTCGAGCATCCGAAGACCGCCGAATCGGGTGCGGGCGGCGTCAGTTGCTGAACCTGGACCAGCGTGGCACCGGGTACCGGGTTGAACTGCTTGGGGTCTTCGATGAGTCGAAAATGGAAGCACCCACTGGTCAGACTGATCAGTCTCTCGACGTCCCGGCTGGCAATTTTCACCCCTTCGGGGGGCGCACCGCGCCATGACCGTTCATGAGGAATTGACCGACGTCCCTGAGCACGATCGGCTCGATGCCGTGCCGACGCATCGACTCGGCGTCGGTGGGTGGGGTGATCGCCACGATCGGCGCCGTGACATCGGCAAGGGCGGCGATGATCGCCGGCTCGCGGTTGAGGGCATAGCCCAGCGAACCGAGTGCGGCGTCCCGACGGACCGCGGCCATGTCGGCCGCGACGCGATCGACGAGATCGCCATCGGCGCCAGCGGGGAACAGGTTGCGAACGAACTGGTCGACCGCGCCCGGGAAGTCTTTCCGGAACGGCGCGAGGAAGTCCTCGACCTGCTCCGGTGAGCTCACCGGCTCGTTGCCCAGCGACCGGAACGCGTCGACCCACACAGGTCCAGCCACCCGGTCACCGAGTCGGCGCGCGGCAAAGACGATGGCGTCGCCGCCCATGAAATGACAGGGAAGCGAGGTCACCGCCGTGGTCAAGGCGACGGATGTCCTGCTCGGCGTTGAGCACTAGGCAATCTGATGTCGCGATCATGTCGCCTGGCGCAGCGTCCGAGGTTGCCGAGCCTGAACCCAGCAGGACCGCGAATCCCCAGTCGGCAACCGATGAAGACAAGCGATCGGTTCACGCCACGCGCACAGCGAGGGCAGCGCCGCTGGTTGCCCCAGGTATCGCACTGATTGCGGTCGCCAGAGGATGCAACCGTGATCGGCGCTCGGTGGGGTGTGACGGAGCGGGAGACCAGGCTGGCCTTCCCATGTGATGAGTTAGTGGCCTCACCGACCTTGGAGGTGTGGCGAGGAGTGACCGTCCGTGCGGCCCCGGCGGCGGTGTGGCCGTGGCTGGCACAAGTGCGGATCGCACCGTATTCCTACGACTGGCTTGATAACCGCGGCCGGCGGTCGCCGCGTCGTCTCCTGGGACTTCCAGAGCCACGAGTCGGCGAGGCGTTCACCACCGCGGCAGGACGCCAACGGGGGCGGATCGTGTCTATCGACCGCGGACATCAATTGACGGGGACGATCTTGGGCGCGTTCATGTCCTATCTGCTGCTGCCCGCCGAACAAGACGCGACGCGACTGCTGCTGAAGGTTGTCATGGCTACCAATCGACTGATCGCGCCGGCCTTATCCGTCGGCGACCTGATCATGGCGCGACGGCAGTTGCTGAACCTGAAGGAGCTCGCAGAGCACGAACCCAACCACGATCGGCGCTGACCAAACCAACGAAGCTCCGGGTCGCTGCGGATGAAAGATCACACGTCCGCAAATGACGCGACGAGTGCGCTCGGGATGTGCCGCTAGGCGTGCTCGCCCCGCGAGGACGTACTGCCCGGTCACAGGCGAGCCGCGCGCCTGTGTCTCGCGCGCACGGGGCGTGCTGGGCTGGGCCACAGCCGAACCGCAACCGACGCTGCACCAGCTGGCAACCGGCTCGCGGTGTCCTCGTGATGCCGCCGGGAAAGGCCCGGCGCTGCATCGAGGAGATCAGTGATGAACCGCACCCGCGCCGCCGTCCGTGCCTCCGTCGTCGTTGTTGCCCTGGCCGTCGCCGGCCTGGCTGGCTGCGGCACCGACCCTGTCGAGGCCCCGCCCCGGGCCGTACTTCAGGGCTCCAACCCGATGGAGCACCAGGCCGCGAAGGAGCTGGCCGAGATCCGCAAGCAGCAGCAGTGGCAGCTGAACCCGAACGAGCACCTCGGCCGGCAGGCCGTGGCCGTGCCGAACCCGAACGAGCACCTCGGCCGGCAGGCCGTGGCCGTGCCGAACCCGAACGAGCACCTCGGCCACAGTGACGCGGGTCGCTGAGCGACCGCGTCAGGACAGGTCGCTGCAGGTGGGTTGATATGCGCGGCCGGGGAGGTAGCGCGCCCACTCGGCCGCGCTGAGGTCCCGCTCGACGATCGCGCAGGCTTCGGCCAGCCAGACGGCGGGGCTCATCGGATAGCGGTGGCCGGCCCGCTCACCGCTGAGCGCCACGAGTTCGCCGGATGCTTCGGGCAAGGTGGTGGTGTAGCCCGCCCCGGGTTCGTCGGATCCGGGCAGGGGCCGGGCCCGCACCACCCCGCGTCGAACGTCGTACAACGCGACGGCGCCGGAAGCGCCGGAGGCGGTGACGGTTCGGCCGTCCGGCAACCACTCCACCTGCTGCACGAAGAGGTTGTCGACCCGGACGGGTTCGTGTGGAGGACGCCAGGTGCTGGTGTCGAGGACGCTAAGCCCGCCATTGCCGCCACCTATGGCGAGCCACCGGCCATCGGCAGAGAAGGACAGGTCGTGGGTCGGCTCGGTGGTCTGGATCTCGTGCCGTGTCTCCAGGGTGGCAGCATCCAGGACCCAGGCCTGCGCCACCTCACCGCTGGCGGCGACAAGCAGGCGGCCGTCCGGGCTCGGCTCGACCGTCTGGACCGGCCCTCCCAGCCGCACGCGGCGCTCGATCTGCCACGTCGAAGGGTCCACGACGACGAGGCCGTCGACGGCGGCGCAGAGGAGCAGCCGGGCACCGTCCGGGGTCCACCCGGCGCCCCACACCAGCTCGGGAAGCGGCTCGCCGTCCGGTCCGGTTTCCTCCGCCGCGGGCAGCACGATCTGGCCGAGGACCTCGCGGGTTCGGGTGTCGAGCACGGTCGTCGCGTACCCGGAGGTCACTGCCACCTGGCGGCCATCTGGGCTGACCGAAACCGAGGAACCGAAGAGTGCGTTGAAGTTCGTGGCGCCGACCTCGACTTCGTCCACCACGCGGCCCGTCGCCGCATCGATGAAGCTCGCCGCCACCGCAGCGCTCTCTTCCGTAGCAACGGCCTCGATCCCGCCACCGCCGGTCCTGCTCACCGGCCGGGTCGGGGCAACCATCAGGTTGTCGTGGCCGACCATCTGGGGTCGGTTGGAGATCCAGCGGTCGGCCAACCCGGGGTAGGTCGAGCCGAACCCGGCGTCGGCGGTCATGTCCCAGGCGATCACCCGGCCATCTCTGGCGGCGGTGTACAGGACCCGGCCGGTGGGGTCGAGCTCGATCCCCTCGATCGCGCCGGTGTGGCCGATGAGCCGCTCACGGATGGACCAGCCGCCGGTGTTCTGGTCGATGTCCCAGATCACGATGGTTCCTTCGTCGCCGGCGGTCGCGGCCCGAACGCCGGTCGGGTCGACTAGCACATCCCGGACCGCTGCCTCGTGCGCGGTCAGGGTCTGCACCTGCTGTCCGGCGCGGTCGAAGAGGATGACTGCTCCGTCGTCCCACAGCTGCGCGGCGCCGGCCGGCAGCGCCACGAATTCGACCAGGTCGACGTCGGGCCGACCGGTCAGACTCAGCGGTGTCCGAGACCCGTCTTGTAGGTCGAACAGGATCGCCCGAGGCTGCGCTTCGAGGGTCCACATGACAACCGTTGAGGCATCGTCGGCGAACGCCCCATCGAGGAAAACCCAGGGGGGACCGGGGAACTCCTCGGCATCGACGACGGTCCGCGACTCGCCGCTTTCCAGGTCAAGCTCACGCACCCAGCCACGCAGGCGCCCCTCAGCGACACCGTCGGCCAGCAGGACCAGCAGACGGTTACCGTCCGGGGTGAATGCGACGTCCCACGGCCAGCCGCCGCCGAAGTCCTCGCCGGCGAGTCCGTCCTCGCCCTCGTACAGCAGCCGCTCAGTGCCGTCGGCGCCGCGGACCTCGAGCCGCGGGCCGCCGCTGGCGTACGCGGCGGCCACCAGGTCCTCGGTGGGGGAACCGTCGATGCCATCCGGCCAGGCGACGATGTCCGGTGCGCCGACAACGGTCTGCGCATCGGTGGTCGCTCCGACCGGCCAGGCCACCACTTTGGGGGCTGCGCCGCCGATGGTCGCGAAGACCGTCCCGCCATTGTCGGCCAAGGTGACGTCGATTGCCTGGCCACCGAGTGGGGCGACCCGGATCGCCCGCCGATGCTCGATGAGCGCGGCGAGCAGCCCGTCCTGGGTCTCCGGGGTTTCGGCGAGGCGCACCGCCTGCGCCGCCAAGAGCAGGGACACGTCCAGCGGACCCTCGGTCGTCGACAGCGCCGCCAGCCGGTTGGCGTCCGCGAGGCGGGCGCGGGCGTTGGCGTCGCGCTGGTAGCCGACGGCTAGCCCGGTCGCGATCAGGGCGAGCACCAGGACGCCGGCCAGCCCGGCCGCGAGGCGCCGGGTTCGGCGCACCCGCGCCCGGGCATCGCGAAGGTCGGCGTCGGCATGTGCCTGTGACGCGCCGAGGAACTGCCGTTCCACCGGTGTCAGCTCGACGTCGGCGTCTGCCGCCCAGTCAGTGGCGGCGGCCAGCCGAGCACCGCGGTACAGCTCGTCGGCCGGTTGACCACCGTGATCCCATTCCAGCGCCGTCGGCGTGAGGTGCCGCCGCACCGCACGACCGGCGGCGTCGTCGTCTAGCCATCGGCTCAGCCGGGGCCACGAGGTGAGCAGCGCCTCGTGCGCGACCTCGAGCCGAGCGCCATCCACCGCGAGCAGGCGACGACCGACGAAGCTCTCCACGACCGTGCGGCGAACCTGCCCGCCGTCGCCGTCCAGGTCGAGCTCGCTGAGGGACAGCGCCCGCCGGACGAGCACGCCGCTGTCGTCGCTGTCGGCCAGACGGACCAGCAGCTGCCGGGCTGCCCGTTGCCCCTCCTCATCCAGCTCGCCGTATGCGGCCTCGGCCGAGCGGGTCAGCGCCCCCGCGACCCCACCGGCCTCCAGATAGCCGGCCAGGGTGAGCAGGTCGCCGCGGCGATGCTCCCAGGTGCCGACCAGCGCCGTCGACAGCAGCGGCAACGCGCCGGCCCGGCCCAACACGTCTGCGACCACCGCGTCGAGCAGCTCCGGCTCCACGGACAACCCAACCGACCGAGCCGGCTCGGACACCACCTCCCGCAGCTCGGGATCGCTCAGGGACGGGACCAGCAGCAGCGCTCCACCGAGCCGGTCGATGAACGCGGCATGCTCTGCCAGCCGCCCGACGTGATCACCGCGCACCACGGCCACGCACCGCACCACGACCCCGTCGTCGACCAGCCCCAGCACGGCATCGAGGAAGGCGGCCCGCTCGGCCGGGTCGACCCCCGGCGCCCACAGCTCCTCGAACTGGTCACAGACCAAGACGACCGGCGCGTCCGGCGGCGAGTCCCCGGTCAACGCGGCGAGCGAATCGACCGGACTTAGCCCGGGTGTGACGATCACCGCTTGCCAGGCAGCGCTGCCGGGCAGCGCGCCCTCGGCGAGAGCGGGGACCAGCCCGGCCCGGACCACCGACGACTTGCCGGCGCCGCTCGGGCCGGAGACCACCAGCACCGGCGCGTCCACCAGCCGACGAACCAGGGCCGCCACCAGCCGGACACGACCGTGGAACAGCGGCGCGTCTTCGACCTGGTACGCGGCCAGGCCCTTGTATGGGCATGGCCCGGTGGCCGGCCAACCGGTGCCGTCACTCGCTGCGACGGCGACCGGGCTCCGGCCCGAACCGGCCGGCTGTGCGGGCAGCTCGAGCGCCGGGTCCTGGGCCAGGATCGCCGTCTCCATCGCCCGCAGCCCCGGGCCCGGATCGGCGCCGAGCTCCTCGGCCAGCAGCGCCCGCGCCCGACGGCCCGCCGTGAGCGCGTCGGCCTGCCGACCGTCGCGGTACAGCGCCAGCATCAGCAGGCTCCACCAACCCTCGCGCAACGGGTCGTCCGCGACCAGCCGCTCCAGCTCTGGGATCACGTCGGCGTGCAGGCCCAGAGCGAGCTGGGCCTCCAGCAGCCCCGCCTGCGCGCCAGCCCGCACCTCGGCGAGCCGCCGGCGCTCGGTCTCCGCGAACGGCGCGTCCGGCCAATCCGCATACGGCTCACCACGCCACAACTCCAGCGCCGCACCCAGCTCCGTGACCGCTCCCTGCGCATCACCGGACGCCAGCAAGGCGCGCCCGCGAGAGGCGAGATCACCGATGTGCAGCACGTCGATCTCGTCGCGGTCAACGGCCAGCGCGTATCCCGTACCCCGGCGCACGACATATCGCCCGGTGGAGCCATTGGGTCTGTTTGGCTCGAGCGCGCTCCGCAGCCGCACCACATGGGCCTGCAGCGACTTGCGCGCAGTCGCCGGTGGCGCGCCGTTCCACAACGTCTCGTGCAGCCGATCAACGCTCACCACACCCGGGGCGCCGGCCGCAAGCGCGGCAAGAAGGAGGCGTTCCTTCGCGCCCGGCACGGCCACCTGCTCCAGGTCATCCCGCAGGACAACCAATTGCCCTATCAGGGCGAAGAGCACAAACCGAACATAGGGCCGACGGGCAGAACGCACAGCGCTATCGCGTCGATGCCGTGCTCAGCCGACCGCCCTCACCCTCACGCCAAACAATCCGGCGGTCGTCATCCGCCATCCGGGAACCCTGCCCTCACTCAGGGTTTCGACTCGACGTTTTCGGCCAACAACCGTCTCGCCGAGCACGCCCGCGGTCGCTCAACGGTCGCCGCAAGTGAACTCGTTTCCGCGAGCCGCCGTCTTGAACATCGGTCGCGTGCCGACCACTCGGACCTGTTCCGCCCCCGCGGGTCTACCCGGTCGCAGTGGCGAACCGGGACACCCGCTTGTCCAGGGCATGACTCCTCAAAGGGTGGCCACAGCCAACCCGCAACCGACGCAGCACCGCGTGACAACCAGCCCGCGATGCCCTCGTGACGTCGCCGGGAAGGGCCCGGCGCTGCACCGAGGAGGTTTCGATGATGTTGTTTTGGCGGCGCGCCGCCACACTCATCACGACCATCGCCGTGACCACGCCACTTGTGGCAATGTCGACAGCGTCCAACGCGACAACCGGACCGATGACGGAGGACTCTCGGGTAGTCCGTGATTGGGAGCGCAGCTCGATCCGGACCATCTACACCGAGGCCGCCACCCCGATCCCGATCGGCGTGCTCTATCTCGGCTTCACCTCCGTGGCCATGTACGAGGCGGTCACGACCGCACACAGGCATCACGCCAGCGCCGCCGCCGCGGCGGCCGTCGCCGCACACGACGTGCTGCTCGAGTACTTCCCCGGATCTGCGGCCAACCTGGACGCCGACCTGGCCGCCAGCCTCGCCGACGTCCCGGACGGACCAGCGGAACGACTGGGCATCCGCCTCGGTGCCGTGGCGGCCGACGTCATGATCAAACGCCGGGCCCACGACGGACGCAACGACGCGTCCATCGTCTACGCCCGCAGCCCCGAACCGGGCGTGTGGCAACCGGCCCCCGGTGGGGCAATGCTCGCTCCCTGGCTGGGCTTCGTCCGACCGCTCGTGGTCCGCAGCCCGATCAAGGTCGACGGACCCGACCCGATCGGCAGCGCCGCCTACGCGGTCGACTACGCCGAGGTGAAAGCGACCGGCGGAACTACCGCCGCGGATCGAACGGCGTACCAAACCGAGACCGCGGTGTTCTTCAACTCAAACTCGGCGATCATGGTCAGCGAGGCGTTACTGGGACATCTCGACCGTCACCCGCTGGACGTGCGGGCGACCGCCCGGATGTTTGCCGTGATCCACGGCGCGATGACCGACTCGGTGATCACCTGCTTCCGGCTGAAGTATGAGGTCGGGTTCTGGCGCCCAGTCCAGGCCGTTCATGGTGCAGCCAGCGACTCCAACCCGGCGACCGTCCCCGACACCAACTGGGCACCGCTGATCCCGAACCCGCCCTATGCCGACTACGTCAGCGGCCACGCCTGCCTCACCTCCCCGGCGGTCGAAACCATCCGCCGGACCCTGGGCGAGCAGACGCCGCTGACCCTGCACTCCTACAGCCTGGGCACCGACCGGACCTACCCGACGCTCAGCGCGATCGAGTTCGACGCGTTCCACGCCCGGATCTGGGGCGGACTGCACTTCCGGGACGCCATGGAAGACGGCTACACCATCGGCCACACCGCCGCCCAGCGAGCGATCAAGTCACTTCGCTGAACCGAGCAGCACAGCAACCTCCCGAACGGATCGCCGGCCGTGGCATGGGCGGCACGTCACCGTGCCACGGCGTTTGCTCGCCACGAGCATCCGACGTGTCGGAGCCAAGTTCAGTCCCCAGGATGGCGCTGCGATGTCTGCGGCCGCAGCTCGAGCCCGGGTAACCGAGTAGCACGCAGACGTGCCGCTCTTGCGCGCTATTGATCCGGTAATCCGGCCGCTGCGCGACCCCGCTCCAGAACGGGCACTCGGTGCAGCGGGCGGCTCGACGACCGGCGTTCGGCTCGACGTGTCGAGCATGCGACAGACCACCAAATCGGGCGCGGGAGCGGCGTCAGTAGCTGAACGTGGTCAGCGTGGCACCGAGTACCGGGTTGAACTGCTGGGGGTCTTCGATCATCAGGAAGTGACCGACGTCGTTGAGCACGATCGGCTCGATGCCGTGCCGACGCATCGACTCGGCGTCGGTGGGTGCGATGTCGGGGTTGATCGCCACGATCGGCGCCGTGATGTCGGCAAGGGCGGCGATGATCGCCGGCTCACGGTTGAGGGCATAGCCCAGCGAACCGAGTGCGGCGTCCCGACGGACCGCGGCCATGTCGGCCGCGACGCGATCGACGAGATCGCCATCGGCGCCAGCGGGGAACAGGTTGCGAACGAACCGGTCGACCGCGCCCGGGAAGTCTTCGCGGAACGGCGCGAGGAAGTCGTCGACCTGCTCCGGTGAGCTCACCGGCTCGTTGCCCAGCGACCGGAACGCGTCGACCCACACAAGTCCAGCCACGCGGTCACCGAGTCGGCGCGCGGCAAAGACGATGGCGTCGCCGCCCATCGAGTGACCCACCAGGACAACCTTCTGCGCACCGACCTCCTCGACGACCGCGACCACGTCGTCACCGAACGCCGCGAGGTTCCAGTCCGTGCGGCCCAGACCGGACTCGCCGTGGCCGCCCAAGTCAACCGTGATGACCTGGTGCCGCCCGGCGAGGTAGTCGACCTGGTGATCCCAGTAGGTGGCGTTGCCTGCCCAGCCGTGCACCAAAACCACCGCGGGAGCATCCGCGCTGGCGCCGTGAGTCGTGTACGCGATCTCCACACCGTCCCGACCACGTGCCATCGGCGAAGTCTGACAGCAGGCGCATCGTCAACGGCGAAGACGGCGGGGTGAGCAGTGACGACCGATTCTCGTGCTGACAGATCGGCGGTGCTCGCCGCGGGGCAGCGGCGAGACTCGCAGCAACGTCGGTGAGCCGGTGGGACGCCCAGCGAACTGCCGTTCCTGCACGGTCAAACCAATGCCGCCGCCCAGCGCAGGGTGACGTCTAGGGGCAACCACCTCGTCATTCTGAGGTGGCCGACCACCCGCTCCACCGGTCCACCGTCACCACGAGCAACGGCCCCGTGGGAGGAGCCTGTCGGTACTGCGGGTGCCTCGCTACCAGGGCCCGCAGCCCCTCGTGCTCCGGCGGCGGGTCGTCGACGACCACGGCGGCGCCGTCGACCCGCACCCACCACAGCCGCGTCCAATCATCGTCGTAGTGGTCGACCAGCAGCGAGCACCGCGGCCGGCGGCGGACGTTGGCCAACCGCTGCAGGGCCAGGGTCCGCTTGGGCTTGGCGTCGACGGCGGTGTACACGATGTTCCCGGACAGCGCGAACACGATCGGGACCAGGTGCGGGCGCCCATCGGATCGTACGGTCGCCAAGCGGGCAACCGGACTGGCGGCAACACGCCGCCGCAACTCCGCCTCGTCCACCCGGCCCGTCCTACCAGAACTGATCGACTCACCGGCGTCTGATGATCCTTGCAGAGGCGACGCAGCGCAGACCTCCAGCGAAGTCCACCGATCGCAGAAAGACTCAGCACCGCGCAGAAGCGCCAATCGAGCCCATGACCTGGGTGCCGACGAGCGCTCATCAGTGCGAGCCGTGTGCGCCGCGGGCACAGCCGGGCTGGCTGTTGAGGTGGAGGTTGCGGCGCTTCCGTCATGCCGCGTCGAGGGAAGCCCAGAACGCATCGACGCGTGCGTTGAATCGTTCCGCGGCCTCCTGGAACGGCTGGTGCGCCTCCTCGTCCCACACCTCGAAAGTGGCGCCCGGGATGCCGTCCGCGACCTCGGCACCCATCTCGGGCGGGGTCATCACGTCCCGTCCGCCGGCGATGACGAGAGTAGGGACGGCGATCTGCGAGAGCCGCGCCTTGGTGCTGTGGACCGCGAAGGCGTCGAGCGTGCGTGGCACGACGTCGGGGTCGGGCTCGTACGGGAAGCCCAGCGCCTCCTCCACGATCGCGGCGAGCGTGCCGTCCAGGTGCGAGCGGCGGGTGTAGATCCAGGTGTAAAACGCTTCGAGGAAGACGCGCTCGCTGGGTGCCGACTCGGCGAGGAGGCGCACTGTTTTCGCCACGGCCCGCCACCAGGCGTCCGGCTCGGGCCATGTGCTGACGAGCACCAGGCTTCGGACCAGGCCGGGGTGTCGCAGCGCGAGCTCCTGCGCGATGACGCTGCCGCCGGAGAAGCCGGCGACGTGGGCGGCCGTGGCACCGCTCGAGCGCAGCGCGGCGGCCGCGTCGTCGGACATCTGCGCGACGGTGAGCGGTCCGTCAGGGCAGCGGGGTTCGTCCGACGCCGCGGTTGTCGTAGCCGGTCAGCCGGTAGCGGTCGGACAGTCCGTCGAGCTGGGCCTGCCATGCCTCGACGGGGTCGCCGAGCCCGGCGACGAGCAGGACGTCGGGCCCGTTCGAGCCCTGGGTGTGCACGTGCAGGTCGACGTCTCGTGAGCGCACGGTCGTCGCCGACTGGTCCTGGACAGTGGTCATGTTGGTCTCCTGTCGTTGCGGTGGTTACCGGTCGAGCCGGTAGGCGCGGAAGAAGTCGTGCTCGACGTCGAGTTCGGTGCAGGCGCTGAACCCGGCCCACTCGGCGAGCTCGTGGACGACGCTGCTGCGCAGGATGGTCCCGAGGGCCGCCGCCGGTGTCTCGTCGAGACTGGTCGGCAGGCAGTGCGTGACGCTCCAGCCGTACATGAGCCGCTCGACGTCGTCACCAGGAGCGGTGAAGGTGTCGCAGACTCGTTCGTCGACGACGAGCACGCAGCCGTCGTCGGTGAGCGAGGAGCGCAGCGCGGTCAGCACGTCGTGCGGTCGCGCGAAGTCGTGCAGCGCCTCGACGATGACGATCAGGTCGTACGGACCCGCGGCGAGGGTGGTCGCGTCGGCGACGCGGAAGCTCACCCGAGGGTCCTCGCCGCGGGCGGCGAGATGACGACGGGCCGCGTCGATCGACGGCTGGTCGAGGTCGTACCCATCGATCCTGGCGAGCGGCAGCTCGCGGGCCAGCGCGAGGGTCGAGTAGCCCTCCCCGCAGCAGACGTCCGCGACGCGCCCCGATGGGTCGTGCTGCAGTCGTCGCGTGACGTCCGGGATCGCGGCGAGCCAGCCCGGGAGGTCGTGGGTGAAGGCCGGTCGGTTGATGCCGGCCTGCCCTCGGCGAAACTGCTCCCCGTACGCGCGGTACGGGACGCCCTCGCCGGACCGGTAGGCGTCAGCCAGCCGGTCGAGGACACCGGCGATGCCGGCGACCATGTCGGCCAGCGGACCGGCGTGGGCCGCGTCGTCCGGCTCGAGCAGGACGGGCCGATGGGCACCGGGCAGCGTGTAGCGGCGCACCTCGCCGTCCGTCGCATCGACGGGGCCGCCACTCAGGTCGGAGACGACGTCGACGAGTCCGGCCACGGCCTGCTGTTCGAGCCACTCCGCGGCGTACCGAGGGGCGATCCCCGAACGCTGGGCGAGCTCGCGGTAGGTCACCGCTGCGCCGTCGAGTGCGGCATACAGGCCGAGGCGTCGGCCGAGGTGGACGCTGAACAATTCCAGCGTCCCGGTGGTGGATGCGACGAGTCGTTCTGCGAGCTCGTCGCGGCGGCGATCGTCGTCGGTCGACGTCGCGCGCTCGAGAAGCGTGCTCATGCGGACCTCCAGGTGACGTGTCGTTCATCACCCAGGCGTGAGATCCGGTCTTACCCGGGGAGATCCGATCCGCCAGGCGACGCACTCATGGCACGACCCGCCAGCTGGACCCGTCCGGCTCGTACCTGCAGAACCGGCCGGTGCGCACCTGCCGAGCCAGGTGCTCTCCGAGCGCGGGATGCACCTCGCCGATCTTCTTGATCGCACCGCGGATCCGGCCGGTCACCGCCGAGCGCGCCTTCTCGACCGGATTGCCCTGACGCCGTGGCCCGTGCAGGCCGTATGCGGACGCCAACTCGGCGGCGAGAAAGTCGAGCTCCTCCTGCGCCCGGGCACCCGCCGCGCCATCGCCGCTGCGATCGGCCTCGTCGACCTCGCGCTGGAGCTCGCGGATGCGCGCGGTGTATGCGGCGCGGGCCTGCGCGTCGAGCCGCTCACCGAGGTCGCCGCTCGGCGGCCCCGGCTGCTCGTTCCCGTGGACGGACGCCGTCGCGGGCCGCTCGTAGGCCGTGGCCAGGTCGAGCGCCGCGACGTCGTGGCCGGGCCGACTCAGCAGGACCGCCAGGTCACGCATCCCGCGCAGGTCCGGCACGTGCACGGTCGCGCCGGCGTAGGTCACGGCCCACAGGTCGCCGACCCGGACCAGCTCGGCGTCAGCCGAACCCCGCGACGCGCTTCCTTGCCGGTCCTCGGCCGCGTTGCGCTGACCGGCTTCGGCCAGGCGCCGTAGCTCGGCGAGCGCCAGGGCGCGAGCCTGGTCCGGGGAGAGCACAGACCACCGGGCCGCCCGCCCGTCGGGTGCCGATCGTGCGGCCAGTTGCTGCCGGGCGCGGTCGAAACCGGGCGCGTGCATGCGCGAGACATCGGAGCCGTGCTGCTCGATGACCCGCAGCAGCGCCGTGGCCGCGTCGTGGCGACCGGCGGCCACCAGCAACGGAAGAATGGCGCCGTAGCTGGTCCACTGACTCCCCCGGCTGCCCGCCTCCATGAACCCGCGCAACGAAGCCTCGAACAGCTCGGCCGCGGCCGCCAGGTCGCCGAGAGCGGTCGACGCCTGGGCCAGGCCGCGCAGCGACGCGTTGACGCCCTCGACATAGCCGGTCGCGCGAGCCTCGGCCAGCGCGACGCTCAACCATTCCTGCGCCTGCGCCGGTTCGGTCGTCAGCAGGAGCAGACCGACGAGTTGCTGGGTCCAGGCATGCTCGAACACATTGTTCTGGGCGACCGCCATGTCATACGACGCCCGCGCCGCCGCGACGGCCTCCTCGTGCCGACCCAGCTGCGCTAGGACCGTCGCCCGACGACCGAGCAGGTCACAGCGCAGCGGCTCGAACCCGGCTCGGCCCGCGGCGTCGTCGGCCTGGTCGACCGCCTCGAGGGCGGACTCCAGCTCGCCCTCGTTGGTCCGGACGTCGATCAGGGCGCACCAGCCGAACGCCCGGCCCACCACGGAGGACCCTTCTCCCCGTGTCGCAGGTCACGGGCGTTCCCCGGCTGGGCAACCCCATCCGGGGAAGAACACGTTCGTGAACATCTACACGTGGCTATTGTCAGCCCTCGGATGCTGGCTGCTCGTCAGCCTCGCGTTGGTGATCTTCGTCGCGCGAGCCGGTAACCGGCTGAACCGCCACATCCCAATGCCGTTGTCCGGGGTGTCGTCCGATGAGGCCCATGGAGGCCCAAGGCGCAGACGAGACGTGCTGGTCGCTCCTGAGGTGGACGAGCGGGCCGCCTAGTGGGTCACGGGTCCGCCACCACGGGTCCACGCTGTCGCAGTCGCTGCACGGTGGATCGAACGGCTGGCCGTCGTGCCTGCGAGGGTGAGGGTCGCGGGCACTAGTCCTCCTCGCGACCCTCATCGCGCCAACGCGCCATGCGGGGCTCCGCCGACGTTAGACCGTGGCGCCGTGCGTCCCCGAGCCCCGTGGGCCGTTAGTCCCCGGTTTCGGTGACTATCGGCCCCTGAACCAGTCGCGCGGGTCTGACGAAACCAGGGGTGTCGAACTCGGAACCGGCGGCCCCCGCTGACGCTCCATGACGAGCGAATGGTTCGACCTTGAACGCCCCCGGCTGCTCCTCCGTGGCCGGGGGTTTTCAGTTTGCCCGGCAGGTCCGGGCAGCCGCCCCGTACCCCAGAACCCGACCGGGCCGGGATGTTCGGCCAGCACGGCCGGAACCTCGTCGAGCAAGCGGACGACCGCGACGGCGTACCCCTGTCGGTGAGGCGGTTGGCGCGGGCGACGACGCCGGGCGAGGTGTGGTCCTGGCCGCCCGCTCGACGGCCGCACCAAGCGAGCGCAGCGAACGCGATCACGCGGGTACACGGCCTATGTGCTCTCCGCGGACTCCAGCGCCCTGGCGAGTGCGTCGGCGACAGGCTTGGGGTCGACGGCGTACGGCACGAGCACCGCGACGGACATGCTCCGGTCGGGGACGAACGCCGCGAACGACCGGTAACCATTCGTCATGCCCCCGTGGCCCACGCCCGATGCCCCACCGACCACGAAACGGGCAGTTCCCAGGCCGTACTCGTCCGCCGCGAACACCGGGGTCATCTCCCGGACCGAGTCCGGTGAGACCAGGTGGCCGCCGTAAAGCAGGTACACGGCGCGTGCGGTGGTCGGTGCGTCGGCGGCCAGCCCGTAGCTGGCGGCGCCGCCGCTGGCGATGGCCCGCGCCGGCATGTACTCGGTCGGTGGCAGGTTCAGCGTGTCCGGTCCGGGTGCCGCCGCCGGTGCAGACGGCAGGTCAGAGTCCTGGACGGCGATCCGGGCCAGCCCGTTGGCGTCGAACAGGCCGGCGTGCAGCGCCTCGGCCAGTGATGTGCCGCGCAGCTTCTCGATCAGCAGGCCCAGCAGCAGATAGTTGGCGTTGCTGTACGCAAACTTGGTGTCTGGCTCGGCCAATGGGGTCGTGATCAAGGCCAGGGTTTCTTCCATCGTCCAGTGGCGGTAAAGGTCCTGGACCATCGGGTCGATCTCGGAGTCGTTCGGGTCGAAGATGCCGCTGCGCATGCCGAGCGCATCGCGCACGGTGGCGCCGTTGGCGAGCAGCGGGTGCGTCACGTAGTCCGACATCGGATTGTCCAGGTCGACCTCACCTTCCTCGACCAGCCGCATCACCTCGGCGGCCACGAACGGCTTGGTCACACTGGCGAGCGCCGAGGACGTTTCGGGTGTCAGCGTGGTCCCGACAGAGTCGGCGCCGGCGGCGCCGGACCACGATCCACGGTCGGTGACGACGGCGGCCATCACGCCAGCGGCCGAACCCGCGGCCACCCAGTCGTCGAGCACTGTCTGCAGCGCGACAATGGTCTCCGCAGGCAGCGGCGCCGAAGACGGCTCGGGGAACTGTCGGCCACTCGGCGCCGCGCTTGTCGACGCCGATTCACTCGCCGACGGCTCGGAGGCGGTCGACGGTGATTCGCCTGAGGTACACGCGCTGAGCAAGACGAGCACCCACGCCACGGCGGTTGTTGCGATCAGATGCCGACGTCGCCGAGTTGCTCCCTGCTGGGTGTCCGGCGGAGCGGCGCGCCGAACCGGTATCTCGGAGGTTGTCACGAGACACCTCCCGATTGATCCCGGCCGCGGCACAGAGATGTCAGCGGTGAAGTCGGCGCGAGCGCGGTGCGGGCGAAGTTCATCTCGGGCTCCTTGTCTACGAGAGGTTTTCGGATGCCCTGAACCTGCTCTTCGAGCCCGGCTGTTCCTGTCCGCTCGGTGACAATCCGGCGGTGACCTGCATCTCAGCTCAGTGCGGACACATCCTCGTTTTGGTTCCCCTTGAGCCACGGTCCACGTCGTAGGGTGTCGCCACCACAGTGGCCGGATGCGGCTGGTTACGAGGGGCGCCGCCATGGACGACGTATCGGTCAAAGCAACACTCGCCAGAGCCGTCGTTTTCCAATCCCTCGATCCGGATGCCCTGCAGCGGTTGGCGAACGAGTGCCACACCCGCCGCTACGGCAAGGGCCAACTGATCCTGCTGCGGGGCGAAGCCGGGGACGCAGTGTTCGTGGTCGCGAGCGGATCGGTCGCGCTGTCCATAGGTTCCCCGGACGGCGGTCAGGTCCTGCTGAGCATTCTCCGGCCTCCACAGAGTTTCGGCGAGCTCAGCGTGGTCGACGGCGGCCCTCGAGTCGCGACAGCCACGGCTCGGGTCCCCTCCACTCTCGTGCACGTGCCGGGGCAGGTAATGCGGGACACGATCAGCCGGCATCCCAAGGTCGCCTCGGCCGTGATCACCTCACTAGCGACACTGGTGCGCCGGATGGACGAACGGGCCAGTGACTTCGTCCTCCTCGCGCTGCCTGCCCGTGTCGAGAAGCTGCTGGCCACCTTGGCATCCGAGGTCGTCGGCGCCGGTGCGGGTGACTCCGGGCAGCCCATCCGGGTAGAGCTGGCGATCACCCAAACCGAACTCGCCCGTCAAGTCGGCGGTTCCCGGCAACAGGTCAATCGCATTCTGGTGGATCTGGAGGCGCGCGGCGCAATCCAGCGCCTCGGGCACGGCATCGTGACGATCAAACCCGACCTGCTGAGCCGGGCCTGACTCCTGACAGCAATGCGACCGCGGCGGCGACGTCGCCGGGGCGACCTTCCACGCCGACCAGGGCGGGGAGTACACCGGCAAGCTGTTCGCCGCCGCGTGCGTGCACGCGCAGATCACCCAGTCGATGGGCCGCACCGGACGGTATGCGCTCCGATGTCAGTGGGGCTCGTGACTCAGATACTGACGGAGACGGCTGGGTCGAGCTGCATAGCGGTTCGGCTGCACGTGACCAAGCAGCCATCACACCACCCGTACCGAAGAAGCAGGACATCCAGCACCTGAACACGACACGCTGGTCGGCAACACCGACGCCCGCGGAACCGCCTGGCCCGTTAGTGCCAGGCGGTTCCGACAAGGGTTGGCCCGTGGGTCATGTGGCCTCGCCGTACAGGACACTAGGCGCCTAGACCAACCGGCTGACCAAGGACCAACCCCTAGCGCGAGGCACGCCTGAGCTGGGGAGGTTGACGTCGAAGGACGAGTCCTTCGGCGAAGGTAGGTCTACGCGATGGTCGTTCGGCGCGTGGGCGGCGCCCTGTGACCTTGATGGTGCGGTTATCTGAGCCCGCGCACGGGATGAGTCAGATGTGGACGACGACGGTGCCGGGGTCGGGATGCTGCTCGATACCGCTCTCGGACTCGCAGATCGTGGACGCATCGAGACCCGATCCACCATCGCAGGAGTCCGAATTCGGGTTCGGGTCCTCAAGAGCGCCGGGGGGCACCTCTTCCTCCGGCGGTGGGAACGGGAACGGCAAGTCACCATTCAAGAAGTCGTCGCCCTGTGACCCTGTGCCGTACCGACAAAGAACTTCTCCGTCTCCAGCATGTGATTCAGCAAAACGCGCACGTTCCAGCCGTCACATGGAGTCGCAAAGCCCAACTTCCCGGTAGCGCCGGCGACCTGGGTGAGCGTCCACTCACTGGCGCGTCCGTACAACCCAAGCAGGTCCATCACGGTGCCTCCTGATGCAGTCATTTTCGACATGCCGTATGCGATTCGTCGTCCGGCTCATTACCCGTTGGCAGGTGACATGACACCGCAACGGCCTCGGCGCCAGGAAGGCGTGCCCCTCACCCCGGCCGGGCCGGGAGTCGCCGGTCGACTGCCGCAGAACCAGCTCGGTCGGAAGCACAACTTGGGATGGGCCGGACCGAACTCGCATCCGGCCGGCGGCTTCCAAAAGCATCTCGACAGCGGCCCGACCGACATCGGCGTGCGCTCCACCCAGCGTCGTCAGACTCGGGGTACACAGGTCTGCGGCGAAGATGTTGTCAAAGCCGGCCACGCTGACGTCGACGGGTACCCGCACCGTCCGTTCTACTGGCGGTTCGACCGAGCGACACGCGCTCGCGGGCTGCCCACACTGCCGATCTCACAGAACTACTACCACGACCTGGCGGCCCGCTTCGACCTATCGCCCGACCTGCTGGCGCAGATGCACGAGTTCGGCATCCGCTACGACCGGGACGGTGATGTGGAGTTCACCCACTTCTACACCGAGACCATCGGTGGTCTGTTCTTTGAGGTGGTGCAGCGGCGTGGAGGCTACGAAGGCTACGGCGCGGCGAATGCGCCCGTCCGGCTGGCAGCCCAGCATCTGCGCGATTCCAGGTGTGGCGGCACGGTTGACCCGGCCCCCCAGCCGCCGGCTGAGGACTCCTCGGAAGCTCAGTGCGCCGCTGAGAGGTCGGCGTCGTGTCTCGGCATGGTGGCCGCGAGACCGACGATGCCGGCGCAGAGGACCGCAGGGACGACCATCGCGTGGTGCAGCCCGAGATGGCTCACGAGAACGCCGACGACGGCCGGCCCGGCGAGGAAGGCGGCATACCCGAAGGTGATGACGACGGCCAGCACCCGCCCGCCGCCGATGTGGCCGGCGACCGCGTACACCTGGGGCGCGATCATGCCAACTCCCAGTCCGACCAGCGCCCAGCCGACGAGAAGCAGCGGCAGGCCGCTGACAATGGTGACGGTGCCATAGCCGACCGCGGCGCAGAAACCGCCGAACCGGACCACCGCGCGGCGGCCGAAGCGAGCGACAAGACGGTCACCAAGCAGGCGGATGACGACCATGAAACCGCTCACCGCAACGAGGCCCAGGGCGCCGGTGGTGGAGTCGACCTGGGCGACCTCGGTGACGTGCAATGCGGACCAGTCAGTGGCGATGCCCTCGGCCAGCCCGAACGCCAGCGCCATGATCGCGAGCAGCCAGGCGATCGACGGGATCTTCGCCCGGACGCCATCCACCTTGTGTCGGATGACCGCTGTCGGTGGGGTGATCTTGTATGCGACGACGAAGGCGACCACCGCCACCGCAGCCAAGCACAGCATGAGCGGCTTGACGATCGCGGCACCGCTGAGGTTGAACATCGTCGCCATCAGGATGACGCTTCCGGCGCCGATGAATCCGCCCAGTGACCACAGGGCATGAAACGAGCTCATGATTGGACGCCGACGGGCGCCCTCCACCTGAACACCCACGGCGTTCATCGCGACGTCAATGGTGCCGTTACCCAAACCGAGCAGCACGCCGCCCGCGACAGCGACCGGGTAGGTCGTAGCGAACGCGAACGTGACAACGGCGACGATGAGCAGCGGCAGGCCGGCCAAGGCGACCTGGCGGGCACCGATCGCGTCGGACAGTCGCCCGCCCACCTGCATCGCGACGATGCCGGCCAGGCCGGCGGTGAACAGCAGGACTGCGATGTCGCTGGCGTTGATGTCCAGCCGCTCCCGGATGGAGGGCAGAGCGCCGCCGTATCCGCCGATGATGAGCCCGTTCACCGCGAACAGCAGCGCGACGGCGACAACTGATCGCGTGCTGGCCAGGCGGTCTCTGAGATCGTGCGACGGCATGGCGGGCGAGGAAGAGGTCATGAACGTGGCCCTGGTTCCATGAGCCGCCGGCGATGACCCTGTTCGCCGTGCACGCGGCCAGCGTAGGACAACTGCCGCGTCGGCCGGGTGGCCTGAACTCGCGCCGGGGACGAGGCCAATTGGGGTCGAGCCGTGGATGAGCGGCGGGCCTACCGGGTCGTCGACGACTCTTCACGGTGAGCGGAACGTCGAGCGCCACTGTCGGGCCGCGCCAACATGCCGTATATGCCTGGACGGTGGCCTGGAAGGGCTGGGCATCAACGGTGCTCTGGGTCAAGACAGCCTTGACATTGAACGCGGCAGTCTGCGGAGGAGTGTCGACAGCAATCGACCGCTCACACGAAACAGTCGTGCTGTGAGAATTCCGCGGCGCCGGCCTCAAAACTCAGTTCAACTGATGCCGATATTTCACCTTCCCCCACGATAGGAAGGCCAGCCTTCGCCGTCGCCGTAGCGCCAGCCGTGAAGCCAATGCCAGTGGCGGTAGACGGCGAGGCCGGGGACTACACCGAGCGGTTGCCCGAGGTCGGCGGTCACCGGCAGGTCGTGCATGGCGGCCAAGTCGGGCATGGGCCGAGCCCGTTCTACGGGGTTGCTCGACCCTGCAGCCACTCGGGCGGCGCGATCGGCAACGGAATGGTCAGACAGAAGGCGGTGATGCATCGTTTGCCAGCACGGACCGAACGGTTGACAGGACAGGCCGGACCTGGCACGTACCGTCCGCGCATGCTCGTCACCCGGCTGACCGCGACCCTGCTCGACGACCAGGGCGAGACGGTGCACATCACCCTCGACCCCGGCACCGGCCGCTCGATCTGCGAGAAGCACCCGAGGGTGCAGGGCTGCGACCACCGGCGCAGCCTCATCGAGCTCGCGCTCCCCCGAGGACACTCGGGGAGATCGTGCACGCCATCAGGCCGGATGCGGGGCCCATGATCCAACACCGAAACGCGAGCTAGGTTCCTCGCATGGACGAGATCACGGTCGCGCAGCAAGCGATGTGGTCGAGCGGGGACTTCCATCAGATCGGCGTCGCTCAGCAGGTGGTTAGCGAGCAGCTCGCAATGGCGCTGCACATTCATGCCGGTGAGCGGGTCCTCGACGTGGCGGGCGGTGCGGGCAACACCGCGCTTGCGGCTGCCCGTCGGAATGCGATGGTTGTCTGCACGGACTACGTCCCCGAGCTGCTCGAGCATGCTCTGCGACGCGCAGCGGTCGAGGGCCTGGCGATCGAGACCCGGGTCGCCGACGCCCAAGAACTGCCCTTCGAGGACGCGTCCTTCGACGTCGTGACGTCCACATTCGGTGCGATGTTCGCGCCGGACCACGAGCGCACGGCTGCTGAGCTGCTCCGGGTGCTGCGTCCCGGTGGGCGCCTCGGGATGACCAACTGGACTCCGGACAGCTGGGTTGGGCAGCAGTTTTCGCTCTTCACCCGGTACCTGCCACCGCCGCCGGGTGTCGTGCCGCCAAGCAGGTGGGGCACCGACCGCGGCCTCGACGAGCTGCTGGGTGACCGGGTCGGCTCACGGGTCGCGGCCCGAACACATTTCGATTTCGTCTATCCGGCGTCGGCAGCGATGTGGGAGACGTTCTCCCGGTACTTCGGGCCGGTCGCGACGGCGTTGAGCCGGCTCGACGACGAGCAGGCCGCGGCGTTCCGCCATGACTGGATCACTTCGGTCGAGCAGCACAACATCGCGACCGACGGCACAGTCGAGGTCCCGTCCCCCTATCTCCAGGTCGTAGCGGTCGGTCGATGACGGGCCCGCTCGCTGCTTAGAGGGAGTCGGCCAGCGCGTCCAGCGCGGCCGCATACGCATGGTCTGGCGGGGCCGCATACCCGACCACCAGCCCCCGCGACGGTGCAGGCTCGGTCAACCAATGCTCGGCGATTCCCCGCACCCCCAGCGACCGAGGCCCGCTGCGCGTTCGACCACCTCATCTTCGGAGCGGCCATTCGGCGGGAACTCGACGAGTGCGTGCATGCCGGCCGCGACGCCGGATAGGCGAACGTGCGGTGCAGCCTGGGCCAGCGCCTGCACCAGCCGGTTCCTTCGTATGCGATACCGCTGCTGCTCGCGCTGGACGAGATCGGCAACCTCGCGCCGCTGCCGTCGCTGCCGTCGCTGATGTCCGAGGGCGGCGGCACCGGCATCACCACAATCACCGTCCTGCAGTCGCTGTCGCAGGCGAGAGACCGGTGGGGCGAGTTCCAGGCAAACTCGATCTGGGACGCCGCCATCGTCAAGGTCATCCTCGGCGGCGGCAGCAACGCCCGCGACCTCGCCGACCTCTCCGCGCTGATCGGCGACCGCGACGAAGCCACCGTCTCAATCAGCCGCGACCCTGCCGGAAAGCGCGGCAGCTCGACCAGCCACCGCCGTGTCCCGGTCATGGACACTTCCCGACTGCGCACCCTGCCGTTCGGCACCGGCGTCCTGCTGCTGCGCAGCGCGCCGCCAATCCTGCTCCAGCTACAGCCATGGACACGCCGCCGCGACTCCCGGCTGCTGTCCCACGACCGTCGAGGCGTCGAGGCGCAGCTGCGCGCCGGCCGTCGCACACCCCAACCCTCACCAGGAGCGGTGATGTGATCGATACCTACGACGAATACGACCTCACCATCGAACGAGTCCGCGGGCTCCTCGACATGGTGCTCTGCGCGTGCATCGACGACCCCGCCACATTCGCGGTGACGGATGCCTACACCGAACTTGACGGCGTCGGACTTGATCCGCACGAGAGGTGCGACAGCGCCGAGATCTTCGACGCCTTCGACGGACCGGTCATGGAACCGCTCGACGGGCGAACTGCCCTCGTCCTCGCGATCGAGGAACTCGCGTACGCCATGACCGTGAGTCGGAACGTGAACGAGTGCGTGCGGGCCGGCGTTGCTGCGGCCCGCCTCACCCAAGCGCCCAAGACATTCCCAACCGATGCTTGAACGGCACCTCCTCGAAGCGGCCCGGTATGCCGCCCTGGCCCTGAACCAGCCTGCCGCCGACACGCACTGCTTGGCTCAGGTTCTGCTCCTTCGGGACGACGTGCACATCGCGCTGCGCGAGACCGCCGAGACAGTCACCGGACTGGGTGATGAGCGCATTCGGCTCCCGCGGATGTTGCGGCTCGCGGAGCATCCCGTCGAGGCCATGATCGACGCGTTCGCCCGACAGCCACTACTCGGACCGCAAGACTGGATGAAGCGACCCGCTCCCAGCGAGCGGTGGGGCAACCGGGCAGTCGCCGCTCCGATCGACGTCGTCGACGTCTGGCGCAGGTGGGCCGCAGAGGCCGTCGTCGTGCGCCACGCCGCCTGGCGGGCGGTGCCCCGGCTCGACGACGACCAGCGGTGGGCACTGCTCCGCGACGTCGCCGCGCTGATCGAGGTCGCGGCGACGCTCGACCGGCGGTGGGCAACGTCTTGGACCACATGTCTGCACCCGGCGCGCCAACTGGTGCTCTCCGCCGCCGCCGTCGAGGTCGCCGCGCGTGAAGTCCGCTCCCTCGGATCACCCGAAGCGCCTGCCGCCGACGACCGGCCGCACGGCGTCGTGCTGATCAGCGACATCGACTGCATCGTGCCAGCGACCCGCATGCTCACCGACCTGCTCGCGGACGACAGCCGAGCTGTTGGGGTCTCATCCCTGATATCGGCCGCGTCGGTGCTCGGGCAGCTCAGCCTCGCAGCGGCAGACGTGCTCGAACCGCAGAAAAGCGTCGCTCCGTGTCTCGACGGCGCCTCTGATGCGGCGAAAGCGATGCGCGAGCACGGCCACGCCATGGCCTCGTTCGTCAGGAAGGCCCGGCCTCGCATTGCCACGCTGCACCAAGAGCCGGCGCACGTGCGCAACCAGGCGCTCGAACTCGCAGCCTCGGGCCTGCCGCGACTTCGGTCATGTACGGATCATCGTGATGGTGAGCGGCGCACGCTGTTGCCCCTGGCTGCCGCGATCGCCGACGCCACCCGCGCCCTGCGGCAGCGCCTCGAAGACCTCGAACACAGCGGGCAACTGCTCGTCCGCGACGGGCGCGCAATGGATGCTCATCGTGCATGGACACCCGCCCAGCGCACCGGCGGCATCGAACACCTGCTCCCGCGGCTCTACGAAGCCGAGGCAGCGGCCAAACGCATACCCGGACCGGGCTTCGGCCACGAGCATCGGGCAACCGCGACGGCCCAACTGGAAGACGAGCTGACCCGCAAGCGCCGCCTCGACCGACCCGCAAGACCCGCGCTCGCGACGATTAGTGAATCCTTGACTCGATGACATGGACGACGAGCTGGAACCGGTCGACCCCGGCCTTGAGCAACTCATCAACGACGTCATCAACTCGGCCACCGGCTCGATCGACTGGTCACGCCTTCACGCCCGACACCACGCCCAGCAGCTCGAGATACTCGACGAGTGGGTCCGCTGGCTCGTCCGCCAATACGGGATTGACCAACGCGAGATCCCCGACTGCTGGAGCCAGCACCCCGAGCTCGTCGAAGAGCTCGCCGCACTTCGAACGGCGCGCTCCGCTGCATATGCCCTGGACGCCTTACCGACCGCCGCGCTCGACTGGCACCACGCGTTCTCACTGACCCGGGAACGACTCCGAAGATGGGTGGCTGTCACCGGATGCCGACGGAGCCAACATCGCCCTCGCGAGACCGACGGTGTTGAACAAGAACGACGGGACCCCGGACCCGCTCGATAGCCGGCATTACCGAGCGCTTTGAAGCCCGCGGTCCTGCCGACAAGTCTCGCGTCAATTACCGCCCACATTGACGCGCCCGTTCGGCATCGTCAGATGCGCCGGACGGATGACAAGCGTGTGTGGCTCCGAGCCCTTAACCAGATCTGGCCGATGAGCGGACGTTGTGCTTCAGCGCACGATGTGGGCCCGGATCACGACACCGCTCCCGCCCTCAGAAGGGCGGAGGCCCCACAATGTCAATGGCACCCGTCTGCAGAGCGGCATCACGAATTCTGTCGAAGTCGACGGAGATGGGCTGGCTCCCTTCGGGAGCGGGTTCGCTGGCGAGCCGGTAGAACGCCTCATCGGTGCCCGGGGTTTGGATCGTCAGGAAGCGGGTCTGCGACGAGGTGACCATGAAGGCATGCGGCACACCGCGGGGGACCACCACTACCCCGCCGGTCGTCAGCTTGCGGCGCTCTCCCTCGAGGTCCAGGAGGATTTCGCCCTCGAGGATGTAGAACGTCTCATCCGAGACGGGGTGAATATGAACGGGCGTCACCTTGCCTTGCTCGCCGACGAACTCGAAGAGGAGGAATGCGCCTCCGGTCTCCTCTGAGGTGGCCAGCCAGGTGTGCAACCCGCCCCCGCAGAACCAGCGCCTCTCGCCTTCACCGCGGTCGCGGACCGTCGCAGCCAATGTCTTCATTTCAGCCGACCTTTTCCATTGGTGGGACAGGAGTCCCAAAAAGAAACTAAGGTACCGTGAGGTGCATGTCAACGGCGTACGAGGAATCGGGCCGCAGTCGACAGAAGCGGCGCACCCGCAACGATCTGGTCACCGCTGCCCGTGAGCTGATCTCCCAGGGCGGGTCGGTCCCGACCGTCGAGGAAGCAGCGACGGCTGCCTCGGTCTCTCGTACGACGGCGTATCGCTACTTCCGCAGCCAACGGGAACTGCTCGCCGCCGCCCACCCGGAGCTGGACCTCGCCTCGCTACTACCGTCCGACAGCGGCGATGACCCGGAAATCCGACTGCTCGTCGCCGTGCGTGCGTTCATCGAGATGGTGCTGAGTTCCGAGCCGCAACAGCGCACGATGCTTCGACTCTCGCTTGAGACCTCGACCCTGCCGAGCCAACTGCCGCTGCGAAAGGGCCGGGCGATCGGCTGGTTCGAAGATGCGCTGGCGCCAGCGAGAACGCAGCTCACCGATGCCGGAATACACCTGCTCGCAGTCGCCGTGCGCAGCGCTGTCGGCATCGAATCACTTGTCTGGCTCGTCGATGTTGCCGGACTGACCCGCGACGAAGCCGCAGAGGTCATGCTCTCGTCCGCGCAAGCCCTCGTGCGTGCAGCGCTGTCCAACCGCGACAGCGACACCTGAACGACCGGCACGACCAGGGAGAGTGCTACCCAGGTGTCGCCCCGCAACGTACGGATCTGCGATCCGGGCGTTTCCGGAGGTGCGTCATTCCGCCGCGAGCGACTCCGCTCTTTGGGCATGCGCCGCTCCTGGTTCGGAAGTCGTCGCGCTTTTCGCTCGTGGGCGCCCATTGACTATGGTGTGACCATAGCTAATACTGGGCAAGTGGGTTCCGATGAGGTGCGTGCGCCTCGTACTTACCGATCGAGCCAGCGGGAGGCTCAGGCTCGGCTGACGCGTCGACGTGTCCTCGACGCAGCCAGGGCGGTCTTCCTCAGGCGCGGGTTTGCCGGCTCCACCATGCGGATGATCGCCGGCCAAGCGGATGTGTCGGTGCCGACGGTGGAGTTGCTGTTCGGCACCAAAGGACGACTGCTCAAGGCGGCGATCGACGTCGCCATCGCCGGCGACGATGAGCCTGTGCCCGTTCTCGATCGAAGCTGGGCCGAGGCGGCGGTCAAGGCGGGCACCGCCGAGGAGTTCCTCGTCATCGTGGCCAACGTGATCGGACCGGCCCAAGCACGGTCGGCGGGCCTGGTCCTGGCCGCGTTCGAAGCCGCGCCCACTGACACCGAGCTCGCCGAACTCGCCCGGCAGATGAGCGCTCAGCGGGCTGCCACGGCCGGATGGATCGTCGACGAGCTGACCCGCAAGGCAACCCTGCGTGAGGGCTGCAGCCGGGAGGAGGCCATCGACACCGTGTGGATTCTGATGGATCCAGCGGTCTTCGATCGGCTCACCCGCCAGCGTGCTTGGACGGTGCAGCAGTACCAGGCCTGGTTCGCCGGCTCGGTCGAACGACTGCTGATCGTCGATGCCACACCACCCGACCGCCACTGCGACCGTAGGAGGCACTCACCATGAGCCGGAACACCAACCTGCCCCCGGCGCCGCATCCCCCGCACGGCCAGATCGGGTATCTGCAGCTGCCCGCGACGGACGTCGCGGGCTCGGCGTCCTTCTACGAGTCGGTCTTCGGATGGTCGACCTATCCCAGCTCCGGCGGCTTCGAGGCGCCCGGGATGATCGGCCAGTGGATCGCAGACCGGCCACCGGCCATCGCAGCCGGGCCGGTGGTGTGGATCTGCGCCGACGACCTGTATCCCACCCTGACGCGTGTTGTCGCCTGCGGCGGCACCGTGCACGGTCGGCCGCGCTTGGACAACGGCGAACGGTGGCTCGCCGAGATCGAGGACCCGGCCGGCAACCGGATCGGCATTGTCGTCCCGGTCCGCCCCGCACAGCCGCAGCCCCTGATCGCGGTCCGCGATGTCGAAGCATCCAGCCGCTGGTACCAACGCCTCCTCGGCTTGCGCAGCGACCACGGCGGCCCACACTACGAACGGCTGCTCGCCGACGGAGTTCTGGTGCTTCAGCTCCACCACCGCGAGGTCGAGCATCACCACGGCCGAATCGGTGACCCGAACCGCGCCGTCGGCAACGGCGTTCTGCTGTGGTTCGGCAACGTCTCCGACTTCGACGGCGCCGTGGCCCGCGCGCAGGAGCTCGCCGCGCCCGTCGTACGGCCGCCTCATCGAAACCCACCAGACAGCCAAGGCAACGGCCCTGGCCATCGCGAAATCTGGATCGAGGACCCCGACGGATACACCGTCGTGATCGCCAGCCCCGACGGCGAGGCCTACCAGCCTCAATAGAGCCAACACTGGCGAAACCTCAGGGCACGGAGGAGCCAGTCAGAGTGTCCACGTTCGACTACCAGATCGACCGCGCCGAACGGCTCGTCGAGACGAAGAGTCATACCGCCGCTTGTCGGCGCAGGACCCTGTGCGATCGCCGGCGCGATGAACGGACGCGGATCCACGGCGTGGGTTCAGGGCGTGGCGAGTGAAGCGCCCACGTTCGATCCCTGGACGACATGGGCATCGTGGATGCCTTGACTTAAAGTTCGCTTGAGATGTCAGGCTTGAGACGCAACCCGCGAGAACGGTGAATTCATGGGCACACACATCGCACTTCGTTGGTCGACCTGGATTGGCATCATCATCGATGATCGAGAGCGTCGCTGCGGTCCTGGGATCAGTAGCTCGGCGTACCTGAGGCTCACGCCAGCCCCCGCCTCTTCATACGGCAGCGTCCGACAATGACTGACTTCGCACTCCACCTCGTCGTCGAGGACGTAATGGCTGCGGTGGACTTCTATGAGCGTGCCTTGGGGGCGCGGGTGACTCGCGTGCTGCATCTGCCGAACGGATCCATCGCGACTGCCGACCTGGACATTGAGGGCCTGCAGGTAGCACTGGCTGCGCCAATCCCAGGGACGTCGTTGGCGACACCGCGCTCGACGGCGACCTCGGTGGCCGCCTACCGGTTCACGGTCCCGGATGCGGACGCCGCGATGGACCGAGCGACGTCGGCGGGCGCCACGGTGCACTCGTCGGTCCAGGATGCCTTCTGGGGCGTGCGAACGGGAGAGGTTCTCGACCCGTCCGGCCACCGGTGGGCGTTCGACCAGCGGGTGCGGGAGGTGCCGGTAGAGGAGATCGAGGCGCAGCTCGCAGGCATGTTCGACCGCACCTGACTGAGGGGCTGCGTCATATCGCCGCTTCAGAGCACTCGTCTGAACGCCGAACGCTCTCCTCTACTCACGTCCGATGCTCAGCCGCACTACCAGAACTTGGTCTACTTCGATCCCTGCGGACTTGCGGACCACGTCCTTCAGGGGAAGGAGATAGCTGCCGTCCTTGGGGAACAGCGCAGTCGTGAACTCAACGTCGTTGATGCGCGCCATCACCGGCACCTGGCCCCAGTACTCCATCCCCTTGGCGGCGAACTTGATGTCGGCGCTCTCGTCCTCCGGGATGGCTACGAAGTAGAACGGCGCGGGGCCACGCCACTCGACGACGGCACCTTCGAACCCGAAGTCCATCGACCGCATGCGCCTACTATCGGGGAGAGCTGGACATCTTTCTCCCGCTGCGGACGCAGGCCGACAGGCACGTCTCGGTCAATCCACAGGCCGCACTTGCTTGCCTCGCTCGACCAGTGGCCCGAGCGCGTCATACCGCCGCATGTTGGCACATTGAAACGACCGGATCTGGCGATGCGCGCTCTTTGCCGGCCCAGTATCAGCCGCGGTGAGGTACTTCCTTCGTTGTGACGGACTCG
The DNA here is from genome assembly GCA_963836025.1 of uncultured Actinomycetota bacterium. Classification (GTDB taxonomy): domain Bacteria; phylum Actinomycetota; class Actinomycetes; order JBEVHX01; family JBEVHX01; genus JBEVHX01. The sequence goes on from CAWIIE010000007.1 coordinate 425,068, forward strand.
CCGCCGGCGACGCTGGGCGCCATGGTGTCCCGGGCAGGTTAAAACTCGTCCGCGGACGAGACCGCGTCAGTCATCGTGATTTCCGGCGGCGTCGGGCTTCCACCGATCGTGCCAATGAACGCTTGAAGCTCCGGGTCACCGAAGAACTGCTGGAACTGTTCTGCAGTCTCCCACTCGTCCACGACCAGGATGAACCCGTCGCCGATACCGAACCTGTGATGGATGGCTCCGACTCCTTGAGCCCGATCCCCGATCTGCTTGAACTCGTTCCCACGATCGGCCAGCGCTTTCTGGAACGCGTCGGTGTCCCCCTGGACCTTCACGGTGACAAGAACGCTCATGTGCCCCCCTTAGATGGATCGCCGCCCGGGTGTTCCCGAGCCGCACGACGAGTGTAAGCCGTGACCTCCTACCTCGGGCGATGCAGACCCCTAATGAGTGGCGTGCGACACGTCTGAGCCAGAACTGTGGCCGTTGATCTGCTCGCGAAGATCGGCGGTCGGCCAAGCGATCGGCGCGGAGCCGGCCGCCTTACCCGTCGGCCCGGCGGAGTCGGCGGCCGGTGCTGGACGGCGCGGCACGGGGATCACAGGGTGTCTGCTCGGCAGGCTGGACGGGAGCCAAGATGGGGGTGATCTCCGTGCGAACTCGGGCCCAGAGTCCTGTCGAAGAGTGAGACCCCGATCGGTTCGAAGGCTGCGGACGACTGATGCGATGGCGGCCCTCGAGGCCTCGTCATTAGGGCGGCGCGCACTCCTTCACGGCTCGCTCGCAGACCGCGCCATCCGGGCGTCGGCCACGACCACCATGGAGGTTGAGCATGCAGATGTGGTGCGGTATCGACTGGGCCGAACGTCATCACGACGTGGCCGTGATCGACGACGCCGGACAGCGAGTGGCGAAGGCGCGGATCGGCAACGACGCGGCCGGGTTCGGTCAGCTCCTGGATCTGCTCGCCGCACACAGCGACCAATCCCCGACCGCGATTCCGGTCGCGATCGAGACAGCGAAAGGGCTGCTGCCGGCCGCGCTGCGCGCTGCCGGCTTCGTAGTGTTTCCGATCAACCCGCTCGCCGTCTCCCGATACCGCGACCGGTACTCGCCCAGCCGCGCAAAGAGTGACTCCGCCGACGCGTTCGTGCTGGCCAACATCCTGCGCACCGACTCGGCCAATCACCGGCCGATCCCGGACGACACCGAACTCGCGCAATCGATCCGGGTCCTAGCCAGGGCCCAACAGGACGCGGTCTGGGATCGCCAGCAGATCGCGAACAAGCTGCGATCGCTGCTGCGCGAGTACTACCCGACGTTCCTGGACTGTTTCGACGACCTGACCAGCGCGACCGCGCGGGCAACGCTGCGGCTGGCGCCCACACCCGCAGTCGCACAGCGCCTGCGCCGAGCCAGCCTGTCAGCGGCCCTCCGCCGCGCCGGACGCAGCCGCGGCCTCGACGCCGAAGCAGCGCGCATCCTCGCGGCCACCAAAGCCGAACAGCTACGGCAGCTTCCCGCCGTCGAGACAGCGATGGGACATCAAGCAGAGGCATACCTGCGCGCTCTCGACACCGCCGTCAGCAACGTCGAGGCGCTAGAGCATGCCTTGGCGGCAGCCTTCGACGGACACCCCGACAGGCCGATCCTGACCAGCTTCCCCGGTCTCGGCCCCGTCCTTGCGGCCCGAGTGCTCGGCGAGATCGGTGACGACCGCAGCCGCTTCGCCTCCGCTCGTGGCCTCATGGCCTTCGCCGGCACCGCGCCCGTCACCCGCGCCAGCGGACTGAAGACCAGCGTCACCATGCGCGTCGTGCGCAACAAGCGGCTCGGCCATGCCGCCTACCTGTGGGCGCTGCCGCTGCTCGCGCATTCAGCAGCAGCCCGAGCCCACTACGACCGGCGCCGCGACAGAGGCGACAGCTACAGCGCCGCCGCCCGCAACCTCACCAACCGGCACCTCGGCATGCTCTACCACGGCCTGCAGACCGGACAGCTCTACGACCCCGCAAAAGCCTTCCCGAACCAACGCGAACACCACACGGCGACCTCTCGCAGTCCCCGGGCGACCTACGCCTATCGAGAGGCCGAGGCGCCGCGAACGGCCATCGCTTGACTACATAGCCATATGCGATGTCTCTCGAGCCACTTCCCGCCAGCGGCGGTCGACGAAGCGCACCCCGCTAGGGAGCCACACGTCACCGCGGGCAGGCACTTAAAGAGCGACCCGCCGACCACCTGACCTCAAGCCTGGCCCGGGTCTGTCAGAGGAACGGTGTAACCGGCGTTCATCTACAAGGTCTCCGCCGCTGGCATCCGGTCGGCGAAGGTGATGGCGAATGCGTTCAGGGCCGGCTTCCAGCGAGTGATCCATCGTGCCTGCCCCAACCCCTTGGGGTCCAGGGATCGAGTGACCAGGTAGAGCGTTTTCATCGCCGCCTGCTCGGTGGGGAAGTGTCCCTTGGCGTTGACCGCTCTGCGGTAGCGGGCATTCAACGACTCGATCGCGTTCGTGCTGGACAGCACGCGGCGGATCTCGATGTCGTAGTCGAGGAACGGGATGAACTGCTCCCAGGCGGCGCGCCACAGTCTCGGGATCGCCGGGTAGCGTCCGCCCCACTTCTCCTCGAGATCCTCGAACGCCGCCCAGGCTGCCTTCGCATGCGGTGCGGTGTAGATCGCCCGCAGGTCCTTGGCCAGCTGTTCCCAGTACCGCTTGGAGGCGTAGCGGAAGCTGCCGCGGATCAAGTGGATGATGCAGGTCTGGACCGTCGCGAGTGGGAAGACCGTGTTCACCGAGTCGGGTAGCCCGCTCAGCCCGTCGCAGACGACGAAGAACACGTCCCGCACGCCGCGGTTGCGCAGGTCGGTGAGCACCGCGAGCCAAAACTTCGACGATTCACCGCCGGTATTCGAGCCAGCCCACAGCCCGAGCACGTCCCGGTGGCCGCCCAGGTCGACGCCGATCGCGGCGTAGAACAGCTGGTTGCCGACCTGCCCGTCACGGACCTTGACCCGGATCGCGTCGATGAACACCGCGGCGTAGACCGGCTGCAGCGGTCGCGACGCCCAGGTCTGCATGTCTTCCACCACCCGGTCGGTGATCCGGGACACGGTGTCCTTCGACACGCTGGCGCCGTAGACCTCGGCGAAGTGCGCGGAGATCTCCCCGGTGGTCAACCCGCGGGCGTACAACGACAGCACCACCGCGTCCACATCGGACAGCCGGCGCTGCCGCTTCGCGACGATCACCGGCGCGAAGGTGCCGTCCCGGTCCCGGGGCACCTCGACCTCGACCGGGCCGGCGTTGTCGGTCAACACCGTCTTCGACCGGGCGCCGTTGCGGGAGTTGCCGCCGTTGCGGCCCTCGACCGCGTGCTTGTCGTAGCCGACGTGCTCGGTCATCTCCTCCTCCAACGCGGATTCGATGACCTGCTTGGTGATCGACTTCAACAGCCCGTCCGGGCCGGTCAACTGATCACCCCTTGCGCGAGCGGCCTTCACCAACTCGCGGACCGCGGCCTGCTCCACCTCATGTGGCGTGACCGCCTTCGTCGCTGCCTTCTCAAGCGAGCCCACGCCCGCCAGTGTCTCGGTCATCCAGGACCGGCCTTCCCGCCGAGCCACCTCGGCGTGTCGGGCCAGTTACACCGTTCGTCGGACAGTCTCCTGGCCCGGCCCGAGGCTGATAGCAGTGAACAGGTAGGCAGTATGTGCGGCCTGGCTGCGTCCAGACTTCCCGGCGCGAGGCGGCGCGTGGCACAGCAGGGTCAGGTCTGCTCCAGTCGGCGAACCGCTGGCCCGCTGCTATACATCGTCGATGGTGAAGCTGATGATCCGGGAGCTGATCCAGCTTGACTGGCCGACGGCGGCGGGAGTGGCCGCGCGGGCGTTTTGCGACGAAGAGTTCATGCTGGGCATGCTGGGCGGCGACCGGCTCACCCGCCTCGAGGGCGCGCATCTCCTGTATTCAGGCGAGCCCTGGGACACCGAGGCAATCCACCTGGCAGCCTTCGCGGGTTCGATGATGGTTGGCCTGGTCCGCGCCTCACCGCGTGGAAGTTGTCACCTGTGCTTTGACGTTGATCCGACCACGCGGCCGGACGACGAGGTCGCGGCTAAGGAGTGGGAGTTCGAGGTGGGTGTGCGCCAGGTGCATCTGCGCCATCCGAAGCACGCGTGGGTCAACCGGGTGGCTGTCGAGCCTCAGGTGCAGGGCTGCGGAATTGGCGGCGCCCTGCTCACCGCCGCCCTAGATGCCTTGGCCGGACGCGGGGATTCGCTCGTGCTCCTCGAGTGCCTCGCCGGCCGCGAGTCGTTCTACATCAGGCACGGCTTCCACCACCTTGAAGATGTCCCCGATCCATTCGCCCAGCGCAGCCTGCTCATGGCCGCACAAGTGCACACGGGAGCATGATTCTCGAGCTGTGCCGCGGGCCAAACCCCGCCAACGTCGTCACCAACTAGCCAGAGGCCCAGTCGACAGCACTGAGTACGCGCCATTGCGAGCGGGTCAGAGTCTCAACGATGGCCATCTCAGCACAGCTCACTGTGAAGACTGCGACCATGCCCGACGAAGATGCTCAGCGTGACTGGCTGCAGGTCGAGGCCGTAGGGGAGCCGGAGGTCCCGCGCAGGGCCGTTGAGGCAGGCGCCCACTGGGCAGTGCTGCGATGCGCTCGGGCCGCTCCTCACGTCGGCTTTGGGCTACGGAAGTCGGCTGCCGAATCCACCAGTGAGGATGTTTCGATGACTGTCGATCTCGCCGCCCTGGATGCTGCCGCCGACCACCGCTTCTCCGGCGTCGTCGCAATCGATGTCGGGGACGATCATGTTCTCGAGCGCTGCTCTGGATACGCCCACCGCGCGCTCCAAGTCCCGACGACACGCCAGACGCGGTTCGCGCTGGCCAGTGGCAGCAAGATCATGACGGCCCTCGGGATCCTCCGCTTGGTGGATGGCGGCGCCCTCCGGCTCAGTGACCCAGTCCGACCGATCCTCGGCGACGACCTGCCGCTGATCGACGACCGTGTCACGATCGAGCACCTGCTCGGTCACACCTCCGGCATCGGCGATTACCTCGACGAGGAGGACGACTGGGAGCCGTCGGACTACGTGCTACCGGTGCCGGTGCACCAACTGGCCGAGACGAAATCCTTCGTGCCCGTGGTGGACGGCTTTCCCCAGGCGTTCGCTCCCGGCGAGCGGTTCGCGTACAACAACGGCGGCTACATCGTGCTCGCGGTGATCATCGACCGGCTCGCCGAGGCCGGCTTCCACGCCTACGTCGAGCAGGAGGTGTGCAACCGGGCCGGTCTGACCCAGACCGGCTACCTGCGCTCCGACGAGCTGCCCGGAGACGCCGCGCAGGGCTACCTGTTCGACGACGGCAATCGGACCAACGTGCTGCACCTCCCGGTACGTGGCAACGGCGACGGTGGCATCTACTCCACCGTCGACGACCTGCACACCTTCTGGCGGACCCTGTTCGCCGGCCGGATCATCGGGTCCGGCCTGGTTCGGACCATGATCACGCCGCGCCACGACGTCCCCGGCGAGGGACTTCGGTACGGGCTGGGCTGCTGGCTGCACCCGACCGGCCCGGCGATCCAGATCGAAGGGCACGACGCCGGAGTGTCGATGCGTTCGATCCACGACCCGGCCAGCCAGACCACGGCCACCGTTCTGGCCAACACCTCCGAAGGAGCCTGGACGGTCGCGGAGCTGCTACTGAGCCAGTTCCGTTAGCGTGGCTTCATGCGCGGCGCTGAGACAGCGCCACGGCAATTGGTGACGGGCTGGCTGAGTCCGCTGGAGCAAGTCCTTCGCTCAACAGTGGACCGACTCGAGGCCACCAGTTAGGGCTTGCGGGCCGAGCGCGCAGATGTGCCCGGTGGTGGTTCGAGCGTCCTGAGGTCGCGACCCGCGGATTTTTCACGGTTCGACCGAGACACCTCCTGGGTGGCCACGGACATCCATGCTGGTCAGACCACGAGTGCGGCCGGGTCGGTTACCAATCCGTTCTCATGGCCCGGATCCGCTGGGCTCTATGTCGGCACGTCCGCCCGTTGAGAACGCATCGCCGCAGGTCAGAAGTGGTGGGCCCCGTGGGGCTCGAACCCACAACCCGCGGATTAAAAGTCCGCTGCGCTAACCAGTTGCGCCAGAGGCCCGAAGCAACGCGGTCGGTGACGGTAGACGGTGCCGACCGTCTACCGCCCTAGGCCCGACCGCCTGCTCTGCGCAAAACCCTACCTTCGGCGCGGCCGTGCGGCCGTCACCGGCGAGGTCGTGTGCGAGTGGTCCGACGCGGGCGCGCACGGCTCAGGCGCATACACGGATGGCAAACGACGGCCGCCGACTGGTGTCCCACCGCGGCGGTCGAGCAGGAGGCCGGCTGTGGAAACATCGGCACATGACCATCGCGACCCGTAACCCCGCCACCGGTGACCTTGTCAAGACATTCGACGCGCACTCGGCCGACCACGTCGATGCGGGAATCGCCCGCGCTCACCAGGCCTTCCAGCAATGGAGTCGCACGAGTTTCGCCGACCGCGCAGCGCTCATGAACCGAGCCGCCGACTTGCTCGAGCAGGACATCGATGTGATCGCCAAGGTGATGACGCTCGAGATGGGCAAGACGTTGAAGTCGGCGCGCGCGGAGGCGGCCAAGTGCGTCAAAGGTATGCGCTTCTACGCCGAGCACGCCGAAGGCTTCCTTGCGGACGAGCCGGTCGAGCCGAGTGTCGTCGGGGCGTCGAAGGCGTACGGCCACTACTCCCCGCTGGGGGTGATCCTGGCGGTCATGCCTTGGAACTTCCCGCTCTGGCAGGTCATGCGGTTCGCAGCGCCCGCGCTTATGGCGGGCAACGTGGGCCTGCTCAAGCACGCTTCGAACGTGCCGCAATGCGCGCTGTTCCTCGAGGAAGTGTTCCGTCGGGCCGGATTCCCCTCCGGAGTGTTTACGACGCTGCTCATCGAGTCCGGCGACGTCGAACGCGTGCTGCGGGACCCGCGGGTGCGGGCTGCGACGCTGACCGGCTCTGAGCCGGCCGGGCGTTCGGTGGCCGCCATTTGCGGCGACGAGGTCAAGAAGACGGTGCTCGAGCTTGGCGGCTCCGATCCCTACATCGTGATGCCGTCCGCGGACATCGAGCGAGCGGCCGAGGTCGCCGTGACGGCTCGCTGCCAGAACAACGGCCAGTCCTGCATCGCTGCCAAGCGCTTCATCGTCCACAGCGACGTCTACGACGCCTTTGCCGACGCGTTCGTTCGCCGCATGGCTGCACTGGTCATGGGCGACCCGATGGACGAGGCGACCGACCTGGGCCCGTTGGCCACGGAGTCGGGCCGAACCGACGTCGAAGAGCTCGTCGACGACGCCCGCGCCAAGGGAGCGGCCGTGCTCTGCGGCGGTACCCGCCCGGACGGTCCCGGCTGGTACTACCCCGCCACCGTCGTCGCTGAGCTCAAGACCGACATGCGCATGTACGCCGAGGAGGTGTTCGGCCCGGTCGCCGGGCTGTTCCGCGTTGCGTCCTTCGACGAGGGCATCGAGGTCGCGAACGCGACCACGTTCGGCCTCGGCTCCAACGCCTGGACCACAGACCCGGCCGAGCAGGCTCGGTTCGTGGAGGACCTCGACGCCGGCGCCGTGTTCATCAACGGCATGACCACCTCCTACCCGGAGCTTCCGTTCGGTGGGACCAAGCGATCGGGGTACGGCCGCGAGCTGTCGGCACACGGCATCCGCGAGTTCTGCAACCTCAAGTCCGTCTGGGTCGCCTGATCGGCCAGGTCACCATCCCGAGCACGAGGCGCCGGGTCAACTCGGAGATCGCGAGCAGGTCAGATCTCGGCGACTGCGCCCGTCAGCGCGCCGCCGATGAGTCGAGCGGGAACGGGACGAGGAGCTGGCGGCTCACCAGGCCGGTGGTCCGGCTCAGAGTCCCTCGGTATGCGGCCGCCAGCGCGCGCGTGCCTCGCAGCTCCCACAGCGCACACGCGTTGATCCACGCCGCGTCGCGCGCCTTGTCCAGGGACCACGCTGAGACAACGTCGGCCAGCGGCGAGAGCGGTCTGCCGGCTCGGACGAACTGCCGGTCGAGGAACGACTGTCGGATCGGTCGGACCACGGAGGCGAGGAGCTCGTTGACCCGCTCGTAGTCCGCGACGATGCGAATCGGCTCACGACGACTGCGGGCGCACGTGGTCACGACGGCCAAGGCGAGGTCGCCGTTAATGTGCGCGTTCATCCCGGCCAACGCGAACTGGACCGGGACGATCCCGCGACGCCGTCTGGCCGCGAACAGCGGTGCCCACGCAGGAGATGGCTCGCGACCGGCCCGATCGGCATCCACCGCATCGATGTAGAGCTGCGCGAACGTGACGTCCAGCCGCTCCATGAACCTCGGGTCGTCGAAGAAGCCGTCCGACAGCCGCTCCCGGACCAGCTCGGTGACCTGCAGATAGACGCGGTTGAAAGCAGCGACGCCGTCGCGGCGCGGGAGATCGGCGTCGATCTCGCGCATCCGCTGGACCACGTCAGCAACAATCCGCATGGCTCGGACACTAGCCAGGTGGACACGGCACTTCGAGTATGCGGCGGCGCGCCCGACGCAGCTCGTGGGCTTACTTTGCCGCCCGTGAGCACTGGTCATCCTCGATGGCGCTGGTCACCCTCACGGTGTTGCTGCCGCCCTCACCGCATACGGAGGGGACACCAGCAATCCGGTGAGGGTGACCGGCGCGCCGACAGCGTGCGGTCCTTCGTCAGCGGCGCACCTCGCGCGCGACCGCCAGATCGACGGGGCTCCCCGGCGCATCCATCAGCCGGAAGAGTCGAAGCGCGCGGTCGCTCGACCTCGAGACCAGCACCGCGATCGACCCCAGCGGTTCGCCGGTGTCGAGCCGGGCACCGGTGACGTGGATCCCGAGGTCGGAATCGCGACGGCGGCGACCCCCGCGGGCGGCGGTGGGATGTCGGGCTTCTCGGGCGGCCTCGATCGCCAACGCATGCGGGAAGCCGTACCGGCCACCCCCGGTACTGCTCGAGACGATCGCGTGATCGGCGCCCACGCGTTCGAGCAGTTCGAGGTTGATGCCGTGCTTGGAGGCATGGTGAGAGAGCTTGAAGACGTCGGCGCTCAAGTAGTCCTTGCCGCGAGCCAGCCGCAGCTCGCGCGCGAGAGTTGCATTGTCCTGCTGCTGAAGGTCCGGGAAGTCGACCGTGGCCTGCGCCCACGAAGTGAACTGCGCATCCGCACCGAGGAGGAGTCGCCTCGACCGGGTGTCGACCACGCGGCGGTTGCGCCGGGCCGGGTCGCTCGGATCCGGTTCGGCGTAGATCTTCGTCGCCGGGAACTCGACCATGAGCGTGAGGGAGGCGTCGTTGACGTTGACCCCGTACACATCGAAACGCGTGCGCAGCCCGACCCCGGGACCGACGACCGTGACCTTGATGCTGTCCAGGAACAGCGTGGTGCCGCCGGTCGGCTGGAGCCGGCGGATCCAGGGGCTGGACTCCAACCGCATCATCAGGTTGTGGAAGCTCGGACCCGGGAAGAAGTAGCCCGGGTCCCAGAACTGGTCGATGCACCCACTCGGCCCGTTGTAGCGGTCGAGCAACTCGCTCATCCCGCCGATGTGATCCTGGTGCGGGTGGGTCGCGACCAGCAGGCGGATCTGGCCGGGCGATCCGGGCGGTTCGATCAGATCCACCTCGTGCAGCTGGGTCAGCAGACTCGGCAGCTTGGCTCGCGTCGCTACGTCGACGACGACCAGCCGGCGCACGCCGTCGTTGCTGTCGGGCGGGAGCAGCAGCAACTGGGTGTCACCGTCACCGACGTTGAGGACGAAGTAGACCAGCGCCGTCGGGTCGGCTCTCATGGCCGCCACCAACGCACCGCGGCCGCGAGCCGGCATTCGCAGCCGCGCGGACGGCACCGGCGCGAGCAGCGTCATTCCGCCAGGCCCTGTGGTGGGGCCGCCAACTCGAGCGCCGGCGCCTGGCGAACGCTGCGCCGCCGCGCTGCCTCGGTCAGCTGCGGCTGGACGTCCGCTGGGGCAGCCGGCACGGCCGCCAGCCCCGTCCGGTATGCGATGCGCGCCGCCTCATGGGTGTCCGCGGAGATGTCGTACACCGCTCCGGTCAGCCAGCGTCGCAGGTCCGCGAGCCGCCGAACGGAACGACCGACGCCCGTCGCCGCATACGTGTCGCCGCACCGTGGTTCGCGGCGCATGAACTCGCGGTCGTACAGCTGCGCACGCAGCCGACCGACGTTGATCATGGCGGTCCGCTGCGGTCCCTCATCGGTCGCAGGCCAAAACAGCCGGCCGACCTCGTCCACATTCGGCCATGGCCACGCGGCAAGCAGAGCCACACCGTCGACGATCTCCTCAAGGACGACGTAGGAGTAGCTCTCGACTGGCGGCCCGGTCTGGAGCGCTTCGGCCATCGACTCCGGCCGCCAAGCAACGGCCATTCACACCGCCTTGACCGTGACGCCGTATGCCTCCGTGAACGCCTTGCCTGCGTACGCGTTTGACGCATACGCATAGCCGCCGTCGCCCCAATCCGTGCCCCAGCTGTTGCGCACGATGAAGCCGGTCGAGGTGTAGCCGACGAGCGCCACCGCGTGCCCGCCGCGGGCGGTCGATGCCTTGTATGCAGTCAGCCGCCCCTTGTTCTCCGTCGCCGCGGTCCACGTTGCATCGACATCCAGTCGAGTGAGGATCGGCCCGCTATTCGCGAGCCAGAGCCGCCACGCCGCGAGGTCGACCCCGAGGTTGAAGTACGCGGTGATCCTCAGCTGTGCGGCGAGCGCGTAGAACGTGGCCGTCTCCCCGGCATACAACCGACCCGTCCGGAACGGCAGCACCACGTCCCGCACAGCACCGAAGCGGCGCGAGACCTCGAGCGCGGCCTTCAACGACGTACCGGCGGCGTCGATGAACGTCGTGGGCTGCGTGACGAACTGGTCGGTCTCCTTCGACGCCATCCAGGTGAAGCGCGGCGACAACAGCTCGGTCTTCGTGATCCGCCCGGCGCGCACAAAGTGCCACCGCAGCACACTGTCCGCGGTGGCCCACCCGACACACGAACCGGTAGCACCCTGGTCGGCGACCTTCCACCAAGTGTTGTCACGCAGGTCCTTGGCGCCGGGCGCGCCGGCTTCCGCCTCGAGCAGGCCGGCTTCCATGGCGTGCCGCAGCCGCCAGTCGCGGTCCGTGCCGATGGACGGTATGCAGTTCAGGACGCGCGTGACACCGTCGTCGACAGTCCGCTTTGACGCACTCGACTTGCGTGGCATAGGGCGCAACGTAGGAAGGATCCGATGGCCGGTCAACGATCAGGGGACGACCCCGGGCCGGCGCGCGGAGATCACCGTCGTAGCAGGCGGGGAGTTCGACGTCGTGCTGGCCGACCTGCCGGGCGCCGGCTACCGCTGGCAGTTGCAGTCCCTGCCGGACGGCATCGAGGCGTTGCCCGTCGAGCACGAGGTGGCCGAGCCGGACCTGCTCGGGGGTTCCGAACGAAGCGCTCACCGGTACCGCGCAACCCTGCCTGGCACCTATGAGCTGGTGTTCGACCTGGTCCGCCCGTGGGAGGCCGCAGCGCCCGCGGAGCAACGCCGGGTGCAGGTCACGTGTCGGCGGAGGATGGCGAGCCCGAGCCGGACGAGATTGCGGGACCACCGGACAGTCCGGATCGAGAAGGCGGATCATCCTGAGGAGGGGCACCGCCGCGCCGACGTGGGGAGACGGACATGCGGCACTCGCGAACAGCCTGGTTGCTGGTCGTGGTTGCCGCGTCCCTGGTCGTTGCGGGCTGCGGCCCGGGTGACGATGACGCCGGGCCAGTCGATCACGCCGAGCCCGACCCCGACCACGTCGAGCGCAAGCCCCCCCACGCGTCGAGCGCGAGCCCCACCCCGACGAAGTCGAGCGCGAGTCCCGCCCGATCTCGGTGCCGGCGCCACAGCCCGGCCCGGCGTCGCCGGATGCGCCGGACCCGATCAGCTGGTTCGCGAACCTGCAGCAGAGCGAACTGTGCCGAGCCTTGCCTCGCTCGTCGAGAATGCGCCGGAGTCACACGCAGGACGTCGTCCCGTTGTACGGCGCGCTGGTCGCAGCTCTGCATGTGGCTGCAGCAGCCCACGCAGCACCGGTGGACTGGGACGCTGCCCGGGCTGCGCTGCAAGCCAGCGCCGGACTCGAATCCTGCCTGGACAGGAGGCCGGCGGCTGTTGGCTGCGTTGGTGGATGCGCATGACAGCGGCCCCAACGCGGCGGTCGTCCTCGGCGATGCCGAACCCGGCACGGCCTGTCCGAGCGCGGTCACCGAGGTCCTGATCGGCGGCGTCCGGGCGGACATTCGAGGGACCTACCTGTACGAGGTTGTCGAAGTCACTGATCGACGGCCAGCCGGTCGAGCAGGACCCACCCGACGACGACGACCCCGAGGATGTGCGGTTGACGGTGTTCGTCCCGTGCCTGACTCCGGGCAGCCAGGTCGAGGTGGTCGTTCGCGGCGACGGCTACACCCACACGGTGTCGAGCGTGCCGGTGCCGACCGATCTCGAGCAGGAGCAGTGCGAACCGTCGGACACTCGCATCTGCGTCGGCGACTTGACATGAGCGACGACGGCTCGACGCCGCAGCAACCTCGCGCGGCAGCCGAGCCGGCCGGGTTCGGGGTGGCGAAGGCCGCCATCGCGTTCCTGCCGCCGGTCACGCTGATCACCGGGCTGCTGTTCTACTTCGGCTGGGCGCGGACCTACACCCAGGCCCGGTACCTCGGTGCCGACGCCAGCGTCTTCGGGTACACCACGCAGGACTACCTACTGCGCAGCGTCGACAGCCTGTACTTCCCGCTGATCGTGCTCACCGGCGCAGCTCTGGTGTGCCTGCTGGTCCACCAGCGCGTCGCAGTGCGACTCAGCACGGCTTCGAAGCAAGACCCCGATGAGCCGGCGGCGCGCGTTGGCACGTGGGTCATGGTTGCCGGGTTGGTGCTGCTCGCGTACGGCCTGCTGTACAGCGTGCTGCTCTACCGCAGCCACATCCGGTTCTTCGACCTGACCGGTCCGCTCGCGCTCGGGGTCGGCGTGCTCGCGACCGCATACGGCGGCTGGATGCACGCGCGCGCCCGCGGTGGCGCCACCGCCGGTGCGTGGGGTCAAACCGGAACGTGGGAGAGGCTCGTCGCCGCCGGCCTGTTGCTTGCCATCTTCGCGCTCACGCTGTTCTGGGCCGTGGGCAATTATGCGACCTGGCGCGGCCAGGACCTTGCCCGGTCGATCTCCGAGAACTACCGCAGCCGTCCCGGTGTCGTCGTGTATGCGCCGCAGCAGCTCGCGCTCGATGCACCGGGGGTTCAGGTCGAGCGAATCGAGGGCGAGGACCAGGTGTACCGCTACCGCTACAGCGGCCTGCATCTGCTCGACCACGCCGGCGGGCAGTACTTCCTGATGCCGGCCGACTGGGCGCAGCAGCCGACGCTCGTCCTGCTGCCGGACGACGAAGGGTTGCGGATCGAGTTGACCGCGCCGACCGCATAGGACGAGTAGCGTGACCGCCGGATTGGAGAATCGCGTGGCTGAATCCGCTGCCGACACTCGAGCTGTCGACCTGCTCGCGCGGCAGGTCGTCGCCGAGGTCGCGCCCGCTGAGCTTCCGGTCTTCAAGGCGACCGCCAAGCGCTACCACCAGGACCCCGACGCGGCGTTGGCTGCCAAGGCGAAGGCGGATGAGACCTTGGGGTTTGGCGCCGAGTCGGTCGTGATCCTGCTCGCGCCGTTCGCGCTGGAGCTCGCGAAGCGAGTGCTCGGCAAGTTGTCCGAAAAGGTGGGCGACGACGTCGGCGACTCGCTCGCCGCCAAGGTGCTGGGCTGGTTCGGAAAGGACGAGAAGACCAAGGATGTGGCAGCGCTGACCGCCGACCAGTTGGCGCTGGTGGCGCAGACCGCACGTTCGGAAGCGGCCGAGCTGTCGCTCCCGCCGGACCAGAGCGAGCGGCTCGCGGACGCGGTGGTGGCCGCGTTGGCCACCCGCACCTAGGCCTCTGATGGCCGGGCAGGCCATCGAGCCCGGGATTCAGCGCTCGCCGCGGACCGTTGTGCTGCGGGCGCACGCACTGCCCACCGACACCTCGGTTCGGTTCGTGCTGCTGCTCGCCGCCGTGATCACCGCGAGCCTCTATCTGTTCCAGGCGCTGTGGTTCGTCGCGCGCAGCCAACTGTTCCTCGACACGGTGGAACGCTGCGGTGGCATCGCGGACTCGGGCACCGGGCTGCTCGCAACGACGACCAGGGAGCTGCAGCGCCAGAGCGCGTGCCGGGCCGGGTTGTCGACGGAACAGGTGCTGTTCGCCGTCGCCGGCGTCTGCGTCGTCTTGGCCGTCGCCTGGATCGCATACCGGCTGCGTCCGTCGCTGCGGGAGAGACGGGCCAAGCTCGAACCGTTGGACCCGATCGACGGAGCGGACGTGATCGCCGCGGTCGCGGAACTGTCTGCGCAAGCCCGCCTGTCCGCGCCGCCGACCCTGCGCGTCGACCCGGTCAACCCGGGCGTTCAGGCTTTCGCGTACGGAGCCGGCTCCGAACCGCGGCTCGGGATGACCGGCGGTCTGGTCACCCAGCACTTCCTCGACCCCCCTGCCTTCCGCGCCGTCGTTCGGCACGAACTCGCGCACATCACCAACCGCGACGTGCCATGGACCTACTACACGGTGTCCGCGTGGTGGGCCTTCCTGTTCGTCGCCGTCATCCCGGTCGTCGCCATCTTCGTCGTCTCGGACCTGCAGTACGTGGTGCGGCTCGGCTGGCGCACCGCCGCGCTCGCCCTGCTCGTCGCGGTGGTCGGCGCGGGGCTGCTCCGCACCCGTGAGGTGTATGCGGACGCACGCGCCGCCGAATGGGGGTCGGAGCCGGAGCTCGACCGCATCCTGGCCGCGGAGACGCCGACCCGGACGCGACGCCCCTGGTGGCTCCGGCTGCACCCGTCCGGCGCGCACCGACGGCAGCTGCTGGCCGACTCTGACGGCCTGTTCGCCGCCGACTGGATCACGGCATTCGCGACCGGAATCACCGGCGGCCTGGCGTTCACCAGCCTGCACTCCCTCGCCTACCTCGCGGTTCCGCGCGCTGGGGTGCTGCCGCTGTGCGCACTGCTGGTGGCCCCGCTGATCGCGGGCGTGCTCTGCGTGACCGCGTGGCGGGTGGGCATGCGGGAGGCGATTCGGGCGCAACGACGACCACTTGGCCTGCCGATGGGCGTTGGGCTCGGTGCCGGCTTGGCGCTGGCTCCGTTGCTGGCGATCGACTCGGCGGTGAGCGGCGTCGCGCAGGATGCCGCCGGCTGGGCGGGCTACCTGCTGTGGGCGCTCGGGATGGTGTTCGCCGCCGCCCTGGTCACGCGCTGGGTGGTGGACGCTGGACGCGTACGGGTGGCCAGCGCGTTCGCGGCCGCCACGCCCACCCGCGCACTGCTCGTGCACATCGCCGCCACGTCCCTGGCGATCGCACTCCTGCTCGTGCTGGGCAGCCAGTCGTTGCTGATTCTCACGGTCGCGGGCCCGGACGCGCTGACCTGGCCGGACTTCTGGCCGTGGCTGCCGCTGTCGATCGGCGCGGGGTTCCGGTCCCTGCCGACCCTCGCGGTCGGGCTGCTCGTCCTCGTCCCACTGCTTGCCCACCGCGACATGGCGCGTCGCCGGACCGGGGCGCCGGTGTCGGCCGTGCCCGAGCATTGGGCTTGGCGACACCCGCCCGGTTTGGCCGACAGCACGATCGACGCACCGCCACCCGTGGGCCGGCCGCCCGCCCTTCGCGCCGTCGCGCTGGTCGGCGTGGGCGCCGGGTTGGCAGCCGGGCTGGTCGTGGTCGCCACCCGGCTGATCACCTCGACGCTCGACGACTCCGTGCGTGGCTCGGAGACCTTCCGCGTGGCCCTCGGCGAGGGGGTCTGGGACAGCTCGGTCGCCGCGGCCGTCATCGCCAGCGTGGCGGTGGCGCTGGTCATGCGCAGCCGCTGGTGGACGTTGTCGCTGCTGGCCGGCGGGGTCGCCGCGGTGATCACGTCGGTGGCCGGGCTGGCCGCGTCGGTGGCCGCCGGCTGCGGCCTGTTGCCCACGGCGGACCCCGGGTGCTCGCTACCCGGCTGGACGCTGACCAGAGTCCTGGTGGTCGACTCGCTGGCGCAGGCGGCGATACCGGCCTGCCTGCTCGCCGCCGTGGTCGGCGGGTGGCACGCCTGGCGACTGCAGCGGGGGGTGGCGTCTCGGGGCTCGGCATCCGGTTTCCGCATCGCCGCAGTGGTCGCTGCCGGCGCGGCGGCCGCATACGCGGGGGTGATCGCGCTCGACGTCCGGAGCACCGAACTGACGGTGGTGTCCGGACCCGGTTTCACGGTCGATCTGCCGGTTGGCTGGACGTCGGCCCCCAATCCCACCACCGCATCGCTGCAGTTCGTGACGATCGCGCAGGACGTCCAGGTCGTGATCGCCCCAGCCGCGTCCGCCGAGCCGACGACGGCGGAGGGACATCTGGTGGGCGGACTGCCCGCGCGCCTGGTCCGAACCCTCGAGGAGGGTTCGGTCCGGCTCGAGCAGTACCAGGTCGAGACGCCGGCTGGGGTTTACGTGGTGGTCGTCGGGGGGACGCCGGCAAGTCTGGAGCAAGGCGATGACGAACTCGACGACCTGTTCGACGGGGTGGCCTGGTCGGCTCAGTGAGGCCGATTGAACGGAACGCTTCCCTGCGACGTGTCCAAAGGAGTTAGGTAACGCGTGGCTCACCACTCAGATGGGGGAGGACCCATGCATCGATCCACTCGCCGCGGCATCCTGACCGGGATGGTCGCGGCGGCACTGCTGGTCCCGCTCACGAATGCGGCGCCGGCGGCAGCACGCAGCAACGACACTTCAGAAGAGCTCACCCGGGCGGTCACGTTGCCCGGAGTGCTCCGACACCTGCTCGAGTTCCAGAAGCACGCCGACCGGAACGGTGGCAACCGGTTCTCCGGCCTGCCCGGTCACACCGCGTCGGTCGAGTACGCACAGCGCGTGTTTGAACGCGCCGGGTACGACACGACGCTCCAGGAGTTCGAGTACCTCGCTTCCACAGTCGTCGGCCCAAGCGCCCTCGAGCAGATCTCGCCGAACGCGGTCACCTACGTCGAGGACGTCGACTTCGGCGTGCTGGCGCAGACCGACGACGGCGACGTGACCGCGGCGGTAACCCCGGTGGACATCCAGCTCGGTCTCGGCAACGCGTCGACCAGCGGCTGCGAGGCAGCCGACTTCGCTGGCTTCCCGGCCGGGAACATCGCGTTGCTCCAGCGCGGCGTGTGCACCTTCGAGCTGAAGGCCGAGAACGCGGCCGCCGCCGGTGCGGTTGGCGCCATCCTCTTCAACCAAGGCAATACAGCAGCCGTGGACCGCAACAACATCCCCGCGGTGACGCTCGGTGCCGGCAACACCTCCGGAATCCCGGCGCTGGGCGCGACGTACGCGCTTGGCGCCGAGCTCACGGGGCTAGCCCAGTCGGGTGACCTGGTCATGCGGGTGTTTGCGAACGTCATCCGGGACACCTTCACCACCTGGAACGTCCTGGCGGAGAGCCCCGGCGGTGACCCGAACAACGTTGTGATGGCCGGCGCGCACCTCGACTCCGTCGGCGCCGGACCCGGCTTCAACGACAACGGCAGCGGCTCGGCCGCAATCCTCGAGGTCGCTCGGCAGCTGGGCGACACCGAGACCACGAACAAGGTGCGGTTCGCGCTGTGGGGGGCTGAGGAGTCCGGCCTGGTCGGCTCCACCTTCTACGTCGCCAACCTGCCGCAGGCGGAGCGCGACAAGATCGCGCTCTACCTGAACTTCGACATGATCGGCTCGCCGAACTACTCCCTCGGGATCTACGACGGCGACAACTCCGACGCCGAAGGCGCTGGCCCCGGCCCGGCCGGCTCGGCCGAGATCGAGGACGTGTTCGAGGCGTTCTTCGCCGCGCGCGGAGTTCCGACCAAGGGCACGGACTTCACCGGTCGCTCCGACTACGGGCCGTTCATCGCCCCAGGAGTGGACATCCCGGCCGGTGGCCTGTTCACCGGCGCCGAGCAGCCGAAGACCGCCGATGACGTCGCCAAGTGGGGCGGAGTCGCGGGCGAGCAGTACGACCCGTGCTACCACCAGGCCTGCGACAGCCTGTTCCCGACCAGGGCAAACGCTGATCGCGACCTGTACCGGCAGCTCCGGCTCGACAACCGGCTGATCGGCAACATCAGCGCCGACGCGTTGGATATCAACTCCGACGCGGTGGCGGACGCGGTCATCACGTTCGCGATGGACACCTCGATGCTGCCGTAGTCACACAGAACCCGACGAACCACACGAAGGGCTCGGCTCCGGTCACGGAGCCGAGCCCTTCGGCATTACTCGGAGGGGCGCTCGGTCAGCGGCAGCCGGACGATGAACCGGGTGTTGCCCGGCTCGGACTCCACAGTGAGGTCGCCACCGTGCCGCAGCACGACGATGCGGTAGGAGATGTCCAGGCCGAGCCCGGTGCCCTGTCCAACCGGCTTGGTCGTGAAGAACGGCTCGAAGACGCGGCTGCGGATCTCGGCTGGCACGCCGGGGCCGGTGTCGCAGACCTCGATTCGGACCATGTCGTCGTCCAGCGACGTGCGCAGGGTCAGGGTGCCGGTGCCGCCCATCGCCTGCGCGGCGTTGACGATCAGGTTGGTCCAGACCTGGTTGATCTCGGCGGCATAGACCGGCACCCGAGGCAGCGATCGGTCGAAGTCCTTCACGATTTCCAGTCCGGCGAGCTTGCCGGCGAGCATCGTGAGCGTGCTCTTCAGGCCGACGTGGATGTCCGCGCGTTCGAACGGCGCCCGGTCCATATGCGAGTACTGCTTCGCCGCCTCGACCAGCGTCGAGATTCGGGTCACCGAGTCGGTGATCTCGGCGAGCAGCAGCTCGGTGTCCAGGGTGTATGCGAGCCAGCGCACGGCGCCGTCGAGAATGTCCGGCGGCGCACCGGTGGCCAGCTTGTCGAGGAACTCCGTTGTGGTACCCGCGCCCACAAACACCGAGGCGAGCCGCCAGCCGTCCTCAACACCATGCTGGTCTAACCAGTCGGTGATCTCGTCCTCGCGTTCCGACTCCTGCAACGGCGTCAGCTCGGGCGCGGTGCTGATCAGCTGCACCGCCTCCTCCTGCCAGTCGACGAGCAGCTGAAGCAGGCGGGGGTCGATCTCGCCGTGCGCCAGCATCGCAAGCTTGTGCCGCATCCCTGCCACCCGGTCGCGGAGCGCGGCGTTCGCGCTGACCGCGGCCGCGGCCGGATTGTTGAGCTCGTGCGTCAGGCCCGCGGCGAGCGAGCCGAGCGCCAACAACTGCTGCCGCTGCCCCACGATCTGCTCCGACCGACGCATCCCGAGGAACAGACCCTCGAGCAGGTGGATGGCCATCGGGAACCACTCGCGAACGGCTTGGCCGAAGTCGACGCCGCGGATCACGAAGAGTCGGCACTCGGTCAGCGCCGACGTGGTGGTCACGTACCGGAGGCGCTCGGCATCGGGCAGATAGCTCTGAATCGGCACCGAAATAGACCCCGCGGTGATCGGTGCGATTGATCTCGACGTCGTCCGGGCCGACCCGTCGCGCCAACGTGACCGTTCCGCTCAGCAGCAGGCCCATCAGCTCGGCTGGTGCCCCCTCTTCAAGGAGAACGCCAGCCGGCGCCTCGACGACCCAACCGCGGTCCGCGAGCCAGTCCAGCTGCTCGTCGGTGAGCGACTCGAACAGAAACAGGTCGCGGAGCTCGTCGCGCGACAGCTTCTCGTCGGTGGGGATGCCGCTCAACGTCATGGCGTCCCCAGGTAGCGGTGTACGAGCACGACGGCCATCGCGCCCTCCCCGACGGCGGAGGCGACCCGCTTGACCGAGTCGGCCCGAACGTCGCCGGCGACGAAGACGCCCGGGATGCTCGCCTCGAGCGGCCACGGGTCGCGGTCCAGCGGCCAGCCGCGCGGCCGTTTCCCGTCCACGACCAGGTCGGGGCCGGTGAGCAGGAACCCTCGTTCGTCGCGGGCGAGGGTGTCTGTCAGCCAGTCGGTGCGGGGTTGGCCGCCGATGAACACAAAGGTATGACCGGTTTCGACCCGCTCGCATTCCCCGGTCACGACCTGCCGCAAGGTGAGCGCGTCGAGGTGGCCGTCGCCATGCACCTGGTCCACGACCGTCTCGAGCCGCACATTGATGTTGTCGACCGAGCGCAGTTGCTCGATGAGGTAGTGGGACATGGCGCGCTCGAGCGCTTGTGCGCGCACCACGAGCGTCACCGACTTGGCCACCCGGCAGAAGAACAGCGCGGCCTGGCCGGCGGAGTTGGCCCCGCCGATGATGTAGACGTCCGCGCCCGCGCAGTCGGCCGCCTCGGTGGCGGCGGACCCGTAGTACAGGCCGCTGCCGGTCAGGCCGCTGGCTCCGGGCGCGTCGAGGTCGCGGTAGGAGACGCCGGTGGCGATGACCACGGCGTGCGACGCGACCTTGCCGCCGTCACCGAAGGCCACGACCTTCGCGGCCCCATGCGTGCGCAGGCCGGTCACGTCCCGGGCCGTCAGGATCTCGGCGCCGAACTTGGTGGCCTGCCGCCGAGCCCGGTCGGTCAGCTGCGCGCCGGACACCCCGTCGGGGAACCCGAGGTAGTTCTCGATCCGGGATGACTGGCCCGCCTGTCCCCCAGTCGCCGCCCGCTCGACCAAGAGCGTGCGCAGACCCTCGGATGCGCCGTACACCGCAGCCCCCAGCCCGGCCGGTCCTCCGCCCACCACGACCAGGTCGTAGAAGTCCATCGCCGGTGTGGTGGCCAGCCCGACGGCGGTGGCGACCTCGGTGGTCGTCGGGGCGACGAGGGTTCGGCCGTCGGCGGTGATCACGAGGGGGAGACGTTCCGCGTCGACCTGTGCAGCCTCGAGCAGACGCTGGCCCTCCGGTTCGTCGACGCTGAGCCATCGGTGCGGGACCGCGTTGCGCGCGAGGAAGTCACGCACCTCGAACGATCGCGGAGACCAGCGATGCCCAACGACCTTCGCTTCGTGCATCGCCACGTCACCGGAGGCCAGGTACGCGTCCAGCATGGCGTCGATCACCGGGTAGAGCTTCTCCTCCGACGGCTCCCAGGGCTTGATCAGGTACTGGTCAACGTCCACCACATTGATCGCGGAAATGGCTGCCTCGGTATCCGCATACGCCGTCAGGAGCGCCCGACGTGCGCGCGGGAACAGATCCATCGCCGACTCGAGGAACTCGATGCCGTTCATCTCCGGCATCCGATAGTCCGCGAGCATGACTGCCACCTGCTCACCGCGCAGCTTGAGCTCGCGCAGCGCGTCCAGCGCCTCGCTGCCGGACGTGGCCCGGAGAATCCGGTGAGCTTCCCCGTATCGCCGACGCAAGTCGCGCGCGACGGCCCGCGAGACGGACGGGTCGTCGTCCACGGTGAGCAGGATCGGCCGGCTCGGTCCAGTCGGCCGCTCGGTCTCGACGGCGAAGTCGGTCACGTGTGCGCGTACATGGTCAGCTCAGGAACCGTGAACGAGACCTCGTCCTCGAAGCACCACCACCAGTCCTCGCCGGGTTCATACGACGAGACCAGCGCATGGCTCACCGATGCGTGATGTGCGCTCGCGTGCCTCGACGGCGAGGAGTCGCAGCACCCGACATGCCCGCAAACGCGGCACATACGCAGGTGCACCCACCGGCCGCCGGTGCGCAGACAGTCCTCGCAGCCATCGGCCGACGGCTGCGCCGCCGGGTCGATCTGGTCGAGGTGCGAACAGCCTTCGGCCATCGTCTCTCCGTCGTCTCGCTCTGGTAGTCCCTCGAGCCTCCCTCCGACAGACTGTCTGTGACAAGCGAACGCCGGAGCGGAGGACGTCGTGAATGAGCTCACGTACGAGATGATCATGGCGTTGAACGCCGCCGACATCGGCAGCCCGATCTGCGAGCAGGCCGCCGCCATCTGCGCGGAAATCGCCGAGCAGCACTGCACCAGGCTGCACGGCAGCTGTCAGGTCGCGCCCGTGCTCATCGTCCGCGACACGAGCTCGTATGCCGTCGCCGCGCACGAGTCGTGACCATGACGGACACCACTGAGCTGCTGCAGCCATCCTTGGACGTGCGCCGCGCCGACGACCGGTTCAAGACCCGCTTGTCGTGGTTGGACTCGAAGCACTCGTTCTCGTTCTCCCGGCACTACGACCCGCTGAACACCCACCATGGCCTGTTGCTGGTGAACAACGACGACGTCGTCACCCCCGGTACCGGGTTCGAGACGCATCCGCACCAGGACATGGAGATCGTCACCTGGGTGCTCAAGGGGTCGCTGGTGCACCAGGACTCGACCGGGCACGCCGGGGTGATCTACCCCGGCCTAGCCCAGCGGATGAGCGCCGGCACCGGCATCCTGCACTCGGAGAAGAACGACTCATGGCGGTTGCAGGGCGGCGACCAGCACACGGACCCGGTGCACTTCGTCCAAATGTGGGTCGTGCCGGACGAGGACGGCATCGAGCCCGGCTATGAGCAGCTGGAGATCGAGGACGAACTGCTTCGCGGCGGCTTGGTCCCGGTGGCATCAGGTATGCCGGAGCATGACGGCGCCTCCGCTATCCGGATCAAGAACAAGTACGCGGCGTTGTATGCCGCCCGGATGAATCCGGGCGACGTCGTGGAGCTGCCCGAGGCGCAGTTCGTCCACCTGTTCATCGCGCGTGGCTCGGTGACCCTCGAGGGCGCTGGCGCGCTCGGCGAGGGCGACGCCGTTCGGTTCACTGCCACTGGCGGTCAAAAGGTGACCGCGTCCGAGCCGGCCGAGATCTTGGTGTGGGAGATGCACGCCACCGTCAGTGGTTGGTAGGCCCGGCGGGTCCGGGTGGCGGGCCGACATGCGCCGGGCCTTCGGCCTGCGCCGGTGGACCAGTGCCGGGAGGTGGGCCAGGCGGCTGCCCAGGGCAAGGCGGCTGCCCATGCGCCGGCAGTCCCACATGTTCCGGCGGACCGGCTTGCTGGGGCGGACCGGCTGCTCGGCGGACCGGCATGCTCGGGCGGACCGGCATGCTGGGGCGGACCGGCATGCTCGGGCGGACCGGCATGCTCGGGCGGACCGGCCTGGCTCGGGCGGACCGGCATGCTCGGGCGGTCCGGCGTTCCCGGGCCAACCGGCATGTGCCGGACTCGCATCGTCGGGCGGACCCGCATGCCCCGGCGGACGCGCTGGTGCTGACGGCGCTGTCGACGGTGCCTCGACCAGCGCGATCGGCAGATCGACCGCGAGCGACGTCTGCACGGCCACGGTCGTGGTTGCCGCTTCCGCGGCCGTGACCGAGGTCGGCGTAAGCGGACTCAGGTCGACGGGTCCAAGACCACGCACACCATCGTGGTTGCCGACGAATGCCGTTGGTTGGCGGCTGACACTCGGACTAGCGTCGGACAGCGTCATCGCGCGCGGGCGCGATCGGCCCTCGGGCCGCTCATCGGGATGCGGCGCGCCGAATGCGACGTGCGCCAACCGCTGCAACGGATCAGGGAGCCGACCCTGAGCCCCCGCCGCGATCCCAACCGCAGCAAGGACGACAGTGGCGGCGACGATCACGACCCGTGCAACGCGGCGGGCGCGCGGCGCCGCACAGCGTCGGCGAAGCGTTGGCGCGACCAATTTGAACGCAGCGATCGCCGCGCGCTCTCCGGGTAACTCGCCTAGCTGCTCATTCGCCGGGAGTGGTGCCCGGAGTGCGGACACCACCTCGTCGATCTCCGGGGGCACGTCGCCGTCAGGCCAACGGTCCTGGTTGCGGGTGCTCATGACTGGCTGCCTTCGTCCGACATGGTCTCGACGACCAACCCAGCCAGCCGTCGCAGGCCCCGATGGGTCAGCACGCGAACGGCGCCCGGCGACTTCCCGAGCATCTGAGCAACCTCGGCGACATCAATGTCCGCGACCGTGCGCAGCAAGACAGCCTCTGCCTGGTCCGGCGGGAGGGTTCGGATGAGCACCAAGAGAGCCTTGGTGGACTCTGAGTCCTGGTAGTTGTCGGCGACGTCGCGGTCCAGCACGAGTTCTGTGTGCACGGATTCGTCCAGCCTGACGGTTGGCCTGCGTGCTTCGTACCGAGCCGAATCGATGACCTTGTTCCTCGCGATCGTGAAGGCCCAGGCCCGGAACCCATTCCCATCACCCGTGAATCGGCCGATCCCCCGGATGACCTCGAACCAAACATCGGACGTGACATCGTCCTCGCGTCCTGGAGCCCGCACGTGGACGTAGCGCCGCAGCGCTGGTTGAAGAGAGCGGAACAGCTCAGTGAACGCCTGCTCGTCGCCACAACGGGCGCGCTGCAGAACGTTGTGAAAGTCTCCCCCGATCATGGTGGCCGTCAGTATGCCTGGTGCCCGGTCCCGCTCTGCATCCCCCTCTATAACGGCCGGGAGCGCCGGAGCGTTACATGCGCGAGAACCCTTGCAGGACAACAAGAAATGACCATTGCCGTGCGACGACGCGAGGACTAGCGTCCGCGCCGAACGCCGGTGCGCGGGGGACTCGGAGTGGTCCGAGCACACGCACGGCGATTCCGGGGAGGCTCCCATGCGCCGCGCGTGGACTCGTGTCATCGTCGTCTCAGCAGCCACCGCAGTCATCGTCCCGATGGCTCCCGTCGCGCCCGCGTATGCGGCGCAGGACCAGGCGGCAACCTCCGTCCTTGGCAGCACGCACCGGCGATGAACACGTTCTTGACCCTGCTGGCCTACGGCTCGGGCGCGGGCCGTGACCGCAACGACGTCACGACGAGCTCGTCGTCCGCGTTCCGCGAGCTTGCCTTCGTCTACCCGTCGGACAACAAGGCTCACGGCTCCGGCAAGGCGTACCCGACCACGCCGGGCCACTTCGACCAGCCGGCGGCCTGCGGCACCTGAGTTGGAGGGGGTGTGGACCGGTGCCGGAGGTGAGCTCATCTCCGGCCGCGGTTGCATCTCGAACCCGTGAAGGCCTTGTGTCGGCGCCGGCAGCCGAATAGCGTCACCGTCACTTTGTCGCGGCGGGTGCGTAACACCGGAGGACGGCACGATGAAGTGCGAAGGGCTCGGCTCCCACAACAGAGCCGAGCCTTGGCCTGTCCGCACGTAAACCAACGAAAGGACTGACCGGATGAAACGCACGGCTATCGCCGCGCTCTCGGCCGCTGCCCTGGTCGGAGGCATGCTGGCTGCGGGGACTCCCGCGAGCGCAGCGCCCGGCAACGGCAACGGACCGAAGCTCGAGGTGTACGTGGGGGAAGTCGATGCCGCGGGGTTGGAGAAGCTGCATCGGGCCGGACTGGACCACGAAGACATCGCCACCGGCGACAACCTCAACGGCAGTATCGCCGTCGAGGTCGTCATGAGCACGCTGCAGGCCGACAAGCTGGCATCGGACGGTGTCGAGCTCGCAGTGAAGAAGATCAACGGCAAGAAGGCCTCAGAGGTCGCGGCCCTGCAGAACGCTGCGGGCTACCAGGGCTTCCGCTCCTACAGCGACGAGGGTGGCATCGCGGACGAACTCCGGGCCACCGCTGCAGCGAACCCGAACCTGGCCAAGCTGGTTCCGTTCGGCAAGTCGGTTCAAGGTCAGGACATCCTGGCGGTCAAGGTCACCAAGAACGCCAACAACACCAAGGACGGAAAGCGGCCCGCGGTCATGTACCTCGGCGCGCAGCACGCCCGCGAGTGGATCACCCCGGAGATGGTGCGCCGGCTCATGCACTACTACCTGGACAACTACAGCTCGGATCCGCAGATCCGGCACATCGTCGACACCACCGAGCTCTGGTTCGTGCCAGTCGCCAACCCGGACGGCTACGACTTCACCTTCGCCGACGACAACCGGCTGTGGCGCAAGAACCTCGCGGACAACGATGGTGACGGGCAGATCACCAACGTCGACGGCGTGGACCCGAACCGCAACTACGCCACGAAGTGGGGCTGGGACAACGAAGGCTCCTCGCCAGAGCCGTCCAGCGAGACCTACCGCGGCCCGGGACCGAACTCCGAGCCTGAATCGAAGGCCCTGGATGCGCTGTTCGCTCGGGTCGGTTTCGAGCACTTCATCAACTACCACTCGGCAGCCGAGCTGCTGCTCTACGGCATCGGCTGGCAGGTCAACACTCCGTCCCCGGACGACGAGATCTACAAGCCGATGGTCGGTACGGACGAGGAGTCGGCGGTCCCCGGCTACGACCCGGACATCTCGGCCGAGCTCTACACCACCAACGGTGACACCGACACGCACATGACGGTCCAGTACGGCACCCTTGGCTTCACCCCCGAGATGACGACGTGCCAGGTCGCCTCCGACAAGTACGACGATGACGAGTGGCTGGCTGAGGACTGCCTGAGCGGCTTCAACTTCCCGGACGACGACCGGCTGATCACCGAGGAGTTCGAGAAGAACATCCCGTTCGCGCTGTCAGTCGCGAAGTCTGCGCAGGACCCGGCCGACCCGGTGACGTTCAACGGTGAGACGGCGCCCGACTTGGTCGCCGACGAGTTCGCGGTATCGCACGGCACGAGCCAGCCGGTCGCGGTCATCGCGGACCGGCAGCTCAAGGATCTGCGGCTGAACTACCGGGTCAACGGCGGCACGGCCGTCGCCGCCAAGGTGACCGAGTGGGCGGGCGGGGAGCGCTACGGCGACACCCACCACGACTACTACGCGGAGTTCCGTGGCACGGTTGCGGCCCAGCAGCTGGAGACCTGGTCGATGTGTGGTTCACCGGCGTGAAGCCGGGTGAGGGCCCGATCTCGACCGAGCCGTTTACCTACACCGTGGCGGCGGACATCGGAGGCGAGGTCCTGGTCCTCGCGGCTGAGGACTACAGCGGCCTCAGCCCGGTCCAGGGCGGCACCGCGCCGAGGTATGCGGACGAGCATGCGGACGCGGTCGAAGCAGCCGGTTACAGCGCCGACATCTACGACGTCGACGCCAACGGCCGGACGGCACCGCACCACCTCGGTGTGCTTTCGCACTACGACGCCGTGGTCTGGGAGTCCGGCGACGACTTCATCCCGCGGGCGGTGGGTCAGGTGCCCGGCACCGCCGACGACCTGACCCTCGAGGTCGAGTTGTCGGTCCGCGACTACCTCAACGAGGGCGGCAAGGTGCTCATCGCTGGGCAGAACAACCGGTTCGCCGAGGGCAACGACGGCGCGTTCTGGTACAACCCGTTCGAGCCCCCGGAGTGCACCGACGCCGACGGACATACCCGTGCCTGCCGCTGCTGAACGACTTCCAGCAGTACTGGCTGGGCGCGCACAACTACGTCTCCGACGGCGGGACCAACCCCGACGACGGTGAGCCGTTCGACCTGGCAGGCAACGCAGGTGTCTTCGACGGCTTCGCGGGTGACCTCAACGCCGACGGGTCGGCGAACAACCAGGCCCACACGGCGTCGTTCCTCACGACCTCCGGCTTCCTGCCGGTCGATGAGTTCCCGCAGTTCGGAGTCCTCGTCGACGGTCGACTGGGTCCGCCCGGGCGGTGCCCCGTACGACCCGCACATCGGCGAGTGGTACGTCCAAAGCCAGCGGGACGACATCTCCTACAAGCGGCTCACCCGCACGGTCGACCTGACCGGAGCGACCTCCGGCGAGTTGCGGTTCTGGACGTCCTACGACACCGAAGCCGACTGGGACTTCCAGTTCGTCGAGGCGCACGTGGTCGGTTCCGACGCGTGGACCACGCTGCCGGACGCCAACGGGCACACCCCACAGGGCACCGGCGAGAGCTGCCTTGCCGGCTGGGACGAGCTGCACCCGTTCATCAACCACTACCAGAACCCGGAGACCTGCGCGCCCACCGGAACCACAGGTGTTTGGCACGCCGCCACCGGCAGCTCCAACGGCTGGCAGGAGTGGTCGATCGACCTGTCCGCATACGCCGGCCAGCAGGTCGAGGTGTCCATCGCCTATGTCAGCGACTGGGCCACGCAGGGTCTCGGTTCGTTCATCGACGACACGACGGTGCTGGTCGACGGGATCGAGTCGGCGACGACGTCCTTCGAGACCGATCTGGGCGGCTGGACGGTCCCGGGTGCTCCGGCGGGCTCTGACCCGAACAACAACGACTATCAGCGCGACCAGTCCGCCTTCGACGAGGGCGCTGTGGTCGTGACGGCGGACACCGTCTACTCGGGCTTCGGGGCCGAGGGCCTCGCGCCGGCGCAGCGGGCCGACTTCATCGCCAGGTCACTGCAGCACCTGCTCGGCTGACCTCAGCCGAACAACGCGAACGGGCTCGGCTCCCATGACGGAGCCGGGCCCGTTCGCTTGTCACCAGATCCGCACGCGGTCCTTGGGGTCGAGCCAGAGCCCGTCGCCGGGTGCGGTCGCATACGCGGCGTGGAACTCGTCGAGGTTGCGCACGACGTTGGCGCGGAACTCCGGCGGCGCGTGCGGGTCGACCGACAGCCGCTGGAGCGCCAGCTCTGGTCGGGTCTTGATCCGCCAGATCAGCGCCCAGTTCTGGATGACCCGCTGCGGGCCGGTGAGCCCGTCGATGATCGGAGCCTGTTCACCGGCGAGGCTGATCTCGTATGCCAGCAACGCGATCGTGAGCCCGCCGAGGTCGCCGATGTTCTCGCCGACGGTCAGCGCACCGTTGACGTGATGGCCGGGCATCGTCCGGGGCTCGAAGCCGTCGTACTGGGCGATGAGCTTGTCGGCGCGCTCCTGGAACTGCGCGCGGTCCTCGTCGGTCCACCAGTTCACGAGGTTGCCATCGCCGTCGTACCGCGAGCCCTGGTCGTCGAAGCCGTGGCCGATCTCGTGGCCGATCACCGCGCCGATCCCGCCGTAGTTGAGCGCCGGGTCGGCGCCGGCCTGAAAGAACGGCGGCCGCAGGATCGCGGCCGGGAAGCAGATCTCGTTCGCGCCGGCGAGTTGTAGTACGCGTTGACCGTCTGCGGGGTCATGAACCACTCGTCCCGGTCGACCGGCTCGCCGATCTTGCGCAGCTGCGCGGTCGACCTCGAACGCCGCCGCCCGACGGACGTTCCCGAGCAGGTCGTCGCGATCGATCTCGAGCGCGCTGTAGTCCCGCCACGTGCTCGGGTAGCCGATCTTGGACCGGAACTGGGTCAGCTTCGCCAGCGCACGGTCGCGGGTCTCGGCGCTCATCCAGTCGAGCCGGCCGATGCTGACCCGGTACGCCTCCAACAGGTTGGCGACCAGCTCGTCCATCTCCGCCTTGGCTTCGGGTGGCAGCACGCGGGCGACGTACTCGGCCCCGACCGCTTCGCCGATGGCCGCGTTGCAGAGCGCAACGCCACGCTTCCACCGGTCCCGCAGCTCCTCGGCGCCGGTGAGGGTGCGCAGGTAGAAGTCGAAGTGCTCGTTGACGAACGCGCTGCTCAGGTAGGGCGCGGCGCGTGCGGACCAGATGGAACGTGAGCCAGACCTTCCAGTCCGCCAGCGGGACCTCGGTGAGCGCCGCGGACATCGCCGGCAGGTAGCTGGGCTGGCGCACCAGCACCTCGGCGAACTGCTCCTCGGTGCCGCCGAGGCCGGCGATCCACGGCGGCCAGTCGAAGGCGGGTGCGGCTGCGCGCAGCTCGTCGAGGGTCGTGAGGTTGTAGGTCGCCACCACATCCCGGGACCGGACCTTGTCCCAGTGGGCCGCGGCGAGCCGGGTCTCCAGCGCCATCACCCGGGCGGCACCGTCGTCGGCCGTCGCGCACGGAGTAGCCGACCAGACGCAACATCGCGGCCACGTGCGCCACGTACTTCGCGCGGTGCTCGGCGAATGCCTCCTCGCGGTAGAACGCCTCGTCGGGCAGCCCCAACCCGCCCTGCACGATGTTGACGATGTTGCGGTCGGAGTTCCGGTCATCGATGTGCACGTAGCAGTCGACGACGCCGCCCGCGTTCTGCCGCTGGAGCCGGCCGAGCAGCTCGGCCAGCCCCAGCGGGTCCGTCAGTGCTGCGATGGCGGCGAGGTCGTCCGCCAACGGTTCGTAGCCGAGCGTCTCGAGCCGGTCTTCGTCCATGAAGCTGGCGAACAGGTCCCCCACCTTCTGGCGGTCGCTGCCTCGGGGCGCAGCCCCCGACTCGACGGCCTCGCTGGCCTCCCGAAGGATTTCGCCGACTGTCGCCTCGGACTCCAGGAAGAGATCGATGAACCCGCCGATGGCCGGCAGGTCGGCCGGGATCTCGGCCGTGTCGTACCAGGCTCCGTTGACATGTCCGAACAGGTCGTCCTGCGGTCGGATGGCGTCACTCACGGCGCATACGCTACGGGCGCTCGGCCGGTCAGACCGAGATCGGGGATCGTGCCTCGTCGCGAGTGGACTCCGCGGCGAGCTCCCGAGCGCAGTAGGCGGACGGCAGCAGGAGCAGCAACGAGCCGAGACCCATCAGCGGGCTGTCACCGCCGATGAACGCGATGACCGTCCACCCACCGAAACCGATCGCGGCCGCCCATCCGGGGCGACCCGCGCCCGCCGACCAGTACAGCGAGCACGATCGGCGCGACCAGCCCGGACAAGATGAACATGGCCACCGCGGTCAAGCCGAGTGTGTTCGAATCGCCCTCAGCCCAGATCCGGGCCGCCGGCTCCTGGAGATCGGCTGGCACCGCCGCGAGCAGCGACAGGGTCTCGTAGAAGCCGAAGTGCATGGCGAATCCCAATGCGAACATGCAGCCGAGCGCTCCCCCAACGAGGGACAGGACAGGCTTGCGCTCCGCCGTGGTGACGACGACCCCGAGAAACCGCGCCCAGCAATCACGCGGGGTGTCGTAGCGATTCGGGTCCCGAGATCGTCTTCCCGGCGACTCAGCAGACCAAGCCCTGCCAACGGCGAGGTGCGGCGTCGTGCTCGCCCGCGAGCGCGGCGTCGGCCAGGACTGATCGAGATTCTGGACTCGTGTCGCTGGTGAGCGAAGTCCATGGCCCGCACCAGCCGCCGAGTGGGTGGCCGGTGCGGGCATTGGATTGCGTTCGGCGAACCGGTTAAGCGGCGTTGCGCGGACGACGCAGCTTCGTCGCGGCCAAGCCACCGAGGGTCGCCACGGTCACACCGAGGACGACCCCGCCGGCAACCTTCTCGAAGGTATTCGTGTCGGTCGTCGACGCCGCGACCTCATCCAACGGCAGCGTCTGCGGAACAGGCACCGCTGCCGGGTCGGCCGGGGTGACCTTGATCGTTCCGGCGTTCCGGTCGACGGAGTCGACTGTGTACGGCACCCGTTCGCCGCGCTGGTCGTCTGCGACGAGGACCACTGTCTGGCCGGGCTTCTCTGCGGCGTCGGCGACCGTGGCCGGCTGCTCGGCCGCGACGACGTAACCATGCTGCGCGAGGAACTGGGTGAGGCTGGAGCTGTCAAGAGTGGCCTCGATGTCGCCGCCGTTCGCCACGAACGTGTTCAGCTCCGCGACCAAGTCCTCAGCCGGTACCGCCGTCGGCATCGCAGTTTCGGTGGCTTCATCACCTTCAGCGTCTGGTGCGCCCGGCGTAGTGGTCTCCGTCGCGTCGGTGGCAAGGTCTGTCACATCGGCGGCGACCTCCGCCGGCGGGTCGCCGAACGGCACGAAGTCCTTCGGCAGGTCGCCGGGTGGATCCTGATCGGGCAGCCCGACGGGACCGGTGTTGGTGCCCTCCGCACCCGGTTGACCGGGCATCATCACGGCCTCGACGCCGGTCGGTCCCCCGCCGATGCCCGGTGGAAGCGGCGGCGCCGGCGGGTTCACGGAGTCGGGCATGTTCGGCAGCGGTGGCCGGACCGTGTCGGTCCGGTCGCCGGGGGCCGCGCCGTAGTCCTCCGGTGTTGGCGCCAGTGCCGGGTCCGGCTCACCGGCTCCTGGGGCGGGCGGGAGTTGTGCATCGCCACCCGGCAGGCCAGGAGCGCAACGGCGCCTGCGGGGTCGATCGGATTCGGGACGGTCGGCATCACGGGGGGCTCGCCGCCGGGAGCTGGCCGTCGCCAGCCGCAGGCGGGACCGCGCTGGTGTCGCCACCGGGCGGCATTGGCGGGGCAACGTCCGGCTGTCCGGGCGCCATCACGTTCTGGTCCCCGATGGGGTTCGCGATGTCGGTGGCTCCGGCGGTGCCTGGGTCAGCAGGTCGGCGCCGGGGCCGTCCGGCAGCGGCGGCAGGCCGACGTCGGCCGGATCGTCAGCGATCGCGGCTCCCATGTCCTGCGGGGTCGGCGGTCCCGGGTCGACCGGCAAGTCGATGCCTGGGTCGACGATCAGGTCCTCATTCGCGTCCATCAGTAGTTGCCCCCCTTGGTTTGGTTGGTGCCGGATGAGCCGATGTGCTCGGGCATCGGCGCCGTCGCAAGCTCACGGGTAATAGACGCAGTCGTAGCCCATGTAGTCCTGCAGATAGGAGTTGCACTCCATCTCGAGCGTGCTCGTGACCCACGACGATGCTCCGCCTGGGCCGACCGCCCGCCAGGTAAACGTCTCAACGAAGTAGCCGTTGTGGTGCAGCCCTTCGAGGTTGATCGTCTGGCCGTCCACCCAGACATAGCTCACGTGACCGCGGCCGCTGGCCGATTGCACCTCCAGCGAGGTCCACTGTCCTGAGACCTGACCGCCGACGTTGTAGATCTGCAACCGGTCACAGAGATCCCCATCGCATTCCAATGCGGATCCATCGTTGCTGTATGCCTTGCCGGTCGCAGTCGGAGGAGGGGTTACCGGGGGTGGTGGAGGCGCCGGCGGCTGCGGTGCGGGCTGGGCAGGAGCGGGCTGGGCAGGCGCAACCTGGGCAGGCGCAGGCCGGGTATTCGTCGATGACTTTGCCGGACCGGGGCCACCACCCGCGGGAGCGGCAGGCGCCGGGGCAGCAGGCTCCGTCACGGGGTTCGCCACCTGCGGGCTGGGCACGACTGAGGCCTGGGTCGGGGTAGCTGATGGAGACGCGGCTTCCTCTGGGCTTGCTGACGCAGACGCAGAAGGGGTCGTCGACGTCTCAACAGCGGCGGTCACGACATCGTCGTTCCCGTCATCAGCTTGCGCGGCAGCGATGACGAGACCCGGAGCGCCGACGAGTACCAGGCCTGCCGCGAACCCAACGGCCGTCGCCAGCAGCTTCGGCCGCGACCACCTCGAGTTCCTAGAGGCAACCGTTAGATCAGCTGCGTCGGTCATCGTGAGCCTCCGTTGCACCGGTCGTGTCGGATGGTCATGCGGCGGCCTTGGGCTCTAGGAACGCACGCGCGGCGAGATCGTGCGTCGCCGCGTCAGACAGCACAGCATCAAACGCCGTCTTGGGTCCGTGAAGCGTGACGGCCGCGAGTGGCTCGGTGTACGCGAGGACGCCGGTGCACGCGCCCGCCGCATCGCACGACCAGCCGCTGGTGATCTCATCGCTGGTCGTGCCGCCGAATGACGAGGCCACTGGCTCCCCTGACTTCTGCAGGCGCGTCGCCTCGGCCTTGGCGTCGGCCAACTGTTCCTCGGTCAGGGTGAGGACTTTGACCGAAGTGAACCCAACCGGGTTCTGTGGGCACGCGAACGCGCCTTCGGCGTCGAACGGCAGATCAGTCGGCACGCTCGCCGAGGCGCAGCTCGGCGCGATGCCACCAAGTGCCTCGCGAGGATCCTCGGCGGTGGGTTCAGTCGTCTCCGCGGCCGCGTTATTGCCGTCGTTGAGCACCGCGAGCCCACCGACAGCGATGAGGGAAACGAGAGCACCCGCCGCCAATCCGGCAAGAAACTGTCGCCGATGCTTGCGTAGCCAGGCCAGCGGACCAAATCTGGCGCGAGCTCGACGCGACTGTGACGCCGAGTCGTCGTCGCCCGAACCCAGGTCCAACTCAGTCGACCCCGGCTGATGCGAGATCGGACTGGACTCTCCGAGGGCGCCCTGAGCAGTGCCATCGCCATCTGAGACGGACCTGCCCTCTGCCTCCAAGAGCTGCCTGCGACCAAGCCCGGCAGCGCCGAGCGCGACCGCAAGTTGCGGGTCGCCGATCGCCGACGGCGCCACCCCGATGCGCTGCGCAACCAGGCCGGCCAGATGCGGAATCCTGGACGTCCCGCCGATGAGGTACACGGCCTCCACACCGACATCCGCCCCCGCGGTCTCGTCGGCGGCGGCGACAACACCCGTGGCGGACGAGGGGGCGCCGGTGTCCAAGCACACCCGTTCAAGCAGTTCCACCGCCCTATCCAGGTCGGCACTGATGAGGCTGAGCAACTCCGCTTGTGTTACCTGGACTGCCGCACCGTCCGGCAGATCCGGCGACAGCGGCGGCACCTGCACCAACGCCGACGGCCGCTCACTCAACGCCTCTTTCGCCATCCGTACGTGATCGAGGAGCCCCAATGCGGCGTAACGGTCAGCCAGCGACGTCGGCGATGCCAGCCGCACCGCTGCTGCAGGAACCTGCGAGAGCACATGATCGAACAGGGCGTGGTCAAAGTCGACGCCACCAAGAGGGTCCAGGCCGTCGGAACGACCGACCAGCGCGAAAGACCCGTCCGCTGAGCGCTCCACAACCGCCGCGTCGACCGTACCGCCACCGAAATCGAGCACGGCGACCCGCGAGCCATACGAAAGGTCCACGCCCGTGGACAAGAATGCGGCTGCGGCGGCCGGCTCGGCTACCAGCGCGACCTCTGGGGACTCACCCGCAGCATCAACCGCGGACTCGGCCTGCTGCCATGCCTCTGTCAGCACTCGGATGCGGCGCGGGCCCCACGATGCAGGATGCGTGAGCAGGACCCGCGCCGGACGCTGCCCGGCGCGCTGCCGCACACCCTCGGTGAGCGCCGCCGTTAATACCGCCCCAACGAGGTCGACGTCGTTGACCTCCCGACCCGCGAGGAGGACGCTGCCACGCCCGACAAGTCGCTTCGGTGTCTCCACATAGCGTTCCGGAGCAGCCATCCGCTGGGCGAGAGCGTCCACCCCGACGGCGAACCCGTCTTCGCCGTACAGCACTGCTGATGCAAGTCGCGGCTCAAGTCGGAACAACAGCTCGCGGGGTCCGGTATCCGCATCCGCAGTTGCCGCAGTTGTATTTGACGTGCCGAAGTCGACCGCGAGCACCCAGCCGCCAGCTTGCGGAAGGAGCGCCGCGCCCGAATCCGTTCGATGCGCGGTCAGTGACTCAGACGTCGTTGTCGTCGAAGCCATGTCATCTCCCCTCTTGCGCGGCCGGGACCGCCTGTGACGTGGGTGGTTCCGCGTCCGCACGGGCATTGCGGGCTGCGACGAGCAGCCGTTCTGCATCGGTCGCGATCTGAGGCAGGCGCTGCTGGCACTGCTGGACTGCCGCAAGCTGCGTCGTCGTGTCCCCGAGCGCGGCTTGTTGCAGGTCCGCATGCAAGCGCGCCAACTCTGTGCGGCGGGCAACGAACAGCTCATCAACGCCGTGCTCCAGCGCCTCCGACAGTTCCAACTGCTGACGCTCGAACAGCCGAGCGAACTCGGCGGTGACATCGGCGACGGCACGGTCGACCCATGCGGCAACAGCAGCCCGCTGCTGCTGCTCGGACTGGCCGCGGACTCGCCTCCACGCCAAGGTGGCTCCCGCGGTCGCAGTCAGTGCCGCGGCTGCCCAGGGGAGGACGACGAACACGCCGCCGAGACCGGCCAGCGGAAGCAGCGCCATCCGAATGACGCTCGAGCCAAGCGAGGCGGCTCCGACCAGGGCCAGTGCGGACGCGGCGCGTGAACCAGGCGAGCTCGACAGCAACGGCGAGCCGACATCGGCGCGCACAGCCGGTGCTGCGTTGAGTTCGAATACGTCGGCGATCCGGGATCCGGGCAACGTCTCTGCGACGGCGGCCTCGACGGCCTCGACCACGTTCGAGTCCACAGCCATGACGACAGCGGCGGCCTCCGCGAGCTCAGCCCGCATGCGGTCGACGACCTCCTCGAGCTCCTTCGCAGGTCCGGTCATCGCGGTCTCCCGGTACCGCAGCCGAATCTCGCGCGCGGCAGCGTCGAAGTCGTGCCGAGACAGCCGCGCCCTCGTCAACGACTTGGCTGCCACCCGGCGCAGATGAAGCCGACTTGAGTCGGTGAGCAAGGCCTGCTCTGCCCGGACCTGTTCGGCCAGGTTCTGTTGGCGCTCGATCGGGGCGGACAACGCCACTACCCGCAACGCCGCTGTTTCGGACAACCCGCGGGCTTCGTCCGCCAGTCGGCGAGATGTGTTGGCCACGCGCAGTGAGCCGATCCGCTCGACTACCGAATCGCGCAGTGCCCGGCGCAGCTCCTCGATCCCCGACGATGCCAGCAATGAAATGAGCCCTGGAGACGAAGAACCCGACGTCGCCAACGCTGCGGCGCGCTCGGCCAGTTTGGGGGACACGGGGAGCAGGCGCGCCTGCCCCAGGACCGGGCCAAGGCCCTGCAATACCTGCTTGTCGTGCGCCAGCATGGCGCTCCAGTCAGGGTGCAGATCCTTCTTGGCAACGGCGACGACGACGTTGTCGACCAGTTCGGCGGCAGCGCGTACGAACGCGACCTCTCCCGCTGAAATGGGCGTGCCCGCGTCGACCACCAGGAGCACCGCATCTGCTTCCGTCAACGTGCGGGCAACGATCTGGGAGTGACCATTCGTCAGTCCTCCGACGCCCGGGGTGTCAATGAGGCGGAGTCCGCGCAACTGCTCGACGGGAAGGCCCACCTCCAGCCACGCCGGGGATCGACCCACGACAGCACCGCCATCCGGGGAGGTGTCACACGCCACACCCTCGCTACCGATCCGAGCTAGCCGGGCAACCTCCTGAACATCGACCGGGACCCGTACGGCTCGCCCATCCACGGAAAGAACGGCGCAAGCCGACTCCTGCGCGGAGTGGTAGACGACGACGGGTGCACCGGTCGTCGCATCCACGCCAGTGGGTGACAGTCCTGGCCGGCAGGCGAGAGCGTTCACCACACTCGACTTGCCCCGACTGGTCTCACCGGTGATGACGACGACCGCATCCCGCTCTGCCGAGTGCGCAAGCTGCTGCTGCAACTGGCCGGTGCGGTCAGCGATGTCGGCGCGCCCAAGCTCGCGCGCGATTGCTGTGATCGCCGTGGCGAGCCGGTCGAGTTCATGTGCCGTGTCTAGATCCACCACTTGACATGTCGAGGCGACTTCCGTCATTGGAGTGCTGCCTCGCGGGCAGCCTCCGCGATCGTGATCTCGCCAGCCGCGCTGGAGCGCTGCTCCCATGCGCGCACCGCGGCGTCAGCGACGGCACGCTGCTTGCCCGACGCCAACAACATGAACTCGCGCCAGCGTCCGATCTGCTGTCGCGCGCGGCCAGGGTCGGATGCTTCACTCTCCAAGTCAGCAAGTACGAGCTCACGAAGGTCACTGGCAAGCCGCGGCGGCAGCCCAACCCGACCGGATGCCACGCTCGCGTACGCCTCCAGTAGCACGAGCGGCGTCATGGTCGGTGAGAGCAGCAGGTCCTCGATGGCCTCCGCGAGACAGGCACGGCCAGGCTCGAGCAGAGACCGGTCCGCCCCGGACCCCTGTCCGACCGCCATACCGCGTGCGACCTCGGACAACATTTCGATGCCGCGACGAGCTTTGAGGGCATCTACGCGCCCCGCGACCTGCATCCC
The DNA here is from genome assembly GCA_963836025.1 of uncultured Actinomycetota bacterium. GTDB lineage: Bacteria > Actinomycetota > Actinomycetes > JBEVHX01 > JBEVHX01 > JBEVHX01. The sequence continues at coordinate 462,680 of CAWIIE010000007.1, forward strand.
AAGCGCGTCGTTAACCGCCGACAACCCAGACAGCTGACCCGCCAGTTCGGTGAGCGCCTGAGCACCGGAGCTGCCTTGCCTGATGGCACCCAGACAGTGCACGACCCCGAACAGGCCGAGGCGTCCAAGCAGATCCGCGCGAACCGATGGCTCGACCGGACCAGGCGCCGAGACGAACACGTCACCGTCCGAACAGGCGAGCGCCGCGTCCTCAGTGGTCCATGCCGCGGCGAGCTCAGCCAGTGCCCGGGCGTGCGCTTCGGTCAAGCGGCCACATGCGGATGTCTCAGCCAGCAATCCCACGGCTGGTACCACCGCGGCAAACAGCTGTCGGTTGTCTGCCGCAATCGACGACGCGAGCTCACGAGCTGCCGCAAGCACATCGTCGCCCGACAGCGTGTCCGCCTTCGTGAGCACGGCGACGACGCCATGCCCTCCGCGATGGCCGGCGGCTCGGACAAACGTCTCGACGGCCGCGGCTTCGTCGCCGCGCAGCGGTCCGTTGAGCACGAACATCAACGCATCGGCTGCCGCGGCGTCACGGGCCGAGGACGCCGCGATCAGCGCTGCGGTGCGTTCCGAGTTCGCCGTGGCCGCCGACGCCAGTCCGGGGGTGTCGACCAGCCGCAGCTGGCGGAGTACGTGCGATGGGTGAGTCACAGCCAGGTCATGCACCTGGTCAAGTGGCATCCCGAGGGTGTCTGGCAGGCGGCCGCTGGCAGGCAACATGACCCGCTCCGTGCGGCCATCCACCAAACGCACGTGCGCGGCCGGGAACAGGCCGTGAGTAAACGTTGTCACCACCTGGGTGCACTCGGTGGCGTTCGTAGCCGCGACGGTCGCGCCGAGGAGTGCATTTACCAGGGTCGACTTCCCGACCGCGACCCGCCCGATGACGGCAACCGTCAGCGGGCCAGCCAGATATGCGCGAACCGCGGCGATCGCGTCACGATCTGCGCGCTCGACGTGCTCCTCGGCCTCGCTGGCCAGCCGGTCGACCTCAACACGAAGACGCCGCTGTTGGTCGGGGGCATCGCGAACGCACGCCTGCACGACGCCCCCTCCCGACGCGAGACTGGAGCAGACTGGAGCGCATCGACTCGCCTGACCGGTCGCGGCAGGATCTCCGGCTTGTCGGGGCTAGATCAAGCCTGCGGGCAACGACTGGCCGAACGGCTGACAACTCTGTCCGGAGGGGTGGCTGGCAATTCCTGCCCTCACGGGTGCGATGTCGGCACCGACGGACGGGAGTTCTCCCGCCGGGGAAGGGGCGCGATCATGACGGAGATGTGGGAAGAGCCGACACAGTTCGACACCGGCGGAGTCGACGAGCTGTATGCGGCGGACTACCCGGACGACTTGTTGGCAGAATGGAGCGAACCAGCCGAGTCAGTTGTGGCAGCAGAGTCGACTTGGGCTCCGCCGGTCGAGGCAACAGTGTGCTGCTGCACCGACGTCGGCTGGGAGCAGGACTTCGCCACGGCGCTGACGGTCGCCGAACCGGGCACACCCGTCGCTGTCATGCCTGGCGACTACGATCCGCAATGGACAACGTTCGACCAAGTGGCCGCGGCACCGGACGTCTTGACGGTCCAAGTGCCTCCCGTAGACGCGAGCTACACCGTCAGTCCGACTCCGTCGCTTGACGCAGCCATTCAGGCGGCAACTACTCAGCAAGCTGGCCCGACCAACTTTGGATTGGGTCCGACAACGCTGGGCGGGACTTCCATCAGCGACTACATCCAGGTGACGGACTCGGCGGGCAACCCAGTCGACGCCTCGACCCTGCTCGGCCCGATGACCATCGGCGGCACGCTCATCGGTGATGCTGGCGGTCAGGTCGTCACTCCGTCGGCCGCGCTCTTCGCGCCCACTGGCAGCATCGTCGGCGGCACGCTCATCGGTGATGCCGCCGGTCAGGTCGTAAGTCCGTCGGCCGCGCTCTTCGCACCGACGGGCAGCATCATCGGCGGGCCGAGCAGCTTCCTTGGCATCTCAGGAGTCGAAGGCGGCGACCCCGTCCCCTCCCTGCTGAGACTGATGGGTATGCCGGCCATCCAGGGCAACTCATGGGCAATGACCATGCTGAGCAACGTGCTCGCCAGCCAGCACTACATGACGGCGGTGAAGGTCGCGCCGGACGACGTTCGGGTGGAATTGACGACCGACCGATATCGCTGACCCCACGGAGTCGTTCGCAACAGACGAGAACCGTCCTTTTGGGTGGTCGTGCTGGATGTTCTCCGGATACCGCCGCCCTCCCGCCCCGGACAACATGGCGACCGCGCCTCTCCCGCTGGGGGGTCCCGATCGGGGGGCTCGGGGCGGGAGAGCACATCGAGCCTGGCTCGCACCTCGGGGGGAGGTGCGAGCCAGGTTCTTTTCTGCCGCGCCTCTTGCCCATGATCACCGTCTGCCGAGCGGAATCGCGCACTGGCGCACGATTTCGCTCGAGAGACGGTGATCTTGGTCAGTGGTCAGGCCTATGGTCGCCGTCCATGGTCACCGTCGACGAAGTCCGGGCCGTCGCGCTGTCCCTGCCGCGGGCCTACGAGGCCCTGGTCCGCGACCGGATCAAGTTCCGCGTCGGCAGCTACGTTTTCGTCGCGTTCTCCCGCGATGAGTCGCTGATGGGCTTCGGATTCCCCAAGGACGAGCGAGCCGACCTGGTGGCCTCGAACCCGCGGACATTCCTGATGCCGGAGCCCGCAGACGAGCGCTACCACTGGGTGCGCGCCCGGATGGACGCGCTCGAGCCGGACGAGATGCGCGAGCTGGTCATCGACGCCTGGCGGATGTGCGTCCCGAAACGCGTCGCTGCCGCCTATCTCGACTCGCAGCTCCACTGAGGGCTGACACGATGACGACGTGCGACGAGGGTGGGCAGTCACGGGCCTGCTCGTCCTACTCCTGGTCACCAACCTGCTGCTGACCAGGTATGCCTCCGACCGCTCCTTCTTGGTCGCGATCGTCGCGATCCCGGTTTTCCTCCTGGTCGCTCGCCAGCTCGCGCTGACCTGGGATGACCTCGGGCTGGCCCGGGACACCTGGGGGCGGGGGCTGCGCTGGGGCGGGATCGCGATTGGCGTGGTCGCGGCCGCATACATCGTGTTGCTGGTGGTGCCAGCGGGGCGTTCGATGCTCACCGACGATCGAGCGCCGGACACGCTCGGTGCCGCGCTGGTGGAGGCCTTCCTGGTGATCCCGATCCGCACGGTCGTGCTCGAGGAGCTCGCCTTTCGGGGGGTGCTCTGGGCCTACCTACGCCGCGAATGGTCGACGCGGGTGGCGACGATCGGGTCGTCGATCGCCTTCGGGTTCTGGCATGTGTTCCCGGCTATCGGGTTCGCCGACGCGAGCGACGCCGCCGGGGACGCCGTCGGCGACTCCACCGGAGCCACGATCATCGTGGTGGTCGGCACCGTTCTCGTCACCGGCCTCGCCGGCGTCCTGCTGTGTGAACTGCGCCGCCGCTCAGGGAGCCTGCTGGCGCCGATGGGCCTGCACTGGGCAGCGAACGGGCCGGGCACGATCGCCAGTTATCTGGCGCGCTGAGCAGGTCGGCTGCACGCCACAACAGTGCGGATCGGTCAGGTCACGCTCAGGTCAAAGTCTTGCGAACGCCTTGACCAGGCGGCTCGGCATACCCAGGCTGACCGGAGGTAGCGGGGAGACCCCCCACGAGACCACCGGGAGTGGCGCAATGAAGCGCTTGCTGATCGCCGTCCTGTCCGTGCTCGCCCTGCTCAGCGGGCTTCTCGTCGGGGTGGTGACGCCGGCGAACGCGGCGCCCGCTCCCTCGGACAACCCCGACGACTGGGTCAACGTGTACGCCGGCGAGATCTCGGTCAAGCAGCTCGACGCGCTCTTCGCCACCGGCGTCGACCGGCACGAGGTACGGCTGTCGGCCGGCAGCAGCGAGGGCAGCGTCGCGGTGGAGTTGACGCTGCCTGGGATCCAGGCAGCCGGGTTGATCGCAGACGGTCTCAAGCTGGTGCGTCAGGACACTGGCGGTGCCGCCGCGTCCTCCCGCCTGCAAGCGCAGGCGCTGAACAACGACGGGTACAACGTCTACCGCCGCTACGGCAGCGAGGGTGGTCTCAAGCAGGAGTACGAGGCACTCGCGGCCGCCCACCCGGACATCACCAAAGTGGTGACGATCGGCCAGAGCCACGAGGGCCAGGACATCATCGCGGTCAAGGTCACCCGCAACGCGCAGCGTTCGCGCGATGGCAGCCGACCCGCCACGGTCTTCAACGCGGCGCAGCACGCGCGCGAGTGGATCACACCCGAGATGAACCGCCGGTTGTTCAACCACATCCTCGCGGGCTACGGCAACGACCCAGCGATCACGGATCTGGTCAACCGCACCGAGTTGTGGTTCATCCCCGTCGCGAACCCGGATGGCTACGACTGGTCCTTCGAGCCGGGGCAGCGACTCTGGCGCAAGAACCTGCGCGACAACAACGGCGACGGCCTAATCACCGGCGTCGATGGCGTCGACCCGAACCGCAACTTCCCAACCAAGTGGGGCTACGACGACGAGGGCTCGTCGCCCAGCTTCACGAGTGAGACGTACCGCGGCCCGTCGCCGGGCTCCGAGCCGGAGACGCAGGCGCTCGACGGGCTGGTTCAGCGGATCAAGCCCGAGTTCATGATCAACTACCACTCCGCGGCCGAGTTGCTGCTGTATGGCACGGGCTGGCAGGTGGCCACGCCAACGCCGGATGACGTGGTCTACGAGGCGATGGCCGGGGTCGACCCCGAGACGGCGATCCCGACCTACGACCCGGACATCTCCGCCGAGTTGTACACGACCAACGGCGAGACGACCGAGCATATGCACGCGGTCTACGACGTGCTTGCCTTCACGCCCGAAATGGCGACGTGCCAGACGGCCAGCGCCGTCGACCCGGGCGACGAGTTCGAGCCAGGGGACTGTGAGAGCGTTTTCCACTTCCCGGACTCCGAGGCATTGGTCCAGGCGGAGTTCGTGAAGAACATCGGCTTCGCGATCGCGACGGCGCAGTCGGCAGCGGACCCGGACGACCCAGTGTCCGTGGTCGGGACTGACACGCCGGCCTTCGTGGTCGACTCCTTCGATGTCTCATACGGCGACCCGCAGACGGTCGCTGTGACTGCGAAACGGGATGTCAGGGCCATGCAGATGCGCTACTCCATCAACGGCGGGCGCACCGAGCGCGAACGCCCCAGCGAGTGGCTGGGCGGGGACCGCTACGGCGAAGAGGGGAGCGTCTACTACGCCGAGTACCGCGCTCAAGTCGAGGGCGCGTCGCCGGGTGACTCCGTCGAGGTCTGGTTCGAGGGCGTCGTCCCGCGCGAGGGCCGGCTCGAGAGCGAGCACTTCACCTACATCGTGGCGTCGGACAGCGGCGCGCCTGTGCTTGTCATCGCCAACGAGGACTACACCGGCGTGAACCCGACCTATCCACCGTCGGTCACGGCGCCGAAGTACGCCGCCGCGCACCAGCAGGCGCTGACCGATGCGGGGTACGCGAGCGACCTGTGGGACGTCGACGCCCAGGGAGTGCCACACCCGCTCGGCGTGCTGTCGCATTATCAGGGTGTGCTCTGGTACCTCGGCGACAACAGGCTGACGATGGACCCGGAAGACGAGGTCACCGACACCTTCCTGTTCGGCCCGCTGCCCGACCTGTCCGTCGCGGAGCGCCAGCAGTACTTGACGATCGCGGTGCGGGACTTCCTGAACGAAGGCGGAACCGTGGTGCACGCCGGCGAGACGACCGGCTACTACGGCTTGCTCGGCGGCGCGCTTGGCGGGATTTACTACGGCCTGGACAGCGCGCCCGAGGAGGACTGCGTCGTCACGAGCGACTTCTTCTCCGACTGCCTGTTGCTCAGCGACGACTTCACGCAGTACTACCTCGGCGCGTTCGCGCGGACGACCCTCGAGGACGTCGGCAGCGTCGAGGGCACCGCGGCGCCGTTCGAGGGGGCCAACGCGACGTTCGGCGGGCCCGCGACCGCGGACAACCCGCTCGACGAGGCCGGGAACTTCGTCCCGCTCGCCAACGTGCTCGACCCGGCCGAGTTCCCGCAGTTCGGCGCGAGCGAGGGCTCCAGCGAGTATGTGGGAGGTGGCCTCGGCGCCTTCGAACCGGTCGAGGGCGAGTGGTACATGGGGACGCTGCATCAGGACCAGGCGTACATGCGCCTGACTCGCACCATCGACCTGACATCAACAACGGCCGCGGCTCAGCCGCAGCTGCAGTTCCAGTTGTCCTATAACACCGAGCTCGGCTACGACAACGTGATCGTCGAAGCCCACACCATCGGCCAGGACAACTGGACCACGTTGCCCGACCTGAACGGTGGGACCTCCACGGCGGTGCCGACCGAGTGCGAAGCCGGCTTCCTACTGGACATGCACCCCTGGCTCCTGCACTACTTGACCCCCGGAAACCCGTGTGGGGCCACCGGCACGACTGGCGCCTGGAACGCATTCACCGGCGACTCCGACGGCTGGATCCCGGTCGCTACCGACCTGACCGCCTACGCCGGCACGATGGTGGAGGTCTCGATCTCGTACGTGACCGACCCGGCCAGTGGCGGCGTTGGCGTGTTCATCGACGACACCCGGGTCGTCGCCGACGGGGCAGCGGTGGAGATCGAGGGCTTCGAGACCGGGCTGGGTCCATGGTCCGTCCCTGGACCGCCGGCCGGCAGCGATGAGAACGCCAGCGACTTCCAGCGAGCGCAGCAACTGCTCGAGTCGGCAGCCTCCATCACCACCGGCATCTCGATCCTGCTCGGGTTCGGTCTCGAGCAGATCGCGTCACCAGCGGAGCGGGCGGCGATCGTCGGGCGGGCGTTCGACCACCTGCTCGGCTGACCTCGCCGACCACCCATACCTGCGGGTAACCTACGGAACCGTAGGTTGTCCGCAGGGCGGGAGGTCAACGCCGATGAGGCACGCGCTGCTGCACGGGCAGGACGTGGCATACGACGAGGTCACCGGCCATGGGCCGGTCCTCGTGCTGGTGCACGGGATCGGCTCGAGCAGCCGGACCTGGGACACCGTCGTCCCCCTCCTGGCCAAGTCCGGTGCAGCCGTCGTCACCGTCGACCTGCCCGGCCACGGCCAGTCGGGCAAGGACCGCGGCGACTACAGCCTGGGCGCGAGCGCGTGCACGCTGCGCGACCTGCTCGACCACCTCGGGCACGACCAGGTGGTCCTGGTCGGGCACTCGCTCGGCGGCGGGATCGCGCTGCAGTTCGCCTACCAGTTCCCCGACCGGTGCGACGGGTTGGTGCTCGTCGCGAGCGGGGGGCTCGGCCGCGAAGCATCACTGCTGCTCCGGGCCGCGTCGCTGCCGGGCGCGGAGCTCGTGCTGCCCGTCCTCACGCACGAACGAACCCGGGCGATGCTGGCCGGCCTGGGTTCGGCGTTGGCGCGAGTGCGGGTCCGGCCGGACATCGCCTCCGACGAGAGCTTGCGCACGCTCGACGAGCTGGCGGCACCCGAGGCGCGGGCCGCCTTCCTAGCGACCCTGCGCGGGGTGATGGATCGTTCCGGCCAGCGGGTGTCCGCGATCAGCAAGCTCCCGACGGCGGCGCGGGTGCCGGTCCTGCTCGTCTGGGGCGACCGGGACCCGATCCTGCCGCTGCAGCACGGCCGGGACGCCGCCGAGCTCATCGACGGCAGTCGGCTGGTCGTGTTCCCGGGCGCTGGTCACGAGCCGCACCGCTTCGACCCGGAACGCTTCGCCCGGCTGTTAAGTGACGACGTCGTCAGGCAGCCGCGGTCTCGGCCGGCATAAATCTGCTGGTCACGAGCTCGAGCACGATGCCGGCCGCCCAGACGATGAGCGTCGCCCAGATCCAGGTCAACGTGCCCTCGATGCTCAGCCCGTCGGAAAGCAGGTCGGCCAACAGCAGCGCGACGAAGGTGACGATCAGGGACACGAGGAACGCTAACCGGCTCGCGTACTCCTTCATCATGGCGCGGGCAACCGGCAGCGACGCAGCCTGGACGACGCTGAAGATCACCACGGCGAAGATGAAGCTGATGCCGTTGATCGACATGTCGTCCAGCAACAGCGACGCGATCCAGAGAGCAACGGCATCGAGCACGACCGCGACCGCAAGGCGTATCCCGAAGCCCTTCATGGTGATCACGCTAATACCGCGAGCAGCGGCGCGTGGTCAGATCCGGTCGCGCCGCGTCGCCGCGTCGGGTCGTCGGCCACGCTCGGCAGCGGGCCGTCGAGCACCACGCGCACCGAGGTGCGCTCCAACCGGTCGAGCACCGCTCTTGTCACCAGCAGGTGGTCGATCACCTCCCGGCGCCCGCGATAGATCCGGGTGTATGCGGGCGAGCCGTCGGGCAGCGGTTGGAGCAGCGGCGCCAGGTTCCACAGTCGCCAGCCGTCCCCGCGGTCCGGGCGGTTCTCGCCCGTGGTGCCGATCTCGGAGCCGCCGGGGCCGAGCAGGATCTGGGTCGTGGCCGCGGTCGCGTCGTCGTTGAGGTCACCCGCCAGGATCAGCGCAGTCGTCGCGCCGGACCCGTCGAGGTCGGTGTTGACGGCCTCTCGGATCGTGGCGGCTTCGACCGCCCGTTGCAGCACCGCGTAGGCCGCGTAACGAGCCCGCTCGTCCTCGCTGCGCGGGGAGAACCGGCCGCCGGGGAAGGTCAACAGCTTGCTCTTGAGGTGACAGGCCACCACCGTGAGCGGGCCCGACGATGCAGCGACGGTCGCCGCCAGCGCACCCCGCCGCAGTCGCGCCAGCTCCTCGCCGACGTCGCTGATCTGCGGCGGTTGCAGCAGCGCGGGCAGTTCAACGATGTCGCGCGCACTCAGGAAGGGCAGCCGGGAGAGCACCGCGACGCGGATCCCCCGGGGGTCAGGCGCCTGCGACAGCCGCACTTCCCATGTGCCGTCGATGCCGGCAACCAGGTCGTCGAGCGCGGCCGGGTCACCCACCTCCTGCAGCGAGATGACATCGGCGTCGAAGGAATCGATCGTGGCGGCCAGCGCGGCCAGCTTGGCCTCATAGGACTCGAGGTCGGGCGGGCCGTACTCGGACCCCGGGAGATAGAGGTTCTCGACGTTCCAGGTCGCGACCGTCGTCACGGCGAGCGCTTACGCGTGCAGACCCTCGACGGAGTCCAGGACGTCGCCGGAGTCGTTGTGCGAGTGGGTGAAGCCGCGCCGACGTTCCTCGGCCACTGTGCCTTGGGACCGGAACGCAACGATGTACGCGCGCCGCCACGAGTCCGTCGTCCGGTTCCCACCGGACCCGTGCAGCACACCCTCGCTGTGAACCGTGATGTCACCACGGGCGATGGGCACCGGGCGCATGACGTCGTCGGGGCCGAGTTCGGTAACCAGCGTGTGGCTCTCGGCTCGATCACCGTGCAGTGGGTGATGGGCACGCACCGGATGTCGGTGGCTGCCGGGCAGGAACTGCATACAGCCGTTGTCGACGGTCGAGTCGTCGACCGCCAGCCAACAGGTCGCGGTCCGCCGGTCCGCGGTCTCGATCCAGTACGCCTGGTCCTGGTGCCAGCCGAACACCGCGTCCTCACGGCCGGGCTGCTTGGCCAGCAGCTGATCGAAGTCGATGACCATGCCGTCCCCGCACAGTTGGCGGGCGATGCTCGTCGCGCGTTGCTCGAAAAGGTTGCCCTGCCAATCGGGGTAGTAGACCCGCGGCAGCATCACGTTCACGATCGCGTAGCCCGAGGGGTCGGTGCCGTGCTCGCCGGTGGTCATGTCGTTGAAGTCCTTGCCAGGGACTTCGATCTCGCGTCGGAGGAACCGGTCGTACACCTCCTCGATCGCGGCCAGCTCGTCCGGCGCGAGGACGCCGGGCAGATGCACGTAGCCATCGCGCTCGAAGGCCTGCCGGTCCTCAGGGCGCAGCAGGTAGTCCCCTGCTCGTCGCCGGCCAGCGCTCGTGTCGTTCGTCACGCCGTCACGGTAGCGACAGGTCCACGACCAAGGGTCGATGGTCGGACAGCCTCGCCCAGTGCGCGCCCTCCGGGACTTCGACCTGCCGGATCGTCGCGGGGGATTCGGCGCTCACCAACACTCGGTCGATGCGCTTCCTCGGCTGGTCACTCGGAAACGTCGCCTGGACAGCGCTGTCCGACTCCTCAAGGGCGGCGTCGACGAAGGCCGGCAGTGCCTCGCCGGTGTTGAGGTCCCCGACCAGGACGGCTGGCGGGCCGGTGGTCAGCCAGGTGCTGGCCACCAGCCGGTCCGCCTGCCGCTGGCGTACACCCTCGTCACGACCGCTGCCCAGGTGGGCATTGATCACGCGGACGGCCGGGCCGTCGAAGGTGGTGTCGGCATACATAGCGATCCGCCGTCGGTGCGTCGACCTCGAGGCTCCGGTCGAAAGCTCGACCCAGGCGCTGCTCGTGATCGCGGCGCGGCTGAGGACTGCGAGCCCTTCTGCCCGCCAGGGCATCAGCCAGCCGAGTGGTCGATGCTTGAGCGCCCACCGCCAGTCCAGGTCACCCAGCCCGCGCGCCAACGTGCGGGACTGCCGTCGCTGGACCTCCTGCAGCGCGATCACGTCGGCATCAAGGTCGTGCAGCGCGGCGGCGAGCTGGTCGAGGTCGGGACTCGGCGGCACCATGCACGTTCCACGACACGAGTCGCATACGACCCACCGTAGGTGGGAACAGCACGGCCATGGCTCGGCTGCGACGGAGCACCTGCACGGGACCCGGCATCCGTCGGGTGCGCCGCGGTACGGGCTTCTCGTACGAGACCGCCGACGGTGACCCGGTCGACGTCTTCGACCCGTCAACGCATCAAGGAGCTGGTCATACCGCCGGCCTGGAAGGACGTCTGGATCTGTCCCTGGCCAAATGGCCACATCCAGGCCATTGGCTTCGACGCGGCTGGGCGCAAGCAGTACCTGTACCACCCCGACTGGCGGCGAAGCCGCGACGCGGAGAAGCACCAGCGGGTGCTCGAGCTGGCCCGCGCCCTGCCGCGGGCGCGCGAGCTGGTGGCCGCGCAGCTCGAGCTGCCAGCGCCCACCCGGGAACGAACGCTCGCCGCCGCTTTCCGGATGCTCGACCTCGGGTTCTTCCGGATCGGCTCCGAGTCGTATGCCGAGGCGAACGGGACCTTCGGGCTGGCGACGATGCGGCGCGAGCACGTGTCAGTGCATGGCGACTCGGTGCTCTTCGAGTTCGTGTCCAAAGGCTCGATCCAGCAGCAGCAACGCATCGTCGACCCCGACCTCGCTCGGGTGCTGCGCAGCCTGCTCCGCCGCCGCGACCCGAACCCTGACCTGTTGGCCTGGCGGCAGGGTCGAGGCGAGTGGCGGGACCTGCGCAGCGAGGACGTCAACGAGTACGTGCGGGAGGTGACCCGCGGCGACCACACGGCGAAGGACTTCCGGACCTGGAACGCGACCGTGCTGATGGCGCAGGCGCTCGCGGTCTCCACCAGGGCCGACGCGTCGCCAACCGCGCGCAAGCGGGCCGTGACCCGAGCGGTTCGGGAGGTGGCGGACTACCTCGGCAACACTCCGACCGTGGCTCGCGGGTCGTACATCGACGCGCGCATCATCGACCTGTACCTCGACGGCGTGACGATCGACCCGCTCTCGTGGAGCGCGGGATGGACGGCAACGGCCTGCCCGTCCACGGCCCAGTCGAACGAGCCGTGCTGCGGCTGCTCGAGTGACGGTTTCGGCCGGCTGCCAAATGGGCACGGCGTCCCCGTGCATGAGGAACCAGAAGGCACCCAGACTCAGCCCGTCCAAGAACCCGTGGACGCTCGAGGTGTTACACCCGAGCCGGAAGGTGCCGAGACGCCGACCGTCTGGCCAGCAGCGGCCGGCGGCATCCTCGGCGCATTCATTGTCGCGATGGGGATCATCGTCTCGACTCCATGGCTGTGGGTGCTCGGCATCGTGATCATGGTTCTCGGCGTGTTCGGCGCGCCAGTCATGGCCCGGCTGCCGCGCAACCGCAAGGGCGGCCGTCGCACGGCCTGACGGCTCAGCCGGTGTTGCGCAGCCCGGTGGCGATGCCGTTCGTGGCCAGCAGGAGCGCCCGCCGCAGCATCGGATCGACGTCGCCGGACGATTTCCGGAACCGGCGCAGCAAGGACACCTGCGCGAACTGCAACGGCAGCAGGTAGGTGTCGCGCACCGACAGCGTCCGGGCCAAGCTCGGCTGCTCGCCCAGGATCTCGGTCTCCCCGGTGATCGCCAGCACCTCACGCACCGTCAGGTCGTGCTCGGCGACGATGTGCTCGAACATCGGGTGCAGCGACGCCGGCACGAACTGCTCCACGTAGTGCCGCGCAACCTCGAGGTCGGTCTTCGCCAGGGTCATCTCGACGTTGGACACGAAGTTCCGGAAGAAATGCCACTGCGCGTGCATCTGCTGCAGCACGTGGCCGAGTCCGGCGTCGCGCGCCGCGCGCAGTCCGGTGCCGACGCCGAACCAACCCGGCACGATCTGCCGGGACTGCGTCCAGCCGAAGACCCAGGGGATCGCGCGCAGCCCGTCGATGCCCGTGCCGGAGTCGGGTCGGCGAGACGGACGCGAGCCGAGCTGCAACTCGCCGAGGAGGTCGGCCGGCGTGCTCGCCGCGAAGTAGGCCGGCAGCTCCGGTCGGTCCACGAAACCGCGGTATGCGGCGAACGCGGCCGCCGACACGAGTGTCCAGCACCCGGTCCCACTCGGTCAGCTGAACCCGGTCCACGCGGGGCGCCTGATGCAGCACCGTGCCCTCGAGGACCGCTGCCAGGGTCAGCTCGAGGTTGCGCCGGGCCAGCGTCGGCAGCAGGTACTTGTCGGAGATGACCTCGCCCTGCTCGGTCACCTTGATGGCGCCGTCCAGCACTCCCCATGGCTGCGCCAGGATCGCCTCATACGTCGGTCCGCCGCCGCGGCCGACCGTTCCGCCTCGACCGTGGAACAGCCGCAGCCGGACGCCGTGCTTCGCGGCCACGTCGCGTAACCGCCGTTGGGCCAGATGGATCTCCCACTGCGACGTGGTGATGCCGGCGTCCTTGTTCGAGTCGGAGTAGCCGAGCATGACCTCTTGCACGTCGCCGCGCAGCCCGACCAGCCGACGGTACGCCGGGGACGACAACAGGTCGTCGAGGAGCTGACCGGCCGCACGCAGCTCCGTCACCGTCTCGAGCAGCGGCACGAGGTTGATCCGGGCCGAGCCCGCGGCGAGGTCGACCAGCCCGGCCTCGCGGGCCAGCACCGCGGCGGCCAGGACGTCGTCGGCACCCTGCGTCATCGAGAGGATCGAGGTCTCGATCGCGCCCTCCCCGAAACGGTCGAGCGCTTCGCGAACCGTGGCGTAGGTGTCGTAGGTGCGCCGACCGGCGTCGTCCAACGGCGGCGGGGTCGGGGCCAGCGGCCGGGCGTTGGCCAGCTCGGTGTCGAGCAGTCGACGGCGGTATGCCCTCGGCAGGTCCGCATACCGCCAGCCCTGCTCACCGAGCCGGTCGATGAGCTGACCGACCGCCGCGTGGTAGGCCGCGGCGTGCTCGCGGACATCCAGCGTGGCCAGGGTGAGCCCGACCGCGGAGACCACGCGGATCGCGCGGTCGACCACGCCGTGCGCGGCGAGCGCGGCATTGCTCTCGAGCAGCGCGTCCCGGACTACCAGCAGGTCGGCCAGCAGCTCCTGCGCCGACGCGTAGTCCCGGCCGGGTTGGTGTGCGGCCCCGGTCCGGGTGCGGGCCCGGGTGTGCTCGACCTTGGCCCGCATGCACGTGACCTTGAGCCGGAACGGCTCCTCGGCGTTCAACCGCAGGTAGCGCGCGTCGAGGTCGGGCAGCGCGGCCAGGTCCGCCTGCAGGCTGGCGGCCAGCGCCGGCGGGGTCACCACCACCTGCTCGCTCAGGCTCAGGTCCGCACGCAGCTGGTCGAGGACCGCAAGGAGAATTCGGCAGGCCTGCTCGTGCTGCAGCTGGAGGACGTCCCGGGTGACGGCTGCGGTCACGAACGGGTTGCCGTCGCGGTCACCGCCGATCCAGGTCCCGAGGGTCAGCGGCCGCGCCGTGGGCGCCAGGACGACGCCGACTCGGCTGAGCTGGTCGGCCAGCTCCTCGACCACGTCGCCGAGCGGTCCGGATGCCAGCTCGTCGAGGTAGTAGAGCGCGTTGCGTGCCTCGTCGGTGACCTGTGGTCGGCCGAGCCGCAGCTCGTCGGTCTGCCAGAGCAGGTCGACGACCTCTGCGATGCGGCGTTCCTGCGCCGGCAGGTCGTCGTCCTCGAGCAGGTCGGCCAGCTGGCGCAGCTTGCTGAGCACCGAGCGGCGAGCTGCCTCGGTTGGGTGCGCGGTGAAGACCGGCCGGGTTGCCAGTCGGTCGGCGGCAGCTTGCAGCTCCTCGACGTCGGGCGCGGCAAGCTCGATGCGGTCGACCACGTCCCGGATCGTCGGCGTGCTGCTGCGCCCCTCCCGCGCACGGTGGACCTGCTCCGCAACGTTGGCCAGGTGGAAGTACGACGAGAACGCCCGCACCAACCGGATCGAGCTGCCGAGGTCGGCGCGTTCCAGCACCTGGGCCGCCTTGCCTGGGTCGGTGCGGACCAGCGCGCGAATTTGCTCCACCTGCTCGAGCAGCTGGGCGCCCTCCTGCCGCACCAGAGTCTCGCCCAGGATCGTGCCGAGCCGACGGATGTCGGCCCGGAGGGCGTCATAGGCGGGATCGTCCGGACCAGCCATGGCCCCATCCTGTCGGCCGGCGCGCGCTCAGGCCCAGCCGAGGTCGTGCAGCCGCTCGTCATCGATCCCGAAGTGGTGCGCGATCTCGTGCACCACGGTGACCGCGACTTCCTCGACGACGTCGTCCTCGGTCTCGCAGATCCGCAGCGTCGGCAGCCGGTAGATGTGGATGGTGTCCGGCAGGACGCCGGAGTACCAGCTGTCGCGCTCGGTCAGCGGCACGCCCTCGTACACGCCGAGCAGGTCGGGGTCGTCGGGTGGGGCCTCGTCGTCGACGAGGACGACGACGTTGTCCATGAGCTCCGCGAGGCCGGGTGGGATCAGGTCGAGGGCATCCGAGACCAGTTGCTCGAACCGGTCACGCGGAACGTCGTCGGCCTCCATCACACCGGCATCAGAACGCAGTCACGTCGATCGTGCGCACCATTCGGTAGGCCACCGGCCGGAAGCCGCGGCGTGGCCAGAACCGGGACGACAGGAGGTTGGTCGTCCGCCAGTCCGCGTGGACGGCTCGGCGTCCCCGCAGTCGGGCATCGACGAGTGCAGCCGCGGTGAGCAGCAAGCCGATCCCCCGTCCGCGCTGGTCTGGGTGCACACCGACCAGGCTCAGGCCGAGCGACTGCTCGGGGACGATCGGCGTCGCCGGGTCGTCATAGGACGCGGCGAAGCCGATCGCGGTCCCGTGCTGGTCCACCGCGATGTGGATGTATGCCGTCTCGTCGGCAAGCTCAGCCGCCATCGACGCCGGCAGCTGGTCGAACCAGGACGGGGACGCCATCGAGAACGTCGGGCTCAGCTCCTGGTGCTCGGTGACCACGGCGGTCACTGGCAGCACGAGATCGAGGTCGTCGGCGGTTGCGCGGCGAACGGTGACCGGGTCGTCGACCGGCAGGTCATCGTCAAGCACCGGTCCGTCCAGCGGGATCTCGCGGACCGCATACGCCTGCTCGCGGCCGAAGCCCAGGGAGACCAGCGTGTCGTGCGTGGTCCGGTCGCCGGCGAGCACCGTGACCACGTGGCGCAGCGCCTCGGAGTTGACCCACTCGCGCGCGGCCGCCGCATAGCAGTCGGCGAGATCGTCGGGGTGCCCGGTCGCGCACAACACCGGGACCTGGGCCGCGAGCAGGCCGGTCGCGCCGCCGGTGTCGGAGCCGCGGCCGACGCCACCGACGATGGCCGCCGTGGCCTGGTCGCCGCGGTGAGCGACGAAACCGCCGGCGTCGACCGCTGCAGCGATCAGTGGTCGGACGGTCGCCGGGTCGGAGTACTGCTCGGGGAGCAGCGGCTCCAGCTGGCGCGCCCGGGCATGGGTGCCGGCAGCGAGTTCTGCGAGCTGGTCCAGGTCCTGTGGTCGCACCTCGTCGACGACCAGCCGGGACATGGTGGGAAGGCTAGAGCAAGGCTTTGGCATGGAACCGAGGCATGCCGTACCCTTCTCGACGTCTCCGACGGCTAGCCCTCATCGTCTAGCGGCCCAGGACGCTGCCCTTTCAAGGCGGTAGCACGGGTTCGAATCCCGTTGGGGGCACTGCAAGGCCCCGTAGCGCAGTTGGTTAGCGCGTCGCCCTGTCACGGCGAAGGTCGCGGGTTCGAGTCCCGTCGGGGTCGCGTCACACAGCGAAGGCCCGGGTCACACGACCCGGGCCTGCTGCGTGTCTGCTTCCATGCCCGGTGGAGTTCGCGTCGGGCGGCTCAGCGCGGACTGATCTCCGGGTCGTCTCGTGCGTCCTCCTCCTGCGGCCCACGGATGCGCAGCGCGACCGGCAGCACCAGCCACAGCAGCAGGAACACCGCCACCGTCGCGCTGGTGATGTACACCCAGCGATCCTCGTCCGTGGCCACCGACGTGGCCAGGCCCACCGCCGACCCGACGGCGATGAGCAACACCCCGATGCCGGCCAGGGTCAGGTAGTGGGAGACCTTGAGCACGGTGGGCTTCATGTGATGCCGGAAGGTCGCCCGATGCACCGCGACGGGTGCGATCAGCAACGCCATCGACGACGCGGCCGCGATGATGACGAAGCCGTACGTGGATTTCTCGTTGTCCGAGATGCCTGCGAACACCGGGGTAAATGGCAGCGTCAGCAGGAACGCCAGCAGGATCTGCACGCCGGTCTGCATGACGCGCAGTTCCTGCAGCAACTCGTCGAAGTTGCGAACGACCCGGTCAGCCTCGGACTCGTCCGGCCCCCGGGCGGCCGCCTGGTCGGTCACTCATGCGCAGAGTCTCTACCCCTCCGATCACGCATCAAGCCGGGCGGTTGACGAAGTCAGCCAGCCATTCCCGGAACGCGGGCCCGAGGTCGTCCCGCTCGGCCGCGAGCCGGACGACCGCCTTGAGGTAGTCGAGCCGGTCGCCGGTGTCGTATCGCCGACCGCTGAAGACCACCCCGTGCACCGGGCCGCCCACGTTCGGGTCGCGGGCGAGCGCCCGCAGGGCGTCGGTCAACTGGATCTCCCCGCCCCGGCCCGGCGCGGTGTTCCGCAGGACTTCGAAGACCTCAGGGGCGAGCACATAACGGCCGATGATCGCCAGATTGCTCGGGGCCTCGTCGACGGGTGGCTTCTCCACCAGGTCCGTGATCCGAACGAGCCCTTCGTCCGCTGTCGGCTCGAACGCCGCGCAGCCGTACAGGTGGATCTGGTCGCTGGGTACCGCCATCAGGGCCACGACCGAGCCGCCGGAGTCCTGCTGGATCTTGATCATCGTCGCGAGCAGCGGATCCCGGGGGTCGATCAGGTCGTCGCCGAGCAGCACCGCGAACGGCTCGTGACCCACATGCGCCGCCGCGCACAAGACGGCGTGCCCCAGTCCCTTCGGCTCCCCCTGTCGGACGTAGTGCACCTGCGCCAGCTCGCTGCTCGCCCGTACCAGGGCAAGCCGGGTGTCGTCGCCCTTCGCGGCCAGCGCCTCCTCGAGCTCGAAGTTTCGGTCGAAATGGTCCTCGAGGGCCCGCTTGCTTCGGCCGGTGATCAGCAGCACGTCGTCGAGCCCGGCGGCCGCGGCCTCCTCGACGACGTACTGGATCGCCGGCCGGTCGACGACGGGGAGCATCTCCTTGGGGGTCGCCTTCGTCGCCGGCAGGAACCGGGTGCCCAGACCCGCGGCTGGGATCACCGCCTTGCTCACACGCTCAGACATGGGCGCCACTCTCCCACCAGGAACCTGATCCACCGGTGGTGGCCGGGACGCCATCCGGCAGGAACGGCCAGAAGTCGATGCCGATGGTCCCAGCGATCGGATCCGGGGCATCGAACTGGTAGGCGAGGGACGCTGCGGGAATGAACTGTCGAACTCCTGCGTCGTCCAGGGCTTGCGCGACGGCGCGGGCTTCCTCGGTCGTCACGTCGAAGCACGTGACATCACCGGTCGGGTGCTCCCATCGCCATGGCCTGGCGTCGGCGAGTCGTTCCTCGGCCGATGCCGGCAGCAAGGGCAGGATGCTGGACCAACCCAACGGGGCGGGGAACCGGTAGGGGCAGATCGCATACCGGGAGGGCACAAACGCCCTGATGAAGGGGTCCTCCCACGCGGTCGACGGCAGCCACGACTGGAGCTCCGTCAACAGCTGCTGAAGCCGATCGAACTCGGGCATCCACGGCTGCCCCGGACTCCCGGGGACGAGGACGAGCCGGTCACCGTTGCGCACCTGCATGTCGCCGTAGGACGGCCAGGCATAGCCGAGCTCGCTGCCAGGTGGCGGCCGGTCGAGGTCGCTGGCGGGCGGTGGCTGGGCAGGATCGAACAGCCCAGTTGACAGAATCTCGGCCTGCACCAGCCCGACGCCTTCGGGGGTGAGGCGCTGCTCGAGCCAACCGGTTGCGGGAATCGGACTGCGGCGCTGCCAGATCACGCGGCCGTCGGCGTACAGGTAGACCCAGCCTTCCCATCCGGTCCTGCCGCGTGACCACATCGAGGCGACGAGCTCTCCGCTGGTCGGGGTGCTCGGCGTCGCCCCTTGCGGTGGCAGTTCCCTCGCGCCTCTCTGGAAGGGGCTGTCCTCGGCGCCGCCTCTCGCGGGTGCGTTGGCATTCTCGTCGCCGATCGAGCTCATGACCACGACGCCTCCGATGGCCAGCGCGGAGGCGACGAGCGCGGGACCGGCGGCGATCCGGACCCGCCGCAGTCCGGGTCCCCCGCCACTGCATCTCGTCGACATCCGGCATCGGTACCAGGTCTTCGGCATGCTCCCGGAACTCCCTCAGCAGCGACTCCGGCCCGGTATGCGCCCCCCAAGGGCCGAGCGTGACCGCGAGCGACTCTCGGCCTCGTTCCAGCCGGGACTCCGCTGTCCCCGCCGGGCAGCCCAAGATCGAGGCCACCTCCGCCACCGGAAGGTCGGCCAGGTCGTGCAGCGCGATCACCTGCCGAGTCGGCTCCGGCAGGGTACGCAGCGCGGAGACGATCGCGACCTGCTGGTCAAGTCCCGGCAGGTCCGTCGGACGCTCGGGCCGGTCACGGGTCTTGGCGACGTTGCGCAACCGCCGCCAACGCTTACGGTGCACATCGAGCGCGGTCGTGCGCAGCCAGGCCTCGTGGTTCTCGGCGCTCAGGAAGCGGTTGCCAGCGGCGGCGGCGCGCACGAAAGCCTCCTGAACCAGGTCCTCCGCCTCGCAGAAGTCGCCCACCACGCCGTACATCTGCACCACCAGGCGCCGGTAGGACGCGTGGAAGACGTCACTCAGCTCCTGGCCCACGTCCGCACGCCGCGGGGAAAAGGCCAGGATCTCTTCGCTCAATCCGACCTCCTCGGCCCACTCCGAGGCTAACGATCCCCAGAACGCCCAGGTCCGAGTTCGGCAGACCGTGGTCTACGACGGTGCCGATCACCCCTTGACGCTGCCCGCGAGCAGGCCGCGGACGAAGTAGCGCTGCAGTGAGAGGAACACGATGAGCGGCACGACCATCGAGACGAACGCGCCGGCAGACAGCAGGTGCCACGACGTGCCTCGGGTGCCGGAAAGCTCTGCCAGGCGCACCGTCAACGGCGCAACGTCGAGCGAGCCACCTGCCATGGTCAGCGCGACGAGCAGGTCATTCCACACCCAAAGGAACTGGAAGATGGCAAACGCCGCGATGACCGGCACCAGCAGGGGCAGCATGATCTGCAGGAAGATCCGGACGTGGCCCGCACCGTCGACGCGCGCAGCCTCCACCAGCTCGCCTGGGATCTCCCGCATGAAGTTGTGCAGCAGGAAGATCGCCAACGGCAACGCGAAGATCGAGTGCGAGATCCACACCGGCCAGAACGTGCCGTTCAGGCCCACAGTCGACGAACCGCGTGAGCAATGGCAGCAGTGCGATCTGCAGCGGCACGATCTGCAGCGCGAACACGGCGACGAAGAGGAAGTCGCGGCCCCGGAAGTGGGTCCACGCAAACGCGTAGGCGGCCAATGTCGCCAGGCTCAGCGGAATGAGCACCGACGGGATCGTGATCACCAGCGAATTGACGAAGTAGGTCGAGAGGTTGGTCGTGGCGCCGAACAGCACCTCGTCGTAGTTCTCCCAGGTGAACTCCGGGTCGGTAGAACCATGTCCACCAGCCGGACTGGCGCACTGCCAGGGGTGGGCGAATCGACGTGATCAGCAGGCCGAACGTCGGAATCGTCCACAGCACCGCGATGACAATGGCTGCGACCGATGCCCAGGGCGACGCGAGCCGCCTCTTGGCCTCTCTGGCGGCGCCCGCAGCACGTTTCGTCGTCGGCTCGGTGACGGTCGGCGTCGTGATGGCGGTCATCGTGCCTCCGACTTACGAAGCTGGCGGACGTTGTAGATGACGATCGGAATGACGAGCACGAACAGCAGCACCGCAAACGCCGAGCCGAGGCCCTCGTTGAAGAAGCGGAAACTCTGGTCGTAGAACTCGTTGGCCACCACACTCGTCTGGAACTGGCCACCTGTCGTGGTACGGACGATGTCGAAGACCTTGAGCGTTCCGATGCCGATCGTGGTGACCACCACGATGAGCGCGGGTCGGATGCTCGGCACCGTGATGAAGCGGAACATCTTGAAGCCGGAGAGCCCGTCAAGCCTCGCGGCCTCGACGATGTCGTCAGGGATCGCCTTGATCGCCGCGGAGAGCACCGTCATGGCGAAGCCCGCCTGAATCCAGATCATGATGACGATCAGGAACAGCGTGTTCCACGGGGAGTGGAGGAGGAACTGATAGGGATCGAGCCCGAGCCAGACCAAGATCTGGTTGGCCAGTCCGATCTGATTCACGCCCTCCGGCCGGTACTCGTAGACGAACTTCCAGATGATCGACGCACCGACGAGCGAGATGGCCAGGGGCAGGAAGATGAACGCCTTGGCCACAGCCTCGCCGCGCGCCCGGTCGACAAGCACCGCATACAGCAGCCCGATGCCGGTGGCGATGATCGGTGTGAGCAGCACCCAGAGGAAGGTGTTGCGCAGCACGATCAAGTATTGCGACTCGGTGAAGATGTCGACGTAGTTGTCGAAGCCCACGAACCGGGTCCCGCGCGGGTTCTTGAACGAGGCGATGATCGTGAGGACGGCGGGGTAGAGCAGCCCGACCAGGAGCAACAGCACCGCGGGGAGCAGGAAGGCGGCTGCGTTGACTCGCTCGGCGCGCCTGCCTCGCACGCGGTCGGCAATCAGCAGCACGATCCGCCATGACCCCGACGAACAACCCGATGGCCAGGAACATCTGACCGAACTTCTCGGCGTTGTTCACGTCCCACCTCCCCTTTCGAGGACGGCCCAGAAGCGACGGAGCCGAGAGACCCGAGGGGTCACCCGGCTCCGTCGCTCACTCTCTTACATGATCACGATGCAGGCCAGGAGTTCTCGATGAAGGTCAAGACCTCCTCGGTGCTCGCACCGGTGATCCAGTCCGTCATGCCCTGCCAGAAGCTGCCGGACCCACCGCACCGGGCATGAGGTCGGAGCCGTCGAACCGCTGGACCGAGTTGGGATCCTGGAGAATCTCCACGGACAGCTTGGAGATCTCGCTGTCGACGTTCGCCGAGTCCAGGCCCTTGTTGGCGGACAGGAACCCGAAGCCCTCCTGCGCCCGCAGGTTCGCCCACTCGGGAGAGGTGAGGTAGGCCTGGAAGGCCTCCACCTCGGGAGCCGAGCGGAAGGCAGCGGTGAACTCGCCACCGACGAGCACCGGCTTCTCGTCCGCGGTCGGGCCAGGCAGGTAGAAGGCGAAGACGTCGCCGTCCTCGGCGACAGTGCCGGCGCCGGCGTCCTGGAAGTTGGCCGCGTAGAACGACGCCTGACGGTGCAGGAAGCAGGAGCCGTCGAGAATCGGCAGGCCGCCGTCCTGGAACGTCGTCGTGGCGATGGTGCTCACGTCACCCAGCCCGCCGTTGACGTAGTCCGGGTTCTTGAGGATCTCCCCGGCCTGGTCGAGCGCGTCCTGCGACCTGCGGGTCGTTGAACGGGATCTCGTGCTTCCACCACTGGTCGTAGACCTCGGGTCCGTTGTTGCGGAGGATGAGGTCCTCCATCCAGTCGGTGGCCGGCCACCCGGTCGCGTCGCCGGAGCCGATGCCCGCACACCACGCCTTGGTCGCGCCCTCGGCATGGTCCTCGGTGATCTGGTCAGTCAGCGCGATGAGGTCGTCCCACGTCGTGGGCACCTCGTAGCCGTTCTCCTCGAAGGCGGCCGGTGAGTACCACACGAACGACTTGACGTTGGAGCTGTTGGGCGGCGCGTAGAAGACACCGTCGACGCTGCCGTACTCCTTCCACGCCGGGTCGTAGTTCGCGTCCACGTTGGCCTCGGCCGCCTCGCCCACCGGGACGACCGCGTCGAACTCCCGGACCAGCGTCTGCAGCAGACCCGGCTGCGGGATGAACGCGACGTCCGGCGGGTTGCCGGCCTGGATGCGTACGGGCAGCTGAGCCTCGAACTCCTTGGAGCCCTCGTACTGCACATCGACGCCGGTGCACTCTTCGAACGGCTCGTACGACGCGATGTAGGCGGCGTCCTCTGGTGCAACGATCGAGGTGTAGACGGTGACCCGGGTGCCTTCCAGGTCGCCGAACTCCTCGTAGTCGGCGCAGTCGACGGCACTGGCGTCGCCCCCGCCGTCCGTGGTGTCCTCGCCGCCGTCGTCGTCGTCGCCGCCGCAGGCGGCAAGGACGAGCGACAGACCGAGCGCAGCGGCGACGGCGGCGGTGCCGCGGCGTCTCCGGAGAATGCGTGCCATGTGGTCGGCCTCCTCCCGCAGCCGCCTCGTCAGCGGCGCGGATCGATCTCGCACGTTCTGGGTTCCTCGAATCGAATTGCGAACACGCGTGCACGGCAAGGGCAGCGGGCGCTCTGGCGGTAACGGTTCGACAACGTCATTGAAATGTGGCCAAAAAAGTCAGGATGAGTGGGGTGTATCGGGCAAAACGGCGCGATGGGAGCGCTCCCCTGGCGTCTACGATGCCGCCGAGACGATCGTTGGCGGATCATGGAAGGCGCCCTGAAGACGTGACCGAGATCCAGCCCAGGCCGGCCGACGCGACCACGTCACGGGCACTCGCCTTTCCCGACGACTTCGTCTGGGGCGCGGCCACTGCCGCATACCAGATCGAGGGCGCGGTGACCGAGCTTGGGCGCACCCCCAGCATCTGGGACACGTTCAGCCACACGCCCGGGATGG
Organism: uncultured Actinomycetota bacterium; assembly: GCA_963836025.1. GTDB lineage: Bacteria > Actinomycetota > Actinomycetes > JBEVHX01 > JBEVHX01 > JBEVHX01. Next base: position 486,016 of record CAWIIE010000007.1, read on the forward strand.
TGATGAACGGCGACACCGGTGACACGGCCGTCGACCACCTGCATCGCTACCGCGAGGACGTCGCCCTGATGCGGCGGCTGGGGCTGTCGGCATACCGCTTCTCGGTCTCCTGGCCGCGGGTGCAGCCACACGGTCGCGGTGCCACCAACGCCGACGGGCTCGACTTCTACCGGCGGCTGGTCGACGAGCTGCTGGCGAACAACATCGAACCGTGGCTCACGCTGTACCACTGGGACCTGCCGCAGCCGCTCGAGGACGCCGGGGGTTGGCCGGAGCGCGACACCGCAGCCCGCTTCGCCGACTACGCAGCCCTCGTGCACGACGCACTCGGCGACCGCGTGCACCGCTGGATGACGCTGAACGAGCCATGGTGCTCGGCCTTCCTCGGGTACGCCAGCGGCGTGCACGCGCCGGGGCGTCGCGAACCGCTCGCCGCGCTGCGTGCGTCGCACCACCTGCTGCTCGGGCACGGGCTGGCCGTCGAGGCGATGCGGTCGCAGGGAGACGCCGGACTCGAGGTCGGCATCACGCTCAACCTGTATGCGATCGACGCGGCCAGCGAGGCCGACGCCGATCGAGACGCCGCCCGTCGCGTCGACGGCATACAGAACCGCTGGTTCCTGGACCCGGTGCTGCTCGGCCGCTATCCCGAAGACGTGCTCGACGACGTGGCTCACCTCGGCGAGATCGGCGTCGAGTCCGGCGATCTGGCGACGATCTCGACGCCGATCGACTTCCTCGGCGTCAACTACTACTCACGCCACACCGTTGCGGCCGGAACCGGTGCCGCAGGTCTGGCTCCGTCGGCGGCGTTTCCGGGCAGCGAGCACGTGCAGTTCGTCAGCACTGGTCTGCCGGTGACTGCGATGGGCTGGGAGGTGGACGGCTCAGGACTGACCGAGATCCTGTTGAGAATCCGCGACGACTACCCGCCGGTCGACATCTACGTGACCGAGAACGGCGCCGCGTTCGACGACGTCCTGGAGGGGGGCGCCGTGCACGACGCGCGGCGAATCCGCTACATCGACGAGCACCTGCGTGCCAGCCACGACGTCCTCGCCAAGGGTGTGCCGCTGCGTGGCTACTTCGTCTGGTCGCTGCTGGACAACTTCGAGTGGGCCTACGGCTACGGGCGCCGGTTCGGCGTCGTCTACGTCGACTACGCAACCTTCGAACGCATACCGAAGGACAGTGCGCGTTGGTATGCGGACGTGATCCGACGCGGCGGCCTCGAGGCTCGAGCACCGGGGTGAGCCAGGCTGCGGGTGACGCTCGCCGCCCACCCACGCTGGAACAGGTGGCGGCCCGCGCCGGCGTGGGACGGGGAACGGCGTCGCGCGTGGTGAACGGGTCGGCGAACGTCGCCGACGCCACCCGCGAGACCGTGCTCGCGGCGGTGCGCGAGCTCGGCTACGTCCCGAACCGAGCGGCCCGGTCGCTGGTCACCAAGCGCACCGACTCGATCGCATTGGTGGTTGCGGAGTCGGAGGAACGGTTCTTCGCGCAGCCGTTCTTCGCCTCGATTGTGCGCGGGATCAGCGCAGCAGCCAGCACGGCACACCGGCAGCTGCTGCTGACCATGTCGCAGTCCAGCGAGGAGCACACCCGGCTCGAGGAGTACCTCACCGGCAGCCACGTCGACGGCGTCCTCCTGCTGTCCCTGCACGGGGATGACCCGCTGCCCCGCCATCTCGAGAACCGCGGGGTTCCGACGGTGGTCGGCGGCCGTCCGTTAAGCGGTAGCCCGGTGTCGTGGGTGGACGTCGACAACGTCGGCGCCTCGCAGGCTGCGGTCGAGCACTTGATCGGCCGTGGCCGGCGCGCGATCGCGACTATCGCCGGCCCGCAGGACATGGTCGCCGGCCGCGGCCGGCTCGATGGGTACCGCGAGGCGTTCGCCGGGGCGAGCATCCCGGTGGACGAGTCGCTGATCGCATACGGGGACTTCTCCGAGGAGAGCGGGATCGGCGCGATGCGTCAGCTGCTCACCCGGCGGTCCGACCTCGATGCCGTCTTCGTTGCATCGGACCCGATGGCCTTCGGTGCGCTCCGCGCGCTGCGCGAAGCCGGTCGGCGGGTCCCGGGTGACGTCGCTCTGGTCGGCTTTGACGACCTGGCCGGCGCCCGGCATACCGACCCGCCGCTCACCACGGTGCACCAGCCGATCGAACGGATGGGGCAGGAGATGGTCCGGCTGCTGGTTGCGCGCATCGAGGGCACCGTCGGCCCGTGGCCCGGCGCCTGCGGCAGCGACGAGGCCGCCGCGGACGCGCTGCATGTGCTGCTCGACGCGCACCTCGTGGTGCGCTCCTCGTCCTAACCTCCCTCGCGAATGTTGACGTTGGCGGGGTTGGGAGGACCTCCCAACCCCGCCAACGTCAACATTCGCGGGAAGTTAGGCGACCGTCCCGTTGGCGCGCAGGGTCGCGATGCCGGCCGGATCTCGTCCCAGCTCTCGCAGGATCTCGTCGGTATGCGCCCCGGCGCGGGCGGGTGGTCGCCCAAGGGTTGGCGGTGTCCCGCTGAACCGTGGTGCAGGCGCCGCCTGGGCCACCCCGTCGACCACCAGGTAGGTGCCGCGGGCCGCGAGGTGCGGGTGCTGCGCGGCCTCGTCCCAGGCCAGGACGGGGGCGACGCAGGCATCGGTGCCCTCGAGCAGCTCAAGCCACTCCGCTCGGGGCTTGGTCGCGAACCACGCTGCCCAGGCCGCCTTGCCGGCGGCCCAACCGTCGCGGTCCAGCCGGTTCTCCGGCCGGATCGCATCCACCACGGGTATGCCGGACAGCTGCAACAACTGCTCGTAGAACTCGGGTTCGAGCGCGCCGACCGCAATCGGTAAGCCGTCGGCGCAGGCATACACCTCATAGAACGGCGCGCCGGAGTCGAGCAGGTTGCTGCCCCGGTCATCGGTCGACCAGGTGCCCTCGGCTCGTAGTCCACGGATGAAGTTGCTGAGCACCGAGGTGCCGTCGACCACCGCGGCATCGACCACCTGACCACGGCCGGTGCGTTCGACCTCGTGCAGGGCGGCAAGCACCCCGACGACGAGGAACAGTGCGCCACCGCCGAGGTCACCGAGCAGGTTGAGCGGCGGTACGGGCAGCTCTCCCGCTCGACCGATGCCATGCAGCGCGCCGGTGATGGCGATGTAGTCGATGTCGTGCCCAACCGACTGCGCGAGCGGTCCGTCTTGACCCCAGCCGGTCATTCGGCCGTAGACCAGCCGGGGGTTACGGTCGTGCACCGCCTCCGGGCCGAGCCCGAGCCGCTCCAGCACGCCGGGTCGGAATCCTTCGACGAGAACGTCTGCGTGGTCGAGCAGGTCGAGGACAACGCCGCGACCGTCGGCCTGCTTGAGGTCGACAGCGATCGACCGGCGACCACGGAGGATCATGTTCGGCTGTCGGGTCGACGATGCAGTCGGGTCGACGGCGCTGGGCCGGTCGACCCGAATGATGTCGGCCCCGAGGTCGGCCAGCAGCATGACGGCGAACGGCGCGGGGCCGATGCCCGCAAGTTCGACGACGCGCAGCCCTTCGAGTGGTCCTGTCACCCGGCCAACTCGATCACGGATCGCCGTCGGATATCGCTCGGCAATGCGCAATTCGAGGCGGAAATCCGTGAAGCTCGGTCAGGTACGCTGAGCGCGCTGTTGTCCGGGCAGGTAGCTCAGTTGGTACGAGCGTCCGACTGAAAATCGGAAGGTCGGCGGTTCGACCCCGCCCCTGCCCACCGCGAATCTACGGTGAGATCCGTCGACGGCACCGCCGTCGAGCTGCCGCCGACCGGATGCGGGTGCCGCGACGATGGGCTTCACCGGCGAACAGTCACGAAGGGTCGCTGCCCGCTGCGCGGCGCTGGTCATCACCGCCGTCGCGGTTGCCGGGTGCGGGGCCGAGAATCCGACCACCGACCCCTCGGTCACCGCGTCCGCGCCGGTCGCGTCCTCGCCGGCCGCCACCCCCACGGTGCCCGACCCCGCACTGAGCACGCCGGCACCGGACCCCGCGCTGACCACGCCAGCACCCGACCCCGCGCTGACCACGCCCGCGCCGGCAGCATCCGTGCCCGGGTCGAGCGAGGACGAGGACGGCTTGCGCTGGACCCTCATCGCCATCGGCGGCCTGGTGGTGCTCGCGCTCGCATACCTGCTGTGGCGAATGCGGACGAGCCGGCGCCGCTGGGACGCGCGGTTCACTCAGTGCTGCGACCGGCTGCGCTGGGTCGACGACTCGCTCGTGCCGCAGGTGCTGGCGGCCAGGAGCGCAGCCGAGGCGGCCGCCATGTGGAACGGTGCCCGCACCAGGGTGACCGCGGTCGACGAGGAGTTGGCCGCGCTGGCGGGGGCACCGCCGACGCACGCCCGTCGAGAGCGGGCTGCAGCCCTGCAGCAGGCCCTCGCCGACCTGACGACCGCCGTCGACGCCGACACCGCAATCGCGCACACCGGCGATCCCGGCTACCTGCGAGCGAGCCGAACCCGGATCGAGCAGGCGCGCGCCCGACTTTCCGCCGATCTGAACCGGATCATGGTGAGTTAAGCGGGACATGTGACGGACACCACCAGTCCATATTTTGGCCACGGTCAGGTCACTCACGTACCTTCGAAACACTTGGGGCGCCAGCCCGGAGTGTCAGCGGTGATCGCCGAGTCCTGCCGCACGAGCTGACTTCGTACCAGCACCACCGCCTGGCAGGAGCGGGGGAACCACGTGTTCCTCGGTCGTCTCAGACGACCTTGGGGTGAAGCCGGCGGACGCACGTCCGCCCGGCCGGGCACGCACCGGCCCGAACCCGACAGCTCACCTCGTAGGCGTCGGTAGCGGAGACCGCCTTGATGCGCGCACGTCACGCACGTCCGTCACGCCTGCGCCGGAGCGGCGCGGTCCTTGGCGTCGGCGGCCTGGCCACGGCCCTGTTTCTCACCACACCTCTGCTCCCCGCCGAGGCGCACACCGGGCAGCGCATGCGCACGATGGCGATCTCGGCCGCCACGGCGCCGGTGACGATCGCGCAGGCGGAGCGGACCGCCGAGTCCACGGACGCTGCCATGGGTCGGCGCGCCGCCGAGCGGGCCGCCGAGGCTGAGGCCGCTCGCATCGCCGCCGAGGCGGAAGCCGCCCGGGTGGCCGCCGAGACTGAGGCCGCTCGCATCGCCGCCGAGGCGGAAGCCGCCCGGGTGGCCGCCGAGGCTGAGGCCGCTCGCGTCGCCGCCGAGCGGGCCGCTCGACTGGAGGCCGCCAAGGCAGCCCTAGGGGCATGCGTCTCGGCCGACGTCACCGCCTCCTACGCCAACGGCCGGGTGCCGGACTCCGCGCTGTGTGATCTCCCGGGCGGGGGCCAGCTGCGCAGCGATGCGGCGCTGGCGTTCGTGCTGCTGAACGACGCATACCGGCAGGCCTTCGGCTACCGACCTCCCCGTCGGCGACACCTACCGCTCGTACGACGCCCAGGTGGCGGCCAAGCAGCAAAAGGGCAGCATGGTGGCCCGGCCAGGGACGTCCAACCATGGTGAGGGCATCGCCATCGACTTCAGCGGCGGCATCTCCAGCTTCCGCAGCGCCGAGCACAAGTGGATGCGCGCGAACGCGGCGGCATTCGGCTGGAACTTGCCTGGTTGGGCTCAGCAAGGCGGATCGAAGCCGGAGCCGTGGCACTGGGAGTACACCGGCTGACGCGCGTGCCCGACTACGACCCGGCATGCTCAGTCGCATGAGCCGGTTCGAGCTGCTCGACTGGCGGCGTCGCGTCGCTCGGCTGTATGCGGAGATCAGGGCCGAAGCGGATCCGCCAACCGCCCACGACCACTGGGTCCGTACCCGGACCGCGATGCTGCGCGAGCACCCGCAGTCGCCGGTCCCGCCGACGCAGCGAGTCGACCTGGAGATTCGGCACGCGACGTACGACTCGCGATACCGCTTCGTTGCCGAGGTCGAGCCGGCCGACCCAGGCACGTTGGAAGTGAAGACCGGGACCGACGGCGTTGTCGTGCAGGAGCGGATCGGCCGCATCCGGCTCGGCGACCTCGGAGTCGTCGACCTGTGGTGGATCGCCGGCTACGGCGGTGGAGTGTTCCTGCCGATCGCGGACGCCGACCACGACACCTACGGCGGCGGCCGGTACGTGCTCGACACCATCAAGGGCGCCGATCTCGGCAGCGATCCAAACGACCGGCTCGTGGTCGACCTGAACTTCGCCTACAACCCGTCGTGCGTCTACGACGCGGCCTGGGTGTGCCCGCTCGCCCCTGCGGGGAACCGTGTTGTCTCGGCGATTCCGGTCGGCGAGCTGACCCCCCGTCGCTAGCGTGCAGGCGTGAGCGACTCCGCGACCAATGAGACGCCGGTCACGCTGCACCTGAGCGACGTGCTCGCGAGCAAGGCATACCGCAGGCTGCTCGCGCTGGCGGCGGTGGTCGGCCTCGCGGTGTCGGTGGCCGCATGGGCCTACCTCGTGCTGATCCACGAGCTCGAGGACCTGGTCTGGGAGGATCTGCCGGAAGCGTTCGGATTCGACCAGACACCGGCGTGGTGGGCGCTTCCAGTGCTGCTGCTGTGCGGCCTGCTCACCGGCCTGGCGATCACCCGGCTGCCCGGACACGGCGGGCACACCCCCGCCAACGGGTTCGGCGGGCCACCGACGCTGCCACACGAGCTGCCCGGCGTCCTGCTGGCCGCGCTCGCGAGCCTCACCCTGGGCGCCTCGCTGGGGCCGGAGGCACCGCTCATCGCCCTCGGCGGCGCGCTCGGGATCCTTGCCGTCCAGCGGCTCACGGACACCGGCGCGAGTACACCAGCAGCCAGCCAGGCATCCCAGCTGATCGCGGCCGCCGGGACCGTCGCCGCTATCTCCGCCATCTTCGGCTCACCCGTCGTCGCCGCGATTCTCGTGCTCGAGATGTTGGGGCTGCGGGGCGCCCGATTGATCATGCTGATGCTGCCGGCGCTGCTTGCCGCCGGCGTCGGTGGGTTGGTGTTCACCGGCATCGGCCGGTGGACCGGACTGGATATCCCGGCGTTGTCCACGATCCCGCTGGAGCCATTCGACCGTCCGAACGCCGCCCACGTCGCCTACGCCGTGCTCATCCCCGCTGTGGTCGCGATCGGGCTGGTCGCCGTTAGCCGAGCCGCCCGCTTGGCCGTGCCGTTCGCCATCGCTCGCCCTCTGACCGTTGCGATCGCCGCCGGCCTAGCGGTGGGCAGTATGGCCACGCTCTTCGCTGTGCTGACCGATCGGGACCCGACCTACGTGGCGTTGTCCGGCCAACTCGTCATCGGGCCGCTGACCAGCGAAGCGGCGACCTGGTCGGTCGCGGCGTTGGTGATCCTGATCATGACGAAGGCGATCGCGTATGCCGCGTCGCTGGCCGCCCTCCGGGGCGGTGCCATCTTCCCCGCGGTGTTCCTCGGCGAAGCGGTGGGCGTCCTGGTCGCACCGCTGCCCGGCCTCGGCATCGACGCCGCCGTCGCGATCGGCGTGGCCGCGGCCGCGGCGTCCATGATGCGCGACCTGCCGCTCTCGGCCTCGGTACTGACCCTGATCCTGTGCCTGTCGGGCGGAGTCGCGCTCGTGCCGCTCATCGCCATTGCGGTGGTCGTGGCGGTCTTGGTCACCGAGCTGGTCGATCGCCGCGACGCCCCGCTTCAGCCGGAGGGCGCCGGCTAGCTCGCCGGCGGCTGCCCCTCGTCACGCGGCTGCGGTATGCCAGCCAGCAAGGCGCGCACCTCGGACTCGCGGTAGCGCCGGTGACCCCCCAAGGTGCGGATCGACGTGAGCTTCCCGGCCTTGGCCCAACGGGTCACGGTCTTCGGGTCGACCCTGAACATGGACGCCACCTCTGCTGGGGTCAGCAGCGGCTCGGCGTCGGGTGTGCGCGCGGACATCGGGTCCCCCTCACTCTCCATTTCGTGCCGACCTGGACGCCCGTGACGACTGTCCGTGATGTCCGGAATGGCCCGGGAGGACTATTCCACACGTTGGACCCTCGTCGGGACCGATCCCCACAACTCGGCCCATTGGGCTCGGGTCTAGGACAGGTGCTCGCGCCGCTGCAGGTCGACCCAGCGCTCCATCAGCCGACCGTACGCCTCGGCGGATGCCTCCAAGTCGCCGCGGTCCAGGGCCGCCACCGCAGCTGCCACGTCCTCGGCCGAGGTGTCCGCTGCCATCGCGTCGTCGTCCATCAAACGGACCAGGCCGCCGTAGTCGAGCTCGATCCAGGCAAGTGGGTGGAACTCCTCGAGCCAGCGACCCAGGGCGACCACGTCGTCGACCACCGGGCCCTCCTCCCAGGTGCTGCGCAGCGTCTTCACCACCCGGGCCACCCGCCGGCGGGCATCGACCATCGGGGTGCGGTAGACGAGGGACCTTGAACTGACCTGCCCCTCCCCCTCATCCGACCCGAAGGCAACCTCCCGGTCCGCCGGCGAGAACGCACAGAACCAGCGTGGCGGGACGTGCCAGTTCGACGCCACCAGGTGTGGCGCGCGTTCACCATGCCGGCGGCGCCAGTCCTGATACTCGTCCTCGAGCGCGTCGAGGTCCGCGCCCGGCCAGAACGAGCGCAGCAGCTCCTCCGGAAGCTCGGCGGCCAGCGCCCGCAACGCGAGGAACGCGCGCAGCCGTGGCTCCCGAGGGCAGACGAGCGGGATCCCCGCGATCTGCAGGATGAACGCGTCGTGGGACTCTGCGGGCAGCACCCGTGGCGGCAGCGATGCGACCGCGATCAGAGCCTCGGCGTGCTCCTGTGCCTCCAATCGCGGCGACGTCGGGATGTTCCCCGTCGACGTAGCCCCGCCACCTGGTTCGGTCGGGCTCGGGAAATGCGTCCAGCGGCTCGTACACCCGCAACCACGCCACATAGCGCGTGCCGAGCGAGGTTCTCACGCGACCCATCGTGGCACGCTGCACCGATGGACCTGTTCGGCGGCGGGCACGAGACGGTGGTTGCCTTCCAGGACCGCGCGGTCGGGCTGCGTGGGTTCGTCGGGCTGCACTCGACGGCCTTGGGTCCGGGCCTCGGCGGCACCCGGTTCTTCCCGTATGCGACCGACGACGACGCGCTGGCCGACGTCCTGCAGCTGTCGCGGGCCATGTCCTACAAGAACGCGCTGGCCGGGCTGGACAACGGCGGCGGCAAGGCCGTCATCATCGGCGACCCCGCCCGCGACAAGTCGCCCGAGCTGCTCCGGGCCTACGGCCGGGTCGTGCAGTCCCTCGGCGGTCGGTACGTCACCGCGGCCGACGTCGGGACCTACGTCGCGGACATGGACATCGTCAGCGAGGTCTGCGACTACGTCACCGGGCGCTCTCCGGACCGCGGCGGCGCCGGCGACTCGGGGCGGCTCACCGCATACGGCGTGCACCGCGGGATGCAGGCCTGCGCGCAACGGGTTTGGGGCGCACCCACGCTGCGGGACCGCACCGTCGGCATCGCCGGGGTCGGCAAGGTCGGCGGTCGGCTGACCGATCTGCTCGTCGAGGACGGCGCGGACGTGGTGGTCACCGATGTGAACGCTGCGGCGGTCGAACAGGTCCTGGGACGGCATCCGGACAGGGTGCACGCGGTTGACGACGCCGAGGCGATGCTGGGCACGCCGTTGGACGTGTACTCCCCCAACGCCCTCGGTGGTGCGCTGAGCAGGCGGACGGTCACGGCGCTGTCCGCGAGGATCGTGTGCGGCGGGGCCAACAACCAGCTCGCGGAGCCGGAGCTCGCTGACGAGCTCGTCGCCCACGGCGTGCTGTATGCGCCGGACTTCCTGGTTAACGCCGGCGGGGTCATCCAGGTGGCCGACGAGCTGCACGGATTCGACCTGGACCGGGCCACCGCCAAGGTCGCCCAGATCTTCGAGACGACCTTGGAGGTCCTGGACCTCGCGGCGGCAGCCGGGATCACGCCAGTGGTCGCGGCCGAGCGGCTCGCGGAGGCTCGGATGGCCGCCGTCACGTAGGCGCCGCCCGCCGGATGGCGTGAACCTGCCCGCCGTCCGGTCACAGCGGCCCGGTCAAAGGGGTCGAAGTGGTTCGCGGCCCTTGCCGGGGCACGGCCCGTTCGCTGGAATCCAGGACGCGAAGGGGCGCCCGTCCGGGGGCGTCCCTTCGCAACCAGGCGGCGAGTGGGCCGTTCACCCGTGGCAGAAACCATGGCTACCGGGGGCGGTCGGCTCCCCGCCGACGCACGCAACAGGTAACGTAGGCACCGCACGGCCGGCGCTTCGCCCCGAAAGCGATGACTGGCCTGCAGTTTCTGTACGCGACCACACGGGGCGACGGCCCCGCAGAGGGGGTCGAGCCATGGGGCGCGGCCGAGCCAAGGCCAAGCAGACGAAGGTCGCCCGCGAGCTGAAGTACAACAGCGGCGGGATGAACCTCGACGCACTGCGCGCGGAGCTGGTGCACCACGACCAGGAGTCCGACGACGTGGACCCGGAGTTGTTGGCGAAGTACGCCGACGACGCGGAGTACGGCGACGGCGACGAGTACGAGGACGACGCAGCCGCCTCGCGCTAACCCGTCGCACAGACGACACGGCCCCCGGTCAGCTCCGGCCCCGGGGGTCGTGTCTGTTCTTTGCATGATCACGACAGGGTCCGTGTCCGTGTGGCTCCCCGTGATCATGCACGAAACTCGCGTCACAGCTCTGAGGCGGATCGGGTCAGCCTGGGTGAGTGCCGATCAACGTGACGGCGCCACCGCGGCCGCCCTTCGCCGGGGCATCACCGGCCTCGCCGGGTTGGCGCCAACGGGCTTCACCCATCACCCAGGCGTCCACCCCACGCTCCCGCAGCAGGGCCAGGGCGGCAGCCACCGATGACGGCGCGACCAGGGCCACCATCCCGACGCCCTGGTTGAACGTCTGCTCGAGGTCGCGCCGCGGCACGCCGCCGATCCGGCCGATGAGGTCGAACACCGGCTGCGGCGTCCAGGTCGACCGGTCGAGCACGACATGCACGTCGTCGGGCAGCACGCGGGCCAGGTTGGCGGCGAGCCCACCGCCGGTCACATGGCTGAACGCGTGCAGCTCGGCTTGGTCGGCGCGGGCCAGCGCCAGGCAGTCGAGGGCGTAGATCCGGGTCGGCTCGAGCAACTCCTCGCCGAGGCTACGGCCCAGCTCCTCGACATGGCGCTCCAACGCGAGTCCCGCCGCGACCCCCGGCTCGCCCAGCAGGACGTGCCGGGCCAGGGAGTACCCGTTCGAGTGCAGGCCCGAGGACCGCATCCCGACCGCCACGTCGCCGACCCGCACCCGCTCCGGACCGAGGACCTCGTCCGCCTCCACGACGCCGGTTCCCGCGCCGGCCAGGTCGTACTCGTCCGGGCCGAGCAGGCCCGGGTGTTCCGCGGTCTCCCCGCCGATCAGCGCACAGCCGGCCTGTCGGCACCCCTCGGCGATGCCGCGCGACGATGGCCGCGATCCGCTCGGGCACCACGGAACCGGTGGCGATGTAGTCGGTCATGAACAGCGGCTCTGCGCCGCAGACGACCAGGTCGTCGGCGATCATCGCCACCAGGTCGATGCCCACGGTGTCGTGCCGGTCCATCCGCTGCGCGACGACCACCTTCGTCCCGACCCCGTCGGTGCCGGTGGCGAGCAGCGGTCGTCGGTACCCGCGCAGCGCCGAGGCATCGAACAGACCGGCGAAGCCACCCAGGTCGCCAACCACCTCCGGTCGCTGCGCGGCCCGCACCGACGCCCGCATCAGCGCGACCGCGCGCTCACCAGCTTCGACGTCGACGCCGGCGGCCGCATACGCGGAGGGTCGTGCCGGAACCCCGGACGCGGCCGTCACGGCCGATCGAGGGCGTCCGCGGCCCCGCCACCGCCGATCAGGGTGGGGATCCCGTCGACGCCGACGGCCCGCTCGAGGTCCTCGAGCAGGTGCTTGCCGAGCAGGTCCGGCTCCGGCAGCGCGACCGGATACACCCCGTCAAAGCACGCTCGGCACAACCGATGCTTCGGGATCGTGGTCGCCTCGATCAACTGGTCGAGCGAGATGTAGGCGAGGGTGTCGGCGCCGATCGACTGCCGGATCTCGTCCACGCTCAAGCCGTTCGCGATCAGCTCGGCCTTCGAAGCGAAGTCGATGCCGTAGTAGCACGGCCACTTCACCGGCGGCGACGTGATCCGCACATGCACCTGCGCGGCGCCGGCCTCGCGCAGCATCCGGATCAACGCCCGCTGCGTGTTGCCGCGCACGATGGTGTCGTCGACGACCACCAGCCGCTGGCCACGGATCACCTCACGCAGCGGATTGAGCTTGAGCCGGATCCCGAGCTGGCGGATCGTCTGCGATGGCTGGATGAACGTCCGCCCCACGTAGGAGTTCTTCACCAGTCCCTGGCCGTAAGGAATGCCGGACTGCTGCGAGTAGCCGACCGCGGCCGGCGTGCCGGACTCGGGCACCGGGATGACCAGGTCGGCCTCGACCGGGGCTTCGATCGCGAGCCGGCGGCCAAGCTCGACCCGGGTGGCGTGCACGCCACGCCCGGCGATCGTGGTGTCCGGCCGGGCGAGGTAGACGTACTCGAACAGGCAGCCCTTCGGGTCGGCCGCCGCGAACCGCTGCGAGCGCAGCCCGTGCTCGTCGATGGCCAACAGCTCGCCGGGCTCGACCTCGCGCACGAACGACGCGCCGACGATGTCCAGGGCAGCGGTCTCCGACGCGACCACCCAGCCGCGCTCCAGCCGGCCGAGCACCAACGGCCGGATGCCTTGCGGGTCGCGAGCCGCATACAGCGTGGTCTCGTCCATGAAGACCAGGCAGTATGCGCCGCGCAGCCGCGGGCAGCACCTCGAGCGCCGCCGCCTCCTGGGACAGGTCGGGGTAGGACGCGAGCAGGGCGGTGACCAGGTCGGTGTCCGAGGTCGCGGTCACCGCCGCGATGCCGGGCAGGGCGCCGCTGACATCCCGTCGCTGCTCGACGAGGTCGGCCAGCTCGCGGGTGTTCGTCAGGTTGCCGTTGTGACCCAGGGCCAGGTGGCCGGTCGCGGTGGCGCGGAAGGTGGGCTGGGCGTTCTCCCAGACGCTGGATCCGGTTGTGGAGTAGCGGGTGTGCCCGACCGCCAGGTGCCCGGGCAGCGCGTTCAGGTGCGACTCGTCGAAGACCTGGGCCACCAGGCCCATGTCCTTGTAGACCATGACCTGCGAACCGTCGCTGACGGCGATCCCGGCCGACTCCTGACCGCGGTGCTGGAGGGCGTAGATGCCGAAGTAGGTGAGCTTGGCGACCTCTTCGCCGGGCGCCCAGACTCCGAACACTCCGCAGGAGTCGTTCGGGCCGCGATCGGAGGGTTCGCCGGGGAGCAGGGTGTGCGTGAGCCTGCCGTCGCCGCGCGCCACACCCTGATCCTAGGGGGCGCCGCCCGGCACCGACCTGATCGTTCCCACGACGATCGGCCACGCCGCGCTGATCGGGTCGATCAACGCGAAGTGGCCGGTTCTCGGGACTTCGACGAGTCGCCCGGCCGGGTGCCGTGCGAGGTATGCGTGCGACACCTCGATCGGGACCGCGGCATCCTCGGCGCCGTGCACCAGCGCGACCGGCACGTCGGGGTCCGGCAGCCGGGCCGGATCGAGGTCGTCGCGGTCGGCTGCCGCTTGCCCGAGGAAGGCCGGCACAGCGCCGCGGCCAAGCGAGAGTCGATCGGCCAGGGCGAGGTCGGCGACCGGGGCGAGCCCGACCACCCCGACGACCTCGGCGACGCCGAGGGTCGCGGCCCACAGCACCAGGTGCCCGCCGGCAGAGTGGCCGACCAGCACTGACCGGCCGTCGTGCCCGCCCACCCGCCCCGGCAGCCGCTCAACCGCGGCCCGGATGTCGGCGACGGTGAGATCCGGATTGCCGGGCACCCGGCGGTACTCGATCGCAACGGTCGTCCAGCCGTCGTCGACCAGCGCAGCGGCCATGGGTCCGACGTGCGCCCGGTCGTACATCGGTCGCCAGAACCCGCCGTGCACCAGCACGGCCAACGGCCGCTGCTCGCCTCGGCTCGCATACCGGACGTCGGCGATCGCGTCCGGATGGCTGCCGTATGCGATGACGTCGTCCGGTGGCGGGGACGACCTCGTGAGAACCGACTCGTCCTCGCTCACGTCACGATCCCCCGATCCGCTCGGCGCATCCTCCACCAAGATGGGCAGATGGCAACGGCGCCGACCACTCCACCAGTACCGCCCGCTCCCGAGGAGCTGAACTACCTCTCCTACCTGCGCATCCCCGAACTGCTGGCGTTGCAGACCCAACGCAGCCAGCCGCCGCACCCCGAAGAGCTGCACTTCATCATCACGCATCAGGCGATCGAGCTGTGGTTCAAGCTGATCCTGCAAGACCTCGGCCGCATCGTCGCCGCGATCGACCGCGACGAGTGGACCGGCGCGGTGGTGCTGCTGCGCCGGGTGGTCGACATGGTCGACGTGGTGATGGCGCAACTGCGGATGCTGCAGGACATGCCGCCGTGGGCGTTCCACGAGTTCCGCTCCTATCTCGGCACCGCGAGCGGGACCCAGTCCGAGCAGTTCCGCGAGATCGAGGTGCTCTCCGGGTTGCGCGACGAGGACTACCTCGCGACCCTGCACGCGGTCCACGCCGAGGAGCTGTCGCCCGCCGTGCAGGCCCGGCTGGCCGCACCGTCGCTGGCGGACGCGCACGCGGCGGCGGCCGCCCGCCTCGGGATCACCGACCTCGCCACGTTCTATGCCGAGACCGGACCGACGGTGCCGTTCTACCTGCTGTGCGAGGCGCTGCTCGACTACGACGAGCGGTTCCTCAGGCTGCGGTTCGGGCACCTCGTGTTGGTCGAGCGCGCGCTCGGGGCGCAGACCCGCGGGACCGCCGGCACCGCGATCACCTACCTGCAGCGCACTCTGCGCTACCGCTTCTTCCCCGCCCTGTGGGACGTTCGCAGCGCACTGTCCGTGCGCGGCGGCGGCGAGCTCGCCCGCTGACCCCTCGCGCCGCTCGCGCGCGATCTTGAGCTTTCTTCAGCGACACGCCGAGTCGATCATGAAGAAGGCTCAAGATCGCGGGGAGGATGACGGGTCGCTGGCGGTCGGCGAGGGAGATCCCGGCGAGGTCGTCGCCCGCTCCCACGCGGCGGCCCAATCATCGACGTCGGTGCAGGCAACGTCGTCGCGGCCGTCCAGGCAGTCGCCGATGGGCGTGACCTCGACGGTCACGCTCGCCCAGAACGCCGTGTCCTGCGCCCCGGTGTTGGTACACAGGTCGGGCGCCATGATGCAGGCTTCGGTACTTGCGGGTGCTTGACCGGTCCGGGTCGCGACCGGGGCCTGCACCGCGCCGCGCACGGTGTAGTCCAGCCACCGGTAGGCGCAGTTGGGGTGCTCGGCGTCGCTGGTCAGCATCCACGAGTCGGAGACGCCGAGGGTGGCGTCGAGCGGTTGAGTCTGGATCGGTACGCCGGCCGCGACCAGCCGGTCCACCACCGGCTGCGGGGCCAGCGCGACCGCAGCCGCACCGCTGGCCAGCGCGTCGTACAGCTCGGTCTCCGCGGACCACATGCCGTCAATGTCTGCGGCCGCAACGCGATCGGCAGCGGCCGCGAGCTCGTCACCGGTCAGGGCGAACGGATCCTCGATCCCATCGACGAGTGCCGCCGCCGCCAACGCGGACGGCGAGTCCGGCAGCGCGATCGGCCACGGCGACGACTCCGCGAACAGCGCGTCCAGCCCGGACAGGCGGGTGGTGACCACATCGCTGCGCGAGGCCAGCAGCAGCGGGCTACGACCCTGCGGCACGCCGTACGTGATGCCGTTCCACGTGTTCCAGCGCCGGTTCTTGAGGTCCTCGAAGACCTGCCCGTACGACGGCACCAGGTCGAGGTTGAGCGGGACCACCGAGCCGTCGCCGATCAGTCCCAGCGCGGTCCACCCCGGGACCGCGACCAGGTCCCAGCCGCCCGCGGCCAGCCCGTTGCTCAGCTCACGGGCGGAGTCGTACGGCGTCGCCGAAACCTGGCACCCGCTATCGCGCTCGAAGGCCGCCAGCAGGTCGGGCTCGGCATACCCCGGACGGACGAGCAGCTTGAGCAGGCTCTCCGACTCGCCGAGTGCCTGCTGCGCGTCGAGCGGCGGCGGGACGAACGTCGGGATCGGCTCCGGTGCCGCGTCGTCGTCATCGGGACCGGTGCAGCCCGCGAGCGTCAACGCCGCCACAGCAACCAGCGCGACCAACGCGGGCATCGGTGCGCGCACCAAGAATCACCCTTCCCCGTGTCGGCCTGCCCGACCATCGTCGGGCATCGCGCCCCAAGCCAGGCCGTCCAACGACAACGGTTCTGTATCGAAGCGAACTTCTTGCATGATCACGGGAATGGGTGGCGTCCGGCTGCCAACCTTCCCCGTGATCATGCGAAAGACTGGTCGCGTCAGCCCTTGCCCGGGTGCACCGTCCCGCAGTTCGCGCACCGGCGACCGGCCTCGTCGTCGTAGAACGCCTGGAACACCGGCGGCAGGTCCTTGACGATGTCGGTCACCTGCAGCTCGACCTCGTGCACGAGGCTGGCGCAGTTCGGGCAGTACCACTGGAACTTCTCGAGCGTGCCCGGCTCGCGCACCCGTTCGACGACGAGACCGATCGACCCGGGGTTCGGTCGCTGCGGCGAGTGCGGCAGCGACCGCGGCAGCATCCACATCTGGCCTTCGCCGATGTCGACCCGATCGGGTCCGTCGGGAGTCATCACGTTGAGATGCATCGCACCCTTGAGCTGGAAGAAATACTCCTCGTATGGGTCGACATGGAAGTCGGTCCGCTGGTTCGGGCCGCCGACCACCATGACGACGAAATCCGACTGCCCTGGAAACAGCTCCTTGTTCGCCACGGGTGGCACGAGTTCGTGGCCGTGCTCGGCGAGCCAACCCTCGAAGTCGACCGCTGGCTTGATGTCGGTCACGTCCGCTCCTCTCGATGGGTGAGTGTGCGCAGAGCCCGGGGCAACGCGTATGCGGCCCCGGTGGCCACGGCCCGCGCCTGTGACGGGACGGTGGTCCGCCGCACCACGTCCGCATACGGCAGGGTCGTGAACGAGACCAGCTCGTAGCGGGACACATAGTGCTCGGGTAACAGGCGCTCCAGGGTGTGCTGCACCCCCTTCTGCAGCTGGAACAAGCCGGCTGCCCGACTTGGTGCTCATCTCGACGAAGTTGTCCAGCGCCATGTCGGCGATCGCGTTGGTGTTGTCGATGCGACGTGCCTGGTATGCGGCCAGCGCCGTCGCCCAGTCGCCGTCGAACTCGCTGAGGCAGCGGTCCAGTTCGACGACGTCCTCGAAGGCCGCGTTCGCGCCTTGGCCGAAGAACGGGACGATGGCATGCGCCGCATCGCCGACCAGCGCGGCCCGGCCGCCGGTCCATGTGCTGCACCGGATCGTCACCAGGTTGCCGATCGGGTTGGCCTCGTAGTCCGCCGCGAGCGTCGGCATCAGCGGGACCGCGTCCGCATACCGCTGCTCGAAGTGCGCGAGCGCCTGCTCGCCGGTGCGGATCTGCTCGAAGTCACTGGGCGGCCAAAACAGCGTGCAGGTGAAGCTGCGGTCCGGGTTGGGCAGGGCGATCATCATCGCGCCGCCCCGCGGCCAGATGTGCAGCGCGTCCGGGTCCATTGCGAAGTCGCCGCCCCGTGCCGGGATCGTCAGCTCCTTGTACTGGCAGTCCAGGAAGTCCTGCCGATAGTCGAACCCGGGCATGGTCTGCAGCCGCGCACGCACCGCACTGAACGCGCCGTCGCAGCCGATGACCACATCCGCCTTGGCCTGCTGCATGCCGTCGGGAGTGTCGAACTCCAGCAGGCCGCGGTCCGGCTCGAGCCGCACCAGGCGGTGGTCGAAGTCGACCGACACCAGGTCTGACGCCAGCGCCGCATCGAGCAGCGTTGCATTGAGCGCCCCACGCGAGATCGAGTTGATCGCCCGGGTGCCGTCGGCGCTGTACGGGGTGAAGACCGTGCGCCCCTGCTCGTCGTGGATCCGCCGGCCGCGCATCGGCAGCGCGTCGGCCATCACCTGGTCCTCCAGGCCGATCCGGCGCAGCGCATCCAGCCCCCGCGCGGAGATCGCGAGGTTGATCGACCGGCCGCGCTCCGGACCGGTGGTGCGTGGGTCGCTGCGGCGCTCGTACAGGTTGACCCGAAGGCCCCGGCGGGCGAGATAGGCTGGCGAGCAGGCACCCGGACAGCCCGGCCCCGACGATGGCGACGGTCATGAGACCTCGACCAGGGCCCGCGCCACCCGCCAGCAGTCATGGAACGTGCAGTACATCGGGGCCGGCGCGAACCGGATCACGTTCGGCTCGCGCACGTCGGCGATCACCCCGTGCTCGTGGCGCAGCTGCGCCGCGACCTTCGCCGCGTCGCGATCGCCGACCTCAAGCGACAGCTGCGCCCCCCGCCGGTCGGGGTCCCGCGGGGTCAGCACCCGGTGGCCCAGCGGCAGCACGTGCTCGTCGAGCAGGCCTTCGAGGTATGCGGTCAGCCGCCGGCTCTTCGCGCGCAGCGCCGGCATCCCGACCTCGTCGAACATCGTGACCGAGGTCAGCACCGGCGCGAGCGCGAGGATCGGCGGGTTCGAGAGCTGCCACGCGTCCGCGGTCGCGACCGGGGTCAGCGTCGGCAGCATCTGGAACCTGTTCGCCGGGTCGTTGCTCCACCACCCCGACAGCCGCGGGATCGTCTCGTCCCCCAGGTGTTGATCATGCACAAATGCCGCGGCGACCGCGCCCGGGCCGCTGTTCAGGTACTTGTACGTGCACCAGGCGGCGAAGTCGGCGCCCCATTCGTGCAGCGACAGCTCGACGTTGCCCGCGGCGTGCGCGAGGTCCCAGCCGACGACGGCACCGGCATCGTGCCCGGCGCGCGTGATCGCCGGGATGTCCATCAGCTCGCCGGTGTAGTAGTTGACGCCGCCGAACATCACGAGCGCGATCCGCTCGCCCTCGTCGCTGCGCAGCAGCGCCTCGATGTCCTCGGTGCGCAGGGCGTCCTCACCCGGCCGCGGTCGCGCCCGGACGACCGCGTCGTCCGGGTCGAAGCCGCGGTATGCGGCATGGCTGCGCACCGCGTAGCTGTCCGACGGGAAGGCGGTGTCCTCGATCAGGATGCGGTAGCGCTCCGGCGTCGGCCGGTAGAACGAGGCCATCAACAGGTGCAGGTTCACGGTCAGCGAGTTCATCGCGACCGTCTCGGTCTCGGATGCGCCCACCAGGCGGGCCATCGGGGCGCGGAGCAGCGCGTGGAAGTCGACCCACGGGTGCGTTGCCTCGCGGTGGCCTTCGACCGCGAGCGTGGCCCAGTCACGGAGCTCGACCGCGAGGTCGTCGGCAACGCGCCTTGGCTGGAGCCCGAGCGAGTTCCCGGCCAGGTATGCGACCTCGCGGTCCGGCCCGTCGTGCGGCGGGACGAGGAACTGCGCGCGCAGCGTCGGGAGCGGGTCGTCGGCGTCGAGCTGGCGGGCGGCGTCGTCGAGGCCGTCGAGAGCGTTGCCGGTCACGGCGCCACCGTCGCACGGGTTCGCTCACCGAGGAAGGTGCGCGCGTTCGTCGACAGGATCGTGGTCCGCTCTTCCTGGCTGAGCAGTGGGTTGTCCCGAACGACCCGGCCGGCTGGGCGCTCGCCGAGCGGATAGGGGTAGTCGCTGCCGACCAGCACCCGGTCGACGCCCATCCGGTCGACGAGAAACCGCAGGGTGTGGTCGTCGAACACCACGCTGTCGACGTAGAACCGGCCCGTGTATTCGGACGGCGGCCGCTCCGACGTGCCCACGACGTCGGGTCGCTGGCGCCACGCGTTGTCCATCCGGCCGAGTGCATACGGCAGCGAGCCGCCGCCATGCGCGAAGCAGATCCGCAGCGAGCTCGGCAAACGGTCGAAGGCGCCGCCCAGGATCATCGCGGTGATCGACAAGTGGGTCTCGCCGGGCATGCCGACCAACCAGCGCGCCATCCACCGCTCGAGGCGCGGTGAGGTCGGCATGTCCCATGGGTGCACGAAGACCGGCGCATCGACCTCGGCGCAGTGCTGCAGGAACGCGACGACGCTGTCGTCGTCGAGGTCGCGGTCGCCGAGGTGGTTGCCGATCTCGACGCCGACGTGTCCGTTGTCGAGACTGCGATCGAGTTCCTTGCACGCGGCATCGACGTCCTGCAGCGGCACCTGGCAGAACGGCAGCAGCCGGTCCGGCGCCTGAGCGCATAGCTCGAGCGCCAGGTCGTTGAAGATCGCCGCCACCTTGGCGGCTTGCTCGCTGGGGCGGTCACAGCAGAAGAACACCGGCGTCGGCGAGACGACCTGACGGTCGATGCCGTCCTCGTCCATGGCGGTCAGGCGCGTGTCGGCGTCCCACGACGCGTCCGTGATCCGCCGGAACTCGCTCTCGCCGAGCATGATCACTGCCTCGCGCTCGGATTCGATGCGCAGCCACGGCCAGTCGACACCGCCGCCGCACTCGGTAGCGAGGTCCGGCCAGCCGCGCGGGACCGAGTGCGCATGCACGTCGACCGCGCCCGCCATGAGGCCAGTCTCCCGCAGGGCCGATTGGCGGGAAGTCGTGACAGCCAGCATCAATCGGGCTACCGTCTGCGACGGACCGTGTGTCTGCCGCGGGCAGGCAGATCGAGTCGGTTTCCGCTCATTGGTAGCGCTTCAAAGGGGGTGGCACGTGGCCGAGGGCTATGCGTGCAACATCTCAATCAACAACCGCACGTCCTACGATCTCAAGGTCGCGAAGAGCGCCTTGGACTACGGCGTCTTTAAGACTGGCCCCAAGACCATCCCGAAAGGTGCGTCGATCCCTGCCTTTACGGCGACAGGCAAGCCCTACACACCGTTGCAAGGAACCGAGGGCACCGTCGTCTACCAGGTCGGCGACGACACCACCGCGACGGTGACGATCTACTTCAACGTTCCGGCCCTGTCCGCTGACAACGCAGTGAACGTCACGTCCAGCAACGAGGACATCGCTGCTCAACGCGACGGTTTCGTCGGCGAGGGCGACTCTGAGACCTGCACGGTAAAGGTAGTCGATGGCCGTGACTGACGTGCCCGACGACAGCGGTTCGGATCCGCCACTGGGGGACGACTCCGGCCTTCCGCCGACACCGACGAACGCGTTGCCCGGCTACGAGTTCGTCGGGCGATGCTTCGACGTGCTCAAGATCGACCCCATCGACATCAAGCAGGGGGCGGCGGACGAGCAGGCGTTGGACATCAGCAAGTTCGTAACCCTGCCCGCCGTGCCGACGATCTTCGTGAGCCCGACCGGCACCATCGCCAAGCCCGCGATCTGCGACTTCCTCCCCATGCCCGGCGGAAACTACGAGCAAGTCGTGTGCGACAACTCCTCCGCCTTCGACCTCAGCTCAACATTCAGTACCGACGTCAACTTCGGCATCGGTGATCCTGCCGGTCTGTTCAGTGGCTCGATGAGCCTGTCGTACTCCAAGGCCCAAGGGCAGAAGGGGTCGAATCAGCAGGTATGGACCTTCACGAGTGAGACCGTCAGCCTGTTCCAGTTGACGATCCGTGACCTGACGGAGGTCACCCTCACGGATCGAGTGCGACGCGCGATTTCGCAGCTGCCGACGTCGCCGCACGGCGATTTCAGCGACTTCCTACGCAAGTTCGGCACGCACTACGCGTCGAAGGTCTTGCTCGGCGGCCGGATGACCCAGCGAATCTCCGTCAGCCGGCAGGACTACGAGTCCTTCCTGGAGACCGGGGTCAACGTGAAGGCGGATGCCTCCGCGACGTTTGAGGCCGTCAAGGTGACTGCCGGTGGCGGCGTCCAGAAACAGGCAAGCAACACATTCCGCAACGCGTCGAGCCTGAGCGTCGAGAAGGTCACCTTCACTGGTGGGGATCCCCAGACCTCACCCGACATGTGGGCCCCGACCGTCAAGCACCTTCCGGGCCCGATCCAGGTCCAGCTCCAACCACTCTCATCGCTGATGACCGGCGCCGCTTTCCCGGACGACCACGACCTATCCGCTCGGCGGAGTGCGCTCGAAGTCGCAACCCAGAACTACCTAGCGACTCAAGGGCGGAGCGTCAGGCAGGATGTCCTCGCGATGGGTGACGTGGTCCGACTCGTTCTCGTGGCACCGGGGCACCCCAGGGCTCTCGCAGCAGGTGCAACATTCACCAGCACAACGCCGTACAACGCGGATGCGGCAACTCCTGACGCAACGCAGGCCTGGATCGTCAAGGCCGCCGGCGGTGACGCCGCCGCCCCGAGCGCGTTGGCAACCCAAAAGTTGTGCCTGACAGCGCAAGGCACGCAGACCCACCTAGACGCAGCTGCGGGTCACAACGACGACTATGCCAAGGGCGAGGGGCTTGTGGGGCTGTCGCCAGGCGCGACGGGTACCGACAAAACGACCTGGCTGATCGCGACCGTAAACGGCGTCACGCGACCGGGTGGCGAGCTCGTCGACGGCGACTACGTGTACGTGCGAACACCGTGGAGCGGGACCGGCATCGGGGCTGGCTACCTCATTGGAACTATCAAAGCCGCGGCGGCCGACCAGGGCGTGTTTGCGTTCGGGAAGAGGAACCAGGACGGCTCTATCTGGAGCATCCAACGAGTGTCGAAGGGCGGCTGACATGGCGGCAGGGCCAGGCGGTGGAGCGCAGCATCCACCGTCGTTCCAACAACAGGCAATCGTCCGGCTCAAGGGTGCGATGCAGATGTGCACCGGGGCGTTCCAGGCGAACATGCATGCGGATCCCGACCGTCTTCGTTCGTCGGTGGCGAGCTACAAAGCGACCATCGACCAGCTGCTTCGCGGGCAGGCGGAAGGTTCGCGTGCCGCGGACTTCAAGGCTCCGCTGGCTTCCTGGCAGAGCTTCCTGAACCGGTACCAGAACGGGCAAGGAAATCTTGACCAGGCGTTCGTCTTCCTGCAGCAGGCGAACCGACTCGTGCAGAACATCCACTGACTACGCAAGTCCGGAGGTTCGGGTGGACTGAGATGTCGAAGCGGAAGGATTGACCAGTGGCCGAGGGCTACCAGTGCAGCATCACGATCAACAACCGCACCGCGTTCGACTTGAGGGTTCAGAAGCAGGACCTGGCGTTCGGCGTGTTCAAGGCCGGGCCGTCGAACGTCCCGAAGAAGGCGACGGCGATCGGCTTTGTGGCGACCGGGACCCCCTACCTGCCGCTGGTTGGGAGCGAAGGTGCCGTGATCTACCAGATCGGGGACGACGCCAACACGACCGTAACCATCGCGTGGGACATTCCCGCAAGCCAGCCCAGCAACAAGGTAATCGTCGACACGAGCAACCAAGACATCGCGGCACAACTCAACGGGTTCGTGGGCAGCGGTGACGCAGAGACCTGCACGTTGACCGTTGTGGACGGGCGCTAGAAGCCTGCTGAAGAAGGCCGGCGGGGTGCCTGATCGCGCGTTGGGCCGGGTTCTGAGCTCGAAGCATTAGGTCGATGCGGGGGTCGTGCCGCTGGGCACGATGTGCGATTTCGCCGTCGAGTACGTCGCAATGCGAGCCGACAAGGGAACCGCAGGGCTGTGTGCTGGCGTATGCCGTCACCGCGGGAATCGTACAAAGGGGATCTATGGAGTCCAGTGAGCACCGATTCATCGGCAATCACGCACAGGTGTCCGCGGGCTTGGGCGTCAGCTTTACCGCGGAGGGTTTCGTCCAACTGACCCTGCGAGCGCCACAGATGAGTGACGTGTCCCTCACCTACGGAGAGGTCGTCGCGCTCGGGGGAGACTTCTACGGCACGCCGACGCTTAAACCGATCAGCTCGGGCCTGACGATCGATGAGCAGGTCCAGCTGTTCGAGGACGCGTTCGGCACGCTCGCGACGGCAAACCGGGTGGAACTCGCCACGATCATGAAGATCCTCGACGTGGAGTCCAGCAAAGTCATCGGTGCCCAGCATCCCGCCAAGGTGTTCCAGGAGGAACTTGGCACCAAGTTGTACTGCCAGTGGAACGAGGCCACCGGCGGTGCGCCGGCCTCCCAGGGAATCGCCGGGATGGCGACCGGCCCAGGTCGTTACACGAGTCTGGCCATCCAGAACCTGGACCACTTCGGAAGCGGCGGCGTCGCCGCATACCACGCAGGACACCTGGCGGCGTGCCGCAAGGCCAGCACCGACCTGAACACCGCGCTGGCCATGAATGCATTCGCCGACCACTTTCTGACCGACTTGTTCGCTGCTGGACACATCCGAACGCCACGGAAGGTGCTGAACGAGTACTCCTGGAACCTGTCTGGGGTCGTCGCCGATAAGACGACGGTCGGCTCGCTGCTGTCCCGCGCCATGCACGACGAGGAGAACAGGACCGGTCTGACGGTGACGTCGCAGGCGCGCGGCGGCGGCACCTGGCTCGCGTACGGCGATCAGCAGGCTCTCGAGAAGAAGGCTGAAGAGAACACCGGTGAGGCCATCACGGCGGTCCAGGCCTCGATCGATGAGGTCCTCGCCTGCCAGTCGACCCCGGACCCGAAGCCGGCATTCGGTGCCTTGCAACACATTCCGAGTGTTGCAGGCGACTACCCTCCCACCGGGGGGCCGAGCATCGCGCCGATGTTCGTGGCGCAGGGGAGCGAGCCGCTCGCCCGAACGGCTTATTTCCCGTTCACGAGCATTCCAAGTCCTGGGCTGGGATCTGTGGACGACTACCACTACACCAAGGAGTTCCTGTGGGAGCACGTTGTGGGGGAGACGCTTGGCTCCCAGTTCATCCCTGAGCTCGCGCAAGGGATCTTCGTCTGGCTGGGCCGCTGACGCATGCCGCGATCGGGACATTCGTCCAACGACGACCAGCCTCCTGCCTCGACGCACACCCAGTGCGGGGTACCACGCCAAGTGAGTTGAATCCCTCGTCAGTGGTTCAACCGCAGCGGCTGACCCGCTAAGGCTTGCTGTCGATCGGCCCCCGACGTGGCGATGGACCCGCAGATCAGGCTAGAACATGAGCATGGCCGACCCCGACCACGTTACCCGCTGGATCGACGGGTACATCCGGGCGTGGAACTCGAACGACCCGGCCGACATCGGCGCCTGTTCACCGAGGATGCGGACTACCGCACCGCACCGTTCCGCCAGCCGTGGCGGGGCGCAGCAGATCGTCGAGGGCTGGCTCGACCGCAAGGACGAACCCGGTGAGGCCACCTTCAACTGGGAGCTCGTGCTCAACACCGACGACCTCGCGATCGTGCAGGGCACGACTCGGTATCCGGACGAGACGTTCAGCAACCTCTGGCTGATCCGCCTCGATGCCGAGGGCCGCTGCCGCGAGTTCACCGAATGGTGGATGGAGCAGCCGAGCACGATCAGCCGTAACCAAACCCGACACAACTTGGCTCGCCAGAACCCGGAGCGAGCGTGTGGGCGCCGGGTCCCGGGCGAAGTTGTGTTGGATTTGGTTGGCGCGACGTGCGACCCGCGTCAGAGCAACGGCAGGAGCTCGGTGAGGTCAGCCCGCTGGCCGCTGGCGTGAACGCGACCGGTGTCGACCGCCTCGGGCCAGGTCCAGCGGCCGGTGGCGAGCCTGATCCACGTGGTGGCGTCGGTTTCGACGACGTTCGGTGGGGTGCCTCTCGTATGCCGCGGCCCGGCGACCGCCTGCACGGCCGCATACGGCGGCACCCTGATCTCAACGGTCTTGCCCGGCGCCTTGTCCGCGAGGGCGTCGAGCAGGAACTTCACCACGAGCTGCTCGGCGTCGCGCTCGATCGGCGGTGCCGGCGCGGTCGGCACCGATCGCGCGAGGTCGTCGGCGTGCACGACGAGCTCGATGACCCGGGAAAGCACGAAGTCGCCGAGCCGAATCGGACCGCGACGAGTGACCACAACGCGATCGTCGGGACCGAGCGCGTCCATCGTGTCAACGGCTCTGGTCCAGGCCGCGTCGATCCAGGCGAGCTCGCTGCCGGCCGCCTCGGCGGCCAGCTCGCGGGTCGTCGTCGCGATGGCGTCGGCGCCGGCCGCATACGTGGCGACGTAGTCGGGCAGCGTCATCGGTTGCACACCGCGATCAGCGGGTGCAGCCGCGCTGACCGCGTCCATTGCCCGGCCGATGTGCACGATGAGCTCACCCACCGTCCACGCCGGCAGCACCGACGGATCCGCATACGCCGCAACGGGAATCTCACCGATCCACGCCCGCAGCGCGGACCACTGCGACTCGAGCGCGGCGCGACTGCGGGTGAGGTCGGCTGGGCGCATCACCCGACGAAAGGGCCGAAGAGCGCAGGCAGGGTCGCGGTGTGCGCGGCGCGCAGCTCGGCGAGCGGTCACCGAGAACTGGCCTTGAATCTCGAGGGTCGCGTCGTCGTCGATCCCGTCGACCACACCGATCCGCGCGGCTGGCAGCGACCGCGCCTCGCACATCGCCGCGAACCTGGTCTCCTCCGACCGGGGGACCGCGATGACCGCGCGGGCGGCCGACTCGGAGAACAGCAGCACGAACGGGTCCGCGCCGTCGGGAAGGACCACCCGCGCGCCCATCGACCCGCGCAGGCACATCTCGGCGAGCGCGATCGCCAGGCCACCGTCGGACAGGTCGTGCGCGCTGTTGGCCAGGCCATCACGGCTCGCGCTGACCAGGACCTCGGCCAGGAGCCGCTCGGCCGCGAGGTCGACGTGCGGCGGCAGGCCGCCCAGGTGGCCGTGCACGACGTGCGCCCACTCCGAGCCACCGAACTCGTCGCGGGTCTGCCCGAGCAGGTAGAGCGCGTCGCCTTCGTGCCAGAAGGCCATCGGCGTGCGTCGCGCGACGTCGTCGATCACGCCGAGCACGCCGACCACCGGGGTCGGCAGGATCGCGACGTCGCCGGTCTGGTTGTAGAACGACACGTTGCCGCCGGTGACCGGCACGCCGAGCTCGAGGCAGCCGTCGGCCAGCCCGCGCACCGCCTCCGCGAACTGCCACATCACCGCCGGGTCCTCGGGGCTGCCGAAGTTCAGGCAGTCGGTCACCGCCAGCGGGATCGCACCGCTCGTCGCCACGTTGCGGTATGCCTCCGCCAGCGCGAGCCGGGCGCCGTCGTAGGGGCTGAGCTTGGTGTAGCGGCCGTTGGCGTCGGTGGAGACCGCGACGCCGCGCCCAGTCGTCTCGTCAACGCGGACCATGCCGGAGTCGTCGGGCTGCGCGAGCACGGTGTTGCCTTGCACGTAGCGGTCGTACTGCGCGGTGACCCAGGACTTGTCGGCCAGGTTCGGGCTGGCGATGAGCTGCAGCAGCGTGGTGAGCAGCTCGTCCCCGGTCTGCGGCCGGGACAGCCGGTCCGGTGAGTCGGCCTGCAGGGCGTCCTGCCAGTCCGGTCGCGCGTACGGACGCTCGTAGACCGGACCCTCGTGCGCGACCGTCCGCGGCGGCACGTCGACCACCAGGTCGCCGTGCCAATACACCTCGAGGCGGCCGGTGTCGGTGACCTCACCGATGACGGTGGCGTCGACGCCCCACTTCGTGCAGATCGCGAGGAACGCGTCGAGCTTGCCCGGCTCGACGATGGCGCACATGCGCTCCTGCGACTCGCTCATCAGGATCTCTTCGGGTGCCAGGGTGGCGTCGCGCAGCGGGACGCAGTCGAGCTCGACCCGCATCCCGCCGTCGCCGGCGCTGGCGAGCTCGCTGGTCGCACACGACAAGCCGGCGCCGCCGAGGTCCTGGATGCCGACGACGAGGTCGGCCGCATACAGCTCGAGACAGGCCTCGATGAGCAGCTTCTCGGTGAACGGGTCGCCGACCTGCACGCTCGGCCGCTTGGTGGGCTTGCTGTCGTCGAAGGTCTCCGACGCGAGCACCGAGACGCCGCCGATGCCGTCGCCGCCGGTCTTCGCGCCGAACAGCACGACGAGGTTGCCATTGCCGGAGGCGAACGCGCGCTTGATCTGCTCGTGCCGCATCGTGCCGACGCAGAGTGCGTTGACCAGCGGGTTGCCGAGGTAGGACTCGTCGAAGACGACCTCGCCGCCGATGTTCGGCAAGCCGAGGCAGTTGCCGTAGCCGCCGATGCCGGCGACGACTCCGGGCAGCACCCGCTTGGTGTCCTCGGCGTCGGCCGGGCCGAACCGGAGCGGGTCCATCACGGCGACCGGTCTGGCGCCCATCGACATGATGTCGCGCACGATGCCGCCGACGCCGGTGGCCGCACCCTGGTACGGCTCGACATAGCTCGGGTGGTTGTGCGACTCGACCTTGAACGTCACCGCCCAGCCGTCGCCGATGTCGACAACGCCTGCGTTCTCACCGATGCCGACCAGGAGCGCGCTGCCTTCCGGTTGCTTGTCGCCGAACTGCCGTAGGTGCACTTTGCTCGACTTGTACGAGCAGTGCTCACTCCACATGACCGAGTACATCGCGAGCTCGCACGACGTCGGTCGGCGGCCGAGGATGTCGCGGATCCGTTGGTACTCATCGGCTTTGAGGCCGAGCTCGGCCCAGGGCTGCTCCGTGTCGGGCGTCTGTTCGGCGTGCTTGGTCGTGTCGATCACGCCCGCGCACCCACCAGGGATCGCAGCACCGACGTGAAGAAGCCAAGGCCGTCGGTCGTGGGGCCAGTGAGCTTCTCGACCGCGTGCTCGGGATGCGGCATGAGTCCCACGACATTGCCGGCCTCGTTGCAGATGCCGGCGATGTCGCGGCGCGACCCGTTCGGGTTGACCTCGAGGTAGCGGGCCACGACCCGGCCCTCGGCCTCGAGAACGTCCAGGGTGCGCTCGTCCGCGACGTAGCCGCCTTCACCGTTCTTCAGCGGAATCACGATCTCCGCGCCTGGCTCGTAGTCGTTGGTCCAGGCGGTCTCGGCGTTCTCGATGCGCAGCCGCTGGTCGCGGCATACGAAATGCAGGTGGCTGTTGCGCACCAGCGCACCGGGCAGCAGGTGCGACTCGCACAGGACCTGGAAGCCGTTGCAGATGCCGAGCACGGGCAACCCAGCGCGCACCTGCTCGACGATGGTGTCCATGACGGCCGCGAAGCGGGCGATCGCGCCGCAGCGCAGGTAGTCGCCGTACGAGAACCCACCGGGCAGGACGACCGCGTCGACCCCCTGCAGGTCGCGGTCGCCGTGCCAGAGAGCGACCGGTTCGGCGCCGGCGATCTCGATCGCGCGCTGCGCATCGCGGTCGTCGAGGCTGCCCGGGAAGGTGACGACACCGACCCGCAGCGTCACTCGGATCTCACCGTGAAGTCCTCGATCACCGGGTTGGCGAGCAGCCGCTCGGCGAGTTCCTGGATCTTGTCGAGGTCGGCGGCGGCCGCGTCGTCGAGGGTGAGCTCGATCCGCTTGCCGATGCGCACATCGGTGACGCCGTCGACGCCGAGGCTGGGCAGGGCGCGGTGAGACGGCTTGGCCTTGTGGGTCGAGGATCTCCGGCTTGAGCATGACGTCGACGACGACGCGGGCCACTTGGCGCTCCGTGGGTCGGGATGATCAGGCGGTAGACCCGAGTCTATCGGCGTGGGTTCGCCGCCTGCCTCGCGCGATGTGACGTGCGACCCGAGTGCCGCAAGCGACTCGAACGTCCACGTTGTTGCGGCTTGCGGCCTGGCGCCGTTGGCGCCAGACTGGCGCCATGCCGAGCATCCAGGTGAAGAACGTCCCCGACGACGTCCACTCGGTCTTGCGCCAACGAGCAGCCAAGGCCCGGATGTCGCTGCAGGACTACTTGCTGAAGCACCTGACCGACGAAGCGCGCCAGCCCACGCTCGAGGAGATCTTCGAGCGGATCGACGAGCACTCTGGGGGACGGGTCTCGTTGAAGGATGCCGCGGAGATCATCCGGGCTGAGCGTGCTGGTCATTGACGCCAGCGTCCTCGTCACAGTGTTGATTGACGACGACGAGGACGGCGTCGTTGCGCGACAGCGCCTGTTCGGCAACGAGCTCCGTGCGCCGGCCATCGTGGACCTCGAGGTGCTGTCCGCTCTTCGCCACCTGGTCGCGCGCGGAGACGTCCCGGTGCGCCGGGCCGAGATCGCGGTACGGGACCTGTCGGCTTTCCCCGTCGAACGGGTCGATCATCGTCCGCATCTCGCCCGTTGCTGGGAGCTGCGCAACAACGTGACCATGTACGACGCCGTCTACGTGGCTCTGGCTGAGGCGACTCGATCGACTCTCGTGACGTCGGATGCTCGCCTCGCGCGCGCCACCGGACCTCGATGTTCGATCGAAGTGGTGACACTGAAGCGCTGACGACCAGACTCAGAACCGGCCGGCCCGGCGCATCCGCCACGGTCGGCCGTCCGGGTCGTACAGCCGCTCGTACAGCGGCGTCGCCCAGGCCTGCTTCCACACGGGCAGCGTCCGGGTCGCGCAGCGGACCGGAGCCGCCCGTGCGGTCGCGCGCCGCGGCGGCCCAGGTCGTACCACCGCCTGAAGCTCGCGCGCGCTGACCGCGAACGCGTCGAACGCCGACTTGGGATCGATGAGGTCGTCGATGTCGTCCTCGCGGCCGATCGAGATGCTCCGCGGGCCAGGGTCAGCCGCAGGTTCCGCGCATATGCCCGCGCGCCGTCGCCGAGCCCCGCCGGATCCGTCGGCGCCCGCTCGTCGGGCGTCGAGTCGAGCACCGCCGCGGTGAGCTCGGAGTCGTTGGTCCATGAGCGCCGGTTGAAGTTGTCCGAGCCGATCGTGGCCCAGACATCGTCGACGATGCAGACCTTCGCGTGCACGTAGACCGGCGTGCCGGCGTGGTTCTCCACGCCGTAGAACGCGACCCGGTCGCCACCCGCCTCGCGGATGACCTCCACCGCGCGTTCGCGGCCGATGAAGTTGCCCGGCTCGGCCAACCCGTCCTGGTCTGGGCAGTGGGGCAGGACCGCGATCAGGTGCAGATCAACGTTGTTCGTCAGCGCGTCGGCGAACGTCTGCGCGACCTCGTTGGACCACAGGTACTGGTCCTCGAGGTAGACCAAGCGGCGGGCTCGCAGGATCGCCTTGGTGTAGCCGCGCGCAACGCTGCGCTCGCCCTGCGTCGCGAACGCATACCCCTTGCCCAGCCGGTTGGGGTAGGTCCGCAGCAGCTGCACGGCGTGCGGGCCGCAGGGCGGCGGATCCGGCAGCTGCGGCGGCAACGCGTTCGGGCGGGTGTCATCACCTCGGACCCGGTCGAGCGCCTTCTGCAGCGGGTTCCGGGACAGCGGCGCCGGGTCGTCCCATCGCTCGCGGAAGACCGTCTCGACGTCTCCGACCACCGGGCCCTTGCAGCGCGACCTGCATGTCGTGCCACGGCGGGCGGCTGCCGTACGCCTTCGACATCGGCTGCTTCTGCCGATCACCCTGATGCGTCGGCGTCGTCCCGACGGCTGTGGCACAGGTCGATCCCACCCACGTATGCGACGTCGCGCTCCGGATGACCCCGGTGCCGCAGCACGACGAACTTCTGGTGATGCGACCCCACCGGCCGCACCCGCATGTCGAGCAGCACCTCACCGCCGGCCGCCTCGATCTCCTCACCGAGGTGCCGGTTCTCCGCCTGCGAGAACTGGAGATGGTCCATGTGCGAGCGCCACACCAGGCCGCGCACGTCGACCCCGCGCTCGGCAGCCGCCTCGAGCAGTCCGCTCACGGTCGGCCCCTCGTCGGTCATCAGCTCGTCCGGGTCACCACGCCAGTCGGTGAACAGCAGCAGGTCGCCGGGCCCATCGCGTCCACTCGCTGAACCAGGTCGGCGAAGTACGTCGCACCGTGGATCAGCGCCCGGGCCAGGTTGCCCTCGCTCCAAGCCGCGCCATCTGGGTGCCGGCTGTCGAGCCGCGTGTCCGGGTTGTCCCGTTCCTCCGCTGTGAGGTACCAGTCGGTGAGGGCCATGAGGAACGGTCTACCCGTCCGATGGCGGCCCGCATACCTCGCATGATCGCGAACTGAGCGCTCAGATCGAACGGATCCGTGCGATTCCAGCGCGCAGGTCGTGATCTTGCTCAGCGTGGGGCGGCCGCGATCGCGCTCGTGACCATGTCGTCGAGGTCGTACTTCGCCGTCCAGCCCAGGTCGGCCGCAGCCAGCGCCGCGGAGGTCACGATGCGCGCCGGGTCACCCGCGCGCCGCGGCCCGACCGTATGCGGGAAGTCCTCGCCGAGCGCCCGCCGGAAGGCGTCGAGGATCTCCAGCACCGAGACGCCCTCGCCCCGGCCGAGGTTGTAGACCGTCGCCAATCGGGCGAGCCAGACTCGAGCGCGGCCACCGCGGCCGAGTGCGCGTCGGCGACGTCGACGACGTGGATGTAGTCGCGCACGCACGAACCGTCGGGGGTCGGGTAGTCGTCGCCGTGCACGGTCGGGGCGCGGCCGTCCTTGCAGCGCGGCCAGCACCAAGGGGAAGAGGTTGTGCGGGCTGGCGTCGTAGAGGTCGTCGCTGCCCGAGCCGACCACGTTGAAGTAGCGCAGCGAGACGCCCACGCAGCCGCGTGATGCGGCATACGTCGCGCAGCAGCCACTCGCCGGCGAGCTTCGTCTCGCCGTACGGCGACTCCGGACCGACCTGGGTGCCCTCGTCGACCAGGTCGACGTCCGGCGTGCCGTACACCGACGCCGACGACGAGAAGACGAACGACGGGATGCCCGCCGCCACGACCTCCTCGAGCAGCACTCGGGTGCCATCGACGTTCTCTCGGTAGAAGTCGAGCGGCTGGTCGACCGAGACGCCGGCGTACTTCCACCCGGCCAGGTGCACGACGCCGTCGGCGCCGCGCAGCGCCTCCCGCACGGCGACCGCGGTCGAGGATCGAACGCGCGGACGAACGGCACACCCTCGGGGACGAAGCGCGGCGAACCCAGAGGACAGGTCGTCGAGCACGACGGCCTCGCGGCCGGAGTCGATCAGCGACCGCACGACATGCGCCCCGATGTAACCGGCGCCGCCGGTGACCACCCAGCGCGTCACGTGAACGTCCTCTCCGGTCAGCGTCTCGTACGCCTCGATGTACTTCGCCCGAGTGCGTACGACCACGTCGTCCGGCAGCGGCGGTGGCGGCTCGGTGCCGTGCCGGTCCCACCCGGACGCGGGCGAGGTCAGCCAGTCCCGGACGTACTGCTTGTCGAAGGACGGCTGCGGATGCCCGGGCGACCACTCCGACAGCGGCCAGAACCGCGAGGAGTCCGGCGTCAGGACCTCGTCGGCCAGCACGATCGTTCCGTCTCACGGTGCCCGAACTCCAGCTTGGTGTCGGCGAGCACGATCCCGCGCTCCCGGGCGATGCCCTCGGCCCGCGCGTACACCTCGATCGTCAGCCGACGCAGCTCGTCGGCGACGTCGAGACCGACGGTGTCAACCACTCGGTCGAAGGAGACATTCTCGTCATGCTCCCCGAGGTCGGCCTTGGTCGCCGGCGTGAAGATCGGCGCGGGCAGCCGCGACCCGTCCTCGAGTCCGGCCGGCAGCGGTATGCCGCACACCGCGCCGGTCGCGCGGTAGTCGACCAGGCCCGAGCCGGCGAGGTAGCCGCGCGCGACGCATTCGACCGGGTACATCGTGAGCCGTTCGCAGACCATCGCCCGCCCCTCGAGGTTGGCGGGGACGTCGAGGGAGACCACGTGGTTGGGCACGATGTCGGCCAGTTGCTCGAACCACCACAACGACATCTGGGTCAGCACCCGACCCTTGTCCGGGATCGGCGTTGGCAGCACGAAGTCGTAGGCGGAGATCCGGTCGGAGGCGACGAGGAGCAGATTGCCGTCCGGCAGTGCATACAGGTCGCGGACCTTGCCCGAATAGACATGTGTCAGGCTCTCGACCACGCGGGCACCTTATCCGCGCTTGCGATCCCCCCAGGAGGCCGCCGGTGGCGCAGATCGAGGTCACGAACGAGGTCGTGCGGGTGCGTCTCGGCTCTTGGGAGCGGGTAGGCGCACTTCATGGGGACCTGACGTTCCCGCGCTCGTCAGTGATCGCGGCCGATGCGGTGCCCGATGTGCTCGACCAGGTCCGAGGCGTCCGCGCGCCGGGGTTCGGCTGGCCCTCACACGCGCTGGTCGGCACTTGGCGCGGACGCGGCTACCGCGACTTCGTCTGTGCCTACCGGTCGCAGCGTCAGGGTGTGGTCGTTCAGCTCAAGACCGAGGGCTTCGACCGGCTGCTGCTCAGCTGCGCCGAGCCGAAATCGGTGGTGGAAGCGCTGTACGCCTGACCGTCCGTCTCGAGCCTCAGGCGACCCGCACCGCGATGCCGGGATAGTCCAGGACGAGTCCCGCGGCGTCGAAGGACAAGACGCATGCAACGTCGAAGGCAGGAGCGGTGTAGTCGTAGCGCTGCTGGCCCTCGACGTCAGGCGTGCGACGGTAGGTCTGTTCGAGCCGCTCGACCCTGAGGTCGGGCACGCGGACGTATGCCGCCGCTGCGGAGGCGCGCACACCGAGCGCAAGCTGCATCCGATGCACGGCCAGTGTGTTCGTCATTGCCGACGACTCCAGATCGACGTCGGCGCAGCCGTCGAGCGCCGGCGCCCGCGCACCATCGATCAGCCACTGGCCATCGCCGACCCGGCTGAGCGTCGTTCGCCTCGTGCCAGCGACCGACCGACTCTCGATCGTGGCCGTCCGCGTGACCCAGCTGTCGTCCACTTCGATCGAGTACGCGACGACCCATGTCTCGTCCTCGACTCCCGTCGTCGACCCAACGAGCCGCCATCCGACAACCGGCGAGTCCTCGAAGAAGGTCACCTCGAACCCATCGCGAGCGGCGCAATGACGCCACGCTGCCGAGGGTGGCGGCGACGAGAAGAAGCGCACTGATCGACCGCGGCTCAGAGGATCGCGCCCGGTCGGTATGCCGCCGCGGTCGGGTGCTGCCGCACCACCGCGTCGACCCTGGCCACAACGCGGTCGACCTGGTCGCCGGCGGCGCCGACGAACGACGCCCGGTCGGCCAACAGCCCCCCGATGGTCGCGGCGTCCAGCCCGAGCCGCCGGTCGGCGGCCAGGCGGTCGACCAGGTCGTTGCGGTCCAGCCCCGTCCGCATCTCCAGCGCGACGGCGACGGCGTGCTCCTTGATGGCCGCGTACGCCAGCTCGCGGCCGGCACCGGCCTTGACCGCGGCCATCAGGACCTTGGTCGTCGCGAGGAACGGCAGGTAGCGGTCGAGCTCGCGGTCGATCACCTCGGGGAACGCGCCGAACTCGCCGAGCACGGTCAGGAAGGTCTCGAACAGCCCGTCGATCGCGAAGAACGCATCCGCGAGCGCGACCCGGCGGACCACCGAGCACGAGACGTCGCCCTCGTTCCACTGGTCGCCGGCCAGCTCGGCCACCATCGAGGCGTAGCCGCGCAGGACGACAGCGAGCCCGTTGATCCGCTCTGCCGAGCGGGTGTTCATCTTGTGCGGCATCGCGGACGAGCCGACCTGACCCTCGGTGAAGCCTTCGGTCACGAGCTCGATCCCGGCCATCAGGCGGATCGTCGTGGCGAGGCTGCTCGGCGCCGCCGCCGTCTGGACCAGGGCGCTGACCACGTCGTGGTCGAGCGAGCGCGGGTAGACCTGGCCGACGCTGTCGAGCACCCGGGTGAAGCCGAGGTGCTCGGCCACCCGGCGCTCGAGCTCGGCCAGCTTCGCCGGGTCGCCGCCGAGCAGGTCGAGCTGGTCCTGCGCGGTCCCGACCGGCCCCTTGATGCCGCGCAGCGGGTACCGGTCGATCAGGTCGGACAGCCGCTCGTATGCGATCAGCAGCTCATCCGCCGCGGTCGCGAACCGCTTGCCCAACGTCGTGGCCTGGGCGGCCACGTTGTGGGTGCGGCCGGTGACGACCGTGTCCCGGTACTGCACCGCCAGCTCCGCCAGCCTGGCGAGCGCCGCGACGGTCTTGTCGCGGGTGATCTCGAGGCTGCCGCGGACCTGGAGCTGCTCGACGTTCTCGGTGAGGTCGCGCGACGTCATGCCCTTGTGGATCTGCTCGTGCCCGGCCAGCTCGGAGAACTCCTCGATCCGCGCCTTCACGTCGTGCCGGGTCACCCGCTCGCGAGCCGCGATCGAGTCGAGGTCGACCTCGTCGACGACCTTCTCGTATGCCTCCGCGGCGCCGTCCGGGACTTCGACGCCGAGGTCCCGCTGGGCCTTCAGGACCGCGATCCACAGTCGGCGTTCAAGGATCACCTTGTGCTCGGGCGACCACAGGGTGGCCATGGCGTCGGAGGCATACCGGGCTGCGAGCACGTCCGGGATCAGCGGCTTGGCCACGCGCGCATTCTCCCCCCTCGCGAATGTGGACGTTGGCGGGGTTGGGACCGTGTCCGCAACCCGCCAACGTCCACATTCGCGAGGTCAGGGGACAGCGATGAGCCCCTCGACGGCGGCCAGGGCGATGTCGGTGCGGTGGTGCGAACCGCGCAGCTTGGTCTCCCCGACGATCTCGTATGCCGCAGCACGCGCGTCGCGCAACGTCGCGCCGGTCCCGACGACAGACAGCACCCGACCACCCGCCGAGATCACCCGGTCACCATCGCGGCGGGTGCCCGCGTGCAGCACCCCCTCGACGTCGGCGCCGAGAACCTCGTCGCCCGTGACCGGTGTCCCTGGGTAGTTCTCCGCGGCCACGACCACGGTCACGGCCGCGTCGGGCGACCAGCGCAGCTCCGGGTACTCGGCCAGCTTCCCGGTCGCGGCCGCATACAGCAGGCCGGCGAGCGGCGTCTCCAGCCGGGCCAGCACCACCTGCGTCTCGGGGTCGCCGAAGCGTGCGTTGAACTCGACCACGCGGATGCCGCGCGTCGTGAGGGACAGCCCGGCATACAACAGGCCGGCGAACGGGGTGCCGCGGCGCGCCATCTCCTCGATGGTCGGCTGCAGCACCGTCGCCAGCACGTCGTCGACAAGGGTCGGCGGCGCCCAGGGCAGCGGTGAGTAGGCGCCCATCCCGCCGGTGTTCGGCCCAAGGTCATCGTCGCCGAGACGTTTGAAGTCCTGCGCCGGCTGAAGCGGGATGACGGTGGTCCCGTCCGTGACGGCGAACAGCGAGACCTCGGGCCCGTCGAGGAACTCTTCGACGACGACCCTTTCGCAGCCGGCGGCGTGGTTCATCGCGGCCGTTCGCGAGGACGTGACGACGACACCCTTGCCCGCGGCCAGCCCGTCGTCCTTGACGACATATGGGGCGCCGAACGCATCGAGCGCGTCGGCGACCTCCGCCGCGGTCGAGCAGACGTACGCGCGCGACGTCGGCACGTCGGCGGCGGCCATCACCTCTTTGGCGAACGCCTTCGAGCCCTCCAGCCGGGCCGCCTCCTTGCTCGGGCCGAAGCACGCGATGCCCGCCGCACGTACCGCGTCGGCCACGCCCGCGACGAGCGGCGCCTCGGGGCCGATGACGACGAGGTCCGCGTCGACGTCGGCAGCCAGCGCCGCGACCGCTGCGCCGTCGAGCGGGTCGATGTCGCATTGGTCCGCGATGGTGACCGTGCCGCCGTTGCCCGGCGCGCAGACCAGCCGGTCGACCGACGGGTCGCGTCGCAGCGCCACGCACAGCGCGTGCTCTCGCGCGCCGGAGCCGACGATCAGGACGTTCACGGGCGACAGGCAAGGCTAGCCGCGTCCGCTAGGCGACATCGATGACGGTCACGGTGGCAGAGACCGAAGCCCAGCGGCGATCACACGTCAGGACCTCCTCGACCAGATCCACCTTGGCCGTCGCGAGCACGAGCGCATCCGGAAGTCGCAGAACGGTTCGACTCGATCGCAGTCGAGCGGCCTCGACCGCAACGTCTTCGTCGATCGGACGAACAGGACCAAAGTTCGCCAGCACCCGTCCCTTGACCCGTTGCAGACGTTCCTCACCGCCCTGTGCCGCACTCACGAGGACCTCCGACAGACCGACGCGGCGAGCACCCAGTCGTTGCCACGCCGCGCTGCCACGGCATCGACGCATGGAAAATGAGCCGCGTCGCCCTGGTCGAACAGGGCCAAGATCACGCTCGAGTCGATCGCTACCGCTGCCATTCATCCCTCAGCGATTCGAGGTCGAATTCGGTCGACAGGCCGGGTTCTGATCCGACCATGTCCCAGAACGGATCTCCTTGCTTGACGATCCGGAGCTGGCCTGGGCCCTCGTTGATGAAGCGAACAACGTCGCCAGGAACCAACCCTGCGGCGTCCAGCAAGTCGACGGGAATCGTGATCTGGTTCTTGGACGAGATCCGCGACAGGACGGTTCTGCCCTTACGCCTTACCTTGGTGCTCATAACTCAAGGCTAACGGCGACCCGCGCGCCGTCCAGAGCATTCGACTCCGCGTCCTCGAGGGAAGCGACAACCATGTCGGCACCTGCTGCCCAGAGCTCCTCGGCCGACGCCGCACCCGTCGTCACTCCGACTGCGACGGCACCGGCCAGCCGGGCCGCGACCGCTCGCTGCTGTCGAGGCCGTCGGCCACGGATCGGCTGCCCCAACGTCGCGACGATGCCGGCCGAGTCGATCTCGACGCCCGTCTCGACGGAGAGCAGGTCCAAGGCCCCGGCGATCGCGTCCCGGGAGTCCACCAGCGTCATGTCGAGGTCGAAGGCGATCACGTGAGCTGGCATCGGCGCCCAGCGTATGCGGAGGCCAAACCCCCTTGCGGCACCTGGATCCGTCCGTGCGAGGGTGGAGCCATGGCCGGCAAGGACGCACCCGACGACGACGTACGCAAGAAGTTCGCCGAAGCGCTCGAGCGCAAGAAGGGCCAGCACGGCGACAAGGCCGGCGACGTCGACTCGACCGGGCCTGGCGACAAGATCCACGGTGCGCATGGCCCAGCCGCAACGCAACGGACCTTCCGCCGCAAGAGCGGCGGCTGACACTGAACTCTCGCTACTTGGGGGGCGCTTGAGCAGCACCGACACCGACCCGCGCGAGGTGCTGGTCGAGCGCATCGTCGACGCGATGACCGCGACGATGGAGACTTTCGCCATCCACCTCGGCGCACGGCTTGGCCTGTATGCGGCCATGGCCGACGGCGCGGCAGTCGACCCGGCCACCCTGGCAACCCAGATGAAGCTGCATCCGCGCCCGGTCCGCGAGTGGCTCGAGCAGCAAGCCGCCGCCGGTGTGCTCGAGCTGGTCGCCGACTCCGACGACGAGAATGCGCGCACCTACCGGCTGCCACCGGCGCACGCCGAGGTGCTGGCCGACCACGACAGCGCCTACTACGGCGCAGCCGGGCCGATATCGATGGCCGGCGTTGCGCTGGCGCTCCCGGCAGTGCTCGAGTCGTTCCGCACCGGCGATGGCGTGGCCTATGCCGCCTTCGGCGCAGACCTGCGGGACGGGATCGCGGACTTCAACCGGCCGATGTTCCTGCATGAGCTCGGCTCGTCGTGGCTGCCGGCGATTCCCGACGTGCACGAGCGGCTGTCCAGCGAGCCGGCGGCTCGGGTGTTGGACCTTGGCTGTGGGACCGGGGCGTCGACGCTGGCCATCGCCCGCGCCTACCCGTTGGCCGAGGTGATCGGGGTCGATCTGGACGCTGCCTCGATCGAGGACGCGCGGAACGCAGCGGAGCAGGCTGACATGGAGGACCACGTGGTCTTCCACCTGCTGGACGCTGCTGAGGTGTCGAGCCACGAGAAGCGGTTCGATCTGGTCACGATCTTCGAGGCGCTGCACGACATGGCCGACCCGGCTGGCGCGCTGCGCTCGGCACGTGCGCTGCTCGCCGAGGGCGGCAGCGTGCTGGTCGCCGACGAGCGCGCGGCCGAGCGCTTCACCGCGCCGGCCGACGGCGTCGAGCGCTTCTTCTACGGCTGGAGCGTGCTGCACTGCCTGCCCGCGACGATGGCCGAGCACGGCCCGGAGGCAGCCGGCACGGCGCTCCGTCCGTCGACGGTTCAGCGCTGGGCAACGGAGGCTGGGTTCAGCGAGTGTGAGGTGCTCGACATCGACAACCCGTTCTGGCGCTTCTACCGGATCCGCGGCTGAATCATGGCGAGCACCGCGCCCGTCGGGGTCATCGACGACCGGTTCAGCGACCCGGGCTCCTCCGCAACCACATGGGAGGACGTTGCTCGCATCCTGGAGACCGCCGAGCTGTACTGGCTGACCACAGTGCGGGCGGACGGCCGACCGCACGTGGCTCCGCTGATCGGCATCTGGCAGGACGGGGCCGTCCACTTCTGCACCGGCTTCGGGGAGCAGAAGGCGCGCAACCTCGAGCATCGGCAAGCCGTCGCAATCACTACCGGCTCGAACACCTGGGCAGCCGGGCTCGACGTCGTCATCGAGGGCAAGGCGGCCCGGGTGACCGATCGGTGATCGGTTGCAGCGGCTGGCCGACGCCTACGAAGCGAAGTACGGCAGCGAATGGCACTTCGACGTCGGTGACGGCGTGTTCGGTTCTGGCGAGGATGCCGCCGCGGTGTTCGGCATACAGCCGGTCAAGGTGCTGGCATTCGCCAAGGAGCCGCACGCCCAGACGACGTTCGTGCTCGACGCCGGCTGAGCCGGCGGTTCGCCAAGATCGTTACGTCGCGTTGGCGCCCGGCATCGGCACTGGCCGGCGCCCAAGCGACGTATCCGCGTGCATGCTCAGTCGATGCGCGCCGCTACGGCCTCAACCTCGATGAGCCAATTCGGCTCCAGGAGGCCAACGCAGATGACGGTGCGGGCCGTGCGATGCGCGCCGAGATGCCGAGACAAGGTTGCGACATTTGCCGGGTCGTCAGCCGCGTTCGCCAGGTAGAAACGCAAGCTCACGAGGTCGTCGTATGACATCTGCGCGCTGGCAAGTACCCGGCCAAGGTGACGCCAGACGGACTCGGCCTGCTCGTCGAAGGTTGACGGCATCGTCGTGCCGTCGCTGTCGAAGCCGTTGAGGCCGCTGATGTGAAGCGTGCGGGCACCGGCCGGAACCTCGACCGCGTGGGCGTAGTTCGGGTACGGCGGGAAGACGTCGTCGGGATTGTGGGCGGTGATCGTCATGCCAGGAATCTCGCAGGCAGGTGTGGCGCACGGTCAAGGGGTTCCGCCGAGGGGTCCGTCAACGCAGCGTGCCGAAGGCCTCGTCGAGGATGGCCAGCCCTTCCTTGGCTTCAGCCTCGGTGACCGTGCACGGTGGCACCACGTGCAGCCGGTTGTAGTTGGTGAACGGCAGCAGCCCACGCTCCTTGCAGGCGCTGGCGAGCTGGTTCATCTCCGGCGACGTCCCGGCATACGGGGCGAGCGGCTCGCGCGTCCCGCGGTCGCGCACCAGGTCGAGCGCCCAGAAGACACCGAGCCCGCGCACCTCGCCGATCACCTCGTGTCGTTCGGCGAGCTCGCGCAGACCAGGACCGAGCACCTCGGCGCCGACTCGCCGGGCGTTCTCGACTATGCCCTCCTCGCGCATCGCGTCGATGGAGGCGACGATCGACGCGCAGGCGATCGGATGGCCGCTGTACGTCAGGCCGCCGGGGAACACCAGGTCATCGAACGTCGCGGAGATCTCGTCGCTGATGACCACGCCGCCGACCGGGATGTAGCCGGAGTTCGACCCCTTCGCCCAGGTGATGAGGTCCGGCACGATCGGCCAGTTGTCGAAGGCCCACCAGGCGCCGGTCCGGCCGAAGCCAGCCATCACCTCATCCAGGATGAGCATGATCCCGTAGCGGGTGGCGATGTCTCGGACCCCAGCGAGGTAGCCGGGCGGTGGCACGAGTACGCCAGCGGTCCCGACCACGGACTCGATCAGGATCGCCGCGATCGTTGCCGGACCCTCGAAGATGACGACCTGCTCCAAGTGCTCGAGTGCCCGGGCGCACTCCTCCTCCTCGGTGGTCGCCCAGAACGCGGACCGGTACAGGTACGGCCCGAAGAAGTGCACGTGCCCGTAGATGCCCATCTCGTTCGGCCAGCGCCGTGGGTCGCCGGTCGCGGTGATCGAGCTCGCGGTGTTGCCGTGGTAGCTGCGGTAGAACGACAAGACCTTGTGCCGGCCGGTATGCAGCCGGGCCATCCGCACCGCGTTCTCGTTGGCGTCCGTGCCGCCGTTGGTGAAGAACACCTTGCTCAGGCCGTCCGGGGACAGGTCGACGATCCGCTTGGCGGCCTCGACCCGGGCCTCGTTCGCGTGCTGCGGGGCGACCGTCGACAGCCGGCCGGCTTGCTCCTGGATCGCGGCCACCACCTTGGGGTGTTGGTGACCGATGTTGACGTTGACCAGCTGTGAGGAGAAGTCGAGGTACCGGTTGCCCTCGTAGTCCCAGACGGCCGTCCCCTCGGCAGCTGCGATGACCAGCGGTTTCAGCGCGCCCTGGGCGCTCCAGGAGTGGAAGACGTGCGCTCGGTCGAGGTCGTAGACCTCCGCGCCGCGGGCTGGGTCAGGCGTCGGGACAGGCATGGATCGGAGCCTACGACCCGCGCCCTCACGCGAATGTGGACGTTGGCGGGGTTGGGAAGCGCCTCCCAACCCGCCAACGTCCACATCCGCGGTTCTTACCGTTC
The DNA here is from genome assembly GCA_963836025.1 of uncultured Actinomycetota bacterium. Classification (GTDB taxonomy): domain Bacteria; phylum Actinomycetota; class Actinomycetes; order JBEVHX01; family JBEVHX01; genus JBEVHX01. The sequence continues at coordinate 528,384 of CAWIIE010000007.1, forward strand.
CTTGTGGTTGGTCCCAGGTCGGCCTTACCGGCGACCAGCAGGGTCTGCGCATACCAACCGAATGAACAAGGAGGACCAAACGGTGAGCATGTCCCTTCGCAGCACCGTTCCAGCGGTAGCGCTCATGGCGACGGCCGTCATCGGGACGGCGGTCGTCACGAACGCGATCGCATCCGGCCCGTCGAGCGCGGCCAACAGCCCGACGGCCGTCCCGGCGCTCGTCACGCACGATGGCCGCGGCCCCATCGGCGACCACCTGGAGGACGTGGCGGACGAGCTGAACCTCGACGTCGCCGCCCTGCGCGAGGCGGTTCGCAACGGCAGCACCATCGCCGAGGCCGCAGCCGCACAAGGGGTCGACGAGAACACGCTGGTCGCGGCGCTCGTGACAGCCCAGGGCGAGGCGCTTGACGCGCTTGTCGCCGAGGGTCGGATCACCCAGGAGGAGGCGGACGAGCGCAAGGCGGGCGCCGAGGAGCGCATCCGCGAGATGGTGACCAGCGAGCGCCCGTTCATCATGCGTGGTGGCCCAGGCGGGCCGGGCCGAGGGTTCCCGGGCCTGGAGATGCTCGGCGACGTCGCCGAGGAGCTGGGGCTGGACACCGAGGCGCTGCGCGCGTCGCTCGCCGAGGGCAACACCCTTGCCGAGGCCGCAGCCGCTCAGGGCGTCACCGAGGACGCCCTGGTGGACGCGCTGGTCGCCGCGGCCGAGGAGCGCATCCGGGAGCTGGTCAATCAAGAGCCCGGCCTGCGGCTGCAGGACCGGCTGTCCGAGGGCACTCCGGGTGATGACAGCTCGGAGTCCCCGACCCCTGAAGGATCGACCGAGGGCAGCAGCACCAGCTACGCCACCTGACCAGCCGCCCGTCCTACGCTTGGTGTTGATCATGCAATGTTGGCCCCGGGACCGAACGGCCGTGGGGCCAACATTGCATGATACGGGAAAGGGGCGGGTGCGGTGCGGGTGTTGATCGCGGAGGACGACCGACAGGTCCGCGAGTCCCTCGAGCGCTCGCTACGCCACGAGGGCTATGAGGTCAGCTCGGCGACCGACGGCGCGCAGGCCCTCGAGGCCGTGGCCCGCGACGACCCCGCCCTGCTCATCGTCGACGTCGGTATGCCGTACGTGGACGGGCTCACCGTCGTCCGCGCCCTGCGTGCCCAGGACGACCACCGGCCCGTGCTCGTTCTCACCGCGCGGGCCGAGGTGTCCGATCGGGTGGCCGGGCTCGACGCTGGCGCGGACGACTACCTGGCCAAGCCGTTCGCCCTCGATGAGCTACTGGCTCGGATGCGGGCGCTGCTGCGCCGGCGCACCCCGCCAGTCAACGAGACCTACGAGCTTGCCGACCTCACCCTTGATCCATCGACCCGCGAGGTCACTCGCGCCGGTCGGGCGCTGCAGCTCACCAAGATGGAGTTCGACCTGCTCGAGGTGCTGCTCCGGAATGCGCGGATCGTGCTCGAACGCCGAACCATCTACGCGGAGGTCTGGGGCTACGACTTCGGTGCCGGTTCGAAGACGCTCGACGTCCTGGTTGGCTATCTGCGGCGCAAGCTCGAGGACGGCGGCGGCACGCGGCTGATCCACACTGTTCGCGGGGTCGGTTACGTGGCCCGCGAGACTCCGCCGTGAGCCTGCGGGCGCGTCTCTCGCTCGCCCTCGCGCTGCTGGTTGCGCTGGGCATCGGGCTTGGATGCATCGCGTCGTATGCGGCCACCCGCAACGAGCTGGCCACGCAGGTCGACGACTTCCTGACCCAGCGGGCGGACGAGCTGACCCAGGGCCGCCGACCGCAGCCGGGCGAGCCGGGCGGACCGGTCGGTGTCCGGCCCGACATCACCGAGCCCGACTCCATCGTGCAGCTGCTCGGCCCACGCGGTGCCGTGCTCCGCACGACGGGCGTGACGCTTCCGGTCGACGACGCCGAACGGGCCGTGGCGGCAGACGGTGGTGCCGATGTGATCCGCGACGTCACGGTGGACGGCACCGCATACCGAATGCTCACCCGCGGATTGCCGACCGGCGCGGTGCAGGTCGCGCGCGACGTCAGCGAGATGGACCAGATCCTGGAGGAGCTGCGCCGCCGGCTCCTGGTGCTCGCAATCGGCGGCGCTGCCGTCGCGGCGCTGTTGGGCTGGTGGCTCGCCCGGCGGCTGACCCGACCGCTCGAGGAGCTCACCGAGGTGGCCGAACGGGTCGCCCGTGACGAAGACCTGAACGCCACCGTGCCGACCGGCGGTGACGACGAGGTCGGACGGTTGGCCCGCAGCTTCGACACGATGCTGGGCGCGCTGGCCACGAGCAAGGAACAGCAGCGGCGGCTGGTCCAGGACGCCAGCCACGAGCTGCGGACACCGTTGACCAGCCTGCGCACCAACGTCGAGCTGCTTGCCCGCGCCCCTGACCTCGATCCCACGGTTCGGCAGGAGGTGTTGGACGGGCTGACGTCCGAGGTCACCGAGCTCAGCGCGCTCGTCGAGGAACTGGTGCAGCTCGCTGCCGATCGCCGCGATCTCGGTGACCCCGGAGCGGTCGAGCTCGGCGAGGTTGCCCTCGACGTGATCGAGCGGTTCCGCAGGCGCACCGGCCGGGTCGTCGACGTGACTCGCGTCGGCGGCAACGACGTCGTTGTCGCGCACACCGTGTTGGTGGAACGAGCGATTGCGAACGTGCTCGCGAACGCGCACAAGTTCAGCCCGACGCACGAGCACATCGAGGTGCGCATCGGTGAGGGTGGTGTCGCCGTCCGAGACCATGGGCCTGGGATCCCACCCGATGAGCGCGACTTGGTCTTCCAGCGCTTCTACCGCACCGACATTGCGCGCGACGCTCCCGGCAGCGGGCTCGGTTTGGCCATCGTGCGCGACATCGTGACGGCTTATGGCGGGACGACGTTTGTTGACGATGCCCCGGGAGGCGGCGCCGTCGTCGGCTTCAAGCTTCCGGTGCAGCCAGCCGATGCTCAAGCCGCCGCCGCACCGCCGGCCAGTCCTGCGTCGTGATCGAGAACACTGTGGTGTCACGCAGGGTGCCGTCGCGCCGCCGCTGGTAGCTGCGCAGCACACCCTCCGGCACCGCACCGAGCGCAGCGATCGCCCGCCGGGAGCGATCGTTGCGGACGTCGGTCTTCAGCTGGACCCGCCGCATCCGGAGCTGTTCGAAGGCATGCCCGAGCAGGAGCAGCTTGCACTCCGCGTTCACCTTCGACCCCCACACCACCGGGTCGTATGCGGTCGCGCCGACTTCGCAGCGTGCGTCGCGGACCGACACCTCCAGGTAGGACGACCAGCCGACGACGGTCCCGGCCTCGCGGCCGCCGATTCCTCGGCGGAGCCGCACCGTCCACGGCAGGAAGCCTCGTCGCCACAGTTCGCGCAATGACTCACGCATCTGCTCTGCGGTCGCCGGCGCGGGGCTCGTGAGGTGCGTCCACACCTGCTCGTCTGCCAAGGCGGTCAGCAGCTCAGGGGCGTCCTGCTCCACCGTCAGTCGCAGCTCGACCCAGTCGCCGGTGAGCACCGTGGCCGGGTCGGGCGGCCAGATCGCGTCCGGCGGCCTGGGCTCGTCGGTCGGGTCCGGTATGCGGCGCGACATCAGGACGCGGCCGCCATCCTCGCCATCGACGCTGAAGCCGATGGCGGTGTGGAACGCGACCGAGTCGTGGTTGTCGGTCGAGGTGATGCAACGCACGAGCCGAGCTCCCCGGCGGGCCATGTCCGTGGCGAATCGGTCGTGGAGCTTTCGGCCCAGCCCGCTGCCGCGCAGATCGGGGCGGACGCCGAGGAAGTGCGCATACGCCTCATCGCCGTGGTCGGCGGACATGAAGCCGACCAGGAATCCGGCCAGCCCGTCGTCATCCTCGGCCACGAACGACGTCGACGAGAAGTGTTCGAGGAACAGCGGCGGCAGCATCACCGCCATCGGCCGGCCGCCCCACCAGTCGTCGATTAGCGCATGGATCTCCGGGTAATCACGGCGGGTGGCGGGCCGGAGTGTGGCGGCGGTCATCCAGATGGGCATCTTTGCATGATCAACTTCAAAGGGGTCAGGGGAGGAGGTCGTGCAGGACGATCGAGGCCTCGCGGCCCTGGCCGACGCCGATCACGCTGAACCGGGCACCGGAGATCTCCTCGAGGTGCTGCACATAGGACTGCGCATTGGGCGGGAGGTCGTCGAACTCGCGCGCCTTGCCGATGTCCTCGGCCCAGCCGGGCAGGAACTCGTAGATCGGCTTCGCGTGATGAAAGTCGGTCTGCGTCATCGGGATCTCGTCGACACGCTCGCCGTCGACGTCATACGCCACACAGATCGGGATGCGTTCCCAGCCGGTGAGCACGTCGAGCTTGGTGAGCACGAAGTCGGTGACGCCGTTGATCCGGGCCGCATACCGGGCGATCGGCGCGTCGTACCACCCACAGCGCCGCGGCCGCCCGGTTGTGGTGCCGAACTCCCCGCCCGCCATTCGCAGCGCCTCGCCGTCGGCGTCGAGCAGCTCGGTCGGGAACGGGCCCTCGCCGACCCGGGTGGTGTAGGCCTTGACGACGGCGATGACCCGCTCGACGCGGGTCGGCGGGATGCCGGCGCCGGTGCAGGCGCCACCCGCGGTGGCGTTGGACGAGGTGACGAACGGGTACGTGCCGTGGTCGACGTCGAGCAACGTCGCCTGGCCGCCCTCGAGGAGCACGGTTTCGCCGCGGTTGAGTGCCTGCCCGAGCAGCAGGCCGGTGTCCGCGACCAGTGGCTGCACGCGGTCGACGTGCGCAAGCAGCTCGTCGACAACTTGGTCGACGGTAATGGCGCGGCGGTTGTAGGCCTTCACCAGCAAGTGGTTCTTCGGCTCGAGGGCGCCTTCGATCTTCTGTCGCAGGATCTTCTCGTCGAACAGGTCCTGCACCCGAACGCCGGTGCGATTCATCTTGTCGGCATACGTCGGGCCGATCCCGCGCCCGGTGGTGCCGATGCGACGCGACCCGAGGAAGCGCTCGATGGTCTTGTCCATCGTGCGGTTGTACGACGGGATGAGGTGCGCGTTGGCGCTGAGCACGAGCGCGCTGGTGTCGATGCCCCGAGCCTCGAGGTCGTCGATCTCCTTGAAGAGCACATCGAGGTCGACGACCACGCCGTTTCCGATGACTGGGACGACTCCCGGAGTGAGGATCCCGGAGGGCAGCAGGTGCAGCGCGTACTTCTCGCCTTCGATGACGACGGTGTGACCGGCGTTGTTGCCGCCGTTGAACTTCACGACGTAGTCGACGCGGCTGCCGAGTAGGTCGGTCGCCTTGCCTTTGCCCTCGTCCCCCCATTGGGCGCCGATCAGCACGACTGCGGGCACGCGGGAAGGCTACCCAAGAGGTCGGGAGGGAGCGACGCAGGCGGAGCGAAGCGGAGCCGAGGAGATCACGACGACCGATTGGACAGAATCGGACCGTGACCGACTACCTGCTCGTCGCCAACGCCGCTGCTGGGACCGCGGATGACGACGCGGTCGAAGCGGCGCAGGAGGTGCTGGCCATGGCCGGATCGGTCGAGGTGGCGCGGACCGGTTCACCAGAAGACCTGACTGCGGTCCTGCGCGATGCGGACGCGACCATCGTCGTCGCCGGCGGCGACGGGTCGGTGCACGCGGTCGTCTCAGGACTGCATCGGCTGCGCCAGCTAAGTCCGGAGCGGCCGGTCGGGCTCATCCCGCTGGGCACCGGCAACGATCTCGCCCGAACGGTCGGAGTCCCCCTGGAGGCCCGAGCAGCGGCCGGCGTCGTGTTAGCCGGCGGCACCCGCCCGATGGATCTGCTGGTGGACGACGACGACGGGATCGTGGTCAACGCGGTCCATGTCGGGATCGGGGCCGAGGCGGCGGATCGGGCGGCCGACTGGAAGGACCGGCTCGGGGCCGCCGCCTACCCGGCCGGCGCGATCGTGGCCGGCGCGACCGAGGGCGGCTGGGAACTGCGGGTGTCGGTCGACGGCCGGCTGGTTGCCGACCAACGACTGCTGATGGTCGGCATCGGCAACGGCACGTCCATCGGCGGCGGCACTCAACTGGCCCCGATGGCCAATCCGGGCGACGGGCGGGTCGACATCGTCATCTCCTCAGCCACCGGCCCGCTCGCGCGCATCGGGTATGCGGTCGCGATGCGGGACGGCTCGCACGTCGAACGGGATGACGTGCTGATGCTGCGCGGCGCGGAGGTCACCGTCGAGGGCGAGCCGTTTTCGCTGAACGCCGACGGTGAGCTGTCCGGGCCGTTCACCGGCCGGACGTGGCGGGTGCGGCCGCATACCTGGTCGTTGTTCGCGCCAACACGCGATCAGGGCGACGAAAGCCGGGCTGCGAGCGCCTGACCGAGCGCCTTGCCGGACAGGTAGGCGGACTCGATCCGGCTCGGCCCGTGCCACCCGTCACCGCACAGGCCGAGCATCGACGGGGTCAGCGCGTACTGCTCGACCTCCGCGGTGACCGGCGCGGCCAGCGGCCAGCACACCACCTCGACGTGCCGGGGCTTGGCCAAGATCTGCAGAACCTCGCGGAGCTCCGCGAGCAAAACGTCCCGCGCCGCATCCGGGTCATCGATGTGGGCAGCGGCCAGCACCGGGGTCGAGTGCGCGACCAGGACTGCCGCGTCGTCGCGGCGGCGGCGGCCGTCGTCAGCCACGAACGAGAGCACCGGGGAGTCGGCGACGAACGCACCGTCGAGATCGCGCCAGGCTCGCCGGTCGAAGGTCGCGACGATGGTCAGAGTGGGCTCCCAGCCGCCGCGCTGCGCGGGCAGCTCGGCGCGCAGCGGCTCGTCGAGCAGGTCGTACGCCTGCGGGGTCGGCATCGCCAGCACGGTCGCGAGCGTCTGCACACCGTCGACCGCCGGCGCACCATCGCCGGTCACCACGTGGGCTACCTCGATGGAGTGCACGACGTCCAGCCCGGCCGCGAGATCCGCGACGAGTGCGCCCAGGCCGGCCGGGGCGGCATACCGCATCGGGCCAGTGGTCGTCGCCTGCGGACCGTCCGGGCCGACGATGTGGAAGGTGTCGGTCCACGGCCAGGCCAGGCCACGCTTGAGCCAGCCGTCGGCCAAGCTCGAGAACTCGGCGGCCCGCACGGTGAAGTACGACGCGCCAACGTCGACGACGCGGCCCTCGATCGTCCGCACCGCCATCCGGCCGCCGACCCGGTCGCTACGTTCGCGTACCTGGACGGGCACGCGAGCATCGGCGAGCTCACGCGCACAGGCAATCCCGGAGATTCCACCGCCGACGACGACCACCCGGCGGCCGCTTGCGCTGCTCACAGCCATCGGCGCAACGGTGTGACCGCAGCCTCGTACAGCTTTTGCGCCGGCCGGCGTCGCTCCCAGCGCGCCGGATCGATTCGTTCGCTGCGCTTGAGGTCGTCCTCAAACTGCCCATCGAGGATGGCCGTGATGTCCTGATTGAGGATCGCGACCACGACCTCCTCGTCGTGGTCCATCGACCGGCGGTTGAAGTTCGCCGAGCCGATGATGCTGAGCCGTTCGTCGACCGTGAGCGTCTTGGCGTGCAGCATCGACGGCTGGAAGTTCCAGACCCGGACCCCGCCGTCCGTGAGCTCCTCGTACACCGACTCGCTGGCGAGCCGGCTGACTGACTTGTCGGCGTGCGGCCCGGGTAGCAGCACGTCCACATCGACCCCGCGCCGCGCGGTGTTGATCAGCAGCTGCCGGAAGTCGGTGCTCGGGGTGAAGTACGCGGTCGTCAGTCGGACCCGGTCCTGCGCCGAGCCGATCGCGACCCGGAACAACGTCTGGAGGTCGTCGAAGCCGAGGCTGGCCGAACCGCGTACGACGTGCAGCACGGCATCGCCGACGCGCGGCTGGCTCGGCAGCAGGTCGATGCCGGTGTCGATGAGGGCCGCGCCGTTCTCCGCCCAGTCCTGGACGAATGCCGCCCTGAGTCCGTCGACTGCGGGACCGCGCACCCGGATGTGTGTGTCGCGCCACTCGTTCTCGTTGCGTGCGTCGCCGCACCAGCGATCGGAGATGCCGACGCCGCCGGTGAACGCGACCTGCTCGTCGACGATCATGACCTTGCGGTGGCAGCGATGGTTGTGCTTGAACGGCGAGCGCAGCCATGGGACCCGGAACCACTCCAGGTGGACCCCGGCGTCCTTCATGGCCGCGACGTCGTCCCGGTCAATGTTCAGTCCGCCGACGGCGTCGATGAGCAGCCGGACCCGCACGCCGTGAGCGGCCCGCTCCGACAGCGCCCTCGTGAACTCCGACCCGATCGACCCCTTCCAGTAGATGTAGGTCATCAGGTCGATGGTCCGCTCCGCGTGCCGGATCGCGGCCAGCATCGCGGGGAAGATGCGATCGCCGTTCTTGTACACGTCGACGGCGTTGCCTTCGGTGGCCGCATACCCGGTCAACGCCTCGAGGCGGCGGCGCACCGTGGCCAGCCAGTCGTCGGTCAGCGACCCGCGCTGGGTCTGCTCACCACCGGTCATCTCGCTCATCAGCGGAGCTCTTCTGCGATGGCCTCCAGTGCCTCCGGGTCGCTCTCGCGGAGGAAGGTCTCGCATCGCTGCGCCTCGTCGGACTCGCCGATGCCGCGCGCCGCGCGGCTCAATGCGTCTAGGCAGCGCAGGAAGCCGCGGTTCGGCTCGTGCGCCCACGGGATCGGCCCGTGGCCCTTCCAGCCGCTCCGCCGCAGCGCGTCCAGGCCGCGGTGGTACCCGGTGCGCGCGTACGCATACGCCTCGATCTCCTGGCCGCGACCAAGTGCGTCGCGGGCGAGCGCCGCCCAGGCAGCGGAGCTGGTCGGGTTGGCGCGGGCAACCTCGGCCGGGGCGTCACCCCTTGCGAGTGCGTCGCTGCCGGGGTCGGTCGGGAGGTACGTCGGCGGCGGACCGCCGAGCAGGTCGCGTGGGTGCGTCACGTCCCGATCCCACCATGTCGAGCAACGCGACGTCGGGTCTGACGCCGGGCTGCACGTATGGGGCCTCCGCTTCACGTAGGACTGAAGCCAAGGCCCAACAACTGCAGCGATGATCAAGCCTGTGGATAACGAGAGCGGCGAACGCGCCGATTCGGCCACCATGCGCGGATGCTTCCAGCGCTTGCCGCCAAGGCCGCGGCCCAGCTCGATGTCTTCACCCGTCGTCAGGCCTTGGCCGCCGGCTACACCGCGGACGAGATCCGCGCCCGACTGGACGGCGATGACTGGCGCACGGTCCGCCGAGGGGCATACACGGCGAAGCCCTTGACCGCCGATCCCGGCCGAACGCACATCGAGCTCTGCGCGGCCGTCACGCTGCAGCGGCCGTCGCTGGTGCTCAGCCACCGCTCCGCAGCGGCTCTTCATGGTCTGACGCTGATCGGGCCATTGCTCGATGTCACCGCCACATCGACGTCGGGCAATGGCGCGAAGCGAAACGGTGTCCATGTCCACCGAGCGGCGGTGCGCCGGGGCGACGCCGGACGACTCGCCCACATGCGAATGACCGCGGTCGCGAGGACTGTGGTCGACGTCGCGTCGACCGAGCCGTTCGGAGCGTCGGTCGTCGTCGCGGACAGTGCGCTCCGCTGCGGGAACGTCACCCGTACTGCTCTTGTCGAGGCGCTGGAGCGCGCTGACCGCGACAGCGCCCTCGCGCGAATCAACCGGGTCATCAAGTTCGCCGACGCCGGCAGCGAATCCGCCGGAGAGTCGCTGACCCGGGTGCTCATGGCCGACGGGATCCTGCCCGCGCCGCTGGTGAACTGCTGGATCGGCGAGTACCGAGTCGACCTCTTGCTGGAGAAGGCGCGGGTGATCGTCGAGTTCGACGGCCGGGTGAAGTACACGGACCCGGATGTTCTGTGGAAGGAGAAACTGCGGCAGGAGTGGCTGGCGCAGCAGGGCTACGAGATCGTCCGCGTCACATGGCACGAGGTGGTCAACCGGCCACAGGAGACCCTCGCCCGCATCCACGCAGCGGTGGCGCGATCGATGCGACGAGCCGGGCGATGATCATCGCTTCAGCTATGGGGCCTCCGCTTCACTCCTACGTGAAGCGAAGGCCCCATACGTGAAGCGACGCCCGGGTCAGGTCATCTTGGTGCCGGCGGAACGCAGGTCCGTGCAGGCCTCGACGACGCGCGCGGCCATGCCGGCCTCGCCGGCCTTGCCATACGCCCGCGGGTCGTATGCCTTCTTGTTGCCAACTTCGCCGTCGACCTTGAGCACGCCGGAGTACTTGCTGAACATGTGGTCCGCGATCGGCCGGGTGTAGGCGTACTGCGTGTCGGTGTCGACGTTCATCTTGACCACGCCGTAGTCCAAGGTCTCGCGGATCTCCTCGAGCAGCGAGCCTGATCCACCGTGGAACACCAGGTCGAACGGCTTCTGCTTGCCGTACTTCTCGCCGACCGCGTCCTGAATTTGCTTGAGGATCGGCGGCTCGAGCTTGACGTTGCCCGGCTTGTAGACGCCGTGCACGTTGCCGAACGTCGCCGCGAGCAGGTAGCGGCCGCGCTCGCCGAGGCCGAGCCGGTCCGCGACTTCCAGTGCGTCCTCCGGCGTGGAGAACAGCTTGGCGTCGGCAGCGGCCGAGATGCCGTCCTCTTCACCGCCGACTACACCGATCTCGAGTTCCATGATCGTATGCGCCGCGGCGCACAGGTCGAGCAGCTCGTCGGCCAACTTGAGGTTCTCCTCGAGCGGTACCGCCGAGCCGTCCCACATGTGCGACTGGATCAGCGGCTCCTGGCCGGCCTCGACCCGCTTGCGTGACACCTCGATCAGCGGCCGCATGAAGCCGTCGAGCTTGTTGACCGGGCAGTGGTCGGTGTGCAGCGCGATCGTGACCGGGTACTTCTCCGCAACCACGTGCGCGAACTCCGCCAGAGCCACGGCTCCCGTCACCATGTCCTTGACCAGCTGACCTGAGGCAAACTCCGCCCCGCCCCAGGAGAACTGGACGATGCCGTCGCTCTCGGCTTCGGCGAAGCCGCGCATGGCTGCGATCACGGTCTGCGACGACGTGCAGTTGATCGCCGGGTAGGCGAAGGCCCCATCCTTCGCGCGGTCGAGCATCTCGGCGTATGTCTCGGGGGTCGCGATAGGCATACCCGCATCTTGTCAGCCGCTGAGCCGCTGCAACACCTTTCGGGCGGCCACGAGCACCGGATCCCACACCGACGAGAACGGCGGCGCATACGCCAGATCGAGGCCCATGACGTCCTCGACGGACATGCCGTTCCACAGCGCCACCGCCGCGGCGTCGATCCGCTTGCCGGAGTCCTCGCGACCGACAATCTGGACGCCGAGCAGCCGCCCGGACGCGCGGTCGGCGAGCATCTTGACGGTCAGCGGGTTCGTGCCCGGGAAGTAGCCGGCGCGGGTGGTCGACTCGATCACCGCGGACACCACGTCGTGGCCGGCCCGCTCGGCCTCTGCGGTGGTCAGGCCGGTCCGGGCGATCTCCAGATCGCAGACCCGGCTGACTGCGGTACCGACGACGCCGGGAAAGGTCGCAGTGCCGCCGCTGAGGTTGGTGCCGATGACCAGGCCGTGTTTGTTGGCGTGCGTTCCGAGCGGAATGTGGACCAGCCGCTTGCTCACCCGGTGCATGACCTCGACGCAGTCCCCGCCGGCCCAGACGGCGTCGTGGCCCGCCACTCTCATGGTGTCGTCAGTCACCAGCCCGCCAGCGTCGCCCAACGGCAACCCGGCTGAGCGGGCGAGATCGGTGTTCGGGCGCACGCCGATCCCGAGGATGACCAGGTCGGCGGGGAAGGTCTCCGAATCGGTCACGACCGCGCGCGCCCGCCCGTCCACGTCGGCCTCGATCGCGGACACCTCGGTATGCGTCCGGACGTCGATCCCCATGCCCTCCATCGCCGCATGCACCAGCGCACCCATGTCCGGGTCCAGCGTTGACATCGGCTCCGCCGCGGCGTCGAGCACCGTTACGTCCAGGTCGCGGCGGACGACTGCCTCGGACATCTCGACCCCGATGTAGCCGGCGCCGACAACGATCACCCGGCGCACGTCCGGCGTGAGCGCGGACAGCACGGCCGCGCCGTCGTCGAGGGTCTGCACCCCTAGCACTCCGGCGGCATCGATGCCGGGAAGGTCCGGCCGGACCGGCACGGCACCGGTCGCGAGCACGAGCTGGTCGAATTCGACGCGGTCGGCTCCCTCCACCGAGTTGGCGACCACGTGCCCCGCGCGCAGGTCGATCTCAACGACCTCGGTATGCATCCGCAGGTCGATCCCGCGCCGGCGGTGCTCCTCCGGGGAGCGGGCAACCAGGTCGTCGGCCGTGGCAACGTCGCCGGCGATCCAGTACGGAATGCCGCAGGCGGAGTACGACGAGTACGACCCGCGCTCGATCGCGATCACGTCGACGTCGTCGCCGCGTCGCCGCTTGAGTTGTGATGCGGCGCTCATGCCGGCGGCGTCAGCCCCGACGACGACGATGCGCTCTGCCACTACTCCTCCAAGTTGATCATGCAGAGTTGGCCCTTCGGCCGACCTAGCGCCAGGGCCAACATTGCATGATCAACGGGACTGGTGCGGAAGCTGGGCGAAAACGTGCTGGCGGATCCACGCATGCATGGCGATCGCGGCCGCTGCACCGGCGTTGATCGACCGCGTCGACCCGAACTGGGCGATCGACAGGACCGCGTCCGCGGCGTCCCGCGTCGGTTCCGAAAGCCCCGGCCCCTCCTGCCCAAACACGAGCACGCACGCGCGCGGCAGCGCATACGTCTCGAGCGGGACGGCGCCGGGCAGGTTGTCGACCCCGATGACCGCCAACCCGGTCGTATGCGCCCACCCGACGAGCTCCTCGGCCGTGGCGTGGTGGCGGACGTGTTGGTACCGGTCGGTGACCATCGCCCCGCGCCGGTTCCAGCGGCGGCGGCCCACGACGTGCACCTCGGCGGCAAGGAACGCATTCGCGGTGCGCACCACGGACCCGATGTTGAAGTCGTGCAGCCAGTTCTCGATCGCCACATGAAAGGGGTGCCGACGGGTGTCGAGGTCGGCCACGATCGCCTCCCGCCGCCAGTAGCGGTAGGTGTCGACGACGTTGCGCCGGTCGCCGTCGCGGAGCAGCTCGGGGTCCAGGCGCGGGTCGTCCGGCCACGGGCCGGGCCAGGGGCCGACGCCGACCAGCGATGTGTCGTACGTCTCGTCGCCCACGTCAGCCGAGCCTAGGTCCGTCCGAACGCACGTACCCTGGCACGCGTGGATGTCGTCGCCCTGGGCCCGGAGTGGCTCGACCCCGAGCAGCTGGCCCAGACCTTCGGGCTGATCGGCATCCTGGCGGTCGTCTTCGCCGAGTGCGGCCTGCTGATCGGCTTCTTCCTGCCGGGCGACTCGCTGCTGTTCACCGCTGGCCTGCTGGCCGCGTCGACGACCTGGTTCGACTACCCGATCTGGCTGCTCTGCATCTACATCACGCTGGCGGCGATCGCCGGCAACCTGGTCGGCTACTGGATCGGCGCCAAGGTTGGGCCGCCGCTGTTCTCGCGGGAGAACTCTCGCTTCTTCAAGCAGCAGTACGTCGACCAGACCAAGGCGTTCTTCGACAAGTACGGCGCCCGGGCGATCATCCTGGCCCGCTTCGTGCCGATCGTGCGCACCTTCATCACCGCGATGGCCGGGGCCAGCCGGATGGACTTCCGCGCCTACGCCCTCTACAGCACGATCGGCGGCATCCTCTGGGGTGTCGGGGTCACCGTCCTCGGCTATTTGCTCGGCAACGTGCCGTTCGTCCGGGAGAACATCGAGTTCATCCTGATCGGCATCGTCGCTCTCTCGGTCATCCCGATCGCGTTCGAGGTGCTGCGCGCCAGGCGCGAGAGCGCACGCGAGGCGGCGGCCGGCCCCGAAGCCTGACGCCGACTTGTCATGCGGTTCGCGTCACGGGTGGCGCGAACCGCTGACACATGTCGCGGCCCGCGCACTTGTCAGGCAGTTCGCGTCACGGGTGGCGCGAAACGGCTGACAGATCGCGGTGTCAGACGAGACCGAGGTCCGCAAGGTCGTATGCGGCGCGGTACTCGAGGCCCGCGCCGTCGACCGCTGGAGAGGCCCCCCGCTCGACGATGACCGCGACAGCGACCACCTCGGCACCGGCCTCGCGCAGCGCTTCGACCGCGGTGAGCACCGACCCGCCCGTCGTTGACGTGTCCTCGACCGCGAGCACCCGGCGGCCGGCGACGTCCGGCCCCTCGATCCGCCGCTGCAGGCCGTGCGCCTTGCCCTCCTTGCGCACCACGAATGCGTCGAGCCGACGGCCGCGGCTGGCCGCCGCATGCAGCATCGCCGTCGCCACCGGATCGGCGCCCAGCGTCAGCCCGCCGACTGCGTCGTAGTCGAGGTCGGCGGTCAGGTCCAGCATGACCTCCCCGACCAGCGGAGCTGCCTGCGCGTCGAGGGTCACCCGGCGCAGGTCGACGTAGTAGTCCGCCTCACGGCCCGACGAGAGGGTGACCCGGCCGTGCACAACCGCCTTGTCCTTGATCTGTTGCAGCAGGTCGTCGCGGGCCGTCACGAGCGCGCAGCGTACGCCGCGAGCAGCTCCGCCTCGCGGGCTCGGTCGATGCCCTGCGGGCGGTAGCGGCGCTCGGGGACGTAGTCGATGTCGCGCAGCCACTCCCATGAGTCGCGGACGGTGACCTCGATCGGCCGGTCGGTGAATCCCTCGGCGTGGATGCGCGCCGAGCTGACCGGCCGGGCGCCGCCGGGCAACCACATCGGCAGGCCGCTCCAGGGTTCGACACCCTGCTCGACGAGCCAGTCGTCGTCCACCCAGGTGAACTGTCGCGTCGCTGCCGGTCGCGTCCCGGCAGGCGGTCAGCCAGTCCTGCCAGGTGTCCCGACCCTGCGGCGCCAGCGCGATGAACGCGCCGCTGAGCTTGCGTTCGGCGGCCGCGATGCACCACTCGGCGAGGTCGCGAACGTCGACATATGCGAACTCCCGGTCGGGGTCGCCGGGGGCCAGCACGTCGCCGCCAGCTGCGATCCGGCCGAGCCAGTACGGGACCCGGCCGACGTTCTCGTGCGGCCCGAGGATGAGGCCGGGACGAACCAGCAGCGTGCGATCCGCGCCGAAGGCACGCAGCGCGGCCAGCTCACCGCCGCGCTTCTGCTCGCTGTACCGCTCCATGTCGGGCGGCGACGGGTCGTCCGGGTCGCCTTCAAGAAGCGGGGAGTCTCTCATCGACGGCCTCTTCCGGCCAGCCGGCGTGCACACCGACGGTCGAGATGTACAGGTAATGCGGCACCGCATCGACGAGACGGTCGGCTGTTGCACGCACCTGGGACGCCGACCGGCCGCTCACGTCGATGACCGTGTCCCAGGCCAGCCCATCGAGGACCGACAAGGTCGCGGCGTCATCTCGATCGGCGTGCAGCGTCACCACATCGGGCCGGTCCGGTGCGGTGACGCCACGGTTGAGCAACGTCACCTCATGACCGGCGGCGAGCGCGGCATCGGCCATCGCGCGTCCGACGAACGACGTTCCGCCCAGCACGAGCA
Source organism: uncultured Actinomycetota bacterium (assembly GCA_963836025.1). Lineage (GTDB taxonomy): Bacteria > Actinomycetota > Actinomycetes > JBEVHX01 > JBEVHX01 > JBEVHX01. The sequence continues at coordinate 543,896 of CAWIIE010000007.1, forward strand.
CTCTCATCGCGCAGTCTTCCTCCGTCTTCGGTATGCAGCGCCGATCGCGCGCCGTGGCGCGAACCGCACGAGGCCGGCAATCGTCTTGTACCTGAGGTCCGGCACGCTGACCGCGCGGCCGCGCTCCAAGTCCCGCAGCGCGGTGTCGACGACCGCGTCTGCGTTGAGCCACAGCCAGTCCGGGATGCCGCTGGTGTCGGCACCGGACCGTTGATGGATCTCCGTGCGGGTGAAGCCGGGACACAGCGCAGTCACGCGAACACCCTTGCCGGCCAGCTCGGCGTTCAACGACTCGCTCAGGCTCGTGACGTATGCCTTCGCCGCCCCGTACGCGCCGCCGGGGATGAAGCCGGCGATGCTGCTGACGTTGAGGATCGAGCCGTGCCCGCGGGCGACCATGCTCCGCGCCGCGGCGTGCGTGAGCCGGAGCACGGCCGTCACAAGCACATCGAACTGTGCCTGGAGCTGATCGGCTTCACTGCCGAGGAACGACCGGTTGAGCCCGAAGCCCGCGTTGTTGACCAACAGGTCGATCGGACGCGCATCGTCGGCGAGGCGATGCTCGACCCGCTCGAGCTGGGCGCGGTCGGACAGGTCGGCCGGCAGCACCTCGACATCGGAACCGAACCGGTGCCGCAGCTCGGCTGCCGTCGCTTCGAGCCGCGCGACGTCGCGCGCCACCAGCACCAAGTCGAAGCCGTCCTGCGCCAGCCGGCGTGCGAACGCCGCCCCGATGCCTGCCGTCGCCCCGGTCACCAGTGCGGTCGCCACGCGGTCACCCTGCCACGCCGTTGATGGCAGGCTGCGGGCCATGCCGCGTGAGTTCGCTGCCGGCCGAATCGAAGGCGTCGGCACCACGGTCTTCGCCGAGATGTCGGCGCTGGCGTTGGCGACCGGCTCGGTCAACCTCGGCCAGGGCTTCCCGGACACCGACGGTCCGCCGGCGGTCCTCGATGCCGCGATCGCCGCGATCCGGGAAGGCCGCAACCAGTACCCGCCGGGGCTCGGCGTCCCCGAGCTGCGCACCGCGATCGCAGCGCATCAGGCGCGCTTCTACGACCTCGACTACGACACCGACACCGAGGTGCTGGTCACAGCCGGTGCAACGGAAGGCATCACGGCCGCGCTGCTCGCGCTAGTCGACCCGGGCGACGAGGTCGTGGTGCTCGAGCCGTACTACGACTCCTACGTCGCGGCGATCACCTTCGCCGGCGGCATCCGGCGGCCGGTGACGTTGCGGCCGCCCGCATACGGACTCGACGCTGACGAGCTGCGCGCAGCGGTGAGTCGACGCACCAAGTGCCTGCTGATCAACACGCCGCACAACCCGACCGGCGCGGTGCTCTCGCGCGCCGAGCTCGACGCGATCGCCGAGGTCGCGAACGAGCACGACCTGGTCGTGCTGTCGGACGAGGTGTACGAGCACCTGGCCCTCGACGCCGACCGGCCGCACGTGCCGCTCGCGTCGCTGCCCGGGATGCGCGACCGGACGCTGTCGTTCGGGTCGGCGGGCAAGACGTTCGCGGTGACCGGGTGGAAGGTGGGTTGGGTATGCGGCCCGCCGTCGCTGGTGCGCGCCGTGATGGCGACCAAGCAGTTCATGACCTACACGAACGCGGCGCCGCTGCAACCGGCGGTGGCGGTCGGCCTGGGACTGCCGGACGCATACTTCGACGAGGTGCGGGACGAATTGCGCACCCGCCGCGACCAGCTTTCCGGAGGGCTCGAGCGACTCGGCTTCGACGTGCACGCGTCGCGCGGCACGTACTTCCTCACCACCGACGTGCGTTCCGTCGGGTACGCGAGCGGCGTCGACTTCTGCCGTGACCTGCCGAAACGAGCGGGCGTGGTCGCGATCCCGCATGCGCCGTTCTGGGACCACGCCGATGTCGGCGGCCCGCTCGTGCGCTGGGCGTTCTGCAAGCGCGCCGAGGTCATCGACGAGGCTCTCGAGCGCCTCACCGCGGCGTTCGCCTGAGCTCCCCCTCCCGTACCGCGGATCGGCCCGCTCCAGGTCCCCCACACCCTCTCCGTCACCCACACCCTCCCCGTGATCTTGCACAAACTCCCGGGGAAGTTCGTGCATGATCACGGGGGCAGGGTGGCGAGGGCTCAGGCGGTGATGACCAAGCCGATGTTGTCGTCGGCGACGTCGACGCGGACGGTGTCGCCGTCGCGGATCTCCCCGGCGAGCAGCGCCTTCGCCAGCCCGTCGCCGATCTCGGTCTGGACAAGGCGACGTAGTGGCCGAGCCCCGTAGACCGGGTCGAACCCGGCCAGCGCCAGCCATTCGCGCGCGGCTTCGGTGACTTCGAGGGTCAGCCGCCGGTCGGCGAGCCGCCGGGCCAGCGCCTCGACCTGCAGGCCAACGATCTGTGCGAGCTCCTCGGTCGACAGCGCATCGAACATCACGATCTCGTCGAGCCGGTTCAGGAACTCTGGCTTGAACGAAGAGCGCACGACGTCCATCACCCGTTCGCGCTTGGCCTCATCCGAGAGCGACTCGTCCACCAGGAACATCGAGCCGAGGTTGGAGGTGAGCACCAGAATCGCGTTGCGGAAGTCCACCGTCCGACCTTGGCCATCCGTCAGCCGGCCGTCGTCGAGCACGGCCAGCAGCACGTCGAAAACCTCCGGATGCGCCTTCTCGACCTCGTCGAGCAGGACCACCGTGTACGGGCGGCGGCGCACCGCTTCGGTGAGCTGGCCGCCCTCCTCGTACCCGACGTAGCCAGGCGGCGCGCCGACCAGTCGCGCGACCGAGTGCTTCTCTCCGTACTCGCTCATGTCGATGCGCACGAGTGCGCGCTCGTCGTCGAACAGGAAGTCGGCCAACGCCTTCGCCAGCTCGGTCTTGCCGACGCCGGTCGGCCCGAGGAACAGGAACGATCCGGTCGGGCGGTCCGGGTCGGAGATGCCGGCGCGCGCCCGACGCACCGCGTCCGACACGGCCCGCACGGCGTGCTGCTGCCCGACCAGGCGGCGACCGATCTCCTCTTCCATGCGCAGCAGCTTCTGCGACTCCCCTTCGAGCAGCCGTCCGGCCGGGATACCGGTCCACGCGGACACGACCTCGGCGACGTCGTCCGGGCCGACCTCCTCCTTGACCATCGGGCCGCCGGCCTCGACGTCGGCAGCGGTCTCGGATGCGGCCGCCAGCTGGCCCTCCAGCGCGGGCAGCCGGCCGTAGATCAGCTCGGACGCCGTCGCCAGGTCACCTTCACGCTGCGCGCGTTCGGCCTGCATACGCAGCTCGTCGATCTGCGCCTTGAGCTCGCCAACTTGGTTGAGCCCGGACTTCTCCCGCTGCCAGCGCGCGGTCAGCGCGTTGAGCTCCTCCTGCTTGTCCGCGAGCTCGCGGCGCAGTGCCGCGAGCCGCTCGACCGATGCCACGTCCGTTTGCGTCGAGAGCGCGAGCTCCTCCATGCGCAGCCGGTCGACCGCCCGCTGCAACGCGTCGATCTCCACCGGCGAGGAGTCGATCTCCATCCGCAGCCGGGACGCGGCCTCGTCGATCAAGTCGATCGCCTTGTCCGGCAGCTGGCGGCCGCTGATGAATCGGTGCGACAGTGTGGCCGCGGCCACCAACGCGGCGTCGGTGATCGCCACCTTGTGGTGCGCTTCGTACCGCTCCTTGAGGCCGCGCAGAATCGCGATCGTGTCCTCGACCGACGGCTCGCCGACGTAGACCTGCTGGAAGCGCCGTTCGAGCGCAGCGTCCTTCTCGATGTGCTCGCGGTACTCGTCGAGCGTGGTCGCGCCGACCATCCGCAGCTCGCCGCGGGCCAGCATCGGCTTGAGCATGTTGCCGGCATCCATCGCGGACTCGCCGGTCGCGCCCGCCCCGACGACAGTGTGCAGCTCGTCGAGAAAGGTGATGACCTGGCCTTCGCTCTCGCGAATCTCGTCGAGCACGGCCTTGAGCCGTTCCTCGAACTCGCCGCGGTACTTCGCCCCGGCCACCATGGCACCGAGGTCGAGCGCCACCAAACGCTTGCCGCGCAACGACTCCGGTACGTCGCCGGCCACGATCCGCTGCGCCAGGCCCTCGACGACCGCGGTCTTGCCGACGCCCGGTTCGCCAATAAGCACCGGGTTGTTCTTCGTCCGTCGCGAGAGCACTTGGATGACTCGGCGGATCTCGTTGTCCCGGCCGATGACCGGGTCGACCTTGCCCTCGCGGGCGCGCGCGGTGAAGTCGATGCCGTACTTCGCGAGCGCCTGGAAGGTGCCCTCCGGATCGGGGCTGGTCACCTTGGATGAGCCGCGCACCCGATGCAGCGCTTCATCGAGCGCCTCGGGCGTCGCCCCGTGCCGCTTCAATAGGTCGGCCATGTCGCCGGGTGTGCGCGCGATCCCCAGGAGCAGGTGTTCGGTCGACAGGTATGCGTCCCCGCGGTCGGCGGCCGCCGACTGTGCACCGGCGAGCGCCCGCTGCAACGAGCCGGACGGCTGCGGGGCGCCGACGCTGGCACCCGCGGCCCGAGGCAACCCGGAGACCGCAGCGTCGACCTCGGCGCGCAGCGCCGTCCGGTCGGCCCCGACCGCGGCCAGCAACGAGCCGGCGATGCCCTCGCCCTGGTCGAGCAGCGCGAGCAGCAGGTGCGCCGGCTCGAGCGAGGGGTTGCCCTCGGAGACCGCGCGTCGTTGGGCGGCCGACACGGCCTCCTGGGTCTTCGTGGTCAGGTCCATGTGGGAGTCCTCTGCAGTGTCGTTCGTGGTTCGAGTTGTCAGGCGAAACGCGTCACCCGCGGCGCGAAACGTCTGACACGAAGGCGGGGCGGGAGACGTGTCAGGCGAAGCGCGTCACGGGTGACGCGGAACGCCTGACAGGTATTCATCAGCGGGGGGCTGGACGCCAGACGACCAGCGCGCCGCCGGCGCCGGGCAGCGGCACGAGTTCACGCCGACGCGCGTTCCGGCCGTCGACCTCGTCCTGCAGCTCATGGACCCGCTGCTGCAAGGCGGCGATCTGGTCAGTCAGCTCGAGGATGCGCTTGATGCCGGCCAGTCCGACGCCGTCGGCGGACAGCCGCTGTACATCGCGCAGCCGTTCGATGTCCAGCGCCGAATAGCGTCGGCCGCCGCCGGCTGCGCGACCCGGTGAGACCAGGCCAAGCCGGTCGTACTGCCGCAGGGTCTGGGCGTGCAGCCCGGACAGCTCCGCGGCCACCGAGATCACGTAGACCGGTGCGGTTTCAGACCAGGCGAAGGGGTCGCTCATGCCGTCACTCCTTCCGGGCCTGCTCGATCAGGCCGACTCGCGGGTCGTCCCCGTTCGTCGCGTCCGCATACGCACGCAACGCCTGACTCGCCTCGGCGTCGACGCGCTGCGGCACTGCGACCTCAACAGTCACGAGCAGGTCGCCCCGCGAGCCATCGCGCTTCAGGCCGCCCTTGCCGCGCACCCGCAGTGTGCGTCCGCTCTTAGTGCCGGGCGGGATGCGCAAGGTCACCGTGGTTGCGTCCGGCGCCGGCACGACGATCTCGCCGCCGAGCACCGCCTCGGGGAAGGTGATCGGCACCGTTAACGTCACGTCGTGGCCGGTGCGGCGACCGAACACCGGGTGCGGCTGGACGTGCACCTCGACGAACAGGTCACCGGGCGGCCCACCGCGAGCACCGGGCGCGCCCTTGCCCTTGAGCCGGATGCGCTGCCCGTCCTTGACTCCGGCCGGGATACGCGCCTGGATCGTCCTGGTCGACGGCGCCTCGCCGCTGCCCTGGCACGTGGGGCACGGGTCGTCGACAACGACGCCCCGGCCCTTGCAGTTCTGACACGGCTCGGCGAAGGCAAAGCCACCGAGGTTGCGGGCGGTCTGCCCGCTGCCCTGACACACCGGGCAGGTATGCGGCACGGTGCCCGGGCGCGCCCCACTGCCATGACAGGTCGGGCAGGCGCCCTGCGCCGTCAGCCGCAGCGGGACGGTCACGCCGTCCAACGCCTCCCGGAAGGACAGAGTCACGCTCGACTCGACGTCGGCGCCACGACGTGGCTGCATAGCGCCGCCTCGTCGGGCACCACCGAACAAGCCGCCGAGCACGTCCTCCATGCCCGCGGCACCACCCATACCGCCGCCCTGGTCGAACAACGACGAGAAGTCGAACTGCACGTTGCCCGGGCCGCCCGGCCCGCGCGCGCCGGCGCCGCCCGGGAAGCGGAACCCGCTCGCCCCGAGCCGGCGCATCTCGTCGTACTCGGCGCGCCGCTTGTCGTCGGCGAGGACGTCGTAGGCCTCGGAGATCTCCTTGAACCGGCGCTCCGCCTCGGCGTCGCCCTTGTTGGCGTCCGGGTGGAACTTCTTGGCCAGCTTCCGATACGACTTCTTTATGGCGTCGGCCTTGGCGTCGGCGGCGACGCCGAGCGTCTTGTAGTAGTCCTTCTCCAAGTAGTCCTTGGCACTCACCCTGCGTCACCTCCTTCGAGATCGTTGTCCGCGATCTCGACCTCAGCAGCAGGAACACGGCGGGTCGCGGCTGCCGGAGTCAAGATCGCGGGCATGTATGGCACCGGTCAGACGATCGGCTCGGGCTCGGGCTCGGTGACGGCGACCCGAGCCGGACGAATGATCCGGCCAGCAAAGCGGTACCCCGGCTGCAGCACCGCCGTGCACGTCGGTACGTCGACGTCGCCCGAGTACTCGTGCAGCAGGGCGTCGTGCACGGTCGGGTCGAAGCGTTCGCCCACGTCGCCGTAACGCTCCAAGCCGAGCTTGGTGAGCGTGGTCTCGAGGGCCTCGCCGACCGACTTGAACGCGCCGGTCAGGTCGCCGTGCTCGCGCGCCCGGTCGAGGTCGTCGAGCACCGGCAGCAAAGCATCCAGCACGTTGGCGGTCGCCACCTCGCGGACGAGCTCGCGATCCCGGTCGACCCGCTTGCGGTAGTTGGCGTACTCCGCAGACAGCCGCTGCACATCCGCGGTCAGCTCGGCGACCCGGGCGTCGACCCCGCCGTGCTCGGGCCCGACGTCAGTCGGCGCCGGCTGCGGCGGCGCGTCGGGACCCGGCGACCCGGACCCGGGCGCCCCAGGGCCAGCCGCGAAGGGCGCCGGCTCCCGGAGCGATCCCGTGGTCGGGTCGATGCGTCGCTTGTCGCGGATGATGGGACGGTCAGCACCCTCCTGCCCGTCGGGGCGGCCGTCCGCTCGGGACGGTTCGCTCACTTGGCCTCATCCTCGTCGACGATCTCGGCATCAACGACGTCATCGTCCGCGGGGGCGGAGGCAGACGAGGCACCCGGCTCAGCCGGACCGTCGCCCGACGGCGCCGATGCCTGCGCCTGCGCATACATCGCCGCGCCGAGCGACTGGCTGGCGGTGGCGAGCGCCTCCGACGACGACTTGATGGCGTCGAAGTCGTCGCCCTCGAGCGCCTTCTTGAGGTCGGACAGCGGCCCGTCGACGTTGCTCCGCGCATCCTCCGGCAGCTTGTCCTCGTTGTCCTTGAGGAACTTCTCGGTCGTGTAGACCAGCTGCTCGGCGGTGTTGCGGGTCTCGACCTGCTCGCGCCGCTTCGCGTCCTCCTCGGCGTACTGCTCGGCCTCGCGCATCATCCGGTCGATGTCGTCCTTCGGCAGGCCGGAGCCGCCGGTGATGGTCATCGACTGCTCCTTGCCGGTGCCGAGGTCCTTTGCCGTGACGTGCACGATGCCGTTCGCGTCGATGTCGAAGGTGACCTCAATCTGCGGGATGCCGCGCGGTGCCGGCGGCAGCCCGGTCAGCTCGAACGTGCCGAGCTTCTTGTTGTATGCGGCCATCTCGCGCTCGCCCTGGTAGACCTGGATCGCCACCGACGGCTGGTTGTCGTCGGCCGTCGTGAAAATCTCCGAGCGCTTGGTCGGAATCGTCGTATTGCGCTCGATGAGCCTGGTCATGATGCCGCCCTTGGTCTCGATGCCGAGCGACAGCGGGGTGACGTCGAGCAGCAGGACGTCCTTGACCTCGCCCTTGAGCACGCCGGCCTGCAGGCTGGCGCCGACAGCGACGACCTCGTCCGGGTTGACGCCCTTGTTCGGCTCCTTGCCGCCAAGGAGCTGCTTCACCAGGTCGGTGACGGCCGGCATCCGGGTCGAGCCGCCGACCAGGATGACGTGGTCGATCGTCTTCACGTCGATGCCCGCGTCCTTGATGACGTTCTGGAAGGGCGACTTGGTGCGGTCGAGCAGGTCCTGCGTCATCTGCTGGAACTGCGAGCGGGTGAGCTTCTCGTCCAGGTGCAGCGGACCCTCGGCCGACGCGGTGATGTACGGCAGGTTGATGGTGGTCTCGGCGGAGGACGACAGCTCGATCTTCGCCTTCTCCGCCGCCTCGCGCAGCCGCTGTAGCGCCATCTTGTCATTGGACAGGTCGATGCCGTGGCCGTTCTTGAACTGCTTGACCAGGTGGTCGACGATGCGCTGGTCCCAGTCGTCGCCACCGAGGTGGTTGTCGCCGCTGGTCGCCTTCACCTCGACGACCCCGTCGCCGATCTCGAGCAAGGACACGTCGAACGTGCCGCCGCCGAGGTCAAAGACCAGGATGGTCTGCTCCTTGTCGCCCTTGTCGAGGCCGTATGCGAGCGCGGCCGCGGTCGGCTCGTTGATGATCCGGAGCACGTTGAAGCCGGCGATCTCGCCCGCCTCCTTGGTGGCCTGCCGCTGGGCGTCGTTGAAGTAGGCCGGCACGGTAACGACCGCGTCCGTGACCGTTTCGCCGAGGTAGGCCTCGGCATCGCGCTTGAGCTTCTGCAGGACGAACGCGCTGATTTGCTGCGCGGTGAACTTCTTGCCGTCGATGGTCTGTGACCAGTCGGTGCCCATGTGCCGCTTCACGGAGCGGATGGTGCGGTCAACGTTTGTCACGGCCTGCCGCTTGGCGACCTCGCCGACGAGGACCTCGCCATTCTTGGCAAACGCGACGACTGACGGGGTGGTGCGGGAACCCTCGGCGTTTGCGATGACGGTGGGCTCGCCACCTTCGAGGACCGCGACGACCGAGTTGGTCGTGCCGAGGTCGATGCCGACAGGACGGGTCATTGGTGTTCCTCCAGGCTGTTCCGGTGTGTACGGGGCGTCCGAACTCGGTCGAACGATGCTTCAGTGACTGTGCAGTTGTCAAGAGACTTGAGTCTGTATGGCTCAACTTCGACAGCCGACCAGGCTATTCCCCCGGGACGTACCCTGGGCACATGCTGCGGAGTATGCGGGGTCCCACCGGGGCGCCCCGGCTGCGCATTCGGGTCCTCGCGGCCGCTGTCGTGATCGGACTGGTCGCCCTGAGCGCTCCCGTCGTCGTCCTGCCGGCCGTCCGCTGGCTGGTGGACGCCGCGACCCCGTGAACCCCTGTCCATGAAAGGTCGGACTATTCTCCTGCTGCCCGCCAGGGCGGAGGTCGTTGACGGGTAGGGCCAGGTCCGTCGGGAGGTCGGTGTGAGCGAGTCGTTGAGCATCGCGATCGGCGCGGCGATCGTCGTCGTCACCGGCGCGGTGGCCGGGCGGCGGCTGCTCATGCTGTTCCGGCTCATCCGCAGCGGCCAACCGGCCGTGGGCCGGCTCGACCAGCCGCAGCGCCGGGTCGAGGCCGAGGTCGTCGAGGTGGCCGGCCAGCGGAAGCTGCTGAAGTGGACGGGGCCAGGGCTCGCGCACTTCTTCGTGTTCTGGGGCTTCATCATCCTGGGGCTGACGATCGTCGAGGCGTTCGGCGCGATCATCGACCGCCAGTTCGCGATCCCGGTGCTGAAGAACTGGGCGTGGGTCGCCTGGATCGAGGACTTCTTCGCACTGGCAGTGCTCGCCGGGCTGGCCGCCTTCACGATGTTCCGCATCATGCAGAACCCGAAGAGGCTCGGTCGAGCGTCCCGCTTCTACGGCTCGCACACCGGCGCGGCCTGGCTCGTGCTGTTCATGATCTTCAACGTGATCTGGACGTTGCTGCTCTACCGCGGCGCGCAGATCAACACCGGCAACTTCCCCTACCCCGAGTCGGGGGCCTTTGCCTCGCAGTGGGTGGCCGATCTGCTGCCGTCCGGCGAGGAGGCGAACGAGTGGATCGAGGCCATCGGCCTGCTGCTCAACATCGCCGTGATCCTCGGCTTCCTCGTCCTCGTCGTGTACAGCAAGCACCTGCACATCTTCATGGCGCCGTTCAACGTGCTGTTCTCGCGGCGGCCCAACGGGCTTGGCCCGCTGCTGCCGATGTACTCCGGCGGAAAGCCGATCGACTTCGAGGACCCGGGCGAGGACGACCTGTTCGGCGTCGGCAAGATCGAGGACTTCACCTGGAAGGGCTTCCTCGACTTCGCCACCTGCACTGAGTGCGGTCGGTGTCAGTCGCAGTGCCCGGCGTGGAACACCGACAAGCCGCTGTCCCCGAAACTGCTCGTGATGGGGCTGCGGGACGCGACGTTCTCCAAGGCGCCCTACCTCGTCGCGCAGGCGCACCCGCAGTACCTCGCGGCCAGCGGCTACGGCGGCCCGCCGGCGGCAGCACCCCTCGACCTCGACTCGTTGCCCGCGTCGGCCAAGGCCGAGATCGACCGGCCGTTGGTCGCGCCGAACGAGCATGGGTACGCGCACGCCGGCGACGGCGGTCAGGGCGGGATCATCGACCCGGACGTGCTGTGGTCCTGCACGACCTGCGGTGCTTGTGTCGAGCAGTGCCCGGTCGACATCGAGCACATCGACCACATCGTCGACATGCGCCGCTACCAGGTCCTGGTGGAGACCGAGTTCCCGTCGGAGCTGAACGGGCTGTTCAAGAACCTCGAGTCCAAGGGCAACCCCTGGGGGATGAACGCCGCCTCCCGGCTCGACTGGGCCGCCGACCTCGACTTCGAGGTGCCGGTCGTGGAGGACGCGATCCCCGACGACGTGGAATGGCTGTTCTGGGTCGGCTGCGCGGGCGCATACGAGGACCGGGCGAAGAAGACGACCCAGGCGGTCGCGGAACTGCTGCATACCGCTGGGGTGTCGTTCGCCGTGCTCGGACCGGGCGAGACCTGCACCGGGGACTCGGCCCGCCGCAGCGGCAACGAGTTCCTGTACCAGATGCTCGCGCAGCAGAACGTCGAGACGCTGAACACCATCGGGGCAAAGAAGATCGTCGCCACCTGCGCGCACTGCTTCAACACGATCGCGAACGAGTACCCGCAGCTCGGCGGACGCTACGAGGTGGTGCACCACACACAACTGCTCAACCGGTTGGTGCGCGAGAAGAAGCTGGTGCCGGTGGCACCGGTCGAGCAGAAGATCACCTACCACGACCCGTGCTACCTGGGCCGGCACAACAAGGTCTACTCGCCGCCGCGGGACATCCTCGAGGCGCTGCCGGGCGCGGAGTTCGCCGAGATGCCGCGCAACCAGGACAAGAGCTTCTGCTGCGGCGCCGGCGGCGCCCGGATGTGGATGGAGGAAAAGCTCGGCACCCGGGTGAACAACAACCGCACCGCCGAGGCGATCGACACCGGCGCCGCCACCGTGGCGGTCGGCTGCCCGTTCTGCCGCATCATGATCAGCGACGGCGTCGCCGAGCTGCAGAGCGATCGCGAGCAGAGCGACCAGATGCAGGTACGCGACGTCGCCCAACTGCTGCTCGAGGGCGTGCGGCGCGGGGCCGCGGGCTCCGCCAGCGACGACAAGGCCGACGAGCCGGCACCGACTCCGGCCTAGTACGCCCCGTTCGCGCAACGTGGTCAATGACGCGCGCAGGTCGAGACCGCGCGCATACCCGCGGGCGGTGATGACGTCGACTGCGTCCGACGCGACGGCCCAGTCCGGTTCAGCAGGCGATGGCGCGCATCGCGCGCAGGTCGTCGGCGTCCGTTGGGCGGAGCCGGTCGTCCCGTGCGAGCAGCTTCATCGCGATGAGATGCCCGACCGTCGCGACCCGCAACGCTAGGCCTGGAAGAACTTCAATCTCGTCCGCCGCGGCGACTCTCGGGCTCGATGCCGCCGACGCGAACAGCAGGTCCGTGACGACCGAGCGTGATCCGGCTGTGCGCGCGGTGGTCGACGCTGGCGACGATGCGATAGCCGAGGCCGGTGAGGTGATGCACCAACTGCTCGGCCTCAGCATCCGACTCGACGCTGACTGCCAGATCGGCATCGCGGGTCAGCCGGGGCTCCGCTCGGACTGGACCGCGAGCCCACCAACCAGCGCAAACCGCGCACCACGCGCGCGGAGGTCCGCTGCTGCGGACGCCAATGACCGCTCAAGCTCCGTCACAGTTGCCGTGAGCGCCCGACGGCGTCGCCGTCCGGTGCACCTGGCCGGTCGAGAAACCACGCCTGCACGAACGCCTCGACTTCCTCATCGTCGGCGTCGGGATGCTCGCGCCTATACCGCTGCGCCTGCAGGGACGCGCCGAGGTCGGTGAGCTCCAGGGCCAGCGCAAGACCCTCAGCACCGGTCTGCGACATGTCACAACCCTACGGTCCGCCCGCTCCCCGATGTGGACGTTTACTTCGCAACGATGTGGCGCCGCTTCGGATGGTTCGAAGCGGCGGCACATCGTTGCGGCCAAGACGTCCACATCGAGGGCTAGTCGGCGAGGTCCTCGAGCTTGAGTCGCTGCCCGGCGCGCCTTCGGCTGAAGTGTCCGCACCGAGCGCGATGCTGGCGACGTGACGCGAAGGGACCTCGTGCAGTTCCTGGCCATCATGGCCGCGCTGGTTGCCGTGTACTACGTGACGCCGTGGCCCGGGCCGAACAACGACGTTCCCGACTGGATCGGCTACACACTCATCGCCGTGGGCGTGGTCGGGCTCGGGGCCGCGTCGGTCTGGCAGGTCAGGCTGTTCATCCAGGCGGACTCGGCTGCGCAGCGACGATTGCGTTCACTGGTGTACCTCCTAGCGATCGTTGTCTTCTTCTTCGCCAGCTCGTACTTCGTCGCCTCCCAGAGTCCGGACAACTTCTCGGGCATCGAAACGCGCACGGACGCGCTGTACTTCACGATCACGATCCTCAGCACCACCGGCTTCGGCGACATCCATGCATCGGCCGAATGGACGCGCATCCTCGTCACCGTGCACATGGTCTTCAACCTGGTGTTCGTGGCCGCAATCGCGACCACGCTCGGAGCGCAGATCCGTGAGCGGGTAACGCATCGACAGTTCAGGAAGGCGCCCTGAATTCCCGCGAATGTGGACGTTGGCGGGGTTGGGACCGCCTCCCAACCCCGCCAACGTCCACATTCGCATCACACCGCGCGGGTAGTGCCAGCCTCGAGGTGCTCGAACACGACGCCGTACTCCCCCGACACCCGCTGGACGTGGTTCTCGGTGACGGCGGTACCGCGTTCGCTGTAGAGCGCGTCATGGATCTGGCTCGCATACCGGGGTCGGACCGCTACCAGGAAGTCGAGCACCTCGCCAACCTTGAGCCAGGGCGCGCCGGTCGGCAGCAACAACGTCTCGATCGGCGCAGGCGGCACGGTGAACGAGTCGCCCGGGTGCAGCACCCGACCAGCAACCAGGTATGCGACGTTCGGCACGACCGGTACGTCCTTGTGGATCAGCGCATGCTGACCGCCGAATGTCTGCACCGTGAAGCCTCCGGCGTCGAACTGATCGCCCGGCCTGACGACGGTGACCTGCTGTCCGAGAGCCTCGAGCGACCCGGCGACCGATGCTGGACACCACACCCGGAGACTGCTGTTCGTCGACGCCGCCGATGCGAGCGCGTCCGCATTGACGTGATCCGCATGCTCGTGCGTGATCAGCACCGCGTCGACGCCGCTCAGCGCCGACGTCAGCTCGCCGGATTCGGAGAACGAGCCGGGATCGAGGACGAGCCGGCGTTCGCCGTCGTCGATACGCACGCAGGCATGAGTGAACTTCGTGATCTCCACGAAGCCCAAACTAGACGCGGATGTGGACGCTGGAGTCCGATGTGCCTCGACACATCGGACTCCAACATCCACATCCGCGGGTCACCAGCGCCGGAACCCGCCCTCACTATTGAGGACCTGCCCGACCACCCACCGAGCGTCATCGGTCGCCAGCCAAGCGATCAGCCTGGCTGGGTCATCCGGTTCGCCAAACCGGCCCTGCGGAAAACTCGCCCGCACCTTGCTAATCAACGTCGCGTCGCGATCCGTGGTGGTCGCGTCGAGGTAGCCGGTGTTCACCGGTCCCGGGTTCACCGTGTTCAGCACGACGCCGCGCTCGATCAGCTCGTCGGCGGCGGTCTGGGTCAGTCCGGCGAGGGCCGCCTTGGACGCCGCATACGCGATCTCACCGCGCATCGGTCCCAGCTGCTGGCCGGAGGTCAGCCAGATGACCCGACCACCCGGACGCCCGTCGTGCTGCGCCGCAAAATGCTTGGTCAGCAGCACAGTCGAGCGCGCGTTCACTTGCCAGTGCCCGTCCAGCATCGACGCGTCCACCGAAGCGAAGTCGCCGTCGCCGCCGCTGCGCGCGTGGTTGCAGACCAGCACGTCGATGTGACCGAACGCGGCGGTCGCCGCCTCGATCACCAACCGCGGCGCGGTCTCCGACGCAAGGTCCGCCTCGACGTCGGCCAACCGCGCGTCGCCGCGCAGGCAATCGCGGATGCCGCCGCGCACGGCGTCGAGGTCGTCGGCACCCCACGGCTGGTCATCGTCGTGCGGTCGGTAGTGGTGCACGAACACGCTGGAACCTAACGTGGCCAGGCGACCCGCGACCGCATACCCGATGCCCTGTCGTCGACTCACACCGGTGACCAGTGACACGCGTCCAGCCAGCGGCAAGTTCATGCCGCGATCCTGTCAGCCGCTGACTCGGTCGAGGTGCTGCAGCAGGTCGTGCGCGGCCAACTCGACGTCCTTGTGCCGCCACTCCGCCGCACGGTAGACGCAGGCGATCAACCCAGTTCGATGGAGACGGCGGAGGTCGCCGTACACGAATGCATACCTCGCCTTGGTCTGGTCGGTTGCGCCGATCGTGAGCCCAAGATGCCAGGCTGCGTACTCGTCCCAGTCGTGCTTGTCGAGGAACGCGTTCTGCTGCGCGGCTGACGGTTGAACGTCCTGCCAGGAGCTGTCGAGGACGTACTGCCGGGCGTCGATGAGCTGTCGGGCCTTCGCCACTCCGGCAGGGTTGACCTCGTACTTGGCCACGGTGTCAGTGTGGCCAGGCAGGCCGGTGACGAAACATAACTCAGCGAATGTCAGTGGCGTTTGGATACTGGCGGGCATGGAGCCACGAGTCGAGACGATGTCCATGCCGAAGGAGTACGGCGCGCCCTCGAAGACCCTGGCGTGGGAGCAGGTGGCCGCGCGGATCGCGGCGGCCGAGCGTTACTGGCTGGTCACCGTGCGGGCGGACGGGCGGCCGCACGCCGTCCCGGTGGACGGCCTGTGGCTCGACGGTCAGTGGTTCAACGGCGGTATGCCGCAGACGGTGCACATGCGCAACCTCGCGGCCGACCAACGGGTCGTGATGCACCTGGCAGACACCCAGTCCGCGGTCATTGTCGAAGGGACCGCCGAGCTGATCGTCCCGCCGGCCGATCTCGTCGATCGGCTGGTTGCGGCGTCCGAAGCGAAGTACGGCTACTCGCCGGGCCGGGCCGCATACGCAGGTGGGGTCTGGGCGCTGCGACCCGCTCGGGTGCTGGCCTGGGACGACCTGCCGACCGACGCGAC
Organism: uncultured Actinomycetota bacterium; assembly: GCA_963836025.1. GTDB lineage: Bacteria > Actinomycetota > Actinomycetes > JBEVHX01 > JBEVHX01 > JBEVHX01. Next base: position 559,501 of record CAWIIE010000007.1, read on the forward strand.
CAGGTTCACGTTCGAGGAGTAGGCCTCGACGGGGCGCAGCGCCGACCGGGTCGCCGACGGCCGTGTCACGGACCGAGACGTCTGTCCCTAGAGATTTCGAAACAGGCCCTCGACGTCGGGTAACCGTGCGAACTCCGAGAACGTCCCCTCCGCAGCGATCTCCTGCGCCGCCTGCAGGAACCCGCGCCAAGCGGTGCGCGCGAGCGTGCCGCCCACGCTGATCCGCCGTATGCCGAGGGCCGCTGCTTCCGACGCAGTAATGAACGGAGCGTTGATGAGCAGGTTCACCGGCTTGGGGGACGCCGCGGCGACGACCGCGGCCACCTGCTCGACGTTGTCGATCCGCGGAGCGTAGAGGCAGTCGGCACCCGCATCGGCGTATGCGCGCAATCGGCGAACGGTCTCGTCGATATCGGGGCGGCCGACCACGAATCCTTCCGATCGCCCGGTGAGCACGACACCCGTGCCGGTCTCGTCGATCGCCCGCCGCGCGGCCCGCATACGCTCCACCGCCAGATCGAACTCGTACAGCGGTTCCTCGTTGTCGCCGGTTGAGTCTTCGATCGACAGGCCCGCAATCCCGGTGGTCACAGCTCGCTTGACGTTCGCGTGGACATCATCGGGATCTACCGCGAAACCGCCCTTGAAATCCGCGTTGATCGGCACCGTCACGGCATCCACGACCAGACGCAGGTGCTCGAGCACTTCGTCGAGGGTGACCTGATCGTCCGCGCGGCCCAACGTCCACGCGAAGCCCGCACTTGTCGTCGCCAGCGCCTTGAAGCCCATCTGTTCCAAGGCACGCGCGCTGCCCACGTCCCACGGGTTCGGCATCACAAAGCAGCCCGAGGAGTGCAGGCGACGAAACGCAGCCACCTGATCGTCGTCATGCACGGTCAAGCCACACCTCTTCACCTAGCGCCGGATGTTCCTGACGGCAGGTCCGTGAGGTTAGCGTCCACCGTCGCGCGACAACAGCCGACACTGGCAGCGGGCCTGAGTCTGTCGGCCGACCCCGCGTGCCGGGGGTGCACTGCTTGAGGCGGGCGCAATCCATGCACCCTTTGGGCGCCTCGTCGGCGCATCAAGCGGCTTACCGCTCGCCATACTCGAATCCTGCCTCAGCCGTTGAGACGCCCACAGGATCGTCCCGCGCGCGACCGGCACGCGTGCTGTGCGTTACTTGCTGTATCAAGTAATCAGCCCGGGAGAGACCGTCATGCGCGCACTCCACGTCCCGGCCGCCGGCCAGCCGCCGCAGCTGTCCGACCTGCCCATCCCCGAGGTCACCGAGGGCACCGTGCTGATCCGGGTCAAGGCCGCCGGACTGAACGCCTTCGACAACGCCGTCGCCGCCGGGATGCTGACCGAGATGCTCCCGCACGAATACCCGGTGGTCCTCGGCCGGGACGCCGCCGGTGTCGTCGAGGCCGTCGGCGCCGGGGTCGACCATGTGGCGGTCGGTGACGAGGTGATCGGACACATGCTGATGGCCCCGCCGATCCAGGCCGGCACCCTGGCCGAATACGCGCTGGTCCCAGCGGCCGGGGTCACCGCCAAACCGGCCGGGCTGGACTTCGTCACTGCCGCCGCGATACCCCTGGCCGGGGCAGCCGCGGTCGCCGCCGTCGCGGCCATCGACCCGCAGCCCGGACAGATCGTGTTCGTCAACGGCGCCTCCGGGGGCGTCGGCTCGCTTCGCCATCCAACTACTCACCGCGCGCGGCGCGAGCGTGCTGGCCACCGGCACCGCACAGGACACCGAGCGACTGACCGGCCTTGGGGCGCGCCACGTCATCGACTACACCGCGGGTCCGGTCGCCGACCAGGTCCGCGCCGCCTACCCCGACGGCGTCGACGCGCTCATCGACCTGGTCAACTACACCCCGGACGGGCTGCCGCTGGACGCCGTGCGCAAGGGCGGCAAGGTGGCCAGCAGCATGGGCGCCGCAGACGACCAGACCCTCACCGGCTCCGGCCTGACCGGATCAAACATCATGGCCGGCCCGGTCCGCGAGGTCGTCGCACCCCTGGCCGAGCAGGCCGCCAATGGCACGCTGCAGGTTCAGGTCGCCGCCCAGCTGCCGCTCGAGCAAGCCACCGAGGGCCTGGCCACCATCGCCGAAGGCAGGGCCCACGGAAAGATCGTCGCCACCATCGCAAACTGAAAACCGCCACTCGGCCCTTGCCTCCGCAGGGAAGCGCCGCGTTGTGCCATAGTCACGGGCCGCCCAGTCGCGGTGGTGAACACCAATGCCTGACGTTGGCCGTCGGTGAACTCGGCAAGCTGCTGCCTTAGCGGAAGTACTCGGAGCGGGTGACATCGGAGCGGGTGACGGGAATCGAACCCGCACTGTCAGCTTGGGAAGCTGATGTTCTGCCATTGAACTACACCCGCGCATCGCGACCCACCGGCCGCGAAGCGGCCCTTACTGTAACCGGATGCGCGTGGCGTCGGTGAAGGGCCGGCGATGCCGTCGGAGATCGTCAACGACGAACTGTCCGCGATCCTCGACGGGACGTGCATCTTGATGCGACGCTGTGATGCTAAGATGCCGAGGTGCGGACAACGGTGACCATCGATGACCAGCTCTACCGCAAGGCCAAGGCAGCCGCCGCGAGCTCGGGGCGCACCGTCGGCCAGGTCATCGAGGACGCCCTGCGCTTTGCTCTGAATCGCGGGCCCACGACCGCTGCCAAGGTCGCGCCCTTGCCGACGTTTGGTGAAGGCGGCGTGCTGCCCGGGATCGACTTGAACGACATGGCTTCTGTGCGCGATCTCCTCGACGAAGGCGTGCCGCTCGATGAACTGCGTTGACGTCAATGTCATCGTCTACGCGCATCGAAAGGACATGCCGGATCACGCTCGCTATCGTGCCTGGCTCGAGGGGGCCAGACGGGCGCCGGAGCCACTCGGGCTCCTGGATGTGGTGATGCATGGCTTCGTGCGCATCGTCACCAACCCGAGAGTCTTTGCCCGACCAACATCCATCGACAACGCGCTGGACTACGTCGGTCACTTGCTCCACTCGCCTAACGCGGTTCGGCTCCACGGCAGCGACCGGGGCTGGAGCATCTTCGATCGCCTGTGTCGTACGGCGGACGCATACGGGGATCGCGTGCCGGACGCGACCATCGCCGCCGCGGTGATCGACGCCGGTGCCACCCTGATCACGACTGATCGCGGCTTCAGCCGCTACGCCGGCCTGAGCTGGCGGCACCCGCTGGATACCTGAGCAAACCGATACCCTGCGCGCCGTGCTGCTCTCCGACCGCGACATCAAGTCCGAGATCGACGCGGGGCGAGTCGTCCTCGAGCCGTATGCGGCGGAGCTGGTGCAGCCCTCGTCCATCGACGTCCGGCTGGATCGCTACTTCCGGGTCTTCGAGAACCACCGCTACCCGCACATCGACCCGTCGGTCGAGCAGCCCGACCTGACCCGGCTCGTCGAACCGGACGGGGATGAGCCGTTCATCCTGCATCCGGGCGAGTTCGCGCTCGCATCCACATACGAGGTGGTGACCCTGCCCGCCGACGTGGCCGGACGCTTGGAAGGCAAGTCCTCACTCGGGCGCCTCGGCCTGCTCACCCACTCGACCGCCGGCTTCATCGACCCCGGCTTCTCCGGGCACGTGACCCTGGAGCTGTCGAACGTCGCGACGCTGCCGATCAAGCTGTGGCCGGGGATGAAGATCGGCCAGCTGTGCCTGTTCCGGTTGTCCTCACCCGCGGAGCACCCGTACGGGTCGGCCGTCTACGGCTCGCGCTACCAGGACCAGCGCGGCCCGACACCGTCGAAGTCGTACCTGAACTTCCACCGCACGACGATCTGAGCTGCGTCAGCCCGCATACGGTGCGAAGTGCTCCTTGCTGCTCTGCGGCCCATACAGCAGGTAAATGATCAGCACTTGGAAGACAATGCCGGCGATCGCGCCACCCTCGTTGTCGCCGCTGAGCAACTGCCAAATGCTGAACGCAACGTGGATGGCCGCGACGACAGCGACGACGACCCTGGCCGAGTTCGCCCCGCGAGACAGGCCGCGCGCCACCGCTGAGTAGATCAGCGCGACAACCGCCGCTTCGAGACCCCAAAGAATCGAGGTGCTGGTGTTGATCTCGTCGCCGGACCAACGGAACAGCAAGAGGTACGCCGCGATCGCCAGGATGACGACCGAGATCCACATCAGGATGACCACGATCCGCACCGGCATCGGTACGCCCTGTCGGACCTCGCTCACCGGAGCCTCCCCATGTCGGTTGTGCCGACGCTATCGAGCAGGGCGCCTGTCCGAGAGCGAATCCCACGACATGTATGCGATCGCGCACGCGGCAACCGCCGTCCAGAGGACGGAACTGGCCGCCCATTCGCCACCGGGAGCGGGGAAGACCTGCACCAGCCGCGGCAGCGGCTCGATGAACAGCAGCACGAGCACCGCCATCCCAACGGCGGCGGCCGCGGCGTCGCCCGGTGTGGCCCGGCCAAATCGGCGGGCAGCGACGGCCACCGACATGGTGAGCAGCATGATGCCGATCGCCTCGAGCAGCAGGTGTCCGAACGGCGCCTGACTGAGTCGGGCCGACCAGACGGCAACCCCGGTTGCCGCGGCCGCACACGGGGCGAGCAGCACCGCCAACCGAGCGAACCGCTGCCAGGCCAGGGACCGCGGAGTGGCGTCCACGACCGCCGCCGCGGGCTCGTCGACCCAGATCGCGACCGCGCCGGCGAGGAGCAGCATGCCGAGATGCGGCAGCTGCCAACCGATGAAACCGTCCTTGACCCAAGCGCCTAGCAGGAACAAGCACACGCCCGCCGCGGTCGCCCCGAGGACCAGGCCCCAGGGCAACGCGCGGCGGACGTAGACGAGCATCGGAGCCTCAGGACTCGGTGTGGACGATCTCGGTCGACCCGTCCGGGTTGTGGCGGGTCTTCGCGTCAACACCGCCGGTAGTCGTCAGGATCAACGCAGCGATCGCAGCCACCGAGACCAGTGCACCCACCCGCAGGACCCGGCGACGCACCGGCGGTGCAGCGTCTTTGAGCAGTGCGGCAAGCACGGCCAGGCCGGACAGGCAGAGCTGCCAGACCGCGTACCACCACAACGAGCCTGGGTACAGCACTGCCCAGCCGTCGTCGGTGTCGTTGGTCGTGAAGAACGTGTACGGCGCAAGGACGTGCAAGAAGGTCGAGGAGAGCGTGTTCGGGTCCATGCCGCTCTCCACTGGCGCGAAGCTCAGGATGCAGCTCAGGACCAGAAGGACCGCACCAAGCAGCGCCGCGCCAGGGAACCGCCACCAGCGGCCGGTCGCGACGCCGAGCAGCGGGCCGCCAACGCATGCGACTGTCGGATGAACCACCAGCAGCAAGAACTGCTCGGTCGTTCCAAGCCCAACGAACGCGGCCGTCGGCGGCTCCAAGATGCGAAGGGCCGCGAACAGCGCCAGCGACAGCACGAACCCGGTCGTCGCCGGGACCAGGCAGGCCATGCACAACGCCGCGGTCCGCAGGGTCGTCGACGACGGCGTGCCGTCCATGACGGCCTGCGACGAACGCGTCGACCGGGTCAACCGGTGGGCGACCACGTAGCCAAAGACGCCAATGAAGAAGGTGACCATCAGTCCGTTGCTGAGCGCGTCGACGCTGCGGTCGTCGGACACCGACCAGAGCGCCCAGAGGGACAGCGCGACGCCGACGAGGAACAGCGGGTGCCGCGCGAAGCGCTTGGCTTCGACCACCGCCAGCGTTCTGAGGGTCTCCGAAGTCGCGGTCGTTGACCGCGGCGCGGCGATCGTGGCACTCATGCCGCCACCTCCGCGGACTCCGTGCGGCCACCGCGCAGCAGCAGGTATGCATCCTCCAGCGTCGGCTCGACCAGTTCGGCGTCGGGCGGCGCAACCCCGACGTGGCGGTACCGGCCGGTCCCGGTGCGCCAGGCGGCCAGCGCTCTCGGATCGGTCTGGTCGGCCATCCACACCCGTCCGGCGGCCGTCGCGACCAGTTCGGTCACTGGGCCGTCGAAGCGGATCCGGCCGGCGTCGAGCACGACCACTCGGTCGCACAGCGCGGCCACGTCCTCGGTCTGGTGCGTGGAGATGACCACGGTCGAGCGGTGACCGATGTCCGAGAGCACCGCGCGCAACGAAGCCCGCTGCTCCGGGTCCAGTCCGGTCGTCGGCTCGTCCAGGACCAGCAGCCGCGGGCTGCCGAGCAGCGACTGCGCCAGCCCGAGCCGGCGCCGCATACCACCGGAGAGCGCGCGGATGCGCTTGGTGCTGACGTCGGTCAAACCGACCGACGCGAGCACGCGGCGCACCTCAGCGTGCCGGGCCGCCGGGTCGTTCCACTCCTTGAGGACCGCGATGTACTCCACGAACTGGAAGGCCGTGAAGCCCCGCGGGTAGCCGAGCTCCTGCGGCAGGTAGCCGAGGCCGCGACGCACCTGCGTGCGGGCGGCGCCGTCCGCGATGTCGTGACCGAGCAGGCGCACCGATCCCTCGTCCGGGGTGAGCACCGTGGCGAGCGTGCGCAGCAACGTGGTCTTGCCCGCACCGTTGGGTCCGAGGAACCCGGTGATGCCGCGGGTCAGGTCAAGGTCCAGGCTGGCCAGCGCCACCGTCCCTCGATACCGCTTGCACACCCCCCGGATGGCGACCGTGGTCGTTGGTCCGTTCATGAAATCCCCCAAGCGTTGACGTTGTGCCGGATGCGAGTGACGAAGACTGTGGTGGCCAGTGCCCCGATCGCCACGTACGCGGCGATGGCACCGACGGAGAACAACGAGTGCGGCTCGCGCTGGACGACCGCCCAGCCGACCGCGCTGACCCAGCCGACCGCCAGCGCGGCGGCGGCATACACCGGGTCGACCCAGGTGCCTGCGGCGAGGACCACCGCGATGAAACCGAGCGCGGGCAGCAGCCAGGCCGCTGCCAGCCAGGTCGGGATCGGCAGCAGCAGGCCAACCGCGACCGTGATCGGCAGGCTGGCGGCAAGGACAGCGGCCGCCCGCAGCAGCACCAGCCGCGGCTTCGAGTAGGGAGCAGCGGTCGCCAGCTCGTGCGTCGGGTCGCTCTCGGGGCCGTATGCCGCGGCCACGCCGACCATCGGCGCCAGCGGCGCGATCAGCAAGAACAGCCCGACGATCTTCGGGGAGCTGGCGTTCACCGCAGCAAGGGCCGCGAACAGCAGGACGGCAACGGATGCCACGAGCCAGGCCAGGCGCAAGGACGGGGCCGCTGACACCAGGAACGCGTCGCTCCGGCCGACGCCGAGGCGGACGAGGGCCCGCTCGACCCATGACGGACGCGGAGCCTCGACCACGTCGAGCACGCCCGTCCAGATTGCATCGAACGGCTCGCTCGGCAGCTGGGCCGCTGTCGCCGCCTGGCAGCGACCGCACTTGGTGATGTGCTGCTCGATGGAGGCGGAGATGACGGCGTTCGCCTTGCCGAGAACCCACATCCGCAGCAGGTCGTCGTCGACGTGCCAGGTGCCTGATCCCGCGGCTGAACTCATGCTGCTCATGCCAGCCCCTCAACGAGTCGCTCCCGCAGCTGCGCCTTGGCGCGATGCAGGCGGGTCTTCACGGTGTTCTGCGGGATGCCGAGCAGCTGCCCGGCCTCGCGCGCGGTCAGCCCGTCGAGCACGGTCGCCTGCACGACGGCGCGCATCTCGGGCGACAGGGTCGCCAGCGCCTGACCGAGATGGCCGTACTCGACGCCCAGGAGCACCTTGTCCTCAGCGGCGACATCGACGCCCGGGTCGATGTCCGCATACGGCGACTCGGCCGACCCGCTGACCCGGCGCAGCCGGGAGACCAGCCGACGAACGGCGATCCCCCAGACCCAGCCGCCGACGTCGCTCTCGCCGCGGAACTTTGCTGCGCCTTGCCAGACCGCGATGAAGGTGTCCTGCAGAACGTCGGCCACCACGTCCGGGTCGTTGCAGCGGCGGGTCAGCCGGACCGAGAGCCACGGCGCGTGCCGGGTGTAGAGCTCGCGCAGAGCAGTTGTGCTGCCCCCCGCGACCGCTGTCAGCACGTGGGCGTCATCGACGCCCCGGAAATCCCCCACGCCCGTACTGTCGCTGGCCGGCGGCAAAAAGGTTCCTGGCCGAACGGCTGAAGACTTGCGGGGGTTACTCGCGGGTAGCATGATGGATGTTACTGACGGGTAACGCAGCCGCCGCCAAGGAGCCGCCGGACATGGGTCACTACAAGTCCAACCTGCGCGACATCGAGTTCAACCTGTTCGAGGTGCTCGGCCGACGGCCGATTCTCGGCGCCGCGCCGTACACCGAGATGGACGAGGACACCGCCCGGTCGATCCTGTCCGAGGTCGAGCGGCTCGCGACCGAGGACCTCGCAGCCTCCTTCGAGGACGGCGACCGCAACCCGCCCGTCTTCGACCCGTCCGACGGCGGGTCGGTCACGATGCCGGAGTCGTTCAAGAAGTCGTATGCGGCCTACGCGTCGTCCGGCTTCGACGCGCTCGACCTGCCCGAGGAGTTGGGCGGCACGCGCACCCCGCCGTCGATCCGCTGGTCGGTGGCCGAGATGGTGCTCGGGTCGAACCCGGGCGTGCACATGTTCTCCTCCGGCCCGGCGTTCGCCCACACCCTGTGGGCGCTCGGCACCGACGAGCAGAAGCGGTGGGCGGCGACCTGGGCCGCGAAGCACTGGGGCGCCACGATGGTGCTCACCGAGCCCGACGCGGGCTCCGACGTCGGCGCCGGCCGGACGAAGGCGATCAAGCAGGACGACGGTTCCTGGCACATCGAGGGGGTCAAGCGGTTCATCACCAGCGCCGAGCACGACCTCGAGGAGAACATCGTCCACCTGGTGCTGGCCCGACCCGAGGGTGGCAAGCCGGGCACCAAGGGCTTGTCCCTGTTCATCGTGCCGAAGTACCTGGTGAACTGGGAGACCGGGGAGATCCTCGGCCGCAACGGCGTGCACACCACCAACGTCGAGCACAAGATGGGCCTGAAGATCTCGACCACGTGTGAGCTCACCTTCGGCGAGCGCGAGCCGGCCATCGGCTGGCTGGTCGGTGACGTGCACGACGGCATCGCCCAGATGTTCCACATCATCGAGTTCGCCCGGATGATGGTCGGCACCAAGGCGATCGCGACCCTGTCGACCGCATACCTGAACGCCTTGGAGTATGCGAAGAACCGGGTCCAGGGCGCCGAGCTGAAGAACATGCTCGACAAGACCTCGCCGCGGGTCACGATCACCCACCACCCGGATGTGCGCCGGTCGTTGATGACCCAAAAGGCGTATGCCGAGGGCCTGCGCGCGCTCATGCTCTACACCGCGTCGGTGCAGGACGACATCGCGATCGGCAAGGCGCGCGGCGACGATATCGAGCTGCTCGAAAAGCTCAACGACCTGCTGCTGCCGATCGTCAAGGGCTACGGCTCGGAGAAGTCCTACTCGCTGATCGGCCAGGAGTCACTGCAGGTCTTCGGCGGGTCGGGGTACCTGCAGGACTACCCGATCGAGCAGTACGTGCGGGACGCCAAGATCGACACCCTGTATGAGGGCACGACCGCGATCCAGGGCCTGGACTTCTTCTTCCGGAAGATCGTTCGCGACCAGGGCACCGGGCTGACCAAGCTGATGACGGACATGCAGGAGTTCGTCAAGGCCGAGGAGGGCAACGGTGCGCTGCAGTCCGAACGCGAGCTGCTCGGCAAGGCGCTGGAAGATCTGCAGGGCATCGTCGCTGCGATGGTCGGCCAGCTGACCTCCGCCGCCGAGTCCCCGGACAACGTGAGCAAGGTGGGCCTCAACACCACCCGGCTGCTCATGGCCGCCGGCGACGTCGTCGTCGGCTGGCTGCTGCTTCGGCAGGCGAGCGTGGCGCTGGCCGCCCTACCGACGGCCAGCGGTTCGGACATCGCGTTCTACGAGGGCAAGGTCGCGGCCGCTCGTTGGTTCGCGGCGAACGTGCTGCCCCAGCTGTCGGTCCAGCGCACGATCACCGAGGCCACCGACCTCTCGCTGATGGAGCTGTCCGGAGGACGGCCTTCTAGGCTCGCTCACCTGCAAACGTGGACGTTGGAGTCTGATGTGTCGACACATCGGACTCCGACGTCCACGTTTGCGTTGAGTTTCGGCGCCGTTGCGAGCGGGAAGGGCAGGCCAATCGGGAGAACACCGCGTTCCCCCAGCATCGGAGGTCTGCACGCCATGGGCATCGGAGTGAGCATCTTCCTGCTCGCCGTGGGCGCCATCATCACGTTCGCGACCAACGTCGAGGTGTCGGGGCTTGACCTCGACATGGTCGGCATCATCCTCATGATCGCCGGCGGGGTCGGCTTGCTGCTGTCGCTGCTGGTCTTCGGCCCGCGCACCCGCCGGGCGACGGTCGTCGAGGACGACACCTACGTCGAGCGTCCCCGTCGCCGCACAACCATCGAGGAGTAATAAATCCGCAACGATGTGCCGCCGCGTCGGAGTGGACGACGCAGGCGGAGCGCAGCGGAGCCGAGGAGATCACGACCGTAAGCACGGATAGATCGAGGTTTCTCCACATCCACGGCTGACTTGGATGTGAGTTCGCTTCAATAGATTCGAAGCGGCGGCACATCGTTGTGAAATTGTCGTTAGCCTGGCTAATGAGTTAGGCTAACGACCGTGCCGACCGCCGCTCTTCGCTCCGCCCTCTCCGCCGACCTGCGGATCAGCGTCATGCGACTGGCCCGCCGGCTGCGCGCCGAGCGCGCCGACCACGGCCTGACGCTCAACCAGATGTCCGTCCTCGCGGTCCTCGACCGGCACGGGCCGCTGACGCCCAGCGAGCTCGCCGCCCACGAGGGCATCCGACCGCCGTCGATGACCAAGACGGTCCAGTGCCTGCTGGAGGGCGGTTACGTCGATCGCACCCCGACCCGCTCGACGGGCGGCAGGTCGTCGTCTCCCTCACGCCGTCCGCGCGGCAGCTGATCAAGTCCGACCGGGCCCGCCGGGACGTCTGGCTCGCGCAACGGCTGGTCGAGCTCACCCCGGACGAGCGGGCGATCCTGCGGGACGCAGCGCCGATTCTCGACCGGCTGGCTGGTCGATGACCTCGTGAGTCCAACCTTCCGCGCGCTCCACGTTCGTAACTACCGGCTCTACTCACTCGGTCAGACGCTGTCCAATACCGGCACCTGGATGCAGCGACTGGCCCAGGACTGGCTGGTGCTCTCGCTCACCGGCGGGTCCGGCGTGGCGCTCGGCATCACCACCGGCCTGCAGTTCCTGCCGTTCCTGCTGTTCGGGCTCTGGGGCGGAGTCATCGCCGACCGGTTCTCCCGGCGGCGGGTGCTGGTCGTCGCGCAACTACTCGCCGGCGCGCTCGCCGCCGGGCTCGGCGTGCTCGCGCTCACCGACACCGCCACCGTCGGCTTGGTGTATGCCTTCGCCTTCGCTTTGGGCGTGGTCGGGGCCTTCGACACCCCCGCCCGGCAGGCCTTTGTCGGCGACATGGTCGAGCGCGACGACCTGACGAACGCGGTTGCACTCAACTCCGCATCCTTCCAACTCGGTCGCATCGTCGGCCCGGCCGTCGCCGGGCTGCTGATCGCCGCGTTCGGCGGGACGGCGGAGGTGTTCTTCATCAACGCCGCGACCTATCTCGTCGCGGTGACCGCCCTCGTTGCGATCCGGCGGGCGGAGCTGCACCCCCTCAAGCACCGAGAGCTCGTGACGTTGCGGCAGGGGCTGGCCTACCTCCGCGACCGCGCCGACCTCGTCATGGTCCTTCTGCTCGTCGCCGCCGTCGGTACGTTCGGCCTCAACTTCCAGCTGTACATCGCGATGATGTCCCGCGAGGAGTTCGGTCGCGGGGCCGCCGCGTTCGGCGCGCTCTCGACGATCCTCGCGCTCGGCTCGCTCGCCGGCTCGTTGCTCGCGGCCCGACGGGGCGCAACCTCAGTGTCGTTCGTGCTCACGGCCGCCTTCGCGTTCGGCGCCGCCGAGGTGCTGGTCGCGCTCATGCCGTCGTATGCGACCTTCGGCCTGCTGCTGCCGTTGGCGGGAGTCACTGCGCTGACGTTCGTGACCGCGGCGCAAAGCTACGTCCAGCTGCACTCGGCCCGGTGGGTCCGCGGTCGGGTCATGGGTGTCTACACGTTGATGTTCATGGGTGGCACGCCAGTTGGCGCACCCATCGTCGGCTGGTTGTCGGAGCAGTTCGGCCCACGGTCGGCGATGATCCTCGGTGGCTCACTCGTCATCGTGTCGGCGACCGCCGTCACGCTCTTCGTCCGCCGCCGCCCACTCGTCGACGAATCAATCGCGATCGGTGCCACGCAGCGCGCCGCGGAGCCTGCCGTCGCGAGGTGAGCGCCGTCACATGTGACGGCGGTCGCATTCTTCACCACGCGACCTCCAGCAGTCCTAGCGTCCAGTCATCGGCACGGGGACCCGGCACCGACGCAGGAGGAAGTCATGGCACGCTTCGCGATCCAGATCGACGAGTCGTCAAGCCGATGATCCGCTGGCCACTGACGGCCAACCGGGTCCGCCACCCAGGTGACTGCGGCGGCAGCAGGTCGCGCCACCGCTAGGGGCCGTCACCTGACCAGGGGGGTGACAAGGCGGCGGGTTCCGTAACGGAACCCGCCGCCTTGTGATTGCGCCGAAGCGCGAGGGCTTAGGGTCTGCGCAACGGCCCGGGGGGACCGGTACTACTACGAGGGGGCGGGATGTCCAACGTCGGCGAATCGCTGCGAGAAGCACGGGCGTCGCTGTCCACCGCGATCGGCAACCGCGACCTGCGCCGGGTGATGCTCGCCTTCGGTGGCTCCACCATCGGCGACTGGGCGTATGCGACCGCCGTGATCGTCTGGGCCTACGACGTGGGCGGGGCGACGGCCGTTGGGATCTGGGGCGCAGCCCGGCTCGCCTTGATGGCGTTGGTCACGCCGTTCGTCTCGGCGTTGGCCGACCGCTTCCCGCGCAAGCGCGTCATGGTCGTCGCCGACCTGGCCCGCGCCGCGTTAGTGGCCGTTTCTGCAGTCGTCATCGCCCTCGACGGGCCCAACTGGTCGGTCTTCGTGCTGGCGACCCTGACCGCGCTCGTCTCCACCGCGTTCCGACCTGCGCTCTTGCGGCGATCCTGCCCGGTCTGTCACGGAGTCCGCACGAGTTGACGGCTGCTAACGGTGCCACGTCGACGCTGGAGAGTCTGGCGTTCTTCGTCGGGCCGGCGCTGGGTGCGCTGCTGCTCGAGTTCGCGGATGTGCCGGTGGTCTTCGCACTCAACACCGCCACCTTCGTGTTGTCCGCATACCTGCTGTCCGGGATCCGTGCATCGGTACCGGCGCCGACTGGTGAACCCGGGGGCTCGGACGAACCCGAGTCACGGAAGTCGTTCCTACAGGAGTCGATGGCTGGGTTCGGCGTCATCTGGCGGGACCGCGACATCCGCGCCCTCACGGCGGTGTACCTGCTGCAGACCGTCGTCGCCGGGGCGTCGCTGGTTTTCGTCGTCGCCCTGGCCGTCGATCTCGGACTCGGCCCGGAAGGCGTCGGTTACCTCGACTCGGTGTTCGGCATCGGCGCCCTCATCGGAGGTGTGCTGGCCATCGTGCTGGCCACCCGTAAGCGCCTTGCCTTGGACTTCTGGATCGGCGTCCTGCTCTGGGCCGTACCGCTGCTGATCTTCGTTGCCTGGCCGGCCCTGTGGACGGCAGGCCTGGCACTCCTCATCATGGGTGCGGCCAACCCGATCGTCGACGTCAACGCGATCACCATCGTGCAGCGGCAGGTACCCGATCGGCTTCTCGGCCGGGTCTTCGGTGCGCAGGAGACTGGCCTCATCGCCACCATGTCGCTCGGTGCCCTGCTGATGCCGTTGCTCATCGCCTGGCTCGACCTCAGGTGGGGCTTGGCGGTGATCGCGCTGTCGGTCGCGGTGTTGATCACACCGGCCTTGCCGCGGCTGCGTCGGCTCGACCACGTGCTGCGCGAGCCGGAGGGCCTCGCCACGCTGCGCGCCGTGCCACTGTTCGCTCCGCTGTCGGCGCCGGTCCTCGAACGGCTGGCCAGCCAGCTCGAGCGGGTCGAGGTGCCGGCCGGATCGGTCATCATCCATGAGGGTGAGGAGGGCGACCGCTTCTATGTGGTCGAGTCCGGCGCGGTCGAAGCGACTCATGCTGGCGCGGTCCTGTCGGTTGCAGGCCCCGGAGAGCCGTTCGGCGAGATCGCGCTGCTCCACGGCGTGCCGCGCACCGCGACGGTCACCGCCACTGAGGACACCGTGCTGTATGCGCTGACGCGGGACGACTTCTTGGCAGCGGTGACCGGGGACGCCGAGGCTCGCCTGCGAGCCGACGATCTCGCCGCTCGCCGCATTCCGACGTACTGACGCGAACAGGGGCGGTTACGGTACTGACCATGGGGGGTGCCAACTGCCCGTCCTGCGGAAACGATGTGCCCACGGGTGCGAAGTTCTGTGGTGAGTGCGGCACGCCCGTCGCGGCCAGGGTCTGCCCCTCATGCGGCACCCCGGCGGGAGACCACCGCTTCTGCCTGGAGTGCGGCACCGAGATCGCGGCACCAGCGACAGTGGACAAGCCCTCCGTCACGGCACCGGTGTCCGAGCGACGGATCACGACGGTGCTGTTCGGCGACCTGGTCGGTTTTACGTCAATGTCGGAGTCCCGCGACGCCGAGGACGTTCGCGAGCTGCTGACTCGATACTTCGACGGTGCCCGCGTCATCGTGGAGCGCCACGGCGGAACGATCGAGAAGTTCATCGGCGACGCCGTCATGGCGGTGTGGGGAGTGCCGAGCGCGCACGAGGACGACGCCGAGCGCGCGGTCCGTTCCGGGCTGGAGCTCGTGGAGATGGCCCGCGCCCTCAGTGACGACGCCGGCACTCCGGTGACGATGCGGGTGGGGCTGGTCACCGGCGAGGTAGCCACAACGGTCGGGGCAACCGGTCAGGGCATGGTCGCAGGCGACGCCGTCAACACGGCATCCCGAGTGCAGTCGGCGGCGGAGCCCGGCCAGGTCTGGGTGGACGAGAACACCAAGAATCTGACCTCGGCCGCGATCGCATACGAAGACGTCGGCGAGCATGTGCTCAAGGGCAAAGCTCAGCCGATGCGCTTGTTCACGGTGCACGCCGTGGTGGCGTCAGTGCGTGGCGTCGAGCGGGTGGACGGGCTCGAGGCTCCGGTCGCCGGCCGCGACCGGGAGCTGCGCATGCTCAAGGAGCTGTTCCACGGCGCGGAGGATCGTGCGCAACCGGCACTCGTCCTCGTGAACGGTGAGGCGGGAGTTGGCAAGACGCGGCTGGGGTGGGAGTTCGAGAAGTACATCGACGGCCTGTCTGCGACCGTGCGATGGCACCGCGGGCGCTGCCTCGCGTACGGCGAGGGCGTCTCGTTGTGGGCGCTTGCCGAGGCGCTTCGCGGTCGACTCGACCTGGTCGAGCGGGACACCGCCGACGTTGTCGAGCAACATCTCGAGGTTGGACTCGCGGAGTACGTCGTGGATGAGGACGAGCGAGCCTGGCTACGCCCCCGGGTCGGTGTGCTGCTCGGCCTGGGCTCCACATCGACGTTCACCAAGGACGAGCTGTATGCGGCCTGGACCGCGCTGCTGGAGCGGATCGGCTCGGATGGAGCAGTCGTCCTGGTCATCGACGACGCCCAGCACGCCGACGACGGGCTGCTGGACTTCGTCGAGCATCTGATGGACCGGGCCTCGTTCGGCATCTTCGTGCTGATGCTGGCCCGGCCGGGCGTCTTGCTCCGCCGTCCCGAGCTGGCCGCCAACCGCCGGGTCACCGTCATGCACTTGTCACCGCTGGACGAGTCCGCCATGGGCAAGCTCGTCGATGGCTTGGTGACCGGCCTCCCAGCACGGGTCCGTGACGTACTGGTCGACCGAGCCGAGGGCATCCCGCTGTTCGCAGTCGAAACAGTGCGCGGACTCATCGACCAGGACCTCGTCGTGCCCCGCGACGGTCGCTACGTCGTCGACGAGACGGGGAGCATTGACCTGGACGCGCTGGCCGCGCCGGCGTCGCTCCAGACGCTGATCGCCGCCCGGCTCGACGCACTCGATCCGCTCGAACGGCGGGTAGTTGCCGACGCCAGCGTCCTCGGGGTGGCGTTCTCCGCGGAGGACCTCGCTTCGATCGGGCGCGACCTGGACAACCTTGACGACATCGTGACCGCATTGGTCCGCAAGCAGATTTTCTCGGTCGAGACCGACCGCTTCAGTGCCGAGCGAGGACAGCTCCGCTTCGTCCAGACCGTGGTCCGTCAGGTGGCATACGACACCTTGTCCCGACGGGATCGCCGTGCGCGACACCTCGCGGTCGCCGACCGGATGCTCGAAGGCCCGCGCGCTGACGACGAAGCGGCCGTCGTTGCACAACATCTTCTTGACGCGGTGGCCATGTCCGGGCCGGACGATCCCGATCGGGACGACCTTCACCATCGAGCCATCGCATTGCTTGTCACGGCCGCGCGACGTTCGAGTGCGCTCGGCGCACCAAGCACGGCGCAGCGGTACCTGGAACAGGCCATGGGCCTGACCGCTGATCCTCGACAGGAGGCGGATCTGCGCGTCGAAGCCGCGCAGGCTGCTCAGAACGCCGGCGACTACGAGGACTCGCTGCGGCACGCAGCTTCGGCCACCGAGCTGTTCGAATCGTTCGACGATGACATCGGCGCGGGACGGGCTGCCGCCGTCCACGCCCGCACGCTGATCCAGGGCACGGGGACCACTGACGAGGCGACGGCAATTGCGCAACTTCACTGGGATCGCCTCCAGGGCCGCGACGATGCGGACGAGCCGCTCCTCCTGTTGGCCAGCTGCTTGGCGCGTGCGGGCAGCATGCGGGGTGACTTCGACACATCACGGCACTACCAGCTTCAGGCGTTGCACATTGCTGAGGCGCGCGGCGACCTCGCCAACATCGCGTGGTCCATCAGCGCGCTCGGAGTCGATCTTCTGATCTCGGGGGCACGTCAGACGGGACGAGTCCTGCTGCAGGCAAGTGCGGATCTTGGCCAGGAGCTTGACCGGCCCGACCTCGTCAGCCGCGCTTTGTTCAACCTGGCCACCGAGATCCTGCCGCGCGATCCGTATGCAGCGGTTCGGATGGGTCGCGAGGCCATGGCGTCAGCGGACCTCGCCGGAATGGCCATGCAGCAGGGGTACTCGCGGATCAACCTGATGCTGGCGCTGTGGATCACCGGCGACTGGGTCGACCTTGACCACCTCTGGCTCGACCCGGTCGAGCAGGTCGACGACATCGCTCAGATCCATCGGGCGACCCGGATGTGGCTGGACTTGGCCAGGCTCGGCAACAATGCCGTGCTCGCGGACGCCAGCGATCTCGGCGACGGCCACGACCTCGGGTA
Source organism: uncultured Actinomycetota bacterium (assembly GCA_963836025.1). Lineage (GTDB taxonomy): Bacteria > Actinomycetota > Actinomycetes > JBEVHX01 > JBEVHX01 > JBEVHX01. Next base: position 576,873 of record CAWIIE010000007.1, read on the forward strand.
CCAGTCGTGGCAGCACCACATCCGGATGCTGCACCACCGCCACATCGGGCACCTCGACGACGCGGTCGGGTTCGCCGTGAGCTCCGTGCGGATCAATGTCGAGTACGGCGGGCTCAACGACGACTTCGTGCACCTCTGGCCGGCGGCGGTCGACGTGGCATTGGCAGCCGGCCAGCTCGAGATCGTCCAGGAACTCCTCGACGTGGTGGGGCAGGCGCCGCGCGGGCATCGCAGCGCTGTCCTGGATGCCCACCTCCGTCATCTCCACGGTCGGCTCGGCGCCATACGCGGTGACGACGCCCAGCAGGTCGAGGACGATTTGCGGGCAGCGGTCGATGCGTTCGCCGCATACGGATCACCACCGCTGACCGCCCGCGCCGAGGAGTCGCTCGGTCGCTGGCTCGCGTAGCAGGGACGCAGCGAGGAGGCCGACGAGTTCCTGGCGGCAGCCCGCGCCGGCTACGAAGCGCTCGGCGCCCACGGCTGGCTGGCGGCGATGGACGCGCAGCCGGCTTTCGTCGAAAGCTCTCGACCATGAGCGACGCAGCGACCTGCGCGCAGTGCGGGTCTGTCGTGCCGGTCGGTGCCAAGTTCTGCCCGGAGTGTGGTCACGCGGCCGCGATGCGCGCCTGTCCGAGCTGCGGCACCATGTCGCCCTCCGGGCGGTTCTGCATGGAGTGCGGGGCGGCGATCGACGCAGCGGCCGACGCGACCGAGGCGGCCGCCGGCGCCGGTCGCCGAGCGCCGGATCACGACCGTCCTGTTCGGTGACCTGGTCGGGTTCACCACCCTGTCGGAGCGCATGGACTCCGAGGATGTGCGCGAGCTGCTGACCCAGTACTTCGACGGCGCCCGCACGATCGTCGACCGCTACGGGGGCGTCGTCGAGAAGTTCATCGGCGACGCGGTGATGGCCGTCTGGGGGGTCCCGAAGGCGCACGAGGACGACGCTGAGCGGGCGGTCCGCGCCGGCCTCGAGCTGGTCGACATGGCCACCACATTGGGGGACAGCGCTGGCGTTGCCGACGCCGAGGTCACGATGCGGGTCGGCATCGTCACCGGCGAGGTCACCGCGACGCTGAACGCGACACAACAGGGTCTGGTCGCCGGGCGACGCGGTGAACACCGCCTCCCGGGTTCAGTCGATCGCGCAGCCGGGGCAGGTCTGGGTCGACGAGACCACCCGAAAGCTGGCGGCGGCGGCGATCGCCTACGACGAGGTCGGCGAGCACACGTTGAAAGGCAAGTCGACTCCGATTCGGCTGTTCTCGGTCGGCAGCCGTCGTCGGAGGCATCCGCGGATCCGAACGAGTCGACGGGCTTGAGGCACCCGTCGTCGGCCGGGACCGTGAGCTGCGGATGTTGAAAGAGTTGTTCCACGGCGTTGAGGCCCGGCATCAGCCAGCGCTTGTGCTGCTCGAAGGGCAGCCCGGGGTCGGGAAGTCCCGGCTCGGGTGGGAGTTCGAGAAGTACGTCGACGGCCTGTCCGCCACCGTGCGCTGGCATCGTGGGCGATGCGTTGCGTATGGCGAGGGCGTCTCGTTCTGGGCGCTCGCCGAGGCGATCCGGGGCCGGCTCGACCTCGTTGAGAAGGATTCCGCGTCGGCCGTCGAGGAGCACCTCAACGACGGCCTCGAGGAGTACGTGCCGGATGCCGACGAGCGGGCCTGGCTGCGACCACGTCTCGGTGTGCTGCTCGGGATCGGCGCCAGTGCCACGTTCAGCAAGGAGGAGCTGTATGCCGCGTGGGCGGCGTTCCTCGAACGCGTCGGCTCGGACGGGCCGGTCGTCCTGGTCATCGACGACGCCCAGCATGCCGACGATGGCCTGCTGGACTTCCTCGACCACCTGCTGAGCCGTGCGACCTTCGGGTTGTTCGTCCTGCTGCTCGCCCGGCCCGGAGTGCTGGCTCGGCGCGCGGATCTCGCAGCCAACCGCAGGGTCACCGTGCTGCACGTCGATGGGCTCGACACCGCCGATATGGGCGAGCTCGTTGACGGGCTCGTGACCGGGCTGCCGGAGCCGGCGCGCGCCGCACTGGTCTCGCGGGCGGAAGGGATCCCACTCTTCGCGGTGGAGACCGTCCGCAGCCTCATCGACCGTGACCTGGTCATTCCACGCGACGGCCGCTACGTGCTCGCAGACGATTCCAAGCTCGATCTCGATGCCATCGCCGCACCGGCGTCGCTGCAGACGCTGATTTCGGCGCGGCTCGACGCACTCGACGAGGCCGAGCGGCGGGTGGTCGCCGACGCCAGCGTCCTCGGCGTGACGATGCCGATCGACGACCTTCAGGCCGTGGTCAACGATGTGGACGACTTCGACGATGTCGTTTCGTCGTTGGTGCACAAGCAGATCCTCGCGGTCGAGACCGACCGCTTCAGCGCCGAGCGCGGGCAGCTCCGGTTCGTGCAGACGGTCGTCCGGCAGGTCGCATACGACACCTTGTCCCGACGTGATCGTCGGGCCCGACACCTGGCCGTCGCCTCGCAGCTGGAGCTGGGTCCACGCGCAGAGATCGACGCGGCTGTCATCGCGCAGCATTACCTCGATGCCGTGCGGATGTCCGGTCCGGAGGACCCGGACAACGACGAGCTACGTGCGCGCGCCCTGCGCCTGTTGGAGGCGGCTGCCCGGCGGGCAAGCAAAGTCGGCTCCCCAAGCGCCGGCGTGCGGTACCTCGAGGCCGCCCTCGAGTTCGCGGAAGCGGACTCCGACCGAGCGCGGCTGCTCGAGTCCGCCGCGCAAGCAGCATCGGACTGCGGCCGGTTCGACCAATCGTTACAGCTCGCGAACGAGGCCATCGAGATCTACGTATCGAGCGGCGACGACATACCCGCTGGTCGTACCGCATCTGTCGCGGGTCGATCCCTGAACCGGCTCGGCAATCCCAGCGGCGGGATCGAGCTGATGCTCCCCCACTGGCAACGGCTCAAGGAGCGTCAGGAGGCCGACGACGCGGTGCAGCCGCTGGCAAACGCGATCAGCGCCAGCTACCAAGAACGTGGCGACTTTGCGCTGAGCCTCGAGTTCACCTTTCGCGCGCTGACGATCGCCGAGGCTCACGGCGACCTCGAAGCCATGGCGCGGTCCTACACCAGCCTGGCCTACTACCTGCTGACCGTGGGCGCGCCCCGGCTGGGGATGCTGCTGATCGAGCGCACCGCTGAGTTGGGTCGCGAGATCGGCGACCCGGCGATCCTCGCACGCGCGTTGATGGCCATCGGCGTCGAGAAGCGCGCCGAAGAGCCGACGGAGGGCCTGCGGATCGGCCGCGAGGCGCTCACGAGTGCGGAGCTGTCCGGGGTGCAGACGATCATCGAGATGTCCAAAGTCAATCTCCTGCTCGCCCTGTGGATCAGCGGCGAGTGGGACGAGCTCGATGCCACCCTCGCGGAGGTCACTGACCCGATGGCGGGCATGGAGGTGTACCGCGTCGCCGTCGGACAGTGGCTCGCCGATGCCCGCCAGCGGGACGTTCGGTTCAGTGCATCGCAGGAACTCCGACCGGAGGCCGACGAGGTGGTGCACCGGGCTTGGTGGTCCCATCTCGAGCTTCTCGAGAAGCGCAGCGACAACCGGCTCGACGAGGCTGTGCAGGCCGGCGCAGACTCGGTGACCAGCATGCTGGCCTACACCGGACTGACCGATGACTTCATGCACGTGTGGCCACCGGCCGTGCTGACCGCGATCGAGGCGGGCGATCTCGACGCGGCGAGCGGCCTCCTGGCGCATGTCGACGACGCTCCGGTCGGCCTGCGCACGCCCGTTCTCGAGGCATACCTGCACTTGTTGCGCGGGCTGGTGGCCGCGGCGCGCGGCCTTGACGACGAGGCGGAGCCAGACCTGCGGCGCGCGGTTGACCTCTTCGCGGCATACGGGTCGCCTCCCTTGCATGGCAAAGCCGAGGAGTCTTTCGGTCGTTGGCTGCGCGCGCAGGGTCGTGACGAGGCCGAGACCCATCTTGCGGCGGCCCGCTCCATCTTTGAATCGCTCGGCGCCGAGGGCTGGCTCGACAGACTCGATGGCGGGACCGTCAGTGCGTTCGGGGGATCTCGGCCGGTCGCCGAGACGTTACGTTGACCGGCATGGGCGGAGGCTGCTCTCAGTGCGGCGCCGAGCTCGCCCCTGGGGCACGGTTCTGCCAGGAGTGCGGGCAGTCGGTCGCGGTGCGCGCCTGCCCCAGCTGCGCCGCGCCAGCACCCACCGGCCGGTTCTGCATTCAATGTGGCACCGAGATAGAGGCTGCTCAGCCGGCCGAGCGCGTCGCTCCGCCAGTCTCCGAACGCCGGATCACGACCGTTCTGTTCGGCGACCTCGTCGGATTCACGTCCCTGTCCGAACGTCGTGACTCCGAAGAGGTTCGGGAGCTGCTGACCCGCTACTTCGACCGCGCCCGGATCATCGTGGAGCGCTATGGCGGGACCGTGGAGAAGTTCATCGGCGATGCGGTGATGGCGGTCTGGGGAGTTCCGGCAACGCGTGAGGACGATGCCGAGCGGGCAGTTCGCGCTGGGCTCGAGCTGGTCGAGATGGCCCGTTCGCTCGGGGACGATGTCCATGGCGCGGCCGGCGCCGAGGTCACGATGCGGGTTGGGCTGGTCACCGGTGAGGTCGCCACCACCGTCGGTGCGACCAACCAGGGCATGGTCGCCGGCGACGCCGTGAACACCGCGTCGCGCGTGCAGTCGGTGGCCGCGCCCGGTCAGGTCTGGGTCGACGACACCACGCGAGCGCTGACCTCGGCAGCGATCGCCTATGCCGACGTCGGCGAGCACGACCTCAAGGGCAAGACGCAACCGATCCGCCTGTTCTGCGCCCAAACCGTGGTTGCGTCGGTCGGCGGCGTGGAGCGGGTCGACGGGCTCGAGGCTCCGATCGCCGGCCGGGACCGCGAGATCCGGATGCTCAAGGAGCTCTTCCACGGCGTCGAGGATCGCGGAGTGCCGGCGCTCGTGCTGGTCGAAGGCGAGGCCGGCGTTGGCAAGACCCGGATGGGCTGGGAGTTCGAGAAGTACATCGACGGTCTGCTCACCAGGGTGCGCTGGCACCGTGGGCGCTGCCTCGCATACGGCGAGGGCGTCTCGTTCTGGGCCCTCGCCGAAGCGGTCCGTGGCCGCCTCGGCGTCATCGAGAAGGACCCCGCGGACGTGGTCGAGGAGTGCATCGACACCAGCCTGGGCCGATACGTCCCCGATGAAGACGAGCGTCGCTGGATCAGGCCGCGACTGTCCGTCCTGCTTGGTGTTGACAATGACACGACCTATGCCCGGGAGGAGCTGTTCGCGGCCTGGGCCGCGTTCCTGGAGCGCGTCAGCGAAGGGCACCCCGTGGTCTTCGTCGTCGACGACGCACAGCACGCTGACGATGGGCTGCTGGATTTTGCCGAGTACGTGCTGTCCCGCGGACGCTCAGCCATCCTCATCTTGATGCTCGCTCGGCCAGGGCTCTTGGCCCGCCGGCCTGAGTTGGCCGCCAATCGACGGGTCACTGTGCTGCACCTCGACCCGTTGGACGCGCCCGACATGGGTCGACTCGTCGACGGCCTGGTGGACGGCCTGCCCGACAACGTCAGGGCCGCACTCGTCGAGCGAGCCGAGGGCATCCCGTTGTTCGCCGTCGAGACAGTGCGTGGGCTGATCGATCGCGACCTGGTGATTCCGCTCGACGGGCGTTACGTCCTCGCCGATGGGGTCCAGCTCGACGTGCGGGCGATCGGCGCTCCTGCCTCTCTGCAGACCTTGGTCGCTGCCCGGCTCGACGCACTGTCGCCGGATGAGCGACGGATCGTCGCCGATGCCAGCGTGCTCGGCGTCACCTTCGATGCCGCGGACCTCTCGGCCCTGGTCGGGAACGCGGCCCTCGTCGATCAGGTCACGGCCGAACTCGTGCGCAAGCAGATCCTGGCGCTCGAAACCGACCGGTTCTCCTCTGCGCGTGGTCAGCTGCGTTTCGTCCAGACCGTGGTGCGCCAGGTTGCATACGACACTCTGTCCCGGCGCGATCGCAAAGCACGCCACCTGGCGGTGGCGGAGCTGCTCGAACAGCAGGAAGGTCGAGTCGAGGACGACGCCGCCGTGATCGCCCAGCACTTCCTCGATGCCGTCGACATGTCTAGTGCGGATGACCCAGACCGCGACGCGCTGCATGAACGAGCCGCGAGCTTGCTCGCCGCTGCCGCCAAGCGCGCCAGCAGCCTGGGATCGCCGGTCGCGGCCCTGCGCTACCTGGACCTTGCCCTCGCGTCCGCCCTGCCAGACCAGCGAGCAGCCTTGCACGAGCAGGCAGCGCAGGCGGCACAGGACTGCGGACGCTACGACGAGTCCATCGAGCACGCACAGCGGGCCACCGCGCTCTACGAGGGGCAGAGTGACCCGGTCGGCGCGGGGCGAGCGGCGGCGATCCACGGTCGCACGTTGACGCGCGGGTTCGGCGACACGTCGCGAGCCGAGGAGGTCATGCTGCCGCACTGGCACGCCCTGTCGAGTCGGCAAGACGCAGACTCGGCCTTGCATCCGCTCGCGTACGGGCTCGACGCGGCCTTCACGGACCGTGGCGACTTCAGGAGCGGCGCCGAGTACCGCGAGCGTCTGCTCCGTATCGCCGAGGCGAGCGGTGACCTTGAGCAGATGGCCACGTCCTGGACCACGACGGCGCTCTACTACATGTCCACCGGAGCTCCACGCACGGCACAGACCCTGCTGTCGCACACGGCGCAGGTGGCGCGTGAACTCGGAAGCCCCGCAGTGCTCGCTCGCGCACTGCTGAACCTGGGCGTGGACACTCTTCCGCGCGAGCCAGCCGAAGCAGCCAGGCTCGGGCGCGAGGCGATGGCCGCAGCCAAGCTGTCCGGCGTTGCCGGCTGGGAAAACTACTCGCGGTTGAACCTGATGCTGGCCTTATGGGTCGGCGGGGAGTGGGAGGAGCTCGGCAGTCTCATGCTCGGGCCTGCTGACGTGTCGCCGGATGTCGAGCAGTTCCACGTGGCGATTCGTTTCTGGCTCAGCCAGGCTCTCGGGGACGAGGCTGCAGCGTCGGAAACGATCGAAAGCTACTCCCCCCGCGCGGAGGAAGGCCTCTCGACTCGAGCTTGGCAGACCCACATCGAGGCGCTGCGGCTGCACGCCGGTGGTGACCACCGCCGGGCCGCGCTGGCCGGCATCCAGTCGGTTGACCTGCTCATCGAGTGGGGCGGACTGTCCGACGACTTCATGCACCTGTGGCCGGCGGCGACCGAGTACACCATCGACGCCGGCATGCTCGACGAAGCCGAGGCGTTGCTGGCCCGCGTCGCCGATGCACCGCCTGGCCTGCGCAGCCCGGCATTGCTGGCCCACCTGCACCGGCTGCGGGGTCTGCTCGGCGCTCGGCGTGGCGACGACCCGGCCGTCGTCGAGCACGATCTGCGCCGGGCCAGCCAGCTGTTCGAGGACTACGGCTCGCCACCGTTCACTGCACGAGCGGAACATTCCCTCGGACGCTGGCTCGCGCAACAAGGCCGAAGTGACGATGCCGAGCACCATCTGTCGAACGCACGCGGCCGCTACGAAGCCCTCAACGCCCACGGGTGGCTGGCCGCGATGGAGGCAGCGATTCCGCAGTCGGTCCGCTGAGGACCAGGACCAGCCGTCGCTCCCCCGTCGGCGAGATCCGGACCGGCACGCCCCAGTCCTGCTGATGCACGTGGCAGGCGGGGAACTCGACGTCGTCGCCGTCGTCACAGCTCGCCGCGAACGCGGCGACGTGCAGCACGCCGTCCGTCACGTCGTCATTGAGGACGATCGTGCGGAGCAGGTCGCTCCCCGAGCCGCCGCCGTCCGAGAAGCAACTCCGGCGGGGTCGCCGACACGAGCAGCCGGGTCGACGGACCGTAGCGGTCGTCGAGCTTCTGACCGGCGGGTGGCTCGAACACCACGCTAAGTTCGAAGGTTCCGGCGCGCACGTCGATCGGTGGCCGCTGTGTCCGATACGCGGTGGCGTCGACCCGCAATGCCTCCTCCGGGAGTCGGATGCGGGTCAGCCGGTGCGCCGCTGACTCGACGATGAGCAGCTGGCCGTCGACGACCGCGGCATCCGACGGCTCGCTCAAGCCGGTCGCCAACGTCGTGACCTGCTTGGTATGCGGGTCATAGCGGCGGACGGCGCCGTTGTAGGTGTCCAGCACGGCGACGCTGCCGTCCGGCAGGACGCATACGCCAAGCGGATGCTGCAGCAGCGCGTCCTCGGCGGGCCCGTCGACGTGGCCGAAGTCGAACAGTCCCTGCCCGACCGCGGTCATCACCGTGCCGGCCCGCAACGAGCGGAGGGATGAGGTCTCGGCGTCGACGAACCAGAGCCGCTCGCCGACCGTCGTCGTCGGCCACCGCGAGCCCGGACGGCTGCGCGAACCACGCCTCGTCAGCCGGCCCGTCACGCAGCCCCTCGTTGGTCGTGCCGGCGAGCACGCCCACCGTCTGCGCGATCGGGTCGAACCACCACAGCTGATGGATGCCGGCCATCGCGATCGCGACCCGGCCGTCGAACCACGCAACGTCCCAGGGCGAAGACAGCGGCACTTTCGTTGCCGGCCCGCTGGACGGGTCGGCTTGCATCCACTGCGCACCCGTGCCGGCCACTGTGGTCACAACGCCGTCTGCCAGCCGGATGCCGCGCAGCTCGTGGTGCACGGTGTCCGCGACGACGACGTCGTACCCCACCCGTCGGGCGACGTCGGTCGGGAGCAGCGCGAGCCCGTTCGGTTCGCGGAAGCCGGTGAACCGTGCGGCGCACCGTCTCACCGTCGGCTTCCAGCTCGACGACCTCGTCGTGCCCGGCATCGGCCACGAGCAGCGTGCCGTTGTCGAGTCGCACCAGCTTGGCCGGGAACCGCAACGTCGACGGCGCCGGCTGCGGCGGCGCATACGGGCCGTGGCCGCGATGCAGCGTGCCCTTCGCCTCGTGCTCTGCCACCAGGTCGGCGATGTGCCGGTCGAGCGCGTGCGCATGCCCTTCGCCGGAGAACTGCGCGACGACGTAGCCCTCGGGGTCGACCAACGCGAGCGTCGGCCACGCGCGCACCGCGTATGCCTTCCAGGTCGTGAGGTCGGGGTCGTCGAGCACCGGGTGGTGCACTGCGTAGCGCTCGACCGCCGCGACGACTGCGCCGTGGTCGGCCTCGTGCACGAACTTCGGCGAGTGCACGCCGACAGTGACGAGCACGTCGGCGTACTTCTCCTCGAGCGGGCGCAGCTCGTCCAGCACGTGCAGGCAGTTGATGCAGCAGAAGGTCCAGAAGTCGAGCAGCACAATCTTGCCGCGCAGGTCGGCATGCAGGGTGAGCGCGCGATCGGTGTTCAGCCAGCCGCCGCGTCCGACCAGTTCCGGTGCACGGACTCGCGTCATGCGTGCATTGTCGTCAGACCTGTGGCGTGCCGGCAGGAGGGTCCTCTCCGACCAGGCCGTCGACCGACTCGCGGATGAGGTCGGCGTGGCCGGTGTGCCGCGCATACTCCTCGATCAGGTCGATCATGATGCGCCGCAGATTCGGGGACTGACCATCGTCGGTCGTAAACGCGGCCGGGGAGTCCAGGCCGGCGCCCTGCACGGCGCCATCGACGATGACGCGGGACTTGGCCACCGCCGCCTGCCACAGCGCCATCAGGTCCTCGGGCGAGTCCTCCGCCGCGGACTGCCACGCCCAGTTGTGGTCGTAGCCCACCTCGCTCCACGGCGACCCAGGGTCCTCGCCAAGGAACTTCCAGGTGAACTGGTCGGCCTCGCAGAAGGCCAGGTGCTTGAGCAGGCCGCCGAGGGTGATCGACGAGGCGCCGACCGTCACCCGCATGCCGGCCGCATCCAACCCTCGGCACTTCCAGGCCAGCGTCGCGCGCTGCCGCTCCAGTGAGCCGAGGAGCGTGTCGACCTCGTTGCCTGCAATCGGCGGCTCGGGCTGTCCCCGCTCATTCAGGTACACCATGAGCCGCAAGCGTATGCACGGACCGGTCGATCGTCATGATCACCGTTTCTCGAGCAAAATCGAGCGCTGGCGCGCGATTCTGCTCGGGAGACGGTGATCTTGGAGCTGGTCAGGCCGGTTCGAGGACGAGCACCGGGATCTCGCGGTCGGTCTTGCTTTGGTAGTCGTCGTAGGCCGGCCACACCTCAAGGGCGCGCCGCCACCATTCGGCCCGCTCGGCACCCATGACCTCGCGCACGGTCATGTCGAAGTGCTCTGTCTTGTCCTGCAGGTGGATGTCCGGGTTCGCGAGCAGGTTCGCATACCAGGAGGGGTTCTTGCGGGCGCCGCCGTTGCTCGCGACGACCGCATACCTGCCATCGTGCTCGACCCGCATCACCGGGATCTTGTAGATCTTGCCGCTCTTCGCGCCCTTCATCGTCATCAGGACGACTGGCTTGCCGTTGAGGGTGATGCCGCGGGTGCCGCCCGATGACTCGTATGCCTCCACCTGCCGACGCACCCAGTTCTTCGGGCTCGGCACGTATTCGCCGTCGAGGGCCATGGCCTCATCCCAGCTGGCGGTCCGCATCGACCGGGAATCGGTCGCGCCACGCGTGCACGGCAGTCAGGTCGACGTCGACGTTGACGACCTCGGCGCCCGCATGCCTCGCCTCAGCGAGCACGACGCCCTGCGCGTCGAACACCGCCGTATGCCCGCCTAGCGCTTTGCCTTCCTGGTCGCCGCCGGTGTTGCCGGCTACTACCACGAACTGGTCCTCGATCGCTCGGGCCCGGGCCAGCACCGACCAGTGCTCGACCCGCGCAGCCGGCCAGGCGGCGGGCAGCAGAACCACCTCCGCGCCGCGATCGCGCAACGCCCGGAACAGCTCGGGGAAGCGCAGGTCGTAACACGTCGCGAGCCCGAGCCGACCAATCGGCGTGTCCGCCACGACGACCTCAGTGCCCGCGGTCATCAGCTCGGGCTCGCCCTCGCTGAAGCCGAATAGGTGGATCTTCCGGTAGGTGGCGACCAGGTCGCCGCCCGGACCGAGCAGCATCGACGTGTTGTACAGCCGACCCTCAGCGTCCCGCTCCACCACGGAACCGGCGTGCACGTGCGCGCCGATCGAACGGGCCGACTCGGCGATCGCGCTGAACGTGGGCCCGTCGAGCGGCTCGGCCTGGTCCGCCCAGCGTCGGTAGAGGAATCCGCCCTGTGGCCATAGCTCGGGGAGCACAACCAAGTCGGCGCCGGCCTGCGCCTTGACTAGGGCAGCGACGTCGGCCCGGCGGTCGTCGATTGGGGCGGCGTAGTCCGGGGCCAGCTGGCAGACGGCGATGCGCATACGGCCATTGTGCGCGAGGAGTGCACCCGGAGTCACAGTGCGCGGAGCGCACCGAGAGTCACAGCGCGCGCAGCTGCGACCTGACCACCTTGCCCATCGCGTTGCGCGGGAGCTCGGTGACGAAGTGCCAGCGGCGCGGCCGCTTGTATGCGGCAAGCAACTCGCCGATGTGCGCGTTGAGCTCGGCCTCCGTGGCCGGGGCAGCCAGCACGACGAACGCAGTCACGACCTCCCCCCACTGGACATCGGCGATACCGACGACGGCGCAGTCCGCAACCGCCGGATGCGCGAGCAGGGCGTCCTCGACCTCACGGGGATAGACGTTGTAGCCACCAGTGATGATCAGGTCGCTGCTGCGGCCGACGAGCCGCAAATACTGCCCATCCCACTCACCGATGTCGCCGGTCCTGAACCAGCCGTCGTCGGTGAACGCCGCCTGGGTGGCATCGGGTCGCTCCCAGTAGCCCGCGAACACGTTGGGCCCTCGCACCTGGACGCCACCGTCGTCGTCGAGCCGGACCTGCACACCAGGAAGCGGGACGCCAACGGTGCCGGGTCGACGCGGCCCCGCATACGGATTGGACGTGAGCATCACGGTTTCACTCATGCCGTAGCGCTCGAGCACCTCCAGGCCGGTCCGATCGCGCACCCGCCGCCAGAGCTCGGCCGACATCGGCGCGGAGCCGGACACCGCCAGCCGCAGCCGCCCGAGCTCCGCTGCGCGCGGTGACTCGGCGAGTCGGGCCCACATGGTCGGGACGCCGAACAGCATCGTCGCGTCGTATGCGGCCACCGCGTCGTGCACGGCGTCGACCTCGAAACGCGGCAGCAGGACGACGGTCGAGCCAGCGGCGCGGGTGCCGTTGACGCCGACGCCGAGGCCGTGCATGTGGAACAGCGGCAGCGGCAGCACCAGCACGTCATCACTCGTCCAGACCCAGGCCTCGACGACCGACCGGGCGCCCGCGTCGAGGTTGGCGCGCGAGAGGACTGCGCCCTTCGGTGCGCCCGTCGTGCCGCTGGTGTACGCGATCATCGCCGGGTCGCCTGGCGCGGCCAAGTCGAGCTGCAGATCCGGGTCCGGCGCTCCGGTGAGCTCGGTCGGCCGGCGCGCGTTGATCTCGTATGCGGCCACTCGCGCGGGGTCGTCGATGATGGCGAACACCGGGCGCGCGTCGTTGACGATGTGCTCGAGCTCGCGCGCCGTGTAGGCGGTGTTGGCCGGCACGACGACCGCGCCAAGCCGCTGGATCGCGAGGTATGCAACGACGGTCATCGGCTGCGGGCCGCACGACAGCAGGACCCGGTCACCGGATCGGACCCCGTCGCGGTGCAAAGTCGTCGCGGCACCAGATGTCAACCGGTCCAGGTCGGCTGGCGTGATCACCTCGCCGGTCGACGCATCGATTACCCGCACGGCCCGATTGTCTAGGGTCGATCAATGACCACGTATGACCGGGACGCGGTAGTCGGCGCCTACCTCATGGCCCTGCAGGACATCCAGCAGGTGGCCGAGTCGCTGACGACTGGTGAGTGGACGCTGCCCACCGACCTCTCGGGCTGGACCGTGCAGGACATCGTTGCGCACATCGTCGCGCTCGAATGCGAGCTGGCCGGGCACCCGCGACCCGACCATGAGCCGAACTGGTCCGGTCTGCCACACGTGGATCCGGATCGTCCGCTGCAGCGGTACATGGAGGTTCCGGTGGACGCCCGGCGCGGATGCACGCCGGAACAGCTCCGGCGTGAGCTCGCGGACATCATCGCCGAGCGGCGACCGCAGATCGACGCCTACCCAGCCGCTGCCGATGCAGCTGTCACGGGCCCGGCGGGTTGGACGGCGCCGCTATGGCGGGTGCTGACGGTTCGCGTCTTCGACATCTGGGCGCACGAGCAGGACGTCCGCCGTGCCGTTGGACGTCCGGGAAACCTCGACGGAGCAGGCGCACAGGTCGGAGAGTTCCGGCTGCGGCACGGGCTCGAGTACGTCGTTGGCAAGGTCGTGGCCCCACCCGCCGGCGCCGCGATCCGTTGGGTGGTCGACGGCGCGCGGTCGTTCACCTCGACATTGGTGGTCGGCGACGACGGTCGGGCGAGCGAGGTGGCCGCATACGAGGGCGAACCGGCCGTCTCGCTGCGCACCGACTGGGAGAACTTCGTGCTGCTGGGGTGCGGTCGAGCCTCCTTCGACCGATCGCGCGTGACCGTCGACGGCGACAAGGCCCTCGGGGAGCGCATCCTGGCCAACGCCGCCATCACAATGTAGACCGCTGCGTCTACCGATCGGTAGCCTGGCGGGTATGTCTACGACCACGATCAAGGTGACGACGGAGCTACGCGACCGGCTGCATGCCCAAGCCGCGCAGGAGGGACGCACCATGGGGAGCCTGGTCGAGGAACTGCTTGACGAGCATTTGCGACGCCAGCGCTTTCAACGGTTGCGGGCCGCCTATGCGGCCAGCGTCGATACCGCCTACCTCGATGAGGTCCGCGAGTGGGACGAGACCTCGTCCGACGGCCTGTGAACGCACTTCGGCGCGCGTCTGTGGCATGGGCAGACCTGAGCCCAGTCGTCGGGCGGGAGCAAGCCGGAGGTCGCCCCGTGGTTGTGGTCGCGGCCAACGAATACCTGGATGCCGTCCGAGACCTCGTCATTGTGGTCCCGGTGACGACCGTCGATCGTGGATGGGGGCATCACGTCGGCCTTCACGGACCGATCGGCTTGTCCCGAGCATCTTTCGCCATGACGGAACAGCCACGCACGATTTCCCGCACCCGGATCACGAGAGTCGTCGGCCAATGCGATGCGTCGACCATGCGCGAGATCAGCCTTTGCTTGCGCGACTGGCTCGGCTTATGACGTGCTCGGTGAGCGGTACTTCGTCGCCGTGACCGCATACCCGCCGGACCAGGCCCGGATGACCGAAGCGGCGAAGGCGCTGCTGGCGGCGGCTGAGGGTTGATCGCGCCGCTGCTCCGCGGCTGCGCTCCACTTGTGGGGGCTGTTCTCCACGTCTACGTGCAGCCGACCCCCAAGAAGTGGAGTTCGGCTGCGACCTTGGCCGACCCTACGGCCCGCCTCAGATCGCCAGCCCCGGTTCCTCGAGCAAGGCGGCCACTTCGGCGAGCACCTTCGAGCCGGTCTCCCCGTCGATGTGCCGGTGGTCGAAGGACAGCGTCAGCTGCATCACCTGACGCGGCACCACCTGGCCCTCGTGCACCCACGGCTTGGTCTTGATCGCGCCGACGCACAGGATCGCGGACTCGCCCGGGTTGATGATCGGGGTCCCGCCGTCGACGCCGAAAACGCCGACGTTGGTGATGGTGATCGTGCCGCCGGCCAAATCGGCGGGCGTGGTCTTGCCGTCCTTGGCCGTGCGGACCAGCTCGTCGAGCGCATACGCGAGCTCGGGCAGTGACATGGCGTCGGCGTCTTTGATGTTGGGGACGGTGAGCCCGCGCGGCGTCGCCGCTGCGATGCCGAGGTTGACGTAGTTCTTCACCACAACCTCGCCGGCATCGGCGTCGAACGTCGAGTTGACCAACGGCTGCCGCCGGACCGCGTGGACCAACGCGCGGGCGATGATGAGCAACGGGGACAGCCGCAGGTCGCGCAACTCACGCCGGGCGCGCAGCCGGTCGAGCAGTTCCACCGTGCGGGTCACGTCGACCTCGACCCACTCGGTCACGTGCGGCGCGGTGAATGCGCTGCGGACCATCGCGTCCGCCATGTGCTTGCGCACACCCTTGACCGGCTCACGGGTCTCGCGCTGCGACCTGTCATACGGAACGTGCGCCAGAGCGCTCGGAACGTCTGACACGTATGCGGCGGCGGCGTGCACGTCGTCGCGGGTGACGGTGTCGTCCGGCCCGGACGGGGTGAGCGTGCGCAGGTCGACGCCGAGGTCCTTAGCCAGCTTGCGCACCGGGGGCTTGGCAAGCACAGGTCGGTCGGGCGGCGGCGCCGCGAGCGCCCGGCTTTCGACCGAGCGGGCGGCCTCAAGCCCGCCGACCCGCAACGGCGCAGCCGGTGACTCCGGCCGCGTGGGCGCGGTGCCAGCCTTGCGCGGGCGGCGCTGGACCGATCCCTCACGCACGCCGTACCCGACGAGCACCGGGGTGCGCTTCGGGCCGGACGGGACCGCGTCGTCGCGCGGCGGTCCCGGCTCGGTCGGCTCGGGAATCTCCGGCACGAGGTCCTCGGTCAACGCCTCTGCCGGTTCGGCCGCAGCGGCGTCGGCTGCGGCCGACGGGTCGGTCTCGATCGTGATGATCGGCGCGCCAACGTCGACCGTGTCGCCCTCGGCGGCGAGCAGCTCGACGACCACGCCGGCGTACGGGGAGGGCAGCTCGACCGCCGCCTTCGCAGTCTCGACCTCGACCAGGGTCTGGTTGACCACGACCGTGTCTCCGACCTTGACCTGCCAGGACAGGATCTCGCCCTCGGTCAGGCCCTCGCCCACGTCGGGCAGTTTGAACTGTTCCTTCGACACCTACGACTCCTCAGTACGCGAGCGCGCGGTCGACCCCGTCGAGCACGCGGTCGAGGTCGGGCAGGTACTCCTCCTCGACCCGCGACGGCGGGTACGGCGTGTGATACCCGCCGACCCGGATCACCGGGGACTCCAGCGAGTAGAAGCAACGCTCCGTTACCCGAGCGGCGATCTCCGAGCCGACGCCGAGGAATACCGACGCCTCGTGCACCACGACCAGTCGGCCGGTGCGTTCGACCGACGCGCACAGCGTGTCGACATCCAACGGCGAGATCGTGCGCAGGTCGATGACCTCGATCTCGATCCCGTCCTCGGCCGCTGCGGTCGCCGCCTCGAGGCAGGTCTTCACCATCGGGCCGTATGCCGCCACGGTGCAGTGCTCGCCGGGCCGGACGACCTGCGACGCGAACAACGGACCCGGGGTCGCGGTGACGTCGAGCTCTGCCTTGTCCCAGTAGCGGCGCTTCGGTTCGAAGAAGATGACCGGGTCGTTGCTCCGCACGGCCTGCTGCAACATCCAGTAGGCATCGACCGGGTTGCTCGGCGAGACCACCCGCAGCCCAGCCGTGTGCGCGAAGTACGCCTCCGGGCTCTCGCTGTGATGCTCGACCGCTCCGATGCCACCACCGAACGGGATCCGCACGACCACCGGCATCGGCACCGTGCCGCCTGACCGCGCCCGCATCTTCGCCAGCTGCGACACGATCTGGTCGTACGCCGGGTAGACGAAGCCGTCGAACTGGATCTCGGCGATCGGCCGGAAGCCGCGAATCGCGAGCCCGACGGCGGTGCCGATGATGGCGCTCTCGGCCAGCGGGGTGTCGATCACGCGGTTCTCGCCGAAGTCCTTCTGCAAGCCGTCGGTGATCCGGAAGACGCCCCCGAGCTTGCCGATGTCCTCGCCCATCAGCAGCGTCTTCGGGTCGTCCTCGAGGACCTTGCGCAGCGCCATGTTCAGCGCCTTCGCCATGGTTACTTTCTCCGCCATCTCAGTGGCTCGCCCCCTCGAAGCTGTCGAGGTATGCGGCCATCGCCGCCCGCTCTTCGTCCACCAGCGCGTGTTGCTCGGCATACACGTGGTCGAAGATCGACGTCGGGTCCGGATCCGGCAGCGCCCGGCATTCTGCCCGCAGCCGCACCGCCATCTGCTCAGCCTCGGCCTCGATGCTGTCGAAGTACGCCTGGTCGGCCTTCTCGTTGCGGAACAGGTAGGAGCGCACTCGCTCGATCGGGTCCTTGAGCTTCCACTGTTCGAGCTCGCTGGCCAGCCGGTAGCGGGTCGGGTCGTCGGAGGTCGTATGCGCCCCCATCCGGTACGTGTACGCCTCGATGAGCATCGGGCCGGCGCCCTCACGGGCCCGGCGCAGCGCGGCCTGCGTGACCGCGAGGACGGCGAGGACGTCATTGCCGTCGACGCGCAAGCCCGGGAATCCGAAGCCCTGCGCCCGCTGGTAGAGCGGGATCTTGGTCTGCTTCTCCAACGGCTCGGAGATCGCCCACTGGTTGTTCTGGCAGAAGAACACGACCGGTGCGTTGAAGACCGACGCCCAGATGAAGGCCTCGTTCACGTCGCCCTGGCTGGAGGCACCGTCGCCGAAGTAGGCGATGACCGCCGGGGACTCGTCGGCCTCGCCCGACCGGGCGTGGTCGAAGTTGACGCCCATCGCGTACCCGACCGCGTGCAGGCACTGGTTGCCGATGACGATCGTGTAGATGGCGAAGTTCTTCTCGTTCGGGTCCCAGCCGCCGTTGGTGACGCCGCGGTAGAACGCCAGCAGCTTGAGCGGGTCCACGTCGCGGGTCAACGCAACGCCGTGCTCACGGTAGGTGGGGAAGGCGTAGTCGTCGGCGCCCATCGCCCGGCCGGATCCGACCTGAGCCGCCTCCTGGCCGAGCAGGCTCGGCCACAGGCCCAGCTCCCCCTGCCGCTGGAGCGCGACCGCCTCGACATCGAGCCGCCGGGCCAGCGCCAGGTCGCGGTACAGGCCGCGCAGCTGCTCGTCGGTCAGGTCGACGTCGTAGTCGTCGCGGTGGACGCGAACGCCCTCCGGAGTCAAGAGCTGGACCAGCTCGTGACCCGCACTCGGCGGGACGTGAGACACCACATCGGTCAAGGTCAAGCACTCCTCGCGTCGCTGGTGCGCTGCGCGGGATCGCCGCGGGCGCGTCGTTCGGCTTGGCCGGTCGACGACGGGGTGGGTCAGCGTCCGGCCGTGGTGCGGATGCCGAGCATCGTCCCACGGATCGGGTCATGCCTGCGCCGCTCTGCCGCAGCTCCCGAGGGGCTGCGCAGCTCCGCCGCAGGTCCCTGGCGGAGCCGCAACGCACGCGCACCGATCATGACGGAACGCCGCGCGTTCCGCTGATCATGACGAAACCCGGTCGGGGCGTCGGTGATCATGACGAACTGCGGCCAGCTTTGTCATGATCAGCCCGGGCCCGGGCAGCTTCGTCATGATCAGCGGCGTCCCCGGCGGAAAACCAGGCGCCGGCTGTCAGCCGGCCATGTGAGGCTGGCGGGGTGACGGTCACCGAGAGCCGCAGCCAACCGGCGACTCCCGGGGCGCCGCCCGCGCTGACGTTGTGGCTTGCCCTCGGCGCGGTCTACCTGATCTGGGGCTCGACCTACCTCGGCATCCGGGTGGTGGTCGAGGACATGCCCGCGCTCGGCTCGATGGGGGTGCGGTTCGTCGTCGCCGGGGTCATCCTCGGCGGCTGGCTCATGGTGCGCCGCGGCCGGGGCGCCCTGCGGGTGTCGCGTCGGTCGCTGCTGTCCGCCGGCCTGGTCGGCGCGCTCCTGCTGCTCGGCGGCAACGGCGGGGTCGCGATCGCGGAGCAAACCGTCCCTTCCGGCCTGGCAGCTCTGCTCGTGGCGGCGATGCCGCTGTGGCTGGTCTTGCTGCGCACGAGCGCAGGCGACCACCCGCGGCTGGTGACCGTCGTCGGCACCGCGATCGGGTTCCTCGGCATCGCGGTCCTGGCCCGACCTGGGTCGGTGAGCGACGACGTCGAGCTCTGGGGCGTTGTCGTGATCATCGGCGCGACCGTCTCCTGGGCCATCGGCCTGTTCCTCTCGCCGCGGTTGCCGATGCCGCCGGACGCGTTCGTTGCGACCACTTGGGAGATGCTGCTGGCCGGCGTGCTGATGCTCGTCGGGTCGATCGTCTCCGGCGAGGCGTCCGACTTCGACCCCGGCGCGGTGCCAGCCAAAGGCTGGGTTGCGCTGGCGTACCTGATCGTGTTCGGGTCGCTGGTCGCGTTCACTGCGTTCGTCTGGCTAGCCGCCAACGCGCCCGTGTCGCTGGTGTCGACGTATGCATACGTGAACCCGGTCGTCGCCGTGCTGCTCGGTGCCCTCATCCTGGACGAGCCGATTACCGCGGCCGTGGTCGGTGGCGGCGGCCTCGCGGTCATCGGCGTCGCGCTGGTCGTCCGCGGCGAGCGCCGCGCTCCGCCCTCGGACCCGCCGTCAGACTCGCCAGTCGAGGCCGCCGGCCACGCGTAGCACGACGTCGGTGGCTTCGGGCTCTCCGACCGTGATGCGCACGCCGTCCTCCGCATACGGGCGCACCGACGTGCCAGCCGCTTCGCAGGCCGCGGCGAACTCGGCCGTCCGCGCACCGGTGCGGATCCACACGAAGTTCGCTTCGCTCTCACGCACGGTCCAGCCGGCCGCGACCAGCCCGTCCCGCAGTCGCGAACGTTCGGCAACGATCGTCTCGACCCGCGCCCGCAGCTCATCCTCCGCGGCGAGCGAGGCGACCGCCGCCTCCTGGGCGATCGTCGAGACGCCGAACGGCACGGCGGTCTTGCGCAGCGCCACCGCGACCGGCTCGTGCGCGATCGCGAACCCGACCCGCAGCGCAGCCAGCCCGTACGCCTTGGAAAAGGTGCGCAGCACGCACACGTTCGGCCGGTCCCGGTAGAGGTCGAGCCCGTCTGGAACATCGGGATCACGGACGAACTCGCGGTAGGCCTCGTCGAGCACGACCAGCACGTCGGCGGGGACCGCGTCGAGGAACTTCTCGAGCTCCGCGCGTCGGCTTACCGCCCCGGTGGGGTTATTCGGGTTGCACACGAACACACAGCGCGTTGCCGGGTTGATCGCCGCGGCCATGGCCTCGAGGTCGTGGGTCTCGTCAGCTCGCAGCGGTATGCGGGCCGCGGTCGCACCCGAAACCTGGACGATGATCGGGTAAGCCTCGAACGAGCGCCAAGCGAACACGACCTCATCTCCGGGCCCCGCCGTGGCCTGCACGATTTGTTGGCAGACGCCGACCGAACCAGTGCCGACCGCGACATGCTCGACCGGGACGTCGAAGCGCCGGGCGATGGCTGCGACCAGTCCACTGGCCGCCAGGTCCGGATAGCGGTTCGCACCGCGAGCGGCCTGCTCGATGACGTGCAGCACACTGGGCAGCGGCGGGTACGGGTTCTCGTTCGACGAGATCTTGTAGGTGACGACTCCGTCCTGGACCGCCGGCGGCCGACCCGGGATGTACTGCGGGATCCCGCTGAGCGCGGCCCGCAGCCGCGGCCCGGTCGGGGTCGCGGGCTGGCCTGCTGCTTGGGGGTCATTGCTCACGGTCGCGAGCCTAAGAGCCCGGCGCCGCGCCGGACCAACCGCCTACCGCAGCGCCGCGGATGCCGGCACGCTCGCCAGGTAGGCAACCGCGAGCGCAGCCAGGCCGATCAGCACGATCGCCAGACCGAGCAGCCGGTGGCCCAGCCGAGGGGATGGCGGCTGGGCGACCGGGGTCGCGCTCTCGACGGTCACGTCCACGGTGACCTGACGAGCCGCGAGCAGCGGGGTGGTCGAGGACATGACGCCAGGCTGGCCGATCCGACCCCTCGGCGGCATGGGGTTAACACCCCAATCCACCCTGAGGCCCCCCTGAAACCGACTCGGGGAGGGGGCCGTCGGCTGCTCAGGGCAGGATCTGCGGTCATGGCCACCACCCTCGATCCCGCCGTGGCGGACCGCCTTGGCCGCGTGCGGGCCGTCCTGTTCGACATGGACGGCACGCTGGTGGACTCCGACGGCGCGGTCGAGCGGGCCTGGCGCACGTGGGCGGCGGAGTACGACGTCGACGTCGATGCCCTGCTGCGCATTGCGCATGGCCGCCCCGCGGACCAGACCGTGCGTGCGGTGCGGCCCGACCTCGACGAGCCATCGGTGGTCGCAGCCGCCCAGCGGCAACTGGACCTGCAGTACACCGACCTCGACGACGTGGTCGCCACTGCGGGTGCCCTGGCCCTGGTCGCGGAGCTCGACGCCCGTCGTATGCCCTGGGCCGTCGTCACCAGCGCCGATCGTCAACTCGCCAGGGCCCGGCTGGACGCCGCCGGTCTCCGGCCGCCGCACGTGGTCACGGTCGAGGACGTCGAGCGGGGCAAGCCCGACCCGGAGGGATACCTTCAAGCGGCCGCGGTGGTCGGGGTCCCGCCCAAGGAGTGCCTCGTCGTCGAGGACAGCGACGTCGGCCTGGCGGCCGGCAGCGCCAGCGGCGCGCTCACCGCGGCCCTGCGCGGCCTGCCCGGGGATCTACCGATCGCCGACCTGTCCGCATTGTCCGTCCTGTTGCAGGCCGTCGGGCTGGAGTGACCGCCAAGACGTGACCGAAAGCCGGGTGGGCTAGGGTGCAGCGGACCCTTTCCCGCTCGGCCTGAGCGGCCCCCCGAACCACCGAGGAGCGAGCCGTTGCCCGTTCGTCGTGGGTCGCTGCTGGCCATGCTCATCGCGCTTGTTGTGCTGTGGGCCGGCGTGCAGCCGTCGTCCGCGCAGGGCGTCGAGGAGGAGCTGAAGTCGGCAGGCGACCGGGCCTCCGCCGCACTGCAGCGGGTGACCGAGGCGCGGGCCGCATACGACCAGGCAACCGCGAAGGCGCACGAGGTTCGACTGCGGCTGGACGGCGTACGCGCCGAACTCGCGAAGGTCGAGATCAAGGTCGACAGCACCCGGGAACGGCTGCGGGGCTACGTCGCCGCGCTGTTCCGAGGCGAGGCGTCCGGACTGGGCGGCTACGGGCCGCTGCTCACGGCCGAAGACCCAGCCGAGTTCATCAGCCGCGCCGGACTCCTCGAGGTGACGAACGCGCGCCAGGGTGAGGTGCTGGCGACGCTGACGGCGCAGCGGGCACGGGCCGACAAGCTGGCCGCCGAGACCGCGCAGCTCGTGGAGGACTTGGCCGCCCTGGAGCAGAAGGCGGCGGACTCACTCGCGGCGGCCGAAGCAGCCAG
This sequence comes from uncultured Actinomycetota bacterium, assembly GCA_963836025.1. GTDB lineage: Bacteria > Actinomycetota > Actinomycetes > JBEVHX01 > JBEVHX01 > JBEVHX01. The sequence continues at coordinate 598,889 of CAWIIE010000007.1, forward strand.
GCGCGAAGCCGAAACCCTGGTCGCGCGCGCCCAGTACGACGTCGCCTCCCGCGACACCGCCCGACTGGCGGCTGCGATCGCCGCGACAAAGGGTGGCGCGCGAACGCTGGTTATCCCGCCGTTCCCCACCGACGGTGGCAGCTGCGGCGGCAAGTCGATCGCTGGCTACCCCAACGGGCGGATTCCGACGTCGCTGCTCTGCCCGCTGTGGGGCGCGCCAGGGATGTCGCTGCGCGGCGACGCGGCTGCGGCGTTCAACCGCATGAGCCAGGAGTATGCGGCCACCTTCGGCGAGCCGATCTGTGTCATTGACTCCTACCGGTCCTACGACGAGCAGATCTCCGTCAAGGCCGCCAGGGGGTCGTACGCGGCCACCCCGGGCACCTCCAACCACGGCTGGGGGTTGGCCGTCGACTTGTGCGGCGCGATCGAGCGGTTCGGCACCGCCCCGCACAACTGGATGCGCAACAACGCGCCCGCCTTCGGCTACTTCCACCCGGACTGGGCACAGCGAGGTGGGTCCAAGCCGGAGCCGTGGCACTGGGAGTTCGCCGGGGTCATCTTCGAGGAGTAGTGCGCCACGATCTGGGTGCCGAATCGTGTCGTATTCGGCACGATCTGGCACTGAAGTCGTGATCAAGGGCGGGCTTGAGCGGCGACCCGTACTCCCAGGCCGACCAGCACGGTGCCGCTGATGGCTTCGAGCCGGGCGCGCACCTTCGACGAGCCGAAGGCTCGGCCGGCGCGAGCCACGCCGCCCGCCAGTCCTAGGTACAGGCAGGTCTCGACGACGACCTGGAGGCTCGCGAGTGCCAGCGTCGTGGGCAGCACCGGGTAGCCGCTGGGGATGAACGCCGGGAAGAACGCGATCATGAAGACAGCGGCCTTCGGGTTCGCCAGGTTGGTGACGAGCCCCTCGACGAAGGCTCGCCTCGCCGACAGCGGGTGCGGCGCCGGGAGCGGCTGCCCGGGGTCGTGCCGGCGGCCCTCCCGGCGAGCCCGCCAGCCCGCGCGCAACGCGAGGACGCCCAGACCGATCAGCACGACCGCCCCGACGACCCGCAGGACCGTGAACGCGACCTCCGACACCGCGACCAGCGCGGCCAGACCGACCGCCGCCATCACCGCCCAAGCGAACAACGAGGTCTCGAGCCCGAGGATGAGCGGAAACGTGGCCCGACCACCATGGATGGCCGCCCGGCGCAGGATCAGCGCAACCGCCGGCCCCGGAGTCGCGGACACAACGACGACCGCGACCAGGAATGCGGGGAGAACGGCGAGCAGATCCACGCGGCGATGGTCTCAGCCGGCTGCGCGGACGTCACGTGAGTTCGGTGCGAAGTCGCTGCCGTCCTCCGCTTTCTCCAGCCCCCAGCTGACGATGTGGCGTGGGCGCAGCCGCATGAACTGCGGTGCGAAGTTGGGGAACCGTGGGTTGATCGACTCACCGCCCTCTCCGTGGAGTTCCGCCGAGCTGCGGATCTCGACGGCCCGCGCCGTCCGCGGTTCCGGGATGACGTCGTCGACCAGAAAGGTGACCCGTGGGTTCTGCTGGGCGTCCCGCCACTTCTTGGTGTCGCCGAAGGCGATGCCGCCAAGGTCGATCGCGTCCTCGTCGGTGTTGAACAGGTACGTGACCGGCGCGACGTGCGGCTGCCCGTCCGGCCCGACCGTCGCCACCCGGCCGAGTCGTTGAGATTGCAGGTAGTCGATCTCCGCGGCGGTGAACACGCTCATCCGCAATCTCCTCTCCAGCACGTCCGACATGGCGACACTAGGACGCGTGAGCAGTTCCGGCACCGGCACCGGCAACGGGGACATCGCGGATGAGCTGTATGCGTCGCCGCCCGCCGACTTCATCACGCGGCGGGATGCCGCTGCCAAAGAGTTGTCGGCCGCCGGGGACCGGGCCGCGGCGGCTGCCCTCAAGACACTGAAGAAGCCAACCCAGGCCGGGTGGGCGCTCAACTTGTTGGCGCGGCACGCCGGCAGCGAGCTCAACGACCTGGTCGACGTCGGCACTGCGTTGCGCAGCGCGCAGGAACAGCTCAGCGGGCCGCAGCTGCGTGAGCTGTCCCAACAACGGCAGGCCGTGGTGCGGGCCCTGACCCAGCGGGCCCGCCAACTCGCCCGCGAGCACGGGCAGGCGCTGACCGAGCCGGTCGCCGAGCAGGTGCGCCGCAGCCTCGACGCGGCGCTCACCGACCCCGGTCTCGGGCAGGCCCTGCTGCTCGGGCGCAACACCGGAGCCCTCGAGTATGCGACCGGCGGCTTCGGCCCGGCGGCGTTCAAGGTCGTGCCGGGTGGCGGCGGGTCGGCACCGTCGACCCCTCAGGTCGACCAACCCGCCGCGCCGTCCGCGGAGGACGTGCGGCGGCACAAGCAGGAGCAGGCCGCCGAGCTGCGCCGACTGCGCAAGGCGGTAGCCGATGCCCGGCGGACGCATACCGCTCGGGTGAAGAAACGCGCCGAAGTCGAGAAGGCCCTCGAGGCCGCCAATCTTCGGGTCGCGGCCGCGCAGGAGGCGCTGAACGCGGCGCTTGCCGACGAGGAGGACATCGAGGCCAAGCTCGAGAGTGCCCAGACGGCCGAGTCCGAGGCCGCGGAGGCTCTGCAGTACGCGGAGGCCGACCTCGACGAGTGACGCGACAGCGAGACATCCGCTGATTTCGCCGATCTCCGGGACACGCCCGCCTAGCCGCGAGGATATGTCGATGGCGCTCGGCGCCCTCGTAAGGGACACACCACCCGCGGCAGCGTCCACATCCGCGGACCGGGTCGTCAGGCGTTGGCGCGCCGCATCATCCTGGTGCCGACCCACAGGCCGAGCGCTGCCACCGCGAGCGCGGACACCGACCCCGCGACCACGGAGAAGTCGTCGAACTGTCCGGCGAACAGCGCCCGCTCGGCCTCGACGATGTGCGTCAGCGGGTTGAGCCGGGACAGCGCCTGCATCCAGCCGGGACCGCCCTCGAGTGGCAGCAGCATCCCGGACAGGATCAGCACCGGGAAGATGAACGTCTGCTGCACCGTCCAGAAGATCCAGTCCTGGTTCCGGCACGCGAGCGCCAGCGCATACGACAGCGCACCAAGACCGACGCCGAACACCGACAGGAGGAGCAGACCGGCCACGGCACCGGCCGGGTAGAGGTCGAAGCCGAACGGCACCATCACCGCGATGACGAGCAGCGCCTGCACTACCAGTGGCACGATCTCCTTCAGTGCCCGGCCAACCAGCAACGACGCCCGGGACAGCGGCGTGACCAGCATCCGCTCGTGCGAACCGGTCTGCATCTCGTAGAGCAGGTTGGATCCGGTCATCGAGGTGCCGAACAGCGCGCTCATCACGATGATGCCGGGCACGAACCACTGCCACACCGACCCGCCGCCCGGCACGTCGACGCTGCTCGCGAGCAAGGGTCCGAACAGGGCGAGGAAGACGAGCGGCTGGATCAGAGAGAACACCAAGCTGAACGGGTCGCGCAGCATCGGCTTCAGCTCGCGCCACATCACGATGCTGGTGTCGTTGGCCAGGCTGAGGGGCGCGGCGAGGCTCATGCGAGTGCTCCTTTGGTGACGTTCCCCTCGTGGGCGGGCGGCACGCTGTCGGGTTCGGCAGCATCGCCGCCTTCGCGCAGGCTGCGCCCGGTCAAGGACAGGAAGACATCGTCCAGCGTCGGATGGGACATTTCGATGCCCGCGACAGCGATGCCCTCCGCCGCGAGGGACAGCACCAGTGCCGGGACGACGACGTCGCCGTGCGCGACCCGCAGGTGCGCCTGCGGGCCGTCGAGCCGCGACGGCGTGGACCGCTGCGACCCGGCGCGCGACGCCCGGCACTGCCCCGACGTCTGCTTCGTCGGCCACTCGGACGCTGACCTGGTCGCCGCCAAGGTCCGCCTTCAGCTGCTCGGAGGTGCCCTCGGCGATGACCGTCCCGTGGTCCATGACCAGGACGCGTTCGGCCATCGAGTCGGCCTCGTCCAGGTAGTGCGTGGTCAGGAAGATCGTCGTGCCGTGGTCAGCGCGCAACCGCAGGATGTGCTCCCACAGGTTGGCCCGGCTGTGCGGGTCCAGGCCGGTGGTGGGTTCGTCGAGGAACAGCAGTTCGGGGCGATGCACCATGCCGATCGCGACGTCGAGCCGGCGGCGCTGACCGCCCGAGAGGGTGAGCACCTTGCGGTCGGTCAGCGCGCTGAGGTCGAGCTGGCGGACGACCTCGGCGGCGCGGGTGCGCGCATCCGGCTTGCTCATGCCGTAGGAGCGGCCCTGGCTCACCAGCTCGTCGATGACCCGCTGGTTGTGACCGGCCCCGTTGCCCTGCCCGACGTACCCGATCCGTCGGCGGACCGCGGCCTGCTCGCGGTGGATGTCGTGCCCGGCGACGACCGCGGTCCCGGCGCTGGGCGCCAGCAGGGTGGTCAGCATCCGCAGAGTTGTGGTCTTGCCGGCGCCGTTCGGGCCGAGGAAGGCGACCAGCTCGCCGGCCTCGACGTCGAGGTCCAGGCCGCGGACGGCTTCCACCGTCTCCTTCTTGGTGGTGAACTGCTTGGTCAGTCCGCTCGTGTGGATCATCTGGTCCCCGCGTGGAGTCCGGCCTCGTCGATTCATGCAGCCGACGCTAAACCGCCTTCAGGACAGATCCTGTCCGGTATCCACCGCGACAAATCGGCCAGTTCCATCGTCAGCGGTGGTATGCGGCGAGGCGCTGCGCCTCGTCGTCCAGCTCCGCACGCACCCGCTTCGGCAACGGCTCGAAGGGCTGGACGGAGACGCGGCCGGCCTCGTACTTCCACGTGCCTGCGACCGCGCCGTCAACCAGGAAGGTCGGGACTGACTGCGGTGCCCTGGTCGAGAAGATCCGGTCGCGGAAGCGTTCCGGCAGGAGCTGCGTTCGTCGAACGTGGATGAGCAGGTTGGCATCCCAGGTCGACAGGAATCGCACCGGCGCCGGCGTCTGCGGGTCGGGCAGCGGTGCGTCCGGCAGGTCGTACAGGGTGCCGCCGCCGTCGTCGACGAACCGACGGGTGCCGACCCGCTCGACCACCGGCCGCAATGCGGTGATGGGTATGCCCGCCCAGCTCGCAAGGTCGGCCAGCGACGCCGGGCCGAACCCCGCGAGGTAGCGCCGGACCAGCTGCTCGAGCGGGTCGTCGTTGGTCGTGGCGGGCCGAGGGCTCCACTGCTCCGCCAGCGCGAAGACGTCGGCGCGGCGCCGATCCCAGGTGCCTGAGGGCGGCACCCGCACGAGGTCGAGCCAGACGTTCATGCCCGACCAAGCCACCCGCGGGAAGCCGCGGTCGGTCAGCGCGGACACCAGCTCGGACTGCCGCCGCGGGCCGTCGGCGAGCAGCGACCGCACGACGTCCACCGCGGCGGCAACATCAATGCCGGCCATGCGCGCTCGGCTGACGCGCGTCCACCACTCGAGCCGGTACGACCGGATCGCGTCCGCGTACGTCCAGTAGTCCGCTGTCGAGACGACATGGATGGTCGCGCGCAGCAACGTGCCCTGGATCGCGCCGCGCTCCTCAAGGGCGCGGGTCAACACCTCCCGGTCGAACGCATGCAGCCTGGACCACAGCCCGATGTACGCCGACGGCGCGTACTGCGTTTGGAGGCCGGCCACCTGCTCGAGCGCCTCCGGCAAGGACAACGAGGACCGTTCGAGCAGCAGCTGCCGCGCCAGCAACGCCCGGTTCAGGGCCCGGGTCGAGAGGACCTCCATCCCTCGATCCTCGCGTTCGCCGGGTCGGGGTCGGGTCCCGAGCCACCGACCGTCAGCGACCGCGACCGGAGAGAAGCGGACAGATCCTGTCCGCTTGAGGTGACACGCTGGGCGTCGTGACCGATCCGACCTCGCGGATGCTCCGGCTGCTGTCCCTGCTCCTGACCTACCGCTACTGGTCCGGACAGGAGCTCGCTGACCGGCTCGGGGTCACCGCGCGCACGCTGCGGCGGGACATCGAACGGCTTCGCGACCTCGGCTACCCGGTGCACGCGACCCGCGGCGTCACCGGCGGCTACCGGCTCGATGCAGGCGGGCACCTGCCGCCACTGCTGTTCGACGACGACGAGGCAGTCGCACTCGCGGTCGGCCTGCGCACCTCGGCCGGCGGCATGGTGACCGGCATCGAGGAGTCGTCGGTGCGCGCGCTCGCCAAGCTCGAACAAGTCCTGCCGTCGCGGCTGCGGCGTCGGGTCAACGCGCTGAAGTCGTTCACCGTGCCGCTCACGTATGCGCCCGCCGGCACCGTCGACCCGGAGACGTTGACCTTGCTCGCGGGCGCCTGCCGCGACAACGAACGGCTCCGGTTCGTCTACCGGTCGCGCGACGGCGCCGAGGGTAAGCGACACGTCGAGCCGTTCCGCCTGGTGTCGGCCGGCCGTCGCTGGTATCTGGTCGCATACGACATCGAGCGCGACGACTGGCGCACGTTCCGACTCGACCGGCTCACGAAGTCGTTCGCGACCGGAGCCCGGTTCGTGCCACGGGAGCTGCCGGGCGGGGACGCGGCCGAGTTCGTGCGGGCCGCGATCAACCCGCCGCGCTTCCACGCCGTCATCACCACACACGCGCCGGCGAAGACCATGAAGAAGTGGCTGCGGGACGACGGCACGGTCGAGCCGATCGACGCGCGGTCCTGTCGGGTTCGGTTCTCGGCGGACTCGGTTGAGTGGTCGGCCGTGTGGATCGGCATGTGGGGCGTCGACTTCGAAGTGCACGAGCCGCCAGAGCTGGTCGACCAGGTGCAACAACTGCACGAGCGGTTCGGCCGGGCCACCGCCGAATACACCGGCCGGGGCGACCCAGCGCGGACCATGGAACTGGTCTGGAACCCGCCGGACGGGATCGACGAGATCGTCAACGCGGCCATCGCCATCGCGGACGAGAACGGGCTGCCTGCACTGACGCTGCGCCGGGTCGCGGACCGGCTCGGAGTGGACTACGCGGCCGTGCAGGCGGCCGTGCGTGGCAAGGCGGAGCTGCTCGACGTCGTCGTGGACCAGGTGCAGTCCGAGGCGGTGACGGTGCATCCGCCGAGCGCGACCTGGCGCGACGGGCTCGAAGCGGTCGCGCGGACCAACTACGCGCTCGTCCAGGCCCATCCGTGGTTGCTGCAGCTGGTCATGACGCATCCGCCGCTCGGGCCAAGCGTCTTGGCGAAGTGGGAGTCGGAGCTTATGGCCGTCGACGGGCAAGGACTCACCGATGTGGAGATGGACGCTGCGCTGACGCTCGTCATCGGCCATGCGCAGGCGTCCGCCCGCGCCGCGGCCGACTTCGCCGACACAGCTCAGCGCACCGGCGCGACGGACGCCGAATGGTGGTCGACAATGGAGCCTTTGCTCAGCAAGGTGTTTGACTCCGGTCGCTTCCCGATCTCTGCCCGAGTCGGTGAGGCCGCGGCCGAGGTGTACGCAGGGGCAAGCGATCCGAAGTACGCGTTCGAGTTTGGGCTGCAACGCATTCTCGATGGCGTGGCCGCCCTGATCGCCTCCCGCGGCACTCTGTGACTGTGCATGCACCTCACATGCAGAGTGCATGTGAGATGCATGTAGGCTCGGCGCATGACCAAGATGGTGCAGGTTCGTCGGGTGCCGGACGACGTTCACGCGGCGCTGCGAAACCGGGCCGCCGCTGAAGGACTGAGCCTGTCTGAGTTCATCCTCCGGGAGCTCATTGCAATCGCCGAACGCCCCACCAAGGCCGAGGTGTTGACTCGCGCTGCTCGACGCGGCGGTCGGCTGACGTTTACAGAGGCGGTGGCCACGGTCCACGCGGAAAGGCCCACGGAGTCCCTGTGATCGTCGCCGACGCCTCCGTGTTGGTCACCGCGCTGCTTGATGAAGGCGCCTCCGGGGCGTTGGCGCGGGAGCGATTGGCGGCATCCGACATCCATGTGCCGGCGCTCGCTGATGTCGAGATGTTGTCCGCAGTACGACGACACGTCCTGGCCGGCCACATCCCGCCGTCCCGGGGCACGGCCCTGCTGCGTGACTACGCAGACCTGGTGCTGGTGCGGCACGACCACTTGGCCCTGCTCCCGAGGGCTTGGGCTTTGCGGGACGCGGTGAGTGCATACGACGCCCAGTACGTCGTGCTTGCAGAGATCCTCCGCGCGACGCTGGTCACGGCGGATGCCCGACTCGGCCGCGCGCCCGGTTTGCGCTGCCGGGTCGACGTCCTTGCGTGAAGTCGATCTACGTGACCTCACCGATGACCACGTCGTGTGCGCGCGCGTCCGGCTCGAGCCAGCGCGCGAGTGCAACCCCCTCGGCGGTCACCGCATCCCGCTCGGCTTTGGTCAGCCGCCGGAACGGGCGCACGGTGACCAGGGCAGCGTCCGAGGTCGCCTTGGACCGCTCGACCAACCACGACGCGTCGGTGGCACCGTCGATCAGGATGATCCGCGGCTGGACGTTGTCCGGGTACACCTGCCGCCCATACCGACGCATGAAGAACCGGCTGCGGTCGGCGTGCGAGAGCAGCAGGTTGTCGTAGTCGTACAGGTAGCGCACCGGCGCCTCGACATCGGCGGCCGGTCGCGGTGCGTCAGGCAGGTCGAACAGCTCCCGCCCGTCCTCCGCAACGAACGGGACCAGCGACGGTCGCACGCGTTGGACGACCTGGGCGAGTCGGGTCAGGCCGGACCATTGCTGCACGTCCTTCACGCTCGCCGGGCCGTATGCGGCCAGGTAGCGAAGGACGAGTTCGTCGAGCGACCCGCCACCGTCGAGCTCGCGACCCAGCCAGGCCTGCACGCTGGTATGCGCCGCGGCACCGCTGCGGCCCCACAGACCGCGCGGCGTCACCTGGACCAACGCCTCGGAGGCGCGCACCGATTGTGCGAGCGACGCCGCGTCTCGGTCGGGCCACAGCTCGGCGAGCGCACGACCGAGTTCGCTGAACAGCATCGGCCGCTGGTCAAGAATGCGCCGCCCGGCCACTCCGACCGCGGCCCGGTCAAGGCCGACCAGGTTCTTGCCGAACGCGCCCTGCACCGTGCGGTCGAGGATCGGCTGCATCAGCGGGCGCAGCGAGATGCAGTCCTGCGCCGTCACCAAGTGGATCGTCGAGCGCATCAGCGCGATGCGCACCAGTTCGCGACGTTCGAGCAGTGCCGAGACCTGCTGCGGCTGCACGCCCACGATCCGGCCCCAGAACCCCACATACCAGGACCGCGCCGTCTGCGCCTGCCAACCGACCAGGTGCTCGGTCATCGCCAGCGGGCTCAGCGCCGACCGCTCGAGCAGGTGCTGCCGGGCCAGCGTCGCGCGGTTCAGCGCACGTTGGCTGATGGGCGGGCCAGCGACGCTCATGCAGAAGTCGGCAGCGTGCCGAGCGGCAGCACCTGGTGCAGCCGGGTCAGTCGGATGCGTTCGTCGTAGCCGCCGAGCACCAGCAGGTCGTCGCGCCACACCGTCACGGTCGAGAAGGACGCGACCGCGGGCGTGACGTCGGGAACCGGCGTCGATGTCCCGGCGTCGAGGTCGACGACCTCTGCACCGCGGCCACCACCAGCGACGACCACGCGGCCGTCCGGCAGCAGCGCAGCCGAGGTCGACAGCTTGTAGCGCGGGTACCGCAGGTCGGGCCCCGGGCGGAACGAGCTGGTGCGCGGGTCGTACACCTCGGTGCTGGCGAGCAGCCGCTCGTCGTCGATGGTTCCGCCGATGACGAGTGCACCGCCGTTCGGCAGCGCGACCATCGCGTGCTTGAAGCGTGCCTGGAGCAACGGTCCGACGCCATCGATCCGCTCGCCGTCCGCCGAGATGATCGCCGCCGTTGCGGTGGCAACGCCTCGAGCGACCTCACCGCCGGCGAGCAGGACCGACCCGTCGCCGAGCGTCACCGCGGTCAGGCCGGCCGCGGCGACCGGCAGGTCCGGGCCGTTGACGACGGTGCCGTCGGTGGGGTCCACGATCTCGCTGCTCGCCGTGTACTGGCCTCGTCCGAGCAAGCCACCCACGACGAGCACCCGGCCGTCGCCGAGCAGGGCAGCGTCGTGCCCGCCTCGACCGAAGGACATCCGACCCGTTGCGGTCCACTCCGTGGCCCCGGCGCGGCGAACCTCAACCTGGTCGAGCGGTGAGAGGCCCTCGCCTTCGTAGCCACCGACGACCACGACGTCGTCGTCAGCCGTGCGGGTCGCGGTATGACCGACGCGGGCCACCGTCAGCTCCGGTCCCTCGCGGACCGAGCCGTCAGCACCAAGGTCGTACACCGACCTGGTCGCGATGCCGCACCCGTCGATCACACAACCGCCGACCACCATCACGGACCCGTCGGACAGCGAAGTGGCGGTGTGTACCGCACGATCCGCCGCCACCGCGACGGAGATCGGGCTCGGCTGTTCTCCATCGGCCGACCCGCTCGACGTGCAGGCGCAGACCGCCACGGCGATGACAATGGCCGTCACCGCCGATCAGTGGGTCAGCGGCGACCCGCGACCGCGGGTCAGCATCACGGAGCCAGCATCGCAAGAACCAGTGCTCGAGCGAACATCTCGTCCAACGGAATTGTGCTGGCGGCTCCGCCGGCAGCTGATCGACGGCTAGCCTCCTTCGTCCCGACCGGCGAGTCGCTCCGCGATCACGGCGGCGATGTGTTCCGGCGTGCCCTGGTCGACGTCGACGACGACGTCGGCGAGCTCTTCGAAGTGCGGCTCCCGGCCGGCAGCCAGCTCCCGCACCGCGGTCTCGAGGTCACCGGTCAGCCACGGCCGGTCCTGTGGATCGGCGGCCAGCCGCTGGACGAGCGTGGCGATGGTGGCGCGCAGCCAGACCAGCACGACGTCGTCGGGAGCGCTCTGCATTGTTACGCGGACGGCCGGGTCGAGGACGACGCCCGCCGGCAGACCCGCGACGTACGGCCCCGGATCGAGCAACAGCCGCGCGACAACCTGCGCCTCTGCGGCCCGCAAGCCGTGCTCCCCGCGCGCCCGAACCAGCGACGCCTTGGCCTCCCCGGCGATGTCGTGGACGACGTCGTCGTTGTCGATGTACGGCCAACCAAGACGCTCGGCCAGCGCCTGCCCGACGACCGTCTTACCCGAACCCATCAGCCCAACGAGCATGATCCGGTGCACGAACCCATGATCACGATCAGCGTTCAAGATCGTGCCGTATTCGACACGATGTTGCACTCAGGTGGCGAGATCGCGGTACATGACGTGCAATCCGACGTCGCCGTGCGTGGCACTGCGGAAGGCCTGCGGCACAGTGCCGATCACCTCGAAGCCGAGAGACTTCCACAGGGCCACGGCAGCAGTGTTCGTCTCGACGACCGCGTTGAACTGCATGCTGCGGTAGCCCTGCTCCTTGGCCCAGGCCAGCACGTGCTCGGCCAGCGCGCGGCCGACGCCTCGACCGCTCGCCGCCGGGTCGACCATGAAGCTGGCGGTTGAGACGTGCGAGCCGCGGCCCGGTCGGTTGGGCCCGGACTTGGCGGACCCGAGCACCACCTCGCCATCCACGGCCACGAACGTCTGCCCCGGCGGGGTTTCCATCCACCAGGCGCGGCCAGTCTCCAAGGTCAGGTCTTCCGGGAACGCGTATGTCTCGCCGGCGGCCACGATCTCGCGGAAGAACGGCCAGATCCGTGGCCAGTCGTCGGCGCTCGCCGCGCGGATTCGCATGCCGCCATTCAACCCGCACGCTGTGCCCCACGCGCAACGATGTGCCGCCGTATCGACCTATCCGATGCGTCGGCACATCGATGTGGCAGGTCAACTCACGATATGGAGGCGACGCCTACGCCGAACGCAGCACGCTGCGGGCCCGGGGGATGTCGGGCCTCGGCCGGGGGACCTCGGCGAACACCGACTGGCCGAACCACCGCGGCACCTGCCGGCGCAGCCGGGACGGCGCGTCGATGTCGACATCGCCAGCCCGCATGGCCTCGGTCCAGGTTCGCTCGCCGCGCCAGACGTCGGTGAGGCTGCGCAGATTCGTCGACACGACCACGTCGTCACCGAAGCCCGGGTCGAAGTCGCACAGGTCGACATCGTCGCGGGTGGCGACGATCCACCAGTGGCGATCGGCCGCCGGCAGACCGCTGAAAGCGAACCGCATCGTGACGCGCGACTCCGGCAGTTGGGTCATGTCCATGCTGCGATGCATGTCCCACATCAGCAGGTGCGGGTCCAGGTCGTGGTCGCCAAGCTCCGAAATCCAGCGTGCTCCCCACGTACCGATGGCCTCGACAACAGGTTGGAGCTCCTGCCCCGCCGTGGTCAGCACGTAGGCCTGCCGGTTGCCCTCGGTGCGCCGCTCGATCACGCCCGCCCGGGTCAGGGTCCGGAGCCGCTTCGACAGCAGCGCCGGGGACATCTTGGGCACCCCTCGCCGGATCTCGTTGAAGTACTTGCTCCCCGCCAGCAATTCGCGGATGACGAGGACGGTCCAGCGCTCGTCGAGCAGCTCCACCGCCTTGGCGACCGGACAGAACTGGCCATACGTGGTCACGCGAACCTCCCTGTGGGCCCATTGAGAGCCCGGCTCGACCGTACGACTTCGAAGCTGGCGCGGGTAGTACAGAAGTTGTACCGCCGTTGCTGCATTCGTGAACTAGTCGCGGCGGAATCGCCTCCCGCACCCTCCTCGAATCCGGCCCGTGTTTCGAGGAGGCACAGCATGACCAGCACGACCACCCGTTCCGTCGCATCGCCGACGCCCGCTGCCGACCAATCCACCCCCGCGCCAACGCTCGCCGACCAAGCCCCGATCCTGTTGGGCCTGGCCGCTGGCTACGTCGGTCATCGAACGGTCGCCATCGGTCTGCGAACCGGACTGATCCAAGCGCTGGCATCGCGGGCGGACGGGGTCGCCATCGACGAGCTCGCCGAGCTGCTCGACCTCGACCCGTTCTACGTCTGCGTCTGGGTCCAGTCGGCCGTGGCCAACGGCGTGTGCGACCAAGCCGATGACCACGTCCGGCTGGCGGCGCACATGTCCACCCTGCTGCTCGACACCACGTCGCCGGCATACGTCGGTGGCGTCTTCCCGCTGCTCGAGCAGGACGAGGTCTTCGATCGCTTCGAGCGGGAGCTCGGCACCGGGGCCCGGATGTGGTGGGACGACACCAGCCCCGAGTGGATCACCCGAGTGGCCGGCACCGGAACGCCGTTCTACACGCGGCTGGTGCCCGGCGGGCTGGCCGACCGTGCCCGGGCTGGCCGAACGGCTGGCCGGCGGTGGCCGCATCGTTGACCACGCCTGCGGCGCCGGGGTCGGACTCGCGCGCCTGGTGGAGCACTATCCCGGGTGCGAGATCGTCGGTGTCGACGGCGACCAGCATTCCCTCGACGTCGCGCGGGCCCGCTTGTCGGCTGCCGGCATCGGCGACGCCGTGCGGCTCGTGCATACCCCGCTGGAGCAGATGCGACTGGATGCGCCGGCCGCGCTGGTCGTGAACAACATCTCGATGCACGAGTGCCGCGACCTGGACGAGGTCGCGGCCGCGGTCTACGAAGCGCTGGAGCCGGGCGGTTGGTTCGTCATCTCGGACTTCCCGTTCCCGGACACGACTGAGGGCTTGCGGACCGTGCCGGGTCGGCTGATGAGCGGCATCCAGTTCTTCGAGGCGCAGATCGACGACCAGCTGCAGCCGCGGGCTCGTTATGACGACCTGTTGGCGCGGCACGGCTTCGTCGAGCTGGGCACCACCTCGCTCACCCCGATGCACGCGCTCACCTGGGGGCGACGCCTGGGCTGAGTCCGGCGCTCGGCGGTCAGGTGACTGGGCGTGTCGCCGGTGTTCACCGTGGCGCTCGGCTCCACGAGCAGGACCTCGGCACCGGCCGGCGAAACCGGCTGGTGTCGGGTGCCGCGCGGGCACGACGTACAACTGGCCGGGCCCGAGGGTGACCTCGCCGTCGTCGAGGCGGATCGTCAACTCGCCCGTCAACACCAGGAACAGCTCGTCGGTCTCCGGATGCGCGTGCGGCGTGAACTCACCCTGCACCTTCACGACGCGCACGTCGTAGTCGTTCAGGGTGGCGACGGTCAGCGGTAGCCACGGCCCATCGAGCGTGGCCAGTGCCGCGCCGAGATCGATCGGCGTGGTCATCACTGCTCGCCGCTGGGTGGGGTGAACTGGCTCGCCGTGAACACGGCGCCCTGCGGGTCACGAATGAGCGCATCCCGGGTCCAGTCGGAGTCCGAGCGCGTCAGCACCGAGCCACCGAGGCGCTCTGCCGTCGTCACCGTGGTGTCCCGGTCGGCGACGGTGAACGCCACGTGCCAGTGCGGTTCCTCGTCCGGGCCTACCGGAGTCAGCCACGCGGTCGCGTCCGCGAAACCCGGTGGCGCAGCTACACCCGCCTGCGAGGCGTAAATGTTTGGATTGACCGTGGCCTGCAGGTGATCGCCGTAGCCGGGTACCCGGATGAGCGTCGCGAAACCGAGATCATCGATGGACCAACCGAACACCTCGGAGTAGAAGGCGGCCGACATCGCCGGGTCGGCGGTGTGCAGCTCGCTGAAGTTCCAGGTGCCGGGTGTGTTGGCCACCTGCGCGCCGAGCCGCCGGCCGGCCTGCCACAGGCGGAAGGACACGCCGAGCGGATCCGCGCAGGTGACGGACCGGCCCTCCTCCCCAATCTGGCTGGGTCCGGCCAGCACCCGCCCGCCGGCGGCGACGATCCGCGCGCTGGTCGCATCCGCATCATCCACCGCGACGTACGTGCGCCAGCCCGCCTGGTCGGACGGCGGGCCAACCGCTGCGGAGATGCCGGCGGCTTCGGCGCCGTCGAGCTTGCCGATCACCGACCGGCTCTCAGTCCCGGACGAGGGTGCATCGGTGAAGGTCCAGCCGAACAGCCCGCCGTAGAACTCCATGGCTGCCTCGACGTCACGGCATTCCAGGTCGACCCATGAGGTCACCCCGGCTGGGTAGGTTCGCGCCTGGTTCATGGCTCCACCCTCCTACTTCGTTGCCTTGCGCGGCCCGCTGCCCGCGATGTCGGCCACGGCGGTGGCGACGATGTCCACCCCCTCGACGATCGCGGACTCGTTCAGCGCCGAGTACCCGAAGATCAAACCCCCCGGACCGTCATGGTCACACCGGTACGGGGTCACGCCATGGACGCCGACCCCCTGCCGGAGCGCGGCCTCGACCACCGCCGCCTCGTCGAGGTCCGGCGGGAGCCAGGTCACCAGGTGCAGGCCAGCGGCGACACCGGCCGGCTCGAACCACGGCAGCTTCGCTCGCAGGGCACCGAGCAGCGCGTCTCGGCGACGCCGGTAGATCGGGCGCATCCGGCGTAGGTGCCGGTCGAACTCACCACTGGTCAGAAAGTCCGCGAACGCGAGCTGGTCGATCGCGCCGCCGCCCCGGTCGGCGGCGATCTTGGCGGCGGCGACCTCGTCGACCAGATGTGCCGGCAGCACCAGCCAGCCCAGCCGAAGCCCGGGCGCGAGGGTCTTGCTCGCCGATCCCGCGTATGCGACGCGGTCCGGCAACAGCCCCTGCATCGCGCCGATCGGCGCCCGGTCGTAGCGGTACTCGGCGTCGTAGTCGTCCTCGATCACCAACGCCCCGCGCTCCCGCGCCCACCGCAGCACCCGCGCCCGCGCCTGCGGGGGCAGCACACCGCCGGTCGGCCACTGGTGCGACGGGGTCAGGATCACCGCGTCGGCCCCGCTGCGCTCGAGTGCCGCAGCGTCGATTCCGTCACGACCCACCGGTATGCCGATCACGTGCAGGCCGAGCCGGGGCGCGATGACCCGGGCGTCGTCGTCGGAGGACGGGTCCTCGACCGCGATGGTCCGAGCGCCGCGCTGGGCCAACACCTGCAGCAGCAACGCGATGGCCTGCGCATACCCGGTCGTGATGACGACGTCGACGGCTGAGGCGGCGGTACCGCGCACCCGGTTGAGGTAGTCCGCCAGCGCCAGTCGCAACTCCGGGACGCCGCGCCCGCTGAGATAGCCGAACCGGTCGTTCGACGCCTCGGTCAGCACTCGACGCACCGAGCGCAGCCAGGCCGTCCGCGGGAAGTGCGCCACGTCAGCCCGGCCGTAGCCGAAGTCGATCCGCACCGGCGTGAGCGGCGCGACTGCCTGGTCCAGGGTCGGCGGGGCGGACCCCAGCGCGACCTGCGTGTAGCCGCCACAGCGACTCGTGAGATACCCCTCGGCGACGAGTTGTTCGTAGGCTTCGACGACGACGCCGCGGGAAACGCCAAGATCCGCGGCCAGCCGACGGGTCGCCGGCAGCGTTGTGCCGACGGCGAGTCTGCCCGCGCGGATCGCGTACCGCAGGTCGGCTTCGAGCTGCCGATGCAGCGGAACGGCCGAATCACGGCGCACCGTGACCAGCAGGTCCAGCACCCGCCCGCCGCGATCGGAATTGGTCCTCAGCTCGACCATCGAAATGGACTTTACCGACCGGACCGATCTAGGCAAGGCTCCCGACATGACGGCGAGCAGCCACCACGTCGACGATCTCCGCGACCGCATGCACGGCGAGGTCCTGCTGCCCGGCGATGCTGCCTACGAGACCGCTCGCTCGGTATGGAACGCCATGGTCGACCGCCGACCGCGGCTGATCGTGCGCTGCTTCGCTGTCGCCGACGTGGTCAACGCGGTGCGGACCGCCCGCGAGCTCGACCTCGAGATCGGTGTCCGCTGCGGCGGTCACAGCGTCGTCGGGCACGCCGTCCCCGAGGACGGGCTGATGATCGACCTCACCCCGATGAATGCCGTCCACATCGACTCGGTGGCCAGGGTCGCGCGGGTGCAGGGCGGGGCCCTGCTCGGCGTCCTGGACGCTGCCGCCCAGCAGCACGGGCTCGCGACCACCGCCGGCAACGTCTCGCACACCGGTGTCGGCGGGCTCACCCTCGGCGGCGGCATGGGCTGGCTGGCCCGCCAGCACGGCCTGACCTGCGACAACGTCCTGTCGTGCGGCATGGTCACCGCGGACGGCGCGCGTGTTCGGGCGAGCGCCGACGAGAACGCGGAGCTGTTCTGGGGGCTGCGCGGCGGCGGCGGCAACTTTGGCGTCGTCACGGACTTCGAGCTTCTGCTGCACCCGCTGGCCGGGCCGATGCTCAGCGTCGAGGTCGACGTCTCGCTCGACGACGCGGAGCAGGCGCTGCGCGACTGGCGCGACCTCAGCGCCGACGCGCCCCGACCGGCGACGTTCGCGGCCTCGATCGCGAACGGCGTGGCCATGGTGGGCTTCGTCTGGACGGGGGACCTGGAACGGGGGCGGTCGCTGATCCCGTCGTTTCGCTCGATCGCCCGGCGCCCAATCGCCGAGCGGATCACGACGCCGTCCTACGTCCAGCTGCAGTCCCGGGAGGACACAGTCGAGGGTCATGCGATCCGGCGGTACTGGAGGGGCCACTACTTCCGCGCGCTCACCGACGACGTCATCACCGGGCTCGTCACCGGCACAAGCGATCCGTATGCGCCCGCCGTCAGCCTGCAGGCCTACGGCGGCGCGATCGCCGACCTGCCCGACGACGCGACGGCGTTCAGCCATCGCGACGTTGCCTTCGAGCTGGTGGCCGCTGCCGGGTGGACCGACGCCGCGGAGGACGCCGAACGCATCGACGGGGCCCGCCGGTTCGCGGCCCCGCTGGAGCGGTTCGCCAGTGGCGCATACGTGAACGTCCTGAACGACGAAGGACAGCGCGGGGTGCAGCGCGCATACAGCCCGGCGAAGCTGGCGCGGCTGACCGCACTCAAGGACGTCTACGACCCGGACAACACCTTCCACCTCAACCACAACATCCGGCCGACGGACTTTGTGCATGATCACGCTGGTGGTCAGCCGACCTCGGCGGGGCGCAACTACGCAGGCCGAGGAGCCGTGAGATGCGACGCACCGTGAACTCGACGTTCATCAGCCTCGATGGGGTCCAGAACCACATGGAGCACTGGCACTTCGATCTGATCAACGACGAGCTGGCCGACCTGGCCCTCGAACAGCTGCGCGCGGCCGACGCGATGCTGATGGGCCGCGCGACGTACGAGTCCTACGCCGCCGTGTGGCCGGAGCGCGTCGGCGAGACGTACGCGGACGTCATCAACGCGATGCCGAAGTATGTTGCGTCGACCTCGCTGGAGAAGCCGGGCTGGGAGAACACGAGTGTCATCGAGGGTGATCTCGTCGAGGCGGTGCGCGGGCTCAAGGAACGCGACGGTCGCGACATCCTCATGCACGGCTGGGGAGCCGTGGCGTCGACGCTGCTGGCGAACGGCCTGCTCGACGTGATCCACCTGTGGGTGCACCCGGTGATCGCCGGGGTCGGCGGACCGGGCGACTGGCTGTTCCGGGAGGGGCAGCGGGCCAAGCTCGCGCTCACGGACAGCCGGACGCTGAAGACCGGCGTGATCGTGCTGTCGTATGCCGTGCCCAACGACGCCACCTAGGAGTGAGCGATGACGCGGTCCGCGGAGCACGCGCAGGTGCTCAGGGCAGGTCCTCGGGGTAGGTGACCTGGATCTCGAGGATCGAGATCCGGAAGTCTCGACGGTTGTTCGTCAGGAACCGGTCGGCACCCGCGCTGATCGCGGTTGCGAGGTGCGCGGCGTCGGTCGCCCGCAGGCGGTATCTGCTCGACAAGACGGTCGCCAGCTCCGCGGTCGTTCGGTCGACTGGTCGAAGATCGAGCCGCGCCAGCAATCCGGCCAGGCGCCGCACCTCAGTCGTTCTGCCCTCTCGCAGGGGCTTCCCGAGCAGTTCGGGAAGCAGGAGGACCGAGCCGATGTTCGAGTCCCGGCCCCGCCGGACCAGGTTCAGGATCCTTCGACCCTGGGGATGTCGCGGCGCTGCCGCATAGATCAAGACGTCCGCGTCGAACGCATCCATCAACGCGCCCGGCGCCCCACTCGGATTTCAGCCACAAGCTCCTCGGCACGCTCAGGCGACAGGCCTCCGCTCGCTGGGAGCTCGGATGCGGCGGCGTCCGTCAACAAGGCTCGGACTGCCTGCGCGCTCGTAATAACGTCCGGATCGCGGCGACGATGCCACTTCTCAGGATTGACCAGCACCGCCACAGGACGGCCGTGTCGAGTGATCGTAACTTCGTCGCCGGCCTCGACGTTCGTGAGCAGCTCTGGCAGCGAGGCCCGCGCCTCGGCGGCGCCGATCGTGGACACGCGACAACTGTACGGTTCTGTACGACACTGTGCAATCCTGTTGAACCGGGCTGGCGACGGCACTCGACGTCTCCGTACGACCCAGCAGGCGGCAGATGGCGTCGAAGTCGGTCGGCGCCACGATCGATCCGGTCGGCCCCGCCCTCGATGTCGTGGGCGACGCCGACCCGTGGATCGACCTGTGGTTCTCCACCCAGCTGATCTGGGTAGTGCCGCACTGACCGCAGCGGCGCCCTCAGTCACGAATCGTGAGCCGGGCGCCGAGGGCCTTGGCTGCGACGACCATGGCCGCCGAAACAAGGACGATGTCCTTGAGGATGTACTGCGCCTCGAGGGTCACGCCGTCGCCGAACATGTCACCGGCGAACAGCACCAGCGGCGACACGATGCCGACCATCGCGGCGGCGAGAGTGACGAGTCCGACCCTCAAACCGATGCCGGTCACGAGGGTCAGCCCGATGAAGGTCTCGACCACGGCGGTGATGACGACGGCGGTCGTCCCGGTCACCATGCCGAAGCTCAGGGTGTCGACGGTGCGCATGACCAGCGCCTCAGCCGGCGACGCGCCCGGGATGAACTTGAGGGCCGCGAAGCCGAGGAACACCAGGCCGAGGCTGATCCGCAGTGCGGTGATGCTGTGCGCGGCCAGCCACCTTGCGGCCAGGCTCTGCGCGCGGGCTGCGACCTCGGTGACCTGGGACAGTCCCGGCGGTTTCGGGATTGAGCGTGAACTGACGACTGACATCGAATTCTCCTTGTTCGACGCTGCGGCACCCGGTGGTGCCGCGGTGGGTCGACCCTCCCGAGAGACGGCGGCCGTGCCATCCGCCGACGGGCGACACTTTGTCTGCGCTCCGGCGCCGGTGGCGGAGCGGCCGCATACGTCCAGCGACGTAGCTCGGCATACGCCGAGATCTGGATGACGCCGCGGCTGTGATGCCGCATCGTTGAGCGCGTGCGCACCGACATCGGCCTTGCTGTCGTCCTGACGCTGGTTGCGCTGCTCACGCTCCCGGTGGTCGAGCAGCTGAGCGACGCCGACCGGCCGATCGACGCGCTCGGTGTGGGGCTCATCGTCGTCGCATGCATGTCGACGGCGGCTCGGCGGCGGTGGCCGGTGCTCGTCCTGATTGCCGTAACGCTTGCGCTGACGACCTACCTGGCGATCGGGTACCCGTACGGACCCGTCGTGTTCAGCCTGGCGATCGCGGTCTACTCGGTGGCCCGCCAGCTGCCACTGGTCGCGGCCTCGCTGTGGTGCTCGGCGGCGCTCGCCGTCCTGATCCTCCACCTGCTGACGAACGAGGCCGCGCTCGCCGGGTTGGCCGGGCTGGCGCCGGCAGTCGCCTGGGTGTCGATCCCGTTCACGCTCGGGGTGTCGCGGCAACTCGTCGTCGACGCGTCAGCGCGCGAGCGGGCCGAGTCCGAGGCGCGCCTCGTCGACGACGAGCGGCTCCGGCTTGCGCACGAGGTCCACGACGTCGTGGGGCACGGGCTGGCAGCGATCCAGATGCAGGCCGACATCGCACTGCACATGAAGGACCGTCGACCCGAGCAGGCAACCCTCGCGCTCGAGGCGATCAGCCGGGCCAGCTCGGACGCCCTTGCCGAGCTTCGGGCGACGTTGAGCTTCGTTGCCCCCGTCCACTCCGACCCTGCGGGCGCGCGGATGCCGGTCCCGGGGCTGGCCCGGTTGGAGGATCTCCGGTCCCGGGTCGAGGCGGCCGGTGTCGACGTCCCGGTCACGGTCCACGGTGACCCGCGGCCGCTCCCCGCCGCGGTCGACGTGGCCGCATACCGTGTTGTGCAGGAGGCGCTGACCAACGTCGTCAAGCACTCGGCACACCCACAGGCCGAGGTGTGCATCGAGTACCAGCCGCACGAAGTGACCGTGGTCATCGCCAACCAGGACATCGCAAGCACACCACCCCAGGACGGCTTCGGGATCAGTGGCATGCGACGCCGGGTCGCGCATCTCGGCGGCACCTTCTCCGCCGGCCCCGCGCGCAGTGGCGCCGACGCGCGCTTCGAGGTCCGCGCGACGATCCCGACCGAGGTGCCGACGCCGTGACGCCGATCTCGGTGCTGTTGGTCGACGACCAGGAGCTGGTGCGCCTCGGTTTGCGCGCGCTCCTCGACAGCGAGGAGGACTTCACCGTCGCCGCGGAGGCGGCGGACGGGTTGGCCGCCGTCGAGGAGGCCGCCAGGACCCGACCCGACGTGGTGCTCATGGACGTGCGGATGCCCGGGATCGACGGACTTGAGGCGACCCGCCGGATCGTTGCGAACGATGATCTCTCGCAGACCCGCGTGATCGTGCTGACGACGTTCGAGCACGACGAGTACGTCTTCGACGCCCTGCGGTTCGGGGCGAGCGGGTTCCTGCTGAAGAACACCTCACCTGCCGTGCTCCTGGACGCGATCCGCACCGTGGTCGACGGCGGTGCGCTGCTGGCGCCCTCGGTGACCCGCACCCTGATCCGCGAGTTCGCCGAGCGGTCGCCGCGCTCCGTCACCCCGCACCCGCAGCTGGGCCAGCTCACCGAGCGGGAGCGCGAGGTCGTGTCCCTGGTCGCGCAAGGCATGACCAACCACGAGATCGGGGAGCACCTCGTGGTGAGCCCGGCCACGGCCCGCACCCACGTCAGCCGGGCCATGGTCAAGCTCGGCGCCCGTGACAGGGCGCAGCTCGTGGTGTTCGCCTACCAGTCCGGACTGGCCTAGAGGGGACGCACCGTGGAACCGCTGACCGAGGATGCCCGCGCACTGCTCGGCGCACCGAACATCGCGCACGTCGCGACCGTCATGCCCGACGGGTCGCCGCACTCGGTCCCAACCTGGGTCGCCGTGCGTAACGAGCACGTCGTCTTCCTGACCGGCCCCGGCTCCCGGAAGGCTCGCAACATCGAGGGCGACCCCCGGGTCTCGGTCTCACTCACCGAGGCCGGCAACCCGATGCGGATGGTCCACCTGCGAGGAACGGTCGTCGACCGGCTCACCGGCGACGAGGGCTGGGCGGTCATCGACGAGATGGCGCAGTCGTACCTCGGTGGGCCGTACCCACGCGGTGTCGACCGGGTGGTCTTCGTCGTCGCGCCGGAGCACGTGACGGTGCACGACTTCTCCTGACCGACCCGCGCCAAAGCCAAGTTGGCCCACCCAGTCTGTCCTGGGGACCGCTATCGGCAGCTTCCTGGAAAAGCGTGATCTGCAGGACGCGGCCGCCACGTTCATCAGTCGTCGAGCTCATCGAGCCCACCTGCTTTGAGTGCGTCGTTCAACAGGCGGATCGCCCTCGGCCCGACGCCATGCAGGGCCAGCAGCTCGGCCACCGGCCGGCCAGCGACGTCCTCGAGCGTGGTGATCCCGGCCGCGGCCAGCGCGCGGGTCGCAGGGGCACCGATCTTGGGCAAGTCCGTCATGGCCGGTCATCCTGCTCCACCGTGCCGACACCGTCTCGTCACTTCCTCGACGGATCGTCCGGAACCACTGGACCGCGTCCTGCGGACTGCCTAGGTTCGGTGAACCAAGGGCGGCCCGTGGGAGCGGCAGATGACCGACGTCGACCAGCAACCGACCGGCAACGGCACCTTCGCTGGACGGCGCCCAGAGGACGAGGCCGGCTTCGTCGAGCAGTGGCGCGACGCGGCATACAACTGCTTCTCCAGCGGCCACAAGTTCTGTCGCGAGGTCTGCCCAGTCATGCAGGTCACCCGGAACGAGACGTGGACACCGACCGCGTTCCACGCCAACGTCGTCGCGATGGAGCAGGGCGAGCTGACGATCGAGGACGTCGCCGCCGACTACGTCAACTGCACCCAGTGCGGCGCCTGCGAGCTGCGGTGCCCGAACACGCTGTTCACCGGCGATTTCTACCGCTTCCGCACCCGCACGGTCGACCTGGTCAAGGCGATGCGCGCGCTCGCCGTCGACAACGACGTCCACCAGCCGGCGTGGCAGCGGTGGAACCAGCTCACTGACGAGCGCACGCACGAGCCCGTGCTGAACGGTCAGCCGGTGTCGCAGGAGCACGTCCGCGACTGGGCGGCTGGGCTCGAACTGCCGGTCGGCGGCGAGACGATCCTGTTCGTCGACTGCGAGGCGGCCTTCTTCCGCACGTCGCTGCCGCGCGCGGTCGCGCAGATCCTCACGCTCGCCGGGGTCGAGTTCGGGCTGATGAACGAGCAGTGGTGCTGCGGCGGGCCCGCTGCGGAGATGGGGTATGCGGACCAGGCGCGGCGCTTCGCCGAGCACAACCTGGCGGACTGGCGAGCCGTCGGAGCACGGACGATCCTCGTGCTCGACCCGCACGACTACATCAGCTTCACCGAGGACTACCCGAAGTACTTCGGCGCCGACTACGACCTGGAGATCGTGCTGGTCGTGGAGCTGTTCGCCCGGCTGATCCGGGAGGGCAAGCTCACGCCGAAGGTGCCGGTCGAACGCACCGTGACCTACCACGACCCATGTCGGCTCAACAAGCGCAAGGGGATCTGGCAGGAGCCGCGCGAGATCCTGCGCGCGATCCCTGGGCTGACGTTCCGCGACGTCGACCGGGTGACCCAGTGGTCGTACTGCTCCGGCGCCGGCGGCGGTCTGGCGATCGAGAAGCCGGAACTGACCGCGGCGATCAGCGCGGACCGGGTCGACAAGGCCGCGGCCCTCGAGGTCGACACCCTCGTCAGCGCGTGCCCGTGGTCAGAACGCCCGCTCTCCGAGGCCGGTGCCGCCCGGAGCATCGACGTCGTCGACCTGCACGAGCTGCTCGCGGAGTCGCTCGGATTGGACGTGACCGCGTGACGCTGGCACCGGCGCTCGAGGACAGCGTGGTCGAGGAGCTCGTCGGGGTCCTCGGCGCCGAGCACGTGCACACCTCGAAGACCGCCCGGATGGCTCGGGCGCGCGTGCCCGCGCCGTTCCCGGTGCACCGCTGGCCGCAGTACGTCCCCGACGCCGTGGTCACACCCGGCAGCACCGACGAGGTCGCCGAAGTCGTGCGGATCGCGAACCGGCTGGGCATCCCGATCGTCCCGCGCGACGGCGGCACCGGATTGACCGACGGCGCCCGGCCAGAGCGCCGCGGCATCGTCGTCGACGTCAAGCGGATGAACCAGATCGAGGAGATCGACCTGGAGAACCGCACCTGCACGGTCGGCACCGGGATCAACATGCTCAAGCTCAACGAGGTGCTCGGAAAGCACGGCCTGATCTACCCGGACAACCCGGCGTCCTACCCGTGCTCGCTGGTCGGCGGTCGGATCGGCACCAGCGGCTGGTCACTGGTCGGCGCCCGCTGGGGGCACTCCCGCGATCTGGTGCTCAGCTTCGACCTCGTCCTCCCCACCGGCGATGTCATCACCGTCGGCGACGGCGGCGGTCGCAAGGTGACGAAGAGCTCCACAGGCTTCCAGCTCAAGCACCTGTTCATGGGGCACCAGGGCACGCTCGGCATCGCGACTCGGGCGACGCTCAAGCTCTATCCGAAGGCGGAGGCGGAGTTCTCCCCGTTCTGGGCGTTCAGCGATTTCGACGACGCATACCGGACGCTTGGCGCGTTATCGAAGGCCGGCGTCGCGACCTTCGCCGGCGCGGTGCTCTTCGACGAGGCCAAGGTGGCGTACCTGCGGCGCGACGACGAGGCATACATCCCGCAGCCCGGCGACGTCCGCTCGCTCGTGTGCGCGGTCGCATACGGCAACGAGGACGAGGTCCGCGCCGGCGGGAGCCGCCTGATGCGCATCGCGCGCGACCTGGGGGCGCGCTACCTCGGCGACGAGATCTCCGAGGGCGACTGGGCCGCGCGGCACGACCGGTATGCGACCCCGCTGCATGGCCGGACCCGGAACAACCAAGTGGTGCCGATGAGCTGGCACTGCGAGGACGCCGCGATCCCGTACACCGCGCTGCCGCAAGTCAAGCGCGACTGGCACGAGATCGTCGCCCGGCTGCGCGAGCGCTTCGACGCCTTCGATGACTGGGGGATGTTCTTCTACACCTCCAGCGACAACGGCACCGACTTCCTGACCGAGATCGACGTCGGCATCTGGGAGCAGCAGCTGGACGATGAGATGTGGTCGGCGTGGGTCGACGCCAAGCGCGACATCGCGGCCGCGACGCTCGCGGTCGACGGCTCGATCTCGGCCTGTCACGGCGCGTGCCGCGAGGGCGAGGTCGACCTGGTCCCGCAGGAGATGGGCGGCGGGTACGACGTGATGCTCGCCGTCAAGCGGGCGCTGGACCCGAACAACATCATGAACCCGGGCAAGTACGGCCTGGACCGCGCCTACCAGGACAGCGCCCGATGACCTACCGCTACTCCGAGCAGGCCGAGCCTCCCGAGGCGACCCCCGTCACCGAGGTCGCGATCACCCGCTTCGAGCACGTCTACGAGGTCGACCCGCGGCTCATGGTCGAGCACGTCAACCAGCAGACGTTCCCCAACTGGGACACCTTGCGGATCGTGCACAGCCGGCACGACCACTTGCAGTGGATGCACGACCACTGGGCCGACAGCGTGATCAGCGGCGAGCAGATGCTGGCCGAGATCGGGGTCGGCGACCGATCGACCGAGGCGGACGCTGCGGTGCCGGCGGCGCTCGAGCCTGCGCCTGAACATTCCCTCGACACCGACTCTGGGAGGCCCGGATGAAGTTCAGCTACTGCATGCTGCCCGACTACCCGCTCACTGACTCGCTCGCCTCGATCAAGCTGGCGGACGAGCTCGGCTTCTACGGCTGCTACGCGGCCGACGAGACCTGGCACAAGGACCTGTGGCTGCTGTATGCGGCCGCGGCCGGGCAGACCGAGCAGATCCGGATGGGGCCGAGCGTGTCCGGCGTCGTGCTGCGGGAGCCAACCCTGATCGCGCAGGCGGCGGCGACGCTGGACGAGCTCACCAACGGACGCGCCGAGGTCGTGCTCGGGTCGGGCAACTTCGGCCTGCTCGCGCAGTACGGCATCGACTGGTCGCAGACCAAGCCGCTGTCCCGGGTGAAGGAGGGCGCGCACGTCATCCGCACCCTGCTCGACGACGGAGCGATCACCTTCGAGGGCGAGTTCTTCACCTACCACGGGCTGTTCACGTTCGCTCGGCCGGTGCAGGAGCGGGTGCCGGTGAAGATCGGGGCGATGCGCGGACCGAAGTCGTTCGAGGTGGCCGGTGAGTTCTCCGACGGGTGCCATCACGCGCTCAGCTACACGCGCGAGGCATACGAGTATGCGGCCGAGCACATCCGAGTCGGCGCCGAACGTGCGGGCAAGGACTGGACGACGTTGGACCTGGGTGCCTGGTGTGTCGTCGCCGTGGGCCGCGACTCGGCCGCAGCGAAGCAGGCCGCGCGCAGCATGGTCGGCATCTACGCGTCATCGATGCCGGCCGAGCAGCTCCAGCGCAACGGCGTGGACCCCGACGAGCTCAAGCCGATCATCGACGCGATCGGCGGCGGCGATCTGGCGAAGGGCATCGAGCTGACCTCGGCCGAGCTGGCCGACCGGCTGTCGATCTCCGGCACCCCCGACGAGGTCGTGGCGAAGATCAAGGCCGAGATCGAGCCGACCGGGTTCAACCACATGGTCTGCGCGATCACCGACGCTGCGCTGGTGAAGGCGTTCACCGGGATGTCGCTGGACGGGGTCGCGACCGTCGACGAGCAGCTGCGGCTGCTGCACGACGAGGTGGTGCCCGCCTTCGCCTGATCGCGGATGCACTCAAGATCACGGTCTCCCGAGCGGATTCGCGCGCTGACGCACGATTTCGCTCGGAAGACGGTGATCTTGTGGCGGCCGCCGGTGTTAGGCCGGTCCGTAGTCGAGGTGGACGACGCCGTTCGAGTAGGTGTCGTGCCCCTTCAGCTGCAGCTTGGTCGCGTCGACGCCGTCGGCCCAGAACCGTTCGCCGGCTGCCGAGCGCGATCGGATAGACGAACAGGTGCAGGTCGTCGACCAGGCCATCCTTGAGCAACCCGCGGACCAGCCGGCCGCTGCCGGAGATGTAGATGCCGTCCGTCTCGTCCTTGAGCTTGCGGATCGCATCCGGGTCGTACGGGATCAGGGTGGACGGCCCCCACTCCACGTTCGGCGCCTGCGACCCGACGACGTACTTGTGGGTGTCGTTGAAGAACGGGGCACCCGGGTCGTCCTCGACCGTTCGCGGGGACCAGGCCGGCGCGAACATCTCATACGTCGTCCGGCCCAGGA
Source organism: uncultured Actinomycetota bacterium (assembly GCA_963836025.1). Lineage (GTDB taxonomy): Bacteria > Actinomycetota > Actinomycetes > JBEVHX01 > JBEVHX01 > JBEVHX01. The sequence goes on from CAWIIE010000007.1 coordinate 626,204, forward strand.
GGATCGCGTTCGAGGCTGTTGTCAGCTCGCCGATCGTCTCGCCCATCTGCGGGTCGAACCCGTAGTCGAAGGTCCACGACGGGTTCTCGAACACCCCGTCCAGTGAGATGAACTCGTGCACGTGGATGGCGCCCATGCTGGTGGTCCTTTCGGAGTCGGGTTTTAGCTGTTGCCGGACGGCGGACCCGCAGGCGGGTCGGTGTAGAAACAGAACGGATGGCCGGCCGGGTCGAGAAGGACGCGGACGTTCTCCTGGGGCTGGTAGTCGGGAAGCTCTGCACCAAGTTGGACCGCGCGGGTGACTTCGGCATGGAGGTCAGTCACCTCGAAGTCCAGGTGGAGCATCATCTGCTGGCGGCCCTCGCGGGCTGGCCAGGTCGGCCTGACGTAGTCGGGATTGCGCTGGATGCTCAGGTAGGCAACACCCTCACCAAGGTCGAGGGCGGCGTCGGCGTCGTCCTGCTTCCAGACCGGCCAGCCGCGCAACTCGGAGTAGAACCGCGTCAGCACCGCCACATCCGGCGCATCCAGGACCACGCCCCACCAGTCATGCCGTTCCCAGCGGTCACCGGCGCGATCGCTCGTTGCCTGCGCCGGCTGACGAGGTGCCTGATCCATCCGTCGAACCTAGGTGCCGCTGCGGCGCAGTGCCAACGCGATATCGATCCTTCGGTCCGTTCGCGAGCCATGGGCGAGCTGACGCCGCCGAGACGACGCGGAACCCGTGTACAGGCGACGGGTGGCCTGAACCGCCGGCCGAGGTGGCCCGCGATCATGCCGGCATCGGCTCGCTGTCGGTGGACGGGATCACAATCGCGGGCATGGGCACAACTCATGCCGAGATCTCGGTCGTGCCGGCCAACGAAGCAAGCTGGGTGGACCTGCAGACGATCTTTGGGACCCGCGGAATGGCGTGCACGTGTCAGTGCCAGCGGTACAAGCTGCGGCCGCGCGAGTCCTTCGCCTCGTTTCCGGCCGAGGAACGCGCCTTCCGGCTGCGCGAGCAGACCGACTCGGGCCATCCGGAGTCGGCCACGACCAGCGGGCTCGTGGCATACCTCGCACGCGAGCCGGTCGGCTGGTGTGCGGTCGAGCCGAGGACCGCATACGAGGGCCTGCTGCGCAACAACCGCGTGCCGTGGATGGACCGAACCGAGGACAAGAACGACGACAGCGTCTGGGCGGTGACCTGCTGCTTCACCCGGGCCGGCTTCCGGCGACGAGGCGTCAGCCGCGCGCTGGTGCGCGCCGCCGTGGACTTCGCCCGCCAGCGCGGCGCGCGAGCCGTCGAGGGCTATCCGATGACGACGACCAACGTCATCCTCGAAGAGCTGCACGTCGGCACCCTCGCCACCTTCGAGGCCGCCGGGTTCACCGAGGTCAGCAGACCGACGTTGCGCCGCGCCGTGCTGCGCATCGATTTCTCCTGAGGACCCGGCATGAAACCGTTCGATCCATCCGACCTGACGGATGCCGAATCCATCCTCCGGGCCATCAAGCAGCGCCTGACCGGTCTGGTGACCACGACCGGCGCCGGTGACTGGTACCTGTTCTACGACCCGGACGGGGTGACCGTGCCCGAGCGGCGGTTCCCGTTCTGCACCCTGATGACCGGTGACCGCTACGACGCCGCTTCGTGGCTCGATCGGGACGCTTCGACGTACCGGGTGAACCTGGGCGTGAGTCGCGGAACCTACGAAGGTCGCTTCGGACGGGCGCCGCGAGAGGCGGCCGGACACGAGGTCATCGACACGGGCTTCGACTACACGGCCACCGACACGGTGATGCCGCATCCGTTCTATGCACCGCTGCACTGGGTGTGCGTGGTCAACCCGCGCGAGCGAACGGCGGCAGAGTTGGCCGAGCTGCTCGTCGAGGCGCACGGCATCGCCAGCGCGCGTACGACAACCAGCGAGATCGTCGCGGATAGGGATGCGCTGCGATGTCAGCGTTCGCGACCCGCGGCGCGTCAGCCCGGAGCCATGTCGACGAAGCGTGAATAGTGACCCTGGAACGCCACCGTGATCTCCCCGGTCGGCCCGTTGCGGTGCTTGGCCACGATGAAGTCGGCTTCACCGGCACGAGGGGACTCACGCTCGTAGAGATCCTCGCGGTGCAGCAGGATCACCATGTCGGCGTCCTGCTCGATCGCGCCGGACTCGCGCAGGTCCGACAGCTGCGGCCGCTTGTCGGAGCGCTGCTCCGGGCCACGGTTGAGCTGGCTGATCGCGATGACCGGGACCTCGAGCTCCTTCGCCAGCAGCTTCATGGCGCGAGAGAACTCCGAGACCTCCTGCTGCCGGCTCTCGACCCGCTTGCCGCTGCTCATGAGCTGCATGTAGTCGATGATGACGAGCTTGAGGTCGTGCCGCTGCTTGAGCCGGCGGCACTTGGCTCGGATCTCCATCATCGACATGTTCGGTGAGTCGTCGATGAACAGCGGTGCCGCCTGGACCTCGCCCATCTTGCGGGCCAACCTGGTCCAGTCGTTGTCCGACAGCGTGCCCGAGCGCATGTGGTTCAGGGCCACCCCGGCCTCCGCGGACAGCAGCCGCATCACGATCTCGTTGCGGGCCATCTCGAGGGAGAAGATGACCGACGTCAGGCCGTGCCTGATGGACGCGGACCGGGCGACGTCGAGTCCCCATGTGCTCTTCCCGACGGCAGGCCGAGCAGCCACGACGATCATCTGGCCGGGATGCAGCCCGTTGGTCAACGCGTCGAGGTCTGCGAAGCCGGTCGGCACGCCGACCAGTTGGTCGCCGTGCGAGGCAATCTTGTCGAGCTCGTCGATGGTGGCGTCCATCAACGCCGACAACGGCTGGTAGTCCTCGCTGGAGCGGCGCTCGGTCACCGAGTAGACCTCGGCCTGCGCCCGGTCGACGAGGTCGTCGACATCGCCGGAGTCCACCGCATACCCGAGTTGCACGATGCGGGTGCCGGCGTCGACCAGCCGACGCAGGATGGCGCGCTCGCGCACGATCCGGGCGTAGTAGCCGGCGTTCGCGGCGGTCGGGACCGACGAGATCAGGGTGTGCAGGTAGGGCGCGCCTCCGACCCGGCCGATCTCACCTCGCTTGGTCAGCTCGGCGGCAACGGTGACGGCGTCCGCCGGCTCGCCGCGGCCGTACAGGTCGAGCGCTGCGTCGAAGATGCTCTGATGCGCCGGCTTGTAAAAGTCGTCGGAGCGGATCTGCTCGACGACATCCGCGATCGCGTCCTTGCTCAGCAGCATGCCACCGAGCACGCACTGCTCGGCGAACAGGTCCTGCGGCGGGGTGCGCTCGAACTGCGGCTCGCGCTCGTGCGGTGCTGGCAGCTCCACGACCGACACAGCCACACCCCCGATCGCTCTGCTGGACTTGTCAGCACCGGCGCGGGTCCGATGCCGGAAGTGTTCTATCGGTGGGGTCCGACATCGTCCATTCGGGCCTGTGATGCGGCGGTGGACATGGTGTGCATCCCGACCGTGACCGATCCACACCCGCTGTGCGATCGGGTGTGGATTTGACGCGGACACCGCCTGCGGACCGGGCATCACCTGCGCTGATGCCGTCCACCGCCTGTGGACGAAAACTTCTCGTCTAGCGTGGCCCGGGTGCGCCGGCCGTTCCGTGACCCGACGGATCGAGAGCTGCTCTGGCTGGCGATTCCGGCGTTCGGCTCGCTGGTCGCGGAGCCGTTGTACCTGCTCGGCGACGCCGCGATTGTCGGCACCCTCGGGACCGAGCCGCTGGCGGGCTTAGCCGCCGCGGCGACGGTGCTGACCACGGTCGTCGGGCTCTGCATCTTTCTGGCGTACAGCACGACAGCCGTCACCGCACGGCTCCTCGGCGCGGGCGACTTGACCAGGGCACTGCACCGAGGCATCGACGGCATGTGGCTCGCGGTCGGCCTCGGGGTGCTGCTGTTGCTTGTCGGCGTGCTGACCGCGGAACCGGTTGTGCGCGCTTTGGGTGCGTCGGAGGCCGTGGCCCCGTATGCGGTCGCATACCTGCGGATCTCGGTCCTCGGTCTGCCTGCCATGCTGCTGGTGCTGGCGGCAACCGGTGTGCTGCGCGGACTGCAGGACACGCGCACACCGCTCGTGGTCGCGGTCGTGTCGGCGACCGCGAACTTCGGACTGGCCGCGCTGTTCGTGCTCGGCTTCGGCTGGGGCATCGAAGGGTCGGCGTGGGCCACGGTCATCGCGCAGACCGGTGCGGCCGCGTGGTTCGTGCTCGTGGTCGGGCGCGGCGCGGCTCGGCATCACGCGTCGTGGGTACCGGACCTGGGTGGCGTGCTCGCAGCCGGGACGACGTCCGCGCCGTTGTTCGTGCGAACCATCGCGCTGCGGCTGGTGTTCTTGTCCGCCGCCGCCGTCGCCGCGCGACTCGGGGATGCCGACCTGGCCGCATACCAGGTGTCGATGCAGACCTGGTTCCTGCTCGCGCTCGGGATGGACGCGCTCGCGATCGCGGGTCAGGCGGTGGTCGGCAAGCGGCTTGGTGGCGGCGACGTCGACGGAGCGCACGCGGTCGTGCAGCGGCTGGTGGGGTGGAGTCTCGGGCTCGGTGTGCTGCTGCTCCTGCTGGTGGTGGCGCTGCGGGTGCCGTACGCCTCGATCTTCACCAACGACGCGGACGTGGCTGCGCTGCTGGCCGCCTCGCTCGTCGTGGTCGCGCTCATGCAGCCCCTGGCCGGCCCGGTCTTCGTCTGGGACGGCATCCTGATCGGTGCCGGCGACGCGCGCTGGCTCGCCTGGGCGCAGATCGCGATGTATGCGGCGTTCCTGCCGGCTGCCTGGTTGGTGCTGGCGGCGGACGCGGGTCTGGTGGCGTTGTGGTGGGCGCTGTTCTGGTTCATGGGCGTGCGGGGTCTGCTGCTGTGGTGGCGGACCCGGTCCGCGGCGTGGGCGGTACCAGGCGCCGTGCGCTGACCCCGCAGGAACTTTGCGCAAGATCACGGGAAGGGGGCCTGTTCGCTTCAGTTGTTGGGCCTCCACTGCAGGCATACGTGAAGCGGAGGCCCCACACGTGAAGCGGAGGCCCCACACGTGAAGCGGGCGGTACCGATGAGTTCGGCGACGTTCACCCGTCCTACTTGCCATGAGCACCCTGACCGTCGACGCCGAGACCGAGCTGGACCTCGAACTGGCTGCGCCGTCTCGGCTGCCTCGCGCGCTGGCGCCGTTCCGGCATACCGCATACCGACGCCTCGCGGTCGCGCTGGTGCTGTCCAGCTTCGCGTCGGGAGTCTGGGTCGTCGCCCAGGTCTGGGAGGTCATCCGGATCGGTGGCGGACCGGCCCAGCTGTCGGTCGTGACCACCGCCGGCGCCGTCGGGGTGCTGCTGCCCGCGCTGCTCGGCGGCGTGGTCGCCGACCGGGTCCCGCAGAAGCGGATCCTGCTCTGTGTCGCGACCGTCGAGCTCGCCGGCATCGGGCTGGTGGCGTTGCTCTCGGTCACCGACGCGACCCAACTGTGGCACCTGGCAGCGGTCGTGTTCATGACCGGCGTCGGCTTCGCCTTCTACTACCCGGCGTACTCCGCATGGCTGCCCGCGCTGGTGCCTGACTCGGACCTGCAGGCGGTCAACGGGTTCGAGGGCATGGTCCGGCCGTCGGTGCAGCAGGCGCTGGGGCCGGCGGTTGCCGGTGCCGTGGTGGCGTCCTTCTCCGCCGGGGCCGCTCTCGTGCTGGCCGCCGTCTTCGCGCTCGGCGGGCTGCTCGCGCTGACGACCGTGCCGTTGACGCCGGTGCGACGTGACCTGACGGCGGAGCCGGATGCGGACCCGGTCGGCGCCGCGCTGGCCGACCTGCGCGAGGGCTTCGCATACATGGTCCGGACGCCGTGGCTGCTGGCGACGCTGCTCTTCGCATCCCTGATGATCCTCGCGATCATGGGGCCGCTCGAGGTGCTCGTCCCCTTCCTCGTCAAGGACCGGCTCGGTGGCGGCCCGAGCGACCACGCGATGGTGCTGATCGCGTTCGGGGTGGGCGGCGCGGTCGGCTCGCTCGCCATGGCTTCGGTGCGTATGCCGCGGCGGTACCTGACCACGATGATCCTGATGTGGGGCCTCGGCTGCCTGCCCTTCGTCGTGATGGGGATGGCGACCGCGGTATGGATGATCGTGGCGTCGGCGTTCGTGGTCGGGGCGATGTTTTCCGCGCCGATGGTGATCTGGGGAACCCTGCTGCAGCGCCGGGTTCCGGCGCACCTGCTGGGCAGGGTCGCCTCGTTGGACTTCTTCGTGTCGATCAGCCTGATGCCGGTGTCGATGGCGCTGGCGGGACCGATCTCCGAGCTGGTCGGGATCACCGCGACGTTCCTGTTCGCCGGGCTGGTCCCGGTGGCGGCGGCGATTGTCGCGATTGGGTGGGCCCGCCTGCCGGCGGACGAGATCGCCTGCCCGCTGCGCGACGACGAGGTGCCGCGGTGAAGGCGATGAGCTGGTCGGTCGACGCGGGGCGCGGTCGGCGCAAGACTGACCAACACACCGCGACAGGGCCCGCACGCACGACGAGGACGGCACCAGTGAGCGAGTCAACGGACATCCGCTCAGAGCTGGACGATTTCGACGCTCTGGCGCAGCGCTACCGCGGCGAGCTGCTCGCGCACTGCTACCGGATGAGCGGGTCGGTCTACGACGCAGAAGACCTCACGCAGGAGACGCTGCTGCGTGCGTGGAAGTCCAGCGCGAGCTTTGAGGGACGGTCCTCGGTGCGCACCTGGCTCTACCGGATCGCGACCAACGTCTGCCTGGACAACCTCGAGAGCCGACCGCGCCGGCCGATGCCCACCGGCCTGGGCGCGCCGGATGTGCTGGGCAGCGACCCGCTCGTCGAGGACTACGAGATCCCGTGGCTCGAGCCGATCCCCGACGCGGCGGTGGTCGTGGCCGAGCGCGAATCGATCCGGCTCGCCTTCGTGGCCGCGCTTCAGCACCTGCCGGCACGTCAGCGCGCGGTGCTCATCCTGCGCGATGTGCTGCGGTGGTCCGCCGCGGAGGTCGCCGAGGCGCTCGAAACCACGACGGCGGCGGTCAACTCCGCTCTGCAGCGGGCGCATGCGCAGCTGGCTGACCAAGCGTTGACCGAAGACACCGTGACCGTGGACTTGTCAGCCGAGCAGCGCGCCATGCTCGACCGCTACGTGGAGGCGTTCTGGCGCAAGGACATCGACAGCATCGTCAGCATGCTGACCGAGCAGGCGGTGTGGGAGATGCCGCCGTTCGTCGGCTGGTATCGCGGCGCCGCGAACATTGGCGAGCTCATCGCGAACTCCTGCCCGGGCGGGGCGCAGGACATGCCGATGCTGGCGACGTCGGCCAACGGCCAGCCCGCGTTCGGCTTGTACCTGCGCTCGGCAGACGGCAGCTTCCGCCCGTTCCAGCTCCAGGTGCTCGAGCTCGACGGCGATCGGGTCCGGCACGCGAGCGTCTTCTTCGAGAGCCGGCTGTTCGAGACGTTCGGCCTGCCGGCGGCACTTCCGGCCGGCTACATCCCGCCGTATGCGGCCACGGGCCGGCCATGACGGCCGGGCTCGACGCCCTGGCGCCCGCCGTCGAGTTGCTCGAACGCTCCCTCGCATACACCCGGACCACGCTGGCGAGCGTGCCTCGCGACCCGCTGCGTTGGGCGGTGCCGACGCCGTGCACGCACTGGGACCTGGCCGCGCTGCTGGCTCACATGGACGACGCGCTCGACGCCTTCAACGAGGCCGCGCTCGGCGCGGTCGGGATGGACCTGGACCGCCAGCCGGACGCGACGATCGCCGGTATCCAGCGCAAGGCGTGCGCGCTGCTCGGTGCGTGGAGCAGCAGTCATGCGGCGGTCGTGCGGGTCGGGGACGCGGCGCTGCCGGGCCACATGCTCGCCGCGACCGCTGCGCTGGAGATCACGGTCCACGGCTGGGACGTCGCCCAGGCGACCGGTCGTCCGGCCGCGATCCCGTCGGCGCTCGCGGACGATCTGCTGCCCGTCGCCGCATACGTGATCGCTCCGCAGGATCGTGGCCGCCGGTTCGCCGCGCCGGTCCCGGTGGTCGGCCCCGCGTCAAGCGCGGATCGTCTGCTCGCCGTCACCGGACGCGACCCCGCGCGGGCGCTGCGCTGAGCGGCACCCCCGCTCGTGTTGTGCCTTCCCTGCGGGTGCGCTCCAGTTGTTGGGGCTCCGCTCCACGTCTACGTGGAGAAGTACCCCAACAGGTGGAGTCAACGGTGTCGCCTGGCGCATACGCAAGGGCCCGCCCCCGATACCGGGGGGCGGGCCCTTGGCTGTCCGTGTGGTGTCCTTGGCGTCAGGCGCCGACGACCTCGACCTCGATCGTGGCGGCCACCTCGGGGTGCAGCTTGACGCTGACCTGGTGGGCGCCGACGGTCTTGATCGGGGCGGTGAGCTCGATGGGGCGCTTGTCGAGGACCGGGCCACCGGCCGCTTGCACGGCCTCGCGACATCGGCCGCGGTGACCGACCCGAACAGCCGGCCGGCCTCGCCGGCACGGTCGACAGCGACACCTTCAGCGCCTCGAGCTGGCCCTTGACCACCTGGGCGTGGTCGACGTCGCGGATCGCGCGAGCATCCCGGGCCCGCTTGATCGAGCTGACCTGCTTCTCGCCGCCGCGGGTCCAGCCGATCGCCAGGCCACGGGGCACGAGGTAGTTGCGGCCGTAGCCGTCCTTGACCTCGACCACGTCGCCAGGGGCGCCGAGACCGGTGACCTCCTGAGTGAGGATGAGCTTCATCTGTCGTCCTCTCTCAGCGCGCGGTGCTGGTGTAGGGCAGCAGCGCCATCTCGCGGGCGTTCTTCACGGCCTTCGCGATCTCGCGCTGGTCCTGCGCGAGACGCCGGTGACCCGACGCGCGCGGATCTTGCCGCGGTCGGAGATGAACTTGCGCAACAGCGCGGTGTCCTTGTAGTCGATGTAGTCGATCTTGGCGGCCTTGAGACGGATTGGCCTTCTTCTTCGGCTTGCGGATCTCTCGCTTCGCCATCGTGGTGCTCCTCATGGATTTCCGGCAAAGTCAGAAGGGTGGTTCGTCGTACTGCGGCGCCCCGCCGGCTGAACGGCGGCTCGGCGCCGGTCGCCGGCGCGCCCCAGTCGCCACCGCCGGCGTTGCCGCCAGCGTTGCCCGCCGAGGCCGCCGGGGCCGCTGTGGTCCAGGGGTCGTCGGCACCGCGCGCTGGCCGCCGTATCCGCCGCCGGTGCGGGACACCTTGGTGACCTTGGCCGTGGCGTACTTGAGCGCCGGGCCGACGTCGTCGACCTCGAGCTCCATCACCTGGCGCTTCTCGCCTTCCTTGGTCTCGTACGACCGCTGCTTGAGCCGGCCGGAGACGACCACGCGCATACCCCGCTGGAGGGACTCCGCGACGTTCTCCGCGTACTGCCGCCAGACGTTGCACCGCATAAAGACGGTGTCGCCGTCTTTCCACTCGTTGGTCTGCTTGTCGAGAATGCGCGTGCTCGACGCGACCGTGAAGTTGGCTACCGCGGCCCCGCTCGGGGTGAAGCGGAGCTCGGGGTCTTCGTCAGGTTGCCGATGACCGTAATGACGATGTCGCCTTGCGCCATGTCGGGCTGCCCTTCCCGGTTACCGGAGGTCCGGACGGATGACCTTGGTGCGCAGCACGGCCTCGTTGAGGTTGAGCTGACGGTCCAGCTCCTTGACCGTGCCGGGCTCGGCCGTCAGGTCGAGGACCGCGTAGATGCCTTCGGACTTCTTGTTGATCTCGTAGGCGAGCCGGCGACGTCCCCAGACGTCGACCTTCTCGACGGACCCGCCGCCCTGCTTGATGACACCCAGGAACTGCTCGAGCGACGGCTGGACCGTGCGCTCCTCGAGCTCGGGGTCGAGGATCACCATGACCTCATAGCGACGCATGTGTTCACCCACCTCCTCTGGACTCGGCGGCCACGGTCTCTCCGTGGCAGGAGGGCTCTGCGTCTGCCCGCTCGTGAGCCGATCTGCGGCCCCGATGCGTCGGACTGTACGAAGACCGTCCGACAACGGGCGTCGCCCGAGGGTACCCGCATACCTCGATCTGCTTGAAATCGTTGTCCACAGGGTCCAATCTGCGATCAAGGCGCGTCCACGAGCAGCCCTCGACCGGACCAGCGAGGTGGCCCATGGCCCAAGCGATCCGACGACCTAAGGACGGTTCCGTGTCGACCGAGCGACCGCAGTCCCATCCGCGCGACCAACTCCTGGCCGGCATCACCTTTGTATGCGGCGTGCTCTCCCTCATCACCGGCGCGATCCCCGACACGCACTTCATCGGGGCCGTGCTCGGGGTCGTGGCGTTGGGCGTCGGTGCGGTGAGCCAGTTGATCTCGGAGACGACCAACGAACGCTGGTTTAACGTCACCGGCGTGATCGCGGGCGCGGTCGGATTGGCGTTCGCGATCAGTAACGGCGGCTTCGACCTCTAAATCTGCCGGCCGACGCTGTCGGCCATCGGTGCTCATGGTCGCGGTCTCCTCGGCTCCGCTGCGCTACGCCTGCGTCGTAGGGTCGAGTTCATGACCAGCCTGCGCCTCGGCGCCCATGTGCCCATGGCGGACCCGGTCGCTGAAGCGGCGGCGCGGGAAGCCGACCTGGTGCAGTTCTTCCTCGGCGACCCGCAGGGGTGGAAGGACCCGGAGGTCGCGTATGCGGGTGGCGGCGAGGCGCTCAAGGCCGCGGCCGAGCGGCAGGGTATCGACCTCTACGTCCACTCGCCGTATCGCATCAACGTGGCGTCGACGAACAACCGGATCCGGATCCCGAGTCGACAGCTGCTGCAGAAGTACGTCACCGCGGCGGCGGACATCGGTGCGAAAGGGCTGATCGTGCACGGCGGGCACGTCGGCGGCGACGTCGACGCAGCGGTCGGGTTCGACAACTGGCGCAAGACCTTCGAGCGCCTTGAGCTGCATTGCCCGGTGCTCATCGAGAACACCGCCGGCGGCGACAACGCGATGGCCCGCAGGCTCGATGCGATCGCGCGGCTGTGGGACGCAATCGACGGCCAAGATGTCGGCTTCTGCCTGGACACATGCCACGCCTGGGCGGGCGGGGAGGAGCTCGCGTCCGTGGTCGACCGAGTCAAGGCGATCACCGGTCGCATCGACCTTGTGCACTGCAACGACAGCAAGGACGACTTCGACTCCGCCCGCGACCGGCACGACAACTTGGGCGCCGGCCACATTCCGGTTGACGAGCTCGTGACTGTGGTCGCGGGCGCCGGGGCGCCGGTTGTTGTCGAGACGCCGGGTGGGGCCGACGGCCAGGGCGCCGACATTGCGCTGCTGCGCACTCGGCTGCCGCAGTGAGCGCGCACTGATGCGGATCGCCACCTGGAACGTCAACTCGGTGCTCGCGCGCATTCCGCGCCTGCTCGAGTGGCTGGAGCAGACCGCGCCCGATGTGCTCGCCGTGCAGGAGACCAAGGTCGCGGAAGACGAGTTCCCCACTGTCGAGGTCGAGGCGCTCGGCTACCAGGTCGCCCACCACGGCGAGGGCCGCTGGAACGGCGTGGCCATCCTGTCCAAGGTCGGCCTCGACGATGTCGTCCGCGGGCTCGAGGGCGGCCCGGGCTTCCCCGACCCGGAGGCCCGCTCAGTGTCCGCGACCTGCGGACCGGTCCGGGTGTGGTCGGTGTATGTGCCGAACGGCCGGGAGCCCGGCCACGAGCACTACGCCTACAAGCTGGAGTGGCTGGCCGCGCTGCGGGCCGCGGTCGAGCCGGATGCCCACGGGGACCGGCCGTTCGCGGTGATGGGCGACTTCAACGTCGCGCCTAACGACGACGACGTCTGGGACATGGCCGCCTTCGCCGGGTCGACCCACGTCACCCCGCCTGAGCGGGCCGCGCTCGAGGCGCTGCGGGCGGTCGGCCTGCACGACGTCATCGGGCGGGCCCTCAAGTACGACACGCCCTACACCTATTGGGACTACCGGGCCGGCAACTTCCACAAGAACCTCGGCATGCGCATCGACCTGGTGTATGCGAACGCCGCGTTCGCCGACGCCGTCCGAGACGCATACGTGGACCGGGACGCCCGCAAGGGCAAGGGGCCCTCCGATCACGCCCCGCTGGTGGTGGACCTCGATCTGTGAACGTCGGGCGCACCGTCGAGCACGCCCCCGGCGGGATCGTCCACCCCGTCCGCGCGCACCGGATCGTGTGACGGGTCGAGCACGTCGCGCACGATCAACGCGCAGATGAACAGCTGCGCGGCCATGCGCAACACCGTCGCCCAGCTATGCGGCCAGTCGGGAATGCGCAGGTCGGGATTCTGCAGACCCTCGATGTGCCACCAGACCGCGAAGAAGTAGAGGACCTCGGCGCTCTGCCAGATCAGGAAGTCCCGCCACCGCGGCCGAGCCAGCACGAACAGCGGCACCAGCCAGACGACGTACTGCGGTGAGTAGACCTTGTTGGTCAGCAGGAAGGCGGCAACAACCAGGAAGCCAACCTGTGCCACCCGCGGCCGCCGCGGCGCATACCAAATCAGGGCGGCGATGCCGACGCACAATGCCAGGAAGGTCGCCGACCCGGCGAGGTTGAGCAGGTCGGTCGGGACGCCAAGGCCGTGCCGCTCGAGCGCATACCAGGGTGAACCGAAGCCGATGCCGCGCTCCTGCGAGAACCGGTAGAACGTCGCCCACGCATCCGGCGCGGTCAGCATGAACGGCAGGTTGACCGCGAGCCAGGCCACTGCGGTGGTCGCGGTCAACCGCAACCAGTCGCTCATCCGGCCGGCCCGCAGGCACAAGATGAGAAGCGGCCCGAGCAGGAACAGCGGGTAGAGCTTCGCGGCCACCGCGAGCCCGAGGAAGATGCCCGCGGTCACGGGTTGTCGACGTGCCCACGCCCACATCGCGGCGGCGGTGAGCGCCACCGCCCAGAGGTCCCAGTTGACTGTGCCGGCGAGCACGATGCCCGGCGCCAGGGCGAGCATCGCCGCGTCCCATGGTCGTCGGCCGGCGATGGCCGCGGTCAGCCCGACGGTCACCATCAGGCACCCGGCGAGCAGCACGACGTTCAGGTCGAAGTAGCGCTGCGTCTCGCGGATGCCCTCATCGATGGGGAGCGCGTTGACGATGACCGCGGTGACCCCGGCGACGATGCCGGTGACGACCGGGTACTCGAACGGGGGCGCGGTCTCGTCCAGATAGGGGAAACCGCCATCTGCCAAACCGCGGACCGAGAACAGGATCGGGATGTCGGAGTAGCAGGCGTGGCGGTACTGGTCGCCCTCGGTCCAGCCGTCCTCGCGGCACGGCGCCTTCGCCAGGAACGCCAGGCCCATCGCGAGGATCGCGAAGGCCAGGCACACCCGCAGCGGCGTCCACCAGGACGCGTACGGCCGGATCCGCCGCCCGGCAACCCCGCCGACGACCTCGCTGCCCGCGCCGATGACCGGGTCGTCGCGGGTAGGTGCGACCGGTTGGAGCGGCGTCGTCATGGCCCCGCGAGGTTAGCCCGTCAGGGAGTCGCGCTTGGTGAGAGCGTCCGCGGACCCCCGCCGCCCCCGGGCGGGAACAACGGTGGCCCCTGCCCGTTGCCGGAGTTGCCCGGCTGACTCCCCGGGCTCGACGGCACGGTCGGCGCAACCGTCGGAGTGGGCGTCTCGGTCGGCGTCGGCGCCTGGGTCGGCGTCGGGGTGAGTGTCTGCGTGGGAGTCGGTGTCGGTGTGGGCTCCTCCGACGGCACGGCCGACGGGGTCGGGAACGGCAGCTCTTCCACGCCTTCGAGGGCGCGCTGCATGTATGCGGTCCAGATGCGCACCGGGAACGAGCCACCGGTGATCTCGCTGCGACCACCGACGCCCTGCATGGGCTGCAGGTTGCCGTCGGCGTCCGGCATGAACATCGTCACGGCCGTCGCAAGCTGGGGGACGTAACCGGCGTACCACGCGGACAGGTTGTTGCTCGACGTGCCGGTCTTGCCGGCGGAGTCGCGACCGAGCCGACCGGCGTATGAGCCGGAGCCGTCCTCGACCACACCGCGCAGCGCGGCCGTGGTGTTGGCCATGACCTCGGTGTCGAAGACCTGCTCGCGGTCGTCGGTCGCCTGGTAGAGCACGCCGCCGTTGGCCCGGCGCACCTCGAGGATCGTGGTCGACTCCGACCGCCAGCCCTCGGCAGCGAACGTGCTGTAGGCACTCGCCATCTCGAATGCGGTCACCGAGTCGGCGCCGAGCACGTTGGACGGCAGCTCCGTCAGCGGAGTGGACTCGGGGATCCCGGCCCGGTGGGCGACCTCGGCGGTCCGCTCCGGGTCCACCTCCATGTTCATCGCCATGTAGACCGTGTTGACCGAGTTGGCGGTGGCCTGCGCGACCGTGATCTCGCCGTAGGAGCGGCCGCCGAAGTTGTTGATCGGCTGGCTCACCCCGTCGAACTGCTGCGGCGAGGCGCCGCTGTAGCGGTCCTGCAGGGTGATGCCGGCCTCGAGCGCGGCCACCAGCGTGAACGGCTTGAACGTCGAACCGGCCTGCGGTCGGCTCTGGGTGGCGTCGTTGAACTGCTGGGTGGCGAAGTCGGCGCCGCCGTACAGCGCCTTGACCTGGCCGGTCTGCGGGTCGATCGAGACGACGCCGTAGCGCACCCCGTCGGCGTTCTCCTTGGCGCCCTGTTCGGCAACGGCGTCGACCGCGGCCTGCTGCATCCGAGCGTCGAAGGTCGAGGTGACCCGCAGGCCGCCGGCGTCGATCTCCTCCTGGGTGAAGCCGCGGGCGATCAGCTCGTCGTGCACCACCTGGTACAGGTAGCCGTTGGTGCCGGCGATCTTCGTGCGCTCTTGCGGAGGCAGGATCGTCGGGAACACCAGAGCGTCGCGCTCGGTCTGCGACAGGGTGCCGGCCTCGACCATCCCGTCGAGCACGTACTCCCAGCGGGCCTGCAGGAGCGCCGGGTTCTCCTCCGGGCTGTACAGCCCGGGTGAGCGCAGGACCGCGGCGATCACCGCGGACTCGGAGACGGTGAGCTCGCCAACCGACTTGTCGAAGTAGGCCTGTGCGGCGGCCTCGACGCCATACGCGCCGCGGCCGAAGTAGATCGTGTTCAGGTAGTCGGTGAGGATCTGCTCCTTGGACAGCTGCTGCTCCATCTTCATGGAGATCACCAGCTCCTTGGCCTTGCGGGTGAGCGTCTTCTCCTGCGTGAGGTACAGGTTCTTGGCGAGCTGCTGGGTGATCGTCGAACCGCCCTGGGTGCCGCCTTCGCTGGTCGCGTTGTTCCACAGCGCTCGGCTGATGCCGACCGGGGAGAAGCCGCCGTGCTCGTAGAAGTCCCGGTCCTCCGCCGAGATCACCGCGTCCCGCAAGTGCTGCGGGATGTCGCCAGTGCTCACGATCGTGCGGTTGGCGCCGAGCTTGGCGATCTCGGTCTGCCCATCGCTGAAGGTGATGACCGTGCCCTGCGAGGTCGCCTCGGCGTTGACGTTCGGGATCGGCGTGAGCAGGTACAGCGCCACGAAGCCGAGGATGCCGAGGAGCACGCCGAGGCCGCTGAACGCCAGCACCTGTTTCCAGGACGGCACGAAATGACGCACGCCGGTCTTCCCGGCGCGTGGGTAGTCGATCTTCACGCTGTCTGTCTGCCGATCTCCTGCGACCGCTCACGCTGCACCGGTCAGTCGTCCCATCGGAAGGGCCGAGGCGCGCAGCACTCGTTCGCATGGACGTTGGTCAAGGGGCAGGTGGTTCCGCCCACATGCGTGTTATCGAGGGTAACCACCCGGGCAGGGGTGCGCGGGCGCCGCATACGGCGGGCGTGACCGACCTCACGTGAGTGAACGGCGTGTTCTGGGGGGTGAACGCAGGATGACCCGATTTGCACCGTAGAGTGACCGGGGCTATCGTCTGGATGTATCGGTTCGATACATTGCCGATCACCAGACTGACCTGACAGACGGAGGATCCATGGGCAAGCGGGCTGGCGTGCTCGAGCTCGCCGTGCTCGGACTGCTGCACGAGGCACCCATGCACGGGTATGAGCTGCGCAAGCGGCTGTCCGCTGTCCTCGGTACCTTCCGCGCCCTGTCCTACGGCTCGCTCTATCCCTGCTTGAAGGACCTGGTCCGCAAGGGCTGGATCGTCGAGCAGGTGCCGGCAGTCGATGAGCGCGGCGGTCGCTCCAAGATCGTGTATGCGCTGACGGCCGACGGCAAGGAGCACTTCCAGGACCTGCTCGGTGACGCCGGGCCGGCCGCGTGGGAGGACGACAACTTCGGCGTCCACTTCGCGTTCTTCGCCCGGACCGACGCCGATGTGCGGCTGCGCATCCTCGAGGGCCGCCGTTCGCGGCTCGAGGAGCGACTGGACAATGTGCGTTCGGCCCTGGGCCGGACCCGGCAGCGTCTCGACAACTACACCCTCGAACTACAGCGGCACGGCCTCGAGTCCGTGGAACACGAGGTCCGCTGGCTCAACGAGCTGATCTCGATCGAGCGATCGAACTCAGCCGACCAACACAACCACCCCCGGGTACGGCTTGACGTCCCGTCGGCCTCCTCTGCCCCCACGGGCAGCAACCCTGAGAACAAGGAGTAATTGATGGGAACCACGAACGCCGTGCGCGTCGCCATCGTCGGTGTCGGCAACTGCGCCTCGTCTTTGGTGCAAGGCGTCGAGTACTACAAGGACGCCGACCCCGCGGCCCGCGTCCCTGGGCTGATGCACGTCCAGTTCGGCCCGTACCACGTGCGCGACGTCGAGTTCGTCGCCGCATTCGACGTGGACGCAAAGAAGGTTGGCCAGGACCTCGCGCACGCGATCCTCGCCTCCGAGAACAACACCATCAAGATCTGCGACGTGCCGCCGACCGATGTGCACGTGCAGCGCGGGCACACCCTCGACGGCCTCGGCAAGTACTACCGCGAGATGGTGACCGAGTCCGACGAGGAGCCGGTCGACGTGGTCGCCGCCCTGCGCGAGGCCAAGGTCGACGTCCTGGTGTGCTACCTGCCGGTCGGCTCGGAGCAGGCCGCCAAGTTCTACGCGCAGTGCGCGATCGACGCCGGCGTCGCCTTCGTCAATGCGCTGCCGGTGTTCATCGCGGGCACCAAGGAGTGGGCGGACAAGTTCACCGCCGCCGGGGTGCCGATCGTCGGCGACGACATCAAGAGCCAGATCGGCGCGACCATCACGCACCGCGTGCTGGCCAAGCTGTTCGAGGACCGCGGCGTGACCGTCGACCGGACCTACCAGCTCAACGTCGGCGGCAACATGGACTTCATGAACATGCTCGAGCGGGAGCGGCTGGAGTCGAAGAAGATCTCGAAGACCCAGTCGGTCACCTCGCAGCTGGTCGAGCACATCGAGCCGCGCAACGTGCACATCGGCCCGTCCGACTACGTGGCCTGGCTCGACGACCGCAAGTGGGCGTTCGTGCGGCTCGAGGGTCGCAACTTCGGCGACATCCCGCTCTCGCTTGAGTACAAGCTCGAGGTGTGGGACTCCCCGAACAGCGCCGGCATCATCATCGACGCGATCCGGGCGGCGAAGATCGCCAAGGACCGCGGCATCGGTGGCCCGATCCTGTCGGCGTCGTCCTACTTCATGAAGTCGCCGCCGGTGCAGTACTCCGACGACGAGGCGAAGGCGGCCGTCGAGGACTTCATCGCCGGCTCGGTCGCGCGCTGAGCGACGTGTCAGGCGCTTCGCGTCACGGGTGACGCGCTGCGTCTGACACGAGGTCGTGCGCGTCGCCGTGTCAGGCGCTTCGCGTCACGGGTGACGCGCTGCGTCTGACAACTCGAACTCGGGTCACGGGCCCGGCTTCCCTCGCGGGAGGTCGGGTCCGTTCTTCGTGACATACGCGAACGCTCGAGTGAGCCCATCCGCGCTGCGAGTGACCGAGGACCATTTCCCGACGAATTGGGGGAAACCCCCACCCACGCGGGCAAGGTCATCGGATAACGTCGCCCCTCGACACACCGTCATCGCACCTCAGGGGGGCACATGAAACGCACGTTAGCGCTGGCCGGATGCCTGTCGCTCGTACCGCTCGTCGGGCTGGCACAGCCCGCCTCCGCCGCCGCCGAACCGCTCGACCTCGAGCTCGGCGCGGTGAAGAACCTCGACATCGGCTTCGCGAACCGGCTGGTCTTCGGCAACTCAACACCGGACGGCTTCCTCGTCCAGTCAGCGACGACCCTCGGTCCGCTCAAGGTGCAGACCCTGGCTGAGTTCCCGGCCGGCGACGGTGGCGCGGCCCAGAACCAGCGTGGCGACACCTGGGTCGTCTACTCGGCACCGCCGGAGATCGAGGAAGAGCCACCGGCAGGCCCGAACATCTTCTACGTCTCGCGGCACGGCGAGATCACGCCCATCTTCAGCACCTGGGAGTACCAGGCCGGTCGACCCCGACCCATACGACACGAAGGGCTTCCGAAGCGACTCGAACCCGTACGACGTCGAGGTCCTGAAGGACGGCAGCGCTCTGATCGCCGACGCTGCAGGTGACGAGTTGCTGCGCGCGTGGAAGGACGGGACCGTCAAGACGGTGGCCTGCTTCCCGACGGAGTTTCTCTCGACCAGCCACCTTCCGTTCCCCGCGGGCGAAGACGACCCGAACACGGAGGAGGAGGCGAGTCGCAGTGGCCACCGGCGATCCCGGCCGAGGCGGTTCCGACCGGAGTGTCGGTCGGCCCCGACGGCATGGCCTACGTGAGCGAGCTCAAGGGCTTCCCGTTCACCCCTGGCGCCTCGAACGTGTGGAAGATCGACCCGGACAAGTTCGACCAGGGCTGCGACGGTTCGGTCGGCAACCCGGTCGCACCCGGTGAGGTCGTCGCCACCGGCTTTAGCGGGATCAACGACGTGACCGTCGCCCGCGACCGCAGCATCTACGTCACCGAGCTGCACCGCGACGGTGTCCTGGCCGCCGAGGCCGGGTTCGAAGACCCGTCCTCGATCGTCGGCCAGGGTCGGCTCACGAAGATCAAGCGCGGTGTCCAGACGGAGATCGCGCAAGGTGACCTGACGTTCCCCGGCAGCGCCGCGGTCGGCCCGACCGGGCAGGTGTTCGTCGCGAACACCTGGTTGTTCGGCGCGTCGATCCTCAAGGTCAGCTAGACACACAGTTCCATTCGCAACGGCGGGCCGTCGCTTCGGATAGATCGAAGCGGCGGCCCGCCGTTGTTCATCGGTGCGACGGGTGGTCGTGGGAGGGTCGGCGGTTGTGACGGCTGGCGACCCGAGCGATCGAAGCGACCCGCGCGAGCCCAGCGACGACGCGAGCTGAGTGCCGGCTGGCACCAGGCGCGGGCGCTGGCGTCCGCGCGCGGGTTCCGTCGGCTGCTCGCCGTCCGGCTCGTCGGCCAGACCGGCGACGGCGCCTTCCAGGTCGCGCTCGCGTCCTACGTGTTGTTCTCGCCGGAGCGCGCGGCCAGCCCGACCCGCGTCGCCGCGGCCTTCGCCGTCCTGCTGCTGCCCTACACGCTGCTCGGCCCGTTCGCCGGGGTGCTGCTCGACCGGTGGCGGCGGCGTCAGGTTCTGCTGCGCGCCAACCTCGTCCGGTCGGGGCTCGCGATCGCGACGGCGGTGGCCGCCGTCACTGCCGGCGAAGGCGTCGTGCTCGCCATCGCGCTGGTCACCATCTCGGTCAACCGGTTCATCCTGACCGCGCTCGGTGCGTCGCTGCCCAAGGTGGTCGAGGGTCACCTCCTGATCCCGGCCAACGCCATCGCGCCGACTTTGGGCACGGTGGCCGCGGTCATCGGGGGTGGCTTGGGCGTGCTCGTCCGCAGCCTCGCCGGGGGAGCAGACCGGGCGGACGCGGCGGACGCCGCCGTCCTGGGCTTCGCCGCCGTCCTGTTCGCCACCGCCGCGGTGCTCGCGCGCCGGCTCGCCCCCGATGCACTCGGCCCGACGCCCGACGAGCAGCACCCGATCACCGCCGCGGCGCTGCGCGGGATCCTGCACGACCTGGTCGCCGGGCTGCGGGCCATCGAGCAGCGGGTGCCGGTCCGGCGGGCACTCGAGGTGATGGGGGTGCACCGGCTCGCGTTCGGCGTCATCTCGGTCCTCGCCATCGTGACCCAGCGCGGGGTCCTGCACCCGGGCGACAGCGACGCCGCCCTGTCCGGGTTGGCCGCCATGGTGCTGGCCCTCGGCGCCGGCGCACTGCTGGGCGCGCTGGCCGCTCCGCCCGCCGTGCGCCGGGTCGGCGAACGCCGCTGGACCCTCGGCCTGCTGCTCGCCGGGGCGGTGGCCTGCGCCACCCTCGGCCCGCTGCTGACCAGCGTCAGCCTGGTCGCCCTCAGCTTCGCCGTTGGCGTGGTCGGTCAGGGCATCAAGGTGGTCGTGGACACGGTGGTCCAGCGGGAAATGGTCGACGTCGAGCGCGGCCGCGCGTTCGCCGCATACGACGTGCTTTTCAATGCCGCGTTCCTGCTGTCGGTGGCGCTGCTGGCGGCCGTGCTGCCCAGCGAGGGCCGTGCCCCGTGGGCCTACCTGATCGCCGCAATGCTCTATGGCGTCGGGCTCGTGATCACGTCACGATCGCACCCGTGACCACGATGGCGACCTGGCGGCTGCGCGCCACCAACCTCGTCGGCCGGATCCGGGCCAGCATCGCGGGTCGGATTCTCGATCGGCTTCTCGAGGTGGAGGCACTCGACAAGGCCGTTGCGTTGGCCGCCAAGGCCTTTGTCGCGCTCTTCCCGCTGTTGGTCGTCGTGGCCACGTATGCGCCGGAGGACTTCCGGGAGTCGGTGCTCGACGAGCTGCAGGATCGGTTCGGGGTCTCGGGGAGCGCCGGCGACGTGGTCATCTCGGCGTTCAACACCGGCGAGCAGGTGCGCAGTGCGACGGGGGTCATCGGTCTGGTGGTGCTGGTGCTGTATGCGACGACGTTCACCACGGCGCTGCACCGCGTGTACCTGCGGGTCTGGCGTCGACCGGGCGCCCAGGGTCTGGCCGGACAGCTGCGCGGGCTGCGCTGGGTCGCCGGCATCATCGTGCTACTCGGCTTGGCCTCGCTCACCAGCCGCATCTTCAGCGGGTTCGTCGGAACCGGCACCCAGTTCGTGGTCTCGCTGTGCGGCGGCATCGCCCTGTGGTGGTGGACCGGTCGGGCGATGACGCGACGGGAGGTGCGGTGGCGGCCGCTGCTTCCCGGTGCGGTGCTGACCGCGGTCGCGATGCTCGCCTACACGCTCGTCGCACCGCTCTGGATGCCGATCAACGTCGAGAACAACGCCGAGCAGTTCGGGTTCTTCGGGGTCGCGCTCGCGCTGGTCACCTGGTTCGTCGGGGCCGCATACATCATCATCGGCTCGGCCGTCATCGGCGCCGTGCTCGCGGACGACACCGGTCGGATCGGTCGACTCGTCCGCGGCCCGAGCGACCAGGTGCTCGAACCGGATGCACCGCCCGACGTGCTGCCGCCCAACAAGGCGGACGAAGCCACCGGGCTCAGCTCGCCGACTGCGCCGACCACCACCGTTTGAGCTCGGCCGCGGCCGCATCCTCGTCGAGCGGGCCACGGTCGAGGCGCAGGTCGAGCAGGAAGCGATAGGCCCGACCAACGTCCGGTCCCGGCGGGATGCCGAGGATCGCCATGATCTGGTTACCGTCCAGGTCGGGTCGGATCGCGTTCAGCTCCTCCTCGGCGGCCAACTGTGCGATCCGGGCCTCGAGATGGTCGTAGCTGGTGGCCAGGGCCAGCGCCTTGCGGCGGTTGCGGGTCGTGCAGTCCGCGCGGGTCAGCTTGTGCAGCCGGTCGAGCAACGGACCGGCGTCGCGCACGTATCGGCGAACCGCCGAGTCGGTCCATTCGCCGCCGCCGTAGCCGTGGAAGCGCAGGTGCAGCTCAACCAGCTGGGCGACGTCGTCGATGACGTCGCCCGGGAAGCGCAGCGCCTGCATCCGCCGGCGGGTCAGCTTCGCGCCCACGACCTCGTGGTGGTGGAAGGAGACCCCACCGCCCGGCTCGAAGCGGCGGGTCCGCGGCTTGCCGATGTCGTGCAGCAGGGCCGCGAACCGCAGCACGAAGTCCGGACCCGGCACCGGCCCGGCCGGGCCGTCCTCCAGGGCGGCCGCCTGCTCCACGACGGTGAGGGTGTGCTCATACACGTCCTTGTGCCGATGGTGCTCGTCGATCTCAAGCCGCAGCTTGGGCAGCTCGGGGAGCATCCGATCGGCCAGGCCGGTGTCGACGAGCAATCGCAGCCCGACGATCGGGTCCGTTCGCGATGACGAGTTTGACCAGCTCGTCCCGGATCCGCTCGGCGCTGACGATGTCCAACCGGTCGGCCATCGCCGACATCGCTGCCAGGACGTCCGGGTCCACGGTGACGCCGAGCTGCGCTGCGAACCGCGCGGCCCGCATCATCCGCAGCGGGTCGTCGCTGAAGCTCGTCTCTGGCGTGCCGGGAGTCCGCAGCCGGCGCGCAGCCAGGTCGTGCATACCGCCGAAGGGGTCGACAAAGCGATGCCCTGGCAGCGTGATCGCCATCGCGTTGATCGTGAAGTCGCGTCGATGCAGGTCGCCGTCGAGGCTGTCGCCGAACGTGACGACCGGCTTGCGGCTGTCCCGGTCGTAGACGTCCGCCCGGTAGGTGGTGATCTCGACGGTGTAGTCGCCGTGCCTGGCCCCGATCGTGCCGAAGGCGGCGCCGACATCCCACACCGAGTCCGCCCACGGCCGCAGCACGCGTTCGATCTCCTCCGGTCGGGCGTCGGTGGTGAAGTCGAGATCGTTCTGCAGCCGGCCGAGCAGGGCATCGCGCACCGGCCCGCCGACCAGCGCCAGCGTGTGCCCCGCTGCCTCGAAGCGCCGACCAAGCACGTCCGCCACCGGCGCCACGCGCAGCAGAGCTTCGACGGCTCGACGCTGCGCCTCGACGACGGGGTCTTGGCTACCAGGCGAGGACACGACGCCCAAGGGTAGGGCCGGCGCGAACCTCCGCCCGCACCGCGCGACTACCCTCGCCAGCATGGCCCGCAGCCGTCTCCGCCTCCCGACCGTGGAGGAGACGTCGGCCGGTGGCATGGTCGTCGACCTGCGCTCGCCCGAGCGCAAGGTCGCCCTGATCGGTCGGCATGACCGGCGCGGGCGACTGGTCTGGAGCCTGCCCAAGGGTCACATCGAGCCGGGCGAGACCGCCGAGGTGGCCGCCGCCCGCGAGGTCGAAGAGGAGACCGGCATCGCCGGGCGGCTGATCGCCCCACTCGGCACGATCAGCTTCTGGTTCATGGCATCAGACCGGCGCATCCACAAGACCGTGCACCACTTCCTGCTCGAAGCGACCAGCCACGAGCTGTCCGACGCCGACATCGAGGTGGTCGAGGTCGCCTGGGTTCCGCTCGGCGAGGTGGCCGGCCGGCTGGCGTATGCGGACGAGCGTCGACTGGTCGCCATCGCCGAGGAACGTCTCGCGGACACCGGGAAATGGGGCCACGGTCGCGACGCCGACGCTCGGTCGGCGTGAGTAGGACGCCGTTCGCTCGACCGCCCAGGCTGGTCGTCGCCCTGCTGGCGCTCGGGGTCACTGCCGCGCTTGCCCCGCTCGAACCCGCAGGCGCGAGCGCGTCCCCGGAACCGGTGCCCACGGCGGTCCCGATCCTCGAACAGCTCGATCCGGCGATACCGGCGCCGGGCGGCCTGCTCGTCGTCACCGGGCGGGTCGAGCTGGGCGCGGTCGACCTGCGCAGCGTCGACGTCCGGCTGCGGGTCGGCCGGTCACCGATCGCGAGTCGCAGTGAGCTGGCCGACGTCGAGCTGGGCACCGGCACGCCCGACGGCACCCCGGACGAGCTGCCGGAGCCGTCGAACAGCCCGGGACGGCGTGGTCGTCGAGTCAGCGACGACCCGGCTCGCGCCCACGGCCGCTGCCGGTCAGGTCCTGCCGTTCCGGCTCGAGACCCCGCTCGACGACCTCGGCCTCGAGCGTTTCGGGACCTATGTGGTGTCGGTGGAGGTCCGGGCCACGGATCGCGATGGCGCTCGCGGCCGCTTCGGGCTCACCCGCACGACGATGGTCTGGACGCCGGAGCCGGCCTCCGTCGCCGCCACCCCGCTCACCTGGCTGTGGCCGCTGTTGGGCGAGCCGGGGCAGGCGCCGGAGGCGCTCGCGGACGCGGTGGCACCGGGCGGCCGGCTCGACATCTTGGCCCGCGTCGGGGGCGCCCAGGCGCGAGCCGGGACGCCCGTGCTCTGGGTGCTCGATGCGGACACCCTCGCCGCTGCCGCCGGGCTTGAGGACGACCGCTGGCTGCGTGACCTGTCCGGGCGGGTCGCCGCCTCCGGTCCTGGTGGCGCCACGCTGCTGCCGTATGCGGACCCCGACCTGGTGGCCGTTCGACGGGCCGGGACCACGCAGAGCGTGGTCGACGGCACGGTCCTGGCGCAGCAGGAGGCGGAACGGCTGCTCGGTTCCGCCCCGAGCGCCGAGCCGGCCTGGCCGGCCGACGGTCTGCTCGACACCGAGACCCTGACCGCGTTGGACGCGTCCGGCGTGACCGCGGTGGTCGTCTCCGACCGCAGCCTGCCGGTGCGCGGCAGCGCGCCGTACACCCCGGACGCGGTCGCGGCGTTCCCCGACCTGCCGGACGGTCCGCGGGCCTGGGTGGTCGACAGCGGTGTGTCGGACCTGCTCGCCCGCGACGTCGGCGACCAAACCGCGCAGTTGATGACCAGGCAGCGGTTCCTCGCCGAGACCGCGGTGATCACCGCGGAGCGGCCGGGCGACCCGCGCAGCGTGCTCGTCGCCCCACCGCGCCGCTGGGCACCCACGGAGGCTTGGGCCAACACCCTGCTCACGCTGAGCCGCCAGGCACCGTGGCTGGCGATGCGCACGCCGGCCGCACTCCGTGCGGCCGTGCCCACCCCGCCCGCGCGGCGCGGACCCGAGTACGACGCGGAGGCCCGCGCGGACGAGCTGCCGACGGCCTACCTCGCGGACATCGACCGGATCCTGGATCGGGTCGATGTGGTGGCCTCCACGACGGCGGAGCCGTCGACCCTGCGGGACCCGTTCCTCGCCGAGGCCCTGCGCGGCATGTCCACCGGCTGGCGCGGTCGTCCGGCGGAGGCCGCCGAGTACGTCGCCCAACTGGACGGCCGGGTCGACGCCCTGGAGTCCTCGATCGTGATCGTCACCGGTGGGCGGATCCAGCTGTCCGCCGGGAGCGGTCAGATCCCGATCTCCATCCGCAACGACCTGGACCAGGACGTCACGATCCGGTTGGGCCTGACCGCGCGGCCGGCGGTGCGGCTCAGCTTCGAGGACCCCGGCCTGATCCTGGTGCCGGCCGGACAGACCGCAACACCGCAGGTCGGCGCCGATGCCGCCGCCAACGGGCGGGTCCAGGTCACGGTCCAGCTGTTGTCCCCGGACGGCCGGGTGTTCGGCACACCGGCGGAGATCGAGGTGAACGCCACGGCGTACGGAACGGTGGCGGCGTTCGCGGTCGGCGGGGCGCTCGTCGTCCTGTTCGCGGCGGTCGCGGTCCGGATCGTGCGCCGCATACGCGGGCGATCGGCGTCGTGACCGACGACCGGGCGCCCGGCGACCCAGCGACGGGCGACGCGGCGCTGCTGCGCTCGAGCGCGACCATGGCGGTCGGCACGCTGCTCTCACGGCTGACCGGCTTCGTCCGCCTGGTGGTGCTGCTCGCCGCGATCGGCCAGGGGGTCTTCGCGGACACGTTCACGGTCGCGAACACGCTGCCGAACATCGTGTACCTGCTGCTGCTCGGCGGCACGATCAACGCGGTCTTCGTGCCGCAGTTCGTGAAGCGGCTGCGCAGCGACACCGACCGCGGGCAGGCATACACCGATCGGCTGCTCACCGTGGTCGGCGCGGCGCTGCTCGTCATCACCGTGATCGTCGTGCTCGCGGCGCCGCTGATCGTGCGGCTGTACGCGAGCGACTGGGACGAACGCGACTACGAGGTGAGCGTCACCTTCGCGCGCTACTGCCTGCCGCAGATCCTGTTCTACGGCCTGTTCACCATGTGGTCGCAGGTGCTGAACGCTCGCGGTCGGTTCGCCGCGCCGATG
This sequence comes from uncultured Actinomycetota bacterium, assembly GCA_963836025.1. Classification (GTDB taxonomy): domain Bacteria; phylum Actinomycetota; class Actinomycetes; order JBEVHX01; family JBEVHX01; genus JBEVHX01. The sequence goes on from CAWIIE010000007.1 coordinate 652,187, forward strand.
TTCGCCCCGGTGGTGAACAACCTGGTCGCGATCGCCACCGCCGGAGCGTTCCTCGCGATCGCCGGTACCGGGACCACCACCGACTCGGTGACCGACGCCGAGATGGCGCTGCTGGGACTCGGCTCGACGCTCGGGATCGCGCTGCAGGCCTTCGTACTGCTGCCCGTGATGCGCCAGACCGGCTACCGCTACCGGCCGAGATTCGACCTACGCGGCTCCGGCCTAGGCGTCGCCGGCCGGCTCGCGACCTGGACGATCGTGTCCGTCACCGCGAGCCAGCTCGCCTACCTGGTGGTGTCCCGCCTGGCCACGGCCGCGAACTCCGCCGCCGAAGCCGCGGGGTCGCATGGCGCCGGGATCACGGTGTACTCGGCGGCCAACCTGTTCTTCGTGCTGCCGCACGCGATCGTCACGGTCTCCGTTGCGACCGCGCTGCTCACCCGGATGAGCCACCGCGCGCACGAGCGGGACCTGCCCGCCGTCGCGGACGACGTTTCGCTCGGCCTTCGATACGTGGGCGCGGCCATGATCCCGGCCGCCGCGCTGCTGATCGTGCTCGGGCCGAGCATCGGTGAGGTGTTCTTCTCGTTCGGGTCCGGCTCGGTCGAGGATGCGAGATACCTCGGCATCACGTTGGCGTTCTTCGCGATCGGACTGCCGGCGTACAGCGGCGCATACGTCCTGACCCGGGCTTTCTTCGCGCTCGAGGACACCAGGACTCCCGCGCTGGTGACCTGCCTGATGGCGGTCGTCAACGTCGCGCTCGCGGTTGCGTTCGCGGTCGAGCTGCCGCCCGAGCGGGTCGTGGCCGGGCTCGCGCTGGCGTATGCGCTCGCCTACATCGTGATGGCCATCGTCTTGACCTGGCTGCTGCGCCGACGACTGGGCGGGCTCGGGTTGTTCCTTGTCGTGCGGACCTACGTCCGGCTCGGCGTGGCGGCACTGGTCGCGGTCGCTGCCGCGCTGCTGGTCGTCATCCCGCTTCGGTGGGGCGTGGGCCTGTCCGGGCCGGCAGGCGCCCTGGTGGTGGTTGTGCTGGGTGGTGCCGTTGGGGCTTCTGCCTTCGTGCTCGTCGCGCGTCGCCTGCGGGTCGCGGAGGTCGCATACGTGGTCGACGCGGTCACAAAACGGTTGCGGTTCCGAAGCCCGCAGGCGTGACCCCGGCCCGCCGACGCGACTCCGGGCCGGGTGCTCCTTACCCTTGACCGCGATGGACACCACAGCCGAGCGTTTCGTCCTCGAGGACCGGATCTTCGAAGGGTCCGGCGGCACCTACTGGCGCGGCACCGACCAGGTGCTCGCGCGGTCGGTCGGTGTGCTGGTGCTGGCGGCCGGCCACCCGCAGGAGGACGCCGTGCTGGAGGCGGCCCGCCGGGCCGCCGCCGTGTCCGATGCCAGGTTCCTGGGCGTGCTCGACGCCGACCGGGTGGACGGGCAGGTTCGGGTCGTCTCGGAGTGGGTGCGCGCCGTCGACCTGGTCGACTTGCTCGCGCACGGACCGCTCGCCCCCGATGACGCGGTCTCGATCGTCGAGGAGGTGGCCGGCGCGCTCACGGTCGCGCACGACCACGGCATCGGCCACCGCTGCCTGGACCCGAGATCGGTGCTGCGGACGGACAGCGGTGGGGTCAAGGTGGTCGGCCTCGGCATCGACGCCGCCCTCGCCGGGCTGGACCCGCTGGCTATCGACGAGGCCGGCCCCGAGGACGCCCGTGGTCTCGGCGCCTTGCTGTTCGCCGGGCTCACCGCCCGCTGGCCCTTTGACGACGGCGTGAACGTCGGCGTCGCACCGGTGCCAGGCGGGGCTCGCAGTGTGCGGCAAGTGCGCGCCGGCCTGCCCGCCGGCTGCGACCTGGTGACCGGCCGGGCGCTTGGCCCGAAGCCGTATGCGGGACTCGAACCCCTGGCGTCGCCAGCCGCCGTGCTGTCCGCGCTGCACGGTCTGCGTCGGGACGGCTCCGCCGACAACACTCCGCGGCCGCCGCACAAGCCGGTGGGGCCGCAGGTCAAGCGCGGTGTCGCGGCCGTCGTCGGGCTGGCGATCCTGGTGGTGCTGGCCGTCGTCGCGTTCAGCTTGGTCGCACCGCCCGAGGAGGGGCCCGAGGCGAGCGGGACCGGTCCGACCACCGGCTTCACCGGGCCGGGCGGCGCACCGTCGCCGACCCCGGGCGGGAACTCGGTGCCGCAGCTCGAGCAAGGGGCCACCATCCCGGTCGCCGGGATCAGCGACTTCGATCCCGAGGGCGACGGCGAGGAGTCATCGAGCGATGCGCCGCTGGCCGTCGACGGCAACCCGGCGACGTCCTGGCAGACCACCTCGTACAAGCGGCGCCCCGACCTGGGCGGGCTCAAGTCCGGGGTCGGGCTGGTGCTCGACCTCGGATCGGTGCAGCGCGTCGGCGCGGTCGCAGTCGAGCTGGTCGGCGTCCCGACCACGGTGGAGCTGCGCGCGGCGGAGGTGTCCCAGCCGGATGCGACCGGCTACCAGCTCGTGGGCAAGGTCACCGACGCGCCGGCGAGTGCAACGCTCGTCCCGACCGGCGGTTCGGTGGACGCGCGCTATCTCCTGCTGTGGTTGACCTCCCTGCCGCGGGAGGGGGTCGACTTCCGCGGCGGGATCGCCGAGGTCACGGTCCGGGCACCCTGAGCCCGCCCGCCCTGGCTGGCACGCCGTGACCACGGACGGGCCCGACTGGCCCAACGGGCCCTACGCTGGCAGCGCCGACGCGGACCTGCTCGCCGCGCACGTCGCCGGCGACCCGGACGCCTTCGGCACCCTCGTCCAGCGGCATCGTGACCGGCTGTGGGCCGTCGCCCTTCGCACGCTGGGCGACCCGGACGAGGCGGCGGACGCCGTTCAGGACGCGCTGGTGTCCGCATACCGGGCAGCCGGGACGTTCCGGGGCGACGCCGCGGTCACCACCTGGCTGCACCGGATCGTGGTGAACGCCTGCCTGGACCGGATCCGGCGGGCCAAGGCTCGCCCGACCGTGCCGCTGCCGGAGCCGGACGGGCGGCAGCCGGCCGACCCGCGGGACGCGATCGCCGCCCGGGAGACCGCGGTCGTTGTTGCGCAGGCCCTCGCGACCCTGCCCGACGAGCAGCGAATGGCGCTCGTGCTGGTCGACATGCAGGGTTACTCGGTCGAGGAGACAGCCGCGATCCTGGACTGCGCGGTGGGCACGGTGAAAAGCCGCTGCGCGCGCGGCCGGGCCAAACTGCTGCCGCTGCTCGCGGGCCTGCGGAACCCGGATGCGCCGACCGGCGTCCCACCAGGGTCCGATTCGAACCCGCCGGAGGGGGTGCCGCATGAGTGACCAGCCGTCCGACCCGACCCGGAGCCGCTGTTGTCGTCCGAGGACGATGCCGCCGTGTCGGCACTGCTGCGGGCCGCAGGCGGGCCGGTGCCGATGCCGGCCGACGGTCGCCGCCCGCATCGAGGCTGCGCTCGCCGCCGAGTCGTCGGTGCCGGTCGCTGCCGGCGGCTCGGTGACGCCGTTGGTCCCGCCGCAGCGCCGCTGGTCGAGGGCAGTGCTCGGGCTGGCGGCGGCCGCCGCCGTGGTTGTGGTCGGCGGCGCCCTGGTGAGCACGCTCGGCGACGGCGGCTCCGGCGGCGACCAGGCCACGTCCGCCGAGGCGGGGGGCGCCGCGGACCGCGCCGATCTGGCCCGCAGCACCACCGGCCGCGACTACACCCCCACCGAGCTCGCGAACTCGGTCGCCTCGCTGCTCGGCGACGGCAGCACTTCCCTGACCCAGCCATCGGTACCGTCGTCGGTCGACTCGGTCGGTCCGCAGGCGTCGCCGGAGGCGGACGCGGACGCCGAGACGCTGACGGAGGCGCCGAGCACGTTCGCCAGCGCGCCGGCCGACGAAGCCGGGCGCGACGCGGCAGCGGCCGGCGCGGCCAATGACCTGGTGCTCGACGAGGCCCGGCTCACGTCCTGCCTGGAGCGGCTCACCGATGGCACCCGCGAGGTGGTCGCCGTGGACGCCGGGACCTACGAGGGGGAGCCCGCGGTGGCGGTTGTGCTTGCGGCCGGTACCGAGGCGGTCGACGTGTTCATCGTCACGCCGGCATGTTCCGCGGACGACGCGAGCATCCTGCACTTCGAGCGGGTCGCGCGCTGAGTGCGCGCTGCCCGTCATGATCGCCATCTGCTGAGCGCTCGGTCCCTACAAAGGCATCGGTCGCCAGCGCACGGTTTCGCTCGGCAGACCGTGATCCTGGTCACGGCCGGTCGCGGAATAGCCGCCAACCTAGGATCTGTTATGCGGCTAGCTGATCAACCCCAAGCTACGGAGAGCCAGTGACCGACGTCCGCGACGTGATCATCATCGGATCCGGCCCCGCCGGATACACGGCGGCGATCTACAACGCCCGGGCCAACCTCGCGCCGCTGGTGCTTGCCGGCTCGGTGACCGCGGGCGGTGCGCTGATGAACACCACCGACGTGGAGAACTTCCCCGGCTTCCCGGACGGGATCATGGGTCCGGAGCTGATGATCGCCCTGCAGTCGCAGGCTGAGCGCTTCGGCGCGCAGGTGCTCTTCGACGACGCCACCGAGGTCGACCTGACCGGCGACATCAAGGTGGTGAAGACCGCGACCGAGACCTACCGCTCGCGTGCGGTCATCCTCGCGATGGGTTCTGGGTACCGCGAGCTCGGCGTGCCGGGTGAGAAGGAGATGTCCGGCCGGGGCGTGTCCTGGTGCGCGACCTGCGACGGGTTCTTCTTCAAGGGTCAGGACATCGCGGTGGTCGGCGGTGGCGACTCGGCCGTCGAGGAGGCCACCTTCCTCACCCGCTTCGCCGAACTCGGTCACGCTGGTGCACCGCCGCGACGCGCTGCGCGCCTCCAAGATCATGCAGGACCGCGCCTTCGCCAACGACAAGATCCGGTATGCGTGGAACAGCGTCGTCACGCGGGCCATCGGCCAGGACGGCAAGCTGGCCGCCGTCCAGCTGCGGGACACCGTGACCGGCGCAGGAGCGTGAGCTGCCGGTGACCGGGCTGTTCGTCGCGATCGGCCACGACCCGCGCAGCGAGCTGGTCAAGGGGCAGGTCGACCTCGATCCCGAGGGCTACGTGCTGGTCGAGGGCACCTCGACCAGGACCAACCTGCCGGGTGTGTTCGCGGTGGGCGACCTCGTCGACCACACCTACCGCCAGGCCGTGACCGCTGCCGGTACCGGCTGCGCCGGCGCGCTGGACGCCGAGCGCTACCTGGCCGACCTCGACCACGCCGCCGCGTCCGATGGCGCCGCCGCCGCACTGCACCCAGCCACCGTCTGAACGCCACACCACGAACCGCTCAACCCACCACCAAAGGAGATCCTGTGGGCGCCAACACCGCCGCCGTCACCGACGAGACGTTCCTCGCGGACGTGCTGCAGCACGACAAGCCGGTCGTCGTCGACTTTTGGGCGGCGTGGTGCGGCCCGTGCCGTGCGGTCGACCCGATCCTCGACGAGATCGCCGGTGAGAACGCCGAGAAGATCAAGATCGTGAAGTTGAACGTGGACGAGAACCCGCAGACGGCTGCGTCGTACGGGGTCACCTCGATCCCGACGATCAACGTGTACCGGGGCGGTCAGGTCGTGAAGACCATCATCGGCGCCAAGCCGAAGGCCGCGCTGCTGCGAGACCTCGCCGACTTCATCTGACCAACCGGGCATCTCCGCCCGACATCGCGCACACGCGTGCGATGTCGGGCGGAGCTGTTTGCGGGCCTCCTCGAACTGGGCATGATGCGGGTCTACGATTCACCTCCCGACCCGCCCGCCAGGATCAGCCCCCGCCCAGCCGCTTCCAGAGAGCGAGCGTCCGTGTCGCCTGTCTCCCCGCCCGTGGATCACCGGCCGATGTACCGGCTCGGTGACCGGGGTGTCGCCGTGGCGGAGATCCGGGCCCGGCTGGCCATGGTCGGGCTGGGACCCGGACCCAGCGGGTCCACCACGGACAGCTACCACGACGCGCCGTTTGACGAGGACGTCGACGCCGCGGTTCGCGAGTTCCAGCAGGCCAACGGGCTCACCGCGGACGGTGTCGTGGGGCCGCAGACCTGGCAGCTGCTCGACGAGGCGCACTGGCGACTCGGCGACCGGGTGCTCACCCTGGTGCCCGGCGCGTTGCTCACCGGGCGCGACGTCGCCCAGCTGCAGGCCCGGCTGTTCGAGCTCGGCTTCGACGCGGGTCGGGTCGATGGCGTCTTCGGTCGGCAGACCGATCTCGCGCTGCGCGAGTTCCAACGCAACGTCGGCCTGTCCACGGATGGCACCTGCGGTCCGCGCAGCTTCAAGGCGTTGGGCCGGCTCGCTCGCACCGTGACCGGCGGCGCCCCGCATACGTTGCGGGAGGCCGAGGTGCTGCGCCGCAGCGGACCGGCGCTGGCCGGCAAGGTCATCGTGATCGATCCCGGACACGGCGGTCGGGACCGCGGCCGCAGCGGGCACGGGCTCGAGGAAGCCTGGCTGGTCGAGGATGTGGCCGCCCGGATCGAGGGCCGGCTGGCCGCCGCCGGCGTGGCCGCGTTCCTCACCCGCGGCCGGTTGGCCGCGACCGAGGAGCCTCCGACCGAGCTGGCGCGTGCCCAGCTGGCCAACGACGCGCTGGCTGATCTCGTCGTGTCGCTGCACGCGGACGCGCACCACAGCGCGCAGGCCAACGGCGCTGCAACGTTCTTCTACGGCAGTGGTGCCTGGCAGTCCGGCGTCGGCGCGGCATTGGCTGACCTGATACTGCGTGAGGTGGTCGCACGCACGGATCTGCAGTCATGCGGTGCGCACGCCAAGACCTGGGACCTGCTGCGTTATACCCGGATGCCCGCCGTTCGGCTCGAGCTCGGCTACCTCAGCCACCGCGGCGACGCGGGTCGGCTGGCCGACCCTGCATTCCGCGATGTCGTTGCAGAGGCCGTGCTCGCGGCCGTGCAGCGGCTCTACCTTCCCCCCGGCGAGGACCAGCCCACTGGGGGCATCCGCGTGTCCGACCTGGTACGCGCCTAGAGATCACGATCTGCGCGCTGGAATCATCCAGATCCGTACGATCTCGACGCGCAGATCGTGATCAAGACCGCTAGCGTCTGCGCATGCCGGACGAGCCAACGCCGCTGCCCGCGCTTCCCGAGGACTGGGACCGCTGCCTGGCGGTGGCCGCGCATCCCGACGACATCGAGTACGGCACCGCATCCGCGGTCGCGCGCTGGACGGCGCAGGGCAAGACCGTGACCTACCTGCTCGTGACCCGCGGCGAGGCCGGCATCGACGGTATGCACCCCGACGTCGCGGGCCCGCTGCGCGAGCAGGAGGAGCGCACCGGCGCGGCCGAGGTCGGCGTCGACGTCGTGGAGTTCCTCGACTACCGCGACGGCGTTGTCGAGGGCGGGATTCCGCTGCGCCGCGACATCACGCGCGCGATCCGGCGGCACCGGCCCGACATCATCGTTACTGGCGACCACTCGATCCGGATGTTCATGGGGATGCCGAACCAGGCCGACCACCGGGTGGTCGGCCTGGCCACGCTGGACGCGGCGCGCGATGCCGGCAACCGCTGGATCTTCCCCGAGCTCGCGGACGAAGGGCTGCAGCCGTGGGGCGGGGTGCGCTTCGTCGCCTTCGCCGGCGCCAACCAGCCGACGCACGGCGTCGACATCACCGGTGTGCCGCTCCAGCGCGGCATCGCATCCCTGGCCGCGCATGCGGAGTACACCAAGGGCCTCGGTGACGCCGGCTTCGAGCCGGGGCCGTTCCTCACCTGGATGGCGGAACTGAGCGGCCCGCAGGCTGGGGTGCAGGCTGCTGCGTTGTTCGACGTGGCGATGATCCAGTTCGAAGGACCACTGCCCTGGGAGTAGGCCGCGTACCCAACCCCGCGGTCAGCGCAAACCCACCGGCGCGCCGGTCCGCCGCATCCCGACCACCGGTACCGGTGGGCTCATCGAGCCGAGCAGCCGCTCGAGCGCGACCTCGACGTCCTCACGCCACGACACGGTCGACTTCAGATCCAGCCGCAGCCTCGGCCACCGATGGTGCGGGCGCACAGTCTTGAAGCCGACCGCCAGCAGGTACTCGGCGGGCACCACACAGCGCGGCTCCCAGGGCAGGTCCGGGTCGGCGTCCGGTCGCAGTTCGCCGTATGCCTCCAACGCCTTGACGCCACGGCGGACCAGGTCCTTGGCCACGCCTTGGACCAGCATCCGGCCGAGCCCGCCGCCGGCGAACTCGGGCAGCACCTGCGCGGTCATCAACAGCACCGCGTCGCCGCTGACCGGTGCCGTCGGGAACGCGACCGTGCGCGGCACGTACGCCGGCGGCGCATACAGCACGTAGCCGGCGGGGACGCCGTCGACCTGCACGAGCTGTCCGCACGACCCCCACTCCAGGAGCACGCCGGAGACCCAGGCCTCCTTTTCAAGCTCGGTGTCGCCGGCTTCGAGCGCCCGCGCGCCGGCGACCGGGTCGAGCTCCCAGTGCACGCAACGGCGGCAGCGCACCGGCAGGTCGTCGAGGTTGTCGAGGGTGAGTGGCACCAGCCGGCGCGACATCACGGCTCCCCGCGGGCCGGCGGCTCGATGCTGGTCTGTTCGTCCTCCGCCGAGGGCGGCGGCACGTATGCCGATGTGTACCCAGCGTGCGCGTGTGGCCGCAGCAGGCCGACCAGGAACCCGGCGATGGTGCCGATGCCGAGCCCAAGCGCGATGCAGGCGACCAGCAGGACAACGGTGCGCGGACCCGCTCGACGCTCCACCGACGTCACCCTCCGGACGTGTCGCCACTGTCGTGAGGCATGGTATGACCCGACAGCGAGCACCGACCACCATGTACCGGCCCCGCTTCCGGGCCGCCCGAGCCCCGAGGAGGGGGTGATCCCGTGACAGTGCCTATGCCCGAACCCAGTCCGCTCCGGCCGACGCATGGCAACCGTCTCGATCCGTACGTCGAGCGCTACGCAGCACGCACCCGCGGGATGGCCGCCTCCGAGGTCCGTGCGCTGTTCGCGGTCGCGTCCCGGCCCGAGGTGGTGTCGTTGGCCGGCGGTATGCCGTACCTGCGCGCGCTCCCCCTGGACGCAGTCGCCGAGTCGGTGGCCCGGCTGATCGTGGACCGCGGCACATCCGCGTTGCAGTACGGCAGTGGCCAGGGCGACGAGGCCCTGCGGGAACAGATCGTCACCGAGGTGCTGCCGACCGTCGGCGTGCACGCACATCCGGACGACATCGTCGTGACCGTCGGGTCGCAGCAGGCCCTCGACCTGGTGACCCGGGTGTTCTGCGACCCGGGAGACGTCGTGGTCGCCGAGGCGCCGTCGTACGTGGGTGCGCTGTCGACGTTCGCCGCATACCAGGTCGAGGTCGTGCACGTGGCGATGGACGAGGAGGGTCTCGTCCCCGAGGCGCTGCGCGACGCGCTCGCGGCGATCGAGCGGGCCGGCAAGCGGGCCAAGTTCCTCTACACAATCCCGAGCTACCACAACCCGGCGGGCGTGACGCAGGGAGCGCAGCGACGCCGCGACGTGCTGGAGGTCGCCCGCGCCGGCGGCCTGCTGGTGCTCGAGGACGACCCGTACGGTCTGCTCGGGTTCGACGGCGTGGTGCCGCGCGCGCTCCGAGCGGACGACGAAGAAGGTGTGATCTACCTCGGCTCGTTCTCGAAGACCTTCGCGCCCGGGTTGCGGGTCGGGTTCGCGGTCGCCCCGCACGGGGTGCGGGAGAAGCTGGTGCTCGCGGCGGAGGCGGCCGTGCTGTGCCCGCCCGCGTACAGCCAGCTGACGGTGTCCACGTATCTCGCGACCCAGCCGTGGATGGAGCAGGTCAAGACGTACCGCGAGGTCTACCGCGAGCGTCGGGACGCGCTGCTCGGCTCGCTCGAGCAGATGATGCCGCCAGGCACCACCTGGACCCGGCCCGCCGGCGGGTTCTACAGCTGGGTGACGCTGCCCGACGAGCTCGACGCGACCGCGATGCTGCCGCGCGCCGTGACCGCACGGGTCGCGTACGTGCCGGGGACCGGCTTCTACTCGGGTTGGGCGAAGACGTCGCCCGAGGCGCACTCCGCCCTGCGGCTGTCGTACTGCTTCCCCGACCCGGACCGGATCCGCGAGGGCGTCCGCCGGCTGGCCGCCGTCATCGAGGAGGAGCTGGAGCTGCGGGCCACCTTCGGTGCGGCCGCGGCCGCACACCCGCTCGGCGGGCCGCACGAGACCACCGACCCGCTCGGATCCTCACCCGGTCCGGACCTGGCATGAGGAGTCGTCGATGAGCGGTGCCGGGACGCGTGGTCGTGCTGGCCGGCGGGCTGTCGCACGAGCGCGACGTGTCGGTGCGATCCGGTCGGCGCGTCGCGGAGGCGATGCGCGCCGCCGGCGTCGAGGTCGATGTGCTCGACGTCGACGCGGCGCTGCTCCCGGACCTGACGGCGGACCGTCCGTCGGTGGTGTTTCCGCTGCTGCACGGCGCGGCCGGCGAGGACGGCGCGATCCGAGATGTGTTGGGGTTGTTGAGGATTCCGTATGTGGGATCCGTCCCGGACGCGTGCCGGGTGGCGTTCGACAAGCCAGCAGCGAAGGCGGCATTGCGCACTGCTGGGCTGTCGACCCCGGAGTCGGTCGCCCTGCCGCACGCCACCTTCCGTGACCTCGGCGCCGCCACCGTGCTCTCGGCGGCGGTCGAGCTGCTCGGGCTGCCGCTGGTCGTGAAGCCGGCGCGCGGCGGGTCGGCGCTGGGCATGTCCGTGGTGCACACGCTCGAGGAGTTGCCCGCGGCCATGGTGGGCTGCTTCGCCTATGGCGAGACCGCGCTGGTCGAGCGCTTCATGTCCTGGTACCGAGGTCGCGGTCTCGGTGCTCGATCTCGGGTCCGGACCGGTCGCGCTTGCCGGCGGTGGAGATCCAGCCCGACGGAGGGGTCTACGGGTACGAGGCGCGCTACACCGCCGGCGAGACCGAGTTCTTCTGCCCGGCGCGGCTGGACGCCTCCGTTGCGGAGGCCTGCGCGAAGGCGGCCTTGCGGGCGCACGAGGCGCTCGGGCTGCGCGACCTGTCGCGCTCGGACATCATCGTCGACGCCGCTGGCGTGCCTTGGCTGCTCGAGGTCAACGTCGCGCCCGGCATGACCGAGACGTCGCTGTTCCCGCAGTCGGTGGAGGCGTCGGGTCAGGACCTGGGTGCCGTATGCGCCGCACTCGTCGAGGTGGCTGCCGCTCGCGGATAGCGGCGTTTCCCGGCCACGGCGTCGCCCGCGCGCAAGGATGCGCTGCAGGGCGACCGGTGCCGGCCGACGTCATCCCGCCCGGCGGCCTGGTCGGCCCGGTGTATGAGTTCACCGCCGTCGACAGCGGCAACCTGCTCACTGTGCGCGACTCGAACGGGAAGGTCGTCGGCGCCGACCGCGGGTCGTTCACGTTCAAGACACTGCAGGACACCCTCGGGGACTTCGAGCCGGGCGCTCACGAGCTCAGCTTCGAAGTCGTCAAGGCCAACGGGCAGTTCCCGTTCGCAGAGGTCGACATCTGCGATCTGGCGGTCGACCTGGTCGGCTGACCTCTAGCGCCGGCGCGGGGCGCATACCTGCCCTGAGCGAACGAAGCGCGCGCGCGTCGGTCGCGGGCCGCACACTGTCCTGGTGAGCGTCCCGACCGGCGAGACCGAACGGCCACCTGTCGACCCCGCGCTGGCCCGCAGGATCGTCGGGCTGTTCATGCCCTATCGCGGCCGGGTCGTCACGATCGTGGTGCTCGTGTTCGTCGGCGCGGTGCTCGGCGTGGTGAACCCGCTGCTGACGAAGGTGGTCTTCGACCAGGCGCTGTTCCCGCCGAGCGGGGGTCCCGACCTCTCGCTGCTGTGGTGGCTGGTGGCGCTGATGTTGGCGGTCGCGGTGGTCGGCGGCGCGATCGGGATCTGGCAGGTCTGGGCGTCGAACGTGCTCGGGCAACAGGTGATGCGTGACCTGCGGAGCCGGCTGTTCGGACATCTACAGACGATGTCGCTGCGGTTCTTCACCGGAACCCGGACCGGGGAGATCCAGAGCCGGCTGACCAGCGATGTGGCCGGCGTGCAGACCGTCGTCACGACCACCGCGACGACGATCCTCGGCAGCGTCGTGTCGTTCGCCTCTGCGCTGGTCGCGATGGTGGTGCTGTCCTGGCAGCTGACCATCGTCGCGGTGCTGCTGTTCCCGGTGTTCTTCTGGCTGACCAAGGTGGTCGGCGACCAGCGCCGCAAGGTGGCCAGCGCGACGCAAAGCACGATGGCCGACCTGACGGCGACGACCGAGGAGTCGCTGTCGGTGTCCGGGGTGCTGCTGGCGAAGGTGTTCAACCGGCAGGACGATGACCTGGCCTCCTTCGACGCGGACAACGCGCGGATCGCGAAGCTGCAGGTGCGCCAACAGCTGATCAGCCAAGGCTTCTTCACCGTCGTCATCACGTTCCTGTCGGTGACGCCGGCGTTCGTCTACCTGGTCGCGGGCTACCTGATGGGGTCGTCGTCGAGCATCACGGCGGGCACGATCGTGGCGTTCACGACGCTGCAGACCCGGATCTACTTCCCGCTCGGCCAGCTGCTGCAGAGCATCGTCGAGCTGCGGTCGTCATTGGCGTACTTCCAGCGCATCTTCGAGTACCTCGACCTGGAGCCGGACATCACCGAGTCACCGACGCCGGTCACGCTCGGACGCGCGGCTGCGTCGGGCCACGTTCGCTACGACGACGTGCGGTTCAGGTACGACAAGGAGCACGAGGCGTGGACGCTCGGCGGGGTGTCGCTGGACATCCGGCCCGGGCAGCTCGCCGCGCTCGTCGGTCCGAGCGGCGCCGGCAAGACCACCCTCGGATACCTGCTGCCACGGCTGTACGACGTCGACGCGGGTTCGGTGAGCATCGACGGGGTCGACGTGCGTGACCTGTCCTTCGCCTCGCTCGCCGACCTGGTTGGCGTCGTGACGCAGGAGTCCTACCTGTTCCACGCGACGGTGCGGGACAACATCCGGTACGCCGACCCGGACGCCACCGACGAAGAGGTGGAGAAGGCCGCCCGCGCCGCGGCGATCCACGATCGGATCATGTCCTTCCCCGAGGGCTACGACAGCGTGGTCGGCGAGCGCGGGTACCGGCTGTCCGGCGGGGAGAAGCAGCGGGTCGCGATCGCCCGGGTGCTGCTGCACGACCCGAGGGTGCTGCTGCTCGACGAGGCGACCTCGGCGTTGGACACCGCGAGCGAGCGGTTGGTGCAGGCCGCGCTGTCCCGGGCGATGACCGGACGGACCACGCTCGCCATCGCCCACCGGCTGTCCACGATCGTCGCGGCCGACGTGATCTATGTGATCGACGGCGGCCGGGTGGTCGAGCAGGGCACGCACGAGCAGCTGCTCGCGCGCGGCGCCATGTATGCGCGGCTGTACCACGAGCAGTTCGGCGACGGCCAGATCGAGGCTCGGTGCGCCGACGGCATCCTGATGCGGGACGGATCCTTCGTGCCAGACGCTGCCAACGCGCCGTGATGGGCATACCACATCTGAGATGAGATGCCCGAGCCGGAGGATGTCCGGAGCGAGACAGCCGGCACCGACGTCTCCAGTGAACGGCACACGATGGTGCCCACACTTGTGGAGGAGATCATGAAGTACATGATCTTCTGTACGGATCGCAGCGCGACTACGACGTCATGGCGGGGAAGTCCACGCTCCACTCCGGGCCTGTCGCCGGCGGACTTCGCTCCGATGTACGCGTTCATGCAGACCTACCACGCCGAGCTGGACAAGTCCGGGGAACTGGTCGACGCGCAGGGTCTGGCCGCCCCGGCCCACACCCGGCGAATCCAGCTCGAGCAGGGTGTGCCGGTCGTGACCGACGGCCCGTATGCCGAGACCGAGGAGGTGCTCGCCGGGTACACGCTGGTGGACTGCGCGAGCTTCGACCGGGCGACCGAGATCGCGGCCGGGTTCGCCGCCTGTCCCTACCCGGCGAACGCGCCCGGGGCGTTCACGGTGGACGTCCGGCCGGTGATGGACTCAGCGGCGGACCTGGAGCTCTGATCGCGCCCACGCCCGACCCGGACCTCGAGGAGCTGCTGCGCCCCCTGGCGCCACAGGTCCTCGGCGCGGTGGTGCGGCGCTATGGGCACTTCGACCTCGCGGAGGATGCGACCCAGGAGGCGCTGCTCGCGGCCGTCGAGCAGTGGCCGACGAGACGGCCTCCCGGACCACCCACGCGGTTGGCTCATCACGGTCGCCGCGCGCCGGCTGACCGACCTCCTGCGCACCGAGCAGGCTCGCCAGCGCCGCGAGGACACGCGTCGCCCGGTGGTCGTTGCCCGAACAGTGGCTTGCACCAGCCGCTGAACTGCCCGCACCCGAGTCCGACGACACGCTCGTCCTGCTGTTCATGTGCTGTCACCCCGCCCTGACGCCGGCGTCGCAGATCGCGCTCACCCTGCGGGCGGTGGGTGGCCTCTCGACCGCCGAGATCGCCCGCGGGTTCCTGGTCCCCGAGGCCACCATGACGCGACGGATCAGCCGGGCCAAGCAGCGCATCCGGGACAGCGGGGTGCCCTTCGCGCTGCCCCGCGGCGCCGACGCAATCGAGCGACTCGGGGCCGTCCTGCACGTGCTCTACCTGATCTTCACCGAGGGCTACGCCAGCACCGCGGGCCCGAACCTGCAGCGGGTCGAGCTGTCGACCGAGGCGATCCGGCTGGCCCGGCTGCTCCACCGCCAGCTGCCGGACGACGGCGAGGTGACCGGACTGCTGGCCTTGATGCTGCTCACCGACGCTCGTCGGGCGGCGCGGACGGGGCGAGATGGGTCTTTGATCCCGATGGCCGAACAGGACCGACGGCTCTGGAACAGCGAACAGATCACCGAGGGCGTGGCGCTGATCACCGCGAGCTCTTCCCCTGGGCCCAACCGGCCCCTATCAGCTGCAGGCGGCGATCGCCGCGATCCACGACGAAGCGCCGAGTGCCGAACAGACGGACTGGCCGCAGATCGTGGCGCTGTACGAGGTCCTGATGCAGACCTCCGACAACCCGGTGGTGGCCTTGAACCACGCCGTTGCGGTGGCGATGGCCACCGGTCCGCGCGCCGGGCTCGACCTGCTCGGCAAGCTCGAGACCGACGACCGGGTCGCCAATGACCACCGGCTGCACGCGGTTCGGGCCCATCTGCTCGAACGGGCCGGCGACCCGGTGGCGGCCCGCGCGTCCTACTTGACGGCGGCGGACCGCACGATGAACCTGCCGCAGCAGCGCTACCTGCATGCGCGAGCGGCCCGGCTCACGGCCGCGGACTGAGCGCCGAACGCCATCCCGGGCAGCCGCCGCCCCGGAGTAACGCTCCACTCGCGGGCACAACCTGCCGGTTTGATAGGCGTATGCCCTGATTTTCCTGGCGCGAGTGGAGCGTTACTCGGCGACTTCTGCCTCGACCGCCAGGTCGAGTGGCTGAGGGTCGATCACCCCGACGATGCGGTGCAGGTCGTCGAGCGAGCCGAACTCGATCGTCAGCTTGCCCTTCGACCGGCCGAGCTCGACCCGGACCCGGGTCTCGAGCCGATCCGAGAGCCGGCCGGCCAGATCCTGCAGGCCCGGGGCGGTCGGGCGGTGCGTGCGGCTGCGGGCCGGTCGCTCGGCGGGCTCGCCGCCGACCGCGACGATCTCCTCGACGGCCCGCACGGACAGGCCCTCGGCCACGATGCGCTGCGCGAGCCGGTCCTGGGCATCCGCGTCGTCCAGGCCGAGCAGGGCCCGAGCGTGCCCGGCGGACAGCACACCGGCCGCGACCCGGCGCTGGACCGGCGGCGGCAGCTTGAGCAGCCGCAGCGTGTTCGAGATCTGCGGGCGCGACCGGCCGATCCGGCCGGCGAGCTCGTCGTGGGTGCACCCGAAGTCCTGCAGCAGCTGGTCGTATGCCGCGGCCTCCTCGAGCGGGTTCAGCTGGCTGCGGTGCAGGTTCTCGAGCAGCGCATTGCGCAGCAGGGCGTCATCGTCGGTCTCCCGGACGATCGCCGGGATCGTCCCGGTCCCGGCCTGCTGCGCGGCCCGCCACCGGCGCTCGCCGACGACCAGCTCGTAGCGGTCGACCTGGTCGTCGCTGCGCAGCGGCCGGACGACGATCGGCTGCAGCAGCCCGACCTGCTGAATGGATTGGACCAGCTCGCGCATCTCGTCGTCGTCGAAGACCTGGCGTGGCTGTCGTGGGTTCGGCGTGATCCGGTCGAGTGGCAGCTCCGCGAAGTACGCGCCCAGCTGCGTGCCTCCGGTCGCGGCGCCCTGCGCAGACGCCTCCGGAGGGGTCGCGGCGACAGCCCCGAGGTCCGCGACTGTCGACCTGCGGGAGGAGGTGGCCGTTCAGTTGGCCGACCACCGGCTCCTCGGTCGGCGGCGGCGCCGTGGGGATCAGCGCCCCGAGTCCACGTCCCAGACCGCGCCGGCTCACGTCGCCTCCTGAGGGGTCGTTGTCGTCTGCGGATGATCGTGCGCCACGCCGTTGACCTGACCGGTCGCCGGGGCGGCGGCGCATACCCGGGCGGACAGCTCGCGGGCCGCCTCCAGGTAGGAAACGGCGCCGCTGGAGCCGGGGTCGTAGGTGAGCACCGTCTGGGCGTGACTCGGCGCCTCGGAGATGCGCACCGACCGCGGGATGACCGTGCGCAGCACCCGCTCGCCGAAGTGCGCCCGCACATCCTCGGCCACCTGCTGTGCGAGGTTGGTCCGACCGTCGTACATCGTGAGCAGGATCGTCGAGACCACCAGCCGCGGGTTGAGGTGCTGCTGGACCATCTCGACGTTGCGCAACAACTGCGCGAGCCCCTCGAGCGCGTAGTACTCGCACTGGATCGGGATCAGCACCTCGTCCGCGGCCGCCATCGAGTTCAGGGTCAGCAGACCGAGCGATGGCGGGCAGTCGATGAAGATGTAGTCGAGCCGAGCTCGGTCGATCCGCGGTGTATGCGGCGAGCGCGCGGGCCAGTCGGTGTTCGCGGGAGACCAGCGGCACCAGTTCGATCTCGGCCCCCGCTAGGTCGATCGTGGCCGGCGCGCAGCTGAGGTTGGGCACGTCGGGGACCCGCTGGATCACCGCACCGAGCGGGGTCTCGCCCATGATCACGTCGTAGACCGACGGGGTGCCGGCGTGGTGCGGGATGCCGAGGGCGGTGGAGGCGTTGCCCTGCGGGTCGAGGTCGAGGACCAGGACGGCCGAGCCGTGCAGCGCAAGGGCCGCGGCCAGGTTCACCGTGGACGTGGTCTTGCCGACGCCGCCCTTCTGGTTGGCCACCGTGACGATCCGCGTGCGGTCGGGCGGCGGCAGCCCGCGGGTGCGGCCGCTGCGCACCTCGACCGCGGCGGCCGCGGCCCGGGCGATCGGTGTGTCCGGGTCATCGACCGAGCCCAGATCGCCGATCGGCGTTTCACGTGAAACGGTGCCGACACCCTCGGTCACCGGCGCCCGCCTTCCACTAGCTGCTCCCTAACTGCGCTGTCCTGGCCGCTGTCTGCCTGGCGAGTTCACGGTACGGACTCGGACCACGAAGGTCGTGTCCGACGTGCCGGGCGTCGGCAATTCGAGAACATCCGGCGGCTCGGCGCCGAGCTCGGGCCAGGACCGTGCTGGCAGCGGCCACCTCGACCGCGGCGGAGGACGCCCTTGAGTGCGAGCAGCAGGCCGCCCGGAGTCAGCAGCGGCAGACACCAACCGGCCAGCCGGTCCAACGGTGCGACCGCGCGCGCGGTGACGACCGGCCAGGTCCGGCGGCCCGCCCAGTCCTCGGCCCGGCCGCGCAGCACCTCGACCCGGGTGAGCCCGAGCGCGTCCACCGCCTCGGTCAGGAAGGTCGTCCGGCGCAGCAGCGGCTCCAAGACGGTGACCGCCAGGTCCGGTCGAAGCGCGGCAAGGACCAGGCCCGGCAGGCCGGCCCCCGATCCGACGTCGCACAACCCGGCAGCGTCCGCAGGAATCAGCGGCTCGAGCACCGCACAGTTGAGCAGGTGGCGCTCCCACAGCCGAGGCACTTCACGCGGACCGAGCAGCCCGCGTTCGACGCCATGCGTGGCGAGCAGCTCGCCGAGGACGGCGAGCCGCTGCAAGGCGACCGGGTCGAGCGCCGACTCCGCCGCCGCGGGCCAGGCCGGCAGGTCCGGTGGCGGCGGTTTCACGTGAAACGACGGCTAGGCGGGCCGCACGACCACGTAGCGGTCGGGATCCTCACCCTCGGATGAGCTGGTCAACCCGGATTCGGCGACGACATCGTGGACGACCTTGCGTTCGAACGGCGTCATCGGGGCCAGCCGAACCGGCGCCGCCGTTGCGGTGGCGTCTGCGACCGCCTGACGCCCGATCGCCGCCACCTCGGCGCGCTTCGCGGCCCGGAAGCCGCCGATGTCCAACATGAGCCGGCTGCGTTCGCCGGTCTCCCGCAGCACCGCGAGCCGGGTGAGTTCCTGCAGAGCGTCCAGGACCTCGCCGCTCGGGCCGACCAGTTGCCGCAACTCGGCCCCGATCACCTGCACCATGGCCCGGTCGTTCTCGACGTCCATGTCGAGATCCCCGTCGAGGTCGGCGATGTCCAGCAGCCCCTCGAGATAGTCGGCGGCGACGTCGCCCTCGCGCTCGAGCTCGGCAAGTCGATCGGCGGACTGCTGCGGCCGCGACTCGCGGCTGCTCGCCCGGGTCGCTGTCTGGGGCGGTGCTGGTCCGGCGCGACCGGGTCCGCGGCGGGACGGATCTCGGTGGAGGTGGTCTCGTCAGTGCTCACTGCGGTGGTTCTCTCCTGCGACTGGGTGCATGGGCGTCGTTGTGACTGCGGGTGCCTCGAGTATCGGCGGCTAGCGCTTGCTCTGTCGTTTGGCTTTCGACTGCTTGCGCGGTTGAACCCGGGCCGGGGGTGGCTTCACGGGGGTCCCGGGTTTCGGCGCGTCCGGGCCGGTCACCTCGCCGTTGACCGAACCAGGTGCCGTCGCCTCGGTGGTGGCCGAACCGGCCTTCTTGGCCGCCTTGTGGGCGGCCTTCGCGGCCCTGCGCTTCTGCAGGGCGTCGTGCGCCGGCGAGCCCGGCGTGGGGTTGCGCCGGATCACATAGAACTGCTGACCCATCGTCCACAGGTTGGTGGTGAGCCAGTAGACGAGGACGCCGATCGGGAAGTTGATGCCGAAGACTGCGAACATCAGCGGGAACAGGTACAGCATGATCTTCATCTGCTGCGCCATCGGGTTGTCCTGGCCCGCCGGCACGTTCTTCAGCATCAGTTGGCGCTGAGTGATGAACTGCGACGCCGACATCAGAACGATCATGACGAGGGTCACGACCATGACGGTGACGTCGTTGTAGCCCGGCACATCGTTGCTGCCGAAGGCATCGGTGAACTTTGCTGAGATCGGCGCTCCGAAGATGGTCGCCTCGCGCATCGACTCGACCTCGGCGGCGTTCATCACACCGACGGTCTTGCCTTGCGATACGTAGTTCAGGACGTGGAAGAGCGCGAAGAAGAACGGCGCCTGCACGAGGATCGGCAGGCAGCTCGACAAGGGGTTGGTGCCGGTGTCCTTGTAGAGCTTCATCATCTCCTGGGACAACCGTTCGCGGTCGTGCCCGTACTTCTTCTGCAGCTCCTTCATCTGCGGCGAAAGTGCCTGCAGCCCGCGCTGCGCCTTGATCTGCTTGACGAACAGCGGGATCAGGCAGATGCGGATCACCACGACGAGGCCGACGATGGACAGCCCCCACGCCCAGCCACTGTCCGGATCGAAGATCGAACCCCACAGGTCATGCCAACGGAGCAGGATCCAGGAGACCCCGTTGTACAGCCAGTTGAACAGACCCACGGGTCAGACACCTCGCACGATCGTTGAAGGAGCAGGTGAGCGTGGCTCGGTCGAGGTCGAGGCCGGGCGGAGGCGCCGCTCGGCGCGCTGCTGACGCAGCGCCTGCCGGACCCCACCGCGGGGCGGGACCGGGTCCGGGCCGCCGGGCATCCACGGGTTGCAGCGCAGCACCCGTCGGACGGCGAGGAAGGTCCCGACCAACGGGCCGTGCGTCCGGATCGCGTCGAAGCCGTACCGCGAGCAGCTCGGGTGGTAGCGGCAGACCGGCCCGAGCAGTGGCGAGATCGTCCACTGGTACAGCCGGATCAGGCCGAGGAGCGGCCAGCTCAGGACTCGGGACACTGGGTTCAGGGGGGCGGCGGTCATGGCGTCCCGGGCGGCGGGACCAGCCGGTCCAGAGCGGCATCGAAGTCGGTGGCCAACTCTGCGGTGCTCGCCGATCCGGCCGGCACCAGGGCCCGGACCACGAGCATGGAGCCAGCCGGCAGGCGGGAGGTGCGGGCCCGCGCCACGTGCCGAAGCCGGCGGGTCACCCGGTGCCGAGTCACGGCGTTGCCGACGGCCCGGCTCACGACGAACCCGATCCGCGCCGGAGTCGCCGATGGGTCGATGGCACCGAGGTCTGGCTGCACCAAGAAGTGGCCGACCAGCGTGCGACGGCCGGCGCGGCGACCGCGCTTGACCGTCGTCGAGAAGTCCTCGGCACGGTGGAGTCGGTACTCACGCGGAAGCACGAGAGTCTGCACGCAGCCGGCCCGCTCGAGCCTGACCGCGCTCAGGCCGACAGGCTGGAGCGGCCCTTGCGGCGCCGGGTCGACAGGATCGCGCGGCCGGCTCGGGTCCGCATCCGCAGACGGAAGCCATGGGTCTTGGCCCGCCGGCGGTTGTTCGGCTGGAAGGTGCGCTTGCTCACCGGTTGCTCCTCGACAGGCAGTGTGGTTCAGATGCAGGGGTTGAGATGCACAGGCGTGCGGGGTGTCGCTTCGACCTGCACTGACCGCCCCGGAGGACCGTCCCGCCGACGGCCGCCACAGGACACCGACGCGACCGGGACTCGCCGTCGTCAACGGATCCGTGGCAGTCGTTCGCGCAGGCATGCAGCAGTGGCCGTCACCGAGTGACAGGCTCCCCTACGGTACGGGCGGCGGCCGAAATCGGTCAAACCGCGACCCGCCGAGCGTGACACGCCGAGAAACCCGCAGATCGCTGAATCTGCCCTCCCTCAACTGCTTGTCCACATGGTCGCGGGCTGTGTAGCGTCCCCGAGCACCGGTCCTTCCCCCCGGTCTCGTCGCCACAGATCCCCAACCTGTGGATGACCGTGTGGATGACGAGGCCGGCGACCCCTGGACGGAAGCAGGCCGACGCACCCGCGTGGCTGAAGGTGTCCCGTCGTCGGGGCTCCGGACTGTCACGCTGCCAGGGCGCTGTACCCACTAAGTGCCAGGTTCGAGCGGGACGGAATGAGGCGACCGGTGGCCGAGACAACGCCCAACGTGCCCGACCTGGCCGAGATCTGGACGGCCACCCTGTCCGGGTTGGACGAGGTGTTGAAGCCGCAACAGCAGGCATTCCTGCGGCTGACCCGCCCGCTGGCGATCGTCGAGGACACCGCGCTGATCGCCGCGCCGAATACCTTCACCAAGGACATCCTGGAGAACCGGCTGCGATTGCCGGTCACGGAGGCACTGACCATGCGCCTCGGGCGTGAGGTCCGGCTGGCGGTGACGGTGCAGGAGGACCTCGACGGGGGGGTCGCCGAGAACGACGAGCTCACCGACGAGGTCGCCGACGGCACCTTTGCGGCCGACCTGGACAACGTGAGCCTGCGTACCGGGGCCGCTTGGCTCGGCTCGAACGGAAACGGATCCTCGAACGGTCTGAGTGATGACCCTGCCGGGAGCCTGAACCGCCCGGGCTCCGGCCAACCGGGGTCGCGTGGCGCGGAAGCCAGCCGGCTCAACCCGAAGTACACCTTCGACACGTTCGTCATCGGGTCCAGCAACCGGTTCGCGCACGCCGCCGCGGTCGCGGTCGCGGAGGCGCCGGCGAAGGCATACAACCCGCTGTTCATCTATGGCGAGTCCGGGCTGGGCAAGACCCACCTGCTGCACGCGATCGGCCACTACGCGCGCTCGCTGTACAGCGGAGCCCGGGTGCGCTACGTGAGCTCCGAGGAGTTCACCAACGACTTCATCAACAGCATCCGCGACGACAAGGCGGCCGCGTTCCAGGCGCGCTACCGCAACATCGACATCCTGCTGGTCGACGACATCCAGTTCCTGCAAGGCAAGGTGCAGACGCAGGAGGAGTTCTTCCACACCTTCAACACCCTGCACAACGCCAACAAGCAGATCGTGATCACCAGCGACCTGCCACCCAAGCAGCTGCAGGCCTTCGAGGACCGGATGCGGTCCCGCTTCGAATGGGGCCTGATCACCGACGTGCAGCCCCCGGACCTCGAGACCAGGATCGCGATCCTGCGCAAGAAGGCGGCCCAGGAACGGCTGTCCGTCCCGGCCGAGGTGCTCGAGTACATCGCCAGCAAGATCACCACGAACATCCGGGAACTGGAGGGCGCCCTGATCCGGGTGACCGCGTTCGCCAGCCTGAACCGGCAGGCCGTCGACCTCGCGCTGGCCGAGATCGTGCTCAAGGACCTGATCACCGACACCGCCGGTCCGGAGATCACCTCGGCGACGATCATGGCGCAGACCGCCGGCTACTTCGGGCTGACCCTCGACGACCTCTGCGGCTCTTCCCGTTCGCGGGTGCTGGTGAACGCTCGCCAGATCGCGATGTACCTGTGCCGGGAGCTCACCGAGCTGTCGCTGCCGAAGATCGGTCAGCAGTTCGGCGGCCGCGACCACACCACGGTGATGCACGCCGAGCGCAAGATCCGCCAGCTCATGGCGGAGCGGCGCAGCGTCTACAACCAGGTCACCGAGCTGACCAACCGGATCAAGTCACAGGCCCGACAGAACTGATCGATCAAGCTGCGGCCACTCCCTGTCGTCAGTTGGCCACAATCCGTGTATGCAGCCGCCGGCGCTGGGATACCGCCGGACGATCATCCCTTGCACACCCTGGGGACAAGGCTGTGGACGTGCGGATGACAACCGGTGGGAAACCCGGCCGACATCCAATCGACGCCCGGTGGCGGCCAGGCTCGGGCGTCGATCCACGGCCCCGGGTCAACAGACCAGTCACAAGCACCCAGCGTCGTGACCTGCACGGATCGATCCCATCCCCAGGATTCACCGCCGCGATGACGACCACGAGACTGTCTTCAATGAGGGAGAACCCCCAGCATTTGGGGCCGACCCGGCTGGGGATCTGCGGTGCCGTCGGGTGTGTCGGTGCGGCCGCATACATTCGCTCCCACCTGATCCCCAACCACACCACCGACGCCACTAGTCTCCGGGCCACGAACTCCCACACGTCTGCAGCAACGAGACGACGAGCACGTCCCAGCGGACGTCGACGAAAGGCGAGTCCCGCGTGAAGATCCGCGTCGAGCGTGACGTCCTGGCCGAGGCA
The DNA here is from genome assembly GCA_963836025.1 of uncultured Actinomycetota bacterium. Lineage (GTDB taxonomy): Bacteria > Actinomycetota > Actinomycetes > JBEVHX01 > JBEVHX01 > JBEVHX01. The sequence continues at coordinate 675,540 of CAWIIE010000007.1, forward strand.
GTGGCCTGGGCCGCGCGCAGCCTGCCGGCCCGGCCGCCGGTCCCCGTGCTCGCCGGCCTGCTGCTCGAGGCCCACGACGACGAACTGGCGCTGGCCGGGTTCGACTACGAGGTGTCCGCCCGGGGGGCCGTGCCGGCCGTGGTCGACGAGCCGGGCCGGGTGCTGCTGTCCGGCCGGCTGCTCGCGGACATCTCCCGATCCCTGCCGAACCGGCCGGTCGAGCTGCAGTCCACGGCCGGCGACCAGCGCGTCGAGGTGTCGTGCGGATCGTCGCGGTTCGTGCTGCAGACGCTGCCGGTCGACGAGTATCCAACGCTGCCGGAGATGCCGACTGTGGCCGGCCGAGTCGGGCGGGCCGAGTTCGCCGGCGCCGTCGGGCAGGTCGCGATCGCGGCCGGTCGCGACGACACTCTGCCGGTCCTGACCGGTGTCCGGATCGAGATCGATGGGGCGCGGATCACGCTGGCGGCCACCGACCGCTACCGGCTGGCGGTCCGCGAGCTCGACTGGTTCCCCGACCAGCCCGGACTGGAGGCGACCTCGCTGGTGCCGGCCCGGACGCTCGCCGACACCGCGAAGGCCATGACTGGGGACGAGGCAGTGCTGGCCTTGGCTGTCGGCGGCGGCAGCGGTGAGGGGTTGATGGGCTTCGAGAGCGGCGGCCGACGCACCACCACCCGGCTGCTGGACGGCGAGTTCCCGAAGTACCGCAGCCTGCTGCCGAGCGACTCCACGACCACGGCGTCGGTGGACACGGCCGCCTTCATCGAGGCCGTCAAACGGGTCGCACTGGTCGCCGAGCGCAACACCCCGGTGCGGCTGTCCTTCACCGGCGACGGTGGCCGGCTCGAGGCCGGCACTGGTGAGGAGGCGACCGCGACCGAAGAGACGGAGGCCCGCACCGATGGCGAAGACATCACGATCGCGTTCAACCCGACCTACCTGCTCGACGGATTGACCGCGATCGAGGCGCCGGTCGCGCGGTTCGCTTTCACCACTCCGACAAAGCCGGCCGTGCTCACCGGAATCGGATCAATGGACGACCAGCCCGACGGCCGTTACCGCTACCTGCTGATGCCGGTTCGGTTGTCCGGCTAACGGCCGCCGGTCGGACCTGCCGGATGTACGTCAGTCAGCTGTCCCTGGTGGACTTCCGCTCCTACCCGACCGTGGAGCTGCCGCTCGAGCGTGGGGTGACGGCCTTCATCGGGCCGAACGGTCAGGGCAAGACCAACCTGGTCGAGGCGATCGCATACGTGGCCAACCTGGCCAGCCACCGGGTGGCCACCGACGCACCACTCGTGCGGATCGGCGCCGAGCGCGCGATCGTGCGCACCGTGATCCACCGCGACGACCGGGCCACCCTGGTCGAGATCGAGGTGGCGCCCGGTCGAACAAATCGGGCGCGGGTCAACCGCTCACCGGTCCCGCGGCCGCGCGAGGTCCTCGGGCTGCTGCGCATCGTCATGTTCGCCCCGGAAGACCTCGCGCTGGTCAAGGGCGACCCGGGTGAGCGGCGGCGCTTCCTGGATGAGTTGCTGGTCGCCCGAACGCCCCGGCTCGCTGGAGTCCGGGCGGACTACGACCGGGTGCTCAAACAGCGCAACGCCCTGCTCAAGTCGGCCGGTGCCGCGGTCCGGCAGGGCCGACCCGGCGCTGACGTGCACACGCTCGAGGTCTGGGACAGCCACCTTGCCGAGCATGGTGCTGCTCTGCTGGCCGCGCGGCTGGAGCTGCTCACCGCGCTGCGCCCGTTGGTCGACAAGGCATACGACGCGATCTCGAGTGGGCACGGCCCAACTGAGCTCGACTACGTTTCCTCGCTCGGGCCGCAGGCCACGCTCGAACCGGATCGGCCGCTGCTCGCCGAGGCGCTGCTTGCCGGCATGACCGCTCGTCGCAAGGAGGAGCTCGACCGCGGGGTGTCGCTCGTCGGTCCACACCGCGACGAGTTGCTGCTGCGCCTAGGCCCGTCCCCAGCCAAGGGGTATGCAAGCCACGGAGAAGCGTGGTCGTATGCGCTGGCGCTGCGGCTGGCCAGCTACGACCTGCTCAAGGCGGACGGTGGCGAACCGGTGCTCATCCTGGACGACGTGTTTGCCGAACTGGACGACGGCCGCCGCAACCGGCTGGCGGAGATCGTTGCTGCCGGGACCCAGGTCCTCGTCACCGCGGCCGTGCCCGAGGACGTCCCTGCCCGGCTCAGCGGGACCCGCGTCGACGTCATGGCCGGGGAGGTGCACCGTGTCCTCTGAGGGGCCCGAACCGGGCCAGCCGGATCCGCCGGACGAACAGCTCGATCTCGCCCGGACCGCGTTCGCGGCTGCCCGGCAGCGCGCCGTCACCGAGCAACCTCGCCACGACCGACCGGCGCGCCGGACCCGCCGCCGGCCGACGACACCCAACGTCTCCGGCGCCGGCGAGGATGACCGCGACCCACAGCCGCTCGGCCGGTCGGTGGACCGGCTGCTCAGCGAGCGCGGTTGGCAAACCGAGCTGGCCGTGGCCGGCGCGGTCGGCCGCTGGGACCAGGTGGTTGGCCCCGAGGTGGCCGCACACGTGACGCCGGAGCGGTTCGAGGACTCGGTCCTGTACGTCCGCGCCGACTCCACAGCCTGGGCGACGCAGATGACCTACCTCGCGCCGTCGGTGGTGCGTCGGCTCAATGAGGAGCTCGGCGCCGGCACGGTGCACCGGCTCCAGGTGCAGGGTCCGGTCGGTCCCGAGCTGGCGCAAGGGCGGCTTCCGGGTGCCGGGGCGCGGCCCACGCGACACCTACGGCTGACCCCGGCTGACCGTCGGCGGGGGTTTGAGAGCGCCCGCAGACGACCCCGACCCGACCGGATTCATGGGGGGACATATCCCCAGGCCTGCGCAACCGGGAAAACTGTCCCCAGGGGGCTGCTGCGGCCATTCCGGGTGCTCCGGACAGGTAAGATTTGAGTAGTTTCCGGCCGACCCGGCCGGGCCAGCGGCGAACAGCACGTCCTCGCCGTTGCCGGGCGGGATCGGTCTCGTGCGCCTCCTTGCAGCGCTCGACGGATCCAAGTTCGGGCGAATCTCGAACGAATGCAGGCAGGCAGGCCCCGTGCCGGGCGCCAGAGAGGTGACCGAACCCCGTATGACCTCATCGATCGGTGTTCCCGACGCTGCGTACGACGCGACGTCGATCCAAGTTCTCGAGGGGCTGGACGCGGTCCGCAAGCGGCCCGGCATGTACATCGGCTCCACCGGCGAGCGCGGTCTGCACCACCTGGTCCAAGAGGTGGTGGACAACTCCGTCGACGAGGCCTTGGCCGGTTACTGCGACCGCATCGACGTGACGATCCTGGCCGACGGCGGCGTCCGGGTGGCCGACAACGGGCGCGGCATCCCGGTCGACGAGCACCCGGTCGAGAAGCGACCGGCCGTCGAGGTCGTGCTCACCATGCTGCACGCCGGCGGGAAGTTCGGCGGCGGCGGGTACTCGGTGTCCGGTGGCCTGCACGGGGTGGGGGTCAGTGTCGTCAACGCCTTGTCCTCGCGACTCGAGATCGAGGTGGACCGGGACGGCCGGCACTACACCCAGCGCTACCAGGCCTCCCAGCCGGTGACACCGCTCACCGACGAGGGGCCTACCACCCGGACCGGGACCGTCGTCACGTTCTGGGCCGACCCTGGGGTGTTCGAGACCGTCGAGTACGACTTCGAGACCCTGTCGCGGCGCTTCCAGGAGATGGCGTTCCTGAACAAGGGGCTGACCCTGACGCTGCGGGACGAGCGGCCCGGCCATGGCCTCACCGAGGACGGCTCGGCCGCCGCCGCGGACCAGCAGGGGGCGACCGCGCGCACGGTGACCTACCGCTACGACGGTGGGTTGGTCGACTTCGTCAACCACTTGAACAGCAAGAAGGGTGCGGCGCACCGCAGCGTGATCAGCCTGGAGGCGACGGACCCCGAGACGGGGACCAGCCTGGACGTGGCCATGCAGTGGAACACCTCGTTCGCCGAGTCGGTCTACACCTTCGCCAACACGATCAACACCCACGAAGGCGGGACCCACGAGGAGGGCTTCCGCGCCGCGCTCACCGGGCTGGTCAACAAGTTCGCCCGCGAGTGGGGCGTCCTCAAGGACAAGGACGCGAACCTCTCGGGCGAGGACGTCCGCGAGGGGCTGACCGCGATCGTCAGCCTCAAGTTGGTCGAGCCGCAGTTCGAGGGACAGACCAAGACCAAGCTCGGGAACACCGAGGCCAAGACCTTCGTGCAGAAGCAGGTCAACGACCAACTCGGTGCCTGGTTCGAGCAGAACCCGGGTGAAGGCAAGGACATTGCCCGGAAGTCATCCGCCGCGGCGCAGGCCCGGATCGCCGCCCGCAAGGCGCGCGACCTGGCCCGCAACCGCAAGGGCCTGCTCGGCTCGACCGGCCTGCCGGGCAAGCTGCGGGACTGCCAGTCGACCAACCCCGACGAGTGCGAGGTGTTCATCGTCGAGGGCGACTCCGCCGGTGGCTCGGCGGTGGGCGGGCGCGACCCGCGTACCCAGGCGATCCTCCCGATCCGCGGCAAGATCCTCAACGTCGAGAAGGCGCGGATCGACCGCATTCTCGGCAACCAGGAAGTGCAGGCGATCATCAGCGCGCTCGGCACCGGGATCCACGACGACTTCGACGTGGCCAAACTGCGCTACGGGAAGATCATCCTGATGGCGGACGCCGACGTCGACGGCAAGCACATCCAGACCCTGCTCATGACCCTGCTGTTTCGGTTCATGCGCCCGCTCATCGAGCTCGGCCACGTCTATCTGGCGCAGCCGCCGCTGTACCGGCTCCGGTGGACCAACGCGGCCCACGAGTTCGTCTACTCCGACCGGGAGCGGGACGCGATGCGCGAGGCCGGACTGGCCGCCGGTCGGAAACTGCCGAAGGAGAACCCGGTGCAGCGCTACAAGGGCCTCGGCGAGATGAACGCCGACGAGCTGTGGGAGACGACGATGGACCCGGAGCAGCGCGTGTTGCTGCAGGTCTCTCTCGACGACGCCGCGGTGGCCGACGAGATGTTCACCACGCTGATGGGTGAGGACGTCGAGTCCCGGCGGTCGTTCATTCAGCGCAACGCCAAAGACGTCCGCTTTCTCGACATCTGATGCTTTGCCCGCCGCATGACAGCAGCACCTGTCAGCCGGAACGCGTCACGGGTGACGCGAATCGTCTGACATGTAGCCGAGGAGAGACTGAAGCGAGTTGAGCGACATCACCGTGACCACCGGAGGGGACGGCCAGGGCGGCGACGGCCGCATCCAGGTCGTCGACCTCACCGGCGAGATGCAGAAGAGCTACCTCGACTATGCGATGAGCGTCATCGTCGGGCGCGCGCTGCCCGACGTCCGCGACGGTCTCAAGCCAGTGCACCGCCGGGTGCTGTATGCGATGTACGACGGCGGGTACCGCCCGGACCGCGGCTTCAACAAGTGCAGCCGGATCGTCGGCGACGTGATGGGCCAGTACCACCCGCACGGCGACACCGCGATCTACGACACCCTCGTCCGGCTCGTTCAGCCGTGGTCGATGCGCTACCCATTGGCTCAGGGCCAGGGCAACTTCGGCTCCCCGGGCAACGACCCGGCGGCCGCGATGCGCTACACCGAGGTCCGGATGGCGCCGCTGGCCATGGAGATGGTGCGGGAAATCGACGAGGAGACCGTCGACTTCGCACCGAACTACGACGGCCGGTCCCAGGAGCCGGGCATCCTGCCCGCCCGCTTCCCCAACCTGTTGGTCAACGGCAGCGCCGGCATCGCGGTGGGCATGGCGACGAACATCCCGCCGCACAACCTGCGCGAAGTGGCCGACGGCGTGCAGTGGGCGCTGGCGCACCCCGAGGCAACACAAGAGGAACTCCTCGCCGCGCTCCTGCAGCGGATCAAGGGCCCGGACTTCCCGACCGGGGCGCTGGTCGTCGGCCGAAGCGGCATCGAGGATGCGTATCGCACCGGGCGGGGCGCGATCACCATGCGCGCGGTGGTCGACGTCGAGGAGGACAACCGCGGCCGGCAGACGCTGGTCATCACCGAGCTGCCCTACCAGGTCAACCCAGACAACCTCGCGCTGAAGATCGCCGAGCTGGTCGAGTCGGGTCGGGTCGGCGGCATCGCGGACATCCGCGACGACTCCTCATCGCGCACCGGCCAGCGGCTGGTCATCGTGCTGAAGAAGGATGCGGTCGCCAAGGTCGTCCTCAACAACCTCTACAAGCACACCCAGCTGCAGGACACGTTCGGCGCGAACATGCTCGCGCTCGTCGACGGGGTCCCGCGGACCCTGCCGCTCGACCAGTTCGTCTCGAACTGGGTCACCCACCAGATCGAGGTCATCGTCCGGCGCACCCGCTTCCGGCTGCGCAAGAAGGAGGAACGCGCCCACATCCTGCGCGGCTACCTGAAGGCGCTCGACGCGCTGGACGAGGTGATCGCGCTGATCCGGGCGAGCGCCACGGTCGAGGACGCCCGCGAGGGCCTGATCGGCCTGCTCGACATCGACGAGGTGCAGGCCACCGCCATCCTCGACATGCAGCTGCGTCGACTCGCCGCCCTCGAGCGGCAGAAGATCATCGACGAGTACGACGAGATCATGCTGGAGATCGACGAGCTGAACGCGATCCTGGCCAGCGACGAGCGGCAGCGCAGCCTGATCGCCGAGGAGCTCGCCGAGATCGTCGACAAGTTCGGCGACGAGCGGCGCACCCGGCTGGTCGCCGCGCGAGGGCGACTTCTCCGCGGAGGACCTGATCCCCGAGGAGGACGTGGTCGTCACGATCACCCGGGGCGGGTATGCCAAGCGGTCGAAGGCCGACCTGTACCGCTCGCAACGGCGCGGCGGCAAGGGCATCCGTGGGGCGCAACTGCGCGAGGAGGACGTGGTCGAGCACTTCTTCGTGACCACGACGCACCACTGGATCCTGTTCTTCACCAACCAGGGCCGGGTGTACCGGGCCAAGGCATACGAGCTGCCGGACGCCGGCCGGGACGCCAAGGGACAGCACGTCGCGAACCTGCTCGCCTTCCAGCCCGACGAGCGGATCGCGCAGGTCCTCGACCTGCGCGACTACGAGGTCGCGCCTTACCTCCTGCTTGCGACCCGGCGCGGGCTGGTGAAGAAGACCCGGCTCGGCGAGTACGACTCGCCGCGCACCGGTGGCGTGATCGCGATCAATCTGCGCGCGGACGACGAGCTGATCGCGGCCAGGCTGATCGGCGACGGGGACGACCTGCTGCTGGTCTCTCGCAAGGCCCAGTCGGTGCGCTTCACCGCCGACGCCACAGCGTTGCGGCCGATCGGGCGCGCCACCAGTGGGGTCACCGGGATGCGGTTCAAGGGCGATGACGAGCTGCTGGCGATGGATGTCGTCGAGCCCGGCGCCGCGCTGCATGACCGTCACAGACGGTGGGTATGCGAAGCGGACCGCGCTGGACGCCTGGACCGCCAAGGGCCGGGGCACCATGGGGGTCATTGCCATGCGGATCGTCGAGGAACGTGGTTCCCTGGTAGGCGCCCTCGTCGTCCACGAAGGCGACGAGGTGCTGGCGATCGCCTCCTCCGGGGTCGTGATCCGGACCCGGGTTTCGGGGGACGATCCGCGCCTAACCGGGCGCGACACCATGGGCGTGCGTTTGATGAACCTCGCCGAGGGTGACACCGTGGTAGCCGTGGCCCGGAACCCCGAGGCCATCGTCGACTCCGACCGCACCGATTCCGAGCGCACCAACTCCGACGGCACAGTGCCGAACGCCGACGACGGGATGAGCACGTGACCGACACCAGCGCGCCGCGCGCAGGGGCTACCTCGAGCACGCCGCGTACCCACTCGGCGATGGGGTCGGCCGCATACCGCAGCGGGACCGCGACCACGCCACCGCCCAGCCCAACCGCCGGGGCACACCGGCCCGGGTACGAACCGGCGGTGCTCGCACCTGGCCCGGCCGTTGCGCCGACCCCGGCGGCCCGTCGACGCGCCCGCCTGATCCTGGCGAAGGTCGACCCCTGGTCGGCGATGAAGGTCGCGTTCACCCTGTCGATCGCGGTCGCCATCGTGATCCTGGTCGCGGTGGCCGTGCTGTGGTTCGTGCTCGACGCCGCCGGGGTGTTCGCAGCCATCGACCGGACCGTGAGTGACGTGGCTCCGGAGAGCGCCAGCTGGACGGTCGATGAGATTGTGGCCTTCCCGCGGGTCATGGGGTTCTCCATGCTGGTCGCGGTCATCGAGGTCGTCCTGGTCACGGCGCTGGCGACGCTGGCGGCGTTTATGTACAACCTGTGCGTCGGCCTGGTCGGCGGTCTCGAGATCACCCTCGCCGAGGACGCCTGACCGCGCGCTCGCCCGGATCGACGTTGGGTTGGTGCGATTCGATCGGGTAGCCTGCTGCGGCGTTCCCGGGCCTATAGCTCAGACGGTTAGAGCGCTTCCCTGATAAGGAAGAGGTCGGAGGTTCAAGTCCTCCTAGGCCCACTGCCCAGTGGTCTCCTGCATCCGAAATCGTGAGGGTCTGATTGTGAAGAAGTTGCTCGTCATCGCGGCAGCCGCGGCTGCGGCCTTCGTCGTCGTGCGCCGGCTCCGGGCGGATTCTGCCGAGCAGGACCTTTGGGCCGAGGCGACCCGCGATGCGGACAACGACCTACGCTGACAGCACGGTCCTGTGGTCCCCTCAACCGGGGGCGTAGCTCAACTGGCAGAGCACTGCCTTTGCAAGGCAGGGGTTAGGGGTTCGAGTCCCCTCGTCTCCACCGGCGCGCCAGGCTCGCGCTGATGTGTTCCAGTCGTTGCTCGCTGGTCCTGCCTGGCGCTCATTGCGGCGTGGACCCCCACAACAGCGCCAGGAGAGTCGACGATCAGCCCGTGAGCTTCGTGACGTCGTCGGGCGTCGGCGCGTCGCCGTTGGTTGTCTCCGACGATGATGCGGTACCTGCCGACGACCCGGTCGATGACGTCGGCTCCCACTCCTCGACCGTGTGCCACTCGTCCTCGCGGCGACGCTTCATCATCACCTTCGCGGCCACCGCGCCACCCGCGGCAACGGCGCCGACGAGCAGCACCTTCGGCCAACGACGGTGCGCCGGCTCGTCCTTCGCCGCCTCCTGAGCCTGCGACGCAGCCGCGGACACCGACTCGGAGACCGAGGCACCGGCGTCCGCTACCTTCTCGCCGGCCTCCTTGATCGCCACCGACGCGGTGTCCAGGGCTTCGGCCACCTTGGGTGCTGCCCATGCCTTCGCTTGCTCGGCCGCGGCCATCGCGGACTCCTTGGCGGCCTCCGCCTTTGGCGCCAACGCGGCGATGACCTCCTGCGCCTTCTCGGTGGCCTTCTCCGTCACGGTGCTGGCCTGCGTATTCGACACGTGTCCTCCAGACTCGATGCGTACCTGCGCCCACTCTTGCCCACTGAGCGCATACCGGGAAACCCCCTGCGGAGCATTCGTGGAAGGATCGGCGCAGTTCCCGGTTCCGCGGCATGGGCCGGGCATCCCTGTCACCGCCCATGAGGAGGCCCCAGTGGCTGAGCGCCTGGTTGCCACATTGCGTACCAACCACGGCGACATCCCGCTCGAGCTGTTCCCGAACCATGCGCCGAAAACCGTGCGCAACTTCGTCGAGCTGGCCGAAGGTGGCAAGGAGTGGCGGCACCCGGACACCGGCGAGCGATCAACCGAGCCGCTGTATCCCGGAACGAGCTTCCACCGGGTCATCGGCGGCTTCATGATCCAGGGCGGCGACCCGCTCGGAACGGGGACCGGTGGACCCGGCTACAAGTTCGGCGACGAGTTCCACCCCGAGCTGCTCTTCGACCGGCCCTACCTGCTGGCGATGGCCAACTCGGGGCCCGGCACCAACGGCTGCCAGTTCTTCATCACCGTCGGCAAGACGCCGTGGCTGAACATGAAGCACACGATCTTCGGCGAGGTCGCGGACCAGACCGGTCGGGACGTCGTCGACGCGATCAGCAACGTGGCCACCGACGCCAGCGACCGGCCCACCACACCGGTGGTCATCGAGTCGGTGACGATCGAGCGGAATGATGGCTGATCCTCACCCGTTGGTTTGGTCGTGAGCAGTCCGGCGCAGCAGGTCCCAACCTGCTACCGGCACGACGATCGCGAGACCTACATCCGGTGCGTGCGCTGCGACCGACCGATCTGCCCAGACTGCATGACCTCGGCGGCGGTCGGTTTCCAGTGCCCGGAGTGCCTGCGGCAAGGGCAGGCGAGCGTCCGCGAGCCGCGCACAATCGCCGGTGGCCGGGTGAGCACGAACGTCGGCCTGGTCACGCGAGTCCTCATCGGCGTCGACGTCGCCGTATTTATCGCCCAGTTCGTGTACGGCATCGGCGAGGCGGCCATCCGGTTCGGCGTCCTCGGCTTCGGCATCTACAACCAGGAGTTACACGGAGTTGCCACGGGCGAGTACTACCGCCTGATCACGGCGGCGTTCCTGCACGGCAGCATCCTGCACCTGCTGCTCAACATGTACGTGCTCTATGTCATTGGCACCCCGGTGGAGGCAGCGCTCGGCCGGATCCGGTACCTCGCGCTGTACCTGCTGTCGGCGTTCGGCGGCTGCGTGGCGTCCTACGCGTTCAACGATTTCAACACCCCGTCGGTGGGCGCCTCGGGTGCCATCTTCGGCCTGTTCGGCGCGTTCCTTGTCATCTCGCACCACCTGCGCCGCGACCTCACCTCGATCGCCGTGCTCATCGGCATCAACCTGGCCATCGGCTTCCTGCCCGGCACGAATATCGACTGGCGCGCGCACGTCGGCGGGCTCGTGGTGGGGGCGGTGCTGACGCTCGTGTTCGTCAAGGCGCCGGCCCGCGTCCGCACGGTCGCCGCGGTGTCGACGGCCGTCATCATCTTCTTCGTATGCGCCGGCCTGGTCGCGCTGCGGACCGCGGAACTGCGCGACACCATCCCCTTCCTGTGACCAGCAACTCGAGGAGCTGCCATGCGTGACGCCGTCATCGTCGAAGCCGTCCGGACGCCTGTGGGCCGTCGCGGCGGCGCGCTGTCCGCGCTGCACCCGGTGGACCTGTCCGCGCACGTGCTGCGCGCGCTGGTGGACCGCACCGGTCTCGACCCGGCGCAGGTGGACGACGTGGTCTGGGGCTGCGTGTCCCAGGTCGGTGACCAGGCGTTCAACGTTGGGCGCAACGCCGTGCTCGCCGCCGGCTGGCCCGAGACCGTGCCCGGCACCACCGTCGACCGGCAGTGCGGCTCCTCGCAGCAGGCGGTGCACATGGCGGCCGCAGGTCTGGTCGCCGGGCACTACGACGTGGTCGTCGCTGGCGGCGTCGAGTCCATGTCACGGGTGGCGATGGGGTCGTCGGCGACCGGCGGCATGCCGTGGGGCGAGACCGTCCTCGACCGGTATGCGGCCGCGCTCGCCGACAGCGGGGCGCCGATCTTCAACCAGGGCGTGGGCGCCGAGATGATCGCCGCTCGGTGGGGGCTGTCCCGTCAGCTGCTCGACGAGTTCTCCCTGGCATCGCACGAGAAGGCTGCGGCGGCGACGGACGAGGGTCGGTTCGCGCAGCAGATCGCGCCGGTGACCCTGTCCGACGGGAGCACAGTCGAGACGGACGAGGGGATCCGCCGCGGCTCGACGCTGGAGGGCCTGGCCGCGCTCAAGACCCCATTCCGCGCGGACGGGGTGATCTCGGCCGGCTCGTCATCGCAGATCTCCGACGGCGCCGCCGCCCTGCTCATGACGACGTCGGAGCACGCCGCCGCGCTCGGCCTGCGCCCGATCGCGCGTGTGCATACGGCGGTGGTCGTCGGTGACGACCCGGTGATCATGCTGACCGCGCCGATCCCGGCCACCCGGAAGGTGCTTGCGAAGTCCGGCCTGGACCCGGCCGACATCGGCGCGTTCGAGGTGAACGAGGCGTTCGCCTCGGTCCCGCTCGCCTGGCTGGCCGAGATCGGTGCCGACGAGAAGGCACTGAACGTCAACGGCGGCGCGATCGCGCTCGGCCACCCGCTAGGTGCTTCGGGGGCCCGGCTTATGACGACATTGGTGCACCACATGCGGGACGCGGAGGTCCGCTACGGCCTGCAGACGATGTGCGAAGGCGGCGGCATGGCCAACGCGACGATCTTGGAGCTGCTCGCCTGAGTGGACGATGCAGGCGTAGCGCAGCGGAGCCGAGGAGACCGCGACCATGGGTGCGGTCAGAATCACACGGGTGTGAGTTAATCCACACTGGGGACAACGGCTGTGGATAACCGGCTCATTTCCATTGGGTGGACAGGATGAAGCCACCCACGATCAGGGCGAACCCGATGAGCAGGTTCCAGTTGCCCAGGCTGTCCATGAACCCGATCTGCTGGCCGGCGATGTAGTACACGACGATCCAGAGCAGGCCGACGATGAACAGGGTGGCCATGGCTGGGGCGATCCAACGCTTCGGAGCCGCGGCACCTCCGTCCTTACGCGGCATGGGGGTGTAGGCGGTCTTCTTGCGCAGGCGTGACTTGGGCATGGGGAGTCCTTGAGGGAACCACGAGTGAACCGGATTTCGTCCCATAGCGTAGACCGGGCACAGTGTCCGGAATCCCCGACCAGGAGGCGAAGGTGGCCAGGCGTAGCCCGTCCTCCCTCGTCGGGCTTCTGCTGGTGTCCCTGGTGCTGGTCGCCTCCGGCTTCCTGTTCGCGACCAGTGCCTCGACCGCGCGCGGCACCGACCTGCGCGCCGAACGCACCACCCGGCTCGTCGACCTGATCCGCGAGCGGCAGGACGACTACGACGCCGGCCTGGACCAAGTCAATGAGCTGCGTGCCGAGGTCGACGCGCTCGGGGAGCTGGCCGCGGAGACCGACTCGTCGGTGGCCGGCGCCCGCGAGGCCGCGGAGCAGTTGGCCGGCGCCGCCGGGGTCACCGAGGTGATCGGACCGGGGCTGACCGTCCGCCTGGACGATGCGCCCCGGGATCCGGGTGAGCCGTTGCCGCCCGGGATCACCCCGGACGACCTGGTGGTGCATCAGCAGGACCTGCAGGGCGTGATCAACGCCATGTGGGCCGGCGGGGCCGAGGCCATCCAGGTGATGGACCAGCGGCTGATCACGACCAGTGCGGTCCGCTGTGTCGGCAACACGTTGATCCTCGGCGGCCGGGTCTACTCCCCCCCATACAGCGTGACCGCGATCGGCGATACCGAGGGGATGCGCCAGGCGCTGGACGAGGCGCCGGCGGTCCAGGCCTACCGTGAGTGGGTCGATGTCGTCGGGCTCGGCTACGAGGTCGAGGACGAGGACGAGGTGACGGTGGCCGCATACGAGGGGGCGCTCGATCTGCAGTATGCGCAGGCGATCGCGTGAACACCGTGAGGTCGGTGGTCCGCGGCACCGGTGAGGTGCTGATCACCCTCGGCGTCGTCATCCTGCTGTTCTGCGTCTACCAGCTGTGGTGGACGACGGTGCAGGCCAACGCCGCCGCCGAGCAGACCACCGACGAGCTGCTCGAGCTGTGGGAGAGCACCCCGCCAGTGGTGGCGCCGCCGTCGGCATCCGCGACGGAGCCGACGGTCGTGGTCCAGCCCGAGGATGCGTTCGCCATGATGCGCATCCCGCGCTTCGGTGAGGACTGGTACAAGCCGGTCTTCGAAGGGACCAGTTGGGGTGTCCTGGGCAAGGGCGTCGGCCACTACCCGGACTCGGCGCTCCCCGGACAGGTCGGGAACTTCTCGATCGCCGGGCACCGCACCACGTACGGTCAGCCGTTCCACAACCTCGACTCGTTGCAGCAGGGCGACGTCGTCGTCGTCGAGACCGACGACCGTTACTTCGTCTACCGGATCACGTTCACCGAGCCGCAGATCGTCGAAGCCGACGCAGGTCGACGTGATCGCACCGGTGCCGGGCCAGCCGGGTGCGGAACCGACCCAGAAGCTGCTGACCATGACGACCTGCCACCCGAAGTACAGCGCCAAGCAGCGCTTGATCCAGCGGGCCGAACTGGTCAGTGAGCGGTTGAAGACCGACGGCCCGCCGCCCGAGCTCACCGCGGCACCCGCCTGATGTACGCCTGGCTGTGGCGCCACCTCCCCGGGCGGTGGCCGGTCAAGGCGCTGATCGCGTTGGCGATGTTCGCGGTCGTCGTGGTGGTGCTGTTCGCGTGGGTGTTCCCGTGGGTCGAGACCCGACTGCCGTTTACCGACGTCACCGTCGAGTAGGGGCAGTGCGGCGCGGATTTTGTGCATGATCACGGGGGAAGCCCGTGCCCGTGATCTTGCACAAAGTGAGTGCCGTACGCCAACGGGTCGTTCGCCTCTCCCCGTGATCCTGCACAAAGTGGCGCGTAGCCTTCGGCGGGTGGCGCGGATCCTCGTCGTGGACAACTACGACAGCTTCGTCTTCAACCTCGTGCAGTACCTCGCGCAGCTCGGCGCGGAGACCGAGGTCCGGCGCAACGACGCCGTCACCGTCGACGAGGCGGCCGCATACGACGGGATCCTGCTCTCACCCGGGCCGGGCATCCCGGAGGACGCCGGGGTGTGCGTCGAGCTGGTGACCGCGCACGCCGGCCGGGTCCCGATCCTCGGCGTCTGCCTCGGGCACCAGGCGATCGGGGTCGCATACGGGGCGAAGGTGGACCGCGCACCGGAGCTGCTGCACGGCAAGACCAGCCAGGTCGAGCACAACGGGGTCGGCGTGCTGGCCGGGCTGCCGTCGCCGTTCACCGCGACCCGCTACCACTCGCTCGCAGTCGAGCCGGCCACGATCCCGGACGAGCTCGAGGTGACCGGCCGCACCGCATCCGGCGTTGTGATGGCGTTCCGGCACCGCGAGCTCCCGGTCGAGGGCGTGCAGTTCCATCCCGAGTCGGTGCTCACCGAGGGTGGGCACCGCATGCTCGCCAACTGGCTTGCCGTCTGCGGCGACGACGCGGCCCTCGAGCGTTCAGTCGGGCTGGCCCCGGTCGTCCTGCACCACGGGTAGGCCCGCCGCCAAGCGAACGGCCACGGCTACGGCGTCGGGGTCACGCGCTCGGGCTCGGGGTCAGCGTCAGCGTCGGCGCCGCGGCAGCGGGGGCGGGCGGCGGTGGTGCCGTGGCTTCGGTGGTCGGAGTCAGGGTCGGTGTCGGTTCCGGGGTGGGCTGCGGCAACGGGGTGGCCGCCACGAGGGTGACGGTCCGACCCTGCGGCAGGACGGTGCCGGCCGCCGGTGACTGCCGGATGACCGTTCCCTCCGCTGCCGCGTTCGGCTCCTGCGTGACCTGAACCTCGAAGCCGAGTTGCTGCAGCGTGCTGCTGGCAGCGGCCACCGGCTGGTTCGTCACATCCGGGACCGCGATCCGTCCGCTGGACACCGTCAGGTTGACCCGGGTCCCGCGGTCGACGTTGCTGCCCTCGGCGGGATCGCTCGCCAGCACTTCGCGGTCCGGCTCCGACGACTCCTGCGGCGTGATGGTGCCGAGCTCGAGCCCGGCGGCATTCAGCTGGTCGACCGCCTGGTCCTGGGTGAGGCCGACCAGCGTGGGCACCTGAACCTGGCCCGGCCCGCTGGACACGGTGACGTCCACGCGCCCGCCCTCGTCGACGAGCTCGCCCTCATCCGGGTCCTGGCCGAGCACCTCGCCGACCGGCCGGTCCGAGGCCTCCTCGTCCTGGCTGCCCAGGTTCAAGCCGGAGGACTCCAGCTCATCTGCGGCCTGCTCGACGGTCAGCCCGATCACGGCCGGCACCCGTACCTGGGTGCCGCTGCCGAACAGGTCGCGAGCGAACACGATCGCCAGCAGCGCGAGTGCGACCACCAGCGCGATCAGCACCCCGATCAGAGCGCGGTTGCGTCGCGACTTGTCGGCGGGCGCGGCCACCGCCGGCACCGTTGCGGTCGCGGCGGCGGCCGGCACGGTCGGGATTTGCGTGGTGGTCGCGACCACCGGCGCCGCGACGGTCCGGCCGGTACGTGCGCGGTCGACATCGGCCCGCATCGCGGCGGCCGACGGGTAGCGGTCGTCCGGGCTCTTGGCGAGCGCCCGCAGCACGATCGCGTCGCAGGCCGCCGGCACGCTGGGGTCGATGGCCGACGGCGGCTCGGCCTCCTCACGCACGTGCTGGTATGCCACCGAAACCGGCGAGTCGCCCATGAACGGCGGCCGGCCGGTCAGCAGCTCGTAGAGCACGCAGCCGGTCGAGTACAGGTCGCTGCGGGCGTCGACCTGCTCGCCGCGGGCCTGCTCGGGCGAGAGGTACTGCGCGGTCCCGAGCACCCCACCGCCGGCGGCGGTCATGGTGGCCGCGGTGTCGGCCATCGCCCGGGCGATGCCGAAGTCCATCACCTTGACCTGCCCGGCCTTCGACAGCATCACGTTGCCCGGCTTGATGTCGCGGTGGACGATGCCCATCCGGTGGCTGTACTCCAGCGCGGCCAGCACGCCGTCGGTGATCTCGAGCGCCCGCTCCGGGGCGAGCTTGCGGCCGGACTTCATCAGGTCGCGCAGGGTGGCGCCCTGGACGAACTCCATGACGATGAACGGCAGCGAGATGCCGTTGACGTCGTCCTCGCCGGTGTCGTACACCGCGACGATGTTCGGGTGGTTCAGGGAGGCCGCAGACTGCGCCTCGCGCCGGAACCGGGCCTGGAACGCGGGGTCGCGCGCCAGGTCGGCGCGCAGCAGCTTGATGGCGACGTTGCGACCGAGCCGGACGTCGCGCCCCAGGTGGACCTCGGCCATGCCGCCGGTGCCGATGACGTCGCCGAGCTCGTACCGGTCGCCGAGCCGATGCGTGACGTTGCCCATCGGGGCGTCAGGCGGATCCGGCGGCGTCGTCACGAAGCTCTCCTTGCAACTGGTTTCGATGCGTAGTCCAGCACACTCGTCACCCGGTTTCCGGGAGCACGGCCTGCATGACCGCTTTTGCCACCGGCGCGGCGACCCGTCCGCCGGTGGCTTCGTCGCCGAGGTTGCCGCCGTCCTCGATGATGACCGCGACCGCCACCTGAGGGTCCTCGGCGGGTGCGAACGAGATGAACCAGGCGTGCGGGGGCCGGTCGGGGGTGGTCTGCGCAGTGCCGGTCTTGCCGCCGACCGCGACGCCCGGGATCTGCGCGGCCCGGCCGGTGCCGCGGGACACGACGGCAACCATCATGTCGACGACCTGTTGGGCGACCTCGGCGGTGACCGCGCGCCCGAACTCCTCGGGCGCGTCGCTCTCGAGCACGGTCAGGTCCGCGGCGAGCCGCTCCCGAACCAGGTACGGCGACATCACCACCCCCCGGTTCGCGATACCGGCGGCCACCATCGCCATCTGCAGCGCGGTCGCCCGAACGTCGAACTGGCCGATCGCCGCCTGCGCGGTCTGCGGCTCGTTCAGGTCGCTCGGGAAGACGCTGGTGGCCGAGCGCATCGGAACGTCGAAGGACTCGTTGAACCCGAACTTCTCCGCCTGCTCACGCAGCGCGTCCTGGCCCAGGTCGAGGCCGAGCTGAGCGAACGCGGTGTTGCACGAGGTCACCAGCGCCTCGGTCAGCGTCACGATGCCGTTGCCGCAGGGCCGGCCGCCGAAGTTCGAGATCGTCGCCGTCGTCCCCGGCAGCTGCAGCGTGGCCGGGCCGGGCAGCTCTGTGTCCGGGGTGTATGCGCCGCTGGACAGCGCGGCCGCCGTGTCCACCACCTTGAACGTCGAGCCGGGTGGCTCGGTGCTGACCAGCGGGCGGTTGAGCAACGGCTGGGCCGGGTCGGCGTTCAGCGCCTCGTAGGCCTGCGTCACCGCGGTCGAGTCGAACGATGCCAACACGTTCGGGTCGAACGACGGCGAGCTCGCCAGCGCCAGGATCTCCCCCGTGGTCGGGTCGAGCGCTGCGACCGCGCCTTGCTTCCCGTCCGCGGTCAGGGCCTCGTATGCGGCCGCCTGCGCATCCGGGTCGATGGACAACACCACCGCACCGCCGGGCCCGGACTCACCGGTGAGCAGGTCCTGGCCTGATCGCAACCGCGCATCGGAGCCGGACAGGATCTCGTTCTCCGCACGCTCGATCCCGGTGCGGCCGTACACGATCGAGTAGAAGCCGGTGACCGGGGCGATACTCCGGGCCGGCGTCGTAGATCCGCTGATACGCGTACAAGCCGTCGGTCTCCACCGACCGGGCGACCGCGGTGTCCGAGACCAGGATCGGCCCCCGCTCGTTGGAGTACTCCTCGATGAGGATGCGGGTGTTGTTCGAGTCGGCGTTGAGCTCGTCTGCGCGCACCACCTGCACGACGTTGGCATTCACCATCAACGCCAGGATCAACAGGCCGACGAAGACCGCGAGCTTGCGAATGGTGCCCTTCATACGGCGATCACCTGCGTCATCGCCTCGTCGCGGCCCGGCGGTGGCGGCGGTGGGGGTCGGCGCGCGCGGTCACTGATCCGCAGCAGCAACGCGATCAGCGCCCAGTTCGCCACCAGCGACGACCCGCCGGCCGACAGGAACGGTGTTGTCAGCCCGGTGAGCGGGATCAGCCCGGTCACGCCACCAATGACCACGAACACCTGGAAGCCCAGGGTGAACGCGAGCCCCGTGGCCAGCAGCCGACCGAAGGAGTCGGTGACCCGCAACGCGGTCCGCATGCCACGCTCGACGAGGATTGCGTAGAGCAGCAGCAGGGCCATGACGCCGGTGAGGCCAAGCTCCTCGGCGAACGCCGCGAAGATGAAGTCGCTGTTGGCGAGCGGGATGAAGTCGGGGTGGCCCTGGCCGAGCCCGGTGCCGAGGATGCCGCCGGCGGCCATGCCGAACAACGACTGCACGATCTGGTAGCCGCTGTCCTGCGGGTCGGAGAACGGGTCGAGCCAGATGTCGACCCGGCTCTGCACGTGCGCGAAGGTGTGTGTAGGCGAAGAGCGCGCCGACGAAGAACAGCAACGCCCCGATGACGATCCAGCCACGCCGCTCGGTGGCGACATAGAGCATGGCAACGAACAGGCCGAAGAACAGCAGCGATGTCCCCAGGTCCTTCTCGAACACGAGCACGGCGAGGCTGACCCCCCAGGCCAGCAGGATCGGGCCGAGGTCACGGCCGCGCGGCAGGTCGACGCCGAGGACCCGGTGCCGGGCCAGCGCGAGCGCGTCCCGCTTCACGACGAGGTAGCCGGCGAAGAAGATGATGAGCAGCAGCTTGGCGACCTCGGCCGGCTGGAAGGACAGCCCGCCGATCCCGATCCAGATCCGCGAGCCGTTGATCGTGCGCCCGATGCCGGGCACCAGCGGCAGCAGCAGCAGTCCAAGGCCGACGAACAGTGCGGTGTAGGTGAACCGCTGCAGCACCCGGTGGTCGCGTACCACGGCCAGCACCAGCACGAACAGGACGACGGCGATGGCGGTCCACGTGAGCTGGTCGGCCGAGTCCCAGTGCGGCAGCGGCTGGCCCTCGTCGGCGGCCTCCGCCCGGTCCGCGAGGTCCAGCCGGTAGATCATCACCAGACCGAGCCCGTTCAGCAGGACGACGACCGGCAGGATCACCGGGTCCGCATACCGGGCGAGGAAGCGCAGCGCGATGTGCGCGACGAGCGCCAACCCCGCGAAGATCGACGAGGCGGCGACGAAGTGGCTCGGGGATCTCGTCGAGGATCACGTATGCGACCTGCGCGTACGCGGCACCGACGACGAGCAACGCCAGGAGCACGCCGAGGAGCTCGGTGTTGCGCCGCGATTCGGTGGTCACAGGAAGCCGGCCGCCTGCCGGGCCAGCTGGTCGGCGCGCTCCCGGGCGGCGGCCTCGTCGTCGGCCGGGATCCCCTCGTCCAGCCGTTGCTGGGTGAACTCGGGCAGATCGTCGACATCCACCGGGTAGGTCTGCCGCATCCGAGACAGGTCGAGGCCGAGCACCGGGTCCGGCACGCCCTGAAAGACCGCGACCTGCCCGTCGTGCACGCCCACATACCACTGCCGGGACCACCAGGCGTAGCCGCCGATGGTCAGGCCGCCGAGGAGGGCGAGCACCACGACCACGATCAGGCCGGTCCGCCGGCGGCGCCGGCGGGGGCGACGGGTCGCCTCCGGGGCCTGGTCGGTCGCTGACTCGACCTCGGTGTCGGGCTGACTGGGCGGGTCGTCCGTCGCTGGCGCGACGCGGGCCGGCGTGGCGACCGCGCCAACCTGCTGGACCACGTGCATCGGGGTCGGCGTCATCCGCGGCCAGCACGTCGGCGACGACCACGGTCACGTTGTCCGGCGCGCCCTCGGCCAGCGCGGCCGCGACCAGCGCGTCGACCGCGTCGCCGGGCTCACCTTGCGCCAGCAGGTCGCGCAGGGTCTGTTCGTCGACGAAGCCGGACAGCCCGTCGCTGCACAGCAGCAGCCGGTCGCCGACCACGACGGGCACCGCCAGCAGCTCTGGGGACAGCTCGCTGCGGCCGTCCAGCGCCTGGAGCAGCACCGACCGCTGCGGGTGCCGCTCGGCCTGCTCGGGGGTGATCCGGCCCTCGTCGACCAGCGCCTGCACCCACGTCTGGTCGCGGGTCAGCTGCTGGAGCTGCCCGTCGTGCAACAGATATGCCCGCGAGTCGCCGACCTGGGCGACCGCGAGCTGCTCGCCGTCGTTGTAGGCCGCGGTCATGGTCGTGCCCATGCCCTCCAGGTGCGGCTCGGCGTCGATGCGCGCGCGCAACGCCTCGTTCGCCCGGGAGAGTCCCAGCGACAGGGCGGACTCGAGGTTGGCGGCCAGCCGTTCGTCCCCGTCCAGCTCGGCGATCGCGCTGATCGCGACCGCGCTTGCCACCTCACCCCCGGTATGCCCGCCCATGCCGTCGGCGACGACCTGCAGGCGCGGGCCCGCATACGCGGAGTCCTCGTTGCCCTGCCGGACCAAACCGACGTCCGAGCGCGCGGCGACCCGCAGCTGGAAGCTCACTTCCGCAGCTCAAGCACGGTACGGCCGACCTTGATCCGGGTGCCGGCCTTGACGACCGTCGGCTCGGTGACCTTGTCGGTGCCGATGTAGGTGCCGTTCGTCGAGCCGAGGTCCTCGACGATCCAGTCCCCTTGGTACGGATACAGCCGCGCGTGCCGGGAGGAGACGTAGTCGTCCTCGAGCACGAGTGAGTTCTCCGATGCTCGGCCAAGCGTGATCTGATCCGCGCCCAGGGTGAGTGTCGTGCCGCTCAGCGCGCCCTCCGTGACGGCAACAGTCTTGGGGGCCTTGCGGCTCGGTTTGGCCGGCTTGGTCGCCTTCGGCTGTGCGGTGGCCGCGCCGTCGGCCGGCCCCTCCTTCGCGGGCTTGATGCCGAACAGGTCGGTGCGCATCACCGAGATCCCGATCAGTACGAAGGCCCACAGCATCGCGAGGAACCCGAGGCGCAGCAGCGTCAGGGTGAGGTCCGACACCCGGCTCAGGCCTCCCGGCTCTCGCGGAACACAACCTCGGTACTGCCGAGCCGGATGTGAAAGCCGTCGAGGAGCTTGGCGGAGCCAACCTTCTCCCCGTTCACGAACGTGCCGTTCGTGGAGCCGAGGTCGACCACGCTCGGCTCGCCGCCGAGCACGATCTCGAGATGCCGGCGACTGACGCCTGGGTCGTCCAGGCGCAGGTCGACGTCGCTGCCGCGGCCGAGGGTGGTGACCGGGCGGGTGAGCGGGAAGACCTCGCCGCCGATCTCCAGCCGCCCGAGCGGCCGGACGGCGGCCGTCACGCCGTGGGGCGTGTGCTGGTCGAGCACGCCGGCCTTGGCCTGGCTGCGGATCCGGAAGACGCCGGTGCCGAGCTCCTCGTGCCGCTCGAGGGTGACGGTCACCGGGCCGGTGAACGCGTAGTGCTGCGCCTGCGCGTGCTCGGTGATGATGGCGACGAACTCGCTGGTCAGCGGTTCCTCGTACGGCCGCAGCCGGTCGTCGTCGTGCGGACCGAGCTCGATGACGAACTCGTTCGGGACGATCGTGCGCTCCCGCGAGACGATCGCCGCCTTGTCGTCGCACTCCCGCCGCAGGGCCGCGGCTACCTCGACGGGTTGGACCTCCGACTTGAACGCCCGTTGGAACGGCGCGTTGAGGATCCGGTCCAGGCGCCGCTCGAAGCGGTCCATGACGCCCACGCCCAGATCCTAATGAGGATCATGATCGGGTCGCGGATTCGGGACGTTCCGGGCGTGCGTGTTAGCCTCTTGCGTCTCAAAGGTCGTCCCACACGGCCGCGCGCGAGTGGCGGAATAGGCAGACGCGCTGGATTCAGGTTCCAGTGCCCGAAAGGGTGTGGGGGTTCAACTCCCCCCTCGCGCACCAGCAGTTCCCTCCCGGTTTGGTAGGCGAAACGACGGCTCCAGCTTCCGTTCCGCCTACCAAACCGAAGTGCGTCAGGGCCGGCCGCATACCCGTCGATGCCGGATGCGATCACGGCGACGAACAGCCCGGTCAGCGCCAGGCTGACGATGCACAGCTGCTTGGCGATCCTCGATGCGCTCCGCGCGCCCTCGACATCGCCCGCGGCCAGCAAAGGCTGCACGCGCGCCGCATACACGACCGCGGCGACTCCGGTCGGGGCGAAGCACAGCAGCGTGCTCACGACCGCCCAAGCCAGGTGGCTGCGCACGGTCGGTGACCCCGGTATGCGCGTCGGCGACTCGACCGGCTCGGTCCTGATCAGTTCGTACGTGGCCATGGTCGTCACCTCTTCTCGTCGTTCGGGTTGGACTGCTCGTCGTTGGTGGTGCAGTGGGCGGCGCGGCCGCCGCAGTAGCCGGGCATGGCAGGTCCCTTCGTTGGCCGTGAGATGGGCGAGGTCGGCTGAGGCCGTGGCGGTCCACGACCTGCGATCAGCGGTGCGGGAGCTGGCTCAGCGCCAGCGGGGCGGGTTCAGTCGGCCGGATGACCTCCCCAGCCGCCGTCCTCGAGGTCGGCCCAACGTTCGAAGACGTTGCGCCGGATGTCGCCGGCGCGCAGGTGCTCGCCGGCATACAGCAGCGGGAAGGCCGGCCCGCCGCCGAACAGCGCCCACTCGGTCGAGTGCTTCGCTTCGTGCCGCTGCCGGGCGGGGCCGCCCTTCTCGTCGAACAGCCAGACGTTGCCGAACGTGGTCCCCTGGTTGGAGAAGCCGCCGTCCATCCGGCTGCACGCGATGGTCAGGTCCCGGTATGCGGTGCAGTCGGCGCCGTGGGCCTGCGCCCACACGACCGACGCGGCGCTGACCGGCAGGTTGACGATCGCGCGGAGGGCCGCAAGGAGCGCCGGGCCGAACAGCAGCGCCACAATCACCGTCGCCGCCGCGAGGTTCCATTGCCGATTCCGGGTGTCCATGCGTCGAGGGTCGGCGCGAGGCGGCGGACGGAATCCGGCAAACCCTTACCCGCTGCGCCCGGTTCCCTTAGCCCATCCCCAGCAGCGGCGGTGGGAATGGGGTGCGCGGTGCGTCCGCAGTCGCGATGAAACTGATCTGGCATGGCCAGCGTGGTGGTGAGCCCGTCCTTGATCGGCCGTGACGAGGAGCTCGCGGCCCTCGCTCGGCGCGCTGCATGCGGCGCGCCAGGGCCAGCCGACCCTGGCGCTGCTGAGCGGAGAGGCCGGGATCGGAAAGACCCGGCTGCTCGATGAGTTCTTGGCGCGAGCGCAGTCGGCTCGGGCTGCCGGACTTTGAGCGGCGCCTGTCTGGACATCAGCGCTGGCGACCTGCCGTTCGTGCCGTTCCGGCAGATTGTCCGAACCCTCCAGCGCGAACTCGGCATCGACGGTCTGCGGAGCCTGCTCGGCGAAAGTTGGCCGGATCTTGGCCTGCTCCTGCCCAGCGCCGCCGGACCGCCGGACAGTCAGCAGCCCGCAGGGCAGGCGCGGGCGTTCGACCTCGCGCTGCACCTGGTGGACGAGCTCGCGCGCGAGCGACCCTTGGTGTTGGCGATCGAGGACGTTCACTGGGCCGATCGCTCGTCGATCGACGTGCTGACCTATGTGATCCGCGGCCTGGCGGACCGACCGATGCTGTTGGTCGCCACGTATCGCGATGAGGACCAACCCGATGGCGTCGAGTGGCGGAGCGGGTTCGCGGAGCTGGCCCGACACCGACACACCATTCGGTTGGCCCTGACGGGCTTGTCCGACTCGCAGACCGATGAGCTGGTGCGCGCGCTACTTCCGGACGCGGATCCGGACGTCGTGCGCTTCGCTCAGGCGCGCTCCGGCGGCATCCCGTTCATGGTGGAGGAGTTCGTTGCAGCGGCGACTGGCGGCGACCTCGACCGGATCCCGAGGAGGCTCGCAGACATGCTGGGGCTCAAGCTCGCAGCGCTGCCGGCGGACGCCCGGGCGATCGTGCGCGCCGTCGCGACGCTCGGTCGAGACGTGGACCATCGCGTCGTCGCGGCCGCATCGGGCCTACCGGCTCAGCGCCTCGGGATCGCAATCAGCGCAGCGGTGAGCCGCCAGGTCATCGTGTGGTACCCGCCGTCGCGCTACGGGTTCCGCCACTCCTTCGCGCGCGATGTCGCATACGGCGCGATGCTTCCGGCCGAGCGGATCGCCCTGCATGGTGCGGTCGCCCGCGCGCTCGAGGAAGAAGCGCGGAGGCGGGCCTCGGACGACGCCGTCATCCTCGGCGAGATCGCGTTCCACTGGATGCAGGCCGAGGACGACGCGCACGCGTTCAACCCCTGCTTGGCCGCCGGCCGGGCGGCGGCCAAAGGCTACGCATACCCCGAGGCCCTCCGACACTACGAGCACGCGCTGGAGATCCGTGGCCGCCGGCGCGGATCGGGAGCCGCGGACCCCGTGCCGGAGTTCCAGCTGCTCTGCGAAGCGGCCGAGGCCGCACACTGGGCCAACCGGACACTGCAGAGCCAGGACTATCTCGAGCGCGCTCTGAGCGTCGCCACGAGGGACACCGACGAGGCGGTCGCCCGGCAACTGCTGCTGGCGCTGAACAACGACCTCTGGCTCGCGCTCGCGGATCGCAACCAGGCCAATGCATGGATCGACCGGTGGGGTGACGCAGCCACCCGGGCCACGGTCGCCGCGGGCAACCTCATGGTGGACGGCGACTACGCTGGCTCGGCCGAGCTCGCCCGGGATGCGTTGGAACTGGCCCGCCGAGCCGGCGCCCGCACCCAGCAGGTGAAGGCCGGCTACCTGCTCGGGGTCGACCTGGTCATGCTCGGTGAGGTCGACGAGGGGCTGGCGCACCTCGAGGAATCCAGAGTGCTCGCGCACGAGACCGGCGATCGGTACCTGCTGATCGCGGCGTACGTGAACACGTGCTTCGTGCTCGACCACGAGGGTCGAGTCGAGGAGGGTCTGGCCGCCGCGCTCGACGGTATCGAGATAGCGCGGTCGCTCGGTGCCTCATCGAGCGACGGTGGGCTGCTGTGGGTCAATGCGGCGCACGAACTGCTGAAGCTCGGTCGGCTGGCCGAGGCAGCAGCGCTCATCGACGAAGCGCTCGAGCAGCAGCCACCGCCCGGGATCGATGCGATGCTTCGCTTGTACGGTGCCGAGCTTGCGGTGATGCGTGGTGCGATCGACGACGGGCTGGCCGCGCTCGACGTGCTCGCCGAGGACAGCCGGCTCGGGGACTACCAGGTCGTCGGGCAGCTGGCCGCAGCGCGGGCCGACGCGATGCTGTGGAGCGGCCGCCCAGCCGATGCGCGCCGGGTACTCGACGAGGCGTTGGGTGCGTTGTCGGAAGACGACCCGCGGCTGATCGCGCAGCTGTTGTGGCTCGCGGTCCGGGCGGATGCCGACCTGGTCGCTGCCAACCCGGCGAACGTCGAGGTCGTTACCGAGGCCACCGGTCATGCCGACGCAGCGACCGGAAGGGCCGCAGCGGTGGCCGCGAAGTCAACCGGACCGGGTGCGAGCGCAGAGACCATGGCGTACCTGGCACTGGTCGAAGCCGAGCAGGTCCGGCTTCGGGAGCCTCGCGACCGCACTCGCTGGCTGGTCGCCGGCAAGTCCTGGGCCAACAGCCCGTACCTTGCCTGCTACTGCCTGCTCGAGGAGGGGTCCGCACTTGGCAAGGCCGGCCAGCGCAAGTCCGCGGGGGAACGGTTGCGGGGCGCCGCGCGGATCGCTGCTGAGCGGGAGTTCGGGGCGATGGCCAAGCGGGCTGAGGGCTTGGCCCGCGCGTTCCGAGTGCCACTCGTCATCGCGGAGCAGCGGTCGGCCGCCAGCGTCGCGCCGACGCCGTTCAATCTGACCGTCCGGGAGGAGGAGGTTCTGCGGCTGCTGGCCGACGGACTGAGCAATCGCCTCATCGCCCGCCGGCTGTCGACGTCCGGACGCAGCATGAGCGAGAGCACTGCAAGCGTTCACGTGTCTCGCATCCTGGCAAAGCTCGGGGTCGCGAGCCGCACGGAGGCCGCCGCGCTCGCGCATCGGAGCGGACTCGTCGCGGACGGGACTGTCCCGACGGCCGAGTAGCGAGTGCGGCGGGCCGCGTCAGAGGCACCGCCGCGGACGCGGCTAGATGTGCGGGACCGGTTTGCGCCGCGGCAATCCGGCGACCGCCTCGGTCTGCGAGTGCAGCCCGACGATCCCGAAGGTCGGAGCACCCGCCCCCGTCATCCACGGCGGTTGCTGTTGTGCCGCGAACATGGAGTGGATCCGATGCCGGGTCGCGCGGGCGGCGAACGCATCCGCGTGTTCGGTCACCAGCTCCGCCGACAGACCGTCGGTTGCTGCCGTGCCGTGCAGCCAGGATCCCTTGACTTCGCCGACTTCGTCGGCCAACCCTTCGATGAACGCCCGGCTCTGCTCGTATGCAGCCAACGGTCCAGCGGGTGGGGCCGGGAAATCGACCGTGGTGACCAGCGCGAACTTCATCCGAAAACCTCCGTGGACGGTCGACTCCTGAGACAGTTCCTTGACCGGATACTGCGAGCAGCCTGCGACCGGCCGGCGACTTTCGCAAGACACCTGGGGTTTCGGTGGCTCAGTGGTGCGTGCTCGTCTACATGTCGATCGGGGCAGACGTCACCGATGCGCTAGACGACCTCGATGAGGCGCAGGAAGCGGCGGTCGACTGGAACACCGACGACATTCAGGCCTGGTTCCTCCTCAATACGGCTGCGCGGGGTGTGGTCGCGACCCCTCGGGCTGCCGGACTCGCCCGCACTGAGGTGGGTCCGACTTCACTGGCCGACTTCGTCGCGAGCAAGCAGGACGTCTGGAACGAATGCCCGAAGCGGGCGCTCGTCCTCTGGGGGCATGGAAACCCGCGTCCGCGGTCGTGGGGTACCAGCGAGGTCGGTGTCGCGCCAAGCCCGACCGAGGTGGTTGCCGTCTTCAACGAGTCAGATCTCTTGCCGCCGACCGTTGTCGGCTACGACGCGTGCGGCATGGGGACCATCGACGTCGGGTACGAGCTCGCCACCATGCCGGGCAACGACGACTCGCCACTGACGGCATGGGTGTCCTCGCAGATCCCGGAACCAGCCTCGGGGTGGCCCTACGACGAGTTGTTCAACGGCCTGGAGAACGTGGTAAACGATCCGACGTCGTCCTTCGCCCGGCTGGCTGTGACCAGGTATGCGGCGAGTGTCGCCTCCTCGAGCTTCTCGATCGGCGCGTTCGACCCACGCGGCTTCCCATCGGTGCCCGAAACAGTGACCTCGCCGGCGATCGTGGGACTGACGGACGCCGTCGCAGCGTTGGTCGCCGACCTGACCGCGAACTGTCCGCGGCTCGAAGACATCCTGGCTGCGGCCAGCCGGGCCTCGTTGCCGGATGACGCCTACCACGTGGATCTCAAGGCGTTCTTGACCGCCCTCAACGCCCGCCACAACCTCGGTCCCGTGCTCCAGCCCGTGCTCGATGCACTCGACCGCATGACCATTCGGCGGCGGGTCTCGTTCCGACCCGGCCAGGCGCAGATCTGGGGGTTGTCGGTTCCGCTTCCAGACAGTCGGCGACCGCAGGCAGCGACGCTGTTCGGGCCGATCCCGGCCGCTGGGGGTGATCGCAGCACGTTCTCGCTGGACTCCGGATGGGCGATGTTCTGGCAGACGTGCGTGGCGGCCAGGAGGCGCCGTAGGTCCTAGCCGGCCGGCGCCGCGCTGCCGACCCCGCAGCCGGGGAGGAAGACCTCGTCACGGAACCGGAGCTGCAGGTCGGGTTCGGAGTCGACCGCGTATGCCTGCAGTCCCGAGCCGACGTCGACGAAGAACTCGAACTCGTACGGTTTCTTGACCTCACCGAGCACGTGCCCGCCGCAGCGACCGCTGATGGTGACCTCGACTGGCACCTCGCCCGTGTTCACGCCGGCCGGCAGAGTCAGCCAGGGCGAGGTGACCGGCGGGGTCATTGACGGGGTCAGCACGACGCTGCCCTGCGCCCCGTCGAGCACGATGTCACCTTCGTATGCGCCTCGGGTCACGATCAGTCCGCCACGCAGCACCGGCTGACCGCCGATGTCGAGCAGCATCCAGGTCGGTGCAGGCGTGAAGCCAAGGGTCACCGCCATCTCCAACTCCCGGCGGGTGCAGTCGCGTTCGTGCAACCGGGTCAGGGTCTGTTGGCCGTCGGTGATCGGCACCCGAAGTTCGCCGACGTCGACCAGGGTCAGCACGGCATAAGCGTCGTCGGTGGCCGGCACGCTGGTGTCGCACACCGCCGATCCGAACGGGATGATCAGCGCCGCCGTCGCGCCGGAACCGAGCGGGTAGTCGAGGCGGACGCTGTCGACCTCCTTCAGGCCGGGCCAGGACAACCGCAGGTCCTGCACTACAACTGCATCAGGTGACTCGTTGCCAACCAGGATGCGCATCTTCCCGGTGACGTGATCCTCGCGGTACTGCACCGCGCCGGCCGTCAGCTGGGGATCCGTCGCACCCGACGCAGCGGGTTCGCCTTCGCACGCACTCAGAGCGGCCGCGACGACGAGCAGGGCCATCGTCAGTCGGAGCTGGACCGCGCCCACAGGTTGATGCCTCCCTCGACTGCGAACCGGTCGATCTGCGCCAGCTCATCGGTCGAGAGGTCAAGCCGGGACAGAGCGGCGACGTTGTCCTCGAGCTGCGCAACGCTGCTCGCACCGATCAGGACCGAGGTGACCCGTGGGTCGCGCAGCACCAGGCAGCGCGAGCTGGGCCAAGGACTGTCCGCGGCTGACGGCGATCTCGTTGAGCTGACGAATCCGCGCGACGTTGTCGTCGGAGAGCAGCCCCGGCGACAAGGACTTGTCCTGGGCGGCGCGCGAGTCGGTCGGGATGCCGTCCAAGTAGCGCGAGGTCAGCATGCCCTGGGCCAACGGGCAAAACGCGATGCAGCCGATGCCCTCGCGCTCCAGCACGTCGAGCAAGCCCTCCTCCACCCAACGGTTCAGCATCGAGTACGACGGTTGGTGGATCAAATAGTGCGTCCCCGAGGTCACGCATGATCGCGGCCGCCTCCGTCGTTCGCTCGGCGGAGTAGGACGAGATGCCTGCATACAGCGCCTTGCCCTGCTGCACCGCCGTGTGCAGCGCGCCGAGCGTTTCCTCGAGCGGCGTGACCGGGTCGTGCCGGTGACTGTAGAAGATGTCGACGTAGTTCAGCCGCATCCGCGCGAGGGACTGATCGAGCGAGGACAGGACGTACTTTCGTGAGCCCCACTCGCCGTAGGGGCCGGGCCACATGTCATAGCCGGCCTTCGTCGAGATGACGAGCTCGTCGCGGTACGGCCGGAAGTCCTCGTGCAGGATCCGGCCGAAGTTGGACTCCGCGGACCCATACGGCGGGCCGTAGTTGTTGGCCAGGTCGAAGTGCGTGATGCCGAGGTCGAAGGCCCGCCGCAGGATCGCGCGCTGACCGTCGATCGGGCGGTCGTCGCCGAAGTTGTGCCACAAGCCGAGGGACACCGCCGGCAGCTGCAGACCCCAGCTATCCGTGCGCCGGTACAGCATCGAGTCGTAGCGAGCTGAGTCAGCGACGTACGGATCAGGCACGGTCTTTGATCCTGGCATGGGCCGCCGGCCGTTTCAACCCGTGCATCACCCCTCCACGGCCCCCGCGACAGCGGCCAGCCCTGAAAGTCATGGTTCAGAGCGCGATGACAGTGCCGAGCCGCGCCGATTCCTTCGCCGCTTCCAGCACCGCGATCGAGACGACCGCGTCCCGCGGGTCGACCGGCTGGCGGGCCATCGCCCCGGAGCGCGGCGGCAACGACCGCGTAGAACACCGGCCACTGCCCGGGCAGGGTGCGAACCGGGCGATCCTGCTCCTTCCGCCCGCATACCGTCGCCCCCAACGTTGTTCAGGGACCTCACCCCAGCCGGGACCGGGCCGCTGCCCGGCGCGCAGCGCGCCCTCCTGCGGGTCGAGCCCGTCGACGACGTACCCGGCCCGGGCGCCCAGCACCCGCAACCGCGGCCCCAGTGCCCGGCGGTCGCACTCACGAACAGGTGCGACCGCACCCGTTTGGCGTGGGTGAGCGCGACGAAGTGCCGCTGCCCATCCGCGCCGGGTCGGCGGGTTCGGCCTCGGCGTAGACCGTACGGGGGGGGCCGAAGAGGACGAGCGCCTGGTCGACGAGGTGGGCGCCGAGGTCGTACAGCAGGCCGCCGACCTCCTCCGGGTCGCCCCTCTCGCGCCAGCCGCCCTTGAGCTCCGGGCGCCAGCGCTCGAAGCGTGACTCCAATCGCCGGATCTCGCCGAGCTCGCCGCTCCGAGGAGCGAGCGAAGGGTAGGAAGTCGCTGTCCCACCGGCGGTTCTGGAAGACGGACAGCCAGGTGCCGTGCTCGGCGAGGGCGTCGACCACGCTGCGCCTCCGCCGCGGTCGCCGCGAGCGGCTTGTCGACGACGACCGGGAGCCCACGCTCAACGCGGCGAGCGCCAGCGGGACGTGCACCTTGTTGGGGGAGGCGATGACGACGAGGTCGAGGTCGTCGGCGCGGGCGAACAGGTCGTCCGCGGTGGGGCACGATGCTGGCGGCCGGCAGGTCTGCGTGCGCGGCCGCGACCCGGTCCTGGTTGCGGGTGACCACGACCGTGAGGTCGAGGGTGGGTTCAGCGGAGACCAGCGGCGCATGGAACACCCGGCCGGCGAGGCCGTAACCGATCAGGCCGACGCGCTTCGTCGTCGTCGTCACTCGCGGTCTCCCCTACCCCACCGTGATCATGCAGGAACTCCGATCCCCCCACCGCCGTGTGATCATGCACGAACGCGGGTCTCAGAGGACCTGGCCGAGGTCGTCGGCCTCGAGGGTGATCGGCGAAAGCCGCATGCGCAACGGGTCCAGCCGCAGCACGCCGGGCGGGCCGCCGACGAGTTGGGACAACTCTTGCATCATCCGGTGAAAACCGGTGGCCCGGCGGTGGGCATGCATGGCGTCGTCGTCGCGAAACCATTCGTGGAGCCAGACGACGTCGCTGTCGTCGGGGTCGATGCTCATGGAGAACAGCTCGGTACCGGGCTCCTCGGCGAGTCCGTCGGCATACCGGTGGATGGCGTCGAGCACGCCGGCTCGACCGCCGGGACGGCACGGGATGCGGACCAACAACCCGATCCGGCCGGTCAGCAGCACGTCGTGGGCGAGCGCCTCACCGTCGGCCCACATGCCCCGATCCTCCCACCTGGTTGCCCACCCCCCACCCGCAAGAGGCCGGATCTCAGTCCGTCGATCGGGGTGGGATCCGCCCTCAACCGGGTGGGTGTTCGTGTCGGGGAGGATGGAGGGCGTGCCCAAGCTACCCCGGAGGTGGAAGCGCTCGCCGAGTTCTTGCGCGACCGGGCGGCCGGGCCGTGTCGTCGCAAGCGTCGGGGTCGGGGCGATCTCGGTGCTCAAGACCTACGACCCGCCGGTGACCGCGCTCGCCGGGCTGACCGTCACATCA
Source organism: uncultured Actinomycetota bacterium (assembly GCA_963836025.1). GTDB lineage: Bacteria > Actinomycetota > Actinomycetes > JBEVHX01 > JBEVHX01 > JBEVHX01. Next base: position 707,278 of record CAWIIE010000007.1, read on the forward strand.
GTGTCCCGGCACGGCAAGTTCCTTGACCTCGACGTCGACGGCCTGCACCTGGTGATGCACCTGGCCCGCGCGGGATGGCTGCGCTGGAGCGAACAGCTGCCCAGCGGACCGGTCAAGCCGGGGAAGTCGCCGCTGGCCCTGCGCGTCCGACTGGACGGCGGGTCCGGCTTCGACCTGACCGAGCAAGGGACGCAGAAACGGCTCGCCGTCTACGTCACCCGGGACCCGTCGACGATCGAGGGCGTGGCCCGGCTGGGTCCGGACCCGTTCGGCTCGGAGTTCACCCGGGAGGCATTCGAGTCGATCATCGAGGCGCACCCGCGGTCCCAGCTGAAGGGGATGCTGCGCGACCAGTCGGTCATCGCCGGCATCGGCAACGCATACTCCGACGAGATCCTGCACGTGGCGAAGATGTCCCCGTTCAAGCCGGTCGGGGAACCTCAAGCAGGACGAACGCGACCTGGTGGACGCAGCTGCGTGAGCACGCTTGGCCGACGCCGTCGAGCGCTCGCGAGGGCTGGCCGCCGGTGATCTCAAGAAGGAGAAGAAGACCGGGCTGCGGGTGCATGCCCGGACCGGGCAGGCCTGCCCGGTGTGCGGCGACACCATCCGCGAGGTCTCCTTCGCCGACTCGTCCCTGCAGTACTGCCCGACCTGCCAGACCGACGGGCAAGCCGCTCGCCGACCGCCGGCTGTCCAAGCTCCTGCGCTGACCGGAGTTCGTGCATGATCACGGAAGGGTTGGTGGGCAGCGGCCCGACCCCAATCCCTTCCGTGATCATGCACGAACTGCCGGGCTGAGAGACTGTCGCCGTGTTCGAGCAGCTGCCACCCGGAGTCTTGGCCCGCGACGTGCCCGACGACGCCTTACTCATCGACGTGCGCGAGGCGGACGAATGGGCAGCAGGAGCGCGTGCCGTCGGCGCGGCACCTGCCGATGAGCGAGTTCGTCGCGCGACAAGGCGAGCTGCCGACCGACCAGCGGCTCTACATCCTCTGCCACGTCGGTGCGCGCTCGGCGCGGGTGGCCGCCTACCTGCAACAGCAGGGCGTCGACGCGGTCAACGTCGAGGGCGGGCTGGTCGCCTGGGAAGCCGCCGGTCGAGCCGATCGTCTACGGCAGCGAGGCGTAGAAGGTCAGGCATTCGTCGTACGACGGGAGCTGGCCGGCGGCTTCCGCCTCCGCCAACGTTGGGGCTGCCTCGTCCTTCGGGGACAACAGAAGCTCCACGCCGGAGGGCCAATCGATCGCGATGGTCGGATCAAGCGGATGGATGCCGACCTCGCGCCCGGGGTTGTACGGCTCCGAGCACAGGTAGTTCACGACGACGCCGTCGGTCAGCGCGACGAACGCGTGCCCCAGTCCTTCGGCCAGGTAGAGCGCCCGGCGCACGGTGTCGTCGAGCCGCACCCCCTCCCACTGCCCGAACGTCGGTGAACCGACCCGGATGTCCACCACGAAGTCGAGAATCGCGCCGGCGAAACAGGTGACGTACTTCGCCTGCGACGGCGGCACGAGCGCGTAGTGGATCCCGCGCACAACGCCGCGGGCCGAGACCGAGCAGTTCGTCTGCTTGACGGTCAGCCCATGCCCGACCGCCTCGGTGAACCGGTCCGCCTTGAACACCTCGAGGAACAGGCCACGGTCGTCGCCGAGCAGCTTGGGGGAGAACTCGTACGCGCCCTGGATTGTGAGTTCACGGACGTCCACGGCGGCAAGAGTATGCAACAGGCTTGCTGGCAGGCTGAGCGGCGTGATCGACGAACTGCGCGACGCCGTCGGCGCGCAGCACGTGCTCACGGATCCGCAGACGACGGCGGCGTTCACCACGGACTGGACCAGACGATGGTCCGGGCCTCGGCGGCAGTCGTCCGGCCGGCGGACACCGCGCAGACCGCGGCCGTCGTGCGGATCGCGGGGGCTGCCGGCGCCGCGTTGATCCCGCAGGGCGGCAACACCGGACTGGTGGGCGGCTCGGTGCCGCGAGCGGTTGACCCGGACGGGCGGCCGCAGGTCGTGCTGTCGCTCCAGCGGCTCACCCGGCTCGACCCGGTCGACCCCGCCGGCCGCAGCGTGGTCGCGGGGGCCGGGGTCACGCTCGCCAGGCTGCAGGCGCACGCCGCCGCGCGGGGCTTGCAGTATGCGGTCGACCTGGGTGCGCGGGACTCCGCAACGGTCGGCGGCACCGTGTCGACCAACGCCGGCGGCCTGCATGTCGTCGCATACGGCAACACCCGACGGCAACTGCTCGCCGCCGAGGTTGTGCTCGCGGACGGGTCGGTCGTCTCCCGGCTCGAAGCCCCGCGCTCCGACGCGACCGCATACGACATCGGACAGCCGATTGCGGCGCGGAAGGGACTCTCGGCGTGCTGACCGCCGCGCGGTTGCGGCTGGTCGAGCCACCGATCGGCAGCACGGTCGCGCTGTACGGGTTGCCCGACTTGGCCGCGCTTCGAGACCTGGTTGGGCAGGCCCGTGGCCTGCTCGCCGCCGAACTGGTCATGGCCCCGGCGCTCGAGGTCGTGCTCAAGGCCACAAGCCTGCCGCGCCCGTTCGTCACCCCATGGCCGGTCTACCTGCTGCTCGAGGTGGCGGGCGACGACCTGCCGGAACCGATGCGGGCGCACGACGTTGCGGTCGACCCGCGGGTCTGGGCCTATCGCGAACGCATCCCGGAGGCGATCGCGACCACCGGCGTCGGGCACAAGTTCGACGTGGCGGTCCCCGACGACCGGATCGAAACCCTGCTCGAGCTGCTCCGTCCGCGTCAACCCGCACCCGGTGTATGTCTTCGGCCACATCGGCGTCGGCAACCTGCACGTCAACATCGCCACCCCGAACCCGAATGATCTCGACATCGACGATCGAGTGCTCCGGCTGGTCGCCGATCTCGGCGGTAGCATCGCGGCCGAGCACGGCATCGGCGTTGCCAAGACCCGTTGGCTGAGTCTGGTCCGCGGCCCGGACGAGATCGCTGCGATGCAGCGGATCAAGTCGGCGTTCGACGCCGAGCGTTTACTCAACCCAGGCGTCTTGTTGGGGTGACCTCCCCGGAACGACCTGCGACGATGGGCATCGTGAGCAGGCCGCAGGTCGTGGCCCACCGGGGGTCGTCGGAGGACATTCCCGAGCACACCTTCGCCGCATACATCAAGGCCATTGAGGACGGCGCGGACGCGCTGGAGTGCGACGTTCGACTGACCGCAGATGGCGTTTTGGTCTGTGTCCACGACCGGCGCGTTGACCGCACGTCGAACGGACGGGGCGTGGTCTCCGCGCTCGAGCTGGCCGACCTCGGACAGCTGGACTTCGGGTCGTGGAAGGACCGCTGGGACGACTTCGAGGCGCCGGAGATCACCGACCCGGAGCGGCGGACCGTGCTGACCCTCCAGCGATTGCTGTCCTTCGTGGCCGACTACGACCGGCGCGTGGAGCTCGCCATCGAGACCAAACACCCCACGCGCTACGCCGGCCTCGTGGAGCGCCAGCTGGTTCAGCTGCTCGACCGATTCGGCTGGGCACACCCGCGTCGAGGCGGCGAGCCGTCACCCGCACGCGTCATGTCGTTCTCGGGCTGTCCATGCGCCGGATGCGGCAGCTCGCGCCGAGCATCCCGACGGTCTTGCTGATGGAACGGGTGCCGTTGCGGATGCGGGATGGTTCGCTGCCGGTCGGGGTACGCATCGCCGGGGTTCGATCGACATCGTGCGAGCCCATCCGCGTTATCCGCAACGGGCGCACGCGAAGGGCAACCAGGTGCACGTCTGGACCGTGGACCGGACCGCGGACGTCGAGCTGTGCGTCGACGTCGGCGTCGACGCGATCATTACGAACCGGCCGGCCAAGGTCATCGACCTGCTGAATCGGCGCGCTCTGACGCCGTGATCAGCCGCTGATCGCGTGACCTCGGCCACACCGGCGGTCAGGAGTTTCGTGCTGTCTGGTCCCGGGCAAGACGGCAAACGGAATGACTCTGACCATCGACACCTGCCACGACGTCCATCCCACGGAAGAGCTCCATGACATGACGCGGAGGCCACCCGCCGGGGCCAAGTCGGCCTACGTCAGCGACGTGGCCGTCCGACTTCCCCATCACCCACCAGCGCGGTGCAGTCCCGCCGGATGCTGGCGCGCGGCCTCGTCGACACTGACCTGCCACAGCCGGTGCTGGACGACGCGTCATCGTGGTGTTCGAGCTGGTGGCAACGCGGTCCGGCATGCCCAAGCCCTCGCCGACGGCTGCATCGAGCTGGTCTGGCGACTGGCCGACAACCGGCTCGAGATCGAGGTTTCCGACGGCGGCCCTGACCGCGCGCGGGGCGGTCGGCCGTTGCACGCCTCGGACGAAGTCGGCCGTGGCCTCTTCATCGTGACCGCGCTGTCCGAGGACGTCGTCGTGGAGCGGGCTGCCCATCACGGCCGCACCCGCGCAGTCCTGTTGGTGGCCTGACCGCCGTTCGAGGCCCGCGACTAGGCTCCCGCGTCATGGCCAAGCGACGTCCCGCCGCGGTTCGATCCCGAGCCGACGCGGACCAACCGGTGCCGGTCGTCGGGCCCCGTGAACCATGCCCGTGCGGCTCGGGCCGCCGGTACAAGGCCTGTCATGGCCGCGAGGCCGCGCGCCAGCAGGATCGGTGGCCCTGCGGCCGTTTGCCGGGCTCGCGGGCGAGTGCGACTGGATCGCGATGCGCGAACTGGTGCCGGCCGCGACCGCACCGCTGACCCTGGTCGGTGAGTATGCGGACCGCGAGGCGGTCGTCGCGACCGTTCTGCCGTTGGCCTGGCCCGCACTGGTCCGGGCCGATGGCCGCGTCGCTGGTGGGCCTGCAGGTGCAGGCCTCCTCGGCGATGCCAGCCGCGACGTCGCGGATGCGCTGCTCCGCGCGTTGGCCGCCGAGCCGGGGACGCCGATAGCGCACGAGGGCCTGCCCGGTCCCGGGCCGCGGCTGCAGGACGTGCTCGATCCGTCGGCACCGTTTGTCGTCTCGGTTCACGACGGCTTCGAGTACTGGCTGGACGGCATGACCGAGTCGGCGCCGAGGTCCGCGACTCCCTGGAGCGGGCCAACGCGGCCGCCGTCCCGACCCGTCGCCTGACCAGCGTCGAGGCCGCGTACTGGGCGCGCGTCCGGGACAAGGAGCACCTGCGCTGGGTGCTGCCCGAGGACGAGGAGCCGCTGCTCGACGCGCTGGCACGGATGCATGGCGATGGCGGCCTGACGCTCACCGAGGGAGCCCGGTTCCTCGGGACATTCCGCGCTCACGGTCGGCTTTGCCCGGTCTGGGACCTGCCCTTCGGCACGCCGGCCGAGTCGCTGGCGGAGCCGGCCGCAGCGTTCCGGGCCAGGCTCGACGCCGCGCTCGCGGCCGACGGTACGCTGACCGCGGAGCAGCGACACGCTCGCGCCGGGATCCAGTCCCGCCAGCTCACCCTGCGCTGACCGCAAGACCAAAGTGCTCAGCCGGCGATGGCCTCGTATGCGGCCAGCGTGGCCAGCGCTGCCAGAACGGATCCGGACACCAGCCGGATGCGGTGCAGAGGCACCCGTTCCACCAGCCAGCGGCCGACCACGAGCCATCCCGGCGACCGTGACCAACGCCAGCCAGGCGCCGACGAACACCGACCGGCTCGCCGGTCCGGGCCGCCAGGCCAGCGGTGAGCAACTGCGACAGGTCGCCCCACTCCGCCAGGAAGATCACCCCGAATGCGGTCGACGGGACCGGGCAAACCCGGCCTGCGTCGTCGCGGACAGCCGGGCCGCGGTCGCCTCCTCCTCGGCCGTTCCTCGGCCGCAGCCGCGGTCCGGGCCTCGAGCCGCCGCGGATGAGGATGACCGCGCCCACCCCGAAGAGCGCGGCCGACAGTCCCGCGACCAGGCGGGTCGGGAGCAGCGACAGCAGGCCGCCGGCCGTCACCGCGATCCCGCACTGCACGAAGAACGCGGCGCTGACGCCGACCCAGACCGCGAGCGGCCGTAGCCGCGTGGCGATAACCAGCGTCGCGACGAAGGTCTTGTCCGGGAGCTCCGCCGGGAACACCAGTGCGAACGCGGTGACGGCCGCCGCGACGTCGAACCAGCTCATCGCTCGGCTGATCCGAATGGTCAGCGGCCGCGGCAACCGCCGCGGCCAGCACGGCCTTCACCGGCCGGCCGAGCTTCGCCGCGGCAGCGAGCACGTCGTCGTACTCCGGCGACGCGTTGATGACCTCGCCGTCGAGCGAGGCGACCTTCACGCGGATCTGCGCCCCGTCGACATCGACCACGTGATCGCGCCGGGCCAGCGCGTGCTTGCCGACGCCGTGCTCGCGCAGCCCGATCGTCGAGGTCTCGGTGAAGACGATCCGGCGTACGACGTCGGCGTGCTCGTCGCGACCAGCACCGACAGCGTGTGCGCCGGGCGGCCCTTCTTCATCAGGATCGGAATCAGCCAGGCGTCCGGCGCCCGCGTCGAGCAGCCGCCCGAGCACCTCCGGCCACAGCCGCGGGTCGAGGTCGTCGACGTTGGCCGCCACGAGCAGGCCGTCGCGGCGCCGCGCCGAGTCGCCCACTCCTCACCGAGGACGATGCGCAGCACGTTCGGTAGCCTCGTCCAGGTCGCGCTGGCCGGCTCCCGCCCCGGCCGACGGTCGGGCGCATCAGCGGCATACCGCCCCACGCGTCGACGATCGACGCGAGCATCGCCGCCCCGGTCGGCGTGCACAACTCGTAGGGCGCGTCCCCCGAGTAGATCGGTGCATCCACCTCCTACAGCAGCGCCAGCACCGCGGGCCCGGGCACCGGCAGCAGGCCGTGCTCGCTGCGCACCATCCCGTGCCGACGGCGACCGGCGACGCGACGCCGCGGCTGACGCCGAGCGCGTGCAGGCCGGCGCCGCGCCGACCACGTCGGCGATCGCGTCGAGCGCGCCCACCTCGTGGAAGCGCACCTGCTCCGGGCTGACGCGGTGCGCCGCCGCCTCCGCTCGGGCCAGCCGCGCGAACACGTCGAGCGCCCGCGCGCGGACCGGCTCGACGAGGTCGGCCGGCTCGAGCGTCCGCGGATGTTCGCCCAGGTCCGCACCACGTCGTGCGCGGCGCGCGCACGTCGACCTGCGTCGCCGCGATCCCGCCGCGGTGACGACTCGGCGGCCAGCCGGATCGGCTCGACACCGACGCGTCGACCGCGGCCTGCATCATCTCGAGCGGGGCACCGGCGTCGACCAGCGCGCCGAGGAACATGTCGCCGCTCGCGCCGGCATGGCACTGCAGCCACGCGATCGTCACGGAGCTCTCCGGATGCGACTGCGCCGCCGGCGGGCCACCCGGGCGGCGTACACGCCGGCCCCGTAGCCGTTGTCGATGTTGCACACCACCACGCCGGCGCGCACGAGTTGAGCATCGCGAGCAGCGCGGCCAGCCCGCCGTACGAGTGCCGTAGCCGACCGACGTCGGGACCGCGACCAGCGGGCACGCCGGTCAGCCCGCCGACGACGCTGGGCAGCGCGCCCTCCATGCCGGCGACCACGACCAGGCAGTCGCGGCGTCCAGCCGATCCCGCACCGCCATCAGCCGGTGGATCCCGGCGACCCCGACGTCGTTGATCCGTTCGACCCTCGCGCCGTGCTCCCGCGCACGAACGCGGCCTCGGCGGCAACCGGCGCGTCGGACGTCCCGGCCGCGACGACGACGACCAGCCCGCCGGGGTCGGCAGCGCGCCGACCGCCGCACACCCGGCCACGTCGTCGACCCGACCGCGTCGCCGAAGGCGTCGCGGACGGCGTCCGCCGTCTCGGGCGCGAGCCGGGTCGCGAACGCCGGCCGGTGGCGGGTGCTCGGCCGAGGCGAGCGCAGGATCGCGACCTGCTCGGGTGACTTCCCGCGGCATACACGACCTCCGGGTCACCGGTCCGCAGCCGCGCGATGCGTGTCCACGCGCGCGAACCCGAGGTCGACGAACCCCGGGTCGCTCACATGCGAAAGCCTAATGGGCTGCACCGTGGGGCTTTTAGGTCATGATCGGTGTCCGAGCCGCCAGCGGTCGAGCACTTGCGCAGCCGGACCGTTGAGGTCTAGGCCTAGAGCGTGCCCCGCTGGTCGGTGAGGAGGCGAAACGACTGGTGGGATGTCGTGCCGTCGAGCACTGATCCATTAGCGCGTGCGAACTCCTCTCGGGGCTCGACCGTGCCGGTGACGGGAGGAGGTCGGATGCTGTTCGTCGGTGACGACTGGGCCGAGGCCCACCACGACATCGAGATTCAGGACGCCGACGGCCGGCGGCTGGTCCGGCGGCGGCTGCCGGAAGGCGTGGCCGGGATCGCCATGCTGCATGCGCTGATCGCCGAGCATCTCGGCGAGCACGCGCGAGACCGACGAGGCCGGACGACCGTCAGGTCGTGGTCGGGATCGAGACCGACCGGGGCCGTGGGTGCAGGCGCTGCTCGCGGCCGGCTATCAGGTGTACGCGATCAACCCGATGTCGGTGGCCCGGTACCGGGAACGGCAGTCACGTCCGGGGCGAAGAGCGACCCGGCGACGCGCAGGTGCTGGCCGATCTGGTCCGCACCGACCGGCACCAGCACCGCCCGATCGCCGGGGACAGCGAGCTCGCCGAGGCGGTCAAGGTGCTGGCCCGCGCGCATCAGAACCTGATCTGGATCCCGGCAGCGGCAGGCCAACCTGCTGCGCTCGACATTGCGCGAGTTCTACCCCGCCGCGTTGGCCGCGTTCGACGAGCTCGCCGGCAGGGACGCCCTGGCGGTGCTGGAGATCGCACCCACCCCGACCCGGGGCCGGGCCTTGTCGAGATCGAAGATCGCCTCGGCGCTGCGCCGGGCCGGGCGGCAACGCAACCTCGACAGCCGCGCCGAGCAGATCCAGGCCGCGTTGCGCGCCCCGCAACTGGCGCAGCCACCGGTCGTGGCCGACGCTTCGGACGCCGTCGCCGCTCCTGGTGCAGGTGCTGGCCGCAGCGGTCCCCAGATCGGGACCCTCGAGGGCGAGCTGAACACCCCTTTTGACCGGCACCCGGACGCCGAGATCCTGCCCTCCCAGCCCGGCCTGGGACCGTCCTCGCCGCCCGGGTGCTCGCCGAGTTCGGCGACGACCCCACACCGATACGCCGACGGCAAAGCCCGCCGGAACTACGCCGCCACCAGCCCGATCACCCGCGCCTCCGGCACCAAACGGCGTCGTGCTCGCCCGCGTCGCCGGCAACAAACGCCTCCGCGACGCCCTCTACCTGCAAGCCTTCGCCGCGCTGAACGCCTCACCCGGCGCCCGCGCCTACTACGACACCCACCGCGCCCGCGGCGCCACCCACCACCAAGCACTCCGCGCCCTCGGCGAACCGCCTCGTCGGCATCCTGCACGGCTGCCTGCGCCACCGAACCCCCTACAACGAAACCCATCGCCTGGCCCCAGCCAACAGAACCAAACGACGACATCGCCGCTTGACTAATTACGCACGTGGGATGTCTAGGGCGCCCGTGGCGGGGCCGGACCCGGTTGGCCGGTACCCTGGGCACGCCGTTCGGGAACGGCATCCCGGCTCGACCTCGAGCAACGTCTGAGGAAACACCGTGTCGCTCGACCAGGATCTCGTGCAGTACCTCGCCCTCGGCGGCGCGATCGCCGGCGGGCTCGCGTTGCTGGTCGCGGTTATCGCGCAGCTTCGCATCGGCTCGCTGCGTCGGGCCGTCCGCGGGCTGGACCCGGGGGCGGCGGCTCGGCCGACGCAACCGGGGTCGCCGCCCTGCGGGACCAAGTGGGCCGGCTCGACTCCCGGGTGGCCCGAGCCGAGGGCGACCTCGCGGACACCATCCGTCACCTCTCCGTGGTGCGCTACGACGCCTTCCAGGACATGGGCGGTCGGATGTCGTTCTCCGCCGCGATCCTCGACGACGCCGGCGACGGGCTGGTGATCTCCTCGATCAACGGCCGGTCCGAGACCCGCACCTACGCCAAGGGCGTCAAGGCCGGCGGGAGCGAGACGCGCTGTCACCCGAGGAGCAGGAAGCCATCGGCTCGGCGCTGCGCGGTCGGCCATGAACGAGCTGCCGAGCGCCGACACCGGGGAGGCGGGCGAGTCGCTGCCCGCGTACGGCTTCCTCGGGCCGGCGGGCACCTTCGCCGAGGCGGCGCTGCTCGCGACACTCGGCACCACGCCCGCCGACCCGGTCCCGTATGCGGACGTCAGCGCCGCGCTGGCGGCCGTGCGCCGAGGCGACGTGGTCGGCGCCATGGTGCCGATCGAGAACTCGGTCGAGGGCGCGGTCGCGGCCACCCTCGACGAGCTGGCCAGCGGCGACCCGCTGGTGATCATCCGCGAGCAGCACGTCGCCGTCGACTTCGCGCTGATGGCCCGGCCGGGGACTGCGCTGCAGGACGTGACGCGGGTCGCGACGCACCCGCACGCCGAGGCGCAGTGCCGTCGGTGGCTGGCCGCGAACCTGCCGGCTGCCCGGTTCCTGCCGGCCGCGTCCACGGCCGGGCAGCCGCCGCGGTCCGCGATCTGGATGCCGCTTACGACGCGGCGATCGCCAGCCCGCTCGCGGCCCGGGTGTACGGCCTGCGTGGTGCTGGCCGATCACATCGCGTGACAACCCCGACGCCGAGACCCGGTTCGTCCTGGTGACCAAGCAGCGGCCGCCGGAGCCAGCGACCGGCGCGGACAGGACGACGCTCGCGCTGTACATCGGCCGAGGACCACCCCGGCGCGCTGCTCGAGATCCTCACCGAATTCGCGGTCCGCGGGGTCAACCTCACCCGCATCGAGTCCCGCCCGACCGGCGGCGGGATCGGCGACTACTCCTTCTCCGTCGACTGCGAGGGGCACGTCGACGATGCAAGGGTCGGCGAGGCGCTGTCGGTGCTGCGTCGGGTCTGCGCCGACGTCCGCTACCTCGGCTCGTACCAGCGGGTCGATGCGGTGCGGCCTGCGCTGCGCCGCGGGGTAAGCGATGCCGACTACTCCGACGCCCAAGCCTGGTGTCCCGCATCCGCGAGGGCCGTCGCTGAGCTGAGCACTCCCGCCCGTGTTGTGCCATCCCTCTTCGTACAGCGGTGCAGGCACAACAGCCGGCGGGCCACGCGGGGAGTGATGCCCGCAAGGCACCGCCGGTAACCTTGGCCGGTGATGCGACGGTGATCGACCTCAAGGTGCTCCGTGAGGACCCCGACCGTGTGCGCGCCTCGCAGCGCGCCCGTGGAGAGGACGTCGCTCGTCGACGCCCTGCTCTGCCGACGAGCGGCGCAGGCGCCGGCGTCCGCTTCGACGAGCTCGCGCCGAGCAGAAGTCGCTCGGCAAGCTCATCCCAAGGCCATCGGCGAGGAGAAGGCCGAGCTGCTGAAGCGGGCCAGCAGCTCGCCGCCGACGTCAAGGCGGCCGACGCCGAGCGCGACGCGGCCGACGCCGAAGCCGCGAGCTGCTCGCTCCAGCTCGGCAACATCGTCGAGCCCGACGTCCCGGTCGGCGGCGAGGAGGACTTCGTCACGCTCGAGGAGGACGGCAAGCCCCGCGACTTCGCCGCCGAGGGCTTCGAGCCGAGGGACCACCTGGAGCTCGGCGGGATCCTCGGCGCGATCGACGTCGAGCGCGGCGCCAAGGTCTCCGGCTCGCGCTTCTACTACCTGACCGGCGTCGGCGCGCTGCTGGAGCTGGCGCTGGTCAACGCGGCGATGGCGAGGCCACCGGGCGGGGCTTCACCCCGATGCTGACGCCGGCGCTGGTCCGCCCGCAGGCCATGGAGGGCACCGGCTTCCTCGGCCAGGCCGCGGAGAACGTCTACCACCTCGAGAAGGACGACCTCTACCTGGTCGGCACCTCCGAGGTCCCGCTCGCCGCGTACCACATGGACGAGATCATCGACGCCGACCGGCTGCCGCTGCGCTACGCGGGCTTCCGCCCGTGCTTCCGCCGCGAGGCCGGCACGTACGGCAAGGACACCCGCGGCATCTTCCGCGTGCACCAGTTCGACAAGGTCGAGATGTTCTCGTACGTCGCGCCGGAGGACGCGCAGGCCGAGCACCAGCGGCTGCTGGAGTGGGAGAAGCAGTGGCTGACACGCTGGAACTGCCGTTCCGGGTGATCGACGTCGCCACCGGCGACCTCGGCGCGTCGCGCCTCGCGCAAGTTCGACTGCGAGGCCTGGATCCCGACCCAGGGCAAGTACCGCGAGCTGACCTCGACGTCGAACTGCACCGAGTTCCAGGCCCGCCGGCTCGGATCCGGCTGCGGGACGGCGACGGGTGCGGCCGCTGGCGACGCTGAACGGCACGCTGGTGCGCTGCCGCGCACGATCGTCGCGATCCTGGAGAACCACCAGCAGGCCGACGGCTCGGTCTGGGTGCCCGCAGTGCTGCGCCCCTACCTGCGGCCGCGAGGTGCTGGAGCCGGTCGGCGAGTGACGCCGTGGGCCGACTGCTCGTCGCGATGGATCTCGACGGAACCCTCCTCGCGCCCGACGGCACGGTGCCGGATCGCGTGCAGGCCGGTGTCCGTGCGGTCCATGGCGCAGGCCATGCGGTGGTCCTGGCGACCGGCCGGTCGTTGCACGGCACCGCCCCGACGGCCCGACTGCTCGGGCTGCACGGCGAGGTCGTGGTCTGCAGCAACGGCGCGGTCACGGCCCGGGCCGACGGGTCGGAGCTGCTCGACGTCGTGACCTTTGACGCCCGGCAGGCGGTCACCCTGCTCCAGGCAGAGCTGCCTCGCGTGGTGTTCGCGGTCGAGGAGGTGGGCCGTGGGTACTTCACCGACCGGCCCGTTCCCCGATGGCGAGCTGGACGGTCACCTCGGCTTGGTGCCGCTCGACGCGCTCGTTGCCGAGCCGGTTACCCGAGTTGTGGTGCGCGACGTCGAGGGTGACGCCGACGATTTCCTCGATGTGGTCGAGCGGGTCGGGCTGCACGGCGTCTCGTATGCCGTCGGCTACACGGCGTGGCTCGACCTGATGCCCCTCGGGGTGAGCAAGGCGTCGGCACTCGAGCACGTCCGCGAACGCCTGGGCATCGCCGAGGCCGACACGGTCGCGGTGGGCGACGGGCGCAACGACCTGGAGATGCTCACGTGGGCGGCGCGAGGAGTGGCCATGGGCCATGCGCCGGATGTGGTCAAGGTGGTCGCCGACGAAGTGACGGGATCGTTCGAGGAGGACGGCGCCGCGCTGGTTCTGGAGTCGCTGCTGTGAGCAGCGGGTCGACTACCCGGGTGCCGCGCCTGGTCGCGACCGACCTCGATGGGACCGTCGTGCGTCACGACGGCACGATCAGCGCGCGGGTTGTGGCCGCACTGAACGCCGTCGAGGACGCGGGCATCGACCTGGTGGTCGTGACGGGTCGGCCGCCGCGCTGGATGCATACGGTCGTCGAAGCGACCGGTCACCGCGGCCTGGCGATCTGCGCGAACGGCGCACTAGTCGTCGACCTGCATGACGATCGGGTGGTCTCGGTCGACGCGCTCGCTCCGTCGACGGTGCTCGAGGTCTGCGACCGGGTGCACTCTGTGCTGCCCACGGCCGCATTCGCCTTGGAGACCACCAAGGGGTTCGTGCACGAGGGCGCATACGAGCCACGCTGGGACGTCGGCACCAGACGGGTTGACGGCGACCTGCTCGGGTCGCTGCCGGCCGGCGCCGAGATCGTGAAGCTGCTCGTGCGCGACGAAACCTCACGTGGCGACGCGATGCTGGCCGCGGTGGGGCCCCTGCTGGCCGGGCTCGCGGAGGCGACGCACTCCAACCCGGCCGACTGCTTGCTGGAGATCTCCGCGATCGGCGTCAGCAAAGCCACGACGCTCGCCCGGTTGTGCGAGCAGCGCGGGATCACCGCGGCGGAGGTGGTCGCCTTCGGCGATCAGCCGAACGACCTCGCGATGCTGCGCTGGGCGGGCCAGGCATACGCGATGGGTAACGCGCACCCAGATGTGCTGGCCGCCGTGGACCGGAAGGCCGGGACGGTCGACGAGGACGGCGTCGCCGTCGTCCTCGAGCAGTTGCTCAGCGAGTTGTCAGACGTTGCGCGCCACCGATGACAGCGCCACCGATGACGTGTTCCGTTTGACAACTGCCCAGATGGATCAGAGGTACGGGCCGCTCGGGGTCTGGCCGGGCGGCTGCATCCCGGGCGGACCGCTGCCAGGGGGCAGCGCGCGCCGCATCTGTTCCAGCTGTGCACGCGCGGCCATCTGCTGCGCGAACAGCGTCGTCTGGATGCCATGGAACAGCCCTTCGAGCCAGCCAACGAGCTGAGCCTGCGCGATCCGAAGCTCGGCGTCGGAGGGCACCTCGTTCTCACCGAACGGCAGGGTCATCCGGTCGAGCTCTTCGACCAGTTCCGGGGCGAGGCCGTCCTCCAGTTCCTTGATCGTGCGCTCGTGAATCTCCCGGAGTCGCCGCCGCGATGCCTCGTCCAGCGGTGCGGACCGAACCTCTTCGAGCAGCTGTTTGACCATCGAGCCCACACGCATCACCTTGGCGGGCTGCTCGACCAGGTCGACGAGCGGCCGCTCTTGGTGCTCCGTCGCATCGGCCTGGCCGTCGCCGTTGGTGTCGAGGCCGCCATGAACGACCGTGCCGATCGGCTGCCCGTCCGGGCCGACAACCACGATGGGCTGCTCCGGGGTCTGGCTCATGCACCTATCCAACACCCGTGCCGGACGGACGCCCCATCCCCAAACCAGTGGACCCGCGTTGCCGCGGTGCGTGAGGCTTGACGCCGTGACCACATCGCCCGTGACCACATCGCCCGTGACCACCACTCCCGTGCCCAGCGATGTCCGGCTCCCTGCCGGCCACATCGCCCGGGCGCCGGAGCTGAGTGACGTCCCGGAGATCTTCGCGCTGGTGAGCGACTACGACCTGCAGTTCCTGACCAGGCCCGATGTCGCCGAGGATGACATCCGGGCCGACCTCGAGGACCGTCTGGTCGACCGCGAGCGCGGCTGCTGGCTGATCCAAGCTCCCGACGGTCGTGCCGTCGGGTATGCGGTGACCTGGTGGGACCCCGACAACGCCGAGTTCGTGTTCGACCCGTACGTGCGGCCAGGAGCCAACCCGCTCCTATGGGACTGGCTGCTGCATCAATGCCTGAGCCGAGCAGCCGGCCTGCGCGCCGAGCTGGGCAACGACGTGCAGCTCGAGGGCGGCTGCTATGCCCAGGACGAGGTGTGGTCGGGCCGGCTCGCGGCCACTGGACTTGGCGTCGTACGCCGGTTCTGGCGAATGACGATCGACCTCGGCGCAGCGCCGACGCCCTCCCCGGTCACGAGCGACGACGTGGTCATCCGACCGGTTGACGTCGAGGACGAGACCGACCTCCGCCGCGTGCACCGGGTGGCCGACGAGTCCTTCGCCGAGCACTTCGGCTCTCACCACCGCGTCTTTGACGCGTGGTGGACAGACACCCGCAACAGCTCCGGGTACGACCCATCGCAGTGGTGGCTGGCGTTAGTGGATGGCCGGGCGGCAGCTGTCCTCATCGGTTCGAATCGGTTCGCGGACGTCGGCTACGGCTACGTGCGAACCCTCGGGACACTGGCCGAGGACCGCGGTCGTGGACTCGCCAAGGCTCTGCTGTTGACGGCGTTCGCCTCGTATGCCGAGCGGGGGCTGGTCGGCGCCGAGCTCGGTGTCGACAGCACGAACGCCACCGGGGCGACCAAGCTTTACGAGTCGGTCGGGATGTCCGTCGAGGCCACGATCGAGATCTGGCGCGGCACGTTGACCGCTGCCGGCGTCGCAGCGCTCGGGGTGGCCGAGCCCGCCTCGACCTGACGCCGTTGCCACAGCGCCAGCCGTCGAGCGCGGCGACGACCGCGCGTGCGCTCTTCGGTCCTCATCGGGGTGTCCTCATGTCAACCTCCGCACCATCGGCAGCCGCGACCGGCTGAACAACGCGGCGCAGACCACGGCGAGTAGCGGTACGACGATGAGCAGCAGCGCGAGGTTCCCCCACGGGATGACAACGGGCAGCACGGTGACTGCCAACGCCGGTGAACGGCACGCTCCAGTCGGTCTGGCTGCGGACGGCCGCGATGCCGGGCACGAAGCCGGCGACGATGCCGAGGAGCGTGCCCAGTCCGGCGATGACCAGCGCCTGGCTGCTGGCGAGCAGCCTTCGGGTGCGCGGCGCGGCCCCGATCGCGGCCAGCGTCGCGAGGTCGGGTCGACCGTCGGCGGCTGCCAGGCCCACCGCGATCGCGGTGGCGCCGAGCGCTACGACACCGGCAACGCCGAGGAGCACCAGCAACGCGAGGGTGGTGTCGTCCTGATAGCCGCGCTCGACCACCAGAACGGGCGGAAATCCGGAGCTCGCGGCCAGGTCGAGTGCGCGCTGCGCGGTGTCTTCCTCATCCCGGGTGGGCAGCCGGCTGGTTGCGAACAGCGCGCCGGTCTCCTCGACCGGGATGTCGAACACTTGCGCGGCCTCGGTGGACAGGAAGCCGAGCCCCGGCTGACACCGTCGGATAGCCAGACTGCTGGCAGGTTGACGGAACGGCGCACCTGCGGTGTACCGACCCGCCGGGCTGGACCACGTCGGGCGACTGGGGCATGGGCTTCGCCGCGGTCCTGTCAGCCGAGACCCGGACGATCTGCAGTGTCGTCGTGCCGTCGAGCACGTAAGCGCGGTCGAACATCACCGCACCACCGGCCTCCAGCGCCCGACGGGCTTCAGGGTCGTCTACGCCGGTCAATGCGGCCAGCGTGTCAGCGTCCCCGACCAGCCACTCGCCGAAGACAGCTGGGTATCCGCCGCGGACCTGGCAGCGCCAGTCGTTCGCGGCCGCGGCGGCTTCGGCCTTGTCTACCGGCCTCGAGAGATCCAGCGGACATTCGTTCTGCGAGGCGTGACGACAGTCATGAGGTCGAGCCGTTGGCCTCGCAGGCCCCCTCGTCGGGCACATAGCCGCTGATCGGGTAGCCCTGCTCGACCGGGAGCTCGCGCTCGACCGTCGCGACGGCCTGCTCGAGTTCCACCGGGTCGGAGCCAGTGAACAGCGTCGAGACGCCGACCATGCCCTGCGGCAACATGGGGGTGTAGCCGTCGGTCGGCGGCCTCCTGGCTGGTGGCGAAGATGCTGACGGCCACCGCTCCGGCCACCGCTGCCATGACCGCCGCGACCGCCGGACCGCTGCGGGTCCGCGACCGAGCCGCATCGCGGAGCGCGAGCCGTGGCACCGCCGGCAGCCGAGGGCCGATTCGCGCGACCCACGTGACCAACGTTGGGGACATGGCGACCAGCCCCAACTCGGCGACGACTGCGCCGAAGACGATCGCGAGCGGGTCGCCCGGGCCGGCGCCGTAGAAAGCGATCAGCGCACCGACGATGACCGCAACCGCGCCGAGCGCGGGGATCCGTTTCGGGACGCGCGGCACCGGCCGGCGGCCGGCGAGCGAGGCGACGACGTCCTGGCGCGCCGCCTGCCGGGCGGGGAGCCAGGCCGCGATCAATCCGGTGACGACCCCGACGCCGAGCACAACGAGCACGTCGAGCGGCCGGATGTCAATCGGCGGCAGCGCTGAACCGTTGAGTTGGGACAGCTGGTCCTTGAACACAATCACCGCGACGATCGCGAGGACTGCGCCGGCGACACCACCAACGCCGCCGAGCACGATGCCTCCACCGCGGACGATCCCGCCGACGTGCCGTCGGTCGCCGCCGCTCGCAGCAACTAGCGCGAGGTCGCGGGTCTGCGTCCGGCGGCCGATCGCGAATGCCGGGCCGGCGAGCAACACGACTTGGAGCAAGGCCATGACGACGAGCAGCGCAATCAGCGCGAAGGCGCGCGCCGCGGCCTCGCCGCCGAGCATTGACTCCGGGCACAGCGGCCCTTGCGGTCCACCACACGGCGGCGGGTCGAGCAGCGCCCTCGCGAGGTCACGAGGAAGCCCTGGCGGTTCAGCTCATGGACTTGGTCCCAGGTGACAGGCCCGCCTGCGTCGACGAAACTCGCGGGCCTCGAGGCTGGGCCGAGCTCGCCCGTCGGCGATGCGCTCGCCATGCCTGACAACGCGCCCGGGTCGGCGATGACGATCTCGGAGTGCAGGTCCGCCGGCAGCTCGACGACGCCGACGATGTCGAACACCTGAGACTGGTCGGAGGGTACGAGGGTGTCGCCGACCCCGAGGTCGAGCCGGTCGGCCATCGACCTGGTCAGGACGACCTCGTCCTGGTCCGAAGGAGCCCGGCCGTCCAGTTGCCTGACCAGGCCCGCTACTAGCGGATCCGCATACCGGAACTCCAGCAGCTCAGCCGGCGCGACCCGATCCTCGTCCGCCGAGAGGAAACGCGCGAAGCCGACGGTCTCGTGGCTGACCGACGTCCAGCCGCTCGGCAGGTCGGCCGAGCCCGGGACCCCGTCCTGCGAACTCTGTGCCGCTTGCCAGCCGTCGCGCTCAGGATCGACGGCCTGGACGATGTCGAACGCCCAGGCAGGTTGCACGAAGGCATCCGCTTCGACGCCGAGCAGCCGGTCAACGCGCTGGCTCGGCGACAGGTCCGACGTACGCCAGACCACGTCTGCGAAGACGACCGCGGCGACCGGAAGCCCGATCATCACCATCACGAGGATCGAGCGGCCCTTGTGCCGCATCGCGTCACGGCGGGCGATCCGCCACGCGGCCAGCGTGGCGCTGAGGCGGGACTGCGAACGCTCACCGGCTGCCCTCGAGCAGGACCTCCGGGCCGGGCACCGGGCGGGACTGTCCGACGATCAGCCCATCGCGCAGGAACACAACCCGGTCTGCCCAGGCCGCATGCCGGGCCTCGTGCGTGACCACCATGCCGGCCGCGCCGGCGTCGATCCGGGCTCGCAGCAGCGCCATCACGTCCTCGCCGGTCACCGAGTCGAGCGCCCCGGTCGGCTCGTCCGCGAGCAGCAGCCGCCGCTCGCCGATCAGCGCCGCGCGATCGCGATCCGCTGCTGCTGACCGCCGGACATGTCGTCCGGGAAGCGCTTCGCGAGGTCCCGATACCGACCTCGTCGAGTGCGGCCTGCGCCTCGCGGCGCGCGATCCGGGCCGGGATGCCGTCAAGCTCGCGCGGCAGGAGACGTTCTCCGCGGCGGTCAGCGCGGGATCAGGTTGAAGTCCTGGAACACGTAGCCGATCCGCTTGCGGCGCAACGCCGCGAGCGCGGTCCGCGACAAGGTTCCGAGGTCGGTGCCCTCGACCGAAACCGGTTCCGCTGGTCGGGTGGTCCAGCCCACCCGCGAGATGCAGCAGCGTCGACTTGCCGGAGCCGGACGGCCCCATGACCGCGACCAGCTCATGGGGCTGCACGCTGAAGCTGACTGACCGCAGAGCATGGACGGCAGTCTCGCCGCTGCCATGCACCCGGCTGGCGCTCACAAAGGACAGGACGGTCATCGGGCAACTCCCAACTCGTCGACCTCGGGGGCGCCGTCGGCCGCATACCTGCCGGGCTGAACAAGCGTGCGGCGCGAGTGGCGATCCGGGTCTCGCAGTGGTCGAGCCAGCGCATCTCCGCCTCGGCCTGGAAGATCATCGCGTCCAGCGCCAGCCGCCAGGCGTCGCCGTCGCCATCGCCCGCGGACTTGAGCCGGGTGTACTCCTGCAGCGTCCGGACCGTCTCGGTCCGTTGGGCTTGGATCAGCGCACGGATGTCGACCGCCGGCAGCGTGAGTGCGAGCGCCAGCTTGATGACCAGTTCGTCGCGCGGCGCGGTGTCCCGGTGGACCGGGGTCGCGAACCAGCCCTCGACCTCCGCCCGGCCGGCGTCGGTGATGTCGTAGCGAGTGCGGCCTTCGGGTCCTGGCCCCCGCTGACGATGAGGCCGTCACGCTCAAGCCGGGCCAAGGTCGTGTAGACCTGCCCGATGTTGAGCGGCCAGGTGCCGCCGGTGCGCTCCTCGAACTCACCGCGCAGCTGGTACCCGTACCGCGGGCCCTCGGCGAGCAGCGCGAGCATCCCCTGCTTGATGGACATACCGCGTATGCATACTCGGTATGCAGTCGGGTGTCAAGGGCAAAAAGTAGCCCGCGCGGAACCGCAGTGCTACCCGTGTAGCACATGGATCGGATCGGGGTCAGAGAGCTTCGGCAGAATGCGAGCCGCTACCTGGCCCGGGTGGCCAAGGGGGAGGTGATCGAGGTGACCGATCGGGGTAAGCCGGTCGCGCGGCTGGTGCCGATCGCGAAGGACCCGATCCAAGAGCTGATCGAGAGCGGCCGGCTCAAGCAGGCGGAGGAGCCGGGAAGCCTGCTCGACGTCGAGCCGGTCGACTACGGCGTCGAGCCCTGTCGGCCATCCTCGAAGAGATGCGGGCTGACGAGCGGTGAACTACTACCTCGACAGCTCCGCCCTCGGTGAAGTACTTCAGCGCGGAGCCGAGCACCGGAGCCGTTCGTGGGCTGACCACCGGCTGTCGCCGGCGCCAGGCGAGCCCTTGGACCCGTGCTGGTCGTGGAGCTTGACGACCAGGTCCTCGACCGGGCGGGGACGATGATGCCCGGGTCGTCATTGCGCAGCCTGGATGCCATCCACCTCGCGTCTGCCGAGGTCCTGGGACCCTCGCTGACCGCGGTTGTGACGTACGACCGGCGGATGATCGAGGCCGCTGAGCAGCTCGGGCTGCGCGTCGTCACCCCCGAAGCCCCGCGGTCTGGTAAACGAAAACGCCCGAGCGGCTCGACGATCCGCCTACCAGACCCGCAGTGAGGCGTCCCGCTCAGACGGCGAGGACGACCTTGCCGACGTGCTCGCTGGCGGCGACGACCCGGTGCGCCTCGGCCGCCTCGGACATCTTCAGCACCCGGTCGACCACCGGCCGCACCTGCCCGGAGGCCAGCAGCGGCCAGACGTGCTCGACGGTCGAGCGGGCGATGGCGGCCTTCTCCTCGACCGGTCGCGCGCGCAGGGTGGTCGCGAGCACCGCGGCCCGCTTGCGCAGCAACGTGTTCAGGTTGAGCTCCGCCTTGGTGCCGCCCTGCAAGCCGATCACGACCAGCCGTCCGTTGGCGGCGAGCAGGTCGACGTTGCGCGCCAGATACTTCGCGCCCATGTTGTCGAGCACGACGTCCGCGCCGCGCCCGTCGGTTGCGTGCCGGACCACCTCGACGAAGTCCTGGTCGTGGTAGTTGACCAGGATCTCCGCGCCCAGCTCGGCGCACCGATCGAGCTTGTCGGCGGAGCCCGCGGTCACCGCGACGACCGCGCCGGTCGCGCGGGCCAGCTGGGTCGCCATCGTCCCGATACCGGAGGCGCCGCCATGGATCAGGATCGTCTCCGCCGGGCGCAACGCCGCCAGCATGTACACGTTGGACCAGACCGTGCAGGTCGCCTCCGGCAACGCGGCGGCGGTCACCAGGTCGACGCCAGCGGGTACCGGCATCAGCTGTCCAGCGGGCACGACCACTCGAGTCGCATACCCGCCACCTGCGAGCAGCGCGCACACCTGGTCGCCGACCGACCAGCTCGTCAACCTCATGGCCGACGGCGCTGATCACCCCGCTGGCCTCGAGCCCGAGAATGTTTGGAGTCCCGGCGGGCGGGTCGTAGAAGCCTTGGCGCTGCAGCAGGTCCGCCCGGTTGACGGCGGACGCGGCGACGTCGAGGACGACTTCGTCCGGCCCCGCGACCGGGTCGTCGACTCGGGTCCAGGTCAGGACCTCCGGACCGCCTGGCCGCTGAAAGGTGATCGCGTACACGGCCCCGACCCTCTCACCCAAGCTCCACTTGTCGGGGCACGGCTCCACGTACACCTGGAGACCAACCCCAACAGGTGGAGCCGCGATCAGGACTCGCCGCCGATGCCCTCCTGGTCGCGCTCGTCGCGCCACGATCGGGCGAGCATCCGGGCGGACGACGTCGCCTGGCTGACGGATTCGGGGTTGCCGCCGTGCAGCGCCGCGCTGTAGCCGACCAGGAACGCTGTGATCGCGGCCGTCGGGCGGTCGGCGAAGTGGGCGACATCCTTTGCGAGCGCGATCAACTGCGCCCGGTCGAGGTTGGCGTCCAGCGTCTTGAGGTCAACCCCAAGTTCCTCGGCCACGGCACGCGTCCAGTCGTCCATGCCGAAGTTGTAGCGTGCCCAGGCGCTCCTGTGCCAGAGTTGACGCGGACGTCAACTTCGTCGGCGGTTGTTTCCGGGCGGGTTTATGCAGTTGCGCACGCACGTCGATCCCAGGTCGGCGGAGTATGCGGCCAACCGCGCCGCGATGAGCACCCTCGTTGAGCAGGTCGAAGCCGAGCAGGCCAAGCTGCACCAAGGCGGCGGCGAGCAGTACGTCCAGCGGCACCGCGACCGCGGCAAGCTGTTGCCGCGCGAGCGCATCCAGCTGCTGCTCGACCGGGACTCGGCGTTCCTCGAACTGATGCCGCTGGCTGGCTGGGGCAGCGACGACCCGCTCGGCGGCGGAGTCGTCACCGGGATCGGAGTCGTCGAGGGCGTCGAGTGCGTGATCGGCGCCAACGACCCGACCGTCAAGGGTGGGGCGCAGTCGCCAACCAGCGTGCGCAAGCTGCTGCGGGCGCAGGAGATCGCGCGCGCCAACCGGCTCCCGCTCATCAACCTCACGGAGTCCGGCGGCGCGGACCTGCCCAAGCAGGCGGACATCTTCGTGCCCGGCGGCGAAGTCTTCCGCAACCTCACGCAGCTGTCCCGCGACGGTATCCCGACGATCACCCTGGTCTTCGGGTCCAGCACGGCCGGCGGCGCGTACCTGCCCGGGCTGTCCGACTACACGGTGCTGCAGGAGAACTCGGCCCGCGTCTTCCTCGGCGGTCCGCCCCTGGTCAAGATGGCCATCGACGAGGACGTCGACGAGGAGACCCTCGGCGGCGCCGACATGCACGCTCGGGTCAGTGGCCTGGCCGACTACCTCGCCGTCGACGAGCCCGACGCGTTGCGGCTCGGCCGGCAGATCGTCAAGAACCTCCGCTGGCGCAAGCTCGGGCCCTCGTATGCCGCGCACGTCGCGAGCGCACCCGCATACGACAGCGACGAGCTGCTCGGTGTCGTCCCCGCGGACCAACGCACCCCGTACGACATCCGCGAGGTGATCGCGCGCATCGTCGACGGCAGCGTGCTCGAGGAGTTCAAGCCGTTGTACGGAGCGCAGCTGGTTTGCGGCTGGGCGGCCGTGCATGGCTACCCGGTCGGGGTGCTCGCCAACAACGGCATCCTGTTCAGCGAGGAGGCGCAGAAGGGCGCGCAGTTCATCCAGCTGTGCAACCGGCAGGACACGCCCCTGCTGTTCCTGCAGAACATCACCGGCTTCATGGTGGGCAGTCGGTACGAGCGGGCCGGCATCATCAAGCACGGCGCGATGCTGATCAACGCGGTCGCCAACTCGACTGTTCCGCACATCACCCTGCTGGTCGGCGCGTCGTATGGGGCTGGCAACTACGCGATGAGCGGGCGGGCGTACGAACCGCGGTTCGTCTTCTCGTGGCCGAACGCCCGGATCGCAGTCATGGGCCCGAAGCAGCTCGCCGGTGTGCTGTCAATCGTGCAGCGGCAACGCGCGGAGAAGCAGGGCCAGCCGTTCGACGAGGACGCCGATGCGGCGATGCGGACGGCCGTGGAGGGCATGGTCGAGCAGCAGTCGAGTGCGCTGTTCGCCACCGGGCGGATGTGGGACGACGGGATCATCGATCCGCGGGACAGCCGCACGGTGCTCGGGCTGGCGCTCTCCGCGACGCACAGCGCGCCGGTGACCGGTGCCACCTCCTACGGCGTGTTCCGGATGTGAAGGCAGATGCCTGAGCGTCGCCGCATCGAGCGGCTGCTCGTCGCCAACCGCGGCGAGATCGCCCGCCGGATCTTCCGGACCGCTCGAGCAATGCACATCGAGACGGTGGCGGTCTACAGCGACCCGGACGCCGATGCGCCCTTCGTGCGTGAGGCCGACCTTGCCGTGCCGCTGCTCGGGCAGACCAGCACCGCGACCTATCTCGACGTCGGCAAGATGATCGCCGCGGCCGGTCGGACCGGGGCGGACGCGATCCACCCCGGCTATGGCTTCCTCGCCGAAAACGCGGACGCCGCACGCGCCGTGACGGACGCCGGAATCGTGTGGGTGGGTCCGACCTGGGAGCAGATCGCCGCGATGGCGTCGAAGGTCGCCGCGAAGTCGCTGGTGGCCGCGGTCGGGGTGCCGGTCCCGGCGTCTGCCGATCTGCCTGGCGGCGGCGAGCAGGACTGGGTGGACTCCGCGACGAAGGTCGGATTCCCGTTGCTGGTCAAGGCCTCCGCGGGCGGCGGCGGCAAGGGGATGCGGCTGGTACACCAACCCGACGACGTCGTCGATGCGGTGCGGGCCGCGCGCCGGGAGGCGGCCGCGTCCTTCGGCGACGACGAAGTGTTCCTCGAACGCTGGCTCAGTCCGTCCCGGCACGTCGAGGTGCAGGTGCTCGGCGACGCATACGGAACGGTCGTGCACCTCGGTGAACGTGAGTGCTCGATCCAGCGCCGGCATCAGAAGATCGTCGAGGAGTCGCCGTCGCCCGGCATCACCCCCGCGACCCGAGCGGCGATCTGCACAGCGGCGGTCAACGCTGCTCGGGCCATCGAGTACCTCGGCGCCGGCACCGTCGAGTTCCTGGTCACCGGTGCGGGCGATGCTCAAGAGTTCTTCTTCCTGGAGATGAACACCCGGCTGCAGGTCGAGCACCCGGTGACCGAGCTGGTACGGCCGGGGCTCGACCTGGTCCGTGAGCAGCTGCTCGTCGCGATGGGCCAGCCGATCGACGTCGCAGCGCTGACGCGCGAGCCGGTCGGGCATGCGATCGAGGTGCGGTTGTATGCCGAGGACCCGGCGGCGGGCCATGTGCCGTCGACGGGCCGGCTCGAGCTGTTCGACCCGGATGACGCCGTGCGCTGGGACAGCGGCGTCGAGACCGGATCCACCGTCTCGCCGTTCTACGACCCGATGTTGGCCAAGGCCATCGCGCACGGACAAACGCGGGAGGCGGCGGCCAGCCAACTCGCGGATGCGTTACGGCGCACCCGGATCCATGGCGTGTCGACGAACGCTGCCGCCCTGGTCGCGATCCTTGAGTCGTCCGAGTTCCGTGCCGGCGCGACGACCACGGACTTCCTCGAGCGACAGTCGCAGCTCCTGGCGCCGGCGCTGCCGGCCGCAGAGCTGACCGCGCAGCTGGTCGCGGCGGCGCTGTGGTGCGCCGCATCGGCCCGGTCGGCGGCGCGGGTATGCGGCTTCGCACCAAGCGGTTGGCGCAATGTCCGTGGCGTCCCGCAGCGCCGAGAGTTCGACCTCGCCGGCGACACCCACACCGTCGACTACCACCCCGTCCGCCCTCCCCGTGATCATGCACAAAGTCCGGCCGAGCCGACGTGGGCCTGCACTGTCGACGGCGTTCCTTGCGAGGCGAGGGTGCACAGCGTTGACGAGAACGGGATCGATCTGGTGCTCGATGGCCTGCGACGCCGGTACGACGTGGCCGCATACGGCGAGATCGAGCACCGCACGCTGTACGTCCGGACGGCGGCCGGTGAGAGCGGGCTGCGCGAAGTGCCGCGCTTCACGGGCTCTGTGCACGCGGTCGAAGCGCGCGGCCCGACCGCACCGGTACCGGGGACGGTCACCGCGGTCGAGGTAGCGCCCGGGGATGCGGTGTCGAGCGGCCAGACGCTGGTCCGGCTCGAGGCGATGAAGATGGAGCATCGGATCCCCGCGGACGTCGACGGGGTCGTGGTCGAAGTGCTGGTCGCTGTCGGCGACAGCGTCGAGGCCCACCAGGTGATGGTCGTGTTGAGGTCGGCGCGATGATCCGGAGTCCGGTCCGGATAGCGAACTGTTCGGGCTTCTATGGCGACCGGCTGAGCGCGGCCCGCGAGATGGTCGACGGCGGGCCGATCGACGTGCTCACCGGCGACTGGTTGGCCGAGCTCACCATGCTGCTGCTCGCGCAGAACCGACTGAAGCACGGTCCGGGCAGCGGGTACGCGCGGACCTTCCTCACGCAGATGGAACAGGTGCTCGGCACCTGCCTCGACCGCGGGATCCGGGTGGTGAGCAACGCCGGCGGCCTCGACCCGCAAGGGTGCGCCGACGCGTTGCGCGATTTGGCCAGCCGGCTCGGTCTCACGCCGCGGATCGGGGTCGTCAGTGGCGACGACCTGCTGCCACGCCTTGCGGACCTGCGCGCCGCCGGCGAGGACCTGGCCAACCTCGACACCGGCGAGAAGCTCGGCGACGTCGGTGCGACGCCGTTGACGGCGAACGCGTATCTCGGCGGGTTCGGCATCGCCGCCGCATTGGGCGCCGGCGCAGACGTCGTGATCTCCGGGCGGGTCACCGACGCGGCTCTGGTCGTCGGGCCGGCCGCCTGGTGGCATGCCTGGTCAGCACACCGGCTGGACGAGCTCGCCGGCGCCGTCGTCGCCGGGCACGCGATCGAGTGCGGCGCCCAGGTCACCGGCGGCAACTACGCCTTCTTCGGCGAGGTTCCCGAGCTGGCGCACGTCGGCTTCCCGATCGCCGAGGTCGCGGCGGACGGCAGCAGCGTCATCACCAAGCACGAGGGCACAGGTGGCCTGGTCGACGTCGGCACCGTGACCGCGCAACTGCTGTACGAGATCGCCGGACCGGCATACGCGAATCCCGATGTCGTGGCACGGTTCGACAGCATCCGGCTCGACCAGGTGGGGGCGAACCGGGTCCAAGTGAGTGGAGTCACGGGGGACCCGCCGCCCGAGCGGCTCAAGGTGGCCATCAACTACCTCGGCGGGTACCGGAACTCGATGACGCTGGTGCTGACCGGCCTCGACGTGCTGGCCAAGGCGGCGCTCGCCGAGCGCACGGTGCGCGCGCACCTGCCGGACGTCGAGCAGCTCGAGGTGGAGTTGATCCCGGCGCCCGTACCGGACGACCCCGCAACGACGGCGCAGGCCCAGGCCCACCTTCGGGTCATCGCGCGCGACCGCGATCCGGCCAAGGTCGGCCGACCGTTCGCCAATGTGCTCGTCGAGATGGGCCTGGCGTCCTACCCCGGCTACTTCGCGACCACGATGCCGGGCGATGCCGCGCCGTACGGGGTCTACTGGCCGACCTCGGTCGCTGCCGACCTGGTGGAGCAGCAGGTCACCGTCGACGGGGTCGCGGTGACGTGGCCCGGGTTAGTGCATGATCACGGGGAAGGCGGCGGGAGCGGCCGGGGCAACCAACCCCCTCCCCGTGATCATGCACAAACCCCGGGTGGCCAACGGACCGTGCGGGCGCCGCTGGGCAGGGTCGTCGGCGCCCGGTCGGGGGACAAGGGCGGCAACGCAAACGTCGGGGTCTGGGCCCGCGACGACGGCGCATACGAGTGGCTGCGTGGCCAACTCACGGTCGACCGTTTCCACGACCTGCTGCCGGAGACCGCACCACACCGCACCGAGCGGTTCGAGCTGCCGAACCTGCGCGCGCTGAACTTCGTCGTCCATGGCCTGCTCGGACGCGGGCGTTGCCGAGAACACCCTGCTCGACCCGCAGGCGAAGGGTCTGTCCGAGCTGCTCCGCGCCCGCGTCGTCGATGTCCCCGCCGAACTGCTGCCATGACCGAGCACCTGAGCGTGCGCGCGCCGCAGACCGACCGCGGCCGTCGAACCCGCGATGCGCTGCTGGCCGCGGCCCGCAAGGTGTTCGAGCTGAAGGGGTTTAGCGCGACCCGGATGGGAGACATCGCGCGGGCCGCGGGCGTTTCCCACGGCACGACGTACGTGTACTTCGCGGACAAGGACGACGTACTGCGCGAGCTCGTGCGCGCCATCGTGAGCGAGGTCTTCGCCGCCGTGCGGGTCGGCGACGTCGCGACATCGCCGCGGGCACGGATCGAGGAAGGGAATCGGCGCTACCTCGAGGTGTATGCGCGCAACGCTCGAATGCTGAGCGTCGTCGAGCAGGTGGCCATCACCGACCCCTACTACCGCGCCGTGCTCGACCAGCTGCGCGATGAGTTCACCCGGCGCGCTGCCGACGGCATCCGCCGACTGCAACAGCGTCACCGAGCCGACCACGCTGTCGACCCGGAGCGGGTGGCGCCGTTGCTGTGTGCGATGGTCGAGAACCTCGCCGAGCGCGGCGGCGGCGACCACGAAGACGCGCGCATCCTGACCCAGCTATGGGCCCGAGCCATCGGGCTCGACGATGAGAGCGAGACCGAGCGATGAAATTCACCAGCGAGCACGACCAGCTGCGCAAGCTCGTGCGCGAGGTCGTCGAGACCGAGATCAACCCGAATGTCGACCGCTGGGAGGCTGACGCCGCCGTTTCCGGCGCACGAGCTGTTTCCAAAGCTCGGTGCGCTCGGCCTGCTCGGCCTTGAGTACGACGAGGCGTACGGCGGCCAGGGCGCCGATCACTCGTTCACGCTCGTCGCTGTTCGAGGAACTCGGTCGGGTCGACTGCGGCGGAGTGCCGATGGCGATCGGGGTCCAAGCGGCGATGGCGACCCCGGCGCTGCACCAGTTCGGCAGCCACGAGCTCAAGCAGCGCTACCTCGTGCCGGCGATCAGTGGTCAGGCCGTATGCGCCGTCGCGGTGTCCGAGCCAGACGGCGGGTTCCGATGTGGCCGGCATCCGCACCCGGGCATGGCTCGACGGCGACAACTGGGTGATCAACGGCCGCAAGATGTGGATCACCAATGGCGCGCAGGCGGACTGGGTGTGCCTGCTCGCGCGCACCGATCCGGAATCGCAGCCAGGCAGCTACTCCGGGATGTCACTCATCGTCGTGCCAACCGACGCACCAGGGTTCAGCGTCGCGCGCACGATCGAGAAGATGGGCAACCACAGCAGCGACACCGCCGAGTTGGTCCTCGAGGATTGCGTCGTGCCGCGGGCAAACACGATCGGGGAGGAGGGCCGCGGCTTCCAGCAGCAGATGGCGCAGTTCCAGATCGAGCGGCTGGTCGGCGCATACATGGCGGCGACCGGCGCGGAACGTGCGCTGCACCGGACCCTTGACGATCTGCGGACGCGGCGCGCTTTCGGCCAGCCGTTGCTCGCCGAACCAGTCGATCCAGTACCGCCTGGCCGAGCTGATCGCGGAGGTCGACCTGCTGCGGACCTACAACCGGGCTGCCGCCCAAGCGATCGTCGACGGCGAAGACGCGACCCGGATGGCGACCATCGCAAAGCTCAAGGCCGGACGCCTGGTCCGCGATGTCGCAGACGCCTGCGTGCAATACCACGGGGGGATGGGCTACGCCGAAGAGTCCTGGCCCGCTCGCTACTTCCGGGACAGCAGGCTGCTCTCGATCGGCGGCGGCGCCGACGAGGTCATGCTTCGCATCCTTACGATGCTCGAAGGCATGGATGTTCGATGAGCGACCCAGTCCTGTATGCAACCGCCGGCGGGGTCGCGACTGTGACCATGAACAAGCCGGACGCCCGCAACGTGCTCGACGCCGAGTTGCTGCCTGCGCTGCAAGCCGCCATTGACGCCGCGCGCGAGGACGACAACGTGCGAATCGTCGTGCTCACCGGGTCGGGCAACACCTTCTGCGCGGGCGCCGACCTGCGCGGGGCAAGTGCGCAGGCCGAGGGGTCGTTCGCTGGCAGCGCCCCCGCCGCGCTCGCCCGCCTGTTGACCGCCATGCTCGAGCTGCCGAAGCCGGTAGTCGGCCGGGTCCAGGGTCACGTCGCCGGCGGCGGCAATGGCCTGGTCGCCGCCTGCGACCTGGCGGTGGCTGCGGACACGGCCAGGTTCGCGTTCTCCGAGGTGCGCGTCGGCGTCGCACCAGCCGTGATCTCCGTCGTCTGCCTTCGGCGGATGCGCCCGGCCGACGCAGCCGAGCTGATGCTCACCGGCGAGCGGGTCACCGCCGAGCGCGCGCTGGCCGCAGGTCTCGTGCATCAGGTCGTCCCCGCCGACACGCTCGACGCCGCGGTCGGGGACTACGTCGACCGGCTGCTGCTCGGCGGGCCGTTCGCGCTCGCCGCGACGAAGGAACTGCTGCGACGGGTACCGACGATGAACCGGGACGACGGGTTTGAGTGGACAGCACGGCTCTCGGCTTCGCTGTTCGCCTCCGACGAGGCACGGGAGGGCATGACGGCTTTCGTCGAGCGTCGACCTCCTGCCTGGGCGCCGCCACCCGTGGGCGCAGACCTGGTGTCAGACGAATCGCGTCACCCGTGACGCGTTCCGCCTGACAGGTCGACCGGGCCGAGGCTGTGTCAGACGATGCGCGTCACCGGTGACGCGTTCCGCCTGACACGTCGAGCGCACCATCAGTTAGAGCGCGCGGACGAACTCCACGGCCAGCTCGGTGCTGATCGTCCCCGCACTCCCCGCGGCATTCTCGGACTTGCGCTGCCTCGGGTCCCTGAT
Source organism: uncultured Actinomycetota bacterium (assembly GCA_963836025.1). Classification (GTDB taxonomy): domain Bacteria; phylum Actinomycetota; class Actinomycetes; order JBEVHX01; family JBEVHX01; genus JBEVHX01. Next base: position 737,558 of record CAWIIE010000007.1, read on the forward strand.
CAGAGCCCGCGCACGCTCGGCAGCGGCGATCTCGTCGGCGGACGGCTCGGTCCCGCACTCCGCGCGGCACTCCTGCGCCGCCGCCAGCATCAGCAGTGCATCCTGGGCTCGGTCCTGCGCGGCCAGATTGGCCGCAAGCTCGACGAAACACTCCGACAGCCCCGCGACGTCGCCGAGCTCAAAGCGCAATCGCACAGCCTCGCGCAGCAGCGCGGTGCTGCCCCCGTGGTCCCCTCGGGCGGAGGCGATGATGGCGGTGTTCTTATACGTCGACGATGTGCACCGACGGTCACCGATGCCGCGAAACACACCGAAGGCGTCCGCATACAGCTCGGACGCCTCGTCGAATCGTCCGCGCAATGCGCGCGATGTCTGCGAGCGTCGACCGGATGTGCGCGACGGCCGCAGCGTCTCCATCCTCTTGCGCCAGCTCGAGTGCCTGCTGGGCAAGAGTCGCAGCCTCGTCCAGCCGGCCGAGCGGCTGCAGCGTCACGGCAGTATGCCGCAGCGCGTGGATCTGTCCCCGACGACTGCCAAGTGCGGCCCACGCCTCGAACTCCGCCCGGCTGAGGTCAACAGCGCGCTGGTGGTCACCCCGACGGGTTGCGACGAACGCCTGGTGATCCAGGATCCTCGCCACAGTGACCGAGTCGCCCGTCCGTTCGGCCAGCGGCATCGCCTCCGCCAGCGCCTGCTCCGCAGCTCCAAGGGCGCCCCCGTTTGCGCTGGCCGAGCCGAGTGCATCGAGCGCGACCGCCAGCCCATGATCGTCGTCGAGACGGCGGAACAGCTCGACCGCTTCGGTGGCCCAGACGGTCGCGTTGCGGGCCTCGCCGGGGTTTGCGGCCAGGTCGGCCATTGCGGCGAGGCTCCACGCCCGCCGCCGTTCGGTCACTGGAGGGTCGGCGTGCTCCAGCACGGAAGTGAAGTGCTCAATGGCATGCCGCTCTCGCCAGCGGATGTCCCACCAACGCCAGAGCGCGATGCCGAGGTCGAGCGCCAGCTCACGGTCGTTGTTCTCGGCCCAGCACAGCGCGAAGTGCACGTTAGGTGCCTCGGGGAGAAAGCGCTCGCTCCACGTGTGCTCGTCTGGCCCAAACAAGTGCGGGTCCATCTGTCGAGCCAGCCGGAGGTAGAACTCGGCGTGTGCGCGTCGCGCGGCTGGCTCATCGCCTGCGCTCCGCAGCTCCTCGAGGGCGAACAGCCGAAGGGTGTCGAGCATTCTGAACCGAGCGGGGCCGACCGGATCCGGCTCGCGGACAAGCAGCGAATGGTCGACCAGCGAGGTCACGGCTGCGAGCAGGTCATCGCCGCCGCTTACAGCCTCGATGCCGTCGAGGGTCATGGTGGTCGCGAAGACGCCGAGCCGAGCGAACATCCGTTGCGCCACGGGCTGGACCAGCGCATAGCTCCACTCGACCATGTCCCGCAGCGTTCGCTGGCGTGGCGCCGCGTCGAAGCGTCGGCTGACGAACTGCAGCCGGTCATCGATCCGGGCCAACAACTCGGCCGGACCCAGGATGCGTTGCTGGCTCGCAGCGAGCTCGAGCGCCAGCGGCAACCCGTCGAGCGCGCGGCAGATGGTCCGATCGCGGGCGTCGGCGCCGGCGTCGACGGGCAAACCCTCGAGCCGAGTGCGATCGGCAAACAAGCGAAACGCGTCGTCGTCTGACAGGGCGTTCACCGGCATGACCTGCTCGCCGTCTACCCCCAACGCGCATCGGCTGGTCACGAGCAGGCGTACCCCCGGGCACGTCCGCACGATTCGGTCGGCCAACGAGGCACAGGCGTTGACGACGTGCTCGCAGTTGTCCAGGACGAGCAGCATGCGCTCCCGGCTTTGCAGGGCCGCCAACAGGGTCTCGTCGTCCTTTTGACCTCGCTGACCACGGATGCCAATCGCCGTTCCCACCTGGCTCGCCACGTGGTCTGCGACCAGGTGGCCGTGGTCAAGACCCGCGAGTTCGACCAGCCACGCCCCGTCGGCGTACTCCTCGACCGACCGCCCGGCCACTTCAGTCGCGAGGCGTGTCTTGCCGATGCCGCCGGGACCGATCAGCGTGACCAGTGGGTGCTCGGCGAGCGCGTGCACCACCCGGGCGTGGTCGTCGGCCCGCCCGATGAACGACGAGACCGGCAGCCGGATGTTGCTGCGCGCGGGAGCCGCACCGGTGCGGACCAGCTCAGGCCCGGGTGCTGCGTTCGGCCCGGCGAGTGATGGGTCATGACGCAGGATCGCCTGCTGCAGCGCGGCGATCTCGTCGGCCGGCTCGACACCGACCTCGGCGATGAGGAGTTGTCGGTGACGCTGGTACACGGCGAGCGCTTCGGCCTGGCGACCGGACCGGTAGAGGGCGACCATCAACAGCCCGCAGAACCGCTCCCGCGTCGGGTGCCGGGCGGCCAGCTCGCGAAGGTCCGCGACGGCTTCGAGATGGTGACCGGTTGCAAGCAGCTGCTCCTGCTGTCCTTCGAGGGCCACAAGGCGAAGCTCGTGCAGCCTTGAGCGCTCGGTGTTGACGTACGTCACGTCGGGCAGGTCGGCCATGGGCTCGCCGCGCCAGAGGGCGAGCGCGGAGTCGAACTGATGCGCCTTCACCATGCGTTCGAACCGCACGGCGTCGACCGCATCGTCGGGAACGTCGACGGTGTAGCCACCGCCGGAAGTCACCAGCACATCGGGCCCGAGAGTCTTGCGCAGATGGGAGACGTACTTCTGCAGCGTGCCAGTCGCGGCCGCCGGCGGGTCACCTCCCCAGACCTCGTCGATCAACGAGCCGAACGGGACCACCTTGCCTGGGTTCAGCAGCAGTCGGACCAGGACGCTGCGCTGTCGCGGGCCACCGACGGGCAAGGGAGCGCCGTCCCGGACTACCTGAAGCGGACCGAGGATACGGAAGTCCAAACCCACGCGACGGTCCGGCGTGATGTGCCTCCCAGTGGATTCCCAGCGGGCCGGAAGCGAGTTTTGCCACGGTCACGGTGACACCAGGACAGGCCTGGTGGCAACGGCATTCGGAGGATCCACACCATGACAACTGACGTTCGCGACTCCACCGCGACCCAGGTTGCGTCGCTGCGCCTGGGCGACGAAGCGCCCGACTTCACCGCGGAGACAACCATGGGGAAGATCGACTTCCATGCCTGGCTCGGGACGAGCTGGGGGGTCCTGCTCTCACACCCCAAGGACTTCACGCCGGTCTGCACAACCGAGCTCGGCCTGCTCGCTGCACTCAAGCCGGAGTTCGACCGGCGAGACGTCAAGGTCATGGGTCTGAGCGTGGACCCACTCGAAGCACACCTGCGATGGGCCGAGGACATCGAGCGGACCCAAGGACAGGCGCTGAACTTCCCGCTCATCGCGGACACAGACCGGGCCGTTTCGACGCTCTACGGGATGATCCACCCCGCGGAGGACGAAACCGTGACGGTCCGGACCGTGTTCGTCATCGGACCGGACAAGAAGGTGAAGCTCACGCTCACCTATCCGCAGAGCACCGGCCGCAACTTCGACGAGCTGCTGCGAGTCATCGACTCCGTCCAACTGACCGCGGGCTTCAAGGTCTCGACACCGGCCAACTGGCGTCAGGGCAACGATGTCATCATCATCCCGGCCGTCAGCGACGACGAAGCGCGCGAACGGTTCCCCGACGGCTGGACGGCGCTCACGCCCTACCTGCGCATGGTGCCCCAGCCGGTGTCGCCGTCGTAGACCCGCAGGGCGAGTTGTCAGACGGTCCGCGCCGCGGGTGACGCGAACCGCCTGACAACGTCGCGCCGCTCGGTCAGCGCACCACCGGGATGACGCCAGTCGACTCCAAGGCCGGCTCGACGCCACGCGGCACGAACCAGGCCGGCACCGGCGACGCGCGCATGATCTTCACCGAGGTGTCGCCGAGGAACACCCGCTCGATCGGGCCGGCCGACGACGATCCGACGACGAGCAGGTCTCCCGGCTGCCAGTCCACGGCCTGCACAGCCGACGTGATGTCCTCGCCCTCCGCGATCTCGGCCGAGCACGCCACCTCCGCAGCGGCGCGGGCGCGCGCCTGCCCCAGCCAGTCGCGGGCATCGCGGCGGAGCTCGTCGAGCGCCCGTTGCGCGCCGGTGAACCGCGTCGCCGGTCGTCGGATCAGGGTGACCAACCGCATCGGCACAGCGAGCCGCTTGGCGAGCTGCCCGGCGGCCTGCGCCGCCTCATCCGTCGACAGGGTCTCCTGGTATGCGACGCTCACCCGGGCTGGAGCCGAGCGCGACGAGGCATACCCGGTCGTTGCCACCAACACCGGCACCGGCGAGCCGTGCAGCAGTTGGTCGGACGTCGATCCGCCGTGGATCGTGCCCGGGCGACCGCCGGGCGCCGAACCGATGACGATCGCGGCCGTCCCGAGCTCCTCGGCTACCTCGGCGAGGCCGCGGCCGCTGCCGCCGTGAGCGTGGATGTGCCTGCGCGGCGGCGGCAGGTCCGGCGACGCCCTGGCCATCGTTTGCGCGAGTGCCTCCTCCGCTTGCTGGCGGAGGAAGGCTGCCCACTCGGCGTCGATGCGCCCTGGGCCGGGCACTCGCCACGGCTGTGGATGCACATGGCACAACACCAGGGACATCTGCCCGCTGCGTGCGACGTCTTCGGCTAGTGCGAGCGCATCACCCCGGTCGTCGTTCGTGATCCCAACCAGCAGGTCCATGCGAGGCACCCTAGGCCGCCCGTCGAAGTTCAACGGTCGTAGCCGTGAAATGCTGCGCCGCCCGAAGCCTGCTCGCTAGCGTGCGGACTCGTGGCCAGTCGCGTGATCGGTGCACTCACGCGAGTCAAGCCTGTTGACGAGGTCCTCGCCGAGAGCGAGGGCCACGGCGAGAGTGACCACCTCAAGCCGACGATGAACCTCCCTACCGCAACGATGCCGCCGTGATCGGCGGAGGCGTCACGGTCCACCTACCGGTCGTCGTCGTCTCGCCGTCGCGTCAGGTCGTCCGTCGGATGACGGTGGCGATGTCGGTGCTGCTGTTCGTGATCATCACCGTCTGGCTGGACCGCGGCGGCTACAACGACAACGCCGACGGCGAGGTCGACCTGCTCGACGCCGCCTACTACTCGACTGTCACGTTGTCGACCACCGGATACGGCGACATCACGCCGGTGAGCGACTTCGCCCGGCTCTACAACATCATCGTCATCACACCGTTGCGGATCGTCTTCCTCGTCGCCCTGATCGGGACGACCATCGAGGTGCTGACCGCTCGGACCCGCGCGGAGTGGCGCGAGCGGAAATGGAGGCAGGCTTTGATCGGGCATACCGTCATCGTCGGCTTCGGCGTGAAGGGGCGCGCCGCGGCGAGGGCACTCGTGGAATCCGGCGTACGCAAGGACCGGATCGTGGTCATCGACGACAACCCCACCACGATCGCGGAAGCCAACGAGCTCGAGTTCGCCGGCGTGCTCGGCGACGCAACGCACAACGACGTGCTGCGACGAGCGGCCGTCACCCGCTGCAAGTCGGTCATCATCGCCACCCACGAGGACGCGACCTCGGTGCTCGTTACGTTGTCCGTCCGCCGGCTCACCATCACCGCGAACATCGTCGCCGCCGTGCGCGAAGTGGAGAACCTGCCGCTGCTGACGCAAAGCGGCGCCAACCTGGTCATCACCTCCGCAGAGGCGGCCGGCCGACTGCTCGGCCTGGCCGCGGACAAGCCGGCGCTCGGCTCGGTGGCTCAGGACCTGCTCGTCACCGGCGCGGGGCTGGACATCTCCCAGCGGGAAGTGTTGCCCGAGGAGTTCGGCAAGCAAGTCGATGAGCTTGCGGCGCTCATCGTGGCCGTGCTGCGCAACGGTCAGTTGTTGCACTACGACGACCCGACGATCCATCAGCTGCGTCGTGACGACCATGTCGTGGTGATCCGCACCGTCGGTCGGTGATGCGCTAGTCGGGAAGGCTGCGTTGATCCGGCTCGTCGTCGGTCGACAGCGGTATGCGTTCGACGCTGAACCGGTTCTCTTCAAGCGGGCGAAGGGTGAACAGGTCCATGACGGTCGGCTCCCTCGTGTCAGCGTCCAGGTAGAGCACGCCTGCCTGGAGCGGCGTCTCGTCGCCGGCGTCGAACACCCGCAGGCCGGCGCCGCCCGTCGACCCCATCTGGATCGCGCGGAGGTCCCCAAGCTCGTGGTTGAGGAACCGATGCCGGTGGCCGGACAGCACGAGCGAGGGATGCCGCGAGGTCGGCTGGCGCTCGAGCACGTCCGGCAGGGCCGTCGCCATGACCTCGTCGTGGACCAGCACGACGTCGACCGGCTGCGCCGCCGTGGCGGCCGCATACCGCTCTGCGAAGACCTCCTCCGACCATCGCGCCTTGAACCGCTGCTCGCCGGTGTCGATGACCTCGCGCGACTTCTGCGGGGTGAAGGTCGGATCGCCGATGCCGTAGAAGCGGACGCCGGCGACCTCTGTCACGTCGTCGTCCAGCACGATGCCGCCAGCGGCTGCCACCCGGGCTTGGGTGGCGCGGGAGTCGTGGTTGCCGCGGATCCACACGTACGGCACGCCGAAGTCGGCTGCGCCGGACAGAAACTCCGACTCCTGCCCGCTGCCCCAGTCCGTGTCGTCACCGAGGTTGATCACCCCGTCGACGTCGTACGCGCTGGCCAGGCTGCGCGCGAGCGCGAAGCCCGCGCGGTTGAGATGCAGGTCGGTGATGACCAAGAAGCGCACCTGGTCGCTTCGGTCGACCGGGTTTTCCTCGGCGCTGAGCAGCAGGGACTGATGGAAGAACGCCAACTGAGTGCCCAGGTCACCCAGGCGCTCGGTGTATGCGTCGTTGCGCTCGACGAACTCTCCGACGACCTGAACGGCCTGCGGCACATAGGCGAGGCTGCCCTCGAGCCGGGGCTCGTCGATCGCCTGCGTGTCGTAGTCGATCGCGGTGGCGAGCCCGGTGACCAGGAGCGCGAGCGCCGCTGCGGCAGCGCCGAGGCCGGCGGCCGAGCGACGTCGGAGCACGATGCCGGCGACGCCCGCGCCCGCTGCTGCGACGACGAGCAGGGCGATAAGGGCGTTGCGGATGAGCCCGACGCGCACCGCGTCCTCGTCGACCTCCGGGATGCCGGACGGCCGGCGCAGCAGGAGTGACTCAGTCGTCCGGGGGTCGAGGGACTCAGCCGCGGCGTGCAACACGATGGGTGTCTGATGGGTGTCCATCACCACCCGGCCCAACGCCCCGACGTCGATGACGGTGTCGCTGGTGAAGCTCGGGGCCGCCCGGACGGACACAGTCACTGGGCCGGCGTCGATGCTCGGAAGCGGGAGCAGCGTCAATGCGAGTGCGCCGCCGAACACGCCAAGCGCAGCGGCAGCGACCCCGCGGAGGACACGCGCGCGGGTCAGCCGCTGACGCCTGCTCACGACGCCTCCGAAGGCGCGTCTTCGATGCCGGCATCGCGCTGAAGCTGGAGGCTGCCGTCGTCGAGCCGGACGGCATCGACCGCGCGGATCTCGGCGTTGTCGCGGTCGACGTAGATGACCAGCACCTCGCCGACCTCCGGGGAGAGGACAGGCCCCCGGGCGCTTCCCACGGATATCCCGCGGTCCGACCCGTCGGGCCGGCGAAACACGAGCACGCCCTCGATCTGACTCGGCAGGTCGGACCAGGTGAGCAACGGGGTGGCGACCGAGGTGACCCCAAGCGGAACCTCGTCGTCCAGCGACACGATGGCGTCGAGCTCGAAGGCCACGGTCGCCGCCCGGACAACGGCGGGCAGGTCGTCGTCCGCGGCTGGCGTGTCGACCACGGCCAGCCGAACCGTGTCCGCCCGGGCCGCGTCGACGGCGCGCGCCTGCGCGAACCCCGCATACAGGCCGGTGAGGTTGCGGGCGAACACGGACAGTTGCGCAACCACCCCCTCGGTGCGCGTCTGTAACGACTCTTCGTCGGTCAGCACGTCGACCGGCACGGCGGCGAGCGAGCCGTCCAGTCGCACGCGTTCGAAGGCGCGTTCGTCGACGGTCGCGTATGCGATGCCGATGATCGTGCCGACCAGAACGAGCCCGGTCGCGCCACCGACCAGGGCGGACCGCCACCGGCGGCGCACGATCAGCGCGACCGCCGCGCCACCCACACCTCCCAGCACGAGCGCCCGCCGAGAGATGTCGGCCACGCCGCGCTCCAACGCATCCTCCGTGTCCCGCAACACCGCAGTTCGGCTCAACGTCGGGGTGGTCGGCTGGCCGAGCAGCGAGCCGAACGCTTCCTCGAAGACCGAGCGGTCGACACTTTCCAGGGTCACGACGACGCGGGCCGGCCCATCGAAGACCGGCGCGTATGCCGACCCGAGCGGCGCGACATCGACGTCGAGGCCACCCGTCACGGCGGGCGTGAGATCCACCGCAAGCTGTGCGCTCCCGGTGTCCACGGTGACTGGTGGCAGCAGCAGTACGGCGAGGACTGCGCCCACGACTCCGAGCGCGACGTCCAACGCCACGCGCCCCACGCTCGCCCAGGCACCCATCCGATCAACCCTAAGCACGGGTCAGGCCGTGACCGACTCCCCCGTTCGGCCAGCACCGCCACGCGGCCGCCACTCGACGATCATCGTGGTGCAGTCGTCCTGAAGCAGGCCTGCCTGGTGCTCGAGGATGGCGATGTTCAGCCGGCGCAGGGTCTCCGGCGCCGGGCGACCGTCGGATAGCGCGCGGGCGACGAAGTCTGCGAGCCGGTCGGCGCCGAAGAGCTCGCCGGCCGCATCCCGGGCCTCCAGCACGCCGTCGGTGTGCAGGAGGAGCCGATCGCCGGGCTCGAGCCGCTCGACACCCACTTCCGTCGCGCGCTCCCACTCCAGTCCGAGCGGAGTAGTCCGGCCTTCTTCGAGGGTCTTCACTGCCTTGGTGCCGCGCAGCAGCAGGGCTGGTGGATGTCCGGCGTTCACCCATGTCCAGGTGCCGGTGTCCAGGTCGAGCTCGCTGATGATCGCCGTGACGAACCGCTCCTGTCCGAACGCGTGCGCGAGCTCGCTGTCCAGGCTGTGCGCGGTGTCGAGCAGCGACAACCCAATCCGCCGCGCATTACGGAGCGCGGCAACCGCCACGCTGGCCTGCAGCGTGGCGTCCAGCCCGTGCCCCATCGCGTCCAGCACGGCCAGGTGGGCGACTGATCCGTTGATTGCGTAGTCGAAGCTGTCGCCCGCGACGTCATGTGTGGGAAGCACTACGCCGGACACGACAAAGTTGTCCGTGGCGCATGTGAGGGGCGGCAGCAGCCGCCACTGGATCTCGGCCGGCAGCGACATCGGCAGGGTGCGACGTCGTCGTTCGATGAGGTCGCTCACCAGTGCCTTGCTCACCAGCACGAACGCGAACAGGGACGACGCGTGCTGCAGGTTGCGCATCACGTCGTCGTCGGTGGTGTCCACGCCGACGTACTGCACCACGCCAAGTCGCTCCATCCCGTCGAGCAACGGCATCCAGACCGTGGCGTCGGCTGCCTCACCGCCGACCTGGGCTGAGATGTCGGCGAATGCTCGACCCGCGAGGGTCCCCTCGACGGGAATCGCCTGCGATCCGCTCTCGGCGAGCGGGACCAGCGCGACCTGGTCGTAGTCGATGACGAACAGCGCGGCATCGGTGCAGCCCAGCCGTCGGGCGGTCTCTGTCAGGAGGTCCGGCAGCTCGGCGGCCTGCGCGACGCGGGAACGTTCGACGGCATCACCGAAGGCGTTCGCGAAGGCGCTGCGCATGAGGGCATCATGCCGATGGCCGGGTGGTGCGGTGCGGCCAACCCGAACTCCGTGCCGGGTGCCTTGGCTGACCAGGCAGAATGGCCGACTGCCAGGAGGGCTCGCCTAGTGGCCGATGGCGGCGGTCTTGAAAACCGCTATGGCTGGTGACAGTCATCGTGGGTTCGAATCCCACGCCCTCCGCTGTCCCACGCCCTCCGCTGTCCTGCGCGCCGCTGCCCTGCGGCTGTTGCGCCTCCCTGCCCGGTTGACGTACGGGGGAGGCACAACAGCGGGAGCTGAGGCCCACTGTCTGCGACCATGCGGCCGAGCAAGCGGTCGCCGGGGCCGGGGTGGGAGGACGACATGGCGGTGGACGATCCGACGACGACTCGCGCTGAGTTCCAGACTTCTCGGGCGCCATCCGTCGTCGTGGTCGCGGCGGCCGCGATCGCGTGGTGGCCGGCGTTTACCCTCGGCGCATACGGCGTGATCTTCTTCGAGCAGACCCTGTCGTTGTGGGCGGCCTCGACCGCGATCTTCTTGGTCAGCCTCACGATCGGGCGCCGCGACCGGATCGGCTGGCCGCAGCGGTTGGCCCTGCTCCTGCCGACGGTCTGGCTGGTCGCGGCCATCTTCGCGACTCCCGGTGCGTCGGGTGAGTCAGGGTCGGTGTTGTTCTGGGTCATCCTCGTGCTGACCCTGGTCGGGATCCCGTACCTGGCTTTGATGCTGCTGCGCGTCACCGTGTCCGACTACGCCCGCCTGCCACCGCGCCGCCGGATCGCCGCGCTGCTCATCATCGGGATCGTCGCCGTCGTCGCATACGGGCTCGGGCAGATCAACGAACGCTTCCTGACGTGCGAGGACTTCACGATCAGCGGGAACTCAGAGCCTGAGGACTGCCAGCGCCGCGGGTGACTAACCGGCGGCGTCGACGAGCGCGCCGACGAGTGCGGCGAGATGGGCCGGGTCGGCGTCAGCGTCCTCCGGGTGGAACTGCACACCGACAAGCCAGGCCTGGTCGTGCTCGACCGCCTCGACGACGCCGTCCTCGGCCCGGGCCGACACCTCGAGACCGTCGGCGACCCGGTCGATGGCCTGGTGGTTGCCGGTTCGCACGGTCAGCGGCTCGGTGCCGAGGATGCCGGCGAATCTGGTGCCTTCGACCGGCCGGATCGCGGTGTCGACCATGAGGTCGTCGGGCGGGCCGTGATGCGCGGAATCCGGGCCGAGATCCTGGAGCAGCGTGCCGCCGAAGGCCACGTTCACCAGCTGGAGACCGCGGCAGATCGCGAGCACCGGTGTCCGGGCGTCGACGGCGGCTCGGATGGCCTCGATCTCGTATGCGTCGTCGGCCCGGCTGCCGACGACCGTCAGCGGATGCGGCTGCTCGCCGTACAGCGCTGGGTCGATGTCGGCCCCACCGAGGACGAGCACCGCGTCGGACCGACTGACCGCCTCGGCGGCCGCCGGCACATCCGACGCGAGGTCGAGCAGGCACGGCTCGGCGCCGGCCGCGACCACAGCGTCGACGGCGCGGCGGGTCAGGTCGTGCAGGACTGCGTCGTACTCAGCGCCGAGCGACGACGGCCGAAGCGCGACCAGGACCGCGACCCGGGTCACCGGGTGACGACGGTCTGGATCTCCGACATCGGGACTGGGGCGGTGGTCGACTTCGACGGAACCGGGCTTCTTCATGAGCGACAACGTTGGGCGGTCAGCCGAGGTCGGCGAGGGTCGGGGGGTCGGCGCCGCGCCGGGAGCAGGTGATCGCCGACACCCGGATCGCCAGATCGAGAGCCGCACCCAGCCGGTCTGCATCGATCGCCCGCAGGTTGGCACGGCCGGCACCGCCGAGCAGACCCGTCCGGTGCAGCCCGGCGATCAGCGCTGCCATGAACGAGTCGCCCGCGCCAACGGTGTCGACAACAGTGACCCGTTGTCCCGGCCGCCGGACGGTGCCCGCGTCGGTCACCGCATACGCCCCGTCGGGCCCGAGGGTGAGCACCACCAGCGCTGGACCAGTCGCCTGCCAGCGCTCAACCACGCTGGCTGTCGCCTCGCCCGGGTAGAGCCAGGACAGGTCTTCGCCGCTGACCTTGACGATGTCGGCGTCCGCGACCATCGCCTCCACGAGCGGGCGTACCTGCATCACGTCGCCCATGAGCAGCGGCCGGCAGTTGGGGTCGTACGAGACCGTGGCCCAGCCGCGAGCCGCATGCGCAAGCAACCGCCGCACGGCCGCTCCGCCCGGCGGCTGCGTCGTGGCCAACGAGCCGCCGTGAATGTGGCCCACGCCGTCCAGGACGGGGGCGAGCTCGTCGTCGGTCCACTGCCAGTCGGCGGCGCCCTCGACCCGGAAGTCGTAGCTCGGTCCGCCGTCCGCGCCGACGCCGACCACGGCGACCGGCGTCGGCTCCGAGGCGTCGATGGCCGCGCTCAGGTCAACGCCGTTGCGTTCAAGGTGAGCCCGGATTGCTCGGCCGTGCTCGTCGTCGGACAACCGGGCGTGTAACCGCACCGCGATCCCGAGCCGGGCCAGTGCGACCGCAACGTTCGCCGGGCTGCCGCCGGGTGCCGCTTCGACGCCGTCACCCGACTCGGCAGGCACCAAGTCCATGACGACCTCACCGACGACCGCGACGGCGTTTTCGTTGGCCACGGACCGGGACGCTACCGGCGCGCGTATCCCGGAGCGGATGTTCGAGGTGACAAAGGCGGCCGCGACGGACAGACTGCTCCAACCCTGTCACTCGGATCGTCCGGCACGTTCCTGCCGGTGAAGGGATGTCTGTCATGGCATCAGTCACGTTCGACAAGGCCTCGCGCCTGTATCAAGGCGCTGAACGGCCCGCGGTCGATCAGCTTGAGCTGGACATCCAGGACGGTGAGTTCCTGGTCCTGGTCGGCCCGTCGGGTTGTGGCAAGTCCACCAGCCTGCGGATGCTGGCCGGGCTGGAGGAGGTCACCTCCGGTTCGATTCGGATCGGTGAGCGGGATGTGACGAACCTGTCGCCGAAGGATCGGGACATCGCGATGGTGTTCCAGAACTATGCGCTGTACCCGCACATGACGGTCGCGGAGAACATGGGCTTCGCGTTGAAGATCGCCGGGGTGAGCAAGGACGAGCGGGCCAGCCGGGTCGCCGAGGCGGCGAAGATTCTCGACCTGGAGCCGTATCTGGGGCGCAAGCCGAAGGCGTTGTCCGGTGGCCAGCGGCAGCGGGTGGCGATGGGCCGGGCGATCGTGCGGCAGCCGCAGGTGTTCTTGATGGATGAGCCGCTGTCCAACCTGGACGCCAAGCTGCGGGTGTCCACCCGCACCCAGATCGCCTCGCTGCAGCGCCGGCTGGGCACTACCACCGTGTATGTGACGCATGATCAGGTCGAGGCGATGACGATGGGGGATCGGGTGGCGGTGCTCAAGGACGGCATTCTGATGCAGTGCGATACACCGCGAACGCTGTACGCCGACCCGCAGAACTCTTTCGTGGCCGGCTTCATCGGCTCGCCGGCGATGAACCTGGCCACGTTCAAGATCCACGGTGACCATGCCAACCTTGGCCGGGCCAAACTTCCGCTGAGCCGGGCGACCCTGGACGCGGTGACCGCCGAGGGCAGCGACTCGGTCGTGCTCGGGTTCCGGCCGGAGTCGCTGGAGCAGGTGCCCGAGGGCACCCAGAGCTCGTTCCCGGTCACCGTGACCGTGGTCGAGGAGCTTGGCTCCGACGCTTTCCTGTACGGCAGCGCGGCCGACCCGCTCGAGGACGCCGTCGAGCAGGCACTCGGCACCGACATCATCGCCCGCACCGACCCGCGCAACCCACCGATGAAGGGCGAGACGGTGTGGCTCAGGATCCGCGAGGGCGAGGAGCGCGCATTCTCGGCCAAGACCGGGGAGCGTCTGCCCAGCTGAGTCGCGACCGCCGCCAGCTCTCCGGAGGCCGCAGATGCCGCTGAGGTTTACCGGCACGGTCGACAACCCCAAGTTGCTCGACCTGCCATGGTCGACGCCGCTCGAGGAATGGCCGCCGGAGAGTCTGGTCGCGCTGCCGCGAGGCATATCGCGGCACGTCGTGCGGTTCGTGCGCGTCGACCACGTCGTGTATGCGCTCAAGGAGATCCACGCCGACCTGGCGATCGGGGAGTACCGGCTGCTCCGGACACTCGAGCGCATGGAGATCCCGTCCGTGCACGGCGTCGGCGTCGCGCTCGGCCGGGAGGACGACAACGGCGAGGAGCTCGACGCGATCCTGGCGACTCACCATCTGCAGTTCTCGCTGCCGTACCGTGCGCTGTTCTCACACACTCTGCGACCGGACACGGCAGACCGCTTGCTCGACGCGCTCGTTGTGCTGTTGGTGCAGCTGCATCTAGCCGGTTTCTTCTGGGGCGACTGCTCACTGTCCAACACGCTGTTCCGCCGGGACGCCGGGGCCTTCGCCGCATACTTGGTCGACGCCGAGACGGGTGAGCTGCATGTCGAGCTGAGCAAGGGGCAGCGTGACTACGACCTCGAGATCGCGCGAGTCAACATCATCGGTGAGCTCATGGACCTGGCCGGCGGCGGTCTCTTGCATGAGTCGGTCGACCCGATCACGACCGGCGAGGACGTCGTGCGCCGATATGAGGGTTTGTGGAGCGAGCTCACCGATACCAAGGTCATCGATATCGACCAGCGGCACGAGATCGAGGCCCGGATCCGTCGGCTCAACGACCTCGGGTTCGACGTGGCCGAGCTCGACATCACCACCGACTGGCACGGCCGGCAGGTCCGCCTGCAACCCAAGGTGGTCGATGCTGGTCATCACTCGCGACGGCTGCTGCGACTTACCGGCCTGGACGTCGAGGAGAACCAAGCCAGGAGGCTGCTCAACGACCTCGATGCGTATGCCGCCGCGACCGACCAGCAGGGCGAGGACGAGGAGATCGTCGCGCACGAGTGGCTGACCAAGTGCTTCGAAGCCGTGGTGCGCAGGGTGCCGGCAAGGCTGCGCGGCAAGCTCGAGCCGGCCGAGATCTATCACGAGGTGCTCGAGCACCGCTGGTTCATGGCAGAGGCGCTTCGCCACGACGTGCCGCTCCAGGAGGCGGCGCGGGACTACATCGACGCAGTGCTGACGCACAAGCCCGATGAAAAGGCGGTACTCGGAGCCCGCCCCACATTTGACCGCGTTGACGACCTCGAGACGACCGCTGAGATTCGGATCGTCTTTCCCGAGGACGCCTGAACCCCCTTCCACGGGAAGTTGTCATGCGGATCGCGTCACCGACGACGCGGAACGTCTGACGACTGACCGGCTCTACACCAGGCTCCAGGCCGCTACCTCAATCGTGGTCCCGTGCGCCCCGCTGACCGCGAGCGTCCGGCGCTCGCCCGGCCGCGGGTAGATCCGCTCGGTGATGCTGACCCGGTCCTGGATGAAGATCTCGAGGACGGACCCGTCGATGACGACATCGATGGTCGGCTCGATGTTCTGCGCGAGCGGAGCCACAACCCGCCCGGGTCGAGCGGGCACAGTTGTCCAGCCCGATCGGTCGAGCACGACCGTACCGGCCGCCGGGTCGATCTCGAGTGCCAGCTGTGCCCGCGGTGACTCGCGCAACACAACCCGGGCGCGATCGGCACCCTCCGGACAGCGCACGGTGACCCAGGCCGACGCCGGAAGCTCAACGACATCGGCAGCGGTGTTCCGACAGCTGTCGCCAACCACCGGCCAGCTGCGGGCCGCGCAAGCGCCGAAGCTCGCGAGCCGGCCGGAGCGCCAGCCGGCCGTTCAGGTCGAGCTCAACCTCGCGGGGCAGCGTCAGCACCCCAGCCCAACCTGCGTCGAGGACCACGTCGGGCGGGGCTGACTCCCATGACCAGCCCCACATGAGCACCCGGTTCGCCTCCAGCAAGACGGCGGGGGCGTAGAAGTCGCTACCCAGGTCGACCGGCCCGCCGTGGGTCGCCTGAAACCGCAGCTCGGCCGGTCGTCCGTCGGCACCGGTCTGGTCGACAAGACCGCCGACCAGGGCGACCACCCGGTCCGGCCGGCCGTCGGTCCACAGCGAGAGCAACAGCACCCACCGGTCCCCGATCGGGAACAGCTGCGGGCACTCCCACCCGGCGCCGGGTGCCAGGTGACGGGCCAACTCGTCGCTGTGGTCAAGCAGGACGCCGGCATACTCCCAGCAGGTCAGGTCGTCGCAGGCGTACAGCAGGACAGCTGGTCCCGCCCGGCTGCCCGCACCGACGACCGCATACCGACACCCGTGGTGGCCGAAAACAAAGGGGTCGCGGAAGATGGTCGCGCCGAACCCCGGCGGGCGGTCCGTCGACCACCGGCGTTCCGTCCGGAACGAACCGACCAAGGTCGCCGTCGTCGGGCGAGGCTCTGGCAAGACAGATCGCGCCGAGCTCAAGGTGGCCGTCGCGCACACCGGTGTAGACCGCGGTCGGCACCCCCTCATCGACGACCACGCACCCCGACCAGCAGCCCATCTCGTCCGGACCACCAGGAGTCGGCGCGAGCGCGACCGGCTCGTTGCGCCAGGCCAGCAGGTCGACGCTGCTGGCATGTCCCCAGTGGATGTCACCGTGGGTCGCGGCGGCCGGGTTGTGCTGAAAGAAGACGTGGTAACGACCGTTCCAGCGCAGCGGACCGTTGGGATCGTTCAGCCATCCCGAGGTCGGGCGAATGTGGTGGCGCGGCGGCGGGCTCAGGTGCTCACCAGGAGACGCCGTGCGTCATCAGCGCGAGCTCGGCCTCCATCCGCTCCTCGGCGAGCAACGGTGGCCGCCGGTCAGGAGCGTCCAGACCAGCGGTGCGACAGCACGAGAGCAACACCATGTCGTAGGCCGCCTCGCTCGCCGTGATGTGCACCATCTTCCCCGGCCGGTCGTCCATCCGCGCCTGCTGGACCTGCTCGGCGAGGCGCCGCAGCTCCAGGCTGTACAGCAAGATGTCGACCTCAGTGTCAGCAGGTGAGGCCTTGGGCTCCTCGCCGGCGGTCCGGCGGCGGAGCTGGGCGCGCAGGCTGACCAGGCAGCGGCGCACGGCAGGATGCAGTCGCGTGGGCATCGCGAGAATGACCACGAGCACACCGACGAGAATCAGGTAACCGACCACTGGGACTCCAGGGCCAAGTCTGCCACGCGGGGTCTGCTGGCGCGCAGGAGATTTAGGCTGGCGCCTCCCCCTGTGGTGCGCTGTCCGATTGCGCCGTGGGGGCCGTGGCGGGTTCCGCCTGCGTGTCTTCGGGTGCTGCGGCCGGCTGCGCTGTCGCGGGTGCCTCACCCGACTTGCCCGCCGCGGCGAGCGTTAGGTTCTCACCAGTGCGTGGGTCGAACAACTGGATCCGCCGTGGGTCGAACCACAGGGTGGCCGTTTCCCCGTCCCTGATCCGGCTCATCGGATCCAAGGACACGACCATCTGGGTGCGCAGCTGCTCGGAGTCAAGCTCCTTCTCGAGGTCCGCCAGTTGGCTCGTGATGTCCGCCGGCGCCTCGTAGGGCACGTACGCGTACTGCTCGTTGCCCAGCCATTCCGTGATCTCGACTGTGACGTCACAGGTGATGCCCTTTTCGAGCTTGCTCGTGTCGACCAGGCCCGCGTCCTCGAAGTGCTCAGGCCGGATCCCAGCGATCAGCAGTTGCCGGTCGCCGATGACCTTCGCGACCTCGGGAGTGAGCGGCACATGGACGAACGGCAGCTCTAGGTGATCGCCGCGCACGGCGGCGGGCAGGAAGTTCATCGACGGGGAGCCGATGAACCCGGCGACGAACAGATTGACCGGCTGTTCGTACAGCTCGCGTGGGGAGGCGACCTGTTGCAGCACGCCCTTGCGGAGGACGGCGACCCGGTCACCGAGCGTCAGGGCTTCGGTCTGGTCGTGGGTGACGTAGACCGTCGTGATACCGAGGCGGCGCTGCATCCGCAGGATCTCGGCGCGCATCTGCCCACGCAGTTTCGCGTCGAGGTTCGACAACGGCTCGTCGAAGAGGAACGCGTCGGCCTCGCGGACGATGGCGCGCCCCATCGCCACCCGCTGCCGCTGGCCTCCGGAGAGCTGGCCGGGCTTGCGCTGCAGGTGCTCCTCCAACTCCAGCGTCGACGCCGCCAGCTGCACCTTCTCCTTGACCTCGTTCTCCGACGCCTTCCTCAGCCGTAGCGGGAACGCGATGTTCTCGTACACGGACAGGTGCGGGTACAGCGCGTAGTTCTGGAAGACCATCGCGAGGTTGCGGTCGCGCGGCGCCTTCTGGTTGACCACCTTGCCGCCGATGATCATGTCGCCCGAGGTGATGTCCTCGAGCCCGACGATCATCCGCAGCAGCGTGGATTTCCCGCAGCCGGACGGGCCGACCAGGATCATGAACTCGCCGTCCGCGATGTCCAGACTGACGTCGTTCACCGCCGGGTATCCGTCCCCGTAGATCTTGCTCACGTTCTTCATGTGGATCTCGGCCATGGCCGGTGACTCCCTCTTGGTCAGTGACGGGATGCGGGTCGGTTAGCCCTTGACAGCGCCGTTGGTCAGCCCAGCCACGATCCGACGCTGGAAAACGAGAACGACGAGGACGACGGGGATGGTCACCACGACCGACGCTGCCGCGATCGCGGTGATGGGGGACTGGAACTCCGATGCCCCGGTGAAGAAGGCCAGCGCCGCGGGAACCGTGCGGGCTCGGTCGGTCGAGGTGAGCGCCAGGCCGAACACGAAGTCGTTCCACGCCGCGAAGAACGCAAGGATCGCGGCGGTGAACACGCCCGGTGCGGCCAACGGAACAATGACCTTGCGGAAGGCTTGCCAGTTGGTGGCCCCGTCGACCTGCGCCGCCTGCTCCATCTCCCAGGGGATCTCGCGGAAGAACGCCGACAGCACCCAGATCGACAGTGGCAACGAGAACGACACCAACGGGATGATGACCCCGGGCCAGGTGTCGAACAGCCCGAGGGTGCGCCACATGTTGAACAGCGGGGTGACCAGCGACACCACTGGGAAGGCCGCGATCGCCAACGAGATCCCGAGGATGAACTTCTTGCCGGGGAAGTCGAGCCGAGCGATCGCATACGCGGCCAGCGTGGCAAACACGATGCTGATCAGCGTGGCGATCGTCACGATCCCGATCGAGTTCCGTAGCGCGGAGGTGAACAACGTGGTGTCGAACACCGTCTCGTAGTTGGTCGTGCTCCAGTTGTCCGGGAAGAACCTCTCGTTTTGCAGATCAGTCGGTGGCTTAAGCGACAGGCTCACGATCCACACCACGGGGATCAGGCAGTAGATCACGATGAGGAACGCGCCGATGGCCCAGATGACCTTCTGCCGGGTGGTCTGCTCAGTCATCAGTCACTCCGAACTGCGCCCAGGTTCACGCGGAATCCCTTGATGAAGACGAAGGCGATGAGGACGACGGACAGGAAAAGCACGACCGAGAGGGCAGACCCGATGCCAATGGCGACTCGGGTGATGCTTTGGCGATAGGTGAGGAAGGAGAGCGACTCTGTCCCGCTCGCCCCCGCGGTCATGATGAAGATGTTGTCGAAGATCGCCCAGGCGGCGAGTGTCCGGAACAGCAACGCGACCATGATCGCCGCCTTCATGTTCGGGATCGTCACCTTCCACAGGCGCTGCCACGCGGTCGCGCCGTCGACTGCCGCGGCCTCCTGCAGCACTTGCGGGACCTGCGCCAGGCCGGCGAGCAGCAGCAGGGAGATGAACGGTGTTGTCTTCCAGATCTCGGACAGACAGATGATGAACAACGACGACCATCGCTCCCCGAACCAGTTGAAGTTCTCGAGACCGAGCCATGCGTTCACGAAACCCGAGTCGCTCTGGAAGGCATACCGCCAGGCGTATGCGGAGACGACGGTGATGACCCCGTAGGGGACGAGGATCGCGACCCGGACGGTCGTCCTTCCGAAGATGATCCGGTGCATGACCAGGGCGAAGCCGAACCCGATAACCAGCTCGAACGCCACCGTGATGACCGTGATCATCGCCGTTGTCCCGACATCGGTCCAGAAAATCGGGTCGGTCAGGATGATCCGATAGTTCTCGAACCAGATGAACTCCTGACCCTCCGGGTCCGTGAGCCGGTACTTGAACATGGACAGGTACAGCGCATTGAGCATCGGGTAGGCCGTCACCAGCAGCATCGCGATCACGGCTGGTGCCGACAGCATCCAGCCGAGCCGACGCTCGGCGCGTGCGCGATCCGACAGTCCGGGCTTGGCCCGGGCTTGCTCCGCTGGTTTCTGTTGTTGCTCGGTCACGACGGTCACGTGGGCCTCCTGAGGCCACTTGCTGGATAGTGACGAGTGCGGACTGCGGGACTACAGAAGCCGTTGGTCGTTGATAACTTCGGAGATCAGGGTGGCGGACTCCTCGGGGGTGGTCTGGGGTTCGACCCCCGCCGGTGGGTGCCAGGTGCGTTGGATGGACCCGGAGACGTCCCCGTAGAACGGAGTCACCGGCCGCGGCCCGGCCTCGTTGATGGAATCTCGGATGAGTTCTGCAAACGGGATCGCCGCCTGCACCTCGGGGTCGTCATACGGCAGTGAGTTCGACGGCGGGTCACCGTTCACCTGCAGCTGGATGGTCTCGGCCTCCGGCGATGTTGCGCACCTGACGAACTCCAGCGCCTCATCCGGGTGGGTGGTGAACGCACCAATAGCCAGGTTGTTGCCACCGAGCGGCGGCCGGCTTGCGATGCCAGCATCGACCCGGGGGTAACGCGCCCATCGGATGTCGTCCAGGACCGCCTGGTCCATCGCGCCGGCCTCAACGTCAGCCTGGAACGCCGGCCAGACGTACGGCCAGTTGAGCATGAACCCGCCCTCCTCAGACTGGAAGAGGAATCGGCCTTCTTCCTCGCCGGAGGTCGACAGCGCAGCGCCCGCGGCGGTTGAGTTCGCGAGCTTCTGGATGATCTCGGCCCCGCGGCTGCCCTCGGGTGAGGCGATGGTCACATCGGCGTCACGCCCGGCGTCGGTGTTCTCAAGGATGTTGCCGCCGGCGCCCATGACCATGGCGTTCACCCACACCATGTAGCCCTCGTACCGGTTGCCCTGCTCGGAGACCTTCGTGTTGGTCTCCACGGCCGCGTCGATCATCTCGTCCCACGTAAAGTCCTCGGCTGTCGGGTCGATGCCCGCGGCCTCGGCGACCGACTCCTTGTACCAGAGCAGCTGGGTGTTGGCGTTCCAGGGAACCGCGAACAGTTCGTCTTGCCATACCGCGCTCTCGATCGGGGCCTCGAGCACGTTCTGGAGCAACTCGTCGCGGTGCTCTTCCAGCGAGAGCAGCCAGCCCGCGTTTGCGAGCTCCGGGTTGTAGGGCGGGTCGATGTTCATCACATCGATCGAGCTGTCACCCGCTGCCAGCCGACGGATGAGCTGCTCTCGTTGCCCGTCGGCGGTCGCCGGCAAGACTTGGATGGCGATGTCGTACAGGCCGTCGGCCTGTCCGACACACAGGTCGGCGATCTGCTGGTACGAGCCGCTGCTGTTTGGGTTGGTGTACCAGTTCAGCGTGACCGTTCCACCGGCGTCGGAGTCGTCGCCGCAAGCGGCCAGCATGGCGGCCGAGAGCGCGACAACCGCCCCAACAGCGAGGGGCCGGCGTAGGTGTCCTGATCGGATCTCCTGTACGGGAGGCATTGCATCCACTTCCTCTGCCGAAGCATCAAGGAGTCTCGGAACTGCACTCCGTGAACCGAGGCTCGATCGGTTCCCTGCGTCTCGCCCACCGTTCGCACACAGTCTGCTTGCGCGTTGCCCCGCGCGCGGACGAATCGGTCAATCTGTCCTGCCGTGGACGCCATGCCGGCTCCTCGCCAACGCCCGAAATCATGACTGGACGGGTTGTGACGCGTGTCGTTTCTGTGACGGCGACACTGCCATTAGTTGACGGCTGGCGACAACCCAACTGGCAACCTTTTCCTGATCGTGACGTGCGGGCGGGGCTGCGGCTCTACCATGTCCCGATCCGGCCCGGGAAGCCGGGAGTGAAAAGGCTTGCTTCACCGGGCGTCCACCGTGCGTTGGCCCAGGTGTCATGGTCGTCTGGTCCGCGCTCCCGGCGGGCGAGGAGGGTCGTCGTGATGCAGCGCGCTCGCGGGACTCCTGTGCCTCCGAGCATCTTCGATGTCGCGCGGGCCGCCGGGGTGTCGCCCTCGACGGTCTCGCGCTCCCTGCGCGGGCTGCCGAACGTCGCACCGACGACTCGCGAGCGAGTCCAGGCCGCCGCCCGCGAGCTGTCCTACGTCGCGTCCCCGGCAGCCTCGGGCCTGGCCAGCGGACGGACCACCACCGTCGGCGTGGTCATGCCGTTCGCCACCCGCTGGTTCTTCATGCGCGTCGTCGAAGGCGTCGAGACCGAGCTCAACCGCGCCGGGTACGACCTGCTGATCTACAACCTGGGCGACCAGGAGCGGCGCGAGCGCTTTTTCGACCGGCTTCCGCTGAACCGCAAGGTCGACGGCGTTCTGCTGATCGACGTCGCGCTGCACCCCGATGAGCAGGCGAGCCTGCAGGCGCTGGGCATCCCCGTCACGCTGGTCGGCGGTGAGGCTTTGGGGGTCGGTCAGGTCGGGATCGACGACGCCGCGGCGGTGCGCATGGCCTTGCGGCATCTGGCGAATCTCGGCCATCGCCAGGTCGGCATGATCGGCGGCCATCAGGACTCCACGCACACGATGAGCGAGCCTGGCCTTCGACTGCGCAGCTTTACAGCGGGGGTCTTGGACACCGGTCTGGAGTGCCGACCGGAATGGGTCGTCTTCGACGACTGGGGAATCGAAGGCGGCGCCCGGTCGGCTGAGCGGCTGCTCTCGGGCCCGAGCCTGCCAACCGCGGTCTTCGCGGACAGCGACGAGACCGCGTTCGGTGTCCTGCGCACGATGCGCCTGGCTGGGCTCGATGTTCCGGGAAACGTCTCGGTGATCGGCATCGACGATCACCCCATGGCGTCGGTGGTTGACCTCACGACCGTGGCGCAGCCGGTCTACGACATCGGACGGGCGGCCGCCACGTTGCTGCTCGAGTCGCTCGACGGCAACGGCGACCCGTTCGCGCGGGTGGAGTTCCCGACCCAGTTGCGAGTCCGCGGCTCCACCGCTCCGCCGCCAACAACCCCCTAGCCCGCAGACGTGGACGTTCCAGTCCGATGTGCCGGCACAAAGCACGGGAAGGTCCACGTCTGCGGGTCAGGCGTGGCCGTCGGGTGTCGGATGCGACGTCCGGGGGTAGAGCGGCGGGATGTCGGTCGTCCTCGCCATCGCCGTCGCAGCTGCGCTGGCGGCCTTGCTCGCGGCGGGCATGACCTGGTCCACCCGCGTGCACATGGATGTCGTGGATCCCGAAGCCGAGGAGCGCTGGATCCTGCGCCGGCTGCGGCGCTCCCCACGTGTCACCGCGTTCGTCAGGCGGCGCCTCGACCCGGCGAAGGCCGGTGGCCTGCTGCTCAGTTCCGTCTTCGCGATCGTCCTGCTGGCCACCGTGGTGGTGGGTCTGTTGTTGGGCATGGTGCAGGGCGAGAGCGGGTTGGCCGCCTGGGATGAGTCGGTGGCGCAGTGGGGTTCGGACCACGCAACCGCCACCTCCACGCGGCTGCTCGAGGCGATCACCCAGCTCGGGAGCACCACGGTCTGCGTGCTGGCGCTGACCGCAACCGCGGTGTATCGACTACCTGCGCCACCGCAATCCGAACGTCATCCTCTTCCTCGCGACCGTCGGCGGCGGTGTGCTGCTGCTCAACAACGTCGTCAAATGGCTGGTCGACCGGGAGCGGCCCGAGGTCGACCCGTTGACCGGATTCGCCGGCTCCTCGTTTCCCTCCGGGCATACGGCGAGCGCCGCCGCCTGCTGGGCCGCGATCGCGCTTGTGCTCGGCAGACATCGCAGTCGGCGCACCCGGGCTGTCCTGACCGGGTGCGCGGCCGCCATCGCCATTCTGGTCGCGGCCTCGCGCGCTCTGCTCGGCGTGCATTGGTTCACCGACGTCCTGGCCGGGCTCGCGCTCGGCTGGGGGTGGTTCACCGTGGTGGCGATCCTGTTCGGCGGTCGCATCCAACGGCTCGGTGAGCCGGTTGAACGGGTCGCCGCGGGCACCGAGCGACCGGTCCGCGCGGAGCAGGTCGACCAGGTCGAGAGCCGGAAGCGTCGATGAGATCTGACGCGCTTCGTGACGACCGCGCGGTCGCTCGCCGAACATCGCGCGGACGTCCGGACAGCGCCTTGAAGCACCCGCCGATCACGGCTCGGCTGCTGGGCCGCTACCTGCTTGCCTACGTCGTGCTCGCAGGGGTCCTGACCGGGCTCGGCCTGGCGGTCGTCGATGGCCTCGACGGCACCGCGCTCTCGAGGACCGATGAACGTGTGGCCAACTGGTTCGTCGAGCAGCGCACCGCGGCGCTGGACAGTTGGACGGAAGTCGGCTCGGCGTTCTCCGACACCATCACGGTCGTCATCGCCGCGACGATCGTCTGCCTCAGCACGCTGTTGTTTGGGCGGCGTTGGCACGAAACGGTCCTCATCGCCGGCGCGCTGCTGCTGGAGGCGCTCGTCTTCATGACCTCGGCCAAGCTCGTGGGACGGGACCGACCCGACGTCGAACAGCTCGACGTCTCACCGCCGACCGCGAGTTTCCCCTCAGGGCACGAGGGGGCCGCGGTCGCGTTCTACGTCGGCCTGGCAGTCGTCGTGTTCTGGCAGACCCGACACCGGCTGGCCCGCTCGCTGGTCGTGGTGCTCGCAGTGGCCATCCCGGTCGTGGTCGGGCTGTCCCGGATGTACCGCGGCATGCACTTCTTCACCGACATCGTCGCCGGTGCGTTGCTGGGGCTCCTCGCGGTCGTCGTCGCCTATCAGATCGTCCGGCTCGGCACCGAGCATCTCGCCCAGCGTCGCGCCGACGGCGACCGGCGCATACCTGCGTCGGTGACGCGGCTGGCGCGGTGACGTCATGACTGCGGACCGCGTGGTCGTCGTGCACAACCCCGCGAGCGGAGGGGCGATGGATCGCCCGACGCTCGACAAAGCATTGGCCGAGCTGGGCGCTCGAAGCCGATGTCGTCGAGACGACTGAGGACGACCCAGGCATGGGGCTGGCCGGTCGCGCGGTGCGCGATGGCGCGCAGGTAGTCGTGGCGGTCGGCGGCGACGGCACGATACGAGCCTGCTTGGAAGCGCTCGTTGGCACGGCGGTTGCGCTTGCCGTCGTCCCTGCTGGAACCGGCAACCTGCTGGCGCGAAACCTCGACCTGCCGGACGACGCCACTCGCGCGCTTGGGCTTGTCATCGACGGCGCGCGACGCACGATGGACATCGGTCGGGCCAACGGCGAGGCGTTCGCGGTGATGGCCGGCAGCGGGTTTGACGCGTTGATGATTCGCGATGCGGACACCTCGCTGAAGGACCGACTCGGCGCCGTCGCATACGTGCTCAGTGCGGTGCGTCACCTGAGGAGCGACCTCGTCGAGACCCGCGTTCGGGTCGACGGTGAGCTGGTGCTGGCTGCGCGCACCGCGATGGTCCTCATCGGCAACTGCGGCCGACTGCAGGCCGGGATTGAGGTCTTTCCAGACGCGCGAACTGACGACGGCCGGCTCGACGTTGCGGCCCTGAGCCCGCGCTCGGTTCTCGACTGGGGACGGGTCGGGCTGGCTCTGCTCAGGCGCCGACCCGCACCGGACCGACTGGTCCGCCGGTTCTCCGGCGCGCGGATCGAGGTGCTGCACCAGGGTGCCGCGCGCTTGGGAGCTCGACGGCGAGGCCCGGCCGTCGACGGACCTGCTGCGGTGCGAGGTCGTTGCCGGCGCCTTGCTGGTGTGCGGACCGGCGGCTGGTCCTGAACTGGAGGAAACATGAGCAGCGCGCGGCGGGTCCCCGAGACCTATGACTTGAGCGGCGACGATGCCCGCGAGACGTTGCAGCGAGCGAAGGTGGGCCTGCTCCTCAAGGACGCCTTCGTCCGACTCCGGCTGGCCGACGGGTTCAGCCACTCCCGGGCGCTGGCCTTCCAGCTCGTGCTCGCACTCATCCCTGGCGTCATCGTGGCCGTGGGCGTCGCGACGATGCTCGAGGAGTCCGAGGTCTCAACGCTCATCCGGGGCACGCTGGACTCGCTGGCACCTGGCCCAGCCGGCGACATCTTCCGGGCCGCGTTCGAGCAGGGAGCACAAGCCGGCAACGGCGACCGCATCGCGGTGTTCGTCGGCGCTCTGGCGCTGCTGGTCGCGGCCGTGACGACGTTCGGGCAGATCGAACGGGCAGCGAACCGCCTCTACGGCGTCGAGCGCGACCGGCCGACCGTCAAGAAGTACTTCCGGGCCACGCTTCTCGCGCTGTCCAGTGGCCTGCTCATCGGCGCTTTCCTTGTTCTGGCCGCGTTCGGGAGGAACGTCGGTGACTCCCTCGATGACGCATGGGCGACCCTGTGGCAGGCGCTGCGGTGGCCGGTCGGCCTCCTGCTCCTGCTGGCGGCGCTCTCGTTGGTCTTCCGGTTCTCGCCGGCCCGTCGGCAGCCAGGCCCGTCTTGGCTGGCCGTTGGTGCCGGCGTGTCGGTCATCGGCATCCTGGTCGTGACCGCCGGGCTGCACTTCTACCTCAACGCGAGCCAGTCGCTCGGCGACACGTACGGGCCGCTCGCAGGGTTCATCGGGCTGATGCTGTGGGCGCTGCTCTCCGCGATCGCACTGCTCTACGGGTTGTCCTTCGCGGCCCAGCTGGAGGCGTTCCGCGCGGGTGTGCCCGACCCGCAGCGGACAGAGAGCGCGCAGCCGCGTGCTGCGGCAGGATTGCCCGTGTGATCGTGGCGCGCGGGCGATATGTCTACCGGCTGGACGGCGCCGAGCACGCGCTGACGGAGTCCTTCGAGATCTCGATGCACGACGGTCTGGTCGCGGTGCTCGGGGTGCGCCGGTCGGACCCTGAGGGCCTGGTGCTGGAAGCGTCCGCGAGCTATGGCGTCCAGTCCTTGATCCATGCCGAGTTGACGATGTCGGTTGGCTCCCAGTCCACCCGGCGGGCGTCGTACGAGCTCCTCGGCGACGAAGTGGTCGTACGCCGCGGGCGGCACAGCCAGGCGGTGTTCGTGCCGGAGGACGCGGAGGTCTTCCCGCTGCTGCGGGTGTTCCAGGGCCGGGTTGTGGCGCGTGCTCTCGCCGCCGGTGAGGCAGGGCTGACGGTTGTGACGCCGGACATCCGAGCGGAGACGGACGGCCCGGCGCTGCTGGCGCCGATGGTTGACGTGAGTACCGCGACGGTGCAGGCCGACGGCACGATCGAGTTTCGGGGCGGTTCGTCCGAACCGGGGTCAGCGATCGTCGGGCTGGACGACGGTGGTCTGTTGCGGTCGATGACCTGGTCGGACGGGAGCGGCCGGTCTTGGCAGGTCGACCTCGCGGAGGTCGAGGGCGAGGTCCGCCCCCTCGAGTGGTGACCCACACCCACCGTTTCGCAACGATGTCCCATCGCTTCGAATAGATCGAAGCGATGGGACATCGTTGCGGATTGGGCCGCGTGATGGATGGGGCAAAACTTCGGTCTATTCGAAGCGGCGGCACATCGATGTGAATAGGGGCCGGTGCGTTAGGCAAGGAGGGCGGCCACGGACATCCGGTGCAGCAGCCGGCCGTGCTCGGCGCGGTCGAGGTCACGCGCGCTGTGCGGTGTGGAGTTCATCAGGCCGAAGGCGGCGTGTACGGCGGCCCGCGCGGTCCGATCGTCGTGGCCGTGATCGGACGCAGGCCGCACCCGGGTGACGACGTCCACCCAGACCTCCACGTACTCGCGCTGCAGCCGCCGGATCCGGCGGCGCGGCCCCTCCGGGAGCGACCCGAGGTCGCGGTCGTAGACCGTGATCACTGCCCGGTTGTCGAGTGCGAAGGTCACATGCGCGTCCACCAGTGCCCCAAGCGCCGCCCGGTCGTCGCCCTCGTATGCCGCCACGCACGCCCGCCCGCCGTCGAGCAGGTCCTGGCTGACCCGCTGCAACAACTCGGCAAGAAGAGCATCCTTGCTGGTGAAGTGCCGGTAGACCCCGGGACCGGAGATCCCGGCGGCGGCTCCCAAGTCGTCGACCCCGACGCCGTGGAACCCCCGCTCCGCGAACAGCGCAGCCCCGACCCGGAGCAGCTCCTCGCGACGAGTGGCCATGCCGGTCAGACTAGACGACGGTGTGAACGAACGCTAACATCACCACACCGCGCATGTGAACGATCGCTCACACACTCTGTCGATCACGGAGGAGACTGCACGTGACGTTCGACTCGGTCCTCGTCGCCAACCGCGGCGAGATCTCCCGCCGCATCATCAAGACGGCGCGAGCGATGGACCTGCGCACGATCGCGGTGCACTCCGATGTCGACGCGGCCCTGCCGTTCGTGCGCGAGGCCGACAGCGCGGTCGAGATCGGGCCGGCCGCACCGGCTGAGTCGTACCGCAACATCGACGCAATCCTGCGCGCGGCCAAGGACACCGGCGCCCAGGCGATCCATCCTGGCTACGGGTTCTTGTCGGAGAACGCTGACTTCGCGCAGGCCGTGATGGATGCCGGGTTGGTCTGGGTCGGCCCACCAGCAGAGGCCATCCGGGTGATGGGGGACAAGGCGGCGGCCCGCGGCGTCGCGATCGACGCGGGCGTGCCAGTGGCGCCAGGTGCACAGGATCCGGTGCGCGACGTCGACACGGCGATGGCGGTCGCCGGTCAGATCGGCTATCCGCTGATGGTGAAGGCGGTCGCCGGCGGCGGCGGGATGGGGATGGGCGTCGTCCACGACTCGGGCGAGCTACTCAAAGAGGTCGAACGACTCCTGGCCTTCTCCGAGCGGTTGTTCGGCCGCCCCGACCTGCTGCTCGAACGCTTCTACCCGCACGCCCGGCATGTCGAGATCCAGGTACTCGGCCTCGCGGACGGACGTGTGGTCGCGCTCGGCGAGCGCGACTGCTCGGTCCAGCGCCGCAACCAGAAGCTTGCCGAGGAGACGCCGTCGCCCGGTACCACGCCGTCGCTGCGGACGCGGATGTCCGATGCGGCGGTCGTGCTCGCGACCCGGGTCGGCTACCGCAGCGCGGGCACGGTCGAATGCCTGGTTGATGTGGATGCCGGGGAGTTCGTCTTCCTCGAGATGAACACCCGGCTGCAGGTGGAGCACCCGATCACCGAGGCCGTGTACGGCATCGACCTGGTCGCGGAGCAGCTGCGAATCGCGGCCGGCGAGCCGCCCGGCTTCGAGCCGGCATCCCTCGCGCCGACTGGTCACGCCCTCGAGCTGCGGATCAACGCGGAGGACCCGGTTCGGTTCCTGCCCGGCCCCGGCGCGATCACCGACTGGGTCGAGCCGGCGGGCAAGGGCATCCGGGTTGACTCCGGGTACGCGGCCGGCACGACGGTCACCCCCGCATACGACTCGCTCATGGCCAAGCTCGTCGTGCACGGACCGGACCGGATGAGCACGCTGGAGCGCGCCCGCAAGGCGGTCGCGGGCTTCACCATCGACGGCCCGAAGTCGAACCTCGCCTTCCACGCCGAGCTGCTGGACAACCCCGAGTTCGTCGGCGGCGACTATGACACCGGCATCGTCGGCCGGATGAGGAGCCCGAAGTGACCGAGACCTTCGAGCCGCAGCGCGGCCCGCATGACCACCTGCACGACCACGTCGAAGAGCTTCGCAAGCAGGTCGAGAGCGGCGGGGCGGCGAAGTACCACGAGGCCAACGCCAACCGGGGCAAGTTGTTTGCCCGCGAGCGGGTCGCGCTGCTGGTCGACGACGGCTCGTTCGTCGAGGACGGTGCATTCGCGAACGTGCTGGCTGGTGACTTGCCGGCCGACGGTGTCGTCACGGGGTTCGCGCGCGTCGACGGCCGACCGGTCTGCATCATGGCCAACGACTCGACGGTCAAGGCGGGCTCGTGGGGGGCGCGCACGGTCGAGAAGATCATCCGGATCATCGAGCGGGCGTACGAGTCGCAAGTGCCGATGATCTACCTCGTCGACAGCGCGGGCGCCCGGATCACCGACCAGGTCGACTTGTTTCCTGGGCGTCGCGGTGCGGGTCGGATCTTCTGGAACCAGGTCCGGGCCAGCGGCTCGATTCCGCAGGTCTGCGCGCTGTTCGGGCCGTCCGCGGCCGGCGGCGCATACATCCCGGCGTTCTGCGACGTCGTGGTCATGGTCGAGGGCAATGCCTCCATGTACCTCGGCTCGGACCGCATGGTCGAGATGGTGACCGGCGAGAAGACCACGTTGGAGGAGATGGGCGGCGCCGCGGTGCATACCAAGGAGTCCGGCGTCGGGCACTTCCTGGTGAAGACCGAGCAGGACGCGCTCGCCACAGTCCGGCGGTACTTGTCCTACCTGCCCTCGTCGTGGGAGGGCATGCCGCCGGTTGCCGATGCCGCCGAACCGGAAGCGGCGATCTCGCTCGACGGGCTGGTACCGGACAACGAGCGGCAGGCGTTCGACATGCGCCGGTTCGTGCGCGGGCTGGTCGACGAGGGTTCGTACTTCGAGATTCATGCGCTGTGGGCGCGCGAGCTGACAGTCGGCTTCGCCCGGCTCGACGGCGAGGTCGTCGGGATCGTCGCGAACAACCCGATGTTCAAGGGCGGCGTGCTGTTCGTCGACAGCGCCGACAAGGCGACCCGCTTCGTGCAGCTGTGCGACGCGTTCAACGTGCCGCTGGTGTTCCTCTCCGACGTGCCCGGCTTCATGGTCGGCGCGGCGGTGGAGAAGCAGGGCATCATCCGGCACGGCGCCAAGATGATCACGGCGATCAGCGAGGCGACGGTGCCAAAGGTCTGCGTCGTGGTGCGGAAGGCATACGGCGCGGGCCTGTATGCGATGGCCGGCCCGGGCTTCTCCCCGGACGCGACGATCGCGCTGCCCACCGCAAAGATCGCGGTGATGGGCGCCGAGGCGGCGGTCAACGCGGTGTATGCGAACAAGATCGCGGCCATCCCGGACGAGGACGAGCGCGCCCGGTACGTCGATGGCTTGCGGGAGGCATACGAGGAGGACATCGACATCGTCCGGCTGGCGTCGGAGGCGGTCGTGGACTCGATCGTGCTGCCGAACGAGCTGCGCGCCGCCCTGATCGCCCGGCTGCGTGCAGCTCGTACCAAGGACCGCCACTTCTCCCGCCGCCGCCACGGCGTCACCCCCGTCTGACCATGGCGACATACCCGAGTTGTCAGACGAAGCGCGTCACCCCTGACGCGGAACGTATGACAACGACCATGCCGCGACCTGCTGTCAGACGAAGCGCGTCACGGGTGACTCGAAACGTATGACAACTCATCAACGACCGAACCGAGGAGCAACTCGCAGATGGACCACAAGCTGAGCCCCGAGCTCGAGGATCTACGCAAGACGGTCGAGGCGTTCGCGCACGACGTCGTTGCGCCGGTTATCGCCGAGCACTACGAGAACGAGACGTTCCCCTACGAGGTCGTCCGGCAGATGGGCGAGATGGGCCTGTTCGGCCTGCCGTTTCCGGAGGAGTACGGCGGCATGGGCGGCGACTACCTCGCGCTGTGCGTCGCGATCGAGGAGCTGGCGCGGGTCGACTCCTCCGTCGCCATCACCCTCGAGGCCGGGGTCGGGCTCGGCGCGATGCCGATCTACCGGTTCGGGACGGAGGAGCTCAAGCGCGAGTGGCTGCCGCGCCTGTGCCGCGGCGACATCCTCGGCGCATTCGGCCTGACCGAGCCTGGCGGCGGCTCCGACGCGGGCGCGACGCGCACCACCGCGCGCATCGACGGCGACGAGTGGGTCATCAACGGCACGAAGGCGTTCATCACGAACAGCGGCACCGACATCTCGGCGTTCACGACGGTGACTGCGGTTACCGGCGAGAAACCCAACGGGGACAAGGAGATCTCCGCGATCCTGGTGCCGCGCGACACCGCCGGCTTCACGGTCGCGCCGCACTACTCCAAGGTCGGCTGGAACGCCTCCGACACCCACGAGCTGTCGCTGTCCGACGTCCGGGTGCCGGTCACCAACCTGGTCGGCGAGCGTGGACGCGGCTTCGCGCAGTTCCTGTCCATCCTCGACGAGGGCCGGATCGCGATCGCTGCGCTCGCCACCGGACTCGCCCAGGGCTGCGTCGACGAGTCGGTGTCGTATGCGCGCACTCGCGAGGCGTTCGGCCGCCCGATCGGCGCCAACCAGGCCGTGCAGTTCCTGATTGCCGACCTGGAAGTCCGCGCGGCGGCTTCGCGCCTGCTGTGGCGCGACGCCGCATACCGCCTGGTCGCCGGCGAGCCGTTCAAGCGGCAGGCATCCGTCGCCAAGCTGTTCTCCTCCGAGTCGGCCGTCGACAACGCGCGGTATGCGTCGCAGGTGCACGGCGGCTACGGCTTCATGAACGAGTACGCCGTCGGCCGGTTCTACCGGGACGCCAAGGTCCTCGAGGTCGGCGAGGGCACGTCAGAGGTCCAGCGCATCCTCATCGCGAAGGACCTCGGCCTGCCCGCCTAACGAATGTGGACGTTGGCGGGGCTGAGGCCACGTGCCAACCCCGCCAACGTCCACATTGGCGGTGTCGTCGTTAGGCTGGCCCTCGGGGCATTCACACCGATCGCCGATCCACGGGGACGAGGTGGTCGAGGGTCGTGCACCCGTCCGGCGACTCTGTCGACGCCATGGCGCACGACGCCGCGGCGCTCGCCGACCAGATGCGCGCGCTGGTCGCGAGCGGACGGCGAGCCGAGGCGTTGTCGCTGTATGCCCGGGCGCGCGACCGACTGTGGGAGACCGAGGGGCGCGAGCCGACGGCCGAGCTGCGTGCGCTCCAGGCCGAGTTGCTCGCCGAGGCGGTCCGCGCGGTGCCGCGGCCGCGCGACGCCAGCAGTACGACCAGCCCCGGCATCCGCCCGCTCCCGCCCGAGTCGTCGACCAGCTACGTCGGTCGCTCCGGGCTGACCGACTCGGTCGTCTCGCTGCTCGCCGACGCCAAGGTCGTGACGCTGCACGGGCCGGGCGGCGTCGGCAAGACTCGCATCGCGCTCAACGTCGCGCATCGCCTCGCCAGCGCCGGCCAGGCCGCCGTCGCGTGGGTCGATCTCGCTCCGGCGCGAGACCCGGAGGGCGCGCTGTACGCCGCGGCGGACGCGATCGGCGTCCGGGACATCGCGCTGGACGACCCGGTGGGCAGCCTGGTCCGCGCCCTCGGCGAGGAGGCAACCGTTGTCGTCGTCGACAACTGCGAGCATCTGCTCGACGTCGCCGCGCATCTTGTTGACGGGCTGCAGGCGCGCAGCCCACGTACGACGGTTCTCGCCACCAGTCGTGAGCCGCTGGAGGTCGACGGCGAGCACGTTGTGCCGGTCCCAGCGCTGACCGCGAGCGACGACGACCCGGACTCACCCGCGCTGCGGCTGTTCGACGATCGACTGGCCACCGCGCGTGGGTATGGGCTCGAGACGAGCGAGATCGACGACGCCGTCGCGGTCACCCAGCGCCTCGACGGGTTGCCGCTGGCCCTCGAGTTGGCCGCTGGTCGGGGCGCCGCCCTCGGAATCGCGCAGTTGCGAGAACGGGTCGGCCTTGACCTCCTCGACCGCGGCCGGCGGACCGGCAGCACCCGGCACCGCAGCTTGCGTGCGGTCGTCGACTGGTCCTATGCCCTGCTCGGTGACGCCGAACAGCGGTTGTTTGCCCGGCTGTCGGTCTTCACTGGGTCGTTCTCGTTGGCCCGCGCTGAGGTGGTGTGCGCCGACGACCAGGTGCCGGTCGCTCGACTGCCGTCGCTGCTGTCCGACCTGGTCGACCGTTCGTTGGTCACCACGGTGCGCTCCGACGAGCAGACTCGCCACCGGCTGTTGCAGCCCTTGCGCGAGTATGCGGCCGAGCGGCTGGAGAGTACCGGTGAGGCGCAGCGTTGGCAGACAGCGCACGCCCGACACATGGCCGATGTGGCCGCCGCTCGGGCACAAGCCATGCACGGCCCCGGTGAGCCCGGCGCCACCGAACAGCTCGTCGAGGACCTCGACGAGTCGCGAGTTGCCCTCGAGCACGCACAGTCCGCCGGCGACATCGACACGGCGATGCGCCTGGCCAACGCGATGCACGACTTGGGCAGCCGACAGATGCGGCTCGAGCTGCTCGGCTGGGCCGACAGCGTCGCGAAGATGCCCGACGCTTCGGACCATCCCCTGTATGCGGCCGTCCTGGGCACCGCCGCCAAGGGTCGGTGGGTGCGAACCGATCTCGAGGGCGCGATCGCCCGCGCGCAACGGGCGCTGGACGCGGTGCCCGACCCGTCCGACGGACGCCGGGTACGAGCCTTGCTGGCCATGGCCGAGGTCAACCTCGTCGCTGGTGAGCTCGACACGGCGGTGGCGTTCTACCGCCGCGCCGTCGACCTGGATGCCGCCCCCGGCCCATCCACCGACGCCGAAGGTGGCCTCGCAATGACGCTCGCCGACCTCGGTCGCGTCGACGAGGGCGTCGAGCTCGCCGATCGAGCGCTGGCACGCGCGGAGGCTTCCGGGGCACCCAGCCATCTCGCGTGGGCTTGGTATGCGCAGGGCCGCTGCTGGGCGTTGGTGGACCCGGCGAAGGCGGCGACCATGCTGGAGCGTTCGGCGGAGCTCAGCCGCAGCGTCGCAAACCACTCCAACGAATACTCGGCGCTGACCCGGTTGCTCGTTGTGCGCGCGCAGCTCACGCCCCCCGGGGACCTGCTCCCGGAGTATCGAGCCACCCTGCAGCGCTGGCGACGAACCGGGAGCACCACCTTCTTGTCGGTGACCCTGCGCAACCTTGCCGCGCCGTTGGAGCAGTTGGGTCGGACGGCCGAGGCCGAGGTGTTGCGCAGTTCCGCCGGTGCGGCCTTGTCCGGACCGGCCGGCGGTGCCCGGCTCGACGAGGCATACGCCGTGGCGATGGAGGTGATCGACCGGCTCGCGGCCGCCACCGCCTCGCGGACGGCCGTCCCGCAGCCGCGAGCGAGCAGCCAGCCCCGCACCGGGGTCTTCCGGCTCGACGGCGATGTCTGGACGGTCGGCCTAGATGCGACCGAAGTCCATGTCGCCGACAGCAAGGGCATGCAGGATCTCGCGGTGCTGATCTCCCGACCCGGCATCGAGGTGCACTGCCTCGACCTGGTTGGTGCCGGGGCAACGTCGCCTGCTTCGATCGACGACGAGCCGGCGGGTCGGCCTGCCCACCTCGGGGAGGTGGTGGATGCCCAGGCCCGTCGTGCGTACGAGCTCCGCATCCGCGAGCTGCAGGCCCAGCTCGACGAGCAGCCGGACCATCCAGACGCCGAGCGGTGGCAGCGCGAAATGGACTTCCTGGTCGCCGAGCTGGCGGCCGCATACGGGCTCGGCAAGCGGCCGCGCCGGGCCGGCGACCCGGTCGAGAAGGCGCGCAGCGCGGTGACCTGGCGGATCCGGCATGCCATCCGCCGGATTAGCGAGCTGCACCCCGCGCTGGGCATGCACCTCAAGCACTCCGTGCGCACCGGCCGTTACTGCGTCTACCAGCCGGACGACGAGTTCCACTGGATCCGCTAGCCACTCACCACCGCGCCTCACCCGGTGAGGTGCCGCCTCACGCCTCCAGGTACAGAACTACGCCCTGGAGGACGCCTCGATGTACCCGTTCTATCCCAACGTGGCACCGCACCCGAGATTCGACGCCAGGTACTGGCTACCCGAGCCGCATCCGGAGCTCGGCGAACGCTCTGCGCTCCGTCGTTGCCGGTGACGTGCTCGTGCCCGGAGACGACGGCTGGGATCAGGCGCGCGTCGCCTGGCACCTGGTCGTCGACCAGCACCCGGCGGCCGTCGTCAACGTGGTCGACGCCGACGATGTCGCCGCCACCGTGAAGGTCGCGCGCGACCTGGGCATCTCCGTGGCACCGCAACCCACCGGGCACGGTGCCACCGGGCACCCCAACAGCACCGTTGACGGCGCGATCGTGCTGCGTACTGGCGCGCTCGATGAGGTGCACATCGACCGGTCCGTCGGGCGGCTTCGGGTCGGTGCCGGCGTTAAGTGGGGCCGAGCGTTGGCCGCGCTGCACGGTACCGGCGCGCTCGCGCCGGCGGGCAGCTCCGCCAACACGACCGTCGCCGGCTACGCGGTCGGTGGCGGGCTGAGCTGGTTCAGCCGCCGGCTCGGATATGCGGCGCGCAGCGTGCGAGCGCTTGACGTCGTCGATGCTCACGGCCACCAGCACACAGTCACGGCCGACGAGGATCCCGAGTTGTTCTGGGCGCTGCGTGGGGGCGGCGGCGACTTCGGCGTCGTCACTTCGATCGACATTGCACTGCACCCGGCGCCGGCATTGTTCGGCGGTTCGCTCGTCTTCCCGGGGGAGACGGATCGAGCAGGTCTGGGATGCATACCTGGAGGTGACGCAGCACGCGCCCGAGACGCTCAGCGTGTGGCTGCGGATTCTCAACCTGCCCGACCTGCCGTTCGTGCCCGAGCCTGTACGCGGCCGGCTCGCGACCGCCGTCTACTTCACGCACATCGGCGACGCGCAGTGGAGTGAACACCTCGTGGCGCCGCTGCGCCGCCTCGGGCGGCCACTGGTCGAGAACGTGGGACCGATGTCGATCTCGCAGCTCGGCACGATCGCCGACGAGCCGGAGGACCCGGCGCCGGCGGCGGTGCGGGCTGTGCTGCTGGACGATCTCGGCACACAAGTGCGCGACATCGCGTCGGCCGCAGTGACCGAACCGGGCGCTCCCATCAACCTGCTGGCCATCCGTCACCTCGGCGGAGCACTCGCACGGCCTGCGCTTGACGACGGGGCAGCGGGCACCGTGGATGAGCCCTACCTGCTGCTGGCTGTCGGCATCGGCCCGTCCGTCGATCTGGTCGACCCGATCCAGGACCGCATCGACCGGCTGGTGGGTGACCTGTCGGGCCACCATGGCGGCCGGGTCCCCTTCAACTTCTCCGAGCGATCGGACCTCTCGGACTCGATGCCGGCCGCGACCGTCGAGCGGTTGCGCGCGATCAAACGGCAGCGGGACCCCGCTGGCGTGATCCGCGGCAACCGGCCCGTGCTGAACACGACACCCACGACGCCCGATGACCTCGCCGGCATCTGACCGGCATCCGACCAGAACTGGCTTTCAGATATGAGGACCACGCATGACCAAATTTCCCCATGGCCGAGTGCTGCTGCTTGGTCTATCGACCGCGACCGTCATGGCGCTGGCCGTCCCGTTCAGCCCAGTGTCGGCCAGCAGCCCGGACGGCACCGAGACCACCGCGACAACCAGCCGTCCTGGACCGACGGTCCCGGTCCTCGAGTGGACCGACTGCGGCGCGCCGCTCGAGTGCGCAACCGCCGTCGTGCCGCGCGACTACGACCGGCCTAATGCCGGAACCTTCGAGCTGGCATTGATCCGGCACCGCGCGCCCGACCAGGCCAACCGGATCGGCAGCCTGTTCATGAACCCAGGCGGGCCCGGCATGTCGGGTATCGAGTTCATCCGGACCGCGCCACCCGGTGCGCTCGGCTTGTTCGAGCGCTTTGACGTCGTCTCGTGGGACCCGCGCGGGATCGGCGCGCAGCACCCCGGCGCTGGACTGCACAACCGACGCCGAGGATGTGGCCTTCACCAACTTCGAGTTCGTCCGGCCGGAGACGGCCGACCGGCAGCAACTCACCCGACAGGCCCGCGACTTCGGTCGCCGCTGCAAGCAGCTCAACCCCGACGTCCTCCCGTACCTGTCCACCGCGAACACCGCCCGGGATCTGGATCTGCTCCGGCAAGCGGTCGGTGACGAGAAGCTCACCTACATCGGCATCTCGCACGGCACTCACATCGGAGCGACCTACTCCAGCCTGTTCCCCGACAAGGTGCGCGCCATGGTGGCCGACTCACCGATCGACCTGGACGCGTGGGTCAACCGGCCGCGCGAGATGCAGCGCGAGCGCATCGCCTCGTTCGAGAACTCACTAGGGCGGTTCTTCACCGCCTGCGTCGCCGCCGGCGACCGATGCGGCTTCGGTGGCGACGACCCGCAGGAGGCTTTCGACGCACTCGTCGACCAGCTCAACGCGGCACCACTCGCCGCGCCCTCGGCAGCGTCGAAGACGCCGGTCAACGGCGACGACCTGCTCTGGTATGCAGCAGAGGCGATGTACAGCAAGTCGCGCTGGCCGGAGCTGGCGGCCGGTCTCATCCAGGCCGAGGCGGGCGACGGCAGTCTGCTGCGCGACCTCGTCGACGCCCATTCCGGACGCGCGCCTGACGGTTCGCGACCGCCGAGCGGCGTACTCCTCGCGACCACCGCGCAGGACTGGCAGTACGACCGGCGGCCGCAGTCCTACCTCGACGAGGGTCACCACGCGGCCGCGTACAGCCCGCACTTCTTCCCCATCAGCCAGGGCTACGAGGACCTTGTGTACCCGACCTGGCCCGAGTCCCAGCACGACAACTACACCGGCCCGTGGACGCATCCGGCCGACGCGACACCGGCGCTGGTCATCGGCGTCACGCACGACGCGTCGACCCCGTACGTCTTCGCACAGAGCTACACCGATCAGCTCGGCAACGCGCAGCTCATCACCTACGACGCGGACCGGCACTCCGCGCTGACCGACCTGAGTTTCTGCCTCATCATCCCGATGCTCAGCTACGTCACCGACCTCGTGCTGCCGGAACCTGGCCTGACCTGCGAGCAGGAGTACGAGGCCTTCCCCGATGCATCCCTGTCCCGCGCCACGCCAACGCGAGAGTGGCTGCTTCCCGAAAGGTCAGTGACCTCATGAACGCTGGATCGAAATCGGCTATCGCGCTGGCCATCGTCGGTGTGGGTGCCGTGTCTGCAACCGCATACGAGGTCGGCTCGTGGAACCCGTCGAGCCAAGTGCTCGCAGCGAGCGTGTCGGCGTCGGTGCCGCAACCCGTCGGTGACTTGTTCGCGCGGACCGAGCTTTACTTCGGCACCGACAAGCCGGGCCCCGACGTGACCGAAGGGCAGTTCCGCCGCTTCGTCGCAGAGGTGGTGACGCCGCGGTTCCCGGACGGCTTGACGATCCTGTCGGGCATCGGACAGTTCCGCGAGGACGACGGCGACATCATCCGCGAGGACTCCAAGGTCGTGGTGTTGCTTTATCCGGTGGAAACGGCTGGGGATGCCAACCTGCGGATCGAGGAGATCCGCGGGCTGTACGAAACCCAGTTCCAGCAGCAGTCCGTCCTACGCGTCGACAGTCAGGAGCACGTGTCCTTCTAGTCGTCGCGGCGCTGAGCCACGACAGGTCCGGGGCCAGGGGCGGCTCCGGACCTGTCGTCGTGCGCTTCTCTGACAGGGTGTTCGCATGCCATCGGTCGTGCGGGCCACCGCCGCCCGGTGGACCACGGCGGTACCGCTGGTCGCGCTCCTGGTGCTTGTGTTGGCCTGGGGTCGCGACGTTCCCGGCGGCGTGCAGGCGGTGGCCGCGGTGCTGCTCGCCGGGGCGGTTCTGGCGGCAGTGCACCACGCCGAGGTCGTGGCGCACCGGGTCGGCGAGCCGTTCGGATCGCTGATCCTCGCGGTCGCGGTCACCGTCATCGAGGTCGGTCTCATCGTCATGCTCATGATCGGCTCGGACAACGGCACTGAGACCTTGGCCAGGGACACGGTGTTCGCCGCGGTGATGATCACCACGAATGGCATCGTCGGGCTGTCTCTGTTGGCAGCAACGCTCAAGCGGCCGGTGGTCACGTTCAACGCCGCGGGCGCCGGCGCCGCGCTCGCGACGGTTTTGACCCTGGCGACGCTCAGCCTCGTGGAGCCGACGTTCACGCGTAGCAGCCCCGGCCCCACCTTCACCTCCGGCCAGCTGGCCTTCGCCGCGGTCGCTTCCCTTGGGCTGTATGCGTTGTTCGTCTTCGTGCAGACCGTTCGGCACCGTGACTACTTCCTCCCGGAACCGCACGCCGAGGACGACGGTGTGGACGATTTCGACGAGCATGCGCGTGCGCCCTCGTCGCGCGCCGCACTGCTGAGCCTGGGACTGCTGCTCGTCGCGCTGGTCGCCGTCGTCGGACTCGCCAAGGCCGTGTCCCCGGCCATCCAGGACGGCGTACGCGAGCTTGGCCTGCCGCTGTCCGTCGTCGGCGTCGTCATCGCACTCCTCGTGCTGCTCCCCGAGGGCCTGTCGGCCTACCGTGCGGCTCGCCGGATGCGCGTCCAGACCAGCTTGAACCTCGCCTACGGCTCCGCGATGGCGAGCATCGGGCTGACCATTCCCGCGATCGCGATCGCCTCGATCTGGCTTGACCCCGCGCTCGAGCTGGGTCTCGGGTCGACCGAGATCGTCTTGCTCGCGATCACCAGCGTGGTGAGCGTGCTCACCGTGACGCCAGGTCGGGCCACGCTGCTCCAGGGTGGCGTCCACCTGGTCCTGTTCGCCGGCTTCTTGGTCCTTGCCGTCAGTCCCTGAGGGCAGCACGCGTGCCAGACTCGGCCCGTGCTCGACCTCGACCCACCGGTCCACGGCAGCGTGGTCGCTGCGTTGCGGACAGCCGGAGCGGCGTTCGCCTTCATCCACGGCAGCCGTGCACGTGGAACCGAGAAAGCCGGCTCGGACCTCGACGTTGCGGCTTGGTTCCCCGCCGACGCCCCGCAGATCTTCGAAGTGCCGATGCCCCCGGGTGTCGACCTGCTGGTGCTCAATCGCGCACCACTCGAGATGGCCGGCCGGATCGCCCTCGAAGGCGTGCTCCTGTTCGACGACGATCCACCAGCGAGGGTCCGCTGGGTCGCGACCACGCGGAAGATCTACTTCGACGAGCTGCCGCGCATCATGCGCAGCCATCACGAGTTCCTCGAATCGGCCCGACGTGGTCGATGAGGTCCGAGTCGCGCGGCTCCTGCGCGATGTCACGAATGCGCTCGCGCTCCTGCGAGCCGAGGCGGTTCGGCGGATGGAGCGGCGGAGGAGACCCGGTGTGGCTACCGGGCATCAAGTACCTGTTCGTGAGCATGATCGAGCCGTGCGTGGACGCCGCTCAACACATCTGTGATGGGCCCCTCGACCTCCCTCTCGACCCCCTGACTCTCTCCTGGCGGTGGGCTTCCGCAACGTTCTGGTTCACGAGTACGTCGATGTGGATGACGACGTCGTGAGTCAGTCGACTGCGCGATCTCACCGACATCGTACGCGTATGTCCAGCAGGTGGCGTCCTGGCTGCGGGGTGTGGAGACCTGACGCGGCGTGGCGGCACGCAGGCGGTCCGCCGAAAATGTGGATGCGAGCACGCCGATCCCGACGTATGTTGCTCGTACACGGGAGAGGAGGTGGTCCGCTTTCATGAATGAACTTCGGACTCGTGAGGTGGCTGCTCGCTAGCCGCTGTCCGGACGCGACTACCTGAACCTGTTCAGGGCCGCCCGTCCTGGTACAGCACCAGCGCGAGCGACATCCAGGCAGTCACCCGGCCCCCGAGCGTCGGCCCAGTCCAGCCGACCCGCGCTTCGACTCAGCCGAGTCGAGGGCGGACCGCTCGGGGGCCGCTCTTTCTTCCTCGCGAATGTGGACGTTGGCGGGGTGCGGACCGGGTCCCAACCCCGCCAACGTCCACATTCGCGTCAGGGCGCGAGCGTCTTGAGGAAGAAGAGGTACCGCGGCCGGGTCTCGATCGGAATCGTTGCGTCTTCCTCCTCCCAGTGCCGAAAGCCGTGCGCCAAGTACAGCGCGACCGCGTCCCGGTCACCCTCGTAGACCGCGATCTCCATGTATGCGGCGCCGCGCTCGAGCGCATACCGCTGGGCGTGCAGCATGAGCGCCGACCCAACACCGCGCCGGCGAGACGACTGCTGGAC
Organism: uncultured Actinomycetota bacterium; assembly: GCA_963836025.1. GTDB lineage: Bacteria > Actinomycetota > Actinomycetes > JBEVHX01 > JBEVHX01 > JBEVHX01. The sequence goes on from CAWIIE010000007.1 coordinate 779,042, forward strand.
GAACAGGTCCTCGAGGTATGCGTCCAGGCGGTCGCTCCACACGGAACGCCGGAAGCGCAGCTGCACCAAGCCGCAAGGGCTTTCGGCGTCCTCGAGCGAGCCGAGCAGGAACGTCGCCTGGTCGGCAGCGATCAGGGCAGCAGCTCGGCGTCCGAGCTCGACCGGCCCGGCCGTCGGCTCGTCGACCTCGGTCGCGAACTCGTCGAGCAGCTGCCCGAGGGCCGCCGCGTCGTCGGGGGTAGCAAGCCGCACCGTCACGGCGGACATGTCAGCCTCGCCGGGTCCAGATCACTCCGGCGAGACACAACGCCCCGCCGACGATGGCCAGACCGGGCGGCACCTCGTCGAGCAATGCCCAGCCGAGCAGGATGGCGATCGGCGGCACGAGGTAGGTCAGCGCGCCCATCCGACCGGCAGATGTGCGCGCTAGCGCATACGCCCAGGTGGTGAATGCGAGCGCGGTCGGGAAGACGCCGAGGTAGATCGCCCACGCAACCGACTCGGCCGGTGCGCTCTGGCAGCTCGTCGGCCAGCTGCACGACGAACGGCAGGCACACGACCGCGCCGACAGCGCACGCCAGGAAGGTCACCTGCAGCGCAGAGATCTCGCGGAGCAGCGGCTTCTGGAGGATGACCCCGCTGGCGTATGCGGCCGCGGCGACGACGCACAGTAAGGCACCGACGCCAAGGGTGGTCGACTCCGCGGACAGTGACAGCCCGATCACCACGCAGCCAAGGAACGCGATGGCTGCTCCGATCAGCAGGTTCCGCGGGAAGCCCTCCCGCAGAACCACACCCGCAAGCACCGCGATGAAAATTGGCCCGAGGTTGACCAGCATCGCGGCTGTGCCCGCATCGACCCGCTGCTCGGCCGCGTTGAGCGCCAGGTTGTACACGCCGAGCCACAGCACCCCGCAGGCCACCAGGCCCGGCAGCAGCCGCCGCGGCGGCAGCGGGTCGCGGCGCCAGGCCACGAACGCACCGAGCACTGCGCACGCGACTACGAGTCGGAGCAGGGCCAGCGGACCGGGCGACAGCGCCTGGCCGGCGTCCCTGATGCCGACGAACGCCGACGCCCAGAGCACGACGGTGACCAGACCGGCCAGCAACGCCAGCCGTGCGGACTGCCGATCGGTCGCCCCGGGCGGAGTCGTCCCGGACGTCACGGGCTGCACGGCAGTCACGCGTCGACGTTAGGTGGCGACCCGGTCCACACGCGAACGGTTTCAGTGCCCGGTCCGAACCCCGCGACTCACCGCCGCGGGACCGCCGGCCACTAACGTGATCCCCGTGAGTCGCTCGGGCGTCGCATGGGACGCGTATGCGCACGCGGTGGCTCGCCTGCAGGCTGACTTCGCATTGATCCCGGAGGGCGCGCCTGTCCGGCTGGCGAAGCGGACCAGCAACCTGTTCCGTATGCGGGAGCCGAGCCAGGCCCCTGGCCTCGACGTGACCCCGTTCGACGGCGTGATCGAGGTCGACCGGGTCGGCCGCACTGCGGACGTCATGGGGATGACCACGTACGAGCACCTGGTCGACGCGACCCTCCCGCACGGGCTGATGCCGTTGGTGGTGCCGCAGCTGAAGACCATCACCCTCGGCGGTGCCGTCACCGGGATGGGCATCGAGTCGACCAGCTTCCGGTCCGGCTGCCCGCACGAGTCGGTGCTCGAGCTCGACATCCTCACCGGAGACGGCCGGGTCGTGACGGCGACGGCGACCAACGAGCACCGCGATCTGTTCTTCGGGTTCTGCAACTCCTACGGCACCCTCGGCTACGCCCTGCGGTTGCGCATCGAGCTGGAGCCGGTGCAGCCGTTTGTGCAGCTGCGGCACGAGCGGTTCGCGGACGCGGCCGCATACGCGGGGCGGCTCGGCGAGCTGGCGAGCACGCGTGCCGTCGGCGTCGACTTCCTCGATGGCACGGTGTTCTCGCCCGACGAGATGTACGTGACGATCGGATCGTTCGTCGACCAGGCGCCGTACACCAGCGACTACACCGGCAACGACATCTACTACCGGTCGATCCAGCGACGCCAGCGCGATTTCCTGGCCATCCGCGACTACTTGTGGCGCTGGGACACCGACTGGTTCTGGTGCTCGCGCGCGCTGATGGTGCAGAAGCCGCTGGTCCGGGCCGTGGTCCCGAAGCGGTACCTGCGCTCCGATGTTTACTGGAAGCTGGTCGGCTTCGAGCGCCGCCACGGCTGGATGGCCCGCATCGACCGGGCCAAGGGGAAGCCGCCGACCGAGGCGGTGATCCAGGACGTCGAGGTCCCGGTCGACCGGCTCGCCGAGTTCCTCGACTTCTTCCATCGCGAGATCGGCATCGCGCCGGTGTGGGTCTGCCCGATCCGGCAGCGCGACCCGGCGGTGGTGTGGGAGTTGTATGCGATGCAGCCATCGACGGTGTACGTGAACGTCGGCTTCTGGTCCACTGTGCCCCAGCGGCCCGGGCAAGCGGACGGCTTCCACAACCGGCTGATCGAGGCGAAGGTCACCGAGCTCGGCGGGCGGAAGTCGTTGTACTCCGACGCGTTCTACGACGAGGACGAGTTCTGGCGGTTGTACAACGGGCCGGCGTACGACGTGCTGAAGAAGACGTATGACCCCGAGGGCAGGTTGCTGAACCTGTACGACAAGGTCGTGCGGCGGCGGTGAGCAACGGGAGTGGAGAGTCCATGTCGCTAGCGGAAGTCTTCGAACACGCTCTCGGCGGTACCGACGAGGTGGCGTTCAAGGCATACGACGGCTCATTCGCCGGACCGCCCGACGCCGGCGTCGTGCTTGAGGTTCGGTCACCCCTGGCGTTGCGCTATGTCGTGACGTCGCCAGGTGACCTTGGGTTGGCTCGCGCTTATGTCACCGGGCACCTTGAGGTGCATGGCGACCTGTTCCGCGCCCTCCAGACGCTGACCCAGGCGCGCATCGGCGACCTCGACTGGGCGCAGCGCCTGGAGGTCCTGAAGGCGGCCGGCGGAATCGCCGCGCTGCGACGGCCACCGTTGCCGTCGGTCGAGCACCGACGTTCGCTGCACCGCAGGCACTCCAAGTCGCGGGACGCCAAGGTGATCTCGCACCACTACGACGTGAGCAACCGGTTCTACGAGTGGGTGCTGGGACCGTCGATGGCCTACACCTGCGCGACCTACCCGACGGTCGGACTCCTCGCTAGAACAGGCCCAGACCGCCAAGTTCGACCTGGTCGCGCGCAAGCTCGCACTCAAGCCGGGGATGCGACTGCTCGACGTCGGCTGCGGCTGGGGCGGCATGGTGCTGCACGCCGCCCGCGAGTACGGGGTGAACGTTCTCGGGGTCACGTTGTCCGGCAACCAGGCGGACTGGGCCAAGCTCGCGATCGACCGAGGCCGGCCTGGCGGGCCGCGCCGAAGTCCGACACCTTGACTATCGGGATGTGTTCGAGACCGACTTCGACGCGGTCTCCTCGATCGGCCTGACCGAGCACATCGGACTGGCCAACCTGCCGTCCTACTTCACGTTCCTCGCCTCCAAGTTGCGAGACGGCGGGCGGATACTCAACCACTGCATCACCCGCTCCACCACCAAGGAGCCGGCGCGCGCCGGCGGCTTCATCAACAACTACGTGTTCCCCGACGGTGAGCTCGAGGGCGTCGGCACGATCGTGTCCGCCATGCAGGACAACGGCCTCGAGGTCCGGCACGAGGAGAACCTGCGCGAGCACTACGCGATGACGCTGCGCGACTGGGGCGCCAACCTGGAACGGCACTGGGACGAGGCCGTCGCCGAGGTCGGACTGCAGCGCGCTCGGGTGTGGCGGCTCTACATGGCGACCTCGCGACTCGGGTTCACGACCCGGCGGATCGAGCTGCACCAGGTGCTGGGCGTCAAGACGCCGTCGTCAGGCGTCTCTGGCTGGCCGCTGCGCCCGGACTGGTGACCGTCCGATCCCTGAGTCTGCGCCGGCACGTCGACGCGACCCCGGAAACGGTCTACGACGCGGTCAGCGACCTGCGGCGGATGGCGTCCTGGAGCGAGGAGTACTTCGGGTCGTGGCGGTTCTACCGCACGGCGCCTCGCGTCGGCGCGCGCTTCGTTGGCTGGAATCGAAACGGATGGCACGTGTGGTGCACGATCTGCCGGGTCGTCCAGGCGACGCGGCCAAGCAGTTTCGTGTTCGAGTCGGGCCTCCTCGGAATGCCGATCGCGCGTTGGGGGTATCGCATCGCGCCTGACGCGACGGGCGGATGCACGGTCGAGGAGTCCTGGCAGGACCTGCGTGCCGACGACCGGTCGGGGGCGGTGGCGCGGTGGCTCGGCGCGGTGTTCGCCGGCACTCCGACCGAAGCGCGGGTGCGGCGCAACCAGGCTGGCATCGAGCAGACCCTCGCCCGCCTGGCGGAGGAGCTCTCGGCCCGGGTCAGCTGATCCGTGCGTCGCATCACGACGCGACGGCCGCGGGGTGGTCGGCGGTGCACCCGGAACCCGGCTCGGCGAAACAGCTTCGTCGTGCCGGTGTATGCGTCGGCCGGCGGCATGCGCCCATCGACCTGCACCGGGTAGCCCTCGACGACGGCCGCGCCCTGCGCGCCCGCATACCCGACTGCGGCGTCGAGCATGCGGGTCGCGACTCCCTTGCCGCGCGATGCCCGGGGGACCCAGAAGCAGGGCACGAGCCAGACGCCGGGCTCGTCCGGGTCGGCCGGCCTCAGAGTCGGTGAGCGTCCGAGCACCGGGTAGGCCTCCCGCGGGCCGACCGTGACCCATCCGACCGGCTGGTCGCCGTCGAGCGCGAGCAGCCCGGGCACGTCGCCGTCGAGGGTCAGCCGACGAAGCACCGTGCGGTTGCCCTTGCCGCCCTCGCGACAGCCAGCCTCGAAGTCCTTGCGCGGGATCCGCCAGAAGGTGCACCAGCAGCTGGAGTAGGCGCCGCTGGGTCCGAAGAAGTCGGCGAGCTGGTCCCAGCGGTCCGGTGTGACCGGCACGATGTCGAGGGCCATCGGGCCATCTTTGTCGGCCCGTCCGACCGCGGGTACCCTGGCGCCCGCAGCCGCGAGGCTGTGGGGAGGCGTCGCCTAGTCCGGTCTATGGCGCCGCACTGCTAATGCGGTTAGGGGCTTCAACCCCTTCGAGGGTTCAAATCCCTCCGCCTCCGCCGATTGGTTCACGAGTTGTCAGACGGTTCGCGTCACGGGTGACGCGATGCGTCTGACAGGTCGGCGAACATGCGGCCTTGTCATACGAAACGAGTCACCCGCGGCGCGATTCGTCTGACAAGTGAGCGTCGGAGGCTTGGTCAGAAGGGTCAGGCTCGTCGACCTGCTCGAAATCCACGTCGATCTGCTGTCCTTCGACCCGCTGCTCGGCCTGGACAGCCAGACTCAAGACCTCCTGGTCGGCGTCGGTGGTCGGCGGTCCGAACAACGATCGCGGCCACAGTCGTCGCTCCAGGACCACGCTCAACTCCAGTCCGTACAAGGTGATCTGGGCTGCGATGAACAGGAACGTGAGCAGCCCGATCACGATGGCGAAGAACCCGTAGGTGTCGCCGGCCTTCTCGATCTGCCCGGTCACCAGCCAGGTCCCAAAGAACTGCAGCACGGTCCACCCGACTGCCGCGAAGATCGCGCCCGGCAGCAGAGGGCGGGTTGTGATCGCCGGTGCGGTCGCGATCCGGAAGCTCAGGACGAAGACGCCAACGTTGAGGACTGCGGACAGGGCCAAGCCGGCGATCCGGCCAGCCGATCCCAGGTCGACCAAGCCGGTCATGAACCCGGCCAGGACGGACGTCGCGACCAGGCCGCCGGCCCCGACGACGAGCAGCGCGAGGCTGCGAAGGATCTCCTTGATGCCGCTGGGTCGGTCCGCCTTGGGCACGTCCCAGACTTCGTTCGCGGCGTGCTGCATGGCCGAGGCCATGCCGCGCGCGCCGATGAACGCGAGCACGATGCCGATGAACAGACCGAGACCGGCGCCACTGAGGGCGTCGATATCGCCACTGAGCTCGCTGCCGATGACCGGCAGCTGACCCAGCGCCGAATCCAGCACTCGGTCTTGAAGGTCTTCGTTTCCCTCGAGCGCGATGCCCAGGACGGTCACGAGGACAAGCAGCAACGGGAAGATCCCGAAGAAGGAGTAGTAGGCCACGAGTGCGGCCAACTTGCTTGCGTCGTCGTCGCCGAACTTCTTCCACACCGCGATCGGGAACGACGTCAGGCCGTGGCGCTGGGTCCATTCATCGATGCGCTGTTTCATGGCCTCGCCTCCACCACGCTCGGCCGCAGTCATCTTGGTAATCGGGTGCGCCGACACGTCACTTTCGGCTGGTGCGGGAGCTCGCTTTCCGGTTGGCCCGCTTGATGGCCTCAACCAGCTCAGCCTTCTGCATCGTCGATCGGCCGGGCACGTCGAGGCGGCGGGCAATCTTCATCAGGTGCGCTTTCGTCGCGTTGGCATCGACGCCCTCCGCCGTCGGGAGCGGGTTGCGCCCGCCACGCTCCGCGTGGGCATCTGACGGACCCTTCTTACTCTTCTTCTCCCAATGGTCGCCGACCTTCTCGAAGGAGTGCTTGAGGGCGCTGAACGCCGTTCGATGCGCCCGTTCTCCCTCGCCGTACTGCTTCATTGCGGCGTCGTGCACCTTGGCGAAGGTCTTCTGGGCCTTCTTTGGCGACTTCCGCAACGTGTCGGGCAGCTCGCTCTTCTTGACCTTGCCGTTCTTGGTCATCTTGGGCATGTCGACTCCTCGCGTGTCGCCCTCGCTGTCTGGTCGGGCACTCGCATACCCCGTGGGTGCGGAGGTCACCCCTGATCGCGTCATGAGCTTGGATGCGGTAGCCATGAGGACATGAGCTCCGAACCGCAGCGGCGGACGTCACGCCTGGACCCCTCGATCCGGCTGCTGTATGCGGACCTGCACAACCACTCGCTGATGTCGGACGGTCTCGGTGACCCGGCGACCGCATTCCAGCGGATGCGCGCCGCCGGCCTGGATGTGGCCGCGCTCACCGACCACGCCTCGATCCCGCACCACGCACTCGACGCCCTCGACCCGGCGCACTATCCGCACCCGGAGGCGCTGGCCATCGCGCGTACCGCGCCGGCGAGCTTGGACGCCGACGAGTGGCGCAGGACCGCCGAGCTGGCGGATGTCGCGGACGAGCCGGGCCTCTTCACCGCGATCCGCGGCTTCGAGTGGACCGAGCCCTGGCTTGGCCACGCCAACGTCTGGTTCAGCAGTGACTACCTAGGGGTGACGACCCCGGGTCGACTGCATGGTCTGCAGGACTGGCTGCGCGACCACGAGCCGGACGCCTTGTTCGGCTACAACCACCCAGGCCGGGAGCGCGGACGGTTCCACGACTTCGAGCCCATCGACCAGCTGCGACCGCGGATGGTCGGGCTCGAGGCCTTCAACCGCAGCGAGGACATGGTCGTCAGCCAGTACGAGGACGACCGCGGCAACCCCGTCGTCGCCTGCCTCGACGCCGGCTGGCGACCCGGACTGACCGGGGTCAGCGACGAGCATGGGGTCGACTACGGACTGGTCGGCAAGGGTCGCACGGGACTGTGGGCGACCGAGCACTCGCGCGCCGGGGTGCGCGCTGCGTTGCTGTCCCGGCGCACGTATGCGACCCGTGAGCCGGGCCTGCTCCTCGACGCGACCCTGGACGGCGTGCCGATGGGTGGCACCGTCGAACGGCTGGCCGGTCGCATGGCCGTGGACCTCGACGCCGCCGATGACCTTCGCGGTCTCGAGGTGGAGTTGCAGCTGCTCACCTCCGGCCCGATGACCTCGCTCCGGCTGCTGGCCGCCTCGGCCGCGACCATTGGCGAGCCGGTGAACGTTGAGGTGGGCGCACCCATCGGCTGGCTGGCTGTTGCTGCGCGTGGCCGACCCGTCCCGGCCGGCGGGGCCCGCATACCTGGGGACCGCGGCACTGACTGGACGGGCGCTCGCGTACGGCAGTCCCTGGTACGTGAACGAGCGCTGAGCCGGCGGGCCCCCCGGAGATCTGGCCATTCCTCGGCAACTCCCTGCTCGGCGAAGCAGTCGATGCGGCCCGCCGACTGGCGATGCACTGGCACGCGCATGCCGGCGGCGAACGCGGAGTCACCCAAGGAGGGGTCCGGGTCCGCAACGTCGCGCATCCCGTGCCGCGCCGACACCCGCTGATCACCACTGAAGGATCACCGCAGGGTGTACCACTGCGCCCAGTAGCTGCCGATCTGCTCCCGCTGGGTGTTGTCCAGACGGGTCACGTCCTTGAGCTCCGGCGAGTTCTTGATCTCCTCCTTGGTGCGGTCGACGTAGACCTTCTCGTCCGCCCAGTCGATGCTCGAGATCGTGCCGGCTGGCAGGACGACCTTGCGGCCGAAGATCCACGGCCCGGTGTCGACGACGATCTGGCTGGCGCCGACGTCGAAGCTGGCCACGTCGACCTTGCCGATGTCCCCGTCCGTGGCGTGCACGCTGAAGCCGACAAGGTCCTGCTCGCCCGTCGCTTTGGCCTCTTCGCGGTAGCTCCACGGGTCCCACGCTGGTGTGGTCATCACAGACTTCGCTTCGCTTCTATTCGTGTCCGGATGACCTGCGCTACCCAGGCTCTGGGGCGACAAACCCGTGCTTCGCCGCTTCTCAGGTGATCAACGGATTCCGACCACAGACAGCGCCTCGGGTATGCTCACACCCGGCCGTTCGGCCGCTGCGCCCGTAGCTCAACGGATAGAGCATCTGACTACGGATCAGAAGGTTGGGGGTTCGAATCCCTTCGGGCGCGCGCCTGGTTGAGGCAGAAACCGCAGGTCAGCGCCCCGTTCGCGCAACGAGCGGGGCGCTCTGCCGTCCCGGAAAAGCGTTGGCGTACGGCGATGTCATTCCAAAGGTCATTGGGTTCGGTGGCTGCTATTCCAACAGAACTGTGTTGGATGTTGTAGTGTCGGGCCGTGGATCCAACGGACTTCCAGGCACCAGCATTGGGACGGGCGACCCGCCGCCCGGGTGATCGCTGGGCGTTTTGGTACTTCGAGCCGACGTCGCTCCTACGAGACGTCACGTTGGACTCAGCCACGGTACTGGCGCTGTCCGAGGCCGACGCGGCCCTCGGCCACTTGGAAGGGCTCGGCCATCTGATTTCGGACCCGCAGCTGCTCATCGGCCCGTACGTCACCCGGGAGGCACTCGCGAGCTCGCGTATCGAAGGAACCCAAGCCTCCCTGGCCGAAGTTCTTCAGGCTGGCGCCGAGATCGATGAGACCGAACAGGCAGGCGACGACATCGCGGAAGTCGAGTCATACGTGCGAGCCACCTACCGTGGCCTCGAACTGATCAAGACCCTCCCGATGAGCCAACGGCTGGTCCTCGACGTGCACCGCGTGTTGCTCACCGGGGTTCGCGGCGAGGACCGGTCGCCCGGCGAACTACGTCGCAGCCCCGTGCTGGGTTGGGTCCCCGACCGACAGTCCCGACACGGCGGTCTACGTTCCTCCGCTGCCCGAACACCTCGGCGACCTGCTCGCCGACTGGGAGAGGTTCGTCAACGAACCGGGAACACAACCCGCCCTGGTTCGGTGCGCCTCATGCATTACCAGTTCGAGACCATCCACCCCTTCCTGGACGGCAACGGCCGCATCGGTCGGCTCCTCATCGGCCTCTTGCTCCATCAGGAGGGCCGGCTGACGACGCCACTCCTCTACCTATCGGGCTACCTCGAGACTCACCGACGCGAGTACTACGAGCGACTGCAGGCGGTCCGTGAACGCGGCGAGATCCAGCAGTGGCTGCAGTTCTTCCTCACCGCAGTCCAACGACAGGCCGACGACGGCGTCGATCGTGCCCGCCAGCTGGTTCGCGTCCGCGAGGAGTACGTGACCGCGGCGGCACGATCCCGCTCCCGCATCGGTGAGCTCGTCCCATTGATCTTCGCCAACCCCTTCGTCACCGTGCGACGGGTCGAGGCAGCGCTCAAGATCACCAACCAGGGCGCGCGAAACCTCATCCGCGATGCCGAGTCGCGCGGTTGGCTTGAACCCATCCAGGTGCGGCACCGGGGTCGTCGCCAGTACTGGCTGGCTCGGCAGATCTTCGAGATGATCGAAGCGCCTCCGCTGTACGAGCGCCGGCGGGCTGTGCAGGTCACGAATGCCCGCCCAGAGCAGACACGGTCGTCCGCGGCTCCTAGGCAGATCGCGTCCTTTGGTCGGCGAGATTGAGTAGTCAGGAGCAAAGCTATTTCCGCGTGGTCGAGTTCGACCGCCTCGCAATAGGGATCGGGCCGAGGACCTCCTGTGCCTTGGCCGCGTTCCAGCGGTGGTTGCGCTGCAAGAACACGCGCGCACGGCGATCGAACCGTGGGCATCTCGCCGAGCACCGACGCTCAACCGTGTCCGGCATACGTCCGTCGGTTCACGCGACGGTGATGACGACCTTGCCGCGGGCGTGGCCTTCCTCGACGTATCGCAGGCCCGCGACGGTGTCTGCAAGTGCGTAGGTTCGGTCGACGACCGGGGTGAGTTTTCCGTCCTCGATGAGTTCGATGACGTCGAGGAGTTCCTGCCGGTCGAACTTGGTTGGCAGCGGTCGAAGGCGCTGCTGGACGAACCGGTCGACCACGATGGCCCCGACCATCGGGACCAGCGCACCGAGAATGCGTCCGGGTGAACCGCCGGCGTTCAGCACGAGTATCCCGGTCGGCGTCAGTGCTTTGCGCAGCTGGCTCGTCGGGTGGTTGCCCACGTTGTCGAGGATCACGTCGTACTGCTCGCGAGTGCGGGTGAAGTCATCGATCGTGTAGTCGATGACGTGTGCGGCGCCGAGAGAGCGAACCAGGTCGACGTTGCGGGTGCTGCAGACGCCGGTGACCTCTGCGCCCAGCGCAGTCGCGATCTGCACGGCGTACGTGCCGATCCCGCCGCCGGCCCCGTTGATCAGGACCCGCTGGCCGGCTTGCACCTCGCCCACGTCCCGGATCCCGCGCAGAGCCGTGGTTGCGGCCATCGGCACCGCTGCCGCTTGCTCGAAGGTCAGTCCGGCCGGCTTGGGCACGACCAGCTTCGCCTCTGCGCGCGCATACTCGGCGAACGAGCCGGGGCAGTAGCCGAGCACCTCGTCACCGGTCCGCAGCTCGCCGACGTTCGTACCAACTGCTTCTACGATGCCTGCCGCGTCGATACCCGCGACCCGGTCCTTCGGTCTGGTGAGCCGGCCGCGTTCCATGACCCGCATGATGCGAGGGTCGCCGCGCAGGATGTGCCAGTCGTACGGGTTGAGCGCGGCGGCGTGCACGCGAACCAGCACATCGTCAGCGCCGATCTCGGGTGGGTCGGTGTCCACCAGTCGGAGAACGTCCGGTGGTCCGTACCGCTCCTGAACGATTGCTCTCATCGAGCCTCCCTCGTGGCGGCTTGCTGTCCCGCTCAGCGCTGACGGTCCCCGCCTGGTGGCTGAGTGCACAGATCGCGGTCGTGGCATGAATTGTCTGGGGTCAACGTCGTATGCGTCGCACGCGGACAAGGCGAACCCTGAAGCCGGGACCGCGCACCTGTCGGCGGGATCCGGTTGCGCTGGCGCTAGCCAGTTGGCCAGATCGCGCGGGAGCTCGTCGCGGCCGCGTACGCCAAGTTTCTGGAACACGTGCCGCATGTGGGTCTCGACTCGTCTTCTGGGTGACGAACAGCCGTTGCGCGATCTCTCGGTTCGTCGCTCCTTCAGCGGCGAGTCGCGCAACCCGCAACTCGCTCGCGGTCAGTGCCTCGACTCCGCTGATCGCTGGCCTGCGCGGGCGTCCGCCGGCGGCGACGAGCTCGTCGCGGGCTCGAGCGGCCAGCGGCGCTGCGCCGGCGCGATGAGCGAGCTCCAACCCGCGTCTGAGGTGATCCTGCGCTTCGAGTCGCTTCCCGTCGCGGCGCAGCACCGATCCGAGCTCGACGTGGGCGCAGCCAAGTTCGAGCCGCGCGGACAATGGTTCGAGCAAGTCGACGGCCGCACGGAGCAGCGCATGAGCTTCCGGGCGCTGTGCTGTCGCCGCCTTGGCGATCAGCGCACCGGCGATGAGCCGGGGGAGGTCAGTGGCCTGGGCGAGCTCATGCTGCTCCGCGGCCAGCCGTCGCGCTTCGGCGTGATTGCCGAGTTGCAGATGCGCGGCGCGGCATCGACCCGCCACAACGCCACGCCGGGGTGGCTCCACGGCAGCTGCTCCCAGCGCGCCCGATGTCGAGCAGGTCGGCAAGCGCCTCGCTCGGGCGTCCCTGCGCCAGCCGCATGCGCCCGCGTGCCTCGAGCGCCATCGCCCAACCCATCTCGGCTGGCGCAGGCGATCGGGACATCGGCCTGAGCCAATGCAGCTCGGCTCCATCGAGATCGCCTTGCGCGACGAGGGCATCGAGCAGTGGTGCGAGATGCCACGCCCTGCCGGCGCTCATGCCACGGGCCAACTTCTGCTCGAGCGACCATCGCGCGTATGCCTCCGCCTCCCTCAGTTGGCCCTGCCGGCAGGCGATGATCGCTCTGGGGAAGCCGAGGTGGGCGACCAGCGTTGCTGCGCCGCGCCGTTCACTTTCTCGGATGAGCGCGGACAGGATTTGGTCCGCATCGTCGAACCGGTCGGTGGCAACCAGCATCATGACCGCCCAGGCCAGCACGAGGGTTTCCTCACCGACGAAGGAGCTGTCGACAGGACGCGATCAAGCAGGGCCGACCCCGGGGCCTTGCGGCCCTCCGCGACCGAGCGCGCGGACCGCGAGGTGGACCCGCATAAGGTCTCGCCCGATCGCCAGGTGGCGCAGCTCTCCTCCTGGTAGCTGCCCAACCCGGTCCCAGGCGTCCGGCGCTCGAGTCGGCTAGCAGCCAGGAGTTCGCGAGCAGCTCGGCATCCACCTTGAGCTCGAGATCGGTCCGGGGACCGCTGGCCGGAAGGGCCGACTCGAGCACTTCAGCGGCCTCAGCGAAGTGGCCGGCGATCCCGAGTGCCCGGCCCGCGAGCAGGGCCGCTGCCGGACGTTCCGTCGACTGGACGGCTGTCACGCCGTCGGCGAGCAGCTGGATCGCCTGGGCGTCTCTGCGCTCGGCGAGGTATGCCAGGCCCAGCTCGACTTGGAGAGTTCCGCGCATCGTCGTCGGTGGCGGCTCGGCCAGACGCCCGGACGAGGTACCGACCGGCCATGTCCACGGCGCCCCGCTGAACCGCGAGCCGGGCTGCTTCCTGCAGCGTGGCGGCCGTGCGCGGGTCTCCGACTGGATGGGTGCGGATGAGGTGCAGCGCTAACCGGTCCGGCGTCGCGCCATCGGATGCCAGCAGGGCCGCCGCTTCGGCATGCGCGAGGGCTTGCTCGTCCTCGCCCATGGCATCGGCCACGGCGGCCCGGAGAATCGGATGGGCGAACCGGAGCTCGCTGCCCGGAGCAAGAATGGTCGCCGACCGCAGTCGGTCGGCAAGGCCGCCGCTGCCTCGAGCGGTAGTCGCGCGAGTGTCGAAATCTGCCGCAGGGGCGCGCCGTCGCCGAGGATCGCCAGGGCCGGGCAAGCTCCCCCGCGCCGGCGGAAACCGAGCCAATCGCTGGGCGAGATGGCCCGCGACCGCATCGAGACCAAATCGGCCGACCTGATCGAGCTGCCTCGTCGTTCGGGGCGACACCGTCGGCCGTCAAGACGCTGACGCCAGCGTCTGCACCAGCAGCGGATTGCCGCCGGTTGCGTCATGGCATGCGTCGCAGAACCGATCCGTCGAATGCTCGCCGAGGGACCTCCGGACGAGGGTGGCCGTCGCGGTCGGACCGAGCAGCGCCGGGTGCAATGTTCGCGTTCGCGAGGCCCCGAGCTTCACGCAGCAGGTCTGGCTCAGCGGTCGGGTCACCCGTCCGCTGAGTCGTCATCACGGCAACGCCGAAGCCCATCGAGGCGAGCGCCGAGGAAGGCGAGAAACCGCAGCGTCGGGCCGTCGGCCCAGTGGCAGTCGTCGATGAGAAGCAGCGTTGGAGTGTCGGACGACACGTTGGCCACCGAGCCAATACAGGCCGTGCAGCGTCGCGAAGGACGCATCGGCGCAGCATGATGCCGTCCCCGCGGCTCGAGCCCAGCGCACGAAGCGCCAGCGCCGCGGCACCGTCCAGCAGTCCGCCATCCGCGCCCGGCGACCGAGACGGAGAGGTCGAACAATTGCTGCACCACACCGAAGGAGAAGTCGCGTTCGAGGGGAGAGCCTCTGGCGGTCAAGACCGTCATGCCTCTCGCCTTTCCGATGCCGGCCGCAACCTGCACGAGTGCGGTCTTGCCGATGCCGGCCGGACCCTCGAGCACGAGGAGGCCGCCGTGCTGGCATTCGGCCGCATGGATGGTCCGCTCGAGCGCGGCAAGCTCGTCCTCGCGCTCGAGTACGGCGGACTGCCCAAGAGCGGCGTCGGTCAGCCGAGCGACCGTCACCATCCGATTGTGGCACCCGCTGTCTCGGGCTCCAGGCCCGAAATCTCAGGGGGGTCCTGCATAACGTCAGGGCGCGGCCGTTGATGCGCGCGGTGGCTGGCGCGCCGGCACCCTCGGCCCATGGGGATCACGCACGGGCCACGGTCGACTTGACCGACTATCCCGACCTGGTGGTCATCTATCTCGGGATGCGCGCGCAGTCGCTACGCGGCGCCCGCGTGCTCCGGCGGATGGCGCACGAGATCGGCGATTCAGTGGCGTCCCGACCGGACGGGCTGCTGCACCACGAGAACTTCTGGTTCGGGCTGTTGCCTCCGCACGCGGGGATCCGGCAGTACTGGCGCGACTTCGACGCGCTTGAGCATTGGGCGCGGTCCCTGCCGCACCGGGACTGGTGGGCTGTCGTTCCTTCGTGACCCGAGGGGGACGAGCTTCTGGCACGAGACGTATGCGCGAAGCGGCGGCTTCGAGGCGATCTACGACCACGTCACGGATCCGATCGGGCTGTCGTCGTTCGCGCCGACCGTGCCTGCACGAGGGCCGATGTTCTCCGCCAGACACAGAGCGGGCTACGCCGGCCCGGTTCCAGAGCCGGTCGTGCAGGAGCTGGCGTTATACGGCGGACAGTGAGCGCGCGATGACGACCGTGGACCTCTTCGTCTGCCCGGAGTGCGGTCAACCGGCCGCCATCTCTCGTCGTGACACCTTGCCGAGCACGAGCGGACCGCTTGAGCATGCGCACATCCAATGCGTCCTCCGGCATTGGTTTCTCATGCCGGTGGAGTGGCTATCCAGGTGGCCGGACACCGCCGACCAAGCGTTTAACCTACGGCCTTGCCTCCGGGCGGCGTGGTGTTGCCTAGTCGCAGTCGTGCGACTCCCGCATCCAGGTCGACGTGGCTGCGCGGCGGCGCGCCATCGGACGTCTTCCTCGCGCAGCAGCGACTCGCTTTGCCGCTGCTCCAGCTCGTGCGCCTTGCCGGGGTCGAGGATGCCGGCCAGCCCTTCGAGCCCGATCGCCCCGGCAGAGCGTCTTGCACGTTCCTGCGGTCCTGGGCCGCGCCGCTGTCGTTCAACGAGGTGCCCGACGATCGCGAACGCCACCAGTCCGAGGACCAGCCCCGGAAGGGTCATGGCGAGCAGGACGTTGGCGCTCATCGGTCACGACATCGTGTCACCACCCCTCGAGGGGCGGGCGGCTCATCAGCCTGAGAAGTCGAGCACCACCTTCACATCGTCGTGCTCGCGGTTCAGCGCCTCCGCATACCGCTCGAATGGAACTCGGCGGGTGATGAGCCGTTCGAGCCATGACCGGTCGGCGCTGGCGAGCGCCTCGGCGGCGGCCTCGTAGTGGCTGCGGGCCGCGTTGACCGAGCCGAAGATGATGTCGTTCTCCAGCACGATCTCGCGGTTGAGCGCACCTACGTCCACCGGGTGCGCGCGCTGGGACGCGGAGACGCCAGTAAGGCAGGTGATGCCGTCGACAGCGGTGATGCTCATCGCTTCGATCACGACGTCGGTACGCCAGTGCACTCGATCACCACGTCGGGCTGCAGCCCGGTCTCGGTGGCTGCGGTTGCGTGGTAGGTGGCGCCCAGCTCACGCACCAGCGCCGGCTTCAGTCCCTCGGTCACGCGGTCGAGCACGTGGACCTCGAGTCCGCGTTGTGTGCCGAGCAAGGCAGCCAGCAGGCCGATCGGCCCGGCGCCAGTCACGAGCACCACGCGGGGTTGGTATGCGGCGCGCGACGCGAACTGGTCAACCTCGGTCCACGCCTTGGCCACAACACTGGTCGGCTCCAGCAAGACGCCGGTGGACGCCAATCCCGAGTCCAGTTTCACCAGCCGCTCGACCGGAACGCGATAGCGCTCGCGCATGAAGCCGTCGACGCCCTTGATGCCGTGCTCGGTGTAGCGACCGTTGCGGCACATGTCCCACCGGCCGGACGCGCAGTTCTCGCAGGGCACCGGGTCGGGATGACGGACCATCGCAACGACCAAGTCGCCGGGCGCCACCGGCGAGCCACTTGGCGCATCGGCAACCCGGCCGAGCGACTCATGGCCCAGGACCAGCCGGTCCCGCCCCGGCGGGGCCTCGCCGTACTCACCCGCGACGATCTCGATGTCCGTGCCGCAGATGCCGACGGCGACGACGTCGACGAGCACCTCGCCGTCGCTCGGCGGCGGCTCGTCAATGTCGGATGCCTCGAGGCTGTCGGCCTGCCCGGGTCGAACGCTCAGCGCGCGCACGCGCCGTGCATACCACGCGGATACGAGCGAGCGTGCGAACACCTGGATGCCAAATGCCGATCTGACCTTCGGGGTCCGCGGACGATGTAGGTCCGCA
>CAWIIE010000008.1:0-94662 GCA_963836025.1 uncultured Actinomycetota bacterium
GCCGACCTGCCGCATCCCGCCGCCGTAGCGCTTGCGCCACACCCGGGCCTCAGCGATGCGCTCGGCGGACGACACCAGCATCGAGCCCACCGGTGCGCCGAGCCCCTTCGAGAAGCACACGCTCACGGTGTCGAACAGCGTTCCGTATGCGGCCAGCGCGATGCCGCTGGCGACGTGCGCGTTCCACAGCCGGGCGCCGTCGAGGTGCAGGAACAGCCCGTGCTCCTCGGCGAGGGCGCGCAGCGCAAGCAGTCGGTCGAGCGGCTGCACGGTCCCGCCGCCGAAGTTGTGCGTGTTCTCCACGGCCACCGTCGTCGTCGACACCAGGTACGGGCCGGACGCCGGCCGAATGGTGCGCCCGACCACATCGACGTCCAGCAGCCCGCGGTCGGCCGCATACGTGCGGGTGGTGATGCCGGAGAAGACCGCGGCCGCCCCGAGCTCGGCGCGCACGACGTGTGCGGCGTCGTCGGTGACCAGCTCCTGTCCGGGTGCGACGAGCAGCCGAATGCCGAGCTGGTTCGCGAGCGACCCGGTCGCGGTGAACACGCCCGCCTCGTGCCCGAGCAGGTTCGCGACCCGCTCCTCGAGCGCGTTGGCGGTCGGGTCCTCGCCGTAGACGTCGTCGCCGACCTCGGCGGCGGCCATCGCGGCCCGCATCGCCGAGGTCGGACGGGTGACGGTGTCGGAGCGCAGGTCGATCACATGGTCGATCACGCGCTCATCGTGCCCTCCCCGCGCTCGTGAGCGAGGATCCAGCGCTTGGTGTCGAGGCCGTAGTAGTAGCCGCCGAGCGATCCGTCGCTGCGCACGACCCGGTGGCAGGGCACGAACGGCGCGACCATGTTGCGCGCGCACGCCTGCCCCACGGCTCGGACCGCGCGTGGGCTACCGGCCTTCGCGGCAAGGTCGCCGTACGACAGGGTCGACCCGGCCGGGATCTCGCGCATCAGCCGCCAGACCTCCTGCATGAACTCCCCACCCGGCTGGCGCACCGGGATGTCGTCGAGCGCGCTGACCTCGCCGTCGAGGTATGCGGCGACCGCGCGACTCACCGGGCCGAGGTCGTCGACTCGCTCGGCTGCGGGCGACCCGATCCGGCCGAGCTGGTCCTCCGGCGAGGTGAACCCGCTCACGACCACGACGCCGTCGGGGTCGGTGACCACAGTGAGCGGGGCCACCGGGGTCTCGATGACGGCAACCTTCAGGCTGACCATGACAGCTCCTTGGCTTCGGTTGGTGATTGTGCTCGTGCGGTTCCACAGATGCATCGCGGCGTATGCGCGCCACGGCCGCCATCGCTCGGGTCGCAGACCCTCGGCCTGCACGACCCGACGGATGACGAGGTCGGTTGCGAGGAACGCGTCCGGGTCACCCAGGGCCCGCATTGCGATGTAGTCGGCGGTCCATGGTCCGATCCCAGGCATGGCGAGCAACCGCCGACGCACGTCGTCGCGGTCCGCCCCGGCATCGAGCACCAGCTCGCCGGTTGCGCAGGCACGTGCGAGCGCACGGATCGTCTCCGCTCGCCGCCTGGTCAGGCCAAGCCCCTCGTATGCGGCGCCGGCCAGCACGTCGGCCGACGGGAAAGTGCGGGTGATACCGGCGGCGTCGTCGACGAGCAGCTCGCCGTATGCGGCCGCGATCCGGCCGAGCAGGGTTCGGGCACCGGGTACCGAGACCTGCTGGCCGACGACCGCGCGCACGGCGAGCTCGAACCCGTCGACGCAGCCGGGTACCCGCATCCCGGGCAGCGCTTCGACCGATGGTCGCAGCGCGGTATCGCGGGCGAGGACTTCGTCGACTGCAATCGGGTCCGCGTCGAGGTCGAGCCAGCGTCGCAGGGCGGCCACCGCCGCGGGCAGGTGGTCGAGCTCGGCCAGCTGCAGCCGAGCAAGCCAGTGCCCATCGCCGGGCTCGACGTGTACGACTGCCGGTGCACCGGCGATGCGCAGCGATCGAGTGACTGCCCCGTTGACTGCTTCGACGCCGGGGATCGCCCGCGCGGCGAGGAAGCGCAGCATCGGTTCGGCCGCGTACGGACCGCGGTGGACCAGCCGCAGCGTGAGCACACCGGACCCGACGCGGTCGTCGTCGACGGGTGCGCGGCGCAGCTGCGACGGGGTGCAGCCGAACTCCTCGCGCATGACGTCGTTGAACTGCCGCACGCTGGCGAAGCCCGCTGCGAACGCGATGTCCGCGAGGGGCAAGCTGGTTTGGTCCATCAAAAGCCTGGCGGTCTGCGCCCGGCGGGTGCGCGCGAGCGCGAGCGGCCCGACTCCGACCTCGGCGACGAGCACGCGGTGCAGATGCCGCTCGCTGACCGCGAGCCGCTTGGCCAGCCCGACGACGCCGACCTCGTCGACGGCACCCGCCGCCACCAGGCGCAGCGCCCGCGCCGCGAGGTCGGCGCGGTGGTCCCACTCCCGCGACCCCGGGAGGGTGTCCGGCCGGCAGCGGCGGCATGCCCGGAAGCCCGCCGCCGACGCCGCGGCCGCCGACGGGTAGAAGCGGACGTTCTCCCGCTTCGGGGTCCGTGCCGGGCACGACGGCCGGCAGTAGATGCCGGTGCTCGTGACCGCGGTGAAAACCCGCCCGTCGAACCGCCGGTCGCGGCTGTCCACCGCCCGGTAACAGCGTTCGAAGTCTTCGTGCATGGGTTCAGTCTGCCTCGGGTCTCCGACAGTCGCTGGCGGGAATCGGACACGACGGCCGCGCGAATGTGGAGGCACGGCGGCGGTCTCGCGCCGACACGCTCGGGGATAAGTCCGCCAAATATCTGGGACCATCTCGGGTCCGACGATGGAGGAACGCGATGCGAGCGCAGGCGGTGAGGCGGCCTGGTCGGGGTGGGTGCTGGCCTGCGGGCGCTGTCTGGCGCCTCTCGGGGCTGGCCGGACGCGACGTGGAGGCGGCGTGGACGCGGTTCTCGGTCTCTTCGTTGTGTGGCGCGCTGATCACATCCAGCGGCCGGGCAATTTGCTGGGACGCCTCCCTGTTCCTGGGCAGCGCGGTCTTCGTGTTCGCCGCCCATGCATACGTCGCCTGGTCCGACGACGCCAACGCTGTGTCGGTCCAGTGGGCCGCTGGTTCGCCCAGTGGGCGTGGGCGCCTGCGGTCTCGGGCTGCTCACGTTTTGATCCTGCTGCTTCCCAACGGTCGAGTCTCGAGTCGATGGCAGCGGATCCTGCTGTCCGTCGCGGTCGTCAGCGTGACGAGCTTCACGGTCGCCTTTGCCGTGCTGCCTCCCGAGGACGATCTGCCACCCAGCCATTCGGCATCAAGAGCAGCCGCATGGGCGGGCTAGTCCTGGCGGTTTCGCTTGGCGTTGCGTGCTCATCGCGATAGTCGGGGTTGCGCGGCTGGTCCGGGGATGGCGACGCGCGCGCGACGAAGTACGGCAGCAGCTGGTCTGGGTCTGCGGCGGCGGAATCGTCGGCCGTGGTCGCGGTGCTCGGCAACGGCGTGTTACTGAGCCACTGTCGGCGATCGTCGAGCACGTTGGCGTCGTAGCCCTGCCGGTCTCGATCGGCGTCGCGGTCCTGCGGCACGACCTCTACGACGTGGATCCGCTGCTGCGCCGGCTCATCACCTCGGCTTTGGTGCTTGCCGGCTTGGTGGCGACCTCGTTCGCGACGACGGCGGTGATCGGGTTGATGGCCGGACGACAGGCCGGAGCAAACGTCGCGGTCGTGGTCACGGCGGCTGCGGCGGTCGTCCTGCAGCCCGTTGTACCGCCGAGCGCGGCGACTGGCCGACCGGGCGGTCTGGGGCGACCGGGCCGATCCGAATGATGTGATCGCGCGGCTCGTGCGCACCCTGGGGTCGACCACTGATCCAGTGGAGGTGGCCGAGGCCGTCGGCCGGGCTGCTGGCGGAAGCCATCGGGATCCGGGACATCGTGGTCGATGTGGGCGTGCCGCCGCTGCTATCGACGGCGCCGGCGGCCCCGCCCTCAGCCGTCCCTTGGCCGGTGACGTTCCAGGGCTCGGCCGTGGGGACCGTGCACGTCCCGTGGTACGACCGTCCGGAAGCGATCGCCCGTCGGGATCGCCGAACGTTGGAGGCGATCCTCATGCACGCGGGGGCTGCGTTGGCTGCTGCAGAGCGAGCGCTGCACCTCAGTCAAGCCAGGGCCAGGCTGGTCGCTGCGCGTGAGGATGAGCGGCTGCGGCTGCGACGTGATCTGCATGACGGACTCGGTCCCATCCTGGCGGGGGTCGGGTTCACAGCCGACGCGGCAGCGCGGGTGCTCGACGATGACCCGGCCGAGGCTGCCCGGCTCCTCAACGACGTCCGAAGACAGACCAGAGGCGCGGTCGCCACGGCGCGACGGATGTCCCGTGGGCTTCGCCCGGAAGCGCTCGACCGAGTCGGCCTCGTCGGAGCACTCACCGAGATCGTCGAACCGCTGGGCCGGTCGAGCATCGACTCCGGCCTCGACGTCGACGACATCCGTCGCCGATGTCGCGCCTGCCGTCGAAGTCGCGACGCTGCACGTCGTTGGCGAGGCGTTGACGAACGTGGTTCGTCATTCCGGCGCAACGAGGGCCTCGGTGGGCATCCGGTGGGCGTCTGACGTGCTGACCATCACGGTCGAGGACGACGGCAGCGGCATACCGGCATCGTCTTTGAATGGACCAGATGCGTCACCAGCCGCGGGCTTGGGACGGGAGTCGATGCGCCAACGGGTCGAGGAACTTGGCGGTGAGCTCGTGATCGCCTCGGCCGGCACCGCGGGACGATGGTGCGGGCCACCATCCCAGTGCCGGAAAGCCATCCATGATCAAGGTGCTGGTCGTCGACGACCACGCCGTGGTCGCGACGGCCTACGCGCCTGCTCGACAGCAGCGAGCGAGTTCGTGTGCGTCGGAACCGCCAGCGACGGCATCGAGGCACTCGCGGCGGTTCGGCAGCTCGTCCCCGATGTCGTCGTGATGGATCTGTCCATGCCGCGCATGGACGGCGTTGAGGCGACGAGGCGGCTGCACGCCGGGGGCGGACCGCCGGTCCTCGTCCTGTCGATGTCGGATGACGACGCGGCCTGCTGTCCGCTTTGCGGGCCGGCGCCATGGGCTACCTCCTCAAGGACGCGGAGTCGGACCACATCCTGGACGCGATTCGGGCAGCGGCTCGAGGCCAGGCCGTCTTTGGCCGTGGCGTCGCGGCGTCGGCGCTGCAACTGCTTCGGGAACCCGCGGAGTCGCGCACCCCACTCCCGCAGCTGACCGATCGCGAACGGGAGATCCTCAGCCTGGTCGCAGCAGGTCTGTCGAACCCGGCCGTCGCCGAGCGGCTCGGCGTCAGCGCCAAACCATCGCCAACAGCATGTCAGCCGTCCTGGTCAAGCTCGGCGTTCGGGACCGGGCAGCGGCGATCGCAGCCGCCAAAGCCGCTGGGCTGTCCCGCCCCTGACGGGACGCGTTCCCTCGGCACGGACACCACCACCCGGACAGCCGGGACAGCGCGAGCCGATGCTCGACCTGCCCCGGAAAGGGGAAATCGTCCTCTCGAACTGGAGAACTGCATGTCCGCCATCACCACCACCAGCGCCAGCCGGACGTCCACTCGACTGGAGGTCACGTCGCGCGACCGGTTCGCGTTCGCGATTGCGGCGACGGCTTCGCTCGCGCTGACTGTCCTGCAACTCGTACTCCCCGCTCAAAGCGAACCAAGCTTCACCCGGACCTCGGACTACGTCCTCGAAGTGGCCTTCCTGGTGAGCCTTCTAGACCACGGCCGCGGCCGCGTGGTCACTTGGCCGATTTCTGCGCGGCCGCCGGATCGGCACGATCGCCACTCGAGGCTTCGCCGGAGCCTCGGCATTGCTGAGCGTGCCCGTAGCTGCCACGCGCTCGCCGGTCAGGAGTCCCTTGACCTGGTGTTCGTGATCGCACTGCTCGGTTGGTTCGTGACCGGCATCGCAACCGGGGTGGCTCTGATCCGCGCTGGTGCCGGCTGGCTCCTCGGGCTCGCCGTCGCGCTGGCGCTGCCAGCCTCGATCGCACTCGGCCCGGTCGGTCCGCTGGCGCTGGCTTTCCCGTGGATCCTCGCCGCCCGCAAGCCCTGACCTCTGAGGCCCTCGGGTCAGCGGGGAGCGACCAGCATCTCCGCGACCAGGAAGGCGAGCTCGAGCGCCTGCTCGCGGTTCAGCCGCGGGTCGCAGGCGGTCTCGTACCGGCCGACCAGGTGGTGCTCCTCGATCGCCCCGCCGACGCACTCGGTCACGTCGTCACCGGTCAGCTCCAGGTGCAGCCCGCCGGGCACGGTCCCGAGCGACCGATGCACCTCGAAGAACCCGCGCACCTCGTCCATCACGTCGTCGAACGAGCGCGTCTTCACCCCGGTCGATGTCTCGCGGGTGTTGCCGTGCATCGGGTCGCAGACCCATACGACATCGGCGCCGGATGCGCTCACCTTCTCCACAATCGGCGGCAGCAGCTCCCGGACCCGGCCGGCGCCCAGGCGGGTGATCAGCGTGAGCCGTCCCGGCTCGCGCTCCGGGTCCAGCCGCGACACCAACGCCATCGCGTCCTCGGGGGTCGCGGTGGGTCCCAGCTTCAGCCCGATCGGGTTTCGGATACGGCCGGCGAAGTCGACGTGGGCACCGTCGGGCTGCCGGGTGCGGTCGCCCACCCAGACGAAGTGCGCCGACACGTCATACGGCAGCCCGGTGCGCGAGTCGATCCGGGTCAGGGCGCGCTCGTAGTCGAGCACCAGGGCCTCGTGCCCGCTGAACAGGTCGACCCGGTGGAACTCCTCCGGATCCGCGCCGCAGGCGTGCATGAACGCCAGCGCCCGGTCGAGGTCGCTCGCCATCCGCTCGTAGCGCTGGCCGACGGCACTGTCTCGGACGAAGTCGGTGTTCCAGGCGTGCACCTGCCGCAGGTCCGCATACCCACCTTGGGTGAACGCGCGCACCAGGTTCAGCGTCGCGACCGAGCGGTGGTAGGCCTCGACCATGCGGCGCGGGTCCGGAGTGCGGCCGGCTTCGGTGAACGCGAAGTCATTGACCATGTCGCCGCGGTATGCGGGCAGCGCGACCCCGTCGCGGACCTCGACGTCGGAGGTCCGCGGTTTGGCGTACTGACCGGCCATCCGGCCGATCTTCACGACCGGCATCGAGGCCGCATACGTGAGCACGATGGCCATCTGCAGGACCGTCTTGAGCTTGCCGCGGATGGCCTCGGCGGTCGCGTCATGAAAGCGCTCTGCGCAGTCGCCGGCCATGAGCACGAACGACTGCCCGCCCGCGGCCAACGCCAACCGCGACCGAAGATCGTCGCACTCCCCCGCGAACACCAGCGGCGGCAGCGACCGCAGCTCCTCGATGGCCGCGTCCCGCGGCGGCGACCGCCGGCCAGACCGGCTGCTGCGCCGCGGGCAGGTCAGGCCAGGTCAGGACGTCGGGCACAGGTCGAGCGTACGGACCGGCTTAGCCGAAGAAGACCTTGGCCTCGTCGTACAGCGACTGCGGCACGAGTCTTGAGCTCCGTGGTGGCCGAGGCCAACGGGACCCGCGCGATGTCGGTCCCGCGCAGGGCCACCATGACGCCGAACTCGCCGGCCTCGACCGCGTCGATCGCATACAGCCCGAACCGGGTCGCGAGCCACCGGTCGAACGCCGTGGGGGTGCCGCCCCGCTGGATGTGCCCGAGCACGGTGGTGCGCGCCTCTTTGCCGGTCTTCTCCTCGATCTGACCGGCCAGCCACTCGCCGATGCCGGACAGCTTCACGTGCCCGAACGCGTCGAGCTCGTCGTCCTTGGTGACCATCTGCCCCTCGAGCGGCACGGCACCCTCGGCGATCACGATGATCGGCGCGTAGTGCGACTCGAAGCGCGACTCCACCCAGCCGCACACCTCAGTCGATGTCGAAGTGCTGCTCGGGGATGAGGATGACGTTGGCGCCGCCGGCCATGCCCGCATGCAGCGCGATCCAGCCGGCGTGCCGGCCCATCGACCTCGACGATCAGCGCGCGGTGGTGGGACTCCGCGGTCGTATGCAGCCGGTCGATCGCTTCGGTCGCGATGTTGACCGCGGTGTCGAAGCCGAAGGTGTAGTCGGTGGCGTTGAGGTCGTTGTCGATCGTCTTCGGCACCCCGACGACGTGCACGCCGTGCTCGTGCAGCCTGGTCGCGACCCCGAGGGTGTCCTCGCCGCCGATCGCGACCAGCGCGTCGACCCCGAGGTCGGCGAGGTTCTTCTCGATCCGCTCGACCCCGCCGTCGATCTTGATGGGGTTGGTCCGCGACGAGCCCAGGATGGTCCCGCCGCGCGGCAGGATCCCGCGCACCGCCTGGACGTCAAGCGGCATGGTCACGCCCTCGAGCGGCCCCTTCCACCCGTCGCGGAAGCCGACGAACTCATGACCGTAGGTGCCGACGCCCTTGCGGACGACGGCGCGGATCACTGCGTTGAGACCGGGGCAGTCGCCGCCGCCGGTAAGGACACCGATTCGCATGACTGGCATCCAACCGTGTTTGACGGCGGCTCGGCAGTCCGACGCCTAAGGTCGCGGCTGTGGCCGACGTCGACAGCATCCGCGGTGCTCGCCATCGACGCCGGGACGACCGGCGTCACCGCCCTGATGGTGGCCGAGGACGGGGTGGTGCTGTCCCGCGGCTACGAGGAGTTCCCGCAGCACTTCCCGCGCGGCGGTTGGGTCGAGCACAACCCCGAGGACATCTGGCAGGCGACGCTCGGCTCCTGCCGGTCCGCGATCGACGCGGCCGGCGGCGCCGCCCCGGTGGCCGTCGGAGTCACCAACCAACGCGAGACCGCGGTGCTCTGGGACCGCGAGACCTTGGCGGCACCCCGGCGAGCGATCGTCTGGCAGGACCGGCGGACGGCCGGGATCTGCCAGCAGCTGCGCGAGGACGGGAACGAGGACCGGGTCCGCGAGCTGACCGGGCTGCGGTTGGACCCGTACTTCACCGGCACCAAGCTGACCTGGCTCGCCATCGAGGAGCCGCATACCTGGGCGGGGGTGCAGAGCGGCCGGGTCGCGGTCGGCACCGTCGACTCCTACATCGTGGCCAGGCTGACCCGCGGCCTGTGGCATGTCACCGAGGCGTCGAACGCCTCCCGCACGCTGCTGTTCGACATCCGCTCCGGGCAGTGGTCGGAGGAGCTCTGCGATCTGCTGCGGGTCCCGATCGCCGCGCTGCCGCAGGTCGTTCCGTCGTACGGGGTCCTCGGTCGCACCGACCCGTCGGTCTTCCTCGGGCTGGACCTGCCCATCGCCGGCATCGCGGGCGACCAGCAGGCCGCGCTGTTCGGCCAGACCTGCTTCGAGCCGGGCCGCACCAAGTGCACCTACGGCACCGGGTCGTTCGTGCTCACGAACATCGGGGACAAGCCCGTTGCCAGCGGGTCCGGGCTGGTGACGACGGTGGCGTGGGGGCATCCGGACGGGCGGCTCACGTATGCCCTCGAGGGCTCGATCTTCGTGACCGGCGCGGCAATCCAGTGGCTGCGCGATGGGTTGGCGCTGATCTCATCCTCGGAGGAGAGCGAGGCGCTGGCCAGCTCGGTGCCGGACAGCGGCGGCGTCGTCGTTGTGCCAGCGCTGACCGGGCTGGGCGCACCCGACTGGGACCCGAGCGCGCGCGGCGCGGTGTTCGGCATCACCCGTGGGACGACGCGCGCGCACCTGGTCCGCGCCACCCTCGAGGCGATCGCCTACGAGGTCCGCGACGTCGTCGACCTGATGGTCCGCGAGGCCGCGGTCGACGTTCCGGAGCTGACCGTCGACGGTGGCGCCGCCCGCAACAACCTGCTCTGCGAGCTGCAGGCCGACGCAGCTTGGGATCCCGGTCGTCCGGCCGACGGTGGCCGAGACCACCGGGTTGGGCGCGGCGTTCCTGGCCGGCCTTGGGACCGGCGTCTGGGCCTCGGTCGACGAGCTGCGCGACACCTGGCGGCTCGACCGACGCTTCGAGCCCGGCACCCGCGACGACGCGCAGCCATCGGCGCTGGCGGGCCGCAGTCGAGCGCAGCAAGGGCTGGGCCGACCTGTAAGATCACCAACGTCCAAGATCACGGTGCTCGCGAGCGAAATCGTGCGCCAGCGATCGGTTTCGCTCGGAGATCGTGACGCTCAGGCCTTCCAATTCGAGAACGCCCAGATCACCCACGCGAACAGCGCGCCGCCAAGCACGATCGTCGAGACGACCGCCGACGCGACGAACCAGCCGATGAGGCGACTGCCTCGCAGCACCAGGCCGGCCAGCAGGACAAGGCCGAGCCAGCACAACCCAATGACCGGGACCGCCGAGCAGGAGCAGGACCGCGACCGGGCCGGCAACCGCACCGGCAAGCGCCGCCGCGACCGTGCGACCAGGCCTGCGGGCACTCAACTGGGACATGACATCGACATGAAGTTCCTTTCAGTTCCAGGACAGGACGACCTGGGCGAGCCCCAGGCCAAATCCGGCGACGAGCAGCACCACGTATGCGGGGTACAGGTGGCGCACCCGCCGCAGGACAACAGCGGCGCCAGCGAACAGCAGCGACACCACGACGATGCGCACCCCACGGGCCGCGGCGGCGTGCGCGAGGAGCGGGCCGGCCGGCTCGGAATGCCGCGCCGCCTCCGCGACGTAGGCCTTGAACGGAATCCCGTTCAGCGCCTGGTGCCGGACCGCGGCCGCGCCTTCGGCGGACACCTGCTCGGCCACCGTGATTCGCATCTGGTCGGTCACCAGCGGCTGCGGCGGTTGCATGCCGGCGAGCACGAGGCCGTACAGCAGCAGGCCGCCGACCATGGACGCCACCGCTGCCACGCCGCCGAGAAGCACAGCGCGTCGCGGGGCAGCGACCACGAGGACGGCCAGCGCAAGCTCGGTGAGGATCGGCCAGGCGACCGCCTCGGCGACCGCCCACGCCGCAACCACGAGGAGCCGCGCGCGGCGACGACGCAAAGGCGGCCAGTCGCCGGCGCAGCACCGAGTCCGGCGCTGGGACGTCACCTCGGGCGAGCTCCTGAACCGACGCGCGGGCGGCGTCCGGCGTCGTCGACGACGGCAGCACCCACGCCGATTTCAACCGAGACGGCGGCGTACCGCGGCCCCGCGTGCACGCCGAGCAGGCGCCCAGTTCCGCGGATGCCGACGGGGACGACCGGAACGCCGGCCGCCGCCGCCAGCCGGAAGGCACCGGAGTGAAAGTCGCCGAGGCTCACCAGTGCGGGAGCGGGTGCCCTCCGGAAAGACCACGACGGTGCGTCCTTGGGCCAGCGCCGCGCGGGCGGCAGCCAACCCGGCGCCGCCACCTCCGCTTCTGGCGATCGGCATACCGCCGATCAGCCGGCGGCAGGCCCACGCCCGAAGTCGCGACGAGCCCCAGTAGTCCGCGGCGGCGAGCACGACCGGTCGGTGGTCGGCGGGCAGCGCCGCAACCAGCGCGGCGCTGTCGGCGTGGGAGCTGTGGTTGGCCACCACCACGCAGGGACCCGCCGGCACGCTGCCGCGCACGGTCAGCCCGCCGGACAGCGCGAGCACCGACCGCCACAGCGCCCGACGCAGCCACGACCCGACGACCGATCCCCGACCGCGCTGCGCGGTCAACGGCGACCGGGCCACAACGACCGACCCGGTCATGACAGCGCCACCGCGACCGCGAGGGCCGGGACCAGCGAGTCGATCCGGTCGAGCAGGCCGCCGAACCCGGGCAGCCAGGTCCCGGCGTCCTTGACCCCGGCATGCCGCTTGAGCGCCGACTCCAGCAGGTCGCCGACCGGTGCCGCGACGGCCACCGCGACCGCGGTCGCGACCGAGAGCTCACCGAGCAGGGCGACAACGACGAGCGCCGCCACGCCACCCGCGACCACCCCGGTCCAGCGCTTGGCCGGGGAGAGCGGCGACAGGAAGGGACCGCGCAGGCCTCGGCCGGCCGCCCAGGCGACGACGTCGCCGATCGACACGGCCAGGACCAGCGCCAGCACGATGCCGGCATCCAGCAGGACCAGCCCGGACAGGCCAGCGAGCCAGACGGCCCCGAACACGGCCGTGCTCGCACCGGCGACACCCGCGGCCTCACCGCGCGCAATCGTCGGCAGCACGAACAGCACCGGCAGCAGCAGCAACAGCCCGGCGAGCCGATCCGGCGACCAGGCCGCGAGCACCGGCAGCAGCGCGGCGACACCCAGCAGCAGCAGCCGCTCGGGCGCGCGTAGCCCGGTCATCCGAGCGAGCTCCCAGGCAGCGACAGCGCCCAGCATCGAAGCCAAGGCCGTGACCGCAACCGGTCCCAGGAGCAAGGCGCCGCCGACGATCGGCGCGGTCAGGCACCACGTCGCCCAGCGCTTGATCAGCTCAGCGCGGCCGGAGGCGAACACGGCCGCCCCGCTGACCCCGAGCGCGCCCGCGACGTAGGGCGCCGCGACCAGCACCTCGGCGCTCATCGTTGGCCGCCGGCGCGAGACGCGCACGTCGTCGAGCGCCCGGTTGGCGGCGAGCAGCCGCAGCCCGGCGGTGAGCAGGCAGCCGAGGATCCAGGCCAGCAGCAACGGCAGGACCCAGCCGGTCAGCGCCAGCAGCACCAGCAGCAGCGCCCGCTCGGTCTTGCCGACCGGACCGCCCTGGATCCGCGGGGCGCCCGCCGACGCGGCGGCCAGCGACACCCACGAGGGCAGCAGCGACGCAAGGGCCGCGACCGCAACGACCAACGGAGGGGCCACCGCCAGGCACCCGGCCAGCGCGGCGAGCTCCGCACCGCGATCGCCGACTTCGTTGGCCAGGGCGCCGCGCGGGCCGACCTGCCCGGTCGCCCGGGCGAGGGAGCCGTCGAGGTTGGCGCACGCGAGTCGAGCCGCGAGCAGGGCCGCGACCGCCAGGCCCCGCGGCGACGCCGGGCCGGCCAGCCGCGATCACCACGCCGGCGAGCGCGCCGAGCCCAACCCCGACCCAGGTCACCGCAGTCGGCCGGACCCGCCGGGCGATCAGGGTGTCCAGAACTCGTCGAAGCCGGCGGGCGTACCAGGGCTTGAGGGCGTACAGACCGTTCATGGCTGAAAGCCTCGCCGCAGCGCGGCGTCCCGCCATCCGGGTGGCTACTCGACTGTGGGCGAGTAGTCCTACTCAATCGTCGGCGTCGAGGCCCTGTTCGATCGCATACCGAACGAGCTGCGCGCGGTTGTGCAGCTGCAGCTTTCGCAGGGTGCTCTGCACATGGTTCTCGACGGTGCGGTGCGACAGCACCAGCCGGTCAGCGACCTGCTTCGCCGTCAGCCCTTTCGCCACGAGCCGCAGGACCTCGACCTCACGCTCGGTCAGCCGCGGCACGTCCGCGGCCTGCGCGGGGCCAGCCGCGGACAACCGTCGGTACTCACCGAGCACCAGCCCGGCGAGGCCAGCGGTGAAGACCGACTCGCCGACGGCCACCCGACGGACGGCGTCCAACAGCTCGTCCCGCGAGGCGGACTTCACCAGGTAGCCGGTCGCGCCCGCCTTCACGGCTTCGAGGACATCGCCTTGCTCCCCGGACGCGGACAGCACGAGGACCCGAAGCGACGGTTGGGCGACGCAGAGCTGGCGGGCCACCTCGACGCCGCTGACATCGGGCAGCTGAAGGTCCAGCAGCAGCACGTCCGGGCGAGTCGCGGTCGCCCGCCGGATCGCCTCGGCGCCGTCGCCGGCGGTCGCGACCACGTCGAGGCCGGCTTCGGCGAGGTCGCGCGCGACCGCGTCCCGCCACAGCGGATGGTCGTCCGCCACCATCACCCGCAGCGGCGAGCCGGTCATGGTCGCGCCCGGTCGGAGGCGCGGGGCAGCCGCAGCTCCACCTCGGTCCCCTCCCCGATCGCGGACGTCCACGTCGCCTCGCCGCCGAGGTCGCGCAGCCGCCCACGGATCGACTGGGCCGCCCCGAGTCGCCCCCCGGCCACGGCCTCGGCCAGGCGGTGCGCCGGCATACCCGCGCCATCGTCGCGGACGCTGATCGTGACCCCGTCCAGGTCGTCCTCGACGAGCACCCAGGTATGCGCCCCCGCCCCGGCGTGCTGCCGAACGTTGTCGAGCGCCGCCGCGACCGCCGCCGCGATCTCCTCCGCCTGCTCGCTCGGCAGCAGCACGGGTGTGGCCGGGGACGAAATCGTGACGTCGACCGAGGAGTGCGCCGCGAGCAGCGCGCGCAGGTCGGTTTCGCGTACCCGGCGCCGGCACGTCGGCCGAGCGGCCCACCAGTGCGCGCAGGGCTGCCTCCTGCTCACCCGCGAGGCGAGCCAGCTCGGCGGTCTCCCCGCCGATCTCCCGGCCCCGGCGCTGGACCAGGGCGAGCACCTGCAGCACGCCGTCGTGGATGCCGCGGGCCAGCCGATCCCGCTCCCGGCTGGCGGCTTCGATCCGCAGCGACTGTTGGAGGGCGGCGTCGCTGCGCCGGAACAGGTCGACGGCGTAGCCGATGATCAGCCCGGCCAACACCAGCAGGACCATGTTGTGCACGGTCGTGCGGGCGAACGACCCCCGCTCGATCAGGTCGGCGACCGCCACGACCACGCCAGCGAACAACCCGCCGCGCCAGCCGCGGGCGATCGCCCAGGCGAGCACCGGCGCGGCCACCCAGATCGTCGGCAGCGTCTGCTCCCCCGCCTCGATCCGCGCCGGGTCGTCGACCCACCTGGTCACCAGGACCGCGCCAACCGCCACCAGCAGGTCGCCAACAAGCCAGCCGGTCTGCGTTCCCCGAGTGCGCCGGTACGCGACCGACACGACGAGCGACCAGCCGAGCAGGCCGGCCAGCACGAGCCAGCCCATGACGGGTCGGTCGTACTCGTCGAACACGGCGATGTAGAGCAGCGCCGCATACCCCAGGGCAACGGCCCGGAAGACGGCGAGCGCCCGCCACAAGGGGGCGGTCGGATCAGTCATGGGCCAGCAACGATGTGCCGCCGTATCGATCTATCCGATACGGCGGCACATCGTTGCGAATGCGACGGCGGCGCGGGGGCAGCGGGGCGAACGTCAGCATCGGTGTCGGGTGCGGGTGCGAAGCGATCAGGCAGCGGAGTCGCGCTGGACAACGTCGACGCGCTCGTCGATGGGGCTCACCTGTTGTGGGACGTCGGCCTTCGCTGCCGTCGCCGCCGCGAGCTCGGTCTTCGCCTTGGCGGCATACATATCGACGTACTCCTGGCCGGACAGCACCATGAGCTCGTACATGATCTCGTCGGTGATCGAGCGCAGCACGAACCGGTCGCCTGCCATGCCGTCGTAGCGGGAGAAGTCCAGCGGGGCACCGATCTTGATGCCCACCCGCATGATTCGCGGCATCTTCTTGCCGATCGGCTGGATCTTGTCCGTGTCGATCATGGCGACCGGAAGAACGGGACACCCGGCCTCCAACGCCATCCGGGCCACGCCGGTCTTGCCGCGATACAGCCGACCGTCCGGCGAGCGCGTGCCCTCCGGGTACAGCCCAAGCAGCTCGCCCTCGCTGAGCACGCGCACGCCGGTCCGAAGTGCAGCCTCTGATGCCCGCCCACCGGACCGATCCACCGGGAGCTGCCCGGCGCCCTTGAAGAAGATGGCGGTCAGCTTTCCCTTGACCCCACGCCCGGTGAAGTAGTCGGACTTGGCGAGGAAGGTGATCTTTCGCTTCACGACGAGCGGCAGGAAGATCGAGTCGGAGAACGAGAGGTGGTTGCTGGCCAGGATCGCCGGACCGGTCTCCGGCACATGCTCGAGGCCCTGGACCCACGGCCGGAACAGCAGCCGCAGAATCGGCCCGAGCACGATGGTCCTCAGCACCCAGTAGAACACCGCACCTCCAGACGGGCTCACCCTAGTGGGTCGCTTGGACGTCCGTATGCGACGATTCGCCGATGCCAGTGCTGCCGGGCGCCGAGCCCTTCGACCACCAGGGTGGACCCATCGGGGTCCTGTTGTGCCACGGATTCACCGGGTCGCCCGCGTCCATGCGGCCATGGGCCGAGCGGCTCGCGGCCGAAGGGTTCACCGTCTCGGCACCGCGTTGGCCCGGGCACGGGACCAGCTGGAAAGAGATGAGCATCACCCGCTGGGACGACTGGCTGGCGGCCGCCGACCGTGCCCTGCAGGACATCCGCAAGCGCTGCGACACCGTGGTCGTCGGCGGGCTGTCGATGGGCGGCTCGCTCGCGCTGCGGCTCGCCGAAACCCGGCCGGCCGACGTCGACGCCGTGGTGTTGGTCAACCCGGCGGTGCACAGCGACCGCAAGGACGTCAACTACCTGGTGCCGGTCGCCAAGTTCGTCGTCCCGGCGCTGAAGGGGATCAAGAACGACATCAAGAAGCCCGGACAGGACGAGGTCGCCTACGACCGGGTCCCGCTGAAGCCGCTGGCCTCGCTGGTCGCCGGCTGGAAGCAGATCAAGGCCGACATCGGCAAGGTCACCGCGCCGGTGCTGATCTTCAACAGCGACGAGGACCACGTCGTCGAGTTGTCGAACACCGACTGGCTGGCCGAGAACCTGGCCAAGGTCGAGGTCCGGCGCTTGCCCAACAGCTACCACGTCGCCACCCTGGACAATGACGCGGACATGATCTTCGACGGGTCCATCGAGTTCGTGCAATCCGTTGCGTCGGGCTCGACCAGCACGCCCGCCGAGGGCTGAGAGTCAAGGAACAGCATGCGGAACAACGGGTTGCAGGCGGCGAGCTGGACATCGCTGGCCGAGGTCGATCCCCAGATCGCCGACGCCATCCTGGCGCTCCTCGCCGACGCCGGGGTGGCCGCGTATGCCGTCCCCTCGCAGGGCACGGTCGGCGGGTACCTCGACGTCACCCCGCACTCGCGGCCCACCGAGAAGGTGTACGTCGACAGCGAGGCCAAGAAGCGGGCCTACGAGGTGGTCGTGGCCAACAAGGACGTCCTCGAGGCTGAGCTCGGTTCGCCTGAGCCAGTGGACGCGCCGGCTCCGACCCCGGCGCCGGCTTCGTCGGCTGGGACCCCGGACGACGAGGTGTGGCGTGACCTGGTCGATCGGATCAAGTCCTCGCCATCGCTGCCCACCCGACCCGAGGTTCCCGCGGACTTTGAAGAGGGACCCCAGCCGCCCGACGCGGAGTGGTCAGACGTCGAGCAGGCCGTCGCTGAGCACGAGGAGCATCACCCCGAGCTCGTTGACGACCCGGACGACCACTTCGTGCCGCCGGAGCCGCCACCGCTGCCCGAGACCGACCAGCTGACCCGCTGGGCGTGGGCGGGCCTGCTCGGCGGCCCGGGCTTCCTCGTGCTCATGACGCTGTTCGGTTGGCGGCTCGAGAGCTGGATGGTGGGCCTGGCGATCGTTGGCTTCCTCGCCGGCTTCGGCATCCTCGTCGTCCGGATGAAGGACCGATCGGACGTCGACGACGATCCGGACGCCGGCGCGGTCGTCTAGCCTGCGCCCGACGCCCCGAGCCGGGCCGCAGCCGGCAACCACGGCACGATCAAAGGAGATCCGGTGCCTGCGAGCGAGATCATCCAGCTGGAAGGCCACGTCCTGGACAGCGGCCAGCTGGCCCGGACCCTGGACGACATCATGGAGCTCGGCGGCGACTACGTCCTCGAGCGCATCGACGTCGGCAAGCGGCACGAGGACGAGACCCACGTCCGGATCCGGATCACCGCCCCGGATGACGCAGCGCTCAACGCCCTGCTGCGACGCGTCCAGTCGCATGGCGCGAACGTGGTCGACCCGGGTGACGTGGTGACCCGGGCCGCGGAGAAGGACGGCGTGTTCCCCGACGACTTCTACTCGACGACGAACTTCGACACCGACGTGCGCATGGACGGTGAGTGGGTGCCGGTCCAGCACCCGGAAATGGACTGCGGGCTGGTCGTGACCGGCCGCGACGTTCGGACGGTTCCGGTGTCCGACGTGAAGGCCGGTGATCAGGTCGTATGCGGCGCCTCCGGCGTGCGGGTGCACCTGCCGGCGCCGGAGCAGACCGCCGACAGCTCGACGTTCGAGTTCATGAACTCCGTCGTGTCCAGCGAGAAGCCGCAGGCGCTGCAGGTCCGGCAGATCGCGGACGAGATGCGGGCGGTCAAGGCCGCGGGGCAGAGCATCCTCTGGGTCGGCGGGCCGGCGGTCGTGCATACCGGAGCCTCGCCGGCGATGTCGGCGCTGGTACGCGCCGGCTACGTGGACGTGCTGTTCGCCGGCAACGCGCTGGCGACCCACGACATCGAGTCGGCGCTGTACGGGACGTCCCTCGGCGTGGATCTGTCCAAGGGAGCCGGGGTTGCGCACGGGCACGAGCACCACATCCGGGCGATCAACAAGATCCGCGGCTGCGGCTCGATCGCCGGCGCCGTTGAGCAGGGAGTGCTCACCACCGGGGTGATGCACGCGCTCGTCGAGGAGGGCAAGAACTTCGTGCTCGTCGGATCGGTGCGGGATGACGGGCCGCTGCCCGACGTGTACACCGACGTGATCGAGGGGCAGCGCGCGATGCGGGCCCAGCTCGAGAACGTCGGCTACGCGATCATGGTGGCGACCATGCTGCACGCGATCGCCACCGGGAACATCCTCCCGGCGTCGATCCCGCTGGTCTGCGTCGACATCAACCCGGCCACCGTGACCAAGCTCTCCGACCGCGGATCCGCCCAGGCCATGGGCGTGGTGACCGACATCGGGCTGTTCCTGGAGCAGCTGGCGCTGGAGCTGGTCCCCGGATACCGGCCGGGTGGCTGACTACCGCTTTTCGGGGTCCGTCAGTCACACTCGGACGATGATCCGGGGGCGAGCGCGTGCGGCTGCATCGCGGGCACGCGCGGATCGGGGTGCCGCGGCGGTCGAGTTCGCCCTGCTGATGCCCCTGCTGCTCCTGCTGGTCTCGGGCATCATCGCCTTCGGTTTGAGCCTGTGGATCCAGATCAACGCGGCCGGCGGCGGGCGCGAGGCGGCCCGACTGGCGGCGGTCGGGGTCAGCAACTGCACCGCATGGGCCAACCAGGTGCGGCAGACGGTGACCTTTCCGGACGATCGAGCAACCTCCGCATGACCATCCTCGACACCAACGGTCGAGCCGGGCTGAACGCGGGCGACACCATCGAGGTGCGCTTCGACTACGACGCCAACTTCGCCATCAACGACGTCCTGCTGGTGGCGACCGGGATCTTCGGCGGTGGGGTCCAGCTGCCTGAGGAGTACACCGAGCTGGCGGTCAGCCGCGCCGAGGTCGTCGACGTGCCAGCTGCGCCGTGCCATGAGCCGGTTCGCCCGCGTCACTCAGGTCGCCCGCGACGACAGCGGAGCGATGGCCATCCTGATCGCGGTGCTGACCGTGCTGCTGGTTCGGCATGGGCGCCGTCGTCGTCGACCTGGGCATGGCGCGTGCGCCCGCGAGGACGCCCGCAAGCGGCCGACCTGGCCGCGCTCGCCGGTGGCCAGGACCTGCCCGAACCGACAAGGCTGCCAAAGCCGTTGCCAGATTCTGTTCCCAAGAAGGTGATGAGAGCGACGACGAATACCTCGACGAATGCCAGAGGCCGCCAAGTCTGACCGACGATGACCCCGACCAACGCGCCATGTGAACGTTCGTCGATACGGGAACGTCCGGCGTGTCGAACACCCGATGACCGTGACGACGCCGATCGAGACCATCGACTTCTCGCTCGCCGGTGCGTTCCCGAGCGCCGCGGACTCGTGTCGACGTCAATGCGACGGCGACCGTCGAGTTGCGCCAGCCGATCCCGCCGTACAACCTGCCGGTGCTTGCCGGTCATGGTGCATCAGGACGAAGCGAGCGGTTCGCCATGCATGCGGCTGCGAGAGGATCCGCTGCTTCCCTTCCTGCCCGGCTGTGTTCGATTGTCGTTCGAGCTTGCCCTCCGCTGCTGACCTTGGCTACCTGGACGACGACTACGCGATGGCCAAGGTCGGCTTCGGGTCGCAGGCTCCGTCGCTGGGCAACCTCGTCGACGAGCATCGCCCAGTCGTTGGACCACCAGCCGGGCCAGCCGTTGAACAGCGGGCGACGGGATGTGCCGACGGATCCTGACACCGGTTCGCTGACTGGACAAGCCGCCGTACAAGGCGCCCTTCACCTGCGTGACCGCGTGGGGTGTCCACACGCGAAGAACGCGTGGGAAGACGGCCTGCTCGGCGGCCGGGGCAGCAGCTGCGCCGGTCGGATCACGGCGACTCACCGGACCCGTCCGGATCAACGGCTGCCCGAGTCACCGAGACCGTTGGGACGCGCACAGCCGCGGGACCCGGCATCTCGCCCGGACATCGTGTCCGACCCTCGGTTCGGGCTTGGTCATGGACGTTCCGAGGGCAGCCACACCGGGCGACGACGCAGAACCGAGCGATCCGCGGCTATGTCGGCATGTACATCCGCAACCTCTACGTCTCCACGGTCAGCCTCGATCCAGTCCTCGGCACCCGATCGGGCTGAACGTGACCTTGTGCGCGCCATCCGATCCTGAGCTGTACCGGCGACCTGCTGTCGGCCGAGGTCGAGTTCTTCGAGGTCTCCGAGATCAACGGGATCCTGGCGCCCAACACCGGGCGCAGCGACGACTACGACGCGAACGGCCCGAAGACCGTCGTCTGTGCTCGCCATCGCCGAACAGTAGTCAGTCCGCCGACCGCGCCAGGTCCGCCGCGCCGACCACCCCCGCGTCGTTCACCAGCTCGGCGCGCACGATCGGCGCGAGCGGCCGGTATGCGGCGCCGGTGAGCGCGGCCGCATACGCGTTGCGAGCGGGCGTGAGCAAGAGCTCGCCGGCCTCGGAGACCCCGCCGCCGATGACGAACATGGCCGGGTCCAGATGGGCGGCGATGTCGGCCAGTCCCTGACCGAGCCAGGCCCCGATGTCGTCGAACGCGGCCAAGCGCCACCGGGTCGCCGTCGCGCGCCGCCTGGGTGACGTGCACGCCGGTGATGCCGTCCGGGCTGGCGTCGCCGAGCGAGAGCAGCTTGCGTGCCGCCAGCCGGTCCCGGCTGGCCAACTGGCGCGCCTTGCGCACCAGGGCGTTGCCGCTGGCGTACTGCTCCCAGCAGCCGAAGTTGCCGCAGCCGCAGGGATGGCCGCCGGGCACAACGTTGACGTGCCCGAACTCACCGGCGATGCCGAAGCCGCCGCGATACAGCTTGCCGTGAAAGACGAAGCCGCCACCGATGCCGGTGCCGAGGCAGACCACCGCGAGGTCGTCGACCCCGCGGCCGGCGCCGTAGCGGTACTCGGCCCAGGCGGCGCAGTTGCCGTCGTTCTCGACCACCACCGGCATACCGATGCGGCCCTCCACGTCGGAACGCAACGGCTCGTCCCGCCAGGCGAGGTTCGGCGCGAACAGCACGGTGGAGCGCGACAGGTCGATGAAGCCCGCGGCGCCGAGCCCGACGGCGTCGACGACGTGCATGGCTGTCAGCTCGCGGACCACGTCGGCGATGACGTCCTCGGTCTTGTCCGGGGACAGCGAAGGCGTCCATCGTCGGGTCCGCGCAATGATCTGGCCCTGCTCATCGACCACACCGGCGGCGACCTTCGTGCCACCGACATCGATGCCGATGGTCAGACCCACAGCGCCCGCCTCAGCTGATGTCGATGTGTTCGGCCGTGGCCGACCGACGCGCCGACCAGTCGTGGTCATGCGCCATGACCGCGGCGCGCAGCGCAGCCGCAAGCGAGTCGGCGGCGTCGGCCAGGTGCTGATATGCCTCCGGAGACAGCGAACGCAGGACCGAGATCGTGCGACAGACCGGGCACAGCGAGCACTCGGGCGCGCCGGTCGCGATGTGCTCACCCAGGCCGCCCACGCCATCGCCGGCCTGCCGAGCCCAGTCCTGCAACGCAGTGAACAACCGGGCGGCCTCCTCGGCTGCCGACCCGATCGGGTGATCGTGCGTGCCTTCCTGCCCGCCGACGTCTTGTTCGCTCACGGGACCGCCCGCCACTGCTCGGGGTCTGGTTCGAAGCTGATCCGCAGCCGGCCGCCGGACAGGGTCGCGTCCGCGACGTTGCACCGTCTCAGTGCACTCGGCAGGGCCAGGATGCGCCGGTACGAGCCCACGGTCAGGACCAGCTCGTCACCCTTGCGGACGAGATCGGTGCCGCCACGTTCGGCGAAGGGCAGCGCGAGCGACAGCACGAACCCCTTGTCGGTCCGATCGACCCGCAGCGGGTCCTCCACCTCGACAACGGCCACCGGGTCGTGCTCGGCATACGTGAGCTCGGCGAGCTCGACGAGGTCAGCGACGCCGACCGGCTCGCGCGCCCGGTAGGGCGAGACGTGGATCGGAAGCGGGGCAAAGGACGAGCGCACCTCGTCCAGCTGCGCGCTCTGGGCGGCGACCCAGCCGGCCCGCCACGCGTCGGCGCCGTCGCTCGGGAAGACCCGGTTGGCGATCACCCCGTCCACCCGGTAGCCGTACAGCGACAGCGACGTGAGGGTCCGGCGCGCCTCGGCCACCACGACCGCCTCCGGGGTGAGCACCAGCCGGACCGAGGCGGCGGGGTCGGTCAGGACCTGGCGCACCTCGCCGAGCTCCGCGTGCAACCGCTCGACCGCGTCGAAGACCCGACCGTGCGGCATCGGCACGCCGGCGACCCGGCCGAGCACCGGTCGCAGGGAGCGGACCACACGCCGCTCGATCGGCAGCACGCGGTCCATGTACCAACCGAGGGCCTCGGGCAGCGCGAGCAGCCGCAACGTCTCCGCGGTCGGCGCGCAGTCGACCACGACGACGTCCCAACGACCGGAGCGCACTTGGTCACGCACCTCGAGCAGGGCCAGGACCTCTTCGGCGCCCGGGAGCACGGTCAGCTCCTCGGCCTCCATCTGGTCGACGCCGACGGCATCGAGCACGGACGAGCAGGTAGTCCTGCACCTCGCCCCAGGACTCTTCGAACCTGCGCTGGGCATCCACCTGCTGCGCGAACAGGCCGGTCTCGAGCTCGACCGGCTCGCCGGACACCGTGAAGCCAAGGCTGTCGGCCAGCGAGTGGGCGGCGTCCGTCGAGAGAACCAGGGTCTTCAGGCCACGGCGCGCGGCCAGCGACGCCGCCCCGGCGGCCGCGGTGGTTTTGCCGACACCACCCTTACCGGTGAAGAGCAGGACCCGCGCGATCGGTCAGCCCTCGACGCGCTTCTTGAGGCCCTTGAGCGCCGTGTCCACGATGGTCTTCTCGGCCTTGCGCTTGATCATCCCGAGCATCGGGATCTTGACGTCGACCGCCAGCTTGTAGACCACATCGGTGGAGTCGCCGGACGGGGTGAGCTCGTACCGTCCGTCCATCCCGGACACCATCGAACCTGGCTCGCCCATCGTCCACGAGACGGCGTCGTCGCCCTCCCACTCGTACGCCAGCACGTAGGAGTCCTTGATCGGCCCGCTGTCGAGACTGAACCGGGCGTCACCCGGTCGGCCGTCGTCGTACTCGGTGAGCACCTCGACCGACTTCACCCCACCCGCCCATTCCGGGTAGGACGGGAGGTCGGCGATGACCTGCATGACGGCCGCCTGCGGAGCGGCGATGGTGATGCGGGACTCGGTTTGATCCGCCATGCCCGGCACCCTACCGGCGCGCTGTCACCACTCCAGCGAGACCGGAGAACCGTTCGCCCGAAAGTGCCCGACGTTGATGCACTCGGTCCGCCCGATCCGGCGCCGCGCGGCCAACGGCTGGTGGACATGGCCGAACACCGCCCAGCGCGGCTGGACGGTCTCGATCAGCCGCAACAGCGCAGTCGAGCCCTTCTCGAAGCGCCTGGCGACCACGTCATAGGTGAGCTCGGGGACCGCCGGCGGGATGTGCGAGCACAGGACGTCGACGTCGCCGAGGGCGTCGACCTTCGCCGCGAACTGCTCCTCGCTGAGCTCGAACGGGGTCCGCATCGGCGAGATCAGACCGCCACCGACGAACCCGAATCGAAGCCCGCCGATCTCGACGGCCGCGCCGTCGACGAGGTGGTGGCCCGCCCGCAGGTAGTCCGGCCAGAACGCCGGGATGTCCACGTTGCCGTAGGTGAGCCAGGTCGGCACCGGCATTGCCGCGAAGATCTCCGCGTACTGGTCGCGGACCATCCGCTCGACGTGGTCGTGCCGGTCGCCGCCCAGCTCGGCCCACAGGGCATTGCTCCACTCCCTCGCCTCCGCGAAGCGGTCGGCGGTTCGGAGCTCGACGAAGCGGCGGGTGTTCTCGGTGCCGAAGAGGTCCGGGAAGATGCCGGCGCTGTAGTCGTCGTAGTCGATGAACAGCACAAGGTCGCCGAGGCAGATCAGTCCGTCGGCGCCATCGGCGGCCTTGGACAGCGCTTGCGCATTGCCGTGGACGTCGCTCACCACGTGCAGTCGCATACCGGCAGCGTATGCGGCCGCCGGCGGCGCACTCAGGTGCCGACGACCCGGCCAGCCTCCAGCTCGTCCTTGAGCGCGAACGCTCGACGCTTCCAGGCGAGCGCCTCTCGACGCCGAGCGCGGTCGATCGACCTGGCCGACTGCGACCCGTCGGCGAGATCGACGCGCAGGTAGTAGTGCAGCAAGGTTCCCCCGGCCACCGGCTCGAGCCAGACCTCTGCCGAGCCCAGCAGCCGCCCGGCCACCGACCACCGCACGCCGGCGTCCCCGCGGTCCATGAACACGGACATCGTCAGTCCCGGGAACCAGTGCGACCAGGTCGCCGGATCCCGGAATCTAGGCGCCAGCAAGGCCGGCTCGACCGCGATGTAGGTTTCGTCCACGAGATCCAGCGCGGGCACGGCGCCAGCATGGCACCGGCCCCGAGCAACCGTCCCTTGAGTGGACCAGAAGGACAACAGGAGGAACAGTGCGCGAGTACTCCGTCCCCGCGATTGTGGAGACGCTCAACGAGGCCAACCTGACCGACCTGATCGTCGCGAACGCCCAGAGCAACCCTCACCAGGTCTCCTTCAGCCGGCAGGTCGATGGGCACTGGCAGGACGTGACGGCGCGCGACTTCCTGCACGAGACGTTTGCGGTGGCCAAGGGACTCATCGCGTCGGGTGTCGGACCCGGCGACCGGGTCGGGCTGATGTCGCGCACCCGGTACGAGTGGACCCTGTTCGACTTCGCGATCTGGTGCGCCGGCGGCGTGACCGTGCCGATCTACGAGACCTCCTCCGCGGAGCAGGTGCAGTGGATCCTGTCCGACTCCGGCGCGGTCGCCGTCGTCGTCGAGACCGACCAGCACGCGGCGACCGTGGACGGCGTCCGGGGCAGCCTGCCGGACCTCAAGGGCGTCTGGGCCATCGAAGGCGACGCGGTCGCGCAGCTGACCGAAGCCGGGGCCGGCATCGACGACGCCGAGGTGGACACCCGGCGGGCAACGCTCACCCCCGACAGCCTGGCCACGATCATCTACACGTCCGGCACGACCGGCCGCCCCAAGGGCTGCGAGCTGACCCACGGCAACTTCCTGTTCGAGGCGCACACGGTGGTCGGCAGCATGGGAGACCTGTTCACCAACGCCGGGTCGACGCTGCTGTTCCTGCCGCTGGCGCACGTCTTCGGCCGCATGGTCCAGGTCGGCTGCGTCGCCGCCGGCGTCCGGCTGGGGCATACGGCCGACGTCAAGAACCTGCTGCCCGACCTCGCGGTCTTCCGGCCGACGTTCGTGCTGTCCGTGCCCCGGGTGTTCGAGAAGGTCTACAACTCGGCGTCCGCCAAGGCGCAGGCCGACGGCAAGGGCAAGATCTTCAACCGCGCGGTCGACACCGCGATCGCGTACAGCGAGGCCCAGGACCGGGGCGGGGCCGGGCTCGCGCTGCGGCTGCAGCACGGGCTGTTCGACCGCTGGTCTACAGCAAGCTGCGCCAGCTGCTCGGCGGCCGGGTGCAGTATGCGGTCTCCGGCGGGGCGCCGCTGGGCGCTCGGCTCGGGCACTTCTTCCGGGGCATCGGGGTGACGATCCTCGAGGGCTACGGGTTGACCGAGACCACAGCGGCCGCCACGGTGAACCGGCCGGATGCGATCCGCGTCGGCAGCGTCGGTCAGCCCATCCCGGGCATCTCCATCAGGATCGCCGACGACGGCGAGGTCCTGATCAAGGGCGGCGTCGTCTTCCGCGGCTACTACAACAACCCGACTGCGACCGGCGAGGCGATCGAGGCCGACGGCTGGTTCCACACCGGCGACATCGGCGAGCTCGACGACGCCGGCTACCTGCACCATCACCGGCCGCAAGAAGGAGCTGCTCGTCACCGCCGCCGGCAAGAACGTCGCGCCGGCCGTCCTCGAGGACCGGCTGCGCGCGCATGCCCTGATCAGCCAGTGCATCGTCGTCGGCGACGCCAAGCCGTACATCGCAGCGCTCATCACGCTGGACCCGGAAAGCCTGCCGGCTTGGGCGTCGGCGCAAGGCAAGGAGGAGACCGGCGCGGCGGCACTGCGCGACGACCCCGACCTGGTCGCGACGATCCAGGGCGCCGTGGACGAGGCGAACAAGGCCGTGTCCCATGCGGAGGCGATCAAGAAGTTCCGCATCCTGCCGGTCGACTTCACCGAGGAGGGCGGTCAGCTGACCCCCACCCTGAAGCTGAAGCGGGCCGTGGTGATGAAGGACTTCGAGGCCGAGGTGGACGCGCTGTACTCCTGACGGCATCCTCGACGTCATGTCCGCCGTCGAGGTCCGTGGTCTCACGGTCCGGTACGGACCGGTCACCGCGCTCGACGGTCTCGACCTGACGGTCAAGGCAGGGTCGTCGGTCGCCCTGGTCGGCCGCAACGGCGCCGGCAAGTCGACGAGCCTGCGGGTGCTCGCCGGACTGCTGCCGCCGACGTCGGGCTCGTTGCGGGTGGCCGGCGTCGACGTGGTCGTCGACCCGGACGGCGCGCGGCAGCGGGTGGGCTACTGCCCGGATGTCGGTGGCCTCATTCCGCGGGCCACGCCGTGGGAGCACCTGCGCCTGGCGGCCACCCTGCGGGCTGATGCCGGACTGGACGCAGCGGGCGCACGACCTGCTCCACCGCTTCGACCTCGAGGCCGCCGCGGACCGGGTGACCGCCGGGTTCTCCCACGGCATGGGTCGACGGCTCTCGGTCGTGCTGGCCGCCTTCCACTCCCCCGACGTGCTGCTGCTCGACGAGCCGTTCGACGGCGTCGACCCGCTCGGCGTCGACGCCACCATCGACCTGATCCGCGAGCTCCGCCTGACCGGCACAGCGGTCGTGCTCTCGACCCACCTGCTGGAGCTCGCCCTGCGGGCCTGTGACGAGGCCGTCCACCTGGAACGCGGCCGGGTGGTGGCCGCTTCGGCCACCAGCGATGTCGTTGGCGACCACGGCGAGACCTATCGAAAGCGCCTCGGGTGAGGGCGATGCGCACCAGGCTGGCAGCGGCCCCGCTGTTTGCCCTGGTGGCATTGCGTTGGCGGATGATCCGGGATGCGACAACGCGTCGGCGCGTGGTCAGTCTCGCGCTCGTGCCGCCGGTCTTCATGACGCTCGCGGTCGCCGGCGGGCTGGCCATCCCGGAGGAGCGTCGGTTCTCGATCAGCCTCCTGCTGCCGACGGTCGCAGTCGCGACGGTTCTGGTTGCCGTCATCGCACCGCTGGTGGCGGGCGGGGGCAACGAGCTGTACCCCCGCGACCAGCTGGTGGCCTTCCCGGTCACGGCGAGAACCGTGTACCTGGGTTCGCTACTGCTCGCACCGCTGAACGCTGCGTGGTTGCTGCAGCTGACCG
The DNA here is from genome assembly GCA_963836025.1 of uncultured Actinomycetota bacterium. Taxonomy (GTDB): domain Bacteria; phylum Actinomycetota; class Actinomycetes; order JBEVHX01; family JBEVHX01; genus JBEVHX01. Next base: position 27,621 of record CAWIIE010000008.1, read on the forward strand.
TCCTGCTCACCGTGACCAGCGTCGCGGTCGGTGCGGCGCCTGGCCTCGCCCTGTCCCTGCTGAGCATGCTGCTCTTCACCGTGCTGGCGACAGTCGTCGGTCAGTCGGTCGCCTGGGCGGTGGCGGGGCTGCGGGCCACCCGGCGTGGGCGGTTGGGGACGCGACTGACGCTGGCGGCGCTGCTCGCGGTGGCCGCGGCCATCGTCGCTGCTGGCCTGACCACCGCGGTGCTGGACTCCGGGCCCACCCGCCTGGTGGTCAACCTGGTCTTCGACGGCGCCAACCTCGTGTGGAGCAGCTGGTGGTGGGCGACGCTCCTGCTGGTCGCCGGGATCGTGCTCGCCGCGCAACTGGGGATCGCGGCCGTGCGCTGGGGTCAGCGTCGACCGGGTTGGTCGAGCGGCGCGAGCGGTTCGGTGGCGTCCGGTCGGGCGGCGGTGCGATCCAACGTGGACCCGGGTGCGCCTTCGCCTGTGCATACCGAACTCACCGCGGTCCAACGAGCCTCCGTCTGGCGAGCGCCCGCACTGCGGCGCGGCATCCTGGTGCTTGCCGTGCTTGCCCGGGGCCGCCGCGGCCGTGGCCGGGCTCGAGTGGCCGACCCTGAGCCTGCTGCCCACATTGACCGCAGCGGCGGCCGGGCTGCTGTTCGGCGTCAACGCGTTCGGGCTCGACGGCGGCGGTGCGACCTGGCTGGGCAGCCTGCCGGGCTGGGCCGGGCCCGGTGTTCTGGGCGAAGACCCAGGTGGTGGCCGAGACGTGCCTGGTGGCGAGCCTGCTGGCTGTGCTCGGTGGTGCGCTCACGGCGCCCGCGGCGAGCACGGCGAGCGAGGTGATGGCCGTGCTCGCCGCCACGGCGGCGGGCACCTGCGTGGTGGCCGCGATGGTCATGCGGATCTCGGTCCGTCATCCCCACCGGGCCCCGCTCGACGGGCCGCGGGACGCGCCGGCCCCGCCCGGCAGCATGGCCGGCTACTCCCTGCGCCTCGCCGTCCCGTGCACGATCGTCGGGCTCGCGTTCTCGGCCGTGGCCCGAGTCCCGGCTTGGTGGTTCCCGCTGGTCCTGGCGGTCCCGTTCGTGTGCTGGGCGGTCGCGTCGATCCTGCAGACCGCCCGCGAGTGGGAGGACGCCGGGACGCGCGCCACGGTCCTGAGCCGGGTGTCGGCGGGGTAGACCGCCCGGCCAGGTATCAGAACCCGTCACCTGAACGTCTGGTCAAGGCGGTCTGAGAGGATCTGTGGCCACTTGCCCCGACCGGTTACGCTCTGCGGTCGGGCCGGCAACACCAGAAAGGGGGGCCTCCCCCACCCATGGCGCGTCGCACTGTCCTGCTGATCTCCGCCCTCGTGGTGGCTGCCCTTGGCACGCTGCTCGTCTTTTTGTACGTCCGCGGCGATCGACGAACGCGCGCTGGACGCCCGCGAGCCGGTCACCGTCCTGCGCGCCGTGGCCGAGATTCCCACCGGCACCAGCGTCGATCAGGCCGACGAGGCCGGCAGCTTCGAACAGATCTCCTACCCGCGCGGCTCGGTCCCGGAGGGCGCGGTGTCGTCGACCTCCGCGCTGGGGGACACGGTCGCGGCCCGGACGATCGTGGCCAACGAGATCATCCTGCGCAGCAGCTTCACCGAGCCGGGCGAGGCGGCGGAACGTCCCGAAACCGACATCCCGGACGGCAAGATCGGCGTGTCGGTCAACATGGCCGACCCGAATCGGGTGGCGACGTTCCTGCAGGTAGGGTCCTCGGTGGTCGTGTTCGTGACCGGCCCCACCGAGACCGGGGAGACCGCGACTCGCGTTTTGTTGCCCGAAGTGACCGTCCTCGCAATCGGGGAGTCGACCACCGGAGAGAGCGGTGACGCCGGTGATGCGCTTCCGCGCCAGTTGATCACGTTGGCCGTCACCCAGGAGGAGGCCGAGAAGCTGATCTTCGCGCAGAACCAGGGCGAGCTGTACCTCGGACTGCTGGGCGAGGGGACGACCGTCGACCCCGCCGCATCGGGAGTCAACGCCGGCAATCTCTTCCCCGGATGACACCGAATGACCGGTAGCGCATGACCGTTATCTGTGACGTCGACCCGGCGGGCGCCGAGACACTCCACTCCGCGCTCGGGACCGAGTCTGTCCTGGTACCGACGGTCGACGCGCTGCAGAAGCACCTGACCGACCACCCCGAGGAAGACGTGGTCGTGCTCGGGGCCGGGGTGGACCTACTGAGCGCGGCCCGGCTGGCCGAGACGATGCGGGTCACCCGGCCCGCGCTCGGCGTTGTGCTGGTGCGCCGCCGCCTCGACACCTCCGTCCTCTCGGACGCGCTGCGTGCAGGGGTTCGCGAGGTCGTCGAGGAGCGGGACGTCGCCGGGGTGGCCCGGGCCGTCGCTTCGGGTCGAGGATGTCGCCCGGCAGATCCGCGAGCAGATGGGCGGCGGCGGACGCCTCGCCACTCGGCCAAGCCCGAGGGCCGGGTCGTGAGCGTGTTCTCGGCGAAGGGCGGCTGCGGCAAGACGACCCTGGCCAGCAACCTCGCCGCCGTCCTGGCCGACCGCGGGCGCCGCGAGGTCTGCCTGGTCGACCTGGACCTTGCCTTCGGTGACGTGGCCATCGTGCTCGCAGCTGTTCCCCACGCATACGATCGCCGACGCAGTGCCGATGCAGGCTTCGCTGGACTTCCCGGGCGTGCATGCGCTGCTGACGCCGCACAGCGCCGGCCTGACCACGCTCGTCGCACCCCTGGAACCCGGCGGCGCCGAGTCGGTGCCGGCAACCTTGATCGCCCGGATCCTGCGACTGCTCAAGTCGCACTTCGACTACGTGGTGGTCGACACGCCGCCCGCGTTCGACGACCACGTGCTCGCCGCGCTGGACGCCACCGACATCGTGGCGCTGATCGCGACGCTGGACATCCCGGCGATCAAGAACCTCAAGCTCACCCTCGAGACGCTCGAGCTGCTCAACTACCCCAAGGATCGACTGCGCATCGTGATCAACCGGGCAGACTCCAAGGTGGGCCTGTCGATGCACGAGGTCGAGAAGACGTTGCGGACCTCGACGTCGTCCCAGATTCCGTCGTCCCGGGACGTGCCAGCGTCGATCAACCGAGGGGTGCCGATCGTCCTCGACGATCCCAAGCATCCGGTCAGCCAGGCGATCCGCACGTTCGCCGAACGGTCGATCGTCGGGGCCGGTCGGAGGCAGAGACCGGCGTCGTGGGCGAGCATGCCGGCGAGCGTCGCTCGGTGCTGCGGCGGCGGAGCCGGGCGCGATGAGCCTCGCCGACCGGCTCGCCGAGGCGCGTCGGGCTCGGACCGTCACCGAGCTCGACCGTGCCGGTGACGACCGCGCGGCAGGGGCAGCGGACAGCGAAGGAGGACCCGTTCGCCGACCTCAAGCGCGCCGTCCACCAGCAGCTGCTCGAAAACCTCGGCCCCAAGCTGTACGACGTCCGGCTGACGCAGGCCGAGATCGAGCAGAAGGTCCGACTCACCCTCCAGGAGGTGCTGGCCGCCGAGGAGACGCCGCTCTCGGTGGCCGACCGGGCCCGCATCGCCCAGGACGTCGCCGACGACATCCTCGGCTACGGACCGCTCGAGCCCTACCTGCGGGACTCCGATGTCACCGAGATCATGGTGAACGGACCAGCCGACATCTGGGTCGAGCGTGGCGGGCGGCTGTTCCGCACCGACGCCAACTTCAGCGACGAGAGCCACGTCCGCCGCACGATCGACAAGATCGTCGGGCAGGTCGGGCGGCGCATCGACGAGTCGAGCCCCATGGTCGACGCCCGGCTGCCGGACGGGAGCCGGGTGAACGCGGTCATCCCGCCGCTGGCGGTCGACGGGTCGCTGCTGACCATCCGAAAGTTCGCCGCGGACCCATACACCGTCGACGACCTCGTCGGCTTCGGCACGATGACCCGCACCGTCGCGGACCTGCTGCAGGCATGCGTCCAAGGCCGGCTCAACATCCTGGTGTCCGGCGGGACCGGCGCAGGCAAGACCACGACGCTGAACGTGCTGTCGTCGTTCATCCCGGCCGACGAACGGGTCATCACCATCGAGGACGCGGCCGAGCTCCAGCTGATGCAGGAGCATGTCCTCCGGCTGGAGTCGAGACCGCCGAACATCGAGGGCAAGGGCGAGGTGCGGATCCGCGACCTGGTCCGCAACGCTCTGCGGATGCGCCCGGACCGGATCGTCGTCGGTGAGATCCGCGACGCAGCGGCCCTCGACATGCTGCAGGCGATGAACACCGGCCACGAAGGCTCGATCTGCACCGTGCACAGCAACACCCCGCGGGACGCGCTCTCCCGGGTGGAGACCATGGTGCTCATGGCCGGCATGGACCTGCCGATCCGCGCGATCCGCGAGCAGGTCGCCAGCGCGATCGACCTCATCGTGCACCTGGCTCGGTTCAAGGACGGCACCCGGCACATCACCCACGTCACCGAGGTCGTGGGCATGGAGGGCGACGTCATCACGCTGCAGGAGGTCTTCCGCTTCGACCACTCGATGGGCTTCGACGACAACGGGCGCTCGCTCGGCGAGCTCAAGCCGACCGGCCTGCGGCCGAAGTTCGTCGACAAGCTCGCGACCAGCGGCATCTCCGTCGACATCGCGACGTTCGTCTCCGCCACCCTGGGCCCATGACGCCGCGGAGGTCCCTCGGTCGGCGTACTGCCGGCCGACTGCTCACCGCTCTGACGGTTGGCTTCCTGGTGACCGCTGGGCCGGCTGCGGCAACGCCCGTGCCGGAGGTCCAGGGTGACGTCGTCGGCGACATCCAGGTCGCCCCCGGGTCGCTGGAGTTCGTGTACACGGCCACCGGGCTGGCCGAGGGGGTCTTCCTCGATCCCGCCAGCGTCCAGGTGGCGTTCGGCGGACGTGATCTCGAAGCCCAGGCCGTACCGATCTCGGACGCACCGACGCAGGTCAGCCGCACCGCAGTGCTCACGATGGACATCAGCGGCTCGATGGAGACGGACAACCGGATCGGCGCGGCGCGGGACGCGGCCACCGCCTTCCTCAACGCCGTGCCAGCCGACGTGCTCGTCGGCCTGGTCACGTTCGGCAACGACGCCCGAGTGGCGGTCCCGCCCACGACCAACCGGGCGCAGGTGCAGGCGGCGATCAACGGGCTCGGCGCGACCGACGACTTCACCGCGTTGTACGACGGGGTGAGTGTCGGCGTGGCCACCGCCGGCTCGGCCGGGTTGCGCCAGGTCCTGCTGCTCACCGATGGCGTCAACGACGATCCCACGCCAACGACCAGCTTGGATGCGGTCCTCAACCAAGTCAGCGCGTCCGGAGTGCAGCTCAACGCGGTTGCGCTGCCCGGCAGTGACGTCGCCACCCTCAACCAGTTCGCGGCAGCCGGGAACGGGCAGGTCTTCACCGCTGTCGACCCCGCCACCTCGTCCCAGTTCTTCGCCGAGCAGGCCGCCGCCATCAGCCGGCAGCTCGGCGTCCAAGCCGTCGTCCCGCCGTCACTGGCGGACACACCCGGCTTTCTGGACGTCACGGCTCGCTCGTCGGACAACCAGACCGTGAGCTACCGAACCGAGATCACCACGCTGCCGGTCACGACTCCGTCGCCCACCGCGTCGCCGACAACCACGGCGGTTCCGGAATTGACCAGTGCGCCTGGGTTGGGCATCTGGGATCGCCTGGCCAACGTCTGGCTGCTCGTCGGGCTGGCGGCGCTCTTCGGCGGCCTGGCCGTCTTGCTGGTGCTCGCCTTCGCATCCGTGCCGGTGGGTCGATCGAACCAGGTTCAGCTGCGGCGACGGCTCGCCTTCTACTCCCTCGGCGGGGCGCAACCCGTCAAGGAGTCCGAGACGTCGATCAGCCTGTCCGACACACCGGTCGGTCGCTCGGTGGTCGGACTGGCCGGGCGCCTCATGCAACGGCGCGACCTGGAGACGGTGCTCGCGCAGCGAATGGAGTCGGCCGGCGTCCCGCTCAAGCCGGCGGAGTGGCTGCTGCTGCACGTCGGCACGGCCGTCGTCCTCGCGCTCGTGCTCCTGCTGGCGTTCGGCGGCCGGTTGATCCCCATGCTCATCGGCCTGATCGCCGGCCTGGTGATCCCGTGGGCCTACCTCGTGGTCAAGGAAGGGCGACGTCATCGCGACTTCCAGGCGCAGATGCCCGACGCCCTTCAGCTCACGGCCGGGTCGCTGTCCGCCGGATACTCATTGCCGCAGGCGATCGACACCGTCGTCCGTGAGGGGCAGAACCCGATCAGCAGCGAGTTCAACCGGGCGCTGGTCGAGACCAGGCTCGGCGTTCCGCTCGAAGATGCGCTGGACGGGGTAGCGACGCGCATGAACAGCGCGGACTTCCGCTGGGTCGTGATGGCGCTGCGGATCCAGCGCGACGTCGGCGGCAACCTGGCAGAGGTGCTCAGCACCGTCTCGACCACGATGCGCGAACGAGCGAGGCTCAACCGTCAGATCGAGGTGCTGTCGGCTGAGGGTCGGCTGTCCGGCTGGATCCTGTGTGGTCTCCCGCTTGCCTTCATCGTGTACCTGCTGCTGGTCCAGCCCGAGTACCTCGAGCCGCTGTACACGACCCGTCTCGGTGTGGCGATGCTCGTGCTCTCGGGCGTCCTCCTCGTGGTTGGCGCGTTGTGGATGCGCCGGGTCGTGAAGGTCGAGGTGTGACGTGACCTCGATCGCACTCGCCGTTGGGCTGCTCGCAATCTTCGTCGGCCTCGCCCTGCTCCTGACCACCATCGGCACCATCACCCGCGAGCGGGTCGCAGTTGGGCGATCACTCGCGGCGATCCGCGCGCTGGAGATCGCGCCTCGCAGCCTGGCCAAGGAACTCGACCAGCCCTTCGCCGATCGGGTTCTCTCTCCAGGGCTGGACCGACTGGCGCGCATCGGTCGGCGCTTCAGCCCGCGCGACCAGAACGCCCGGCTGCGTCGTCGGCTCGACCTGGCCGGAAACCCGAGCGGCTGGGACGTCGACCGGGTGCTGGCGTTCAAGGTGCTCGGTCTGGTGGTTGGTGCCGCCATCGGGCTGTTCGTCCCGCTGGCCCTCGGCGCCAGCGTTGCGTGGTGCCTGCTCATTGCCGTCGGACTGGCCATCCTCGGCTGGTACGCCGCCGACATCACGCTGTACCAGGTCGGGTACAACCGCACCGAGGCCATGCGACGGTCGATGCCGGATGCGCTCGACGTGCTGACCATCTCCGTCGAGGCCGGACTCGCCTTCGACGCCGCCCTCGCGCAGGTCGCTCGCAACACCGAAGGCCCGCTCGCGGAGGAGTTCTTCCGCGTTCTTCAGGAGATGCAGCTGGGCACCGGTCGGATCGACGCCATGCACGCGCTGACCGAGCGCACCAACCTGCCCGAGCTCAAAGGGTTCGTCACCGCCATGGTGCAGGCCGACAGCTTCGGCATCCCGGTGGCCAACGTGCTGCGCGTGCAGTCACACGAGATGCGGGTGCGCCGCAGCCAGCGCGCCGAGGAGATCGCGCAGCGCATCCCGGTCAAGATCCTTTTCCCGCTGATCTTCTGCATCCTGCCGGTGCTGCTCACGGTCATCCTCGGACCAGCGGTGATCAACATCTTCGAGTCGTTCTCGGACACCCTTTGATGGGGACTCAGCCAACCGTCCCGCGAATTCTGGTCGTCTCAGAGGAGCAGGTCCTCGCCGAGACCGTGGCGTCGGCCGGCTATCGGGTGGTGGCGCTGACCCCTGACCAACTCGGCGCCTGGCTGGCCGAGGACCACGACCCGCTCGACGCGGTCCTGCTCGACAGCTTCCTGCCCGGTCAGTCCTTCGTCGCGCTTGGTCAGATCCAGGCCGCGGGTCGACGGGTGGCGGTGCTTCTGCTCGAGCGTCCCGACCCGCGCATGAGCTCGCCGTCGCTTCGGTTGCTCCCCGGCATCGCCGTGCTGCCGTTGCCGGCGACCTACGACCACATCTTCGGCGCCATCGCCGACCTGCTGTATGCGGCGGACGACGCCACCGTGATCGCGCAGCCCGGGACAGCGCCGACGTCGCCGCCAGCCGCGACCGGATCGGTTCGCGACGCAGTGGCCGCAGCCGTCGACCGCGCCCTCGCCGAGCCGGAGATCGGTCGGCGGCTCACGGTCAAGCCCACGATGGTGCGGGTCGCGCCGCCAGACGTCGGCGACGCAGACACGGCCGTGGTTCCGGTGCCGGTGCCCGCATCTCCCGAGAAGCTTTGCCGCCCGAGGCCGAGGCGGCCCTTGAACGGCCGATCGAGCCAGCGGCCAGCCAGCTCGCGACGCTGCTCGCCGAGCGCACCGATGACCTTGCGGGTGTCGCGGAGACCGCCCAGGTCATCGTCGAGCAGGCCCTCGAGCTCACCGGCGCCGACTCGGCGGCGTTGCTGGTCCCCGACGGGCAACGTTGGCGGGTGGCCGCCGACATCGGGCTTCGCCCCGTCGAGCGACGCCTCGAGCTCCTGCCCGACAGCTGGCTCGTCACCCAGGTCGCGCAGCCCGAGAAGGGCCTGCTCATCGAGGGCACCGACATCGCCCGTCGACAACTGGCCGGTGCGCCGCTCGCAAGTCGCAAGCACTTGCTGGCGATCGCGATCCCGGGCAGCCGGGCGCTCCTCCTGCTCGCCCGCCGAGCGGACCCGCCGTTCGTCGAGCGCAATCTGGACGACGCCTCTGTGCTGTGCAAGGAGGCGCAGGGGTACCTCGCGGACGCGCTCACCGTTCGGACGCTGGCGCGGCGACTGTCTGCGTTCACCGACGAGGACCGGGTCTACCCGCCGCGGGCCCCGTCGAGTGCTGGCTACTCGACGTAGATCCGATCGTCCAGGAGCTGCTCGTCGACCGCACGGCCCTCCGGATCGAGCCGGCCCTGGTCGAAGTGCTTGCGGAACTCGAGCTCGATCTTGTCCAGACCGGACCGGTTCTTCTCGATCGAGACACGAGGTCGGCCCGGAAGCGCTCCGCCCGCGCAGCGTCGTACACGAGGTGGTGCCGGGCCACGACATCGAACTTGTCGTTGAGCAGCAGGATGACGTCGGCCTCGTAGGCGAGCGACGCGGAACCGCGCAACTGGTGAACCCGGAGCCGGCGACCGCCGATGAGGCCTTCGCGGTCAGCGGCAACCACCGCGACCACCGGCACGTCCGCGGACAGCGCGAAGTCCTTCAAGCCTTCGACCACGCGAGCGATCCGGGCCTCCTCCTCGGCCAGGTGCTCCTCGGCCGCCACCTTCTGCAGGTAGTCGACGACCACCAGCGGTGCCCGACCGACCGACCGACGAACCTGTTCCGTCACCTCGGAGATGGTCGCGACCGACGTGGACGCGCTGTTCGACCGATGCAGGTGCAGCCGCTGGCCATAGCCCTGGACCACATGGACGGCCTCCGCACCGCCGATCGCGCCGGACAGCCGCTCCGCCAGACCACCGATCCCAACGAGGCCTTCCATCGCCTCGCGAATCCGCCTGAGACTGAGCGCCTCCGAGCCAGCGATCTCGGCTGCTTCGAGTGCGATGAACCGTTCGAGCAGGGTCGGTGCGTCGTGCTCGAAGGAGAAGTACACACCGGCGTCGCCGCGCGCGACGACGTTGCGCAGCATCTGCAGCACCATCGTCGTCTTCCCGAGTCCCTGCGGACCGCCGACCAAGGTCAGCTGACCCGAGCGCAGGCCACCGGTCAGGTAGGTGTCGAGTGGCTGGAAGCCGGTGGGCCAGGTCCGCGGCGCCGCTTCGAGGCCGGCTTCCAGCCGTCGATCTGCCTCGGCCAGGACGTCCCCCAGCGCCTGCAACTCCGTCACGGGCACATGCTCCCAGCATGGCCCGCGGGCGAGAAGCACGAACCCCGGCATGACGCCGTCCCACCTCATGTGGCACCGTCCGTGGCATGACGCGGCGTGAGGCGACCCTGGGGGTGCTGGCGACGCCCCTCGGCATCTCGATCGCAGCCCGCTTGGGACTCATGCTGCTGTGCGTCGTCGTGGCGGCGCTGTCCGGCACCGTTGACGACCACCCGGCCGCCGTCGTTGGCCTCGTCGGGTTGGCAGTGACGGCGTCCTTGGTTCGCGGCCGAGCCGTGCTGCGCTGGACACCGGTGCTCGAAGCGGTCATCACCACCGTGCTGGTGCTGTCGACCGACCCGCTGGACGTGGCGCTGCTGCCCTACCTGCTGGCCCCGTGCCTGGCAGCCGGTCTGCTCTCTGGGCTCCCGGTTGTGATCACCGCGGCCGGCCTGTCCGCGCTGACACTGCTCGTCACCCGTCTCCTTGGCTGGCAGACGGGTGACGTGCCCGAGTACTTCGCCCAGGTGAGCCAGTGGGTGGTCCTGTCGTTCGCCGTCGGCGCGCTGGCGGCCTGGATCCGGCGGATCCAGGAGGCGAGTTCCACCCAAGCCGACGACGACCCGTCGTACGTGGAGGCCTACCGCCTGCTGTCCGACCTGCGTCGAGTGTCTCGTGAGCTGTCCGAAGGCCTGGACGCGGTCGGCATCGCCCAGATCCTGTTGCAGTCGACGAGTGCCCGGACGCGCTACTCCTGGGGGGCCGTGCAGGTGCCGACCGACGCGAACGAGCGGCTCGTCGTGCTGGCGCAGGAGGGCCGAGCGCATACGGCCGGACACCCCACTGCCCGGCCGGACGCCGACGCCGGGCCGTGGCTCGAGTGCCTGGCGGACCGGGACCACCGTCGTTGCGACGACCTCTTTGGACGGGCAGGAACACGGCTACTCGCTGGTGGTCCCTCTGCAGACCGCGGACCGGACGGTCGCCGTGCTCGGGATCGAGCGTCCCGAGGCACCGTTCGCCAACGACGCGATCGAGATCGTCGAGCGGCTCGCCCGCGAGTCAGCCCTCCGGCTCGACGCCGCCCTGCTGTTCTCGGATGTCCGCACCATCGCCACCGCCGAGGAGCGTCGCCGGGTCGCCCGCGAGATCCACGACGGCATCGCGCAGGAGCTCGCGTCGATCGGCTACGTCGTCGACGATCTGGCCGCCGATGTCGACGACACTCGGACGCGGGATGCGCTCAGCGGCCTGCGCGCCGAGCTGAGCCGAGTCATCGGCGAGCTGCGCATGTCGATCTTCGACTTGAGAAGTGAGGTCGCGACCGCCGGTCTCGGCGCCACGCTGTCGGACTATGCGCGCTGGGTCGGCGCAACGTCGGACCTCACGGTCCACCTCACGCTCGATGAGAGCCCCAACCGGCTGCCGGATCGAGACCGAGACCGAGCTGTTGCGAATCGCGCAGGAGGCCATCACCAACGCCCGCAAGCACGCTGGGGCACGCAACCTTTGGGTTCGCTGCAGCGTTGCGCCGCCGAGCGCGGTCCTCGCGGTGGAGGATGATGGCAAGGGTCTGGGGCGGGCCAGGGTCGACAGCTACGGGTTGGAGATCATGCAGGAGCGTGCCGAACGGGTCGGGGCCGACTTGTCGGTCGGCCCACGCGACGGTGGTGGCACCGTCGTCGAGGTCGTCCTCGGCAATCTGGACGCGCTCGAGGGTGGACGTCGATTGACGAACCTGCCTCGCGGGCGGCTGCTGGTCACCGACCCGGTGTCGCCAACCGGCTCGCCGCGGACGTCCAATGGAGTCTGAGAGGAGCCCGGTGCCTACCACCGTTCTGTTGGTCGACGACCACGAACTGATCCGGCACGGCCTGCGACGCGCCTTCGAGCGGACCGAGGACTTCGCCGTCGTCGGGGAGGCCGGCAGCATCGCCGAGGCCATGTCCGAGATCGAGCGGGCCAAGCCGAACGTGGTGATCTTCGACGTGCGCCTACCCGACGGGAGCGGGCTCGACGCGGCCAAGAAGGCGCGGGAGACTTACCCGTCACTGGGCATCGTGGTCCTCACCATGTACTCCGGGGACGAGCAGCTTTTCGGTGCGCTGGACTCCGGTGCTTCGGCGTTCGTCACCAAGGACGCCCCATCCGAGGATGTGGTGGCCGCAGCCCGGCACGCCGCGGCCTCGCCGCGGGCGTTCACGGCGGCGGATCTTGCGGACGCGATGAAGCGTCGGCTGTCGCCGTCAGGCCCGCAGCTGTCGCCGCGTGAGAAGGAGGTGCTCGGCCTGCTCGCCGACGGGCTGGGAGTCGCGCAGATCTCGAAGAAGCTCTACATCAGCGAGTCCACGACCAAGACCCACATCTCCAAGCTGTACGAGAAGCTCGGCGCGACCAACCGGGCGCAGGCGCTGATGACCGCCCTGCGGCTGGGGCTGATCACCTCGGGCGCGGACTCGATCGACAAGCCGCCGGCCCGCTGAACCGCCGAACAGGATGAATCGGACAAGACACGCCTAAGGGTCATCCTTTCGGTCAGGTGAGTCGAGACAGCCGATGTATGGTTCTGCCGCCCACCAACCGCAACGCTAACTCACGAAACGTCCGCGCTACGCGAACGCGATTTCCCACTCGGTGACTAACGGAGGATGGCCATGCTGGCAAGGATCCGGGCAGCCGCCCGCAAGGACGACGGCGCCTCGGCAGTCGAGTACGGCCTGCTCGTCGCCGCCATTGCCGCCCTGATCGTGATCGTGGTGTTCGCGCTGGGCAGTCTGGTCCAGGACGTCTTCAACGACACCTGCGACGACATCAAGACGCGAAGTCTCGAGCGACCCCGACCGCAGCGACTGCACGAGTGCGTGTGACACGCGCCGTGGCGACGGCCGGGCTCCAGCGCCGACGCGCCGTTCTCTGACGATCGAGGTGCCAGCGCGGTCGAGTATGGCCTGATCATCGCGGCGATCGCGGCCATGATCGTGATGATTGTGTTCGTGTTCGGCAGCCTCGTGCAGGACCAGTACAACGACACCTGCACCAGCCTGGATGCGCAGTTCAACAACCCGACCGTGACCTGCCCACCCTGACCGCCTCGCCATTCGCAAGAGGGCGGATGTCACTCCGAGACGCGGAGTGACATCCGCCCTCTTGCATTTCAGGGCGGGATGAGCAGGGCTGACAGCCGGGCGCTGACGGCGTCCCAGGTCCAGCGCTCCTCGACCCAGGCTCGGCCCCGCTCCCCCATCCGCGCGGCCAACTCGCGGTCCGTCAACAGCTGCACGAGCCGGTCCGTCACCGCAGCCTCGTCGCGACCGTCGACCACGAACCCGGTCTCACCCTCGAGCACGGCATCCGGCGCTCCGCCGGAGTCGCCGGCGATGACCGGGAGGCCGGTCGACGACGCCTCGAGGTAGACGATGCCGAGGCCTTCGACATCGAGCCCGCCGCCTCGCGTCCGGCAGGGCATGGCGAACACGTCGCCTGCGGCGTAGTGCGCGGGCAGGTCCTCGAACGGCACCGAGCCGGTCAGCGTCACCGAGCCAGAGACGCCGAGGTCGACCGCGAGCCTGGTCAACCGCTCGCGCGACGGCCCGCCGCCCACGATGACCAGCCGGGCGTCGGGCACCGCCGCCAGCACCGCCGGCCAGCAGCGGATCAACGTGTCCTGCCCCTTGCGCGGCATCAGCCGCGAGACGCACACCACGACCGGCGCCGACCCGACGCCGAGCCGCTCGCGCACCCGGTCGCGGCCGACGCCTGGGCGGAACACCGACGGGTCCACGCCCGGCGTCAACTGGTGCAGCCGGTCCTCGAGGTCCTCGCCGACCGCCGAGGCCAACCGACCGCGCGTGTACTCGCCGAGGTAGGTCATGACGTCGAGCCCGCTTGCGACCCGGCGCACGACCGAGCGACCGCCGGGCACCGAGGCCCATGACGCCTCATGGCCGTGAGTGATCCCGAGCAGACGCGACGCGCCAGCCTCGCGCAGCGCGGGCGCCAGCAGACCCAAGCGGCACCGCTGCCCCGAAGACGACCGACGACACGTCCCGCGACTGCACCAGCTCGACCGCCTGCCGTCGCACGGCCGGGACGGGCAGCATCATCGACCCCTCGATGCGCACCACCTCGAACGCCTGCTCCGCGTCGAACTCGGCCGCGCCCTTCCACATCGACGTGAACACCGTCACCGAGTCGGGCGGCAGCCGGCGCACCAGCTCGTACACGAACGTCTGGATGCCGCCATCTCGCGGCGGGAAGTCGTTCGTGACGACGAGGACGCGGCCGCTCACGGCGTCGGTACGCCTTCCGCGGCCGCCCATGTCCGGGCCAGCGCGATCCGCTCGGTCGTGGACGGGTGCGTGGCGAACAGCGCATACACGACCGGGTTGGGGTCGAGGTCGGAGAGGTTGGAGAGCGCGAGCCGCCGCTGCAGGCCGATGAACGAGTCGGGGTCGCGGGTCAGGTCGAGGGCGTGGACGTCGGCGCGGGCCTCGATCCGTCGCGACAGCAGGTTGGTCGCCGGACCGAGGACGAACGTCGCCAGCGCGACGAGGGCGAGCAGCAGCGCAAGCGAGCGCGGGTCAGCGAACGAGTCGACGCCGGCCCGACGCAGCACCGGCGCATGACTGACCACGAGCGCGAGGCCGCATACCGCTGCGGCCGCGGCGATTGCACCGAGCGCGGTCCCCCAGAGCACGTCGTTCTCGTCGGCGTGCCCGAGCTCGTGCGCGACCACCGACTCGACCTCGGCCGGCGTCGCGTCCTCGAGCAGCGTGTCGTACACGACGATCCGCCGCGTCGATCCGAGTCCCGACACGTATGCGTTGAGCGTCGTCGTCCGCCGGCTGGCGTCGGCCACGAGCACGTCATCAACCGGCACCCCGTCTCGCTCGGCCAACGACAACAGCGACGTGCGCAGCTCGCCGTCCGGCATCGACGTGAACCGGTTGAACACCGGCTCGACGACCAACGGGTAGGCGAAGGACAGCAGCACCACCAAGCCGGCGGCGAGCCCCGCGCCCAGCGCCCACCACCAGTTCGGCAGCCAGCGCACGAGCGCAAAGACCACCACGAGCACGACCAGCACAAGCCCCGCCTGCAGCGCGAAGCCGCGGGCGACGTCGGACAACCAGCCGCCCCATGACCTGGTCGACAGTCCGTAGTCGCGGCGCACCGTCTCCGCCCAGGCGCGGAACGGCAGCGAGACGACGGCGGTGACCAGCAACACCGCGAGTCCGCCGACCAGCACCGACGCCCACCAGCCACCGCCGAACGGCCGAGCGACCCACGCCACCAGCCTGGCGCCGGCCGGGGTGAGGCCGAGCACGACGGCGGTGAGCAGCCCCGAGGCGAGCCCGAGGTAGGCGGGTGGGCGGATCGCGCTCCGGTATGCATCCGACCGCGCGATCTCGGCCGCGGTGAAGTCTCGACCGGCGTCCGGCGCGACGGCTCCGCCTGCTACTTCCGGGACCACCTTCCACGGCGTGGTGGTCAGCACAAGGACAACCAGCAGGACGAGCAGCGCAATCAACGCGACCAGGGCGGCCAGGCGCGCGCCGCTGGTCACGTCACTCCGGTCAGCGCCGTGAGGTCGGCCCGCCACGCGGCAGCGACGTCGTCGAGCGACAGGCCCAGCACGTCGCGCAGAGCGGCCGCGAGGTTGTCCTGCGGCTGGCCATCGCCCGCCAGCGCTGCCCGGTACACCGACACCAACGCAGGCATGCCGTATCGCTCCGCGATGGCCCGACACGCGATCCAGGCCAGTCCGTAGTTCGCGCCGACCTCCGGGTTGGTGAACGCGAAGTCCTCATCAGTCGGCAACGTCGTCGGCAGGCCGCCGGACTCGACGCCCTGGAGCGCGTCCACCGCACCGCGCGCCGGCCCGATGTCGACCGCGCCGAAGCCGACTGCGTCGGCAAACCCTTCCTCGAACCACAGCGGGATGGCGTTGCTGCCCGCCGAGCCGGTTGCGACGTGCACCGTCTCGTGGGTGAGGATCGCGCGCCGTCCGGTCGAGCCGAGCTCCGCGAACGGCCCAGGGTTCACGAAGATCCGCCGCACCTCGCCGGTCGGTCCGATCGCCTGCTCGGATGTGGTCAGCGCCACGATGCTGCCGAGAGAGTCGGCGGTGTGGCCCAGCAACTGCTCGATCGTGCTCACATCGGCCGGGACCACGACCAGCACCTGCTGCGCCCAGTCCGCGCCCCACACCCGGGTGACTTCGACCGCGGCGAACTCGACGTCGTCGAGATGGCTGCCCGAATCGACGCCGCCGACGCCGACCACGAGAGCGTGCGCGGACTGCGCGACGTTGAGCTCACCGACCTCCCACAGCAGCGGCGTGCCGACCGCATCGTCCGCCGCCACCAGTCCAGCCGGTCGGCTGCGCGAGCATGGTCAGCCGACGCCCGGACTGCTGCGCCTCCGGCTCGACCGCAAGTCGCTGGGTCAGCGTTGCGTCCACCAGGTATGCGCCCGGCCGCGCTGGGTCGGGCCACATCGTGTTGACGCGGTACCCGAACTCCGCCAGCGGCAGCCTGGACAGGTTTGCGGCCGCGGACTGCTGGGCCGCATACGCTTCGCCGCTGGCGGCGTCAGCCGTGGCGAGATAACCGGCGGCGTCGCGAGCCAGCGCCGCAGCCGCGCGGCGATCGAGCGTGGCCGAGGCGGCCACCCGCAACGCACTGGTCTGCTGCTCGAGCAGATGGCGGTCGCTCCCGCGCGCATCTCGCGGGGTCAGGGGTGGCGCCTGGCGTGCGGACGCGTCGACCGGCTCGGTCTCCGAGGGCGCGCTCGACGCCGACGGCTCGCGCGGCAGCACCGGGACTTCGCCGCTCATGGTTGCGACCAGAACGACCGCGGCGGACCCGACGGCGAGCGCCGCAACGACCGCGCCGCGGGCCATCCCGCGGCGCTGCCGACGCTCGTTCTCGGTGCCGGTCACCACCGAATGGTAGGCGGGGCCAGCCTCACTCCCCCCACCGTGATCATGCACAAAGTCAAAGCCCGCGGAACCACCTCACCTGTCCGTGATCATGCACAATCCGCCCGCACCTCGCCACGAGCGGGGCGGAGCGGACTTTGTGCATGATCACGGGAAGGGGTTGGGGTGGAACGGGAAAGGGCTTCGTGTGCGGCTACGGTCGGCTGGCGCCGACCATGCGTCCAAAGTCAAGGCTGGCGACCGTCACCGGTTTGCCGTAGGTGGTCGCGTGCACGATCATCCCGCCACCGATGTACATGGCGACGTGGCTGATCGGGCTGTAGTAGAAGACCAGGTCGCCGGGCTGGAGCTCACCGCGGGAGATGCGCCGGGTCGAGGCGTACTGCGAGCCCGAGTGGTGCGGCAGGCTCACGCCCACCGACGCGTATGCGGCCATCGTCAGCCCTGAGCAGTCGTATGCGTTCGGACCGCTCGCGCCGTAGCGGTACGGCTTGCCGACCTGCGAGAGGGCGAAGGCGACGGCCCCCGCCGCCCGGCCGCTGGCTGGCGCGGCGTCCACGGGGACGACGGCCGGGGTCTTGGCGGCGATCGGCGCAGCCACGCGGCTGCGGGTCGCGGCCTGCGCCTGCCGAGCGCGTTCGGCCGACGCGGCGGCCTGCTGCTGCCGGCGCAGCTCGAGCTGCCGGCGCTGCTCGGCCTTGAGCCCGTCGAGGACCTGCTGCTGCTCGGCCAGCTTGGCCTCGACAGCGGACTTCTGGGTCGCGAGCTCCTGCTGCGCGGCCTGGAGCTTCACCTGCTGCTGGTCGGCGACTGCTCGGTCCTGCGCCAGCCGCTGGCGGGCGACGGAAACGTTGCGGAAGACGTCCGCCTGCCGTCGAGACACGCCGTCCAGCGCCGCAGCCTGCGCGAGGAAGTCGCTCGGGTTGTCGGCCAGGAACAGCGAAACGGAGGGGTCGATCCCGCCGGCCTTGTATGCCGCGGCCGCGAAGCCGGACATCGTCGACTGCAGGCTCTTGACCTTGGTCTCCTGCTCGGCGGCAGTCGCGTTCAGCTGGTCGAGCTTGCGCCGCCCTTCGTCCAACGCGATTTGCGCCGCGTTATAGGCCTCAGCCGCCTGTTCGGCCTCGCGGCCCAACTGGTCGACCTTGGCCTCGACCTGTTCGATCGTCGGGTTGGGATCGGCGTGCGCCAGAGACGGCGCGAGCGCAATGAGGGTCAACGACGCGATCGCGAGGGTGAGAACGCGAGCAGTGCGCGTGCGGACGCGAATCGGACGGGTCGCCACGAAGGCGGCTCTCCTTACTTCCTCCACCGCTTGCCGAGTGAGCTGACGGGTTCGGGCGGAGGGAAGATCGCCCTACGGCATCGGGATTGCGGCCCGACGCCGATTCACCCCAGGAACTTGGGTCCCCGGCTCCCACGAGCGGGCCGCATACCGAACACGACCACCCGCGGAATTCAGCGGAAGTGCTCGTCGTCATCCGGGAGGGTGACTGGGGGCCGAGCACTCGGGGAGCGAACATACACGACCGCGTAGTCGTTTCGTTACCTGGCCGACGGCGTTTTGTGACCTGCGTCACGTTCGTCCGATCCGGTCATGCGATCGTTACATGGCCCGTTGGTCGGGCTCCCCGGTTCGGGCCGGCGGGGCTGCTTCGGGGGCAGCAGGCGCGGTCACGAGCCGCAGCGGCGGAACCAGCCCGGACTCCGCCAGCACCGCGATCGCCCGGACCTCGTCGACGTCGACCGTCGGCGGCATACCGGGCAGTCCGAGCATCACGGAGACCACGCAGTCGGCACACGCATCGCCGCGGGCCTGGCAGGTGTCGCAGTCGATGAGCATCCCGACCTCCAGCAATCTCGTCGTCTCTGACGCTGCTGAGGACGCTATGAAGGACCCCCGACACGACCCTTCTCGCGAACGTTGACGTTGGCGGGGTTGGGAGGCGCTCCCAACCCCGCCAACGTCAACATTCGCGAGGGGCACTCAGCCGCGGCCGAGCAGCTGAAGCAGCGTCCGGCTGGGTACCGGCCGAGCGCCGGCGGCCGCGACGCCGTCCGCGACCTCGCGGTCGCTGGATACGACGATCACCGGGCGGCCCGGCGGCTCGGCCCGGACCAGCCGCCGGATCACCTCGTCCGCGCTCTCGCCTGCCGGGCTGAAGACCACCCGCACCCCGCGCGGAGCGCCGCCGACCCGGGCATCGACCGCCGCGCCGTCGAACACGACGGTGACCTCGACGCGAGTGCGCACCGCCAACCCGATCAGGCTGCCGGTCAGTCGCTCCCGTTGCTGCTCGAGCGTCAGCCCGCCGTACCCCTCCTTGGTGACGTTGTAGCCGTCGACCACCAGGTGCGCCTGCGGGAGTGAGAGCAACACCGCAAGCACACCCGGATCGTCGTCGGCGCGGGCTCGACCCTCCCGGTCCTGGACCTCGGCGGCGGCCTGCGAGACGGCTCCGCCAGCGGCCACCACCTCGTCAGCCGGCCGGACGGCGACCGGTGGCAACGCCAGCTCGCGCTTGATCCCTTGCGCCGACTCGACGACGGTGTCCAGCAGCAGCCGCAGCCGGATGTCGGCGCTGCTGCGCCCCTCGCGCGCCGCCCGCCGAGCCTGCTCGAGCGCGGTCTCCGCATCCCTGAGCTGGCTGCGCAGTCGACGCCGCTCCGCGTCGGCATCGGCCAGCCGCCGCTCATCCGATCCTCGCTGGCGGGCGGCCACCGTCGCTTTGGCCTCGGCCGCCTGCTCGGCCTGCTCACGACGCCGGATCTCCGCGCGCAGCTCCCGCTTCAGCGCTGCGAGGTCGCGACGAGCCTGCTCGAGCTCGGTGCGGCTTTCGGCCTGCAGCTGCTTCGCCTCGGCCCGCGCCGAGGCGAGCTGATCCCGCAGTCGCTCCAGCTCGCCGTGCTCCGGATGCGGCTGCGGGTCCGGGCGGGCCGCTGCCGGTTGCCCGCGCCGCCGCTGCGGTGCCCGCGCGGACCACATCCGCCCAGCCTTGCGGTCGCAGCAACCAGGCCGCCGCAGCTAGCTCCGTGGCGTCGACGCCGGCTGGCGTTTCACCGTCGTCCACCTGCGTGCTCCACGAATACCGCTCGCGAACCTGGGTGGCGACCCGCTGCCGCAGCGACGGATCCTGCTCGAGCGCCACGAGCAGTCCGGGGTTGGCGTGCCGGGCACGGGGCCCCGGCGCGAACTTGGCGACCTTCCGCCAGGCCGGCGGCACTTCTTCGTCGGTGAGCCGGCCGAGCGCGTCCCCGGCCATGGCCGCCAGCCGGCGGAGCAGCGCTGGCGGCAGGTCGGCGACCTCGGCGCCCGGCTCGGCCGCGTCGCCTCGGCTCGGCGCGCGTCGCCCGGCTCGGCCGCGTGCGCGCGCAGCGTCGTCGTCCTCCCCCTCGGCGTCGATCCCGACCACCCGATCAGGATGTCGCGTCGGCGCCCGGTCCGGGGGCGCGTGGCACCAGCTCGACCGAGTCGACCGCGTTGCACCAGCGGCAGCGGATCTGCTCGACCTTCTCGCCAAGCACCTCGGTCTCTTCCACGCGAGAGTCACCGGCCAGGTCCAGGTGGACGAACTCCCGCACCCGAGTCGAGCGCACGACGTCGAACCGGGTCAGGTTGCCGCAGAGCGTGCAGCGCCAGCGGGTCGAGCCCTCGGCCGGGTAAGACGTCGACTGCTCGGCCACGCCTCCACCCTAGGTCGCCCCCATTTCGCAACGATGTGACGTTGCTTCGGATAGACCGACCATCGGCCACATCCATCAAGCCGCCCCCTCCGCAACGATGTGCCGCCGCTTCGATCTATCCGAAGCGGCGGCACATCGTTGCGAAATGGACGCCGGGGCGGGATCGCGCAGGCGCGCCTCCGTGTTCGTGTCGGGACCGCCGCCTACCTTCCCGAGCATGACCGTTGCCGCGCCCGCCCGCGCCGAACCCGGTGCCGAACTCGGCATCGGTGCGGCCGCGCGGATCGGCATCCAGGCATCCTTCGACGAGCTCGGGACCCCGCTTCGCGAGGTGACGTTCGTGGTCGTGGACCTCGAGACGACCGGCGGCTCTGCCCACGACTGCGCGATCACCGAGATCGGTGCCGTGAAGGTGCGGGGCGGTGAGGTGCTCGGCGAGTTCCAAACGCTGGTCAACCCGGACGAGCCGATCCCACCGTTCATCGCCGTCCTCACCGGCATCACCGACTTGATGGTGGCGAGCGCGCCGCGCATCGAGCAGGTGCTGCCGGACTTCCTCGACTTCGCCCGCGGTGCGGTGCTGGTCGCCCACAACGCGCCGTTCGACGTCGGCTTCCTGCGGGTCGCGACCGAGCGGCTCGGGCGGCCCTGGCCGAGCTTCGGCGTGGTCGACACGGCCCGGCTGGCTCGCCGCGTGCTGCACCGCGACGACGCCCCGGACTGCCGGCTCAGCACGCTGGCGCGGGTCTTCCGGTCGACCACGGTGCCCAACCACCGCGCCTTGCAGGACGCCCGGGCGACGGTGGACGTGCTGCACGGCCTGATCGAGCGGGTGGGCAACGAGGGCGTGCAGTCGCTCGAGGAGCTCACGACCTTCTCTTCCCGGGTGCCCGCGGCGTTGCGCCGCAAGCGCTTCCTTGCCGAGGGGTTGCCGTCCGCCCCCGGCGTTTACCTGTTCGAGGACGCCCAGGGCCGCATCCTGTACGTCGGCAAGTCGCGCAACCTGCGCGCCCGGGTGCGCAACTACTTCACCGCGTCGGAGTCCCGCTCCCGGATGGGCGAGATGGTCGGCATCGCCGAGCAGGTGCGACACATCGTGTGCCCGACTTCGCTGGAGGCGGAGGTCCGCGAGCTGCGGCTGATTGCCGCGCACAAGCCGCGGTACAACCGGCGGTCCCGCTTTCCCGAGCGGGTGCTCTGGCTCAAGCTGACCGTGGAGCCGTTCCCCCGGCTCTCGCTCGTGCGCGAGCTGCGCGACGACGGCGCGTCCTATCTCGGTCCGTTCGGGTCGAGGCGCAGCGCCGATGCCGCGATGACCGCGCTGCACGAAGCGTTCCCGCTGCGGCAATGCACCGACCGGCTGTCCGTGCGCCGTATGCGCTCCGCGTGCGCGCTGTTCGGCATGGGTCGCTGCGCCGCGCCGTGCGAGGGCCGGCAGAGCGTCGCCGCATACGCCGAGGTGGTGACGGCCGCGCGCACCGCCTGGGAGGGCGACGCCGGTCGGTTGACCGCCGCGATGGAGCGGCGGATCGCCCGCCTCGCCGCCGCCGAGCGCTACGAGGACGCTGCGCTGCACCGCGACCGACTAGCGGCGTTCGTCCGAGCGACGGCGCGTATGCAGCGCCTGCTCGGCCTGGCCCGTTGCCCGGAGCTGGTCGCCGCGCGTCGGCGGGACGGCGGCGGCTGGGAGGTCGTCGTGGTCCGGCACGGCCGGCTGGCCGCGAGCGGCACGACCCCGCAAGGCGACGACCCGCGGCCACATGTCGACGCGCTGGTCGCGACCGCGGAGCAGGTCCGCGGCGGCCCCGGCCCGGTCCCGGCCGCCACCGCCGAGGAGACCGAACGGATCCTGCGCTGGCTCGACGAGCCTGGGGTCCGGCTGGTGCGCGTCGACGGCGAGTGGAGCTGCCCGGTCGGCGGGGCGGGTGCGCACCTGGAGCGGCTCGGTGCTGCGCTCGACACGTCCTTCGCCCACCCGTTCGCCGACCGGCGCGACCTGCGACCGGTGCACCAACCCGCGCGTGGCTAGGGTGACGCCGTGGTCACGGCGATCGTGAATGTCTCGGCCGAGGTCGACCAGATCCCCGAGGTGGCCGAGGCCATCGCGGCCATCGACGGCGTGAGCGAGGTCTACTCGGTCACCGGCGAGATCGACCTGGTGGCGATCGTGCGGGTGCCGGAGCACGACCAGCTGGCCGACGTCATCGCCGGCACACTCAACAAGGTCCCCGGCGTGCTGCATACCGAGACGCACATCGCCTTCCGCGCCTACAGCCGGCACGACCTCGAAGCCGCGTTCTCGATCGGCCTGGAGGCGCCCGACTGATGCTCGCTCGACCATGATCACCGTCTCCCGAGCAGAATCGTGCGCCAGCGAACGGTTTCGCTCGGGAGACCGTGATCTTGGTTAGCCGCCGGCTGACTGCGTCGCCGCCACCCAGCGCTCCAGGACCGACGCGGCCGCACCGGAGTCGACGGCCTGCGCGGCCCGGCGCAGCGCCGCCGCGAGCTGGCCAAGCAACGGGCCCTCCACCGCATCGACGGCGACCAGCGCGGCCGCGGCGTTGAGCAGCACCGCGTCCCGGACCGGCCCGTGCTGACCGGCCAACACCGACCGCACGACGGACGCGTTGAACGCCGCATCGGCGCCGCGCAGCGCGTCCGGTGCGGCGGCCGGCAAGCCGAGCGCCCCGGGATCGACGGTCTCCTTCGTGACCGCACCCGCCCGCACCCGCCAGACCTGCGACGTGGTGGCGGTCGTGAGCTCGTCGAGGCCGTCGTCACCGCGGAAGACCAGCGCCGAGGCGCCCCGGCGGGCGAACACGTCGGCCATCACCGCGGCCATCCGGGCGTCGGCGCAGCCGACCGCCTGCGCCGCCGGCTGCGCCGGGTTCGTCAGCGGCCCGAGGAAGTTGAACGCGGTGGGCACGCCGAGCTCGCGCCGCGGCACCGCCGCATGCCGCATCGCCGGGTGAAAGACCTGGGCGAAGCAGAAGGTGATGCCGACCTTGACTGCGACGTCCGCGACCTGCGCCGGGGTCAGGGTCAGCACGACGCCGAGTTCCTCAAGCACATCGGCCGCCCCGCAGGCCGACGACGCGGCCCGGTTGCCGTGCTTGACCACCCGCACCCCGGCTCCGGCCGCGACGATCGCGGCCATGGTCGAGATGTTGACCGTATGCGCCCGGTCGCCCCCAGTGCCCACCACGTCCACGGCCGGGCCGGGCACCTCGATGCGGTGGGAGTGGCTGAGCATGGCGCGGACCAGGCCATCCATCTCGGCGGCCGTTTCGCCCTTCGCCCGCAGCGCCACCATGAAGCCGGCGATCTGCACGGGGGTCGCCTGGCCCGACATGACCTGGTCCATCGCCCACTCACTGTCCTCGACGGTGAGGTCCTCCCTGCGGAGCAAGGAGGCGACGACGGCCGGCCACGTCGTGTCGGTCACGCCCGATGCCACTTGGTCAGGGCACGCGGGCGGCGGGCTGCTGCCGGAGCAGCCGCGCGGCGGCGTCGGCCAGCAGAATCGGGTCGAGCGGGTGCGGCACGGCCGCCTCCGCGCGCGACCAGGTCGCGAGCCACGCATCCTGCGGGCGGCCGGTCAGCACGAGCACCGGTGGGCAGCGGAAGATCTCGTCGTGCAGCTGTCGGCAGATCCCCATGCCGCCGGCCGGGGTCGCCTCGCCGTCGAGGATGGCCAGGTCGATCCCGCCCCGGTCCATCAGGGCAATCACGGCCGGCTCGGTGGCGCACTCGACGTACTCCAGCGGCGGCAGGTCCGGCGCCAGCCGGCGGCCCAGCGCCAGACGCACTTGCGCCCGGGTGTTCACGTCGTCGCTGTACAACAGGACGGTCGCGGCCTTGGGCTCGGTCACATGCGGATGCTATCGGCGACCGGTCTCCCACCACGGCGTCGTCCACTGCTGATCCGCGGCGGTGGTCTCCTCGCTTCCGGGGTCGCCTGGTCCGGCCGGCGCCGGCATACCCGACGCTCTTGCAGCGGCGGCCTCCCGATCGAGTCGACGGTCCTCACGCCGGGCCTCCCGTTCGGACTCGCGCATCCACTGCACGAACAGCACGCCGAGGATGGCCAGCCCGATCAGCTCACCGGAGACCCACAGGATGCCGCCGGCCAACCGCTGGTCGGCGATCGGCGACTGGCCCCAGTCCCGGCCGAGCTCGAAGTACCAGTCCGGCGCGATCAACGTCGATGCCGACATGATCGTGACCCCGAGCCAGGCGTGGAACGGCAGCGTGACGAAGACGGCCAGCATCCGCATCGGGTACGGAACGCGCCGCGGCAACGGGTCCAGGCCGAGGATCACCCAGAACCACAGGCAGCCCACCAGCAGGAAATGCAAGTGGTTGAGGTCGTGCAGGACCGGGTTGCGCAAGGTGGCCTCATACAGGCCCGTGTAGTAGAGGACCCAAGGCTGGGCGACGAAGATCGCCGCGGCCACCAACGGGAAGGTCAGCACCCGGGCGACCCGCGAGTGGATCGCCGCCAGCAGCCACCCCCGCGGTCGGGGGGACAGCGTGCGCAGCGCCAGCGTCACCGGCGCGCCGAGCGCCAGGCAGATCGGCGCGATCATGTTGAGCACCATGTGCTGGACCATGTGGACCGAGATCAGCACGGTGTCGTATGCGGCCAGCGCCGACTGGGTGGCCAGCACGATCGCCCCGAGGCCGGCCCCGACGAACCAGAACGTCCGCCAGCCGGACCACCGGTCGCCCCGAGCCCGCAGCCGCCGGACCGCGCCCAGATACCAGGCGGCGGCCAGCCCGACCCCGATCGCGGGCAGCGGCTCGAACGACCACTCGGTGAGCAGCGTCGTCCAGGTGAGCGGGGGCGGCAGGTCGCCCGGCCCGGCGTGGGCGAGCAGGCCGGTGAGCACGATCTCAGCGTAGGTGCGAAATCGGGTGAACGGAGCCGGGGGTCAAGCGCGCACAGACGCGCTCGGGCTGCTTAGATCTGACCCGTGGCTGCTACCACCGTCGTCGAGGACGGCCCGGGCGTCCAACCGGGCCCGTTCGTCCGCCCGAACGCGGTCAGCGTCGGCACGATCGTCTGGCTGGCCTCCGAGCTCATGTTCTTCGCGGCGATGTTCGCGATCTACTTCACGCTGCGCTCGGTGCAGGGCCCGGACACCTGGGCCGAGGGCCACGAGCTGCTCAACATCCCGTTCTCGTTCGGGAACACCGTCATCCTGGTGCTGTCCTCGGTGACGTGCCAGCTCGGCGTGTTCGCGGCCGAGCGCGGGGACGTGCGCGGGCTGCGGAACTGGTTCATCGTCACGTTCATCATGGGCGCCGTTTTCATCGGCGGGCAGGTCACGGAGTACACCGCGCTCGTGGAGGAAGGCCTGACGCTGTCCTCCTCCGCATACGGGTCGATCTTCTACCTGGCCACCGGCTTCCACGGGCTCCACGTGACCGGTGGGCTCATCGCGTTCCTGTTCGTGCTCGGCCGCACGTATGCAGCGCGTCGGTTCACGCACGGGCAGGCCACCAGCGCGATCGTGGTGTCGTACTACTGGCACTTCGTCGACGTGGTGTGGATCGGCCTGTTCGCGACCATCTACCTGATCAAGTGAGGGGCGGAGCTTCCGTGGCAGCCAGGCCCGCGCGCCGCCGGCACCCGCTGGCGTGGTTCCTCCTGATCGCGATCGCGCTGGCTGTGACCGGTTTCGCGTATGCGGCCATCGCTGGCATGGGCCAGGCGTCCGCCGCCCCATCGGCCGCACCGCAGCAGACGGTGGAAGAAGGGCGCCTGCTCTACCTCGAGGGCTGCTCGTCGTGCCACGGGCTGAACGCTGAGGGCAGCAGCGACGGCCCCACCCTGATCGGCGCGGGTGCCGCCGCGGTGCACTTCCAGGTCGGCACCGGCCGGATGCCGCTCGCGGCCCCCACCGTGCAGGTGGCGCGCGGCGAGGTGCAGTACAGCGAGGACGAGATCCTGGCGATGGCCGCATACATCGCCTCGCTCGCGCCTGGGCCGGCGATCCCGACCGAGGAGCAGCTCGACACCTCCGAAGCAGACCTCGCGGAGGGCGGTGAACTGTTCCGGGTGAACTGCGCGCAGTGCCACAACTATGCGGCCTCAGGCGGAGCGCTGACCAACGGCAAGTACGCGCCATCGCTCATCGATGTGGAGCCGGTGCACATCTACGAGGCGATGCTCACCGGTCCGCAGTCGATGCCGGTGTTCGGCGACGACGTCCTGCCAACAGAGCAGAAGCAAGCGATCATCAAGTACATCCAGAACATTGAGGAGCGCGGCAACCCGGGCGGCATGGCACTGGGCCGCTTCGGGCCAGTGACCGAAGGCCTGTTCGCCTGGATCGTCGGCCTCGGTGCGCTAGCCGCGGTCGCGGTCTGGATCGGGGCCAAGAGCTCATGAGCGACCACCACCCGGCGAGCCACTCCACCGACCTCGACACGCTGGCCCCTGGCCTGCCGGAGCACACGCTGCGGCGTACGGACACCGACGTGCGCGCCGCTCGCCGGGCGGAACGCCAGGTGGCGACCCTGTTCGGGCTCTCGTCGCTGATGACGATCGCGTTCGTGGTCTGCTTCGTCGTGATCGACAAGACCGAGACGGTCGACATCCCCCTGTTGTCCAAGGACGCGAACGCGCTCAACTTCGCCTTGGGCATGACCCTGGGCCTGGCCATCCTGTTCATCGGCATCGGCGCCATCCACTGGGCGAAGAAGCTCATGCCCGACGTCGAGGTCGTGCACGAGCGGCACCCGCTCAAGAGCGACCCAGACTCCACCGCCGAGGCGATCGCGATCTACGAGGAAGGCGCCGACGCCTCGGGCTTCGTCCAGCGCCGGATCGTGCGCCGCTCGCTGCTCGGCGCGATGGCGCTGCTGCCGATCCCTGCGGTTGTGCTGCTGCGTGATCTCGGCCCGCTCCCCGAGGACTCGCTGCGGCACACGCTGTGGGAGGAGGGCATGCCGATCGTCACTGATCCAGCCCTGCTCAAGGTGCGGCCGGAGGACGTGCCGATCGGTGGTCTGGTCTCGGCGATCCCGGAGATCCTGCCGGAGGTCGAGGAAGAGACCGGCACCCTGAACGCCCGGGCCAAGGCCCCCATCATCCTGGTCCGGATGGACCCGGACGAGATTCGCTCCCAGCAGGGCCCGGATGGCGAGAACTGGGGCTACGAAGGCATCCTCGCCTTCTCCAAGATCTGCACGCACGTCGGCTGCCCGACCGCGCTGTACGAGCAGACCACGCACCACCTGCTGTGCCCCTGCCACCAGTCGACGTTCGATCTGGCGGACGGCGGTCGCGTGGTGTTCGGGCCGGCCGCCCGGTCGATGCCGCAGCTGCCCATCACGGTGGATGACGAGGGATACTTGGTCGCGCGTCAGGACTTCGCCGAGCCGATCGGCCCGAGTTTCTGGGAGCGCGGATGAGCATGATCGAAAAGGCGGGCGGTGCGACCGCCACCTTCGTCGACGAGCGCGTCGGCTCGAACAAGTGGCTGAAGAAGAACCTGAACAAGATCTTCCCGGACCACTGGTCGTTCATGCTCGGCGAGATCGCCCTGTACAGCTTCATCGTCCTGCTGCTGTCGGGCACGTTCCTGACCTTCTGGTTCCGGCCGTCGATGGTGGAGGTCATCTACAACGGCTCGTACGAGCCGCTGAACGGCATCCAGATGTCCGAGGCGTATGCCTCGACGATCGGCATCTCCTTCGACATCCGCGGCGGCCTGCTGATGCGGCAGGTGCACCACTGGGCGGCGCTGATCTTCGTGATCGCGATCATGGTGCACCTGTGCCGGGTGTTCTTCACCGGCGCCTTCCGCAAGCCGCGCGAGCTCAACTGGATCATCGGCGCCAACCTGCTGATCCTCGGCATCATCGAGGGCTTCATCGGCTACTCGCTGCCGGACGACCTGCTGTCCGGCACCGGCCTGCGGATCACGCAGGGCATCATGCAGGGCATCCCGCTCGTGGGTACCTACCTGGCGTTCTTCCTGTTCGGCGGGGAGTTCCCCGGGTCGGACATCATCCCGCGCTTCTACACCATCCACGTCCTGCTCGATCCCCGGGATCATCCTGGCCCTGATCACGGTTCACCTGCTGCTGATCTGGTACCAGAAGCACACCCAGTACCCCGGCCCGGGCCGGACCAACGACAACGTGGTGGGCTACCCGCTGCTGCCGGTCTACATGGCCAAGGCCGGCGGCTTCTTCTTCGTCGTCTTCGGCGTCTCGGTGGTCCTCTCGGCCATCGCCACGATCAACCCGGTGTGGATGTTCGGGCCGTACAACCCGTCCCAGATCACCGCCGGCGTCGCAACCCGACTGGTACATGGGCTTCCTGGACGGCGCGGTGCGCCTGATGCCCAACTGGGAGTTCGTCATCCCGGGCGGCTACACGGTGAGCATGAACATCATCATCCCGGCGCTGATGCTGCCCGGGCTGATGTTCACGCCGCTGATCTTCTACCCGTTCATCGAACGCTGGATCACCGGGGACAGCCGCGAGCACAACCTGCTGGACCGGCCGCGCAACGTGCCCGGTGCGGACCGCGCTCGGCGTCACCGCACTGGTCTTCTGGGCGCTGCTGCTCATCGGCGCCGGCAACGACATCATCGCCACCCAGTTCGACCTGTCGATCAACGCGATCACCTGGACCCTGCGGGTGGCCATCTTCGTCGTGCCGCCGATCGTCTACGTCGATCACCAAACGCATCTGCATCGGCCTGCAGCGGCGTGACCGGGACAAGCTGCTGCACGGCCGTGAGACCGGCCGGATCGTTCAGCTCCCGGGTGGAGAGTTCATCGAGGTGCACGAACCTGTCGGCGACGAGGAACGGGCCGTCCTGCTGGCCAACTACCAGTACCCGGTGTACGAGCTACCACCGGCCACCGACGAGAACGGTGTCCCGTCCAAGGGCGGTGGCCCGCTCGGCCGGTTCCGGGCCCGGCTGTCCCGCGCCTACTACGGCGACGTCATTCACCCGCCGACCCAGGCCGAGCTCGACGCCGCCGCCCACCACCACGCCGAGATCGAGGCGGCCGAGCCGACGCGAGCAGCGCGAGCTGGAGACGACCGACTAGAGCTCGCAGACGTGACGCGAGACGTGCCCACCCGGCCGATTCGCAGGTGGCTACAGCGCGGAGCGGCCGGTCCAGTTGTCCCAGCTGAGGTTCCAGTCGGCCCAGCCGTTGCCGAGCTCGACACCGCCGCGGTTGGCATTGACGTAGCGCACGACGTCACCCTTGCGGGTGAAGTCGTAGAACCACGCGGCGTTCGCGGTGCTCATCCCAGTGCAGCCGTGGGAGACGTTGCGCACGCCCTGCGACCCCACCGACCACGGCGCAGCGTGGATGAACTCGCCGCTGTTGGTCACTCGCATCGCGTACTCGACGTTGAGCCGGTATGCGTCCGGCGAGCCGGCCGGGATGTCGACGGTCGCGGAGTCCATGATCCGGTTGCGTTCCTTGGACATGATGACCTTGGTCCCGCTGCGGGTGTCGTAGCCCGGCTCGCCGGTCGTGATCGGGATGGTCCGGACCACGGCACCGTTCTCGGTGACGGTCATCTGGTGCGACGCGATGTCGACGGTGTGCACCCGAGCCGCCCCGATGTTGAAGCTGATCGAGCGTTCCTCACCACCCCAGATGCCTTCGCCCGCGTCGACCCCGATCAGCGCGGTGCGGACCGTCACCGTTGTGCCCGGGGCCCAGAAGTCACGCGGCCGCCAGTGCAGCTCGGTACCGCTCATCCAGGCCCACGACCCCTCGACCGCGGGCGTCGCCTCGACCGTGAGCGCGGCCTCAACCGCGGCCCGGTTGGCCGGCCTGTTCGTCAGGGAGACGATGACCGGCATCCCGATTCCGACGGTCTCGCCGTCCAGTGGGGCGATTCTGCGTCTTGAGCGTGCCGATCGGGGTCAGCGTGGTGAAGCCGCCGTACGTCACCTTGCCGCGGCCGGCCGCATCGACCCCGGTCGCTTCCACGGAGTACGTGGTCTGGAACGGCAGTCGATCGACCGAGGCCGTCCAGGTCGACTTCGTCGCGTCGTATGCGCCCGGCAGCACCGAGCCGTCGGCGGCCCGTACGGTGACCGAGGTCAGCGCCCCGCCCGCGGCGCTGACGACCACGTCTGCGTCCGGCCGCACGTCAAGAGTCCCCGGCGCGGGAGCCACCGCCAGGTTGACCTGGGAAGCGATCGGGGCGGTCGGCGCCTC
Organism: uncultured Actinomycetota bacterium; assembly: GCA_963836025.1. GTDB lineage: Bacteria > Actinomycetota > Actinomycetes > JBEVHX01 > JBEVHX01 > JBEVHX01. The sequence goes on from CAWIIE010000008.1 coordinate 58,213, forward strand.
GACCTCAGGCGGTTCGGGTGCGACCGTCCGGTCGGCGTCGTTGCAGCCGACCAGGGTGAACACCAGGGCAGCCGACATGGCGACGAGGGCCGCCGATCGTGCCCTCGCCGGGTGTCGTCTCCCGGTGCTGATCAGTGCGCGTGCTCTCCGCGGTAGTACTCAAAGACGAATCCGATGAGTGCCACGGTACCTAGTGCAGCGCCGATAACCGAAAGCCACCAGCCGAAGACGACGCCCAGGAACACCAACGCACCGGCCGCCGCCAGCGGCAGCGGCCACCAGCTGTGCGGGCTGTAGAAGCCGTACTCCCCCGCCTGGTCGTCGATTTCCCCGACCGGGTCGTCGTTGGGCTGCAGCTGCAGCCGACGCTCGGTGAAGAGCAGGTAGTAGCCGATCAACGCGGTCAGGCCGGCGCACAGGATCAGGGCCGTCGTGCCCGCCGGCTCCTGCGACAGGAGCCAGTACACGACCCGGACAGCCCCAAGAAGGCGGTGAAGATCGCCAACATGATGCCCATGACCTTCACGGCGTGTGCCCCTCCTCGCGCGCTTCGGGAGCAGCCGAACCGGCCGATGAACCCGCTGCCACCAGCGCCTCGGGGGCCACGGTGACGTCATGTGCGGAGCCAGCTCGGGGTGGTGCAGGTCGAACGCCGGAGACTCCGACCGAATCCGCGGGATGCGGACGAAGTTGTGCCGCGGCGGCGGACACGAGGTCGCCCACTCCATCGACCGACCCCAGCCCCACGGGTCGTCGACCTCGACCTTGGGCGCGGTCCGCGCCGTCTTCCACACGTTGTACAGGAAGACCAGCGTGGAGGCGCCGAGCAGGAACGACGACACCGACGACACCATGTTCAGGGTCGTGAAGCCGTCACCCGACCCGTAGTCGGCATACCGGCGTGGGAAGCCCTCGACACCGAGCCAGTGCTGGACCAGGAAAGTGCCGTGGAACCCGAGGAACAGCAGTCCAGAAGTGCACCTTGCCGAGCCGGTCGTCGAGCATCTTGCCGGTGAACTTCGCCCACCAGAAGTAGAACCCGGAGAACATCGCGAACACCACGGTGCCGAACACGACGTAGTGGAAGTGGGCCACCACGAAGTAGGAGTCGCTCACGTTGAAGTCCAGCGGCGGGCTGGCCAGGATGATGCCGGTCAGCCCCCCGAACAGGAACGTCACGAGGAACCCGATCGCCCACAGCATCGGCGACTCGAACGTGAGCGAGCCGCGCCACATCGTGCCGACCCAGTTGAAGAACTTCACCCCGGTCGGCACTGCGATCAGCATGGTCATGAATGCGAAGAAGGGCAGCAGCACGGCGCCGGTGACGAACATGTGGTGGGCCCACACCGCCATCGACAGCGCCGCGATGGCGATGGTCGCGAAGACCAACCCCTTGTAGCCGAAGATCGGCTTGCGGCTGAAGACCGGGAGTACCTCGCTCACGATGCCGAAGAAGGGGAGCGCGATGATGTAGACCTCGGGGTGGCCGAAGAACCAGAACAGGTGCTGCCACAGGATCGCCCCGCCGTTCTCGGCGGCGAAGATCTGCGCCCCGAACGCCCGGTCCGCCTCGAGCGCCAGCAGTGCAGCCGCGAGCACCGGGAAGGCCATCAGCACGAGGTCGACGTGAGCAGGATGTTCCAGGTGAAGATCGGCATCCGGAACATCGTCATGCCGGGCGCGCGCATGGTGAAGATCGTGGTGACGAAGTTGACGCCACCCATGATGGTGCCGAAACCAGCGAGCGCGAGACCCATGATCCACAGGTCCGCACCTGACCCCGGGCGATCGGATCGCGTCGTTCAGTGGCGCGTACACCGTCCACCCGAAGTCGGCAGCGCCGCCGGGCGTCAGGAATCCGGATAGGGCGATCAGGCCGCCGAACAGGAACAACCAGTAGCTCAACATGTTCAGCCGCGGGAACGCCACGTCCGGCGCCCCGATCTGCAGCGGCATGATCACGTTTGCGAAGCCGACGAACAACGGCGTCGCGAACAGCAGCAGCATGATCGTGCCGTGCATCGTGAAGAGCTGGTTGTACTGCTCGTTCGACACGATCTGGGTGCCCGGCTGCGCCAGCTCGGCGCGGATGATCATCGCCATCAAGCCGCCGACCAGGAAGAAGATGAACGAGGTCGTCAGGTACATGTACCCGATGACCTTGTGGTCGGTCGAGGTGATCCAGCTGACGACCAGCCGGCCCAACGACTTCTGCCGCTTCGGCGGGAGGGCGGGAACGGTCGTGACCGGAGTGACCGGTTCCTGGAGCAAGCGTCATGGGTTGCCCCCGATCTGAGTGACACCCTGTCCGTCCGTGGCGGCCTCGGAGGCCCGATCGGTGTCGAGCAGGCCGGTCTGGCCACGCTCTTCGAGCTCGGCGATCCGCTCCTCGAACTCGTCCTGGCTCACGACCTCGACCCAGAACAGCATCCGGCTGTGGTCGACGCCGCACAGCTCGGCACACCGACCGGCGAAGCGGCCCTCCTTGTTCGGTGTGATCTCGAACTCGTTCAGCCGTCCGGGGATGTTGTCCATCTTGAACAGGAAGGCCGGCACCCAGAACGAGTGGATGGTGTCTGGCGAGGTCAGCTGGAAGCGGATGGTCTGGTCGATGGGCAGGTAGAGGGTCGGGAACTCATCCGGCGTGCCGACCTCGTACACGTCCTCGTCGACGTAGTTGAACGCCCAGTTCCAGCGGAAGCCGACGACGTTCACGGTGTGGTCCGGGTCGTCGGACAGCTGGGTGAGCCGGTGCTCGTCGCGGGCGGTGAAGAAGAAGAGGACGCCGATGACGAGCACCGGGACGACCGTGTAGAGCACCTCGATCGGCACGTTGTACCGGGTCTGCTCGGGGGCGTGATCGGACTTCTTCCGGTGGAAGATCACCGACCACAGGATCAGGCCCCAGACCAGCGCGCCGACCGCCAAGGCCGCGATCCACGACCCTTGCCACAGCGAGAGCATGCGTGTCGGCCTGGCTGGAGGCCGTCTCGCCGATCGCGAACGTCGGGAGGTCCTCGGACGCGCATCCGGTCGCGGCCACCAACACCAAGCCGCCGACGGCCGCCAACGCGGCCGTCCGCCTACCCCGTCCCCGGCGCTTCGACGCTGGACTGCTGGACTTCACGCGTCGCCTTCCCGAGCAGACCAAGCAGCCTCGGCGCGGACCGAAGCTGACACGGACACCAACGAGGTCACGCTAGCGCAGCGGGTGTCCTGTCGCGGGGTCCGGGGCGACTACGTTCGGGGCATGTCCTGGGGTGCGCCAACGCCGCCCGCTGGCTACCTCGACGCCGCGTCCACCGAGCCGTTGCACCCGGCCGCTCGAGCCGCTTTGGATGCGGCCTGGGATCGGGGCTGGGCCGATCCGGCACGCCTGTACTCCTCGGCGCGCCAAGCCGCAGTCCTGCTCGAGGGGGCGCGGGAGTCGGTCGCGCAGCAGCTGCGCTGCCGGCCGGACGAGGTCGCGTTCACCGGCTCGGGCACGCACGCGTTGCACCTCGCGGTGGCCGGTGTCGTGCAGGGCGGCCAGCGGCGTGGCGCGCGGGTCGTCGCCTCCGCGGTCGAGCACTCGGCGGTGCTGCAGGCGCTTCGGCTGGTGGAGTCACGCGGCGGCTCGTATGCGCTCGCGCCCGTCGACCGGCTGGGCCGGGTGGAGGCGGGCGCATACCCGGAGCCTGCTGAGCGACGACACGGTGCTGGCGTGTCTGCAGCACGCCAACCACGAGGTGGGCACGGTCCAGCCGCTCGAGCCGGTGGCGGACGCGTGCGCCGCCCGGGACGTACCGCTGCTCGTGGACGCGGCCCAGTCGCTGGGCCGCATCCCGCCGCCGGAGGGTTGGTCGCTGCTCGCCGCCAGCGCGCACAAGTGGGGCGGGCCGCCCGGGGTCGGCGTGCTCGCGATCCGGCGGTCGGCCCGTTGGCGATCCCCGAGCCCCGCCGACGACCGCGGCCCGGTGCCCGGATACCCCGCGGTCCCGCTGGTCGTCGCGGCCGCGGCGGCACTCGAGGCGGTCGTTGCCGACGCGGAGCGGGAGAACCAGCGGCTGAGCGCGCTCGTGGACCGCATCCGCGAGCGTGTCCCGGAGGCCGTGCCGGACGTCGAGGTGGTCGGCGACCCGCTCGGGCGACTCCCCCACCTCGTGACGTTCTCCTGCCTGTATGCCGACGGCGAGGCGCTGCTGTCCGAGCTGGACCGGCGAGGGTTCGCCGTGTCGTCCGGATCGTCGTGCACGTCGAGCGCACTCGAGCCCTCGCACGTGCTCGTGGCCATGGGGGTGCTGTCCCACGGCAACATCCGGGTGTCCCTGCCGCGCGGCGTCGCGGAGGCCGACGTCGACCGGTTCCTGGCCGAGCTGCCGGACGTGGTGGGCTCGGTGCGCGCCCAGCTGGGGGCACGCGGCCTATGAGCGAGCTCGTGGTCGACCAGCTCGGGCGCCGCTGCCCGTTGCCCGTGATCGAGCTCGCCCGGCGGATCGTCGACGTGCCGGTCGACGGGGTGGTCGTGGTGCTCGCCGACGACCCGGCCGCCGGCCCCGACATCCGAGCCTGGTGCACGATGCGCGGCCACGCATACGAGGGCGAGCGGGACGACCCGCGCGGCCCGGCGTTCGTCGTCCGCCGCCAGCCCCCGCGATCTTGAGCTTTCTTCAGCGACTCGCCGGGCGGATCACGTAGAAACCTCAAGATCGCGGAGGAAAGCGGCGGGCTCCGGCAACGTGAGGGCGACGTCGAGCCGATCGAGGTACTCCGCGCGCGGGATGGCAACCACGCCCAGCGAGGCCAGATGCGGCGTCTGCCACTGCACGTCGACCAGGCGGGCGTCGGCGTGCGCGTCGTCGAGCAGCTCGACGAGCGCGGCCAGGGCCGCCTTCGACGCATCGGTCTCGGTGTGGAACATCGACTCGCCGGCGAACAGGCCGCCGATGGACACGCCATACAGACCGCCGACCAGGGCGTCGTCGCGCCAGGCCTCGATGCTGTGCGCGGCGCCGAGCGCGTGCAGCCGCGCATACGCGTTGCGGATGTCGCGACCGATCCAGCCTCCGGGCCGGCGGATGGTCGCGCAGGCCCCGATGACCGCGTCGAACGCCGTGTCGACCCGGATCTCGAAGCGCCGGCGGGTACGCCGCAGCGAACGCGACTGGTGGAACCCGTGCACCGGCAGGACACCACGCGGGTCCGGTGACCACCAGCCGAGGGGGCCGCGCCGGCCGAGCAACCGCATCGGGAACAGCCCGGCCCGGTAGGCGTTGAGCAGCGTCGCCGGCTGCAGGTCACCGCCGAGCGCGACCAGGTCGCCGTCGCGCACGGTTATCCGGCCATCGATGGGATCAGGGGCGCGGGCAGCGCAGGTGCGGCTCGATGTCCGTCGCCGCGTCGTCCCCGTATGCCTTGGCCACCCGCTCGAGAAAGTGCTGCTGCGCCAGTTCGTACTCCTGCGTGCCGATCGTTTCGATGACATAGGTGGCCAGCAGCGAGCCGACCTGCGCACAGCGCTCGGGGCTGACGCCCCAGGCCAGCCCGGCCAGGAACCCTGCGCGGAACGCGTCGCCGACGCCGGTCGGGTCCGCCTTGCGCTCCTCGTCGGGAGTGTGCACCTGCACGATCGGCTCGCCCTTGCACTCGACCCGGGCGCCGTGCTTGCCCAGGGTGGTCACGCGGCAGCGGACGCGGTCGAGGACGTCCTCGTGCGACCAACCCGTCTTCGACTCGGTGAGCGCCGCCTCGTACTCGTTCGTGAACAGGTAGTCAGCCCCGTCGACCAGCCGGCGGATCTCCGGGCCCTCCATCCGCGCCAGCTGCTGGCTCGGGTCGGCCGCGAACGCATACCCCCGCTGCCGGCACTCGTCGGTGTGCCGGATCATGCCGTCGGGATCGTTGGCTCCGATCACGACCAGGTCGAGCCCACCGACCCGATCGGCCACCGGCTTGAGCTCGATGTCGCGGGCCTCGGACATCGCGCCGGTATAGAAGGACGCGATCTGGTTCTGCTCGCGATCTGTCGTGCAGATGAAGCGCGCGGTATGCCGCACATCCGACACGTGCACCGAGCGGGTGTCGACGCCGTGTCGTTCGAGCCAGGAGCGGTAATCCTCAAAGTCCGGGCCGACCGCCCCGACGAGCACCGGGTGCAAGCCGACGCAGCCCATGCCGAACGCGATGTTCGCCGCGACCCCGCCACGGCGCACCTCGAGCTCGTCGACCAGGAAGCTCAGCGAGACCTTGTGCAGCTTGTCCGCCACGAGCGAGTCGGAGAAGCGGCCGGGAAAGGTCATCAGGTGGTCGGTCGCGATCGAGCCGGTCACGGCGATGCGCACAGGAGTCTCCTGGTGGGTGGGCACGTGGAGCGCTCGGAACCTTACCCGCGGGTACTCCTGGCGCCGCGCCGCCGGCTGTGCATAGCGTGGCGGGCATGAGCCTGCAGCCGCTGATCGACGACGCCAAGGTGGTCCAGCAGGTGCTCAGCGCCCGCCTCGGCGCCCCCGCGGAGAACGGGGCCGTGCCGACCCCGCGGCAGGCTGCTGGCGAGCCGCCCGGCTCCCCCGGCCCCGAGTTGGTCGAGCCGCTAGGCCGCTCGCCGGCACTGAGGTACCAACAGCTTCGCGGCGAACCGCCCGATTTGACCGGTTTCGGCTGCGCCGGAGACGATCAGCGCTCGAAAGTCCTGGTAGGTCGCGGCCGCAGTTCAGACGCGGCCGTGGCGCGGTGTCGAAGATCGCGGAACCGGATCGCCGTGACCCGCGTCACACCGGGGACGCCGACCGGAGGGGGATGCCGTGAAGAGGAACATCTGGGTGCCGCTGCTCGCGGCCGGCGCGGTGGGCGCCGTGCTCGTAGGGGTTGCGTTCGTGGCGTGGCACCCTGCGCGACTCGGGATCAGACGGGCCGCCGTTGCTGGCCATCGGCGCGGCCGCTGGACGGGACGCTGCCGCCGCGCCTGAAGCGATGTCCGCCGACATGTCGCTGGCGGCGACGAGCTACCAGCTCGAGGGGTCGCTGCCGGACGGTCCAGCCGAGGCGCGCGTGCACCGCTTCGCCGCCGGTGACCAGGCGGAGCGTCGCCAGACTGTCGCCGCCGCACTCGGCGTCGCGGCCGACGATCCCAACCTGTCGGTGAGCGACGACGCGGCCGGCGCGTGGAGCTACTACGACAGCGCGTACTTCGAGCGCGTCTACCCCGCGGTGGACTGCCCCGATCAGCCGGAGATCGACCTCCAGACCCCCATCCCGCCCGACGTCCCGACCGACCAGCCGGCCGAGGCGCCCGCCGACGTCCCGGGTGAGGCCTCGGCCGAGGGGACCGCCCGGTCCGTCGCACCGGCACCGATGTGCGCTGCAGCGGAGCCCGCGGTGCTGCCGGACGGACCGTCGGCGGAAGCCGCACTGGCGCTCGCCACTCCCGTGCTCGCCGCCCTCGGCGTGCCGACCGAGGACGCCCGGGTTGAGGTCGGTGCCCCGACCTCCTGGGTGTCGGTCGACCCGTCCGTCGGCGGCCTGCCGACCCGTGGCCTGACCACCTCACTCGAGGTCAGCGACGACGGCGTCGTCGGCGGCAACGGCTACGTCGGGACGGCCACCCCGGGCGACGCGTACCCGCTGATCTCGGCGCAGGCCGCATACGACCAGCTCGCGAGCCAGCCGATGCCAGAGATGGCGATGCTCTGCCCCGAACCGGCGCCGGCCGGCGACGACGTCGTGGTCGACCCCGCGGTCACCCTGCCGGCGTGCGGCCCGATCCAGCCGACCGTCATCACCGGCGCCGAGCTCGGCCTGACCATGCAGTACGAGGGCGTCGAGCCGCTGCTCGTGCCGTCGTGGCTGTTCATCACCGCTGACGCCGCGCAGAACCCGTGGGGACCGACCGTCGTCGCGGTTGACCCGGCATTCATTGCCGAGCCCGTGCCGGCCGAGCCGGTCGAGCCGCCGGTCGATCCCGACACCCCGGTCGATGGCGGTGGCAGTTCAGGCTCGACGCCCGGCTCCCCCGGCACGGTCGAGCCGGGACCCGCGCCAGTACCGGTGCCCCTGCCCGAGCCGATGCCCGAGCCGATCCCTGAGCCGATTCCGTATGCGGTCGCCGACGGCACCTCGCTGGCGGTCGTCTGGTACGACTCGAGCTCGTGCACCCGTGAACTCGTGCTCGAGGCCGAGGCTGCCGACTCGGTGACCGTGGCGCTGTCGAAGCTGCCACCGGAGACCGCGTGCACCGCGGACGCGGTCGAGACCAAGGGCTCGGTCACGCTGGCCGACGCCGCTGGGCGATCGCGTCGTCGTTTTCGAAGGTGCGCGGATCCTCACCCGCTGAACACGGTCTGGTATGCGATACGCAAGCCCCAGGTTGCGTTCTGCATACCAAACGGTCTGGGCGGGCGGCAGCCACAGACGAAACCGGCGGCCCCGATGGACGGGGACCGCCGGCTCCGGCGTCAGCTAGGACGGCTCAGTGGAAAGAGTCGCCGCACGCGCACGAACCCTGCGCGTTGGGGTTGTCGATGGTGAAGCCCTGCTTCTCGATGGTGTCGACGAAGTCGATGGTCGCGCCGCTCAAGTAGGGCGCCGACATCCGGTCGGTGACCACGCTGACCGCACCGAACTCCTTGATGATGTCGCCGTCCAGCGACCGATCATCGAAGAACAGCTGGTAACGCAGGCCCGAGCACCCACCCGGCTGCACGGCAATCCGCAGCTGAAGGTCGTCGCGGCCCTCCTGCGCCAGCAGGCTGGCAACCTTGGTGGCGGCCTCGTCGGAAAGGATGATTCCGCTGGTCGCGGTCTCCTCCTGGACTGTCATCGTGCGTGCTCCCTGCGGTTGGGATCGGAGTCGTCGGCGCAACACCTCGCGGCGCAGCGGTTGTTCCCATGGTCGCACACCCAGCGGCTAACGACTCCATGCGCGCGCCGCGCGAGCGGCCGTCTGCGCCAGCCAGTGGCCGGGCTCGGCCAGCGCCGCCGCCACCGAGCCCGCCTCGCTCACCAGGTCGTATGCGGCCTCGACGCCGACGGCGGCGGCCTCGCGATGCCCGACGTCCACCCGACCGGCGAGGACCAGGCACGGCCGCGCCGCCCGCTGCGCCACCTGCGCGACCGCGCTCACGGTCTTACCGCGCAGGGACGAGAAGTCGAACGCACCCTCCCCGGTCACGACCAGATCGGCGCGCGCGACCCGTTCGCCGAGCCGGACCGCGTCGAGGACCACGGCGCTGCCGGCGATGCGGCTGGCTCCGAGCAGCAGCAGGCCGTAGCCAAGGCCGCCGCCGGCCCCAGCCCCGGCGGCCTCCGGATCACCACCGGTCTCGCGCGCCCAGGCGGTGAGCCGCCCTTCGAGCACGTCGACCTCGGCATCGGTCGCGCCCTTCTGCGGGCCGAACGTCCGGGCCGCGCCGTATGCGCCCAGCAACGGCGAGTCCACGTCTGAGGCCAGGACGAGCTCGACGCCGGCCGGCCACCGCATACCGAACGCCTCGATCAGGCCGGCGCCGCCGTCGGTGGACGCGGTGCCGCCGACGCCGACCACGACCCGGCTCGCACCCGCGTCGAGCGCCGCGCGAAGCAGCACACCGACGCCGTGGGTCGAGGCATCGAGCGGCCGCCGTTCGGCCGCCGGCGACAGCGCAAGGCCGCAGGCCTGCGCAGCCTCGATGTATGCGACGCCGTCGGCCAACAGCCACGTCGCCGGTGTCGGCTCACCGAGCGGTCCGGGCACCGTCGACAACCGCAACGATCCGCCGAGCGCCGCATACAGGACGTCGACAAAGCCGGGCCCGCCGTCGGAGAGCGGGACGAGCGCGAGCTCGTCGCTGGGCGCCTGCCCTGACCAACCGGCCGCGATCGCCGCCGCCGCCTCGACTGCCGACAACGTGCCGGCGAACTTGTCCGGGGCGATGAGGACACGCACGGTCCGGGACGCTACCGAGCGCCCTGCTTTTCGCAACGATGTGACATCGAGTCGGATAGACCGACTCGATGTCACATCGTTGCGGGTGGCCGCGGCTCTACCGGCAGCATGGCCACCATGAGCGAGCGCAAGTACCCCGACCTGTGGGTCGACCCGGAGAACGATCCCCGCGCGACCGACCACCGCCCGGTCGGCGAACGCGAGACGCTGCTGGACTACCTCCGGCACTACCGGCTGACGCTGGAGCTGAAGTGCGAGGGGCTCGACGCCGAACAGCTCGCCCGTCGCTCGGTGCCGCCGTCGACGATGTCGCTGCTCGGCTTGGTCCGGCACCTGGCCCGCGTCGAGCACTCATGGTTCGTCCGCGTGATGCAACACCAGCTGCACCTGCCGCGGTTGTACCGGACCGATGAGGACCGCGACCTCGACTTCAACGGCGCGGTCGCCGACCCCGACGTCGTCGCCGATGCCTGGGCGAGCTGGCGACGTGAGGTCGCCGCGGCCGAGGCCTTCGTAGCTGCGGCACCGTCACTCGACATCGAGGGCACCCTCGACGACGGCTCGATCACGTTGCGCGAAGTCCTCGTGCACATGATCGAGGAGTACGCCCGGCACGCCGGCCACGCCGACCTGCTGCGCGAGTGCATCGACGGCCGCACCGGCCAGTAGCCCCACCCTTCATGCTGCAACGATGTGACGTCGCTTCGAATAGGCCGACCATCGGACACCTCCCTCGAAGTGCCCGGCCGACAACGATGTGCCGCCGTATCGGTCTATCCGATGCGGCGGCACATCGTTGCGAACTGAGTCGGTCGGCATGCGGTCCCAATGACGCTGGCGTCAGGTCCGCCGGCCGGGTCGAGCCCGCAGCCTGGTCATCGGCATCGCGGGCGCCGGTAGCGCCGGCCCGTCGTAGCTGGTGACCTGGCCGAAGCGCGTGTCCTCGCCATCGACCGCCCGCATCCAAGTCGTCCGCATCTCGACGATCTCGTCGTGGTCGCGGCCGACGAAGTTCCACCACATCAGCAGCTCTTCGTCCAGCGGGAGGCCACCGAGCAACAGCAGCCGGGCTTCCAACGCGGCGGTCACGTCGACGTCCGGCCCGCCGGCGTCCAGATAGACCATCGAGCCGGGTTGCGTCGTGATGCCGTCGAAGGCGAGTCCGTCGTCCAGCGCCAGCAGGCCGTGCTCGTATGCGCGATCCAGCGGCAGCCGGTGCTCCCCCGGAGTCACCCGAACCTCGGCGCCGACGATCGGCGTGAACACGCGCGCCGGCGACACGACACCACCGACGCTCCCGAGCAGCACGGTCGCCCGCCAGCCGTCGTCCTCGACCACCGGCAGGTCCGCGTGGTGGTCGAACGCCGGCGCAACTCGTCGTTGGTCGTCGGGCAGCGCGACCCACAGCTGGACGCCACGCAGCGCATTCGAGACGCGCGCCTGCGGCGACTGCTCCGCGTGCGCGATGCCGCTGCCGGCCGTCATCAGGTTGAGCTGGCCAGGTTCGATCAGCTGCTGGTAGCCGAGGCTGTCGCGGTGCAGCACTTCGCCCTCGAGCAGCCAGCTCACAGTCTGCAGGCCGGTATGCGGGTGCGGCGGGACCTGCATACCGCCGCCGCCGGTGATGTCCGCAGGCCCATAGTCGTCGACGAAACACCACGCGCCGATGGTGCGGATGCTCTTGTGCGGCAAGGTACGGCGGACCATCATCGCCCGCTGACCGCCGAGCGGCACCTCCCGCGGCTCGAGCAGCTCGACGGTCGGTGGAGTCGCTGGGTGCGTCACGCGACCCATCCTCCCACCGCGAATGTGGACGTTGGCGGGGTTGGGACGCGCTCCCAACCCCGCCAACGTCCACATTCGCGGATGCGAGGATGAGCGATGTGACCACAACGATGCTGGACCTGCTCGTGCTCGGACGCGGCACCGACCCGCACAGCGAGCGCGGCGTCGAGTGCCCTGGTGACCTCCCGGCCGCCAGCGATCCGGATCTGGTCGAGCGCGCCACGAAGGCGAAGGCGGCGCTCGGCGGCAAGGTGTTCGTCCTGGGCCACCACTACCAGCGCGACGAGGTCATCCAGTTCGCCGACGTCACCGGCGACTCGTTCAAGCTGGCCCGCGAGGCAGCCGCGCGGCCCGAGGCCGCATACATCGTCTTTTGCGGTGTGCACTTCATGGCGGAAAGCGCGGACATCCTCACCGCCGGCCACCAGCAGGTCGTGCTGCCGGACCTCTCTGCGGGTTGCTCGCTGGCGGACATGGCTGCGATCAGCCAGGTCGAGGACGCGTGGGATGTCCTGTCTGACCTGGGCGCGGCCGACGGCACGATCCCGATCACGTACATGAACTCCAGCGCGGCGATCAAGGCCTTCACCGGGCGGCACGGTGGCGCCGTGTGTACCTCGTCGAACGCCAAGCGCGCGATGGAATGGGCCTTCGAGCAGGGGCAGCGGGTGCTCTTCCTGCCCGACCAGCACCTCGGCCGCAACACCGCCGTGCTCGAGATGGGCATGACGCTGGACGAGTGCGTGCTGTTCGACCCGCACAAGCCGAACGGCGGGCTGACCCGCGAGCAGCTCGCGGGCGCGCGGATGATCCTGTGGCGTGGCCATTGCTCGGTGCACGGCCGCTTCACCGCCGCGTCGGTCGACGAGGTCCGCGAGCGGGTGCCGGGCGTGCACGTGATCGCGCACCCGGAGTGCCAGCACGACGTCGTGCTCAAGGCGGACGCCATCGGCTCGACCGAGAAGATCATCAAGACGATCGAGGCGGCGCCGGCCGGGTCGGCCTGGGCGGTCGGCACCGAGCTGAACCTGGTCCGGCGGCTTGCGGCGCAGAACCCCGACAAGCAGGTCATGTTCCTGGACAAGACCGTCTGCTACTGCTCGACGATGAACCGGATCGACCTGCCGCACCTGGTCTGGGCGCTGGAGCAACTGGTCGAGGGCCGGGTCGTGAACCAGATCGTCGTCGACGACGACACCGCGCACTGGGCCCGGGTCGCCCTCGACCGGATGCTTGCCTTGCCCGGCGACGTGGCCCGCACCGACTGAGCCCACCGCTTTCGCAACGATGTGGCGTTGCTTCGGATCTATCGACAGGTTCGTCACATCGATGAGCTGACTGTTGCCGTAACGATGTGGCGAACATGCCAATAGATCCGAAGCAACGGCACATCGTTGCGGATACGTGGACCGGGGTCGTCGGTCAGGCGACGAGCAGGCCGATGCCGAGGGTGAGGGTGCCCGCGGCCAACGACAGCGCACCGAGCCAGATCAGGATGTAGAAGCCGTTGGGCTTGGTCCGCTCCTTGCCCATCGAGGAGAAGAAGAAGCCGGCGGGCATCAGGATCGCGGCGGCCGGCACGCCGACGGTCGCGACCGTCCGCCACGCACCGTCCAGCGTTGTTGCGTTGACGAACAGCTGGCAGATCAGGCCGAGCGACACCAGCACGCCTGCATGTGCGTGTCCGGCTCGCGCGAAGCTCTGCTGAAAACCCGTCAGCGGTACCGCGCCTTGCACGACCCTGAGCAGGTAGGTCCCGCCGAACTCGATCGTCACGATCGCGACCAGCAGCACACCGGCTGTCTGCAGCGTCGCCTCGGACAGGACCAGGGTGGCTTCCATCTCCGGCTCCTCTGGATAGTGTTGCTATCCGACTTGGACAGTTCTACTATCCAATCTTCGAGCGAGTCAATCGCAAAGGTGGCAAGCGGTGCGGATCTCGGAGCTGAGCCGGCGCAGCGGGGTGAGCATTCCGACCATCAAGTACTACCTGCGCGAGGGCCTGCTGCCGGCCGGAACACCCACCGGCTCCACCCAGGCCGAGTACGACGACGGGCACCTGCGACGGCTGCACTTCATCCGGGTCATGGTCGACGTGGGCCGGCTGTCCATCTCGGCGTTGCGCGAGGTGACCGACGCGCTCGCGGACGAGCACCTGCCAACGCACGACGTCCTCGGCGTCGCCCATCGCGCGCTCGCGGTCCGCTCCCTCGGGGTTGCGCCGCATCCCGCGGCCAGCTCGGAGGTCGCTGCGCTGCTCGACGAGCTCGGCTGGCATGCCACCGCCGACCCGGCGACGGTCGCCGAGCTCGCGTCCGCGCTGTCAGCACTGCGCAGGCTCGGCTGGCCGGTCGACGTCGGCACGTTCCGGCCGTATGCGGCCGCGGTGGACGCACTCGCCGAGCAGGAGGTCGCCTTCACCTACGACACGAGCACCCGCGACGAGGCGGTCGAACGCGTCGTCGTCGGCACCGTGGTCTTCGAGACCGTGCTGACCGCGCTGCGCCGGCTGGCCCAGGCCCACCACAGCGGTCGGCGGTCCGCCGGCGCTCGCATACCCTGAACCCTGTGTTCAACCGTCGCCCACCCGCTGAAGAGATCACGCCGGTTCCGGAAGTCGGGAAGGGGCGACCGACGCCGACCCGCAAAGAGGCCGAGGCCGCTCGGCTGGCCCGGGTCAAGCCGCCGAAGAACCGCCGCGAGGCAGCGGCCATCGAAAAGAAGCGACGGGCCGAGCAGCGTGCAACGGCCAGCGCCGGGATGGCGGCCGGCGACGATCGCTACCTCCCGGCACGCGACAAGGGCCCGGTGCGCCGTTACGTCCGCGACTTCATCGACAGCCGGCGCAGCGTCGCCGAGTTCTTCTTGCCGATGGCCATCGGGATCTTCGTGCTCAGCTTCCTGCCGCCGCCGATCAACGCGTACGCCGTGCTGGTGTGGCTGATCGTCATCGTGCTCGTGATCGCTGACTCGTTCTACCTGACCTGGCGGCTGAAGAAGCAGCTGCGCCAACGCTTTCCCGACGAATCGCTCAAGGGCTGCACCACGTATGCGCTGATGCGCTCGCTTCAGCTGCGCCGGCTGCGGCTGCCCCGCCCCGCCCTCAAGCCCGGGCAGCCGATCTAGTTCCGACGCGCCGCCTAGGCTCGTCGTCATGGAGTTCCGACACCTCGGCCGCAGCGGCTTGAAGATCTCCGAGATCGCCTACGGCAACTGGGTCACGCACGGCTCGCAGATCGACGACGACCGCGCGATCGCGTGCGTCAACGCAGCACTCGACGCGGGCATCACGACCTTTGACACCGCCGACGGCTACCAGCGCGGTCGCGCCGAGGCGGTTCTCGGCGATGCGCTCCGGGGTCAACGCCGCGACGCGCTCGAGATCTTCACCAAGGTGTACTGGCCGACCGGCCGCGGCGTGAACGACCGCGGCCTGTCCCGCAAGCACATCTTCGCCTCGGCGCACACATCGCTGCAGCGGCTGCACACCGACTACATCGACCTGCTGCAGGCGCACCGCTACGACTACGAGACACCGCTCGAGGAGACGCTGCGCGCCTTCGACGACCTCGTCCGGGAGGGCAAGGTCCTCTACGTCGGCGTCTCGGAGTGGAAGGCCTCGCAGATCCGCGCGGCGATCGAGATTGCCGAGCAGATGGGCTTCGACCGGCTGGTGTCGAACCAGCCGGAGTACTCGATGATCTACCGGGTCATCGAAGCCGAGGTGGTACCGGCGTGCCGCGAGCTCGGGCTGTCGCAGCTCGTCTTCTCACCGCTCGGCCAGGGCGTGCTCACCGGGAAGTACCTGCCGGGGCAGCCACCGCCCTCGGACTCGCGGGCGACCGACAAGGCCGGTGGCAGCCGGTTCATCGCCGATCGGGTCGCCAACGAGCAGCTGCTCGAGGCGGTCCAGCGGTTGCGCCCAGTCGCCGACGAGCTCGGCATGAGCATGGCTCAGCTGGCCGTGGCCTGGGTGCTGCAGAACGACAACGTGGCCGCCGCGATCATCGGCGCGACGAAGCCGGAGCAGATCGCCGACAACGTCAAGGCCAGCGGCGTCAGGCTCGAGCCCGCGGTGCTGAAGGCGATTGACGAGGCGCTCGGCGACAGCGTCGAGCGCGACCCGGCGCTGACCGAGAGCCCTCGCCCACGGGCCTGACCATGGTTTCCGTGCGATTTCGTGCGCCGGTGCACGAAATCGCACGGAGAACGACGATTAGCTCGCCGGGTGCAGTGACATCGGGCCGTAGACGACCCGGCCGTCGTCGAGCAGGGTCACCGCGTCGACGCCGCGATCGAGCAGGTCCCGCCACACCTCACCGACCCAGCTCTCGGCGTCGGCTTGGCTCGGGAACGATGGTGTGGGAACCCCGTCGATCTCAACGGTCCCCCCATCTCGGTTCTCAAAGCGCCATATCCAGCTCACGCCCGCCAACCTAGTGGCCGGTGATGTGACTCACCGGCACGATGGGCATGCCCACGTGGAGGCGGCCGACGCCATCCCTGATACATCCACGGTCGGGCGACATCGCGGACCGAGTAGGGTGCGCGCAGCACCACAACTGAACATCCGCGTCTGCTCAGGGGAAGTCCGGTCGAAGTCCGGCGCTGACCCGCAACCGTAGGTCGCGTCTGGAGGCAGACGCGACGAGCCGGGATACCTGGAAAGGCGCGAGCGGCTCCCTCACCGTCGAGGTCTGCGGGCGGAGTCCGGGTCACCGTGACCCGAGTTCGCGCCCCTCGTAGCACCCGGTCCGCCGGGCAGCACCGGGGGCGTCCTCGTGGGCGGCGGCGTCCGGGCACCGGCACTCGGACCGCTCACCGAAAGGCACCACCATGCAGGCACGCACGCGTCGCTCGACGCGCGCTCTGGGCATCGCCGCTGTATGCGCCGCCGCGCTTCCGCTCGGCGTCGTCGCCCCGGCGATCGCCGCACCGGCGACTCCGTCGACTCTGCAGCGGGCGTGGTCGGGCTGTTCGGCGCGCCAGGACCCGACCAACGCCGGAGGCTGGTCTTCCGGCAGTCGCTGGCCATGCTCGGGCTTGGTCGCGGCCGGCCGCACACCCGACCCGCCGCCGTCGCGTGGCTCGATGGCCAGCAGTGCCCGGACGGCTCGTTCATGGGGTATGCGGTCGACGACGCGTCGACCCGGGGCTTCGACCACCGGAGAGCAACTCCACCGCCATCGCGTCCATCGCGCTGCGCGCGGTCGGCAGCACCGCCGCCGCCGACGACGCGCTGGACTGGCTGGCAACAGTGCAGACCGACACCGGCGGCTTGGCGTGTTCTTCCCCGGCGCCACCGCGGACGCCAACTCGACCGGCCTGGCGATCAACGCGATCCTCGCGGCTGCCGGTCGACGAACCCGGCGACGTGGAACGGGCACGACGCGTTCGCCGGCCTGGGCGCGCTGCAGGCCGACTGCCCTTGGATGCGGCGGACGATCGCGGCGGCTTCGGGACCCTGGAGTTCTACGCCCGGCGACACGCTCCGACTCGACGCGTTCGCGACCGCGGGGGCGCTGACCTCGGCCGCGCGCCGTCCTCCCGGTCGCCGCACCGGCAGCGACTGGCCGATGGCGCGTCTGGACTGCAGCGACCGAGCGTCGAGCCCGACGGCGACCCGGTCGCGGCCCGCCTGGCTGGTCACACCGGCGCAGGAGCTGGCCGCATCGTTCGACCCGGTGTCGGTCACGCGGCGTTCTCGGTGCTGGGGCTCGCCGCCGCCGAGGTCGGCGAGGACCTGGCGCTGGCACGTGGGCCGACCTGCAGGCCGACGGGCGACGGCGCTGGTCAACGACGGCAGCGACTCCCCCGGGCCGCTCGGCAACTGTAACTCATGGCCGGGGTCGCCGTCGGGCGACGACGCGGTCATCGACGGATACGCCGATCGCCTCGAGGCGCTGACGACGGCCCCGACCCAGCCCGACGCCCACGCCAACACCCACGCCGACCACCACGCCGCCGCGACCGCGACCACGACGGCGCGACCTTGAGCAGCGACGTCGGTCGCGCCGGCGGGTCGCTGACCGCGAGCGGTGGCGGGTTCGCCGCCGGCGAGCGGGTCGACGTGTTCGTGCTGTCGACCCCGACCCAGGTCGGCAGCACGACGGCCAACGCGCAGGGGGTCGCGAGCCTGACCTTCCAGGTCCCGCGCACGCTGGACCCGGGCGCGCACACCGTCGAGCTGCGCGGGGCGTCGGGTCGCGTGGTCACCGGCACGTTCACCGTGACCGCGCCGACCAGCGCCCGGCTCGCCGCCTCCGGCCCGACCCGCGAGACGCTCCCGCTCGCACTCGGCGGGCTCGGTCTGCTCATCGTCGGAACCGCGCTCGTCGCCGCCGGCCGGACCGCCGCCCGATGACCCGGCGCGCGGTCGCGGCCGCGGTCGGCGCGCTGCTGGTCGCAGCCGTCACCGTGGCTGCGGCTGCGCCCGCGGAGGCCGCCGCCTACCGGTTCTGGTCGTACTGGAAGGTGGTGAACGGCGCCTGGACCTTCTCGCAGGTCGGCGCCAGCGCGCCCGTGGTCGATGGTTCGGTCGAGGGCTGGCGGTTCTCGGTCAGCCCGGACAGCTCGAACGCCCCGCGCCCGCGATGGGCCGCGGAGAACGCGTTCGCCGCCATCTGCGCCGCGACCGTGCCGCAGCCCGACAAGGTCCGGGTGGCCGTGGTCATCGACTACGGCAGCCCGGACCACGCCCCGAGCGGGCAGCACCCGCCGACCGACGTGACCGGGTTCTGCGCGACCCTGCCGACGTCGCCGCGCCCGACCGGGTTCGCGGCCCTCGACTTCGGCACCGACTACCACAGCCAGAGCGGTTTGCTCTGCAGCATCACTGGCTACCCGCAGGGCGAGTGCGGCGTCGTCGTCGACACCCCGGCACCGCCCACGCCGACCCGCCGCCCGCTGCCGCACCCGGCCCCGCCGCCCCCGCCGACTCGTCGGCAGCGCCACCCGCCGCCAGCTCCACCGCCCCGCGCGCCGCCGCAGCCGCCCACCGCGAGCACCACCGCGCCGACCACGAGCCCGGATGCGTCCTACGTCGCAGCCGCCGAACCGCAACCGCGCCGCCCAGCGTCGCCCCACCGAGCACCAGCGCATCGATCAGCGAAGCCACCCCGGACCCGTCGTCCGAGGAGCAGCGCAGCTCCCTGGCGCCCGTGCCAGTCGCGAGCCGAGACACCGCCGACGGCGGCCCGCCGGTCGGCCTGCTGGTCGGCGCCGTGCTGGTCGCCGGGCTCGCGGCCGGCGCATGGTGGCAGACCCGACGCCGCGGCGGAGCCGCACCGTGAGGCTGCGCGACCGCTCGTTGCACCCGGGCGCCTGGTGGCTGTGGGCGCTCGGCCTGGCCGCCGCCGCGAGCCGCGACGCTGAACCCGGTCCTGCTCGGCCTGGTCATCGCGGTGGCCGCATACGTGGTCGCGACCTGCCGGACCGACGCGCCGTGGTCGCGCTCGTTCGCTGCCTTCGTCCGGCTCGGCATCGTGGTGATGCTGCTGCGGATCGTGTTCCAGGTGATCTTCGGCGGACCAAGCCAGGGCACGGTGGTCATCACCCTCCCGCAGGTCGACCTGCCCGAGTGGGCCGCCGGGGTCAGCCTGGGCGGCGCGGTCACCTGGCCGGAGCTGCTCGCGGCCGCATACGACGGGCTGCGGCTGGCGACGATGCTGATCTGCGTCGGTGCCGCGAACTCGCTCGCGAACCCGAGCCGGCTGCTCAAGTCCGTCCCCGGCGCGCTGTACGAGGTCGGGGTCGCGGTCGTCGTGGCGCTGACGTTTGCGCCGCAGCTGGTGATGCATCTCGGTCGGGTGCGGCAGGCCCGTCGGCTGCGCGGCCGACCTGATCGGGGTTTCCGAGGCGTGCGGGGCGCTGCAATGCCGGTGCTCGAGGGCGCGCTCGAACGCTCGCTCGACCTGGCCGCCGCGATGGACTCGCGCGGCTACGGCCGGCGCGCGGACCAGCCGCGCGCGCTGCGGCTGACCACGGCGACCCTCACGCTGGTCGGTCTGCTCGGGGTCTGCATCGGGGTGTACGGCCTGCTCGACGCCGCGTCGCCGGGCGTGCTCGGGCTGCCGCTGCTCGGGCTGGGGGTGTTGCTCGCGGCGCTCGGGATCGCGCTCGGCGGGCGGCGGAGCATCCGGACCCGCTACCGCCCGGACCCGTGGCGGCTGCCCGAGTGGGCGGTCACGCTTTCCGGCGCTGCCGCGGCCGCCGCCATGACGGTCGCCGCCGATCCGCGGCGTGGAGCTCGACCCGACCGTCGTTGGCGGCTGGCCCATTCTGCCGGTGCTCCCGGCGGTTGGTCTGCTGGTCGCGCTCCTGCCCGCGTATGCGGCCGCGCCGCGCCCCTCGCGGATGTTGACGTTGGCGGGGTTGGGACCATCTCCCAACCCCGCCAACGTCAACATCCGCGGTGGTCAAGCCGACGCGGAGGCCCTCCGATGATCCGCTTCGACCAGGTCACCGTCACCTACCCCGGTCAGCGGGTGCCGGCGCTTCGCGACCTGGACCTGACCATCCCCGAGGGTGAGCTCTGCCTGGTCGTCGGCGGTACCGGCGTCGGCAAGTCCACGTTGCTGCGACTGGTGAACGGCCTGGTGCCGCACTTCACCGGCGGCGTGCTGTCCGGCCGGGTCACCGTCGACGGCCGCGACACGCGGACGCACCCGCCCCGCCAGCTCGCCGACGTCGTCGGCATCGTCGGCCAGGACCCGCTCGCCGGTTTCGTGACCGACATCGTCGAGGACGAGCTCGCATACGGCATGGAGTCGCTCGGCCTCGCGCCGGACGTCATGCGCAAACGGGTCGAGGAGACCCTCGACCTGATCGGGCTGGCCCACCTGCGCACCCGGGCGCTGCGGTCCCTGTCCGGCGGGGAACGCCAACGGGTGGCAATCGGCTCGGTGCTCGCGGCGCACCCGCGGGTACTGGTGCTCGACGAGCCGACGTCGGCGCTCGACCCGGGGGCGGCTGAGGAGGTGCTGGCCGCGTTACAGCGGCTGGTGCACGACCTCGGCATCACCGTGCTCGTCTCCGAACACCGACTCGAACGCGTCGTGCAGTACGCCGACCGGGTGGTCTGGCTGCCCGGCGACGGCGCGCACCCCGTCGTCGGCCCGCCGGCGGACGTCATGGCCCGAGCCGCCGTTTTCCCGCCCGTCGTCGGGCTCGGCCGGATCGCCGGTTGGGACCCGCTCCCCGTGACGGTGCGCGACGCCCGCCGCTCCGCGGCCGGCCTGCGCGAGCGGCTGGGTCGGCATACCCCGGACCACGCCCCCACGAGCGTCGGCGAGACGGTGCTGCGCACTCGTCGGCTCGGCGTCGACTACGGTCGGCGGCCCGCGCTGCGCGACGTCGACCTGCAGGTGAGCAGCGGGGAGATCGTCGCCCTGATGGGACGCAACGGGGCCGGCAAGTCGTCCCTGCTCAACGCCTGCGTCGGCCTGGTCAGGCCGGCCCGCGGCCAGGTCGAGGTTGCCGGCGCCCACGACCCAGCCGCCCTCAAACCGAGCGAGCTACTGCACCACGTCGGCCTGATCCCGCAGGACGCCGGCGACCTGCTGTATGCGGAGACGGTGGCCGACGAGTGCGCGCAGGCCGACCGGGACAGCGCATCGCCATCGGGCAGCACCGCCGCCGTGCTGACCCGGCTGGCACCCGGCATCGACCAGGCTCGGCACCCACGCGACCTGTCCGAAGGCCAGCGGCTGTGCCTCGCGCTGGCCGTGATCCTGGTCAGCGAGCCGCCCGTCCTGCTGCTCGACGAACCCACCCGAGGTCTCGACTACAACGCCAAAGCGCAACTCGCCGACGTGCTTCGCGACGCCGCGGCCAGCGGGGCCGCCATCGTGCTCGCGACGCACGATGTCGAACTGGCCGCCGAGGTGGCGACCCGCGTCGTCGTGCTCGCAGAAGGCGAGGTGGTGGCGGACGGCCCGACCGCCGAGGTCGTGGTGTCCTCGCCAACCTTCGCGCCACAGGTCGCGAAGGTGCTCGCCCCGTTGCCCTGGCTGACGGTCAACTCGGTGGCCCGCGCGCTGGCGGATGCGTCATGAAGCTCGACCAGGTCAGGGGCGTGCCGCTGAGGTGGCGTTCGCGGCTGGCCCTGCTGCTGGTCTCGAGCGTCGGCATCGTCGCGTTCGGCTGGCCGCTGCTTGCCGAGCCCGGCTCCGGGCTCGCCCACGGAAACGACGGACCGTGGCTGTTTGCGTTGCTGCTGCCGTTGTTGCTGCTCGTCGTCCTCACCGAGATCGCCGACGGCGGGATGGACGTCAAGGCAGTCGCGCTGCTCGGCGTGCTGTCTGCGGTCGGCGCCGCGCTGCGCCCGCTCGGCGGCGGCGCGACCGGCTTCCAGCCGATGTTCGTCGTGCTCATCCTCGGCGGTCGAGTGCTCGGGCCGGGGTTCGGGTTCGTGCTCGGCGCTGTGTCGATGTTCGCGAGCGCGTTGCTCACCGCGGGCATCGGGCCGTGGCTGCCGTTCCAGATGCTCGGTGGCGCCTGGGTCGCGTTCTTCGCCGGGTGCCTGCCGCAGTGGCGCGGCCGGCGCGAGCTGCTGTTGCTGTCCGGGTACGGGTTTGTGGCCGGCATCGCATACGGCTTCTTGCTCAACCTGTGGTTCTGGCCGTTCCTCACAAACCTCGACAACGCGCTGTCATACGTGCCCGGCGCCCCGCTCGTCGAGAACCTGAAGCACGCCATCGCGTTCTCGCTCGTCACGTCACTCGGCTGGGACTTGCCGCGCGCGGTCGGCAACGCGGTGCTCGTGCTGCTCGTCGGTCGACCGGTCCTCGCTGCGCTGCGCCGCGCGATCCGACGCGCGGCCTTCGAGGCACCCGTCGTCTTTCAACCGGTCCCTGCCCCGACACCGATGGAGGTTCGTTGATGGCCCGCACGCTGGTGCTCGGCGGCGCCCGCTCTGGAAAGTCGACCGAGGCCGAACGACGTCTTGCCGACCGCGTCGACGTGCTCTACGTCGCCACCGCACGACCGGACGAGGCCGACGAGGAGTGGACCGAGCGCATCGCGCAGCACCGAGCCCGTCGGCCCGCCTCCTGGAAGACGGTGGAGACGACCGACCTCCCGGTCGTGCTGCGCGCGGCCCGGCCTGACCAACCGGTCCTGGTCGACTGCCTCACGCTGTGGGCCACCGCCGTGCTCGATGAGGGCGGTTGGGAGAACGGCGCCTGGTCGGAGGACCTGGTGGATGCCCGGATCGCCGACCTGGTGGCCGCGCTGCGGGACACCCAAGCCGAGCTCGTCCTGGTCAGCAACGAGGTCGGCCAGGGGGTGGTCCCCGCGACAGCGTCCGGGCGAAGGTTTCGTGACGTCCTCGGTCGGGTCAACCTCGAGGTCGCACGCGAGTGCGACGAGGTGCTGTTCATGACCGCCGGACTGCCGACAATTCTGAAGGCGCCCAAGGAGAACGACGCCGCGTGAGCCAGCTCGACCTGGCGGCCATCGCATCGATGGTCGGGGAGCCGGACGCGGAGGCCCGAGCGGCGGCGACCGACCGGCAACGCACGCTGACGAAACCCGCCGGCGCGCTCGGTCGGCTCGAGGAGCTGTCGTTGTGGCTGGCCGCTGCACAGGGGGTATGCCCCCCGCGTCCGTTTCGGCGGGCGCGGGTGGTGGTGTTCGCGGGGGACCACGGCGTGGCGCGATCGGGGGTGTCCGCATACCCGCCCGAGGTCACCGCGCAGATGGTGCTGAACTTCCTGCGCGGCGGCGCGGCGGTGAATGTGCTCGCGCGACAGGCGGAGGCGACGGTCCGCGTCGTCGACATCGCGGTCGACGCGGACTACGCAGAGTTGGGTGCGACGGTGCCCGTGGAAGTGACCCGGCACAAGGTGCGCCGGGGCAGCGGCGACATCTCGCGCGAACCGGCGGTCAGTGTTGACGAGGCCGAGCAAGGGTTCCGCGCGGGCGTGGCCATCGTCGACGAGGAGGTCGACGCCGGCGCGGACATCCTCATCACCGGCGACATGGGCATCGGGAACACGACGCCGGCGGCGACTCTTGTCACGGTGCTCACCGCAGCGGAAGTCGCCGAGTGCGTCGGCCGGGGCACCGGGGTCGACGACGCCACCTGGATGCGCAAGTGCGCTGCGGTGCGCGATGCGGCGCGGCGCGGTCGGGTCGTGCGTGGCGAGCCGCTGGCGCTGCTCGCCGAGGTTGGTGGCGCGGACTTCGCGGCCATGACCGGGTTCCTGGTCCAGGCGGCCGTGCGCCGAACGCCGGTCCTGCTCGACGGCGTGGTATCCGGCGCGTGTGCGCTGGTTGCCGACCGGATCGCGTTCAAAGCCAAGCAATGGTGGTTGGCCGGGCACCGTTCGCCCGAACCGGCGCATCACGCGGCGCTGCAGCGGCTCGACCTGGCGCCGCTGCTCGACTACGACCTTCGGCTCGGCGAGGGCACCGGCGCGCTGCTCGCGCTCCCGATCCTGCGGGCGGCGGCGGCCACGCTGGCCGAGATGGCGACGTTCGGCGACGCCGGCGTGAGCGACGCAGGCGCAGCGAAGCGAAGCCGAGGAGATCACGACCATGAGCGCGGCGTCAGCGACCGGCCCCCGTGAGCAGGTCCCGCACGGGTGCCTGGCCGGACGCGGTTCGGCTGGCGGTTGGGACGCTGACGGTCATCCCGGTGGGCCCACCACGCCACATCGACCGTGCGGTCGCGGCGCGTGCCATGTCGCTCGCTCCGCTCGTCGGGCTCGGTCTCGGCGCGCTGGCCGCGGCCGTGGTGAACCTCGGTCGCCACGGGTGGTCGCCGCTGCTGACCGCGACCCTCGCGGTGGCCTTGCTTGCGATCGCGACCCGCGGCCTGCACCTCGACGGGCTGGCCGACACCGCTGACGGGCTCGGCTCCGGCCGGCCGGCCGCGGACGCGCTCGCGCTGATGCGGCGCGGCGACATCGGCCCGTTCGGTGTGGTGACGCTGATCCTCGTGCTGCTGCTTCAAGTCGGCGCAACCGCCGAGGCGCCGTGGTGGGCGCTGCTCGTCGCCGTGCCCATGGGTCGGGTCGGCCTGCTGCTCGCGTGCGGCCGTGGCGTGCCGGCGGCCCGCCCGGACGGCCTGGGCGCGACCGTCGCGGGCTCGGTGCCGTGGTGGGTCTGTGGTGCATGGGTGCTCGTGTTCGTGGTCTTCGGCGCGGTGCTCGATGGTCGACAGGGGGTCACCGCCGTCGTCGCGGGCCTCGGGTGCGCGGCCGCGGTGACCGCATACACGCGTGCGAAGGCTCGGCGGCGTGACCGGTGACGTGCTCGGCGCGGTCAGCGAGCTGTCGACCACGGTGACCGTGCTCGTGCTCGCCGTGCACTGACCGGAATTTCGTGCAAGATCACCATCAGGGTCCCGGCCCCCGCAACTCCGCACCCAGACGTGATCTTGCAAGAAAGTCCGCGCCAGCCACCGCGCCCCAGCCCCCCACCGTGATCTTGCAAGAAAGTCCGCGTCAGCTGGTCTTGGTCTGCACGAACGGCGGCCGCACGACCTCCATCGTCGACGCCCTCCCCCGCACGTCGACGGTGACCTGGTCACCGACGTCGACGGCCGGCTCGAGCAGGGCCAGGCCGATCCCGATGCGCAGCGTCGGCGAGAACGTCCCGCTGGTCACCTCGCCAACCTCGGCGCCGTCGGTCGACCGCACCACCATGTGCGGGCGCGGGATGCCCCGGTCAGCGGCTTTGATCCCGAGCAGCCGCCGCGCGGGACCGGCGGCCTTCTCTGCGAGCAGCGCCTCGCGGCCCCAGAACGCGGGCTTGTCCCAGCCCACCGCCCAGCCGGATCTCGCCTGGACCGGGGAGATGTCCAGCGACAGGTCCTGGCCGTGCAGCGGATAGCCCATCTCGGTGCGCAGCGTGTCCCGCGCCCCGAGCCCGACAGGTTTGACGTCGTATGCGGCGCCGGCGTCCATCAGCGCGTCCCACAAGCTTCGAGCGTCATCCCAGAACGGGATCAGCTCATACCCGTGCTCGCCGGTGTACCCGGTACGGCAGACCACGACGGCGATGTCGCCGCGCCACCGCTCGAGCACGAACGACATGTACTCGTGGTCGTGCGGCAGGTTGACGTCGGCAAGCAGCTGCGCCGCCTGCGGACCCTGGACGGCGAGGACCGCGCACTGCTCGTGCTCGTCCTCGATGCTCACCCCGGCTGGCGCCGCCTCCGTGAGCCGGCGAAGAACCTCGGCGGCGTTGGCCGCGTTCGGCACCAGGAAGACCTGTTCCGGCGAGAACAGGTACGCGATCAGGTCGTCGACGACCCCGCCGGACTCGTCGCAGCACATCGTGTACTGCGCCTTGCCCGGCTCGATCCGCCCGAGGTCGTTGGTGAGCGTGGCGTTGACGAACTCGGCCGCGCCTGGCCCGCGCACGGTCATCTTCCCGAGGTGCGAGACGTCGAAGACGCCGACCGCCTCGCGCACCGCGGCGTGCTCCTTGAGGACACCGCCGTCGGGATACTCGATCGGCATCTCCCAGCCGCCGAAGTCGGCCATCTTGGCGCCGAGGCGTACGTGAACGTCGTGCAGGGGAGAGTGCCTGAGGTCCGCCACGTCTGGCGACGCTACTAGGCTCGCGAGCGACGTTCAGCGCCGC
The DNA here is from genome assembly GCA_963836025.1 of uncultured Actinomycetota bacterium. GTDB lineage: Bacteria > Actinomycetota > Actinomycetes > JBEVHX01 > JBEVHX01 > JBEVHX01. The sequence goes on from CAWIIE010000008.1 coordinate 84,494, forward strand.
GCAGATCTTTGACCGCGGCATGGCTGAGCAGCCGTGATCCCGACGAGCCGAACGGACGACGACGTGGCCAGCATCTCCCTCTCTGCCGATCCCGCCTCGACACTCAAGGCCGACGCCGTTGTGGTCGGCGTGACCGCCAAGCGACGCGGCGGGCTCACGCTGGCCACCGGCTCCGAGGACATCGCGAAGAAGTCGAAGGGGCTGCTGGACGCGCTCGCAGTATTGGGCGCGGAGGGCAAGCCGGACGAGGTCACCAAGATCCCGGCCGGCACCGGCCTCGCTGCGCCGGTCGTCGTTGCCGTCGGCATCGGGGAACACGCCATTCCCGGCGAGGCGCTGCGTCGCGCCGCCGGCGCCGCCGCTCGGGCGCTCGCCGGCACCCGCAAGGTGGCCTTGGCGCTGCCCGCCACCACGGCCGACGAGATCGAGGCCGTGGCCCAGGGTGCGCTGCTCGGTGGCTACACCTTCCGGAACTACCGCAGCGCCTCGGCCAAGACCAACAAACCCGGGCCGCGGTCCTTCGTGCTGGCCAGCCCGCTCGCCAAGGACCCTGCCGGCAAGGCAGCGCTGGCGCACGCCGTGACCGTCACCGACGCGATGAACTTGGCCCGCGACCTGGTCAACACCCCACCCCGCGACCTGTACCCGGAGAAGTTCGGTCAGGCAGCCCTCGAGGCCGCCGACTCGCTTGACCTCGAGGTCACCGTGCTGGACGACCAGGCGCTGCTCGAGGGCGGCTACGGCGGCATCATGGGCGTTGGCCAGGGTTCGGCGCATCTGCCCCGCCTGGTCCGGATCGCATACCGGCCACCGAACGCGACCAAGCACCTGGCGATCGTCGGCAAGGGGATCACCTTCGACACCGGCGGCATCTCGATCAAGCCCGCGCAGGGCATGGAGGCGATGAAGTCCGACATGGGCGGCGCCGCGGCGGTGCTGGCGGCGCTGACGGCGATCGCTCGACTCAAACTTGCGGTGAACGTCACCGGTTGGGCGCCGATGGCCGAGAACATGCCCTCGGGCAGCGCCCAGCGACCCTCGGACGTGATCACGATCTACGGCGGCAAGACCGTCGAGGTGCTGAACACCGACGCCGAGGGGCGGCTGATCCTGGCGGACGCCCTGGTTCGGGCCAGCGAGGAGGACCCGGACCTGATCGTCGACGCGGCGACGTTGACCGGCGCCCAGGTCATCTCGCTCGGCTCCCGAACCGCCGGGATCATGAGCAATGACGACGACCTGCGCAACCGCGTGTTCGACGCCGCGACCCGGGCCGGCGAGCAGGCCTGGCCGATGCCGCTGCCGGACGAGCTGCGCAAGAGCCTGGACAGCCAGATCGCAGACATCGCGAACATCTCCTGGGACCGGGTGGCCGGGATGCTCACCGCCGGGGTGTTCCTCAAGGAGTTCATCCCGGACGGCAAACGGTGGGCGCACATCGACATCGCTGGGCCGGCCTTCCATAACGCGCAGCCGGTCGGCTACCTGATCAAGGGCGGCACCGGTGCGGCGGTGCGCACCTTCGTCCAGATCGCCCAAGACCTCGCCGACGGCACCCTGTCCTGACCCTCCCCAACCCCGTCATTTCGCAACGATGTGCCGTCGCTTCGAATAGATCGAAGCGACGGCACATCGTTGCCGTTGGGGGCGCCAGATGGATGTGGCGAAAGTTCAACCTATTCGAAGCAACGGCACATCGTTGCGAAAGCGGCGGCGGCTGGCGGGCCGATCAGGCTTCGCCGGCTCGGCGGGCCTTCTCCTCCGCGGCCCGGCGGGCGGTCCATTCGCGCATCCGTTGCGGGTAGCCGACCAGGCCGGCGTCGTAGGACGGGATGCCGAGCGAGTTCGCCCACTCGTGCGCGACCTTGACCGACGGGACCCGGCGGCGGGTCCACTCGCCGTCGACCGCGACGAGCACGATCGTCGTGTCGGTGACCGCGGTCTGCGGCTCGACGAACGCCTCGACGCCGCGGCGGCTGCCCGCGAACTCCTCGAGGTGCTTGCGGTCGCCCGACTCGGCGCGGCGCAGTGTGCCCGGCTTGTGCTTGCGGCGGAACAAACCCACGTGGTCACCGTAGGCCACGATCACCCTGGCAGGCATGGAAGGATGGGCGGCGGTCGCCATCCCGGCCCCTCGCCCGACCGCTTCAGCACAAGGAGAGCCTCCGTGGCCGTCAACGCAGACGCCGCTCCGAGCGGTGCATACGACGTCGTCATCCTCGGCGCGGGCAGCGGCGGGTATGCCTGCGCCCTGCGCGCCTCCGAGCTCGGCCTGACCGTCGCACTCGTCGAGAAGAACAAGGTCGGCGGCACCTGCCTGCATATCGGCTGCATCCCAACCAAGGCGTTGCTGCACGCGGCCGAGGTCGCGGACACGGCACGGGAGAGCGAGCAGTTCGGCGTGCGCACGAGCCTCGACGGCATCGACATGGCGGGCGTCAACGCATACAAGGACGGCGTCGTCGGCCGGCTCTACAAGGGCTTGCAGGGACTGATCAAGCATCGCGGCATCACGGTCATCGAGGGCGCCGGTCGCCTGGTGGCTCCGGACACCGTCGAGGTCAACGGCCAGCGCATCACAGGTCGCAACGTCGTCCTTGCCTCCGGTTCGTATGCGCGATCGCTGCCGGGTCTCGAGCTCGACGGCGAGCGCGTGATGTCCAGCGACCACGCACTGTCGCTCGAGAAGGTGCCGGAGTCGGTGGTCGTGCTCGGCGGCGGGGTGATCGGAGTCGAGTTCGCCAGCGTGTGGCGTTCCTTCGGTGCCGAGGTGACGGTCGTCGAGATGCTTCCCCGCCTGGTACCAACGGAAGACGAGGCTTGCTCGAAGGCGCTGGAGCGCACGTTCCGCAAGCGCGGCATCGCGTTCAAGACCGGCGTGAAGTTCGAGTCCGTCGAACGCACCGACAAGGGCGTGCAGGTGAGCCTCGGAGATGGCAGCACCCTCGAGGCCGAGATCCTGCTCGTCGCGGTCGGCCGTGGCCCGACCACCGACGGCCTCGGCTATGAGGAGGCCGGCGTCGCGACCGATCGCGGCTTCGTCCTCGCCGACGAGCGGCTGCGGACCAATGTCGCCGGCGTGTATGCCGTCGGCGACATCGTGCCCGGCCTGCAGCTCGCGCACCGCGGCTTCCAGCAGGGCATCTTTGTGGCCGAGGAGATCGCCGGCCTGAAGCCGGCCCCGATCGACGAGGACGGCATCCCGCGGGTGACCTACAGCGAGCCGGAGGTCGCCTCGGTCGGCCTTACCGAGGCGCAGGCGAAGGAGCGGCTCGGCGATGACAAGGTCGAGACCCTGACCTACGACCTCGGCGGCAACGGTAAGTCGCAGATCCTCAAGACCCAAGGTTTCATCAAGCTCGTCCGCGAGAAGGACGGGGCGGTGCTGGGCGTGCACATGGTCGGGACCCGGGTCGGCGAGCTGATCGGCGAGGCGCAGCTGATCTACAACTGGGAGGCGTTGCCCGCTGAGGTCGCACAGCTCGTGCACGCGCACCCCACCCAGAACGAAGCGCTCGGCGAGGCGCACCTCGCCCTCGCCGGAAAGCCGTTGCACGCCCACAGCTGATCCGGTCCGGCGCGGCGGCGTTCCGTGGCACGCTGACCCAGTCGATCACGATCAATCACGCATAAGGAGTCGCAGCGCCCATGGCCGTCTCCGTCACCATGCCGCAGCTCGGAGAGAGCGTCACCGAGGGGACGGTGACCCGGTGGCTCAAGGCCGAGGGCGACACCGTCCAGGCCGACGAACCCCTGCTCGAGATCTCGACCGACAAGGTCGACACCGAGATCCCGTCGCCTGCCTCCGGCGTGCTCCAGCGCATCGTCGCCGCCGAGGACGAGGTCGTGCAGGTCGGCGGTGAGCTCGCGGTGATCGGGGACGCCGGTGAAGCCCCGGCGGCACCAGCTGACGCTGCGCCGCAGCAGGCGGAACAGCAGCCGGCCGAGGCGGAACCGGCCGAGCCGCAGGCGCCCCCGCAGCAGTCCGCCCCGGCGCAAGCAGCCGAACAGCCGGCGGCCGAGCCTGCCGCGCCGCCCGCCGCTCCGGCGGCCACCGGCGACGGTGCCGGCACGCCGGTCACCTTGCCGGCGCTCGGCGAGAGCGTCACCGAGGGCACGGTCACCCGTTGGCTCAAGCAGGTCGGCGACTCGGTTCAGCTCGATGAGCCGCTGCTCGAGGTCTCCACCGACAAGGTCGACACCGAGATTCCCGCGCCAGCCGCGGGCGTCTTGCTCGAGATCAGCGTCCGCGAGGACGAGGTCGTGCCGGTCGGCGGCCAGCTGGGCGTCATCGGGGCTGCCGGCGCCTCGGCACCCGCTGCACCACAAGCACCGGCACCAGCACAGGCCGCTCCCCAGCGGCCGCTGCACCCGCACCCGCACCAGCTCCTGCGCCGGCCGCGCAGGAGACCGCAGCCGTGGCCACCTCGACCGCCCCTCCACCACCCGCGGCACCGGCACCCGCAGCGGCGGCGGCCCCGGCGCCAGCGACGCAACGCACCGGAGCTGCGGAAGCGCCCGGGGACGCATACGTGACCCCGCTGGTTCGCAAGCTGGCAGCCGAGCACAACGTCGATCTGTCGACCGTGGCCGGGACCGGGGTCGGCGGGCGCATCCGCAAGCAGGACGTGCTCGACGCCGCGAAGGCGGCCCAGCAGGCCCCGCCGCCAGCCGCCCCGGCAGCCCCGGCGACGCCTGCCGCCGCACGAGCCGCGACTCCGGCAGCCGCGCCATCGCCGCTGCGCGGGCGGACCGAGCCAATGAGCCGGCTCCGCAAGGTCATCGCCGAGCGGATGGTGCAGTCGCTGCAGGTCTCGGCCCAGCTGACCACCGTCCTTGAGGTCGACGTCACCCGGATCGCGTTGCTGCGGAACAAGGTCAAGCGCGAGTTCGAGGCGCGCGAGGGTGTGAAGCTGTCGTTCTTGCCGTTCTTCGCCAAAGCGGCGCTAGAGGCGCTCAAGACGCACCCAAGTCTGAACGCGAACATTGACACCGCGGCGGGCACCGTCACCTACCACGACGCCGAGCACCTCGGCGTTGCGGTCGACACCGACCGCGGCCTGCTGGTGCCGGTCATTCGCGATGCCGGCGACCTCAACATCGCCGGGTTGTCCAAGCGCATCGCCGACCTAGCCGAGCGAACCCGGTCCAACAAGGTTGCCCCCGACGAGTTGGCCGGCGGCACGTTCACGTTGACCAACACCGGCAGCCGGGGCGCGCTGTTCGACACCCCGATCATCAACCAGCCACAGGTCGGCATCCTCGGCACCGGCGCGGTGGTCAAGCGCCCGGTGGTCGTCACGGACGACACCGGCGGCGATGTTCTCGCGATCCGGTCGATGGTGTACCTGGCGTTGACCTACGACCACCGGCTGGTCGACGGCGCGGACGCCGCTCGGTTCCTGTCAACGGTCAAGGCCCGGCTCGAAGAGGGCTCCTTCGACGCCGAGCTCGGCGGCTGAGCTGAAAGTCGCGGTTGCCGGCTCGTCCGGGCTGATCGGGTCGGCGCTGGTTTCCTCGCTGCGCCGCGACGGTCACGACGTCATCGCCTTGGTGCGGCGCGCGCCGGTGGCCGCATCCGAAGTCCGGTGGGACCCCAAGGGAGGCGTCGTCGACCTCGACGGACTCGCGGGCACCGACGCGATCGTCAACCTGGCCGGCGCCGGCATCGGCGACAAACGTTGGACTGACGCCTACCGACGGGAGATCCGGGACAGCCGGGTCTTCGGGACCCGATCCCTCGCCGAGGCGGCGGCGGCGCTCGACCCGCGGTCTCGGGTCTTCGTGGCCGGCTCGGCCATGGGGTACTACGGCGACACCGGTGACCGCGCGGTCGACGAGTCCGACCCGCCGGGCACGGGGTTCATGGCCGAGGTCGTCCGCGACTGGGAGTCCGCGGCAGAGCCGGCGCGAGCGGCTGGCATCCGCGTCGTGCACTCGCGAAGCGGGCTCGTCGTCGCGGCGAAGGGCGGCGCCTGGGGCCGAATGTTCCCGCTGTTCCGGCTCGGGCTGGGGGGCAAGCTCGGAAATGGGCGACAGTTCTGGAGCTTCATCTCCCTCACCGACGAGGTACGCGCGCTGCGCCACCTCATCGACTCGGAGCTCGAGGGACCGGTCAACCTGACGACGCCGTATCCCGTGCGACAGTCGGAGGTCGCGTCGACGATGGGCCGCGTGCTGCACCGGCCGGCGATCCTCCCAGGCCCGGCATTCGGCTTGCGCATCGTGCTCGGGGAGATGGCCACCGAAGTCCTCGAGAGCAAGCGGGTGCTGCCGACGGTGCTCGAGACGGACGGCTTCGCCTTCGAGCACCCCGACATCGAGTCCGCGGTCCGCGCTGCGCTCGCCGACCGCGACGACTGAGCAGTGGCCGATTCGCGAATGTGGACGCTGGCCGCCGATGTGGACGCCACATCGGCGGCCAACGTCCACATCGCTGGGCCCTGGTGGCGGTCCGCCGTCATCTACCAGGTGTACGTCCGCAGCTTCTCCGACGCGAACGGTGACGGCACCGGCGACCTCGCCGGGGTGCGGGCTCGGCTGCCATACCTCCGGGACCTCGGCGTCGACGCCATCTGGTTCAACCCGTGGTACGTCTCCCCGATGGCCGACGGCGGCTACGACGTCGCCGACTACCGGGCGATCGAGCCGGTCTTCGGGTCGCTCGAAGGCGCCGAGGAGCTCATCGCCGAAGCGCTGCGGCTGGGCATCCGCACCATCGTCGACATCGTCCCGAACCATGTGTCCGACCAGCACCCGTGGTTCCGGGCTGCGCTGGCGACACCGCCCGGGTCACCCGAACGAGCCCGGTTCTGGTTCCACCCGGGGCGCGGTCCGAACGGCGACGAGATGCCGACGAGCTGGGTCTCTCCGTTCGCAGGCCCAACGTGGACGCGCACGACAAACGAGGACGGCTCGCCCGGCGAGTGGTACCTCCATCTGTTCGCCCCCGAGCAGCCGGACCTCAACTGGAACCACCCCGACGTACGCGCCGAGCACGAGGACGTGCTGCGCTTCTGGTTCGACCGTGGTGTCGCCGGCTTCCGCATCGACTCCGCAGCTCTGCTCGTCAAGGACCCGTTGCTGCCGGAGGTCCCCGACCACCCTGATCCGGGGCAACACCCGCATACCGATCGGGACGAGCTGCACGACATCTATCGCGACTGGCGGCGGATCGCCGACTCCTACGACGGTGAGCGAGTGCTGATCGGCGAGATCTGGCTGCCCGACGCGGATCGCTTCGCGATGTACCTGCGCGGCGACGAGATGCATACGGCGTTCAACTTCGACTTCCTCGCCTGTCCGTGGGATGCAACGCAGCTGCGCACATCGATCGACACGACCCTCGCCGCGCATGTGACGGTCGGCGCGCCGGCGACCTGGGTGCTGTCGAACCATGACGTCACCCGACCGGTGACTCGCTACGGCCGCGCCGACACCTCGTTCGCATTCGCCACCCGAAGGGCCGGAGTCCCGACCGACCTGGACCTCGGCCGCCGGCGTGCGCGCGCCGCCGCGATGCTGGCGATGGCGTTGCCGGGCTCGTTCTACCTGTACCAGGGCGAGGAGCTCGGCCTGCCGGAGGTGGAGGACCTGCCGATCGACCGCTTGCAGGACCCGATGTACTTCCGGTCTGGCGGGCGGGATCCCGGTCGCGACGGCTGCCGAGTGCCGCTGCCCTGGTCGGGTGACTCACCCCCGTACGGCTTCAGCCCCGATGGCGCCGCCGCCGAGCCTTGGCTTCCGCAGCCACCCGACTGGGCGCCGCTGACCGCGGACGCCGAGACCGCCGACGCCGGTTCGATGCTCTCGCTCTACCGTTCGGCCCTGCGTATGCGCGCGCGACCTCCCTGGGCTCGGCGACGGGCCCATGACCTGGCTGCCGGCCGCGGCCGACGTGCTGGCCTTCGCCCGCGGGCCGGACTTCGTCTGCGTGGTCAACCTGTCCGACGAGCCCGTCGACCTTCCGGCCGGCGCCACCGTGCTCTTGGCCAGCGCCGAGCTTGTGCGGGGCCGCTTGCCGACCGACGCCGCCGCCTGGCTGAGGGTGGGGCCGGACGAGGGCTGACCATTCTCACGCCGCTGCGCTCACCGCCCAGATCCGCCAGCTCTCGTCGACCTCGCGCAGCTCGAGCCGCCAAGCTGCGCTGCTCCGGCTCGGCATCTCGCGCACGACCGAGCCCTGGCCGTCGAGCCAGCGGTATGCGGGCACCGAGTCGGTGACCGCGAGGACAGCCCGACCGGAGTCCGTCGTCAGCACCTCAACCTGCTCGAGCACCGGCGTGAAGCCGTCCGCCCGCAGGCCATGGGCGGCGAGATCACCGAGCACCGCCCGGTCTTGCTCGGCGGCTGGCGACCCGGGGACCGCGAAGGACGGCACCGCGGACGGATCGGCGGCTGCATACGCCGCTGTCCGGGAGGCGTCCAGCCGCTCGAGCACCGCCTTCCAGTCCGGTTCCGGGTCACGTCGATCGGTCGCCGCAACCGGCCCGGGCGACTGCTGCTCGTCGACGACCTGCGCCGCAGGAGCCGGCGTGTCTCTCCACAGCTGGACCGACACCAGCCCCAGTGCACACCGCCACCACCAGGACGGCCGCAGGCAGCGCGACCCGGTGCAGCGCCTTGGCCCGGAGAACGGACCGGCGGGGCTGGCGCCGTGCTCGCATCACCCGGCGAGGCGAGCTGGGCGTTGGGTCAGGTGTCGCTGCGTCAGGATCGGCGGGCGCCGCCTCGGTGATTCGTCGTGGGGCGGGCACGACCAGCACCCGACCGCTGTCCGTGACCCATGCGCCGCCGGCTGACGGCTCGGCCAGCTGCCAGCCAAGTCGCTCGGCCAGCCCGCGGCCGCGCTCGAGCTCAAGCGGCGACCCGGCAGCGTCGGCCCACGGTCGGCCGGACGGCACGCTCCAGACCATCGCCAGCGCGTGCTCGCCGACGATCACCTCGCGGCCGTGCGCGAGCTGCGGCCCGACCGCCTGCACACACGCTCGCGCGGTCGCGACGAGCTCGTCGCGGGCCTGCGTCCCGCTCGGGAGCGCGATGACGTGCACGAGCACCTCGTTGATGCCCGCGCGCTCGCGGGCCAGCCAGACGTCCGCACCGTCCCGGGCACTGCTCGGCAGCCTTCGCTGCAGCACGTAGTCGTCGAGCCGCACGCCGGCCGGCCCGCCCTCGCTGGTGCCGCCTCGTCCCCGTCCTTCGATCCCCATGGGGCGGCATCATGCGCGAGTTCCATGATCGCCCGCTTTCGTTATCCACAGGCTCGGGGTGATCGGCGCCCGCGGACATCGTCCGGGGCAGACTCGCCTGCCATGACGACCCGCAGGATCATGGCGACGTCGGGCGGCTTCCGACGCACGGCCCGGTGGAACGTGGTCGAACCCGGCCGCACCGTGCTCGAGCTGCTGCGGCTCACCGGCAAGGACCGGCCGCGGCTCCTGCTGCTCGCCACCGCGACCGGCGACGACCCCGTGGTCCTGTTGCGCGAGCTCACCGCGTTCCGTGGCCTGTCCGTCGACGTGACGCACCTCGAGCTGTTCATGCAGCCGAACGTCGAGCCCGAGGAAGCCATCGGCGCCGCCGACGCAATCTGGGTCGAGGGCGGGTCGGTCGCGAACCTGCTCGCGGTCTGGCGCGTGCACGGCGTCGACGAGCTCATGCGCGATGCGTGGGAGCGCGGGGTCGTCCTCGGCGGCGTGAGCGCGGGTTCGTTGTGCTGGCACGTCGGCGGCACGACCGATTCGTACGGCCCGAAGCTGCGCCCGGTCACCAACGGCCTCGCGTTGCTGCCGTACGGCAACGGCGTGCACTACGACACCGAGGAGCAGCGGCGCCCGCTGCTGCATACCTTGGTCGCCGACGGCACGTTGCCCACGTCGTATGCGACCGACAACGGCATCGGCATCCTGTACGAGGGGACGGACCCGGTGGCCGTCGTCGCCGACGACGACCTGAACCCGGCCGACGGACCGGCCGCATACCGGGTCGAACGACAAGCAGACGGCACCGTCGTCGAGACCCGGCTCGCTCCCGGCGCAATCGGTTGAGCCCGGTCCACCGAGCAACTGTCCACTCGCCGCCAGAACCTGCCCGATTTGCCATGCAATTGGGCATTGTGGCGCCCGCGAGTGGACACTTGCTCGATGATCTTGGGTGACACTTCGGGGATT
>CAWIIE010000009.1:0-242866 GCA_963836025.1 uncultured Actinomycetota bacterium
CCCGCGCCCCTAGGCTGGACGACGTGAGCGCGCTGCAGATGGTCCACGCGGGCTTCGGCCCGGACGCGGTCCCGTACGAGCAGGCGTGGGAGCTGCAGCGCACGACGCATGCGGCCGTGCTCGCCGGCGAGCAGCCGGACACGGTGCTGCTGCTCGAGCACCCGCCGGTCTACACCGCCGGCAAGCGCACGCATACCTTCGAGCGCCCGACCGACGGCACGCCGGTGGTCGACGTCGACCGCGGCGGCAAGATCACCTGGCACGGCCCCGGCCAGCTCGTCGGCTATCCGATCGTGCGCCTGCCGGACCCGGTCGACGTGGTCGCGCACGTGCGCCGGATCGAGGATGTCCTGATCTCGCGTATGCGCCGACCTTGGCCTGCCGACGACGCGGATCGAGGGCCGCAGCGGAGTCTGGGTCGCAAGCGACGAGCGCGGCCGGGACCGCAAGGTGGCCGCGATCGGTATCCGCGTCTCCCACGGCGTCACGATGCACGGCTTCGCCCTGAACTGCGACTGCGACCTGTCGTGGTTCGACCGGATCGTGCCGTGCGGCATCACCGACGCCAGCGTGACCTCGCTGTCCGCCGAGCTCGGCCGCCCGGTGACCGTGCACGACGCGCTGCCGCTGGTGGAGGCATACCTGCAGCAATCGCTGAGAGCGCAACCCAGGCAGCGACGAGCAACGATGCCGGTCGCCGCGAGCGCTTAGGCTGGTCGACGTGACGATCGCGCCGGAGGGCCGCAAGCTGCTGCGCCTCGAGGTGCGCAACGCGCAGACGCCGATCGAACGCAAGCCGGCCTGGATCAAGACCCGGCTGCGCACCGGCCCGGAGTACACCGCGATGAAGGACCTCGTGCGACGCGAGGGCCTGCACACCGTGTGCGAGGAGGCCGGCTGCCCCAACATCTTCGAGTGCTGGGAGGACCGCGAGGCGACGTTCCTCATCGGCGGCGAGCAGTGCACCCGGCGCTGCGACTTCTGCCAGATCGACACCGGCAAGCCGGCCCCGCTCGACCGTGACGAGCCGCGACGCGTCGCCGAGTCGGTGCGCACGATGGGCCTTCGGTATGCGACCGTCACCGGCGTCGCCCGTGATGACCTCGAGGACGAGGGCGCCTGGCTGTATGCCGAGACGATCCGGCAGATCCACGAGCTGAACCCCGGCACCGGCGTCGAGATCCTGGTCCCAGACTTCTCCGGCAAGCCCGAGCTGCTGCAGCAGGTCTTCGACGCCGCGCCCCGAGGTGTTCGCGCACAACGTCGAGACCGTGCCGCGGATCTTCAAGCGGATCCGGCCCGCCTTCGACTACGCGCGCTCGCTGGACGTCATCACCCAGGGCCGCGACGCCGGGCTGGTCACCAAGTCGAACCTGATCCTCGGCCTGGGCGAGACCCGCGCCGAGGTGCACCAGGCGCTGCGCGACCTGCACGCCGCGGGCACGCACCTGGTGACGATCACGCAGTACCTGCGGCCGTCGCTGCGGCACCACCCGATCGAGCGCTGGGTCGAGCCGAGTCGAGTTCGAGGAGCTCGCCGACGAGGCGGTGGCGATCGGCTTCGCCGGGGTGCTGAGCGGTCCGCTGGTGCGCTCGTCCTACCGCGCCGGCCGGCTGTACCGGCAGGCCCGCGAGGCGCTCGACGCGGCAGTCGGCGCCCCTGCGTGAACAACGCGACAAGCCGGTCGTCCGCGCGCTGCACGTTTGGCCGGCCGGCGCCGAGACTCCACAGCCGGTCGACGCGCTGACGCTCGACTGGGGCGGCCCGGTCGGCGACCGGCACGCCGGCATCACGGCACTGGCCGACTCCCGGTTGCGTTACCTGTATGAGCGCGGCACCGAGGTGCGCAACTACCGGCAGGTGTCGCTGGTCGACGAAGACGAGATGCGCCGGGTGGCCGCGAACCTCGGAGTGCCCGACATCGAGCCGGGCCTGATCGGCGACAACATCTACACCGCAGGCCTGCCCGATCTCACCGCGACCGCGCCGATGACCAGGCTGGTGTTCGAGGGCGGCGCCGTGCTGACCGTCAACGGCGGAGAACGCCCCCTGCACGGTCGCCGGCGCGATGGTCGCCAAGGCGCACGGGACGCGACCGGAGGCGTTCCCGAAGGCGGCGATCCATCTGCGCGGCATCACGGCCTGGGTCGAACGCATCGGCGTGATCCGCGCAGGCGAGTCGATCGACGTCGTCGTCGCGCGTTAGGTCTCGGCGTCGAGCGCCTCGTCCGGTGAGGCGCGGGCGACGACCAGCTGCTCGACGACGGCCAGACCCACAAAGACCGCCACCAGCAGCGTCAGGACGCCGAGGCCGCCAAGCCAATACGTCGTGAGCCCGACGAGCAGGCACGCCAGCGCGGCCCACGGCCGGGTCGGCGACCAGGTGCCGAACATCACCCGACGCTGGTAGACGAACGTCGCGCAGAACAGCGCCGCTCCCCCGCAGAGCAGCCAGCCCTCGGTTCGCCCCATCAGCTCGAGCGGATGCTTGACGGCATCCTTCTGGCCCACGGCGATCGCGATGATCGACCCGACCAGCAGGTAGTGGCCGTACGACAGCACGTAGATCACCAGGCTCGGTTGGTCCTTGGCCACCTTGAGGGCATACGCGACGGCCGAGTTCGCGAAGTGGAAGTAGATCCACCACAGCCCGACGGTGAGACAGAAGGCGACGGCGGCGGCGAGGAACGCGCCGTCGGACAGCTCCTCGGCGCTCGCGGTCGTGCCGACGGCCACGATGCTTTCGCCGAGCGCGATGATGAGGAACAGACCGAAGCGCTCGGGCAGGTGCGTTGCCTCGAACTCCAGCGCCTCGACCTGCCTGCGGAACAGCAGCGGGGTCGACAGCTCCAGCAGCATGAGCGCGGCCCAGGCGTACGTCTGGGCGTCCGTGTCCAGGAACGCGGTTGCGAAGAACAGCGGCGTGGTCACCAGCGCCGAGAACGTGTACGGGTTGGCGTTCCAACCGCCGAACCGAACCCTCGACAGCACGGCCAGCAACCAGCGCAACACCAGGTATGCCCCGGCGAACGCGAGCGCCCGGTCGCCGAACGCCTGCGGTACCGCGAGCGACATCACGAACGCGAGCAGCCCACAGCCGAACAGCGCGAAGCGCGGCGCCACGTCGTCGTCGTAGGCGACATTCGCCAGGTACACGGTGCCGATCCAGGTCCACCAGAACGGCGTGAGCACAGCGAAGGCTCGGATCAGCCCGCCGGTGCTGGTGTCGCTGGCGAGCAGGGCGGTCACCTGCGTGATCGCGAAGACGAACGTGAGGTCGAAGAACAGCTCAGCCCAGGTGACGCGTTGCTCGCGGGGCGCGCGCTCGCCCTCCTGGGCGTCGTCGTGCGGCGTGATCGTGGTGGCGTCGTCGAACCCCTCGTGGAGTTCGTCCGGGACCCGCTCCCCTAGCTCCTTGCCGCTCTCCGGGCCCGCTGACGGCATGCCGGTCACCCTAGTTTGGCGGCCTCATCGAGCCACGCGGCTCGGCCGGGCGGACGATGCCGCTTTCGTATGCGAGGACAACGGCCTGCACCCGATCGCGCAGTCCGAGCTTGGCCAGGATGCGGGCGACATGAGTCTTGACCGTGTTCTCGGTGACGAACAGCTCCCCCGCGATCTCGGTGTTGGTCAGCCCGCGCGCGACGAGGGTGAGCACCTCCGACTCACGTGCCGTCAGTGCGCGCAGCCGAGCGACCGGTTGAGGCTGCGCGCGTCTGGAGAACTCCTCGATGAGCCGTCGGGTGACCGACGGCGCGAACAGCGAGCCGCCATCGGCGACCACCTCGATCGCGGTGATGAGGCGGTCCTCCGGTGCGTCCTTGAGCAGGAAGCCGCTCGCACCGGCCCGCAACGCGGCGTAGACGACCTCGTCGAGGTCGAACGTCGTCAGGATCAGCACCCTCGTCGACGCACCGGACCCGAGGATCTGCCGAGTGGCCTCGATGCCGTCCATCCCGGGCATCCGGACGTCCATCAGCATCACGTCGGGAGCAGCAGTGGCGGCCAGGTGCACCGCTTCCGCTCCGTCTGCGGCCTCGCCAACGACGTCGATGCCGGGGTCGCTCAGGAGGATCATCCGGAAGCCCGCCCGCACGAGCGCCTGGTCATCCGCGATCCCAACCCGGATCACGTGCTCACCGCATACGGCAGCCGGGCCCGCACCATGAAACCACCCTCGGGGCAGGGCCCGATCGAAACCTCGCCAGCCGCGACGGCGACCCGCTCGCGAATACCGACCAGACCATGCCCGACAACCCCGTCGAGTTCGGCCTGGTGGGCGTCACCGTCATCGCGCACCGCGACGTCGACGTCGTCAGCGCCATAGCGCACGGTCACCCAGACCCGAGCCTGATCCGTGTGCTTGCGGACGTTGGTGAGCGCCTCCTGCACGATCCGGTATGCGCTGAGATCAACACCGGGCGGAAGGTCCCGCGGATCACCGCTGATGGACACCTCGACCAGCTGGCCCGACGAGCGTGCCTCCGCAACCAGCGCGTCCAGCCCACGCAACGACGGCTGCGGGGCGAGGCCGAGCTCCTCATCGCTCTCGCGGAGCAGGGACAGCAACCGTCGCATGTCGCCGAGGGCCTGCTGGTTGGTGCGGTCGATCGCCCCGAACGCCGCCCGAGCGGCCTCATCGTCCACGCCGATCATGTGCCGACCGCCACGCGCCTGCAGGATCGTGACCGAGATCGCGTGCGAAACGAGGTCGTGCAGCTCGCGGGCGATCCGGGCGCGTTCGTCCGCTACGGCCTGGCGCGCGAACTCTTCTTGGTCGCGCTCCAGCTCGACGGTGCGGGCATGCAGCCGCCGCTCCTTCGCCCGCCGAAGCCGCATCGCGAGCCCGGCAGCCCACGGGCCACCGACGATCACTGTCCCGAAGATGACATCGCCGGCCGCGAAGGCGTCGCCGTCGTTCGCCACGAACAGCCCGATGCCGACCGCGACCAGGGCGCCGGCTGCCCATGCCTCGCGTCCCGATGCGTGCGCGCCAACCGAGTACAGGGAGACGAAGAAGACGACGAGGAAGGTCAGCGACTCGTCACCCAGGCCAGGCACCAGGGCATACAGGGCGACCATGCCGGCCCAGAGCACAACGAAGGACGCCAGGGGGAGCCGGCGGCGGTAGGCCATTGGCAGTGTGCCTACGAGCGCCAACGGAGCGGCGATCGGAGTGTCGGCCAGGACGCCGCTCGCCAGCAGCTCGAGCTCCAGAGCGACGGCCAGGACGACGGCGAGGACAACATCGCCATGGCGCCGAAGCCGGTCGAGGAGCACGCAGCCACGGTAGATGCGTTCCGCCACCGGTCACGTCATCCGTAGGGATGACGGGAGGCGTCACTCCAGGCGGTGAGGAGGTCGCCCTGCACGGCGACGACATCAGCCCTCGACGGAGCAGATGCTCGTGCTTAACCGCGGAGCCGGGGGGTTCCGCTCTCGACCGAAAGGCACTGACATGACCATCACCCGCAACGACACCCTCCCGACCGCCCGCGAGCAGGTGCGAGCCGCTCTGCCGACCGCCGCGATCGTGACGATTCTCGGCTCAGCGGTCCTCGTGGCCTTCGGCATCTGGGGAGACGGCAGCTCGACCGAGGACTCGCAGGCTCGGGTGTTCCTCGTCGTCTGCGGCTTCATCGCAGTCGCCGCCGCCGTCGTGTTCGGCTGGCTGGTGCCGCGCGGCCTGCGCAAGGACGCGGCCCCGGCACTCGCCCTCACCCTGTCGATCCTCGGTCTGGTGACGGTGCTGGCCTTCTGGGCCGGGGTGACGCCGGTGCTGGCCGTGGGTGGGATGCTCCTCGGCTGGGCTGGGCGCCGAGCCAGCGGCACCTGCCGGGCGGCGGTGGCCGTCGGTGCGTTGGCGCTGGTTGCCGACGTCGGCATCTACGTCATGGACTGGATGAGCACCAACGGCGTCATCTGAGTTCACCGAGCGGGACCGACGTGCCTGCGGGGGATCAACTCCCCCGCAGGCACGTACCCTCGTGACCCATGGCCCGCAAGAAGAAGGACCCGAACGCACCGCCCGGGCGGCTTTCCCAGATCCGGCAGGCATACCGGATCACCAAGAAGAGCCAGCCGCTGATCTGGCTGATCCTGCTCGGCACGTTCCTGGTCGTGCTGGCCGCATTCATCGGCATCGGGCTGTTCTTCGACAACCCGGTCACGTTCGGGATCATCGGGGTTGCGTTCGGCTTCCTCGCGACATCGTTCGTGTTCGGCCGCCGGGCGGAGAAGGCGGCGCTCGCTCAGGTCTCAGAGCAGCCGGGCGCATCGCTGGCCGTGCTCGGCACGCTGCGGCGAGGCTGGATCGTCACCAAGGAGCCGGTCGCGTTCAACCGCAACCAGGACCTGGTGTTCCGGGTCGTCGGCCGCTGCGGGGTCGTGCTCGTCGGTGAGGGCGCCCCGAGCCGCATCGGGCACCTGATGGCCGCCGAGAAGCGCAAGACCCAACGGGTCATCGGCGACGCGCCGCTGCACGAGGTGGTCGTTGGCAACGATCCTGGACAGGTCCCGCTGCGCAAGCTGTCCCGGCACATCATGAAGCTGCCTCGACCGCTGAAGCCGGGCGACGTCACCGACCTGAACAACCGGATGCGCGCGATCAACGCGATGAACCAGCCGATCCCGATGCCCAAGGGACCGCTCCCGAAGGGCGTCAAGCTCCCGAAGGTTCCGAAAGTCTGAACCCCTCCCCGTTGTCATGCGTTCCGCGCCACGGGTGACGCGGAACGTATGACAACTCGTCCTCGGGTGTTGATCAGTTCTGGACCGGCTGGAAGTGCCCACCAACGGCGACGGCTGCGACCGCCTTGCCGAGAGCGTTCGCATCGACCATCGCGCGGCGGAAGTGATAGCCCAGCCAGATCCGGGCGTTGAGTGCGTCCTCGTCCAGCGACGCGGTCGTGTCGTACGTACGAGCTGCGACGCCAGCGGCCAGGCTCGGCACGGACAGGTCGAGGTCGTCTGTGCCGAATAGCGCCTCGATCGTGCCAGTGGTCGCTCCGGTGACGGACGCGTGCCCGCTCGGGTAGTCGGGGTACGGCGGTGTTGCGCGCAGCGGCGCCCATGTCGGATCCGCTGTCGTCGCCGGGTTGCCGTCATTGCCCGCCTCGTGGATCGCCGTGATCGGCCGCCAGTACCCCTCGTCGAACTTCGAGCGCCAGGCCACGATCAATGCGTCGGCCATCGAGCTGCTGAGGATGGCGAACGTGCGTGCGCTGTCGACGATGTCCAGGCCACGGTCGCTGACCGCGTCGCGCATCGCCGACTGGTACTGCGCGACGGGGTTGGCGTTGTAGAACAGCGCGGTCGCGGTCTGTCCCGGTGTCCGGGCCGATGGTTCTGCTGATCCGTATGCCTGCACCTCCGCGACGTCGGCCGCATACGCCGCACTGGTGAGTGGGTCCGGACCGGGAAGCGGGATCTGCGTCGGCGAGTCGAGCAGCAGCGGCCGGACGAAGCCCAGCCACGGCACCGCCATCGGCGCCAGGGCCGGCGGGGTCGGCCGCCACACACCCGGCGCTGCTGGCTGGGCGAAGCTGACCGCCGCCCCGCGCCCGTCGTTGCGCCGGTCGCGGATGAGGTCGCGAGCCGCTGCGTCCCCGACGACCTTGCCGAGGGCCGTGCCCGCACCCTTCGGCTGCTCTGCCAGGTATGCCTGGTAGTCGGCGCGCAGGTTGTCGGCCGACGCCGGGAAATAGTGCTTGAGCGTTCGGTATGCAGCCGCCGCCGCGGCGACCTCCGACGACGCCCTCGACCGGACCGCCGACGGATACGTGCGGCCCAGGTCGCTGTAGGACTCGTACTCGCCCTCGATCGCGACCACGGCGTTGTACATCGCGAGGTGGACGAAACCGAAGTACAGCGGTGACGCGGGGACCGGTGTCGCGTTCTCGGTGGCGATCGTGCGGACTGCGATGGTGTTCCAGTCGCTGATCACAGCCGGGTCGGCGGCCGCCGTGACCGGCGACGAGGTAGGTGCTGCCACCGCTGCGGCGGACAGCTGACCGGGGATGGTCGCGATCGTCACCAGTGCGACGGCGAGTGCTGCCGCCTGGGTGATCGATGTTGTGCGTTGTGCCATGCGAGCCTCCAAGGCTTGGGTTGTTGCCTTCACGTTCGGTCCGCTGGCGCCGGCTGCACATTGGGTCGGACCCCTCAGACCCGGCGCCGGACCCCTCAGAAACCGGCACGCGCCAACCGGAACGCCTCTTGACTCGCTTCAGGGCCTCGGCCGGTTAGCCGTCCGAATCGGCAGTGGCGACCGAGGGGAGTCAGCCGAGAACCCGGAGCCCTTCGACCACCTGGTCGTAAGCCGGGCGGAACTCGGAGTCCGCGGTGATGCGGAAACCCTCGATGACGAGTGGACGGCCGCCGAGGTCGACGACGGTGAGCGTCATCCGTTCGCCCGGCACATACGTCGCGGTTTCGCCCATCGCAGCGAGTAGTAGTGCAGCCGGAAGCCGCCAGCGCTGGCTGGCGGCCCACCGACCACCGCGAGCTCGAGTTGACGTGGCCGGGCGACCATCAACTGTCACTGTGGTCTCGCTGACGACCTGCAGCCATGGATGGGAACGCACCCAACCGAGGTAGTCGGGTGGGGTCGTGATCGCCGACGTCGTGACCGGGTCGTAGACGTAGGTCGGCTCGACCAGCCAGATGGTGGACGGCTGGGTGTCTGGCTGCGTCCCGCCGGGAGACCAGAAGCCCACGGTCTCCTCGTCAGTCGCCAAGGTCCAGTCCGGCGGCAGCGGCGCGGCGACGGTATGTCCAAGCTTTGCCCGTACGTCGCCGATGCTGTTGCGGGTGCGCTGGGTGCGGGCGCACTCGGCTGCTGCGACGCGCGGTCGTCGATGTTGGTCGCCAGCACCACCCCGGCGACGACGACAGCGGCTGCGGCGGCGGCTGCTCCCGCGATCCACCACCGGCCGTTGCGCCGCTGGGCGGCAGCCTTTTGTTTGGTCTCGAGCAATGCGGTCATGACGTCCACCTCTCTCTGGGAGGTGAGTCGCGCCGCAGCGGCCGCGCTCCTTGCCCGGTCGACTACGTCCACGGTGTCACCTCCTCGCGCTGGTCCTCGGCACCCGCTGTGTCGCCGAAGCGAGCAGCGAGCGTGATTCGCGCGCGGTGCAGGTGGGTTTTCACGGTTCCCTCCGACGTGCCCAGCACGGCGGCGACGTCCGCAAGCGCGTAGTCGCAGCCGTAGTGCAGGGCAACGGCCTGCGCCTGCTTGCCCGGCAGCCGCCGGACCTCGGCCCAGAACCGTTCGTCTGCCTCGGCCATCTCGGGCAAAGGGTCACGTCGTGCCGCTATCCGCAGCAACGCCCTCCCCTCGGCCAACCGCCGTCGTGACGACGAGAGCGCGGCATTGACGCAGGTCCGGCGTACATAGGCCGCCGGGTGCTCCATCCGCGCGATCTCATCCCAACGCTTGTACGCCACGACCATCGCGTCCTGGGCGATGTCCTCCGCGTGCTCCCGCGAACCGCTCAGGGTGCGCGCAAGCGTCACGAGTCGTGGGTACTCCCGTCGGAAGAAGGAGTCGTAGGACTCGACGACGGCCAACCGGACGACGGTCGTCTCCGCGACGACGTCGTCCGGCTCCCCCTGGGCCATCACTTCGGTTCCCCCCTGACCACTCACATGACTTCAATGCACGAGGGGTGGAGTCAGGTTGACATCCGCCGTCCGAATGGTGAGTCGCCGGATGGACGATCCCACACGCAGACGCGAAAGGCGGGTCCACCCCTGAGAACGGGAGTGGACCCGCCTTGCGTGTCGCGAGCGCGGCGGCGCCTCAGCTGCCTCAGGACGCCACTGCGACCTGCTGCGCCTCACCGCTGATCACGTGGTTAGCACTCTTAGTCATTGAGTGCTAACCGATTCGCTCGATGCCAACCCGGTCGGGTTCCGGTCGGGGAGACTGCATGCGATGGCAGATCCGTCAGCGGCCAGGGGTTGGGCGCCGGTCGGGCGTGCCGGCGAGCTCCAAGCGTTGCGTGCCGTCATCGACCAGGCGGGCGCCGGACAGGCGGGCGCGGTGCTCGTCTCCGGAGAAGCGGGCGTCGGCAAGACCGTGCTCGTTCACGAGGCCTGCGACCGGGTGCGTCCGACCGCCGACGTGGTCTGGGCGTCCTGCCTGCCGCTGACGTCCTTGGCGGTGCCGCTGCTTCCGCTCACCGCCGCGCTGCGTCGTTGGGCATCCGACGCGGGCGTTCCAATGCCGGATCTGAGCCGACCGGGTGTCGGTGGTCAGGCGGACGCGCCCACCGCATTTGACGAGTGGCTCGACGGCCTGAGTGCCGAGCGACCCGTGGTCTTGGTCCTCGACGACCTGCACTGGGCGGATCAGAGCACGCTCGACGTGCTCATGTACGTGCTCGCTGGACCGCAGCGCCGTCGGCTGGCGGTCATCGGCACGATCCGATCCGAGGACGCCCCGCAGGGACATCGACTGCGCCGCTGGCTGGCCGATGTTCGGCGGCTTCCTGGCGTCGTCGAGCTGGCGCTGGCGCGCCTGGACCGGGTCAGCACGCGGGAGCAGATTGCCGCGCTGCTCGGCGAGCCACCGCACGAAGCGCTCGTCGATGACGTGTATGCGCGCTCGCGCGGCAACGCATACCTCACGAGCCTGCTCGTCCGTGGGCTGGCTCCCAATGCAACCGCACTGCCCGCCGACCTGCCGGGTGAGCTGAGCGACGCCCTGGCGCACTCGTGGCACGGCATGTCGTCGGGTGCCCGCGAGCTGACCCGCGCGCTCGCGGTCTCCGGTCGCCCAGAGACTGCCGAGTCGCTGTCTCTCGTGGCGCAACAGGCGGGGATTGAGGGTGACGTCACGGCGTTGCTTCAGGAGGCGGCTCAGGCCGGCGTCCTCCTCGCCAGACCCGCCGCGACTTTCTGGTTCGCGCATCCGCTGATGACCGAGGTTCTCGAGGCGGGACTTCCACCCGACCGGCGGCGCTTGCTGCACGCTTGCTGGGCCCAGCTGTTGACCGACGGCCACGATGCCTCGTCCGACGAGCTGGATCCCGCGCACGTGATCGGGATCGCAGACCACCATTTCCGTTCGGGCGACACCGCCGCTGCATACGAGTGGGCGCTGAACGGAGCCGGTGCCGCCGAGCGCTCTGGAGGTCACAGCGAGGCGATGCGCCTCCTGCGCAGGGCGCTGGACCTCCTCCGCGATCAGGGCGACACCGAGGCCGAGCGCGCTCTGCTCGACCGCATTCTTCGAGCGGGCCACCGAACCGGCGACCAACGAGGGGAGCTGGCAGCGGTCGACGAGCTGCTCGCGCGCATCGACCCCGACCGTGAGCCGATTGTCGTCTCAGAGCTTCTCGTCCGACGATCACAGCTGCGCCAGCTGACGGGTCAGCACTTCGCCGACGACACCGATGCGCGGGAAGCCGTCCGGCTCTCAGCACGACACCCGAACAGTGCCGCTCACGCCATCGCGCTCACTGAGCTCGAGCGCTGCTACTTCTGGCAACGGCGACGAACGCGGCGAGGACATCGCACGACAGGCCTATGGAAAGCGCCCTCGCCAGCGGTGACCGACGGGCGCTCTCGTTCGCCCTGACGTCGAACGTGCGACAGCAGAGCAACTCGACGCAGCTGCATGCACGCGTGCTTGCGGACGCCCAGGAGGCGCAGGCCGCAGCACTCGACGCCGGCGACGACGAGGCATACCTGACGGCCACCGTGTGGCTAGCCAACCTGACTGGCGTTCCGTGGGCGGACACCGTGATCGAGATTCATCGAACCGGTCTCCAAACCCTGATCGAGCGCAGGTGCGCCGCATGCGTACGTCTCGATGGCGTCCGTTCGGCTCGCCGACGGGCTCTTCGCTCGCGGCGATTGGACGGAGGCTGAGGAGCTGCTTCGCGTCGCGCTCGGCTCCGCGCCCGCCCCGATGGCCGACGCATCCGCGCGGCTGCTCGCTGCGACACTGGCCTGCCGCCAGGGGCGGCAGCGTGAGGCCGAGGCGCACCTGCTGCGAGCCGAGGAGATCTTTGCGGAGCGGTCCGGGTTTCTCGGCATGAGCTTCGCCGCCGTCGAGACGGAAGTTGCGCTCGCGCACGGCGACTACGCAGGGGCGATCGCGGGTGCGATGGAGGCGTTGGACCGTGACGGGACAGTTCCTGACCGGGTCGAATCCCTCGTGCCGCGCGTGGCCAGGGCGCTGGCGGACCAGGCACAAGCCGCCCGGGACCGCGATCTGGATCCGGTCGAGCACACGGCAGCCCTTCGCGCGCTACGAGAGCGGTTTCCTTCGACGGTCGAGGACTTCATCCCTGGTCCCACCTATGCCACGGCTGTCCAGGCATACAACGCGATCTACGACGCGGAGGCGCTTCGAGGGCTCGCCGACTCCGGTGCTGCGGCAACGTGGCGGCGGGCGGCCGAGCTGTGCGCCGCCGCGCAGATGCCATGGGACGAGGCGTATGCGGCCTGGCGGGCGGCGGAGGCGGGGCTGCGAGCCCAGGAGGGGCGCGAGCATGCCGTCGAGGCGTTGCGCCGAGCGCATCGGCTGGCGCTGAACCTCCAGATGATGCCGCTGCTCGAAGACATCTCAGCGCTGGCACGCAGCGGGCGCATACGTCTGTCCGAGCATGTCGTGGGTGAGTCCAGCGCAGCGCAGGAGATCCCGGGGCTGAGCCGGCGAGAGCGAGAGGTCCTCGCCGAAGTGGTGGCAGGCAAGACGTACGGCGAGATCGCCCGCGCGCTGTTCATCAGCGAGAAGACGGTCAGCGTCCACGTCTCCAACATGCTGCGCAAGACCGGCACGAGCGAACCGCGTCGAACTTGCCCAACTGGCCACGCGCCTGGGTGGACGTGGATGACGTCCGCTGTCGGGTTGTCCGACAACGGACGCCATCTCCCCTCGCACTCAGTCCGTCCCGTAGACCTTGACCCATGCCGGGGCACGATGAGCGTGGCCGCCGATCAGGTTGTCGCAACGGACGAGCTGGTCGCCCACGCGGCGCACGGGGCAGTTGCGGTATTCGTCGATAGCCGAGACCAGGCTGGGCAACACCCGCACCGAGCTGTCGCGCGGCGCATGCGGTCCTGGCTGTGGCTCGGGTCGAGCCGAGGCGGGTGCGGCCGAAGCCAGGAGCGCCAGGGTGGCTCCGATGACGACGGCGCTGGTGGTGGTGAGCTTGTTGTGCGTCATGACTGCCTCCTTGTTGTGGATTGATCGCAACACCACCGTCGCCGGGTTGACACCTCAGCCACATCGGAGGAACCCCCTCAGAGCCAGTCCGAGAGCCCTCAGATCGCTTCGCGCAAACGACGTGCCAGGGTCGTGAGGGCAGTGGACACTTGAGCCGATGACGGTTCAGCCGAACGACGAGCGCCGCGTGCCCGTCGGTCGCACTGACGAGATCGATCTGGTTCGCGGCGTCATCGACCGCTCTGCCGCTGGCCCGCAGGCCACCGTCTTGGTTTCAGGTGAGCCTGGCATCGGAAAAACAGCCCTCGTCGACGAGGTCATTCATGGCCTCGATGCGCCAACCGAAGTGCTCTGGGCGTCGTGCCTGCCGTTGAGCTCGCGGTCGATTCCCTTGCTTCCGATCGTGACGGCGCTGAGGCGCTGGCCCAGCGCCAACGAGCTGACAGCACCGGATCTGATGAGTGACCACGCCGCGGCTCTGTCAGCGCCGCTGCTGTTCGACGACTGGATCAGTCGGGTATGCGCGCGCCAGCCACTGGTGGTCGTCGTGGATGACCTGCACTGGGCAGACGAAAGCACGCTCGACGTCGTGCTCTACGCCATCGCGGGACGGGTCGATCGTCCACTAACCGTCATCGCGACCATGCGGGACACCGACGTGGTCGATGTGCAGCGATTGCGGCGATGGTTTGCAGACGTGCGACGACTCCCGGCGGTCGAAACCGTGCGACTCGAACGGCTCGACCGCAGCGGAACCTACGACCAGATCAGCCAGCTTCTGGACCACTCACCTTTCCAGTCGCTAGTGGATGACGTTCACGACCGCTCAGGCGGGAACCCCTACCTGACGACGCTTTTGGTCCGCAGACTCTCGCCGGACGCTCGCAGACTGCCCGAAGAACTGCCCTCGGAGCTGCGCGATGCACTGTCCTACACGTGGCGGCAGTTGTCGCCCGGCACCCGCCGCCTTGGGCAAGCGCTCGCGGTGGCAGGTCGACCGCAATCGGCGGAGGAGTTGGCACACCTGTGTGAGATCTTCTACGCGGAACCGGATGTCGTCCGCCTGATTCACGAAGCGATCGACGCCGGCACCATCTGGGAGCCGACTTCAGGCATGTATTGGTTCGCGCATCCCCTGATGGCCGAAGTCCTCGAAAGCGAGCTGCTCACCAGCGAGCGGCGCCGATTTCACGCCGTCATCGGTACGCGGCTCGCCGAGCGCCTCAGCGAGTCCGACGTCATCCAGAACGAGCAGGTCATCCAAGTTGCCGACCACTTCTGGCGCGCTGAACAGTCCGTCGACGCACATCACTGGGCCCAGATCGGCGCCGAGGCCGCGGAGCGCGCTGGTGGTCACGCCGAAGCGTTGCGGCTCCTGCGTCGTTCGCTCGACCTGCTCCCAGCCAGCGACGCCGCCCGTTCAACGACTCACTCGAATCTGCTCGAGCGAATCCGGCGAGCCGCCGAGAGTGTTGGCGCCTGGGAGGCGGAACTCGAAGCGATCGAGGACCTGCTGGCATCGACTGATGCAGCCTCCGAGCCGTTGCGGGTTAGTGCCCTGCTCGTCCGCCGAGCGCACCTGCGACTGAGTACGGGTCGGCAGTTCAACGACTTGGAGACAGTGACGACGGCGCTCGACCTCGCTGCGCTCTCGCCCAGGAGCCCCGCATACGCGATGGCCCTTGCCGAGCTCGCCAGCCAACAGTTCTGGCTCGCTCTCGACTCGGGTCACGACTCCGCGTTGCGCGCGGTCAAGGTCGCCCGCACTGCCGACTCAGCACAAGCTCTCGCCTACGCGCTGGTCTCTCGAGTGATGAGTGCGACCACGGTCTCGTCTGCGCCCGGTCCGGACGTTGTTGCCGACGGGCGACGAGCGCAAGAGCTGGCGCTCAGCGAGCGAGACTTCTGGTGCTACGTCCACGCCACGCTCTGGACGACGAACTGTATCGACTGCCCGGCGAACGCCGAGGTGCTGACGGTCCTCCAAGGTGCTCGGCAGACGCTTGAGGCGCTCGGCGCACCCAACGTCTACCGTGCGTGGTTGTCCGCCATCGAAGCCGGCGGCCGGCTCCACCGCGGCGAGATCAGCGCCTGCGAACAGTTGCTCCGCACCGTGCTGGGCTCCAGGCCGGGGGCGATCGCAGACACCTCAGCCCGCTTGACCGCAGCACGACTCGCCTCACGTCAAGGCCGCACGGCAGAGGCGGATGCTCACCTGCGACGCGCTGACGAGATCTTCGCCGAGCACACGCAGTTCCTCGCGTTCGAGTTCGACGCGGTTCGCGCGGAGCTGGCGCTCAATCGAGGCGACTTCGAGGACGCGGTGGTTGCTGCAATGGCCGGAGTGGACGCTGAAGGGGTCCCGCCAACCGGTAGCGAAGTTCTGCTTACCGATCGCCGCGCGAGCCCTGGCCGACCTCGCCCAGGCCGCGCGCGATCGCGGCGAGGACGACAGCGATGCCACCCGACGTTTGCAGGAGATTACGGTCACGGCACCCGCGCACGATCGAAGATCTTCCGTATGGGGCGGTCTACGCCCGCATCGTTGACTCGCTGAACGCCGTGTACGACGCCGAAGTCATCCGAGGGCTCGACGGCGCAGATGCGTTCGAGGCGTGGCGGCGGGCAGCCGAGCTCAGCGCGATCGCCGAGGACCCATGGACCGAGTCGTACACGTCCTGGCGGGCGGCCGAAGCTGGTTTGCTGCGGCACACTTCCGTCCGCGAGGACGGCGACGGGCCTGCTCCGGCAGGCCCACGAACTGGCCCAAAGGCTTGGGAGCTCGACCACTCCTCGACCAGATCCACGCCCTGTCACACGCGGCGCGGGTGAAGCTCAGGTCCGGGTCCACCTCAGGAAGCCGAGACGGACCAGGCAATCCCCGGCCTCACACCGCGCGAACGCGAGGTCCTGTCACACCTGGTCGCTGGCGAGACCTACGGCGAGATCGCGCGCTCGCTGTTCATCAGCGAGAAGACCGTGAGCGTTCACGTCTCGAACCTGCTGCGCAAGACGGGAACGACCAACCGCGTCGAGCTCGCCCAGCTGGCCACCCGCCTCACGCGTGGATGACGACCGAGCGCGCGGCCTTGTCGTGCAGGCCGCGGCCGTCCCGGTCCCAGACGACGGCCGGGATCACCAGGCAAAGCAGGATCGTGCGCAGCAGGACTCGGAACGGGTCGACCGGCCGACCGGTCAAACCCGCGACCCGCAGGCTGAGCAGCCGCTGCCCGAAGCTGGCTGCGGCCAACGAGGTCAGGATCCAGACCTCGAGAGCGAAGATCCCAAGGACCGCGAGGGAGAACGTCGGGCTCCCCGGCTCCGACCCGCGCACCACGAACGCGGCGACAAGGTAAGCCGCGAACCAGTCGATGAACAGCGCGGCGATGCGCCGACCAAACCCGGCAACCGAGCCCGGTCCGGTCTCCGGCAGGCCGAGCCGCTCGCCCCGGTAGCCGTACGTGGCGGCCGCCTCCGGCGAAACCGACCGGGGACCGGACAGCCACGAGCCGAGCTCGCGTCGAGGCGAGCTGTGACCGCTATCACGCCTCGTCGGGGGCCTGCTCGTCCATGAGCATCGACGGTAACCCGGTACCCTTGATCACGTTGCCCGGCGCACCATTGCGACTTCATCAGCGGGCATCTCGTCCGAGCCGGCGTTTCTTGAGCGGCGTTTCGGCGTTCCCGCCATCGAGAGGCTCGCACTCCCATGTCCAGCACCACCCCCTCCTTTGCCGACCTCGGCCTCATGCCCGAGCTCGTCAACACTTTGACCAAGAACGACGTCACCATGCGCCGTTCCCGATCCAGGCCGCGACCATCCCGGACGCGATCGCCGGTCGCGACATCCTCGGCCGCGGTGAGACCGGCTCCGGCAAGACCCTCGCCTTCGGCCTCGCCGTGATCGCGCTCACCGCGGCCGCCGAGCCGGCCCGCTCGTACAAGCCGCGCGCGCTGATCATGACCCCCACCCGTGAGCTGGCGATCCAGGTCAAGGACTCCCTCGAGCCGTATGCGCATGCGGTGGGCGTCTCGATCCGCCTCGTTGCCGGTGGCCTGCCGTACGCCAAGCAGATCGACGGCCTGCGCAAGGGCGCAGACATCCTGGTCGCCACCCCTGGCCGGCTGACCGACCTGGTCGATCGCGGTTCCTGCGACCTGTCCGAGGCGGCAATCGTCGTCCTCGACGAGGCCGACCAGATGGCCGACATGGGCTTCCTGCCCGCCGTCACCGCGCTGATGGACAAGACCCCGCGCGACGGCCAGCGCCTGTTGTTCTCGGCGACGCTGGACA
Organism: uncultured Actinomycetota bacterium; assembly: GCA_963836025.1. Lineage (GTDB taxonomy): Bacteria > Actinomycetota > Actinomycetes > JBEVHX01 > JBEVHX01 > JBEVHX01. The sequence continues at coordinate 17,476 of CAWIIE010000009.1, forward strand.
AGGACGTGCAGACGCTGGTCCGCCGGTTCCTCACCGACCCGGTCGAGCACTCGGTGGCCCCGACCACCGTGTCCATCAGCACCATGACGCACCACGTGCTGCACATCGCGCCGAAGCAGAAGTTCACGACCACGGCCGCGATCGCGGCCCGGCATGGCCGCACGATCCTGTTCGTCCGCACCCAGAAGGGCGCCGACCGGGTGACCAGCCAGCTGCGCGAGGTCGGCGTCCGGGCCGAGGCGCTGCACGGCGGCCTGTCCCAGAACCACCGCAACCGGGCCATCGACGCGTTCCGCTCCGGCCGCTCCCCCGTCCTGGTCGCCACCGACGTCGCGGCCCGGGGCATCCACGTCGACGACGTCACGCTTGTCCTGCACGTCGACCCGCCGGCCGACCCCAAGGACTACCTGCACCGCGCCGGGCGCACCGCCCGCGCCGGCGCCAGCGGCACCGTCGTCACCCTCGCGCTGCCCGACCAGCGCCGCACCGTCGCTCGGCTGCTCGAGCAGGCCGGCGTCGGCACGGTCAGCCCGCTGTATGCGGGTCCCGAGGACCAGCTGCTCGCGGACGTCACCGGCGCCCGCCGTCCGTCCGGCGAGCCCGTCGTCTTCACCGCCCCGGCGCGGCCGGCCCGCTCCGGCCCACGGCGGCCGAGCCGCGGCCCACGGCACACGCGAGGCGCGCGGCCCGAGGCATACGCACCGGACGAGCGACCGCTCAACCAGCCGGCGCAGCCCCCGCCCGCCTGACGAGCGTGGACGTTGGAGTCCGATGTGCCGGCACATCGGAACTCCAACGTCCACATTCGCGGTTAGCCGGTCCGCGACTGAGCGCGCCCGACCTCCCACGTGGCCCCGCAAGGGGTGGTGTAACACCGGCGAAACATCGACGGCACGGCCGAGAAACCACCCCTCCGTACGGTCCCGGCAAGCGGTGCGACACCATGGCGGCACCGCAACGTTGCTCCCTGCGGGCCGACCGGTCGTGCAGGGTCGAGGGAGGCTATGGATGTTCAGCAACGCCGACGAGGTCCTGAGGTTCATCAAGGACGAGGACGTCAAGTTCGTCGACGTGCGGTTCTGCGACCTGCCCGGCGTGATGCAGCACTTCAACGTGCCGGCCGCAGGACTCGTCGGCGCCGAGTTCTTCACCGACGGGCAGATGTTCGACGGCTCGTCGATCCGCGGCTTCCAGGCGATCCACGAGTCGGACATGAAGCTCATCCCGGACCTCGCGCACCGCCTACGTCGACCCGTTCCGCGTCGAGAAGACGCTCAACATCAACTTCTCCATCGTCGACCCGTTCACCGACGAGCCCTACAGCCGCGACCCGCGCAACATCGCCGCGCAAGGCCGAGGCGTACCTCAAGGTCGACCGGGCATCGCGGACACCGCGTACTTCGGCCCCGAGGCGGAGTTCTACATCTTCGACGACGTGCGCTTCGAGACCAAGCAGAACGCCGGCTACTACTACATCGACTCCATCGAGGGCGCCTGGAACACCGGCCGCGTCGAGGAGGGCGGCAACCGCGGCTACAAGACGCGCTACAAGGGCGGCTACTTCCCCGTCCCGCCGGTCGACCACTACGCCGACCTGCGCGACCAGATGTCGCTGGCGCTGACGTCGGTCGGCCTCGAGGTCGAGCGCGCGCACCACGAGGTCGGCACCGCCGGCCAGGCCGAGATCAACTACCGGTTCGACACGCTGCTGCACGCCGGCCGACAAGCTGATGCTGTTCAAGTACGTCATCAAGAACGTCGCGTGGGCGCACGGCAAGACCGCGACCTTCATGCCGAAGCCGCTCTTCGGTGACAACGGCTCGGGCATGCACTGCCACCAGTCGCTGTGGAAGGACGGCGACGCCGCTGTTCTACGACGAGCTGCGGCTACGGCGGCCTGTCCGACATGGCCCGCTGGTACATCGGCGGCCTGCTGCACGCACGCCCCGTCGCTGCTGGCGTTCACCAACCCGACGATGAACTCGCTACCACCGCCTGGTGCCCGGGCTTCGAGGCGCCGGTCAACCTGGTCTACTCGGCCAGCGCAACCGCTCGGCCTGCATCCGCATCCCGATCACCGGCGACGAACCCGAAGGCCAAGCGCATCGAGTTCCGCGTGCCGGACCCGTCGTCGAACCCGTACCTCGCGTTCTCGGCGATGCTGATGGCCGGCCTCGACGGCATCAAGAACAAGATCGAGCCGCCGGCAGCCGGTCGACAAGGACCTCTACGAGCTGCCGCCGGAGGAGCACGCCGACGATCGCCGCAGGTCCCGCGCTCGCTGCCGGAGGTGCTCGACGCGCTCGAGGCCGACCACGAGTTACCTGCAGCGAGGGCGACGTCTTCACCCCGGACCTGATCGAGACCTGGATCGACTACAAGCGCACCAACGAGGTCGACCCGATCCGGCTGCGCCCGCACCCGCACGAGTTCGAGCTGTACTACGACATCTGAGTTCGCACTCCTACGACGAAGCCGGTCCCGCACGAATGGGGCCGGCTTCGTCGCACATGATCACGATCTCAGCGCTCGAATCGTTCAAAACCGTGTGATCCGAGCGCGCAGATCGTGATCAAGCTCGAGCTACCACGCAGCCGCCGCCGCGACCGGGCACGACCAGTCGGACTCGCCGACGGTGGCCAGCACCTGCCGGTCGCCATTGGCTGGAGACGGCAACCAACGCCTCTGAGTCGGACCCGCCGCCGGGGCTCCAGACGATCGGCTTGTCGCCATTCCAGCCGATCACCCGAGCGCCCGGCAGATCGTCCAGCGCGACCGACCATGACGACGCACCGTCGAGCGATGAGACGTGCAGCTCGCTCCGGCCGTCAGCCGAGCGAACCTCGGCTGCCTGCATCGCATCCGTCGAGAGGCGGGTGCCGGACAGGGTCTCGAAGGACGGAAGCTGACCAACGATCTCCGACTGACGTGCCTCCATCGGAAGCGCGTCGTAGGTCGCGAGCGGGTCTCGACGCAGCGCCCCCGACTCGTCCACCACCAGGACGCTCTCGCCGTCCGCTGTCCATCCGAGGAACGAACGGAACGGCTGCAAGTGGGTGGTCTGCCCCGTGTCCCGTGCGAGGACCGAGCCGCCGTCCGGCCAGAGCACCGCGAGAGTGGCGCCGCCGGGTGACAGCCGAATCGCGGTCACCTCGTGCGGGAAGGGCAGCGGGTCGAGCCGACCCTCGAGACCGTGTGTGATGTCCGCGTAGGTCACGACTCGGTCGGCGCCGAGCTGCGCGGACCATCGGCCGTCGTCGGAGAGAGCGAAGTGGGCGCCCGGTACGCCGAGCTCGGCTTGGATCTTGCGGTAGCCCTCGCCGGGCGGGCCGACAAGAACGACCGGGCCGAAGACAACTCCGCCGCGGACCCGCTGGACACAGGCCAGGGCCGCCCGGCTCATCAGGTTGCCGTCGATGCCAACCTCGACCTGGCTCGGATGCACCGGTGTCTCAACGCCGGTCTTCGGGAGGTCGTCAGCCGGCTGAAGGCTCGGTTCGTCGCCGGCCCGGACAACGAGCACCCCGGCGACCGCAGCGGCGGCGGCGACCGCCGCCACGCTCACCACGAACCGACGACGCCGGCTTGCTCCGCACCTCTCGCAGGGCACCGATCGACAGCTCGCTGGCGTTGACCACTGGCGCATGGCTCGCAGCCTCGTCCAGCAGCATTCGCAGACTCGTCATGTCGCCACCTCGTCCCGATCACCCAACGCCGGGATCAACGAGCGCAGGTGGTTCAGCGCATCGTGCGTCTGAGACTTCACGGTGCCCCTCGAGCAGCCGAGGATGTATGCGGTCTCCGCTTCGGAGCGGTCCTCGAAGTAACGCAGCACGATGACTGCCCGCTGCCGCGGAGACAGGGTGCGCAGCGCCTGAACGACTGCGAGCCGGTCATCGACGCCGGCCGAGAAGTCGTTGGTCCGCGAGGCTGGCACGTCCGCGTGCGGGACCTCTAGCAGCACTTGTCGATGCCGCCACGCCGAGATGTGCCGGGTATGCAGCGCGCGGCGCACGTACGCCTCAGGTTGACCCTCCTGCGCGACCCGCTTCCAGCGACGAGCCAGGTCGACCAGTGCCGCCTGCAGGAGTTCCTCCGCCGCGTGCGGGTCGCCGGTCAGCAGGTACGCCGTCCGGATCAGCGCCGACGAACGTGCCGCGACGAACTCGTGGAACCCCTCGAATGGATCTGTCGTGTGGTCCACCCCTGATACCACCCCAATGCCTCTCCGCCCATTACAACGCGCGGAGCCCCCCTCAGGTTGGGTCGTTGCCTCATCTGACTCGGGTAGAGAATGTGCGCACGCCAGGTCAACCAGACCGGGCTTTCGAGCGATTAGGTCGTATGACGAGTTCCGTAGGGACTATCGCCGACGACAGCGGGCCAGGGGACGACGCAATGTCCGGCCCACCGCCGTTGCGGCTCCCGCACGCGGAAGCGTTCGAGGCCTTCTACGCCCGGGAGTACTCCTCCCTCGTGGCTTTGGCACACGTCCTCACGGGCTCCAAAGCTCACGCCGAGGACGTCGCCCAGGAAGCGCTGCTGGCCGCATACCGGCGTTGGGGCGAGGTCGGCGAGATGGAGTATCCCGGCGGCCTGGGTTCGGCGAGCCGTGCGCGAACATCGCGACCTCCGTTCGCGAGACGACGGATCGTGGAGGGCCGAGCACTGCTCAGGCTGCGGCGGAACCCGACCGATGTGTATGCGCTCGACGAGGACGCATCGACGTTCTGGTCCGAAGTGCGGCGGCTGCCCCGCCGACAGGCGCAGTGCCTCGCGCTGTTCTACATGTATGGCTGCTCGGTGACCGACACCGCCCAGGTGCTGGGGTGCGCCGAGGGAACCGTCAAGACGCACTTGGCTCGCGGTCGAGCGGCCGTCGCCCCGCGTCTCGATCTCGATGTCGACGAGGGAGTCGAGTCATGAACTTTGACACCCGCGCCCGCCATGAGGCACATGCAGCGCACGCAACTGTTCGAGGAGTGAGCCCGATGGCACAACTGGAAGTACTCGAGCGCGAAGCCACATCGCGCAAACGCAATGGCGCGATCCTCACCGCGGCAGCCGTGACGGCCATGGTGCTCGGCGGTGGATGGTTCGCCGCCGCAAACCTGGGCGCTTCAGACGAGCCCGTCGAGCCCACCGCACCGACGCTGACGATCGCGGCGGCCGAGGAGGTCGCCCGCGGATTCCTCGACGCGTACAACAACCACGACGCCGACCGGGCGCTCAGCTACGTGAACCCCTCGTCGTTCGCGTCCCCAGACGATCTGCGGCACGAAATCGCCTGGAACGTGGCAACCGGCTATCAAGAGATCCTCAGTGAATGCGCCGCGAAGCCCAGCATGACGTCTACCGTCTTCGTTCGCTGCGACTTCGCCTTCCACGGCCTCGGGTCCGAGGAGATGGGACGCGGCCCGTATGGCGACAACTTCTACGTGCTCGCCGTGCGCGACGGAAAGATCGAGTCGGACCATTCGACCTTGGCCGACATATCCAACGGGTTCTCGGCGCAGATGTGGGAACCCTTCGCGGAGTGGGTCTCGACAACCTATCCGGAGGACGTGGCCTTGATCGACGAGGGCTTCGCTCCGGCCGACGGACAGTCCTTGGATGGCCGTCACCGACGAGTCGATCCCGCTCTGGGAGCAGCGCACCCGCGAGTTCGTGGCGGCCGTTCAGGCTGGGACCGTGACGTTGCCCACGCCCTGAGCCCATCCCGCCATCCCGCGAATGTGGACGTTGGCGCCCGGAAGCCGGGCGCCGCGCTTCACGTATGGGGCCTTCGCTTCACGTATGCGTGAAGCGAAGGCCCCATAGGTGAAGTGCCATCCCGCGAATGTCAACATCCGCGGGAGGAACGATCAGAGCGCGGCGGCCGCAAGTGATCGGCAGTCGGCGAGGTCCAGATCGCGGACGGCCTGCTTGACCAGCGGGACCGCATACGGGGTCACGCTGAGCTCGCGGACGCCGAGGCCGAGCAGCAACGGCACGGCGGTCGGGTCGGATGCGACCTCGCCGCAGACCGCGACCGGGACGTGCCCATCCGCCGCGCGACACACGAAGTCGACCAGGCGCAGCACCGCGGGGTCGAGCGCATCGGCCAGCCCGGCGACCGCATCGTTGCCGCGCTCGGCGGCGAACGTGTACTGGGTCAGGTCGTTGGTGCCGATGCTGAGGAAGTCGACGTGCGGGACGAGCGCGGCCGCGTTCAGTGCGGCCGCGGGGACCTCGACCATCGCGCCAACCTTGAGGTCGGCCGACGCGCCCAGCCCGGCAATGCTCGCGGCCTCGACGAGACGCGACGCGCCGCCACCAACTCGACTGCCGAGCTCACCATCGGGAACATCACGCTGACCGGAACATCGGTTGCGAGCCGGCAGATCGCGACCAGCTGGTCGCGCAGCAGATCCGGCCGGGCCAGCGCGAGCCGGATGCCCCGCAGCCCGAGGAACGGGTTCGCCTCGACCGGGAGGTCGACGTACGGCAGCGGCTTGTCGCCGCCAACATCGAAGGTCCGGATCACCAACCGGCGACCGCCGATCGCGGACGCCAACTCGCGATAGGCGGCCTCCTGCTCAACGATGCTCGGCGCGCTGTCCCGACCCAGGAACAGGAACTCGGTCCGCACCAGACCGGCCGAGTCCGCGCCGTGCGCGGCAGCCACCGCCGCGTCCGCAACGCTTCCGATGTTCGCCGCGACCTCGATGCTCACCCCGTCGCGCGTTCGCGCCGGGGAGGCCGCGGCGGCCCGCGCCACGTCCGCGAGCCGCTCTCGCTCAGCCGCGCGGTTCTTGAACTCGACCAGCGTCTCCGGGTCTGGGTCGATCGCGAGGTCGCCGGAGTCACCATCGAGCGCCACCATCGTGCCGTCGGCCGTCGACAGCACAGCCGGTCCGGCACCAACGACGGCCGGGATGCCGCGCGCCCGCGCCAGGATCGCGCTGTGCGCGGTCGGGCTGCCGTATGCGAGGACCACGCCGGCCACCACCGAACCGTCCAATGCCGCGGCCTGCGCCGCCGTGAGATCGGGGGCGATCAGAACGCCCTGCGTGCTGAACGAACGCAGTTGCGCGACCGTCGAGGGCCAGCAGCACCTGGTCGCGCACCGCGGTCACGTCGGCTGCGCGGGCCCGCTGATACTCGTCGCCGAGCGACTCGAACTCCGCGGCCGCACGCGCCGAGCACCTCCGACCAGGCCGCTGCCGCGCTGCGCCCTCCATCGATCAGGGTGCGGATGCGGTCGAGCAGGTCGGTGTCATCGAGCAGCATCAGATGCGCGTCGAAGATGCCCGCCTCCGCTTCGCCGATGCGCCGGGCGGTCTCGGCTCGGGTGCGCACGGTCTCCCGACGAACCGCGGCGATGGCGACCCGCAGCCGCCGCCATTCCTCGATCGGGTCGTGCGCTGTGCCTGCCGAGGTCAGCCCGTTCGGGTGCCGGGGCGGCGCGAGCGACCACGCCGGGCCCAACCGCGACCCCGGGCGAGGCTCCCATCGGTCCGGCCGTCGCAACGACGGCACGCGAGTCGCCGACGACCACGGCGCGAACCTCGTCGAACTCGCGGGCAGCCAGCGCCGCCACATGCTCGACCGCCTCCCGCGCCTGGCTGCCACTCGCCGTCACCTCGAGCCGGTGACCGACGAGCGCACCCAGCGTCGCCACCCGGCTCAGGCTCGTGGCGGGGACCGAGGCGGACCCGGTGGTCAGGTTTCGCAGCCACACCCGAGCGTCCAGCGTGCGCACTTCGGAGACCAGTCGGGCGGCGGGTCGTGCGTGCAGGCCATGGACGTTCAACACGTCGAACTCTGCGCGGGCATCGGCCTCAGCCGCATCGTCCGCTCCGACCTTGCCCTGCACCGGGGTCTGCAGGTGCGACTGCTTGCCGGCGAGTGCACCGGACGCCTCGGCTGCGACCTCGGCCAGCGGCGCGGCACCGGCAGCGGCCACCGTCGCAGCGACCAGCCCCTCGACCAACGGTGCGGCGCACAGCCGCACCCGCCCAGCGACGTCAGGGGCCAGCAGGTCGAGGGCCAGCTCGGCCGACAGCACGGCGCTGCCCAGATCCATCAGCACGAGGACGCCGTCCGGACCGTCGACCTCCTCGATGGCCTCCTGCACTCGGACCGCGTCGGTGCCGAGGGTCGTCTCGTCCAGACCGGCCGCGATCGCGATCGGCACGGACCGGCCGTGCAGCATCTCCGCGGCCAGGCCGACCGCCGCGCGAGCCAATGCCCGGCTGTGGGAGACGACCACGATGCCGACCATGACGCCTCGATCAGGCCAGCGTTGTCGGCCGCGGCGCGCAGCAGCAGCGCGGTACTGGTGGCGCCCGGGTCCTGGTGGCCAACGCTGCGCTCGCCGAGGTACGACGCACGGCCCTTGCGCGCGAGCATCGGTGTGGTGGCGTCGCGTCCGGTCTCGGCCGCGCGCGCTGCCGCGGCCAACGCAGCGCCGAGTTCGTTGTCTTCGGCCAGCGCCGAGTCCAGCGCGTCGCACGCTGGTGCCAGCGCGTCGTACATGGTCTTGTCGCCGGCCTCGGCTTTGCCGCGCGCGACCACGCCATCGAGCCCGGCCCGCAGCGAGGCGGCATACGCCTTGGCGTCGAGCTCGCTCGACGTCGCCCGCGCTGGTGCCGAGGCGCAGGAAGAACGTTCCGTACAACGGACCGCTCGCCCCGCCGACGGTGCTGACCAGAGTCATGCCGACTTGCTTGAACAAGGCGCCCACAGCTGGGCGGCGAGTCCCCACCGTCCAGCGCCGCAATCACCGCCGTCATGCCGCGGTCCATGTTGATGCCGTGGTCGGCGTCACCGATCGCAGCATCGAGCTGGGTGAGCGCGGCCTTGTTCGTCCGCGATGACGCGGGCGAACTCGCGGACCCAGCGTTCCAGGGACTCGAGCGGGACGGCATCGGACATCGGTCAGGCTCCCCACCTCAGGGCTGGTGTCTTCACCGGAGCGTCCCAGAGGTCGAGCAGGTCGTCGGTCACCTTGAGCAGCGTCACCGACGCACCGGCCATCTCCAGCGAGGTGATGTACGGGCCGACCAGCGACCGCGCGACCTAAACACCCGCCGCGTCCAGGATGCGCGCCACCTCCCCGTACAGCAGGTAGAGCTCGATCAGCGGGGTGCCGCCCATCCCGTTCACGAACGCGATGACGGTGTCGCCGCGTTCGAAGGGCAGGTCCGAGAGCACCGGGTCGAGCAGCAGGTCGGCGATCTCGCGTGCGCTCGCGAGCGGAACCCGGTGCCGTCCCGGCTCACCGTGAATGCCGATGCCGATCTCCATCTCGTTCTCGCCGAGATCAAAGGTCGGCTTGCCGGCCGCCGGCACAGTGCACGACGTCAGCGCTATGCCCATGCTCCGGCCGTTGGCGTTGACCACCTTGGCCAGGTCGGCCACCTCGGACAGCGACCGCCCCTGTTCGGCGGCGGCACCCACGATCTTCTCCAGCAGCACGGTGACGCCAACACCGCGACGGCCGGCCGTGTACAGGCTGTCTTGCACGGCCACGTCGTCGTCGGTGACGACGGAGACGACCTCGACGCCGGTCTCCGCGGCCGCGAGCTCCGCCGCCATCTCGAAGTTCATCACGTCGCCGGTGTAGTTCTTCACGATGTGCAGCACACCGGCGCCGCCGTCGACGTTCTTGGTCGCCGCCAGCATCTGGTCCGGCACCGGCGAGGTGAACACCTCCCCCGCGCAAGCCGCATCCAGCATGCCCAGCCCGACGAACCCGCCGTGCAGCGGCTCATGGCCGGAGCCGCCGCCCGACACCAGTCCGACCTTGCCGGCACGCGGCGCATCGCCCCGATAGATGATCTTGTTCGCATGATCCACCCGCAGGTCGGGATGGGCCGCCTCGATGCCGAGCAGCGCCTCCTTGACCACGTCGGCCGGGTCGTTGATGAGCTTCTTCATCGCGTTTCCTCCGTATGCGAGCGTGCGCCCGGCTCAGACTGATGTGGTCGAAGGGGACGGTTCAGGCGAGTGCGACGAGACCGCTGAAGCCACGGCCACCGATTCCCGGGTCTGGCTGATGGCGACGTAGATCAGTGCCGCCGCGATGCCGGCGCATACCTCGGCAGCGAGATAGACCGGCGCTTGGCTCCAATGCACCTCACCGCCGTACAGCTGCTGCACGACCATGGGACCGAGCGTGCGCGCTGGGTTGATGGATGCGCCAGTGGCGGGCGCGACCGGGATGATCGCGGCGAACACGACCAGGCCGATAGCCACACCGGCGAAGCCAGGGGCCGCGTTCTTGTGGATCACGCCGAACACGGTGAACACCAGGATGAACGTGCCGACGAACTCAGCGATGAACGCCTGCCCCGACCCGACACCGGTGCCGTACTGCGCCACCCCGAGGCCGACGTCGCTGGCCTGCGTGCCGAGCACGCCGACGATGGCGAACGCGCCGATCACCGCGCCGACCAGCTGGGCGCCGATGTAGGCCGGGACCTGCGACCAGGGGAACTTCCCGGTCACGGCAAGGCCCAGGGTCACCGCCGGGTTGATGTGGTTGCCCGACACATGCCCCAACGCATACACGGTCGCGACCACCACGGTCGCGAACGCGAAGGAGATCATGCCGAGGTCGGCCATGGTGAACGGGCTGTCCCCGTTGACGATCAGGGTCGCGGGCACCGAGCCGACCCCGATGAACACCAGGAACGCTGTCCCGAGCACCTCGGCTGCAAGTTTCTGAGGCGTTCGCAGTCCTTCCATGCGGACCTCCTGGTCCGAACCGATGCCGACTGAATCCCGAAGATCATTCGGCAATGTCGAATGTTGGTCGGACATTACGACTATGCTTCACTCCTGGCAAGCCTCCGCGGCAACAAAGTTTCGGCTCATTCGAGGAGCTCGCACGGATGATCCAGTCGGTCGATCGAGCGATCCGCATCCTGGCGGCGCTGCAGGGCGCGCGCCGGATGAGCCTGTCCGAGCTCGCGACCCGGCTGGAGCTCCCGCCTTCGACGGTGCACGGCATCATCCGCACGCTGGTCGCCCACGGCATGGTCGTGCAGGAGCACGGGTCGGGCCGCTACCAGCTCGGCCCGGCCGTGCTGCGTCTGGGCAACGTGTACCTCGACACCCTCGAGCTGCGTGCGCGCGCGGTCCCGTGGTCAGAGGAGCTCGCCCGGCGCACCGGGTATGCCGTGCGCGTCGGCGTGCCGCTGTCCGACGAGGTCGTGATCATCCACCACGAACCACGTCCCGACGGCAGTCGGCAGATGCCCGAAGTCGGCATCGTGATTCCGGCGCATGCCAGCGCCCTCGGGAAAGCGATGCTCGCCTATCTGCCGGATGAAGCCGATGCCGTGCTCCGTCGCCCGTCGCTGCGCAGCATGACCGGCGAAACCTTGACGGATGCGTCCGAGCTGCGCGCACAGCTCGACGACTTGCGCGCCGGCGGGGTCGCGCTCGAGTGCGACGAAGCCGTACTCGGCGAGTCATCGGTCGCCGCGGCCGTCTTCGACGCCACCGGGCTCGCGGTCGGCGCCGTTGCGATCGTGGTGCCAACGACCGAGTGGCCGGTCGACGACGCCGCGGTCGAAGCGGTGCGCGCGACCGCGCGAACGCTTTCGCGTGAGCTCGGCGCGCAGCAGTGGCCGGTCAGCTCGAGCTGAACGCGAGCACCGGCAGTTGAAGGTTGGGCGTCGCCATGGCCGCCACGCCTCGCCTGAGGCTTAGGTCCGGCGAAGCACGGGTTCGCTTTCCGATGCCAGGGACAGCACTTCCTCGAACCCGTCGACGATGCACTGCGCGAAGAGCTCGGGCTCGGTGATCGCTGCGGCGTCGATGGTTGATGCCCAGGCAGGCCACCGGCCCGTGCGTGACCATGGTGGCCATCACGGCACAGCCGGGCAGCGGGCCGAACGGGTACATCCGCTCGACCTTCGCCCCGGCCATGTACACGTCGAAGGGAATGCCCGGCACGTTGCTGGCCTGCAGGTCATTGCTGGCGGTGCTGCCGGCACCCAGGCTGGACAGCACGGGGCCGGCAGCCAGGCCAGCGCAGGGCCGACAGTGTTGAACAGGTTCACGGCGGGTTCGCGCCGCGCGGCTCGAACCTGCTCGCGGATCGTCAGCATCCGCTCGAACGGATCGGCGAGCGACACCGGCCCGGGCAGCCGGCCCACCGCGATCCGGTTGCCACCCTTCGGGTCTGACTCCTTGCGCACCGAGATCGGGATGGCAATGGGCATGGTCTCGATCGGGCTGGCCCAGGTGTTCGTGGTACAGCCGGAAGGCACCGACGAGCGCGGCCAGGTACGCGTCATTCACGGACGCGCCAGCAACCTTGCTGGCCGCCCGCATGTCCGCGAATCGCACGTCGAACGCGCTGAACCGCCACGACAGGCTGCGGTTGCGCAGCAGCGGAGAACCCGGCCCGGCGGTCATGCCGGCCACCTTGGCGGCGGACCTGCTGAACCGCAGCGTGGTCTTGAGCGCGGCTCGTGGATGCCTGACCGCGAGCACGCCGCGCCCGACAGCATCGAGCACCGCCGGGGTGCGCTCCAGGTCGGCCACCAGCTGCCGGGCCACGATGCTGGCGCGGACGGAGATGTCTGTCGGCGCCGGCTCCGGCGGCTGTGGCTTGTCGGGGGATGGCTCGCGACGTTGCGAGTGCAGCATGGGCCAGGCCCTGAATCGCACCCAGACCGTCGGTCATCGCGTGATGCGTCTTGAGCAGGAATGCCGCCTTGCCGTCCGGCAACCCCTCGAACAGCACCGCCTCCCACGGCGGCCGCGCCTGGTCCAACGGCGTCATCGCGATCTGCTCCGCGGCCGCCAGGAGCTCACGCCACGAACCGTCGCCGCGCGACCCGGACCCGACGCAGGTGGTAGTGCAGGTCGAAGTCGGGATCGACGTCCCAGTTGGGCGTGCCGACGCCGAACGGCGAGTCGACGACTCGTTGCCGGAACCGCGGCGCCATCCGGCTCCCCCACTCATGCGCGGCCACCAGCCGGTCCCAGTCCGGCACTTGATCCAGCAGCTCGAGGGCGCACGTCGTTGAGCGCAGCCGTCGATCGGCGTCCCCGCGCCACATCAAGGCGTCGACCGGGCTCATCATCGGCTCGTTCGCCCAGTCGAGCGGCTGGGCAAGTTCGGGCGTCGCGCTCATGTCAGTCCTCGGTCTGCGTCCGCGGGCCACTCGGCCAGGGTCGTCATGAACATCTGCCTGACCTCCTCGGCGTGCTCGCCGACGGTCTCGGGTGTCCAGGCCGAGGTGTCGACCGGCGGGAGCACCTGGACCTCGACCGTGCCCGGCGCGACCAGCTGCGCGCCGCGCCACATGAGCGCGCCGGTATTGCGCAGCACGATCGGAACCACCGGAACGCCGGCCTGCATCGCGATGTGGAAGGCGCCCTTCTTGAACGGCCCCACCCTGGGTGTGGACGACCGGGTGCCCTCGGGCGCGAGCACCAGCGACACCCCGTCGTCGCGCAGCTTGGCGACGGCCGGCGCGAGCTGCTCCAGCGCCTTGCCCCGGTCCGCGCGGTCGATGAACACCACCCCGGCTTGGGCGAAGATCAGGCCGATGACCGGGACGTTGCGGACCTCCTTCTTGGCGATGCCCGTCATCTGTCCACGCAGCAGGTGGATCAGGACCGGGGCATCCAGCTTGCTCTGATGGTTGAACACGAACACGCATGGCCGCGCCGACGTGAGGTACTCCCGGCCGCGGACGACCCGAACGTCAACCCCCGCGAGCGTCATCCCCAGGTCGGCGCCGAACGGCAGCGCATACTGCACGAGCATGCGCGGGTCGCGCGTGACCGCACCACCGACCAGTCCTATCGCGGCCGACCCGACGAAGCCGGCGTAGAACGCGGCCGTGCGCGCCGCCATGAGCCCCTTGTTCCTGGACGGCTTGGGGAAGTCAAGGATCGGCCAGCCGCGCAGCTCGGCCTCCGCCCGCATCGCATGTCTCGGCGCGACGGCGGCGGGGTGGCCCGACCGACTCCAGGTAGGGCACGTCCTCGTTGCCGTCGCTGTAGGCGAAGGACTCGGCCAGGTCGATGTCGTGCTCGCGTGCCAGCACGCGCACGGCGGCGGCCTTGCCCGGGCCCCACAGTGGACGCCCCAGGGTCTCCCCGGTGAGCGTGCCGTCGACGACCTCCACGTCGGTCGCCATCGCGTGGTCGGCGTCGATCTCGCGGGCGATCGGCACGATCTGGAAGCGGGTGGCCGAGGATGCGATCGCGATCCGGTGCCCCATCTCGCGGTGCGCCCGCACGATCTGCCACATCTGCGGGCGGAGCAAGGCGGCGGTGTCCTTCTTGAACAGCCGCTCGCCCAGCTCGGTCATCTCGGCGATGGTCTTCCCGGCCAGCGCAGGCCGGTTCAGCTCGAGCACCGCGGCGAAGTCCTGCTCGGACTCAACGCCGCGGAGCGCGACGAGCAGGGTCTTGGCCAGTTCCGCCGGACCGAGCTCGAGCCGGCGCATCCGGTCGCGATAGATGGCGCTGGCGGAGAAGCCGTCGATGAGGGTTCCGTCGTAGTCGAAGAACGCCGCCACCTTGCGGCCCATCGGCGCAGCCCGGATCTCGGCCAAGCGGTTGGCGAATGCGTCGGCCATCAGTCCTCCTGCCGGTCGACCCGCGGCCTCGAAGTCGGCGATCTGGGCCAGGTGCGAGCGAATTGTCTCGATCTCTGCCAGGAACTCGGCACGCCGCTCGGCGATGTCCGTACCGTCCGATTCGACGAGGCCGCGGTTGCGGGCCAGCTCGTATGCCTCGTCGTACAACTCGCGCGCGACCGAGTCCTTGCTCTTCACCCGGCCCTGCAGGGACAGCTGGCGACCGAGGCCGAGGGCCTGGGCCAGGAACTCGTCCTTGACCACCGTGTCGCTGCCGTGCGCCACCAGGTTCTCGGCGACCACGAGTTGCGCATCGAAGAACGGCTGGAGCGTGCGGCGGGCGACCAGCGCATCGGCGTGCTCACGCAGCAGCTGCTCCGACCACTCGCGGGTCGGCGTGACCTTCGGCCACTCCGGAGCAAGCAGCTCCAGCTCTGCGGTCAGCCGCTCCAGGAACTCCGTCTTGGACGGGAAGAAGAGCTCGAACTTCAGCAGGTCGCGGATTCGCAGTGCCTCCCGCACCGCACCCGCGAGCAGCTCGTCCGGGTCAGCATCGGCGTCTTCGGACGTGCTGGCGGCTTGCAGCACGGACAGCTCGAGGATCGCTCGGGTGACCAGGTGGTGGATGGCGCCGTTGCGGTAGTACGCGGCTACGGCGTGTCGCCCGGGCGCGATGGACCAGACCGGGTCGGTCCCCCCGTCGTAGTGCTCGAGCACACCCGCCGCGGTGAGCTCGCCGAGGGTGCGCCGCAAGCCGAGCCCGCGGAGCAGTGCGCGCTGCGGTCCAGGTAGCCCGCGCTGGTCGATGTAGTCGAGCAGCGGCGCCAGGATCGACTCGATCTCCCGCTCGGTGTATGCCCGCTCCTCGGCTCCCAGGAGGGCGAACCCGGCCAGCGACGTGGCCGAGATGGGCGTGGCGGCGTTGATGCCATCCATCACCCTGAACGCGACCTTCACCAGCCGCGCCCTGCCTTCGCCGGCCTCGGCCAGCGCCGCGCGCAGCGAGAACGGCTCCCCGAAACGAACCCGGGCCGCACCCAGATGCCGGCGCTGCGCCCGCGCGTACTTCAGCATCCATCCGATGCCCTCGGACTTCTTTGCGGCGCCGACCGACTCCATCGCCATCGCGCCGATCTCTGCGAGCTGGTCGTAGACGATCGAGGTCGGCACGACCATCACGTCGACCTCTGGCACCTGGTCCAGGGCGTCGACGACGTAGGCGAGCAGTCCCATCGCCGGCCTGCGGAGCTTGCCGGTCCGGCTGCGGCCGCCCTCGATGTACCACTCGAGGTTGAACCGCTTCTCCAACAGGTACGCGAGGTAGGAGCGCATCGCGAGCTTGTAGACCGGGTCGTCACCGAACTTGCGACGGATGAAGATCATCCCGGATCGACGCCCGATGGTGCCGAGTGGCCAGAACGCGAGGTTGTTCCCGCCGAGGACATGGTTCGGCGGGAAGTCGTGCTCGCGCAGCACGTCCGCCAGCACGAGCGGGTCCACGTAGGAGCGATGGGCGGGCAGGAAGATCAGCGCCTTGGACTTGCTCAGGGCTCGCAGCGTGTCGAGCGTCTCGAGGTCGACCTGCACGGTCCAAGCCCGCTCGTGCATGCGCCGGGAGATCCCGGCGAACAGGTCGCCCATGACCACGCTCTGCGTGGCGACGAATGAGGACAGCTTGTCGGTCGCCTCTCGGACGACGGCGGCCTCCGGTCGGCCCAGCTGCCGAGCCAGGTCGGCGGCGTTCCTCCGGAAGCGCACCGAGGAGCTGATCTGCTCGGCGACCAGGCGAGGCACCTTGTAACGGTCACCGATCAGCTGCAGCTCGGCTCGCTCGCCGGACAGGGACGCCTTCACGGCAACGAACGACTCGAACGGCTGCTCGGGCGAGACCCGCTGCTCGTAGGTCGCTCGGAGGTCAGCAACGGTGGCCGGCTCCCCCTGGACAACCTGGACCCGGTCCGGTGATCGCTTCCCGATCCACCGCTGCGTGCTCGGCCGTGGACGTCGAGGGTTGGTCAACGCCATCACATCCGCCACCGACACCCGGCGCTCCCCGTTTCGCACCGGCGGCAGCCACACCACGCGAACCGGGATCAGCTGGGTTTGCGCTGGCAGCTGGTCCACGTCGGCGTCCGTCAGGTCGGTGACGGTGGCCCCCGGGTACTGGGTCGCCGCCCAGGCGGCGATCGTCTCTCGCTCGAACGAGCTCCGCGCCTCGGCGACCACCAGGGTCGCCTGCGACGCCTGCTTGTCCACCACGCGGTCAGTCATCGCCGATACCGCTCCTGCGATCGTGGTCCCACGCCGTGACGTCCTCACCGGCTAGGCCGAACATCCCACGATTTGGTCCCCGCGTGAACGGCTACGACAGGATGCGGGCCAGATGGCCCCAAACCTCCCGGCTCATCGCCATCCCCTGGTGCGTCGCAGAGACCTCGAGATGCTCCGCATAGGGGTCGAGGCAACTTTCCGGCAGCACGACCCGGTCGGCTGCCGTGTAGATCGAGACGAAGCGAATCTCCTCCTTAAGGGGTCCACTGAGCGCGGCCATGTAGTCGGAGCAGCAGCCGCGGCCCTGCCAGCAGTCCTCGCTGAGCGTGCCGACGCCACGACGGTGCAGGGCCGTCAGGGCGAGGACGGCTCGCCTTGTGCTGGGTCGAATCCCTTGGATGGACGTGAGCGGCGAGCCCAGCGTCACCACGATGTCCACCAGATCCGGCTCGGTCGCGGCGAGGACCTTGGCGTGCAGGCCGCCACGGCTCTGGCCGATCACGACGATCCGTGCCCCGCTGGCGCGGTGCAGTGCTCGTGCGCGCGTGGTGACCACGTCCGCGAGCTGCTGTGAGCAGGCGACGTTGAGACCGACCTCCGCGGCGACCGGTCTCCATCCGCTGCGCTGAAGCCAGTGCGCCAGCCGGTTCAGCGATGCGTTGGGGGCGAACAGGCCCGGGATCAGCAGCACCGGCCGGCCGCCACCAGGTGGAGCCGGCAGGACCTGCACCCGTCGCCGAGTCGTACGCAAGTCCCGAACGATCAGGTCCGGACGCGGTACGACCACGTGGCGGTTCAGCGCTGTCCTCCGGCAGTCGGGATCCGGATATCGGTCAAGCTCACTGGTGACCTCCCTGCGTTCGGCGGATCGCTGGGCGACGCTATCCGCGGCCGAACTCGAGGCCACAGGCGGGTACCGGGACCCCCACCTACGCTTGGTTGCGTGGACCTCGGCACCGCGATCGCGTTCGCGCGAGAACACAGACGTTGCGTCCTCATCTCGCTCAAGCGGGACGGCCGTCCGCAGTCGTCGAATGTCCTGCACGTTGTCGACGACGACGGCACGTTCCTGGTCTCGCTGACCGACGACCGAGCAAAGACGCGCAACTTCCGACGCGACCCTCGCGTGTCGCTCCATGTCAGCTCCGCAGACTTCTGGAGCTACGTCGTGCTGGAGGGCGAGGCTGAGTTGACGCCTGTTGCCCAGGATCCCGGCGACTCAACGGTCGATGCGCTGGTCGACTACTACCGCAAGGGTGCAGGCGAGCATCCGGACTGGGATGAGTACCGGCACGCCATGGTCTCCGAGCGTCGGCTTCTCCTCCGGGTCCATCCCTCCTATGCCTATGGGCTGATCCGCTGACCACTCCCGCCCATGTACCGAAGGAACCAGTCGCGAGCATGGACGGCAGCGATGTCGAGCGTCCCCGGTTCCTCGAACAGATGAGTCGCGCCTGGGACCACGCGCACCTCGTTCGGGCAGCGCATGACGTCGGCGGCTGCGCGGTTGAGCTGGAGCACCGTGACGTCGTCGCCGCCCACAATCAACAGCGTCGGTGCTCGCACAGCGGCCAGCCGAGGATGGGCGAGGTCCGGGCGCCCGCCCCGGCTGACCACCGCGGCCACCGTGGAATCGAGCTCGGCCGCGGCCCACAGGGCGGCAGCGGCACCGGTGCTCGCGCCGAAGTACCCCACCGACCAGCCAGCAAGGGGCGACTGGGAGGTCAGCCACTCGGTCGCGGCGAGCAGGCGACCGGCGAGCAGCGGGATGTCGAACACATTGGCGCGGTCGCGCGCCTCGTCGTCGGTCAGCAGGTCAAACAGCAGCGTGCCCAACCCGCCGGCGTGCAGCACGTCGGCAACGTAGATGTTTGCGCGGGCTGTGCCGGCTGCTGCCGCTGCCATGGGCGAACACCACACAGGCCCGCGCTGAACTGGGCAGTCTCAGCCGTCCGCCGAGCCGGACGCTGTCGGCCGGGATCTCGACGTCGCTATCGCTGCTCGGGCTCATACCGCGAACCACCAGATGTCCGATCCTGCACCGTCGGGTGGACCTCGACCCGGTCGACCGGCCACCAGCCCATGCTCAGGATGCCCGGCGCCCGACGCTGGAAGCTCACCAGCGCCCGACCTCCACGCACTAGGTAGATGAACCCATCGACGCGTGCACCGTCGTTGAGGACCACGGTGCACCGGCGGGCAAAGGAACGGATTGTCACGGTCGGCCCCCACGGCGTCCGAGTGGCTCGACCCGTGGGCAGCGTAGCGAGGCTTGGTCGGACGCATGGCGCGATCCGCACGTTCGTCGGCCGGGAGCTAGTCGTCCGCAAAACCGTTGCGCAATGTGGTGACGACCGGCCGCGGAGCGGTGTCGACGGCGAGCCGGAACACGTCGGGGCGGTGGTAGTGCCCGACCGGGTCGAACAACCGGCGCGCCGACCGCACCTTGGTGAGGTCCAGCTCGGCGACCAGAACGGTCTCGGCGTGCCGCGCAGGTCCGGCGAGGATCTCCCCACTCGGAGCGACAATCACTGTGTTGCCGGGCTCCACCCATTCGGGGTCGTCCGGGTCGACTTGCCACACCCGCGCCCGGTCGGGGAAGTCTGCCGGGATCTGGTCGACCCGCACACAGGGATTGACGCCGATCACGTAGCAGCGACCCTCGCGAGCGATGTGTCGCATGGTCGCGACCCAGGCGTCACCGGGCGCCAGGGTCGGCGCCACCCAGATGTCGACCCCTTGCGAGTACAGGTAGAACCGGGCCAGCGGCATGTAGTTCTCCCAGCAGATCAGGCCGCCGAGTCGCCCGAATGGCGTTTCGTAGGTATCGAGCGTGGAGCCGTCACCCATCCCCCACACCGTGCGCTCCGAGCCGGTCGGCATCAGCTTGCGGTGCTTGCCGAGCAGGTCTCCGCTGGCGTCGAAGTACAGCAGCGTGTTGTAGATCGTGCTCCCGGTTGGCTCGCGTTCGTTGATGCCGATCACCAGGTATGCGCCGGCCTCCCGGGCGGCCGCCCCGAGCCGGTCGGTGGCTTCGCTTGGTACGACGACGGCCTGGTCGGCGAGCATCGCGAACCACTGCTCGTCTCCGTCCCAGATTCGCGCGCCATCGATCCAGATCGGCGTCCCGGGGACGAACGCCTCGGGAAACACCACCAGGTCGGCCGCCCGCACGGCGGGGTCTGCCAGCAGCTCCTCGACCTTGGCAAGGGTCGCGTCGCGATCCATCAGCACGTATGCGGCCTGCACGGCCGCCACCGTCATCGTCGCCATGGCTCAACCTCCTGCCCCCCGGACCGTACGCCGTCAGCCGGTGGCCGCATACGCTCGAACCATGGCCGACGACGAGACCATCGCCGAAGTCCTCGACTTCGAGACCTGGGCGGTCGTCGGGCTGCGCGACAACCCGGCCCGGGCCGCGTACGGGGTGGCGCGGTTCCTGCAGGCCCGGGGCAAGCGCATCGTGCCGGTCCACCCGAGGTCGCAGCGCGTCCATGGCGTCGACGGGGTCCCGACGCTGGCCGACATCAGCCACCCGGTTGACGTCGTCGACGTCTTCGTACGAAGCGAACTCGCCGGTGACATCGTCGACCAGGCCATCGCGATCGGCGCCCGGGCAGTGTGGCTGCAGCTTGACGTGATCGACGAAGACGCGGCCCAACGCGCGCGGCAGGCCGGCCTGCTCGTCGTGATGGATCGCTGCCCGGCGATCGAGTGGCCGCGGCTCAGCGGGCACGCGCGCCGGTCCGCCGGCTGAACCGGCGACGACGCGAGCGGTCAGGTCGACAAAGCGTCGATTCGGCGCATCTCAGCGGCACTGAGTGAGAACCCGCGGATGTCGAAGTTCTCCACCAGCCGCTCGGGCGTCGCGGTCTTCGGGATCACCACGATCCCGTGCTGCACATGCCAGCGCAGCACGACCTGCGCCGGGGACACCCCATGTTCGGTCGCGACCTCCCGCAGCACGGCATGCGACAGCTGCGACCGTTTGAACGGGCTGTATCCCTCCAGCACAACCCCACGCTCTCGGTGCTCGTCGAGCACCGAGGCGTCGTGCTGGAACGGCGACCACGGGATCTGGTTGACCGCGGGGGTCACCCCGGAGTCGTCGACCAGATCGTCGATCTGGGATGCGTCGTAGTTGCTGACCCCGATCGCGCGCGCCAGCCCAGCGTCGCGCGCCTCGATGAACCCCCGCCACGCGGTGCGGCTGGCTCCCCCACGGGGCGGCCAATGGATGAGCCAGAGGTCGACATAGTTGGTCTGCAACGCGGCCAGGCTGGCCGACAGCGTCTCGCGTTCACGACCGACCCGCTGCGGCGGCAGCTTGGTCGTGACGAAGACATCCGCGCGCGGGATGCCGCTGGCGGCGAGCGCCCGCCCGATCTGTGCCTCGTTGCCGTACATGGTCGCGGTGTCGATGTGGCGGTACCCAACCTCGAGCGCTCGCGTCACGATTTGCTCGGCGGTTCGCCCTTGCAGCTGCCAGGTGCCGAGTCCGAGCAGCGGGATCTGCCCGCCGCCATCGAGTTGGGCGGTGTCGTTCACGACGTCATCACAGCAGAACTCCCGGCCGCCAGCGCGAGGTTGCCGTCCCCGTCCAGCGCCGCGCCGCCGCGCCAGGCCAGCGACACGGTCGCGCCGTCGAGCGACGACGCCAGCACGAGCGGCTCGTCGACGAACGACACCACCGCCGCCTGCCCACCGCACCGGACCTCGAACCAGCGCGGCCGGCCGTCGCCACCGTCCTCCCACCGGCACGCGACCGGACCCGAGATGTGACCTGCGGCCCGAATCGCGACCAGTGCGCGGTACCACGCGAGCAGGTCGGCATGGTCGCGTTCGTCCAACTCGGTCCAGTTCAGCTTCGACGTCTCGAACGTGGCGAGTGCCTGCGGGTCCGGCACGTCGGCGCTGTGCCAGCCGTATGCGGCGAACTCCCGACGCCGACCCTCGGTGACCGCGCGAGCCAGCTCGTCGTCGTCGAAGGAGGTGAAGAACTGCCACGGCGTCGACGCACCCCACTCCTCGCCCATGAACAGCATCGGGGTGTACGGCAGCGTCAGCAGCAAGGCCGCGCCGGCAGCCAGCCGGTCGACCGGCACCAGGTCGGCGAGCCGGTCCCCGCGGGCCCGGTTGCCGACCTGGTCGTGGGTCTGCAACGCGGCCACGAACCGCCAGTGCGGCGTGGCGTCGAAGTCGATCGGTCGACCGTGCCGACGACCGCGGAAGGAGGAGTAGCGACCGTCGTGCAGGAAGCCGCGCTCGAGCGCATGCCCGACCGCCTCGCAGGAGCCGAAGTCGGCGTAGTAGCCACCCACCTCGCCGGTGAGCAGCCAGTGCAGCGCATGGTGGATGTCGTCGTCCCACTGCGCCGTCAACCCGAGACCGTGCGCGCCTCGCGGGGCGACTGTCTGCGGGTCGTTTCGGTCGGACTCCGCGACCAGCACCAACGGCTTCCGGAGCCGGTGCTCGAGCACCTCGACCTGCGCGGCCAGCACCTCGAGGAAGGGCACCGCCCGCTCGTCGCGCAGCGCGTGCACCGCGTCGAGCCGCAGGCCATCGAGGTGGAAGTCCTCGAGCCACCCGAGCGCGCTGGTCGCGAGAATCGACCGCACGTCGTCGCTGCCGGCATCGTCGAGGTTGATGGCCGAACCCCAGGGCGTGCCGTGGCGGTCGGTGAAGAACGGTCCGAAACGCTCCCAGTAGTTGCCGCTTGGCCCGAGGTGGTTGTGCACGACGTCGAGCAGCACAGCCAGCCCACGGTCGTGCGCGGCATCCACGAACCGGCACAGCGCATCCGGGCCGCCGTACGGCTCGTGCACCGCGTTCAGCGCGACCCCGTCGTAGCCCCAGCCGCGTGCGCCGTCGAAGGCCGCCAGCGGCATCAGCTCGACGTGGGTCACGCCCAGCCCAACGAGGTGGTCGAGCCGGTCGATGGCAGCGTCCAGCGACCCGTGGTCCGTGAAGGTTCCGACGTGCAGCTCGTACAGCAGGGTCCGCGGGTCGTTGAAGTCCAGCCCGGACCACGCGTCGTCGGCCCACGCATACCTGCTCGGGTCCCACCATTGCGACGGCGCGTGCGTCCCGGCCGGCATCCGCCGGGTCAGCGGGTCCGGCAGCGGCTCGCTGCCGTCGAGCACGAGCGCATACCGGACGCCGTGCGTCAGCCCGGGAACGGATCCGACCCACCAGCCGGCGCGGTCGGGGGACGGGGTGAGCGGACATCGCCGGGCTTCGAGGTCGACCTCGACCGACGATGCGCGTGGGGCCCAGACCTCGAGCGTTGCCACGTCAGCTGCCGCGAACCAGCAACGCAACCGGCCAGGACGACAGCAACGTCTCGACCTCCACCGGACCGTCGGCCAGGTCGTACTGCTGCTCTGTCAGCACGTCGACCCAGCGCCCCACCGGAAGCTGCACCGTCGCGCCCCGCCACCCACCGGCGGAGGCGAGCCGCAAGGGCCATCGGGTCGCGAGCGCCGCCACGTCGTCGCCGCGGCGCAGGCCCACGGCATGGTGCGCCGCGTCGCCGACAACGGGAACGGCGGTCAGTGGCGCGCCCGGTCCGAGCAGGTCCGGACGGTCGCGACGCAACCCGAGCCCGAGCGCGACCAGCCGCGCCTTCGCCGCGTCGAGGTCCGCCGCCGGGTCGGGGACGGCCGACAGGCCGCGCTCCAGGTCGGCCGCCCGCACATCGAGATCCACCGGTTGCCGGTTGTCCGGGTCAACCAGCGTCAGCGCGACTACCTCGCAGCCCTGGTAGACGTCCGGCACCCCGGGAATGACCAGTTGCAACAACCGCTGCGCCAATACGTTGGCCACGAAGCCGGGGTGCAGCCGATCGACGAACGCCACGATCCCGGCCATCAGGTCGTCGTCGGCCAGCACGTGGTCGACGAGCGCTGCGATTCGCTGTTCGTATGCCTCGTCCGGCGCCGCCCACGAGGTGGACTGCTTCGCCTCCCGGGCCGCCTTCAGCAGGTAGCCGCCGAGCCGGTCGGCGGTGATCGGCCAGGCACCCACCAGCGTCTGCCAAAAGATCCATTCGAGCACCGGTTCGACCGACTGCTTCTCGTCCTCGCCGGCCAACCCGGCCCGCTCGCGCCACGACGAGATGGTTGCGACGTACTCCCCCGCGATCTCGCTGAGCAACGCAACCCGGGCGCGGACATCCTCGGTGCGCTTGGTGTCGTGCGTGGACAGCGAGTTCATCGTGCTCGGGTATGCGTCCCCGCGACGCGCCGCCCATTCCGCGAACTCGTGCGGGTCGACCGCGGAGTGGCTCGGGCTGCCACCGACCTCGGCCAGCGCGACCAACGGCAGCCAGCGGTAGAACGCGGTGTCCTCATCGCTCTTGGCGACCGCCGGCCCGGTGGTCTGCTGGAATCGCAAGCAGAACTCGTCCTGCTCTGGTCCGGACCCATGCCGAGCCAACGCCAGGTCGGCGACGAAGCAGATCTCTTCCTCGCGCGCCGGCAGCGCGTCGATCGCGCGCAGCATCGCCTGCTCGACCACATCGACCGCGGCCGGTGCGGCAGGCACGCCGGGTGCGACGTAGGCCCGGTAGACCCGCATCGCGACCAGCAGTTCGACGATGGCCTCGTGGAGGCCGCGGCGCGAGAGGTCGCGCAGTCGAAGGTGGTGCTGCGCGAACGCGTGTGCCAACGACGCCAGGTGGTCGACCTCCGCAACCAAGACCGTGGCCAGCACGTCACGACGCGCCTGCTCGCGCACGGCTGCCCACTCGTCGGCCCCAGTCAGGTCGCGGAAGGCAGACGTCAGCAGCCCCAGCCCCGAGGGGTCCACCAGGACTCCCGTGATTCGGACCAGCGCGTCGTAGCCGGTCGTGCCAGCGCACGGCCAGTCCGACGGCATTTCCTCGTCATGTTCGAGGATCTTCTCGGCGACGACCCAGGCGCCGCCGGTTTCCTCGCGCAGTCGGCGCAGGTATGCCCCCGGGTCGGCCAGGCCGTCGGGGTGGTCGATCCGCAGGCCGTTGATGACTCCCTCACGATGCAGGCGGAGCACGACCTCGTGCGTGGCCGCGAAGACGTCCGGATCCTCAACCCGCACCCCGATCAGGGTGTCGACGTCAAAGAACCGGCGGTAGTTGAGCTCCTCGTGCGCGGCCTTCCAGTAGGCCAGTCGGTAGAACTGCCGGTCGAGCAGCTCCTCGATCGGCTGCTCCGCTGTGCCCGGCCGCACCGGGACCACGTGCTCGAAGTAGCGCACGACTGGTTCGCCGTCCGGACCGCCGGTCGGGTCGAGCACGATCTCCCCGGCGTCCAGGCAGGCGGCGATGCGACGCGCCAGGATCGGCATCACGATCGCCCGCTCTGGCCCCCATTCGACGTCGAACCACGAAGCATGAGCGGAACTCGGCCCGTCGCGCAGCACCGACCACAGCGGACGGTTGAGGTAGGCGGGTGTCGGCACCGCCATGTGGTTGGGCACGACGTCGACCACGA
The DNA here is from genome assembly GCA_963836025.1 of uncultured Actinomycetota bacterium. Taxonomy (GTDB): domain Bacteria; phylum Actinomycetota; class Actinomycetes; order JBEVHX01; family JBEVHX01; genus JBEVHX01. Next base: position 42,815 of record CAWIIE010000009.1, read on the forward strand.
TGCCGATGCCGTGCGCACGCAGGGCGCGCGCTGCGGCGCGCAGCCCGTCCTCGCCGCCGAGGTCGTCGCTGACCCGGCTGTGCTCGACCACGTCGTAGCCGTGCTGCGAGTCCGGCGCCGCCTGCAGGATCGGCGACAGGTAGGCATGACTGATGCCGAGCCGGGCCAGGTGTGGTGCCAGCCGGGCCAGGTGGTCGAAGCCGCGTTCCGGCGTGAGCTGGACTCGGTAGGTCGACGACGGAGTGGCTGTCGGCAGCGGCGAGGGCGCGGTCAGGACTCGCACCTCAGCACGACCACCGAGCGGCTGGCGAGGGTCAGCCGCTCGCCGCTGCCGACCGTCGCGCCCGCCTCGATCAGATCGCTGTCCGTGTCGAGCTCGAGCAGCCAGCTGCCGCCAAGCTCACCGTCCGGAACCTGGAAGTCGACTTCGTGGTCCTCGGCGTTGAACATCAACAGGAACGAGTCGTCGACGACGGGCTGGCCGCGAGCACCCACGTCCGGCAGGCCAGAGCCGTTGAGAAACACCGTGAGCGAGCGGGCCACCCCGCCGGTCCAGTCGGTGTCGCTCATCGGGGTGCCGTCCGGCCGCAACCAGGCGATCTCCTCGACCCCGTGTGAACCGCGGACATCCTGGCCCTGGAAGAACCGCCGTCGGCGGAACACCGGGTGCGCATGGCGGAAGGCCACCAGTCGCTCGACGAAGCCCAGCAGGTCCTCGTCCACGACGTCCGCTGACCAGTCGATCCAGGCGAGCTCGCTGTCTTGCGCATACACGTTGTTGTTCCCCTGCTGCGTCCGGCCGAGCTCATCGCCGTGCAGCAACATCGGGACGCCCTGGCTCAGCATCAGCGTGACGAGCAGGTTGCGCTGCTGCCGAGCGCGCAGGGCGAGCACGTCCTTGTCATCGGTCGGGCCCTCGGCGCCACTGTTCCACGAACGGTTGTGGCTCTCGCCGTCGCGGTTGTCCTCACCGTTGGCGTCGTTGTGCTTCTGGTTGTATGACACCAGGTCGCGCAGCGTGAAGCCGTCATGCGCGGTGATGAAGTTCACTGACGCAAGCGGTCGACGGCCGCTGCTCTCGTACAGGTCCGACGAGCCAGTGATGCGCGAGGCGAACTCGGGCAGCGACGCGGCCTCGCCGCGCCAAAAGTCCCGCACGGTGTCGCGATAACGGCCGTTCCACTCGGTCCACAGTGGCGGAAAGCCGCCGACCTGGTAGCCGCCGTCACCGAGGTCCCACGGCTCGGCGATGAGCTTGACCTGCGAGATGATCGGGTCCTGCTGCACCAGGTCGAAGAAGGCGCTCAACCGGTCCACCTCGTGGAACTGTCGGGCGAGCGTCGCCGCCAGGTCGAAGCGGAAGCCGTCAACATGCATCTCGGTCACCCAGTACCGCAGCGAGTCCATGATCAGCTGCAGCACGTGCGGGCTGCGCATCAGCAGGCTGTTGCCAGTGCCGGTGGTGTCGTAGTAGTGCGCACGGTCGCCCTCGACCAGTCGGTAGTAGGCGGCGTTGTCGATGCCGCGAAAGCACAGTGTCGGGCCGTGGTGGTTGCCTTCGGCCGTGTGGTTGTAGACGACGTCGAGGATCACCTCCAGATCCGCCTTGTGCAGCTCGCGCACCATGGACTTGAAGTCCGAGACTTGCTGCCCGTCGGTGCCGATCGAGCTGTATGCGGCGTGCGGCGCGAAGAAGCCAATGGTGTTGTAGCCCCAGTAGTTGGACAGCCCGCGCTGCATCAGGTGGTGGTCGTGGATGAACTGGTGCACGGGCATGAGCTCGATCGCGGTCACGCCGATACGTTTGTAGTGCTCGAGCATGACCGGGTGCGCCATGCCGGCATACGTCCCGCGCTGCTCGGCAGGGATGTCGGGGTGCGCAGCGGTCAGGCCTTTGACGTGGGCCTCGTAGATGACCGTCTCGTTGTACGGCCGCCGCGGTGACCGGTCGTCGCTCCAGTCGAAGTAGGGGTTGATGACGACCGACTTCGGCACATGCTTGGCCGAGTCCTTACGGTTCGCCCGCTCCGGTCGGTTGAACTGGTAGCCGAAACAGGCCTCCGCCCAGTCGACGTCGCCGTCGATCGACTTCGCATAAGGGTCGAGCAGCAGCTTGCTCGGATTGCATCTGGCGCCCGACCCGGCCGGGTCATAGGGGCCGTGCACCCGAAAGCCGTAGCGCTGACCGGGCAGCACGCCTGACAGGTAGCCGTGCCACACGTCGGCGTCGACCTCAACGAGCGGCACCCGGGTCTCGACGCCACGCTCGTCGAACAGGCACAGGTCAACCGCATGAGCTACCGACGAGAAGAGCCCGACATTCACCCCGGCGCCGTCGTAGGTGGCGCCCAGTGGATAGGGCGTGCCGGGCCACACGGTGACCATGCTGGGGACGCTACCTGGTCAACATGACGACGCCATGCCGCTACTACGCGATGCGGACTCTCATCCGACGCGCAGCTCAGACCGGCGCGGGCAGCCGAACCTCGAATCGACACCCGCCTTCGACGTTGCGCACCACGACCTCGCCGCCGTGCGCCTCCACCACTCCGCGCACGATCGCCAGCCCGAGTCCCGCGCCCTCGTCAGTGCCGGGAGTCCGGGCACCGCTGCCGCGCCAGCCGGCGTCGAAGACGCGGGACAGGTCCGGCTCCGCGATGCCGCCGCAGCCGTCGGTGACCGCGACCGTGGCAACGCCGTCCGCCTGGTTCGCCTCGACCACGACCGAGCCGTCCGGCGGCGTGTGCCGCACGCCGTTGACGACCAGGTTGCGGACGACCCGGGACATCTCCCGGGCGTCGACCTCGACCGGCACCGTGTCGGCTGCGTGCCCGCGCAGCTCAACCCGCCGCGACCGCGCCAGCACCTGCGCCGAGGCCACGGTGTCGGAGACCAGGTCGGCCAGGCTGACCCGCTCCCGGACCAGGCGCAGCAGACCGGACTGGATCCGGGACAGGGCCAGCAAGTCGTCCAGCATCACCGACATCCGATCGGCTTCGCCGCGGATCCCGGCGTGGTACCGGGACGGGTCGTCGACGACGCCATCCTCGAGCGCCTCGGCCATCGCGCGGATGCCGGCCAGCGGCGTGCGCAAGTCATGCGTCACCCACGCCACCATCTCCCGTCGGGAGGTCTCGACCTCGCGATCCCGGGCCCGCGCCGCGGCCTCATCAGCCGCCCGCTTGTCGAGCATCCGGATGCGGCGCGCGAGCAGCACCCCGAACGCCAGCGCGACCGGCGCCGCCGCGAGCAGCACCAACAAGACGACCGTGCTGTCGTGCGCCGACAGCAGCATCGACTGGGCGCCGACCAGCACCCCGGCGGCCACCGACCCCACCACGACCAGCGGGGCCGCCACCGCCGCGGCGGTGCTGCTGCGCCGCGCCAACGCCACCACGCCGACCGCGCCCAGCGCACCGACGCCCGCGGCCGTACCCGCCGACCACAGGACCGCGCCGACCTCGGGGCCCATCAGGCTCCTCGCGCAGTTGCGGTCGCGCCGGCCTGCTGCTCCCAGCGGTAGCCGACCCCCCACACCGTGACCACCCGGCTGGGCATCGCCGGGTCCGACTCGATCTTCTCCCGGAGCCGGCGGACGTGGACCGTGACCGTCGACTGGTCGCCGTACTCCCAACCCCATACCTCGCGCATGAGCTCGTCGCGCGAGAACGCTCGGCCGGGGTGGGCCATCAGGTGCGCGAGCAGGTCGAACTCGCGTGCGGTGAGCGCGAGCTCGACGTCGCCGAGCAGCGCGCGGTGTGCGCGCCGGTCGACCCGGAGGTCGCCGTCTTGGAGGACGGTGTCGTCTGCCGCCGCACTCGCGCGCGCGGCTGACCCGGCCCGGCGCAGGACGGACTGGATGCGCAACACGAGCTCGCGCGGGCTGAACGGTTTGGTCACGTAGTCGTCCGCCCCAAGCTCGAGCCCGAGCACCCGGTCGTCCTCATCGCCGAGGGCGGTGAGCATGACCACCGGCAGGTCACCGCGCTCTGCGCGCAGTCGGCGGCAAACTTCCAGGCCGTCGAGACCGGGCAGCATCAGGTCGAGGACGACCAGGTCCGGCCGACGGGTCCGACCGAGCTCCACCGCAGCGCGTCCGTCCGCGGCCTCGACCGTCTCGAAGCCGGCCCGTTCGAGGTAGCCCACCACCACCTCGCGCACGGTGTCGTCATCGTCGACGACCAGGACCAGCGTCACCCATCGAGGCTACGAGACCGCGTCGGCTGCATACCGCGCGAAGGCGTGATCGTCCGCGAATTGTAAGCCGCGATTGTTCGAGCTCAGCTGGAGCAAGCGCCGGTGGCTCCACTGTTGTGGTGGTCTCCAGTTCTACGCGTGCGGCGCTACCCCAATACGTGGAGCCAAGGAGGCGCTGGTCGGTCAGGACCCGCCCGACCCAACCATGACCGTCCTCGCGGTCTCGTCCTCTGTCGTGGCGGCGTCCGTCACGTCACGAGCCAGTCACGTCGAGAACACGTCATCAACCACCGACCGCGCCCGCCGCATCGTCCGCAGGTAGTCATCCACGAGCTCACCGGTGCGCCCCGGCGGATATCCGATGATGCGCGCAACGCCGGCGAGGTCGCGCACGTCACCCGGCAACGAATCCGATGCCCGGCCGCGCACCAGCATCGTCGCGTTCCGGGCGCGGGACGCGAGCTGCCAGGCGGCGCTCAGGGTGTCGTGCTGCTCGCCGGTCACGACGCCCGCATCGCGCAGCGCAGCCAAGGCCGGCAGCGTCCGGGTCGTCCGCAGCCCGGCCACCTTCGCCGCGTGCGCCAGCTGCTCGACCTGGACCGTCCATTCAACATCGGCCAGCCCGCCCCGGCCCAGCTTGGTATGCAGCGCCGGGTCGGCGCCGCGCGGCATCCGCTCGCTTTCCACGCGTGCCTTGATCCGCCGGATCTCCCGGAGGTCGCTCGGCGCAAGCCCGTCGGCCGCATACCGGATCGGGTCGATCAGCGCGATGAAGCGTGCTCCCAGGTCGGCGTCGCCGGCGACCGGCTCGGCGCGCAGCAACGCCTGCCGTTCCCACACCACGGCCCAACGTTCGTAGTAGGCCGCGTACGAGGCCAGCGTGCGGACCAGCGGGCCGTTCTTGCCCTCGGGACGCAGATCGGTGTCGACCCCCAGGGCTGGGTCGGGCGCCGGGATGGCGAGCAGCCGACGCAGCTCGTTGGCGACCACGAGGCCGTAGTCCAACGACTCCCGCTCATCGGATCCCGGCAGCGGATCCAGCACGAACATCACATCGGCGTCGCTGCCATAGCCGATCTCGCTCCCACCGAGGCGGCCCATCGCGATGACGGCGATCGTCGTCGGGACCGGGTCGGCGAGCTCGGCCCGCGCCTTTCGTTCCGCCGCGTCGAGCGCACCCTCGAGCGTTGCCGCGGCGATGTCACTGAGCCCGATGCCGACCTGCTCGAGATCGAGCATGCCGAGCAGATCGGCGACCGCGACCCGGAAGAGCTCGCGGCGGCGCACCGCGCGGATCGCCCGGGCACCGTCCTCGGGGTCGTCGTAGCGGCGGGCGGTCGCGAGCACTTCGGCGGTCAGGGCGGCCCGGCCACGCGGAACGAGTTCGTCGTCGTCCTCGAGCATCGCGACTGCTTCGGGGGCCCGCAGCAGCAAGTCGGTCGCATACCGGCTGGTGGCGAGCAACCGAGCGAGCCGCTCGGCCGCGACCCCGCTGTCCCGAAGCAGTCGCAAGTACCACGGCGTGGCGCCAAGCGCATCGCTGACCCGACGGAAGCCGAGCAAACCGGCATCCGGGTCTGGGTACTGCGCGAACCAGCCCATGAGCACCGGCAGCAGGGTGCGCTGGATGGCCGCGCGCCGGCTCACCCCGCGCGTCAAGGACTCGATGTGCCGCAGCGCATCGGACGGACCGGCGTAGCCGAGCGCCTCGAGCCTGATCTCGGCGTCGACCGGCGTGAGCCGTGCCTCGCCGGCGTCCAGCTGCGCTACCGCCTGCAACAACGGACGGTAGAACAGCTTCTCGTGCAGCCGCCGCACCTCGGAGCGGTGCGTGCGCCATTCCTGGGTGAGCTCGACCACCGGGTCGCTGCGATGCCCCATCGACCGCGCGATCCGCCGCAGGTCGGCGTCGTTCTCCGGCACCAGATGCGTGCGGCGCAGGCGGTGCAGCTGCATCCGGTGCTCGAGCGTGCGCATGAAGCGGTATGCGCGATCGAGCTCGGCCGCGTCGGAGCGGCCGACATAGCCGTGGGTGGACAAGGCTTCCAGCGCCTCCAGGGTCGAGCCGGACCGCAGGAACACATCGCTGCGCCCATGCACGAGCTGCAACAGCTGGACGGCGAACTCGACATCGCGCAGGCCGCCCCAGCCGAGCTTGAGCTGGCGGTCGGCCTCCCGCGCCGGGATCGTCTGCTCGACCCGACGTCGCATGGCTTGCACGTCCGCGACGAAGCCCGGTCGCGCGGCTGCCTCCCACACCAGCGGAGCCAGGGCATCGATGTATGCGGCCCCGAGCGTGAGGTCGCCGGCGACCGGCCGGGCTTTGAGCAGCGCCTGGAACTCCCAGCTGGACGCCCACCGCTCGTAGTAGGCGACGTGGCTGGCGAGGGTACGGACCAGCGGGCCGGCCTTGCCCTCCGGCCGGAGTGCGGCGTCGACCTCCCAGATGGTGCCTTCAGCCGTGACCGCCGAGCAGGCTCGTTGCATCGCCGAAGCCAGCCGGGTCGCGACCACCAGTGCGTTGGTCTCCACGCTGCCCGCGGCCGGCTCGGCGACGTAGACCACGTCGACGTCGCTCAGGTAGTTGAGCTCGTGCCCGCCGAGCTTGCCCATCGCGACCACCGCAAGCCGGGCCGTGGCGGCCATGTCCTCGCCAACGTCGGCGCGGGCGATCGCAAGCGCGGAGTCGAGGGTGGCGGCCGCAAGGTCGGACAGGTCCGCCGCGGTCCCGTCGACGAGCGCGTTCCCGGTCAGGTCACGAGCGGCGATCCCGAGCAGCTGGCGCCGGTACTCGACTCGCAGGTCGTCCAGCACGCCGGCATCGGATCCGCGCGCAACCGGTGACTTCAGTTGCGGGTCGGCGCCGACCGCAGCGAGCAGGGCGGCGCGCACTGCACCGGCATGCGGTCGGGTGTCGATCTGCGAATCGGCCAGGTCGCTGCAGTGCTCCGGATGCCGGGCCAGGTGGGTGCCGAGCGCCTCGCTGGCACCGAGCACCGCGACCAGCCGTCGACGCAGGTCGTCGTTGGTGCCGAGCGCGGCCAGCAGGTCCGCATCGCTTGCGGTCGCGTCGAGCAGGTGCACCAGGGAGCGCAGGGCGAGATCCGGATCGGCGGCATCGGCGAGCGCGTCCAGCCAGTCAGCGTCGGCGAGGCCGGAGGTCGATGCGAGCTGGGCACCTCTCGCCGCGTCCGCGAAGCCGAGCCGGGCGAGCCGGCCGGCGACGGTCGCCGCCCGCTGGCCTGCTTCCGGCGTGCTCGCGCTCACCTGGTCAACGTAGAGCCTCAGCGCCGCCTCACCATCCGACAGCGAATGTTGACGTTGGCGGGGTTGGGAGGAGCTCCCAGCCTCCGCCCACGTCAACATTCGCGGGGTGCTTAGGGTCGGCGGCATGATGGCCGAGGTCGACCACAGGCAGGCGGATGCCGTACTCGGGCTCGTCAGGGACGTGCTGGGGTCCGACGTGATTGGTGCGTACCTGCACGGCTCCGCGGTATTGGGCGGGCTTCGCCCGAGGAGCGACCTGGACGTCCTGGTGGTCACCCGGCAGCCGACGACGGAGGCGGTCCGTAGAGCGCTGGTCGACGGTCTCCTCGACGTCTCCGGGTCACGAGCGCGCCGGGGTCCCGGCAGACCGGTCGAGCTGACCGTCGTCGTGCAGGCCGCGGTCCGCCCGTGGCGCTACCCGCCGGTGTGCGAGTTCATGTACGGCGAGTGGCTACGCGACGCATACGAGCGAGGTGAGGTCCCGGCACCCGAGCCGAGCCCCGACCTGGCGACCCTGCTGACCATGGTGCTGGCCGGCGACGCCCCGCTTCTCGGGCCGTCACCGCGCGAGGTGCTCGATCCGGTGCCGGCCGACGACCTGCGCGCAGCGATTGTCGCCGGCATCCCCCAGTTGCTCGACGAGGTCGAGGACGACACCCGCAATGTTCTGCTGACCCTGGCGCGCATCTGGCGGACGCTCGTCACCGGGGAGGTGACATCGAAGGACGCGGCGGCGGCCTGGGCGATCGAGCGGCTGCCGGTCGATCAGCGTCCTGTGCTGCAGCGAGCACACGACATCTACGTCGGCGAGCGCGCCGAGGAGTGGTCCGACCTGACGAGTCGGGTGCCGGCCTTCGCCGAGCACGATCGTTGCCGAGATCGAGTCCGCGAATGTTGACGTTGGCGGAAGGGCTAGAGGACCGGGAGGTACCGGTCCCGTTCGAACTCGGTGACCTGCGAGCGGTAGTCCTGCCACTCCTGCCGCTTGTTGCGCAGCACGAAGTCGAAGACATGCTCGCCCAGCGTCTCCGCGACCAGCTCGGAACGCTCCATGACCCGGATGGCGTCGTTGAGGTTCTGCGGCAGCGGCTCGATGCCGAGCGCCCGCCGCTCCGCCTCCGACAACGACCACACGTCGTCCTCCGCACCCGGCGGCAGCTCGTATCCCTCCTCGATGCCCTTCAGCCCGGCGGACAACAGCACGGCCAGCGCGAGATACGGGTTGCAGGCCGCATCCAGCGAGCGCACCTCGATCCGAGTTGACTGCCCCTTCTGCGGCTTGTACATCGGCACCCGCACCAGTGCCGACCGGTTGTTGTGCCCCCAACAGACGTATGCGGGTGCCTCGCCGCCGCCCCACAGCCGCTTGTAGGAGTTCACGAACTGGTTCGTGACCGCCGTGATCTCCTGGGCGTGCGTGAGCAGCCCGGCAATGAAGGCCCGGCCCACCTTGGACAGCTGGTAGTCGGCACCCCCCTCGAAGAACGCGTTGCGGTCACCCTCGAACAACGACAGGTGGGTATGCATGCCGGACCCGGGGTGCTCGGTGAACGGCTTGGGCATGAACGACGCGTAGATGCCCTGCTCGAGCGCAACCTCCTTGACCACGAGGCGGAAAGTCATGATGTTGTCGGCGGTGGTCAGGGCGTCCGCATACCGCAGGTCGATCTCGTTCTGGCCGGGCGCACCCTCGTGATGGCTGAACTCCACCGAGATGCCCATCGCCTCGAGCATCGTGATCGCGGTACGGCGGAAGTCCTGGCCCGTCTGGTGCGGGATGTGGTCGAAGTAGCCGCCGGCGTCGATGGGCACCGGCAGTTCGCCCTTGTCCGGTCGCTTCTCCAGCAGGAAGAACTCGATCTCCGGGTGGGTGTAGAACGTGAACCCGAGATCAGCCGCCTTGGACAGCGCACGTTTGAGGACGAAGCGCGGGTCCGCATACGAGGGGGTGCCGTCCGGCATCAGGATGTCGCAGAACATCCGGGCCGACCCGGGCGACTCCGAGCGCCACGGCAGCACCTGGAACGTCGAGGGGTCCGGCTTGGCGAGCATGTCGGACTCGTAGACCCGGGCAAAGCCCTGGATCGCCGAGCCGTCGAAGCCGATCCCCTCGCTGAACGCCGCCTCGAGCTCGGCGGGCGCCACGGCAACCGACTTGAGGAAACCCAGCACGTCGGTGAACCACAGCCGCACGAAGCGGATGTCGCGCTCCTCGATGGTGCGGAGCACGAACTCCATTTGCTTGTCCACGACGATCACCCTGACTCCGTGATGTTTCGCGCTCGTTACGTGTCGAAGTCATCGAATCCGATGGCGCGCCCGAGCGGCCACCCGACACGATCCTCGCCATGAGAATCCTCGCGGCGACCACGGCCGGCTCTGGCCACTTCCTGCCCATGGTGCCGGTCCTGGCGGCCGCACGGGACCGGGGCCACGAGGTCGTGGTCGCCTGTCCCGAGTCGTTCACCTCGTCGGTCGAGGGCGCCGGGTTCGCGACGGCGCCATTCGCGGACGTGTCGGAGCAGGATCGCGGCGCGGTGTTCGCGGCGATCCCGTCTTTGCCGCCTCAGGAGATCGAGGCGTACTACGCGAGCACCATGTTCGGGCGCCTCGCGCCGCAGGCCGCCCTGCCCGGGCTGTTCGCGACGGTCGCCGCCAGGCAGACCCGACGTGATCATGCACGAAGGCGGCGAGGTGGCGTCAACGTTGGTCGCCGAGCGCGAGCAGATCCCGACGGTGCATGTGGCGATCGGTCCGTTCGCGCACGTCGCGCACTTTCTGCCGCTCTGGCGACCCGGACTGGCCGAGACGCGTGGCGTGGCCGGACTGCCACCGGACGATCTCGACGACGCGGCGGCAATCGAGGCCGCGTTCCGGCTGCCCTCGGTGACTTCGCTGCCGTTGTCGCTGGAGGACCCGGAGCAGCCGGGACCCGACCACGCGGTGCGGTTCACGCCGACGCGGGATCTGGGGGCCGGTCTGCCGGCGGACTGGCAGCCCCATCCGGACATCCCCGTCGCCTACGTGTCGCTCGGGACGGAGGCGGCGAAGCCGGAGATGGGGCTGTGGCCACAGGCGCTGCGGACGATCCTGGACAGCCTGGCGGAGGCGCCGGTGCAGGTGTTCGCCACCACCGGGATCGGTGACCCGGCCGATCTCGGACCGCTGCCGCCGGACACCTACGTGACGCGTTTCGTCGCTCAGGATGCGATCTTCGAGCATGCCCAGGCAGTGGTATGCCACGGCGGCGCCGGCACTGCATACGGGTCGCTGCGCGCCGGCCTGCCGCTGGTCGTGATCCCGTTGTTCGCCGACCAGCCGCTGAACGCGGACGCGGTCGCCCGCAGCGGTGGCGGTGTCGTCGTGGACAAGGACAATCTCGCCTCCGTTGCCGACGCGCTGGCGAAAGTGCTCGACGATGACGCATACCGCTCCGCGGCGAAGCGGATCCACGCCGACGCAATGGCGCTGCCGGGGCCGGCCGCGGCCGTCGAACTCATTGAGCGGGTTGGCGCATGAACCTGGGCCCGGTGACCCCGATTTTGCGGATGTACGACGTCGAGGTCACTCGCCGCTTCTACGTGGACTACCTCGGCTGCGCATGGGACTGGCAGGACGGCGAGGGCGATCGTCCGGTGTATGCGCAGGTCTCTCGCGACGGCATGACCCTTCATCTGTCGTCCCACCACGACGACGGCACGCCGGGCACCGCAGTCATCGTCGAGACGGACGACGTGCGTGGGCTGTGGGAGGAGCTGCGCGGGCGCGGCTACCCGTTCTTGAACCCCGGCTACGACGACGATGGGCCGGGCGGTGTGCTCGAGATGTGCCTGATCGACCCGGCCTCGAACCGGCTGCGCTTCTTCGAGCGACCACGCAGTGACGCCGCATCGTCGTGACCGTTCGCAATGCGGTGCTGTTGGCCGTCGTGTTCCTCGCCGAGGTTGCGATGGTCGTGCTGGTCTGGCTCATCGGCTGGAGGTGGGGGTCGTCGACGGTCGCCTCTGTGCTGTTGGCGGTCGGGCTGGTCGCCCTGGTTGTCCTGGTGTGGAGTCGCTGGCTGGCGCCGAAGGCTGCGCACCCGTTGGGCCACCCGTGGGATCTCCTGGTCAAAACGGTGCTCTTCGCGACGGTGGCGGTGGGTTGCGCGGCTGTTGGCCTGAACGTCTGGGGTGCCGTCTTCTTCGCGGTCGCGCTCGGCAGCACGCTGCTCGCTCGCGCCTGGCGGGTCAGCCCGCGCGGTTGAACCACACGGACACGCTGATCATGACGAAGCCAAGCCCCGAGCGTCATGATCAGCGTCTTGCAGGCCGAGCTTCGTCATGATCAGCAGGCGCCTGGTCGGGTTCGTCATGATCAGCGGGCGTGCACGGCGGACGCCCTGCGTGATCATGCACAAACCGCGTCACTAGCCTGAGAGCCGTGGCCCAGCTCCGACTTGCGCTCGCGCAGCTGAACCCCACCGTCGGCGATCTTGACGGCAACGTCGAGCTGGCCCTCGAGAGCGCCCGCACCGCCGTCGAGCACGGCGCGCACCTGCTCGTGCTGCCGGAGATGTTCCTGACGGGCTACCCGATCGAGGACCTCGCGCTGCGCTTGTCCTTCATCGAGGCGTCCCGGCGGGCGCTCGACGGCCTTACTGCGCGGTTGGTCGCGGACGGGCACTCGGACTTGGTGGTGATCGTCGGGTACCTCGACCGGCTCCAGGATGCCGGCGATGAGGTCGGGCAGCCACGGCACGCGCCGCAGAACGCTGTGGCCGTCATCCACGGCGGCGAGGTCAAGGCGCGCTACGTGAAGCACCACCTACCGAACTACGGCGTGTTCGACGAGTTCCGGTACTTCGTTCCCGGGACGTCGCCGTGCATCGTGCGGGTGCACGACGTGGACATCGCGCTGGCGATCTGCGAGGACCTGTGGCAGGACGGCGGTCCGGTTGCGGAGTATGCGGGCCTGCGCCCGGGGCTGCTCGTCGTCCCGAACGGGTCGCCGTACGAGCGCAACAAGGACGACGTCCGCCTGGCGCTGGCCCGCCGGCGCGCGGCGGAGGCCGGCTGCACGCTCGCCTACCTCAACATGGTCGGCGCGCAGGACGAGCTCGTCTTCGACGGCGACTCGATCGTCGTGTCCTCCGAGGGCGTCGTGCTCGGGCGGACTCGACAGTTCAGTGACGAGGTCGCGATCGTCGACCTGGACCTGCCGGCACGGACCGCGGCGACCACTCCGCGATGTCGTCATCGGAGAGGGCCCGGTCGCACTCAACGAGCAGATCGTCGCGTTGGAGGAACCACGGCTCAGCGACGACGCCGAGGTCTATGGAGCGCTCGTCGTCGGCGTGCGCGACTACGTGCGCAAGAACGGCTTCACGTCCGTCGTCCTCGGGTTCTCGGGGGGCATCGACTCGGCCCTATGCGCCGCGATCGCGGCCGACGCGATCGGCGGCGAGAACGTCTACGGCGTGAGCATGCCGAGCGTGTACAGCTCGGAGCACAGCAAGGATGACGCGGCCGACCTCGCCGAGCGAATCGGGTGCAGCTACCGCGTCATCCCGATCGAGCCGATGGTGCGGGCATTCGTCGACTCACTCGGCCTGACCGGGCTCGCCGAGGAGAACGTTCAGGCTCGGGTCCGCGGGACGACGCTGATGGGCCTGTCCAACGCAGAGGGCCACTTGGTGCTGGCGACCGGCAACAAGAGCGAGCTGTCCGTCGGCTACAGCACGATCTACGGCGATGCGGTCGGCGGGTTCGCGCCGCTCAAGGACGTCGCGAAGACGGCCGTATGGGAGCTGGCTCGATGGCGCAACGCCGAGGCGCTCGCGCGCGGGCAGACGCCGCCGATTCCCGAGTCGAGCATCACCAAGCCACCGTCGGCCGAGCTGCGGCCAGGCCAGCTCGACAGCGACTCGCTACCCGACTACGCGCTGCTCGACGACGTGCTTGACGACTACGTCGAGCAGGACCGCGGCGTCGACGACCTCGTCGGCTCAGGGTTCGACCGCGCGCTGGTCGAGCGGGTGCTGCGGATGACCGATGCCGCCGAATGGAAGCGCCGGCAGTACCCCCGGGCCCGAAGATCTCGCTGCGGTCGTTCGGTCGTGACCGGCGGCTGCCCATCACCAATCGATGGCGGGAGCACTCAACGCGCGACGAGGCCGTGCAGCAGCAGGTCGACGACTGACTCCGCCTGCCCCGGGCGGACCCGACCTTCGCCGCGGGCGCCATACACGCTGAGGTACAGCATCGGCGAGAACAGCATCACCGCGGCGACATCGACATCGAGGTCGGCACGCAACTCGCCGGAGGCGATGCCGACCCGGAGCAGCGCGCGCACCCGTTCGCGCCGCGGTTCGAGCACGCGCTCCTGGAACAAGGCGAACCACTCCGGATGCGACTTCTTGTAGCCCATCATCCGCGGGAAGATCCGCCCGCTTCGGGTGGCCGTCCCTCGGCCGCCGACGTGCTCGAGCATCGCGACCATCTGGTCGCGCAGCGAGCGCCCCGGGAACTCCTCCGGCATGTCGTCGTTCAGCGTGGCCAGCGCGTCGGCGATCAGGTCGTCCCGACCCGCCCAGCGGCGGTAGATCGTCGCCTTGCCGACACCGGCCCGGGCCGCAACCGCTTCGACGGACAGTCCGGTCAGGCCGTGTTCGGCGATCAGATCGAGGGTCGCCTCGACGATCGCGCGGTTGGCGTCCTCGCTGCGCGGTCTGCCCGGTGATCGCGCGGGGGCGCTCACTCGTGCTCCGACGCGGAGGCGGCCAGGTCCGCTGGCTCATCGTGGTCAGTGTGCGAGCCGGGACCGGGTGCGTGACCCGCGCCGCCCAAGCCGCCGGCCCAGTCCACCGCTTCGGCTTTCGCCGGGAGCCGCCAGACGATCAGGACGAGCGCCAACGCAGCCAGCGCCGCCGAGATCAGCGCACCCCACCGCAACGACCCTAGGAACGCCTCGGCGCCGGCCGTGCGCAGGGCATCCGCCGCGTTGCCGCCGATCTGCTTGGCGACCTCGTACGTCGCGCCGACCGAGTCCTCGGCGGTGCCGGCCACATCCGGCGGCAGGGTGGACAACGCCGGGGCGATCCGATCGGAGTAGATCATGGCGACCACGGAGGAGATGACCGCGATGCCGAGGGCGCCGCCGACCTGCCGGAGGGTGTTCTGGACTGCGGACCCCGCGCCCGAGCGTGCCGGTGGCGTGGCCAGCGTCATCCGGGTGGTGCACGGCGCGATCACGTTGCCGAGCCCGAACCCGAGGAAGAAGAACAGCACCAGCACGATCCAGACCGGCGTGCTGGTCGTGAGGAAGGCAATGCCCACGAAGTCGAGGGTGACGATCAAGAGGCCGACACCGATCACCCGGCGCGCTCCGAACGCCGCGACCGTTCGCCCGCTGCGGGGCGCGGCGAGCAGCTGGCCGGCTGCGACCGGCAGCAGGCACATCCCGGCTTGCAGCGCGGAGAAGTCGCGGACGATCTGCAGGTAGAAGGTCAGGAAGATCAAGGTGCCGGACATGGCCGCAAAGGCCAGCGACACAGCTGCGAGGGGCACGGAGAAGCTGCGGATCTGGAACAGCGACAGGTCCAGCGACGGGTGGTCGCTGCGCCACTCGATCCAGACGAACACCGCCACCAGCGCTAGGCCGCCAAGCAACGGGCCCAGCACGGCCGGCGATCCCCAGGACCCCGTGTCGCCGCCGTGCAGGATCCCGTACGTCAGCAACAGCAGACCGCTCACCGACAGCACGACCCCGAGCGGGTCGAGCCGGCCCGGCTGCGGGTTCTTGCTCTCGGGCACAAGCAGCCAGATCGCGATCACGCCAACGATCACGATCGGCACGTTGATGAGGAAGACGCTGCCCCACCAGAAGTGCTCCACGAGCAGGCCGCCCAGCACCGGTCCGACGGCGACCGCGCCACCGACGGCGGCCGCCCACAACCCGATCGCCTTGCCCCGTTCGTGCGGTGGGAACACGACCGTGATGATCGCCAAGGTCACGGGCAGCACCGATGCGCCGGCGGCGCCCAGCAGTCCGCGGAACACGATCAGCTGGAGCGGGCTGGTCGCATACGCGGTGACCAGCGACGCCAGCCCGAACGAGAGCAGACCGATGATCAGGATGCGCTTGCGACCGTAGCGATCTCCGAGCACGCCCCAGGTGAAGAGCAGCGCCGCGAACACGCAGGTGTAGGAGTTGATCGCCCAGACCAGCTCCTCCTGGCTGGCGCCGAGCTCCTCCTGGATGGTGGGCAGCGCAACGTTGAGGACGGTGTTGTCCAGAACAACGACGAGCAGGCTGGTGACCAGGACCGCAAGGATCGCCCAGCGACGTGGGTTCAGGTCGGTCGGGTCGGGCTGGCTGGTCAACATGCTCCGCAAGGTTTCGAACCGATACGGTTCCGTATCGAAACTGGGAAGACGTTACCCCTTGGGCATGGGACGTGGCAATCCGGCCTCGACGTGCCACCATTGAGGTCGTCCGGGGACCCCGAACGGGGCCTCGAGGCTGGAGGTTGTGATGAGCACTCAGCTCTCCCCCGCGGCGTCCGTGCGCCGCATCACGGTCAACGACATCGCCGCCCTCAAGGAACGTGGCGAACGCTGGCCGATGCTGACGTCCTATGACGCGCTAACCGCGCAGCTGTTCGACGACGCCGGCATCCCCGTGCTGCTCGTCGGCGACTCGGCGTCGATGGTCGTCTATGGGCACGACTCGACCCTCCCGGTGACGGTCGACGAGCTGCTCCCGCTGGTCGCCGCAGTGGTGCGCGGTACCCGTCGTTCGATGGTCGTCGCCGACCTGCCGTTCGGGTCGTACCAGAGCTCACCCGAGCAGGCGCTTGCGACCGCGACCCGGTTCATGAAAGAGGCGGGCGCGCACGCGGTGAAGCTGGAGGGTGGCGCGCGCGTGCTGCCGCAGGTCGAGGCGCTCGTGGCGGCCGGCATCCCGGTCATGGCACACCTTGGCCTGACGCCGCAGTCGGTGAACGTGTTCGGCGGCTACCGCGTGCAGGGGCGCGGCGAGTCCGGCGAACTGCTGCTGCACGACGCCAAGGCACTCGAAGCAGCGGGCGCCTTCTCGGTCGTGCTCGAGGTCGTGCCGACCGAGCTGGCCGAGCGGGTGACCACATCGCTGTCGATCCCGACCATCGGCATCGGCGCGGGGTCTGCGTGCGACGCACAGGTCCTCGTGTGGCAGGACCTCACCGGGCTGACTCCCGGCCCGGGTCCCAAGTTCGTCAAGCGGTATGCGGACCTGCGCGGCGTGCTGACGCAGGCGGTGACGCAGTGGGCCGCCGATGTCCGGGATGGCAGCTACCCGGACGCGGACCACGCATACCGCTGATTCGCTTGAGTTGTCAGACGTTCCGTGCCGTAGAGCGCACGGAACGTCTGACACCTCGTCGTTCGGTGGACGTGTCAGACGAATCGCGTCACCGGTGACGCGGAACGTCTGACACGTCGTCGATCAGACGTCGGTGATGCGGACGCCGGCGTGCGCCTTGTACCGCCGGTTGACCGAGATCAGGTTCGCCGTCAGCGCCTCCACCTGGTGCGCGTTGCGCAGCCGGCCCGCATACACGCCGCGGAAACCGTCGATGCGACCGGCGAGCGCCTGGACGAGATCGGTCGCGTCGCGGTCGTCGCCGACGACCAGGATGTCGCAGTTCCACCCGATCCGCTGCCCTCGTCGTTGAGCAGCACCGCCGACACGTGGTGGAACGCGCCGACGACCGTGCTCTCGGTGAGCACCGCGGCGGCCTGCTCGGCCGCCGACCCTTCGGGCACGGCCAACGCGTACGCGCCCTGCTTGTCGAAGCCGATCGGGTTCACGCAGTCGACGACGACCTTGCCGGCGAGCTGGTCCCGCAGCCCCTCGAGCGTCGTGCGGTGCCCCTCCCAGGGCACCGCAACGATGACGACGTCGGCCTCGAGCGCAGCGGCCGCGTTGTCCGCGCCTCGGACGCCGTGGCCGATCTCGGCGGCGATGCGCTCGGCCCGCTCGGCGGAACGCGAACCGATGACGACCTTCTGACCGGCGAGCGCGAACCGCAGCGCCAGACCAGCGCCCTGCGGCCCGGTTCCGCCGAGGATGCCGACGAGCAGCCCGCTGGCATCCGGCAGGTCGAACGCAGGGCGCGCAGAACCGCCGGCTGGTCAGCCACCGCTCTTCAGCGCCGCCAGCCGAGCCTCGACCTCCGCGTCAGCGCCCACGTCCTCCAACTCTTCGAACTGGGCGTCGAGCGACGACGCGGCGAGCTCGGTCTGACCGAGTACCTTCGCCTCCTCGCGCCGGATCTTCTCCTCGAAGCGGGAGACCTCACTCGTCGGGTCCATGATGTTCACGCTCTTGACCGCGTCATGCACCTTGGACTGCGCCTCGGCAAGCTTGCTGCGGGCGACCAGGCTGTCGCGCCTGCTCTGCAGCTCGGTCAGCTTGCCCTTCATGCCTTCGAGACCGGACTTGAGCTTCGACGACGATCTCGTTCTGCGAAGCGATGGCCGGCTCGGCATCCTTCACTTCGCCCTCGTACTGGATTTGCTTTTCGAGCGCCACCCGAGCGAGCTTGTCGAACTTGTCAGCGTCGGCGGTGTTGCCGGCCGTGCGCAGCTCCTCGGCCTTCGCGCTGGCAGCCGTAGCCTTGTTGCCCCACTCGGTCACCGCTGAGCGGTCCTCGTTCGTGTCCTGCTCGAGCAGGCGCACGTTGCCGATCGTGGTCGCGATCGCTTCCTCGGCCTCGGCGATGTTGTTCTTGTAGTCGCGGATCATCTGATCCAGCATCTTTTCCGGATCTTCGGCGGAGTCGAGCATCGAGTTGATGTTCGCTTTCGTGAGCTGCGCGATGCGTCCGAAGATGGACTGCTTGTCTGCCATGGATCCGTCACCTTCCTCAGTGAGCGAGCCTGCTGGATGAGCTGTGCCGGTCTGCAGCTCAGAAACGACCACCACCACGTGAACGTCCACGCGACCCCGATCCGCCGAAGCTGCCTGGGCTACGACCACCTCCGCCGCCGAATCCTCCACCTCCGAATCCTCCACCGAAACCGCCGCCTCCGCCTCCGCCAAAGCCGCCGCGGAGCAGCGAGTCGATCAGGATGCCGCCGAGGACGGCCCCGCCGACCCCGATGCCGCCACCGCCCCCGCCGCCTCCGCCGCCGCTCTGAGCGAACTGGCCGACGTCATTCTGCGCATGCTCGAGAGCCTGTCGGGCCAGCGAGTCAGCGGCTTGCGCGTGCTGCAGTGCGGTCGCCGGATCGGAGCCGGCGATGCTGACCGCGTAGTCGTGGTGTCGCTGTGCCTCCGCCAACCGGGTCCTGGCCTCCGCGCCCACGCCACCGCGACGGGTGGTGATGAAGTCGTTCGCCGCCTGGATCGCCGATCTGGCCGACAACAGGGCGCGGTCCAACAGCTGCCGCGCCTTGTCGGCCGCTTCCGCACGGTCGCGCGAAGCGGAGAGCTGGTTCTCCAGCTCGGCCTCGGCGCGGTCCAGCGCCGAGAGTGCGGCCAGCGGGTCCGCGGCCCCAGTCGAGCGGCCTGCGCCAGGGCGGCTTCACCCGCCGAGATCGCCGCCTGCAGCTCCGGCGACTGCGCCATGCTGCGCGCCGACGTCAGGTCCTGCTCCACGTCGGACACCGCCGTAGGCAGCTCGGCGGCCGCTTTCACGGCGGAGGCCTCGCAGAGTGTCGATGGCGTCGAGCAGCTGCGTTGCCTGACCGACAGCATCCTCGGCCGCGCGCACGTGCACCGCCGCGAGCCCGGATTCGGTCTCCGTGAGCGATGTGCGACCGGCCGCCACCTCATCCTTGGCGAACACCAGCCGTTGCTCGGCCTGGGTGACGTTCTCCGCGACCGGGGCGACGATGACTCGCGGCATATGTGGCCGACAGCGCCGCGAGCTTGTCCCGACCGGCGCCCAGCCGCTCCGTCAGCTGCGCCGCCCGCTCCTCGATGTCGTCGAGCAGCTGTGGCGCCTTCGCCGCGATGTCGCGGAGCGCGTCGAACGCATCCGCCTCAGCGTCCAGTCGCTCGTTGGCCGCGGTGCACGACCGGATGATCTCCGAGAGCATTTGCCGACGGGTCGCTTCGTCCTCCGGCTTGGAGTCGTCGAGCGCCTGCTGAGTGCGGAAAGCCGCTGACAGTGCGGCCTGCGCCTCGACCAGCGCCGCCTGGAACGGCTGCGTCTGCTCCTCGCCGAACTCCGCGGTCGCAAATCCGAGTTCCTGCTCGCTGGTCTTCATCGCGTCATCGGTCTCGACGAGCAGCTCGTCGGGCTTGCGAGTCCAGCTCCTCGGTCGAGAGACCAGCGAGCGGGTCGACCGGCTCGCCGCTTGGTCCGGTCGCTGCGCCGGCCTTGCGCCGCCGCCGCCGCAGGAAGAACCAGACAGCGATGCCGGCGACCAGGACCAGCAGGAGAATGAACAGCCACGGGATGCCGCCACCGCCACCCCCGTCGCCGAGTTCGCGCCGCATACCGTCAGCCATCGCGATGGCCGCATCTGCCCAGTTGTCGTTCGCCAACTCCGGTTCGACGTCGCCCGCGGCGATGTCGGCCATCTGCTCCGACGTGAGAGGGAAATCGCCCGGCGTTGAGTACGTGTACTGACGTGCATCCACCGCTACGGCGAAGAGGACGTCGTTGCCACCGAAGCCGCTGAGCCGTTCCGTCTCAGCCGCCCAGTCGCTTGCGGTCATGTCTTCGAAGTCGTCCACGTACGCGACGAAGAGTTGGACCTGCTCTTCATCTTGCAACTCGGTCGAGTGCCGCTTGGACATCGTCCTCGCGGCCTTCGAGCGCGCCGACAAGGTCGGTGATCTGACCCGGGAGGTTGAGCGGTGGTTCCGCCTTCGCGATCGTCGACGTCAGCGTCATCAGCAGCAAAGCGGACGCGAGCACGAAGACGACGCCATTGACCCGAACGAATTTTTTTGTCGTCGCGAACTCATCTCATCCGCCCCTCTTGTCGACGCAAGGTCGCTGTCGTTGTTGTCATGCGGGTTTGCGAAATCGTGCCGTTTCCGTTGTATGCCAACAGGAAACGCATCCCAGCGCAATGTACGAGCTGCATGTCATCGGGTCACCGCGTAGCAGAAGCTGCAGGTTGTTGTGCGATTGACACGACGAAACGAGTTGTCGCGAATGCGTGACCAATCGCGCAACCAGTGTCATCGTTTTGTTCTGGAAGCGTCCGATGACGTGTCGGACCCAATGTCCAGGAGGCATGAGTGCCGGCCAAGAAGACCGCGGCGAAACGCGCACCAGCGAAATCGACCGCGAAGAAGACCACCGCTCGCAAGACGACCGCGCGCAAGGCACCCGCCAAGAAGACCACAGCGGCGAAGAAGACCACCGCCAAGCGCGCAACCGCCAAGAAGACCACGGCGCGTAAGACGACCGCGCGCAAGGCACCCGCCAAGAAGACCACGGCGAAGAAGGCCACGGCGCGCAAGGCACCCGCGAAGAAGACCACCGCCAAGCGGGCAACCGCAAAGAAGACGCGACCGCCCGTAAGGCACCCGCCCGCAAGACCACCGCGAAGAAGACGACGACCCGCAAGACCGCGGCCAAGCGGACGACCGCACGCAAGACGACCGCACGGAAGGCGCCCGTTCGCCGTACGGCGAAGAAGGCCTGAACCCCGCAGCACCCGTCGTGGACCCGTCGCCCCTCACGGCGGCGGGTCCTCGTGCGTCAGTGCTCGTCAGTCGTCCTTCCAACGCTCGTCGCCCTCCCACTCCTCGTTGCGCTTGGCCGCTTTGCTCAGGGCTTCCTGCGCCTCCTTCACGGTGCCGTACGGACCAAGTCGGTCCGCATGACGGCAGCCGCCGGCTTCGACGACCTTGCCATCCGTGAGGCACCAGTAGTACTCGGTGGGCCCGCCTGTCCGCTCGTCCATGATCTTCCTCCAGAGCCACCCGTCGGTGCGCTCCCTACACTCGCAGACATGGCGGTGCTCGTCCCCGGAACGATCTCGCCCATCCGGTCCGTCCCGCCCGACGATCACGCGTCCGGAGTATGTCGGCAAGGCCCACCCCAGCCCCTGGACCGGCGGCGACGTCAAGGACACCGACACCATCGAGCGCATGCGCATCGCCGGCCGGCTCGCCGCGCAGGCGATGGAAGCGGCCGCCGGTCACGTTCGGCCGGGTGTGACGACGGACGAACTCGACCGGGTCGGTCATGAGTTCTTGTGCGACCACGGTGCATACCCGTCGACCCTCGGCTATCGCGGTTTCCCGAAGAGCCTGTGCACGTCGGTGAACGAGGTCATCTGTCACGGCATCCCGGATTCGACGGTCCTCGTCGAGGGCGACATCGTGAACATCGACGTGACGGCGTTCATTCACGGCGTCCACGGCGACACCGACGCCACCTACCCGTCGGCGAAGTGGACGAGACCTCGCGTCGCTCTGATCGACCGCACCCAGGAAGCGATGATGCGCGGCGTGCGCGCCGTCGCACCAGGTCGGGAGGTCAGCGTCATCGGCCGGGTCATCGAGACCTACGCGCGCCGCTTCGGATACGGCACCGTGCACGACTTCACCGGGCACGGCATCGGCGAGGCGTTCCACTCCGGCCTCGCCATCCCGCACTACGACGAGCCTACGGGCGACGACGGTGATGGAGGTCGGCATGACGTTCACGATCGAACCGATGCTGACCTTGGGCACGATCGACTACGACGTCTGGGATGACGGCTGGACTGTCGTCACGAAGGATCGCCGACGCAGCGCGCAGTTCGAGCACACTGTGGCGGTGACGCCGACAGGCGCCGACATCCTGACCCTGCCGTGAGCCTGCCCGGATCGCGCACACGGGACGGCCGACGAGCCTAGGCTCATCCTGTGCCCACCAAGCCAACGACGACGTGGCCGAAGGATGTTCGCACGCTCGCGATCGACGTCGGAGGCAGCGGCCTCAAGGCTTCGGTGCTCGACGCGGATGGCGTCATGCTGACCGAGCGGGTCCGCATCCCGACGCCCTACCCGTGCACCCCCGACGTTCTGATCGCGACACTGCTCGAACTCATCAAGCCGTTGCCGGAGGCGCATCGGGTCGCGGTCGGCTTCCCTGGGCTGCTGCGCGACGGCGTGGTGGGATTCACGCCGAACCTCTCGCGGCGCAAACCCGGAGAAGACCCGGACCCCGAGCTCAGCGAGTTGTGGCGCGGCTTCGATCTGGCGCGGGCGCTCGACGAGGCCTTCCACCTCCCGACGAAGGTGGCCAACGACGCCGACGTCCAGGGCTGCGGGTCGCCCAAGGCAAGGGCTTCGAGTTCGTCCTCACCCTTGGCACTGGCTGCGGCACGGCGTTGTTCTCGCACGGACGGCTGCAGCCGCACCTCGAGCTCGGGCATGCCCCGTTCCGGAAGGGCGAGACCTTCGAGGAGCAGATCGGGGACGAAGCCCGCAAGAGCATCGGTCACGAGCGTTGGGAACGCCGGGTCGTGAAGGCGTTGGCCGCATACGACACCTTCCTGTTCTATGACCACATCTACATCGGCGGCGGCAACGCGAAGCACATCAAGGCCGACATCGGTCCGAAGGCGACGATCGTCCCGAACAGCGCCGGGGTCACCGGTGGAGTCAAGCTGTGGGAGATGCAGGTGGACTAGCTGCGCTACTAGTAATCGCTTCAACTATCTCGCTGATCTCCGCGTATCCTTCGCGTCCATGGCAGCATCCCGCCGCGCCGCGCAGGCGACGACCAGATGGCTCTCCGAGGACGAGCAGCGGTCGTGGCGCGCGTGGGTGTCGATGCACCTTCTCCTGGACGACCGGCTGCAGCGCGAGCTGCAGGGCGCGCACGGGCTGAGCCTTCCCGACTACGAGATCCTGGTGCGGCTGTCCGAGGCTCCCGATCGCCGGCTGCGGATGAGCGAGTTGGCCGACCTGGCATTGTCCTCGCGCAGCCGGCTGTCCCATCAGGTCACCAGGCTCGAGCAGGCCGGGCTCGTATGCCGGGTGGAGTGCACCAGCGACCGCCGAGGGTTCTTCGCCGTGCTGACCGACCACGGCTGGTCGGCGCTGGTCGACGCCGCACCGACCCATGTCACGGGTGTGCGCGAGCACCTCCTCGACCAGTTGACCCCCGAGGAGTTCGCGGCGCTGGGCAGGGCATGCGCCAAGGTGGTCGAGCACCTGCAGTCGCTGCCCGCCGGACCTGGGCAACGGTCGGTCGACGCCGTAAGCGCCTGACGGACATCCCGCCGGCCGGTCACCCCGACGAGAGCGCCTGGTTCGCCGCAGCGGTGATCCCGGTGGCCACCATCACCGGCAACCCGATGACGGGCATCGCGACCGTCGGCCGGCACCCGGTCAGGTCGGGAAGCGTCACTGTCGGCGCTGGTGGCGGCGCCGGCGCTGGTGGCGGCGGCGGGTGGAGTGGCGCCGGCGTCGGAGACGGAGTCGGCGCAGGAGCCGGTGGCGCGGGCGTCGACGCCGGCTGAGCTGGCCGCGGAGTGGCAGCCTTCGTGGGCGCTGGTGGTGGCGGCGGGCGCGGGTGGCGGAGGTGGAGGTGGAGGGGGCGCCGGAGGCGGTGCATTGACCGGCTGTCGGAACACCTGCGTCACCCAGACGACGCCGCGGCCGTCGACCGCCACACCAACGCCGATCTCGGTGAACGCACCGTTGAGGATCGCCGCGCGGTGCGGCGACGACTCCATGAACGCCTGGTGGATCCGCTCGACGGTCGGCCCGTAGCCGACGTTCTCCCCCGCCGTCCGATACCCGGTGATCTGACTGAAGACGTTCGGGTTGTGGGCGAGCTGACCGGTCGCGGCCATGTGCTGTGACCACCCCTGCGCGACGGAACTGAGGTCACCGCGCAACGAGACCGGCGCCAACCGGCCGCGGCGCGCTCGCCATTGACCAGCGCGACCACCGTGCCCGGATCGGTGCCCGCCTCGGCCGGGGCAACCGGGACAAACAGGCCGGCGAGCAGGACGACGGCCGCCACCGGAACATGGACCAGCCCGTGCGGGGGGTGCACGTTCTCGACCCTAGGCCCCATCGACCGGCGCACCGCTGCCTGACCTCGAACCGCCCACTTCGTGGGGTGCAGCTCCACGTAGACGTGGAGCGCAACCCCAGCACGTGGAGCCGGGAATCGGACGAGCACTCCACGGACGTTCGGGTGATGCCCAAGCAGGTCCAGCTTCGGGACCATGACGCGCACGGCCCCCGCTTCCTCTGGGGGCCGTGCCATGTTCCGGGGGTGAGGGGATGTTCAGTGGAATGGCGCGCCGTAGTGACCGTGGACTTGTCGGAGCCGATCACCGACGAGCAGATGTTCGGCAGTCTCGAGCACTTGAGGGGTGTCGATGGAAGCCTCGGCTTCCACGAGGGCCGGAGCCGGGTTGAGTTCACCGTCTCGCACGAGTACGAGTCGGAGGCCCAGGCGGTCCGCGAGTTGACTCTCTCGGTACTGATGGCGCTGACCACGGTGGGCGCACCGGTGGAGACGGTCGAGACGGAAGCCTCGCCCGCGATCAACCGCTAGGCCGCGAGGCACTCGCCCGCTCTCGTTGTGCCTTCCCCGGCCGATATGCGAAGCGGGGAGCCACAAGGACGCCCGGTGTATGCCCGATCGCGGGACGGACGAGTTGGCCTGTACGCCGGGTTCTGTCCACGGGCGCCTTACGGCCTCCCGATGGGCGGTCATCCATCTCGGCCTGCCGTTGCCGACAGGCTCTAGCGGTCTACCCGGGAGCTCGGGCGGGCCGCCCTCGAACGCTCCCTGTCTGACCTTGCTCCGGGTGGGGTTTACCGAGCCGTCCGAGTCACCTCGGACGCTGGTGGTCTCTTACACCACCGTTTCACCCTGACCGGTCGACCCTGCTCCGCGGTCGGCGCCGGCGGTCTGCTTTCTGTGGCACTGTCCCGCGGGTCACCCCGGGTGGGCGTTACCCACCACCCTGCCCTGTGGAGCCCGGACGTTCCTCGGCGGGTGCCTCGACGACACCCGACGCGACCGCCCGGCCAACTCGTCCGTCGTGCTCAGGGTAGATCGAGCCGGACGAGCGGCGAACCGCACCGACGCGCTTCGACCGGGTCGGCCTCCTCGACCCGCACCCGGACCGCGGCCCCGAGCTCTAGGTCGCCGTCGCACCTGGCCATCACCGCCGGCTCGCCTGAGCATGACCGTGCCGCCGCCCTTCTCGTGCACGTCGACGACGACCCCCTCGAAGACGGCCCCAACCGAGCCCTCGAGCACCACGGCCTCCATCAGCTCGACGACGGCACGCTCCAGTGCGTTCTGCCGGCGGTCGGACTCCTCCATCACCGCGGGCAGCGCGGGCAGCCCCTCGACGACCCACGGCGGGCACCGGGTCGCCGGCGCTCAGCGCCAGGCAGGCCTCGGTCGCATACCGGTCGACCAGTCGGCGCAGCGGCGCGGTGACGTGCGCGTACGGCGCCGCCACCGCGGCGTGCTTGATCTGTCCGCGCGCCTCCCGTCGACCAGGGTGTATGCGGCGCCGCGGAACAGCACCGACGCCTCGTCCAGGAAGGCCGCCTGCTGCGCGGTCGAGCCGTCGAGGCGGGCCAGCAACGCGCCGTACGACTCGTCGTCCGGCCAGTCGATCCCGAGCCCGCGGGCGACCAGCCGCAGACGGTCGACGTCTCGTCGGTCCGCGTCCGGCATGGTGCGCAGGATCCCGACGCCGCCGTCCAGCATGATGCGCGCGGCGGCCATCCCGGTGAGCAACGAGAGCTGCGCGTTCCACGACCTCGCAGGGGACCGGCGTGCGGTAGCGCAACGTCCAGCCATCGCCGTGCTGGAGCCACCTCCTGCTCGGGCACGCGCAGGCTCATGCCCCCGCGCTCGGCGCTCCAGCGCGAGCCGCTGCTCCCCGACCTCCGTGAGCAGCACGAGCAGCTCGTCGTCGCGTGCCGGCGTCGATCTGCTGCTGCACGCCGTCGTAGTCCAGCCGCCGTACGCTGCGGACCCGCGCGCGTCGCACGTCGACAGCGGTCTGCTCGCCAGCGGCGTCCAGGTCGATGGTCCACACGACCGCGTCGCGCACCTGGTCGGGCAACAACGACGCCGCGCCCTCCGACAGCACGGTCGGGTGCAACGGGGCGCGGCTGTCCGGGCTGTACAACGTCATGCCCCGGGTGTGCGCCTCGACATCGACGGGTCCGCCTGGCTCGA
Source organism: uncultured Actinomycetota bacterium (assembly GCA_963836025.1). Taxonomy (GTDB): domain Bacteria; phylum Actinomycetota; class Actinomycetes; order JBEVHX01; family JBEVHX01; genus JBEVHX01. The sequence continues at coordinate 69,429 of CAWIIE010000009.1, forward strand.
CGACGGCCGCCACGTCGGCGATCGCATACCGCACCCGGACGCCGTCCCCGCTGCGCTCGAGATGGAAGGCCTGGTCGAGATCCATCGAGCCGACCGGGTCGAGCGTCGCGAACGGCACCGCGGTGAGGTCCTCCCGATCACCGGACGGTTCGCGGCCAGCGGCTTGAGCCGCGGCGGCTTCAACCTCGGGAGGGAAGCCTGCTCGGGCACGTCGAGCTCGTGGCGGAGGGCGCGGAACGACTCGGTGAGATCCCGGGTCGGGTTCGTCACGCGACGGCGGGCCACACGTGAAACCTATGGGCTGTCGCGGCGCGTCTGACCTTACGTCTCCGAACAATCACGATCCGGCGCAGATCGGCAGCAACCGGGCCATTTCGCGCCTACCGTGATCGGACGACATCTGGGTACGGGAGGCACAGCGATGCGACGAGCGGCGATCGCGGCGGTGGCGATGGTCGCCGGCGCGGGGCTGCTGCTCACCGGCTGTTCGCCGGGGGATGCCGCCACGTCGAACGCCGACCCGGCCGCCAACCCAGCACCACCGCGACCGCGACACCGACGCCGACGGCGACCCGCACACCGCAGCCGACGCCCACGCCGCAGCCGCCCACGCCGACCCCGCCACCCACCCCCACCGAGACGGCGAGCCCGCCGCCGCGCCGCACCGCCCGTCACACCGACACCGGAACCGCCGCCCCCGCCGCCCCCACCACCGCCGACGCCGAAGACCACCTGGGCCCGCGGGGACTCCGGCCCGCAGGTCGAGGCGATCCAGCAGAAGCTGCGCGACCTCGGCTACCGCCCGGGACCGGTGGACGGCAGCTACGGCGCCGCGACCGCATCGGCGGTGCTGGCATTCCAGAAGCGTGAGGGCCTGAGCCGGGACGGTCGCGCCGGGCCGCAGACCCTCGGCCGACTCGACGCACCGCAAGGCGCCGGGCCGCGCTCGGCCGACGGGCCGGCGATCGAGGTCGACCTGGGCCGGCAAATCGCGTTCGTGATGGACGGCAGCGGCGCGGTGACGACCCTGAACGTCTCCACCGGCAACGGCGAGCGGTACACCCGTCCGCCGGAGGCCGGCGGCGGCACCGGCGTCGCGAACACGCCGGTCGGCAGCTACTCCGTGCAGCGACGCATCGACGGCTGGCGGGACGGTCCGCTCGGTCTGATGTACCAGCCGATGTACTTCAAGGGCGGCTTCGCGGTGCACGGCTCCCACTCGGTACCGGCGTACCCCGCCAGCCACGGCTGCGTGCGCGTCTCGATCGCCGACTCCGAATGGGTCTGGGACACCATCCCCAACCGAGCGCCGGTGACGCTGTACCGCTGACCCGAACGCGCGGACGGCGCTACTCGAGGTACGACACGTCGTTGAAGTGCCGCAGGGATGCGCCGCCGTCCGGCCACCATTGCACGGTGGTGAGCGAGGCCGGGGACAGCTCCATCCGGAACAGCGAGGACAACGGCGCGCCGAGCGCGTCCGCGACCAACACCTTGATCGGCGTGACGTGGCTGACCACCACCACGTGCTGGCCGGCCCACTGCTCCAGCAGGGCCTGCCGCGCTTCGACGACGCGGGCGGCCACAGCCGACAGGCTCTCGCCGTCCGGCGGTGCGATCTTCGGTGACTCCTGCCAGGCCGCCAGCTCATCCGGCCAGCGCTGCGCGACCTCCGCATACGTCAGCCCGTCCCACACACCGAAGGAACATTCGCGCCAGGCATCGTCAACGAGCGGCTCGACTGCCGATGCGTGCACTCAGCTCCTGCGCGGTCTGTCGCGCCCGCAGGAGCGGTGACGTGACCACGGCCGCGACCGCCCCGCGGGCCGCGACGACCTCGGCCGCGCGACGTGCTTGGGCCACCCCGGCCGCGGACAGCGGCAGGTCATCTCCGCCGGACCCGCTGAACCGCCGCGCGACCGTGTGCTCCGTGACGCCGTGGCGCAGCAGCGACAACGTCACCGGCGTGCCGACCGCGCCCGACCAGCCGCGAGCCGTCCCCACCGGCTTGTTCGCCGTGGTCGACTCGGCGACTCCCCCGTCAAGGGCCGCATTGAGCAGCCGGTCCGCGTGTTTGTTCTGTTCTCGCGGTACCCAGACGTAGCTGACCCGGCCCGGCGGCAGAGACGTCGCGCGCTTCGCGGGCGAGCAGTCGCATGTCGGGATGCTTGATCTGCCACCGGCCGGACATCTGCTCGACCACGAGCTTGGAGTCCATGCGCACCTCGACGGTTGCGTCCGGGTCGATCGCGCGAGCGGCTTCGAGACCGGCGATGAGTCCGCGGTACTCGGCGACGTTGTTCGACGCGACCCCGATGACGTCGGCTCGCTCGTCGAGCACCGAGCCGGTCTCGGCGTCCTTGACCACGGCGCCGTATGCGGCCGGCCCGGGGTTGCCGCGCGATCCGCCGTCCGCCTCGACGATCAGGCGGGTCACAGTCCCGACTCGTCGATCCGGACGAGGATCCGCCGGCACTCCTCGCAGCGCAGCACCTCCTCGGGGGCCGCGGCGCGGATGCGTCCGATGTCGCTGGCGTTGAGCTCGAGCCGGCAGCCGGCGCAGCGACGCTGACGCAACGGTGCGGCGCCGACGCCGTCGAGGTCACGACGCAGCTTCTCGTACAGCGCCAGCAGGTCGCTGGGCACGTCGTTGACGACGCCGGCCCGCTGTTCCTGCGCGACCGCGATCTCCTTGTCGATGTCGACCACGGCCTGCTCGCGTCGAGTGACGGCGTTCGCGTGCGCCTGCGCGGCGGTCGTCTGGTCCGCTGCGCAGCTGCTGCGAGCCGCCCCTGCGTCGCCTCGAGGCGTTCCATCACCTCGAGCTCGATCTCCTCCAGGTCGCCCTGCCGCCGCGCGAGCGAGCCGATCTCGTGCTGCAGCGACTCCAGCTCCTTGGCGCTGGTGATCCCGCCGGAGGTCAGCCGCTGCTGGTCGCGGGCAGCGCGCAGCCGAACCTGTTCCACGTCCGCCTCGGACTTGGCCAGCTCCCGCTGCAGGTCGGACTCCTCGGTCTCGGCGGCGACGATCTGGTCGCGCAGCCGAACCAGCTCGGCATCGAGGCGCTCGATCTCGGCGTGCTCGGGCAGGGTCCGGCGCCGGTGCTCGAGCTGGTCGACGTGTGAGTCGTGCTCTTGGACCTCGAGCAGGATCAGCTGGGCGGTCGGGTCTGCGTTCAGCGGGAGCTCCTCGAAGGCTGGTGCAGTGACCATGGGTCGGTCGGGATGGTCGAGACGCGGGTGTCCACCGTAGCCCCGGCCGCTGTGACCTCGGCGGCGAGGCGGCGGGCCGCGTCCGAGAGCCACGGCCACTCGCTGGCCCAGTGGGTCACGTCGATGACTGCCGGCCCGCCCTCGGCGAGGTGGTCCGAGACCGGGTGGTGCCGCAGATCCCCGGTCACGTATGCGTCGGCGCCCGCTCGGTGGGCCGCGGACAGCAACGAGTCCCCGGCACCGCCGCAGACCGCGACCGACTCGACGATGGTGTCCGGGTCACCGGCCGCGCGCACGCCGACCGCGGTCGCGGGCAGCGACGCGGCGATCGACGCCGTGAAGTCGGCCAGCGTCATCGGGGTCGGGAGCCGGCCCACCCGACCGATCCCCGTCCGGCCCGGCAGCGCGGCGAGCTCGACGACGTCGAAGGCCGGCTCCTCGTACGGATGCGCGCGTCGCAGCGCCTCGATCGCGTCGGCGCGGCGCCGCCGCGGCACGACCATCTCCAGCCGGTGCTCGGCACCCGCTCGACGTTGCCGACCCGACCGGTCGTTGGGTGCGCGCCCGGCAGCGGGCGGAAGGTCCCCTCCCCATCGGTCGTCCAGGCGCAGCGTTCGTAGTCGCCGATCACGCCCGCGCCGACCGCCGCGAGCGCGTCGATGACGTCATCGAGCGCATCATGCGGAACGAACGTGACCAGCTTGTCGCTCGGCTCGGTCGGCCTCGCCGACAGCGGCGCCAGGTCGACCAGTCCGATGCTTTCGGCCAGCGCGTCGCTGACGCCGGGGTCCGCCGCATCCGCGTTCGTATGCGCACAGTGCAACGCGACCTCGTGCCGGATGAGGGTGTGCACCAACCGTCCACGCGCGGTCGTGGCGGCGACGCTGTGGACCGGGCGGAGCAGCAGCGGGTGGTGCGTGACCACGAGGTCCGCCCCCCACGCGATGGCTTCCTCGACCACGGCGGCAACCGGGTCCACTGCGAACAGCACCTTGCTGACCGGGTTGGCGGGCTCGCCGCATACCAGGCCCACCGCGTCCCAGTCCTCGGCGGTGCTCGGGTCGTACAGCCGGTCGAAGGCGGCCACGACATCGTCGACGGTCAGACCTGCGGGCACGACGCGCAGGCTACCCAGCGATCCGGGCCGGGTCCGCGTGCGCGGTGACTCACGGGGTGGGCCCGGGCGGGCTCGAACCGCCGACCCCTGGTTTGTAAGACCAGTGCTCTGACCAACTGAGCTACAGGCCCCGAGGCTGGCCCACGATACGTCGAGAGCGGAGGTCCACGCAGTCTGGAGGCCGTTGCCACCGGAGTCTCGGGCCAGCGGCGGCAGCGGCCTTGCGGGACAGCAAACACCTACCGCAGCAGAATGTGCACCCCCTTGGCGGCCATCGGGCAGCCATGGGTCAACCAAGCGGCAGCCTTATGCGGGGCTTTGCGGCATTTTCTGCTCCGCGCGGCCGAACGCTCGATCGAGTGCCGCCGCCACCTCCCGCTGCAACTCAGTGCGGCCGTCGCGTCCGATGTGGTCGGCCGCTGTCGGCGCCTGCGTCCACTCGCGCCCGCAGCCGCGGCATACGGTCGTCCCGAGCCGGCGGACCAAGGCGGTCGAGCCGCAGCCCGGACACTGGTCGAGATCGGCGGTCCAGTCCCGGTCGCGCTGGCACTCCGGACAGACCAGGACCTGCTCGCCGCCGCGTACCCCGCGCCGCCAGGGGCTGGCGCCGCGCACCGGGTCCACCTGTCGCGCGCCGCAGCGGTAGCAGCCCATGGCTCGACCCTCAGAGCTCGGCGAGGACCTTCTCGTACATGGTGACGTCGCGCGCATCCGGGATCTCGTTCACGATGCTCCACCGGATCGATGCCGCTGCGGTCGATGATGAACGTTCCGCGCCGAGCCGCGCCCTTGTCCTCGTTGAACACGCCGTATGCCCGGGCCGTTGCGCCGTGCGGCCAATGATCGGACAACAGGTTGAAGGTGAAGCCCTCGGTGTCGGCGAAGATCCGCAGCGAGAACTTCGCGTCGCACGACACGGCCAGCGTCACGGTGGCCTCGTTGTCGAAGCTGGCGATCCGGTCGCGAATGCTGCGCAGCTCGCCGGTGCACACGCTTGTGAACGCCCACGGGTAGAACACCAGCATGACGTTCTTGCTGCCGCGGTAGTCGGACAACCGGACCAGTTCGCCGTGCTGGTTGGTGAGCTCGAAGTCCGGGGCCTGCTGGCCGACCTCGACGGTCATCGGCGTCCTCCTCGCCCTGCGTGCGATGCCATCATCACGATCTGCGCGCCGAAAACGCACGGAAACGCGCGATCTGTGCACTCAAATCGTGATCTTGCTCAGCGGCGGGCGGACCGCGGAGACACCAGCCGGGTGCCGGACCAGTCCCGGGCGGCGGCCGTGCTCGAGGTCGCGGACAGGCCGGCTGTCGGCGCGGCCTCGCCGATGTCGGACGGCTCGACGTGGCCGATCCGACCGGCCTTTGGCGTCAGCAGCCAGATCACGCCACCGTCGGCCAACGAGATCAGCGCATCGACCAGGGCGTCGACCAGATCGCCGTCGTCCTCGCGCCACCACAGCAGCACCGCGTCCACGACATCGTCGTAGTCGTCGCCCACCAACGCCGTGCCGGTGAGCTGCTCGACCGCCGCCCGGAGGTCGTCATCGCAGTCGTCGTCGTAGCCGATCTCCTGGATGGCCTGCCCCGCGCGCAACCCGAGCCGGGTGGCGAGGGTGCGCTCCCCTTCCGCGTGGCCCGCGGTCGCGCTCACCTGATGCCCTCCAAAACGGATGCCCCGAAGCAGGTCCAGACCGGGCCTACCGCCGCGTAGTCCATCGAAGCCTGAGCGGGAGGGCAAGCGATTCGGCCGGATTGTGCACGAACGGCCGAAACTGCCCAGGCCCCCTCAACCGCGGAGGAAGGACAGCCGAAGCCGCCGCGACGGGTTGTCCTCGTTGGTGTCGACCAGCACGATCGACTGCCAGGTACCGAGGACCATCTTGCCGCCGATCACCGGCAGGCTCACGAACGGCGGCACGAAGGCCGGCAGCACGTGGTCGCGGCCGTGCCCGGGCGAGCCGTGCTTGTGGACGTAGTTGCCGTCGCTGGGCAGCAGGCGATCGAGCGCCGACAAAAGGTCGGCGTCGGAGCCCGAACCGACCTCGATCAGCGCCAGCCCGGCGGTCGCGTGCGGCGCGAACAGGTGCAGGAGGCCGTCCTGGCCGCGCGCCACCTCCTGCACGAAGTGCTCGCACGTCTGCGTGACGTCGATGATCCGCTGGTGGTGGCCGGTGCTGACGGCGACGACTCGCGACTCCACGCCCCCATCGTGGCATCGAGTCGCTGCCACGTACCCAGCACTCGCGAAGATGCGCGAGGATGGAGCGGTCGGGTCCGACCCTGACCCGCCAGCACTGACCGCCAGCACCGAACGCGAAGGACACCACCGTGGCCCCGGGACGTGAGCACGACACCTTGATCACCGCCGGCCTGCCGACTCAGCTCGTCGACACCGATCCGGACGAGACCCGTGAGTGGCGCGCATCCCTCGACGCGGTCCTCGAGGCCGCCGGCCCGTACCGCGCGCGCTACCTCATGCTCTCCCTGCTCGACCGGGCCCGCGAGCGTGGCGTCGGCGTGCCGTCGCTGCGGGCGACGGACTACATCAACACCGTCCCACCCGAGCGCGAGCCGTTCTTCCCCGGCGATGAGTGGGTGGAGCGGCGCATCCGCGCATACATCCGCTGGAACGCCGCGATCATGGTGCACCGCGCCCAGCGACCCGGCGTCGGCGTCGGCGGGCACATCTCCACGTATGCGTCGTCGGCCTCGCTGTACGAGGTGGGCATGAACCACTTCTTCCGCGGCAAGGACCACCCCGGCGGCGGCGACCAGATCTACTTCCAGGGACACGCCTCCCCCGGCATGTATGCCCGCGCCTACCTGGAAGGCCGACTGACCGCGGACCAGCTCGACGGCTTCCGGCAGGAGCTGACCCACCCAGGCGGCGGGCTCTCCTCCTACCCACACCCCCGACTGATGCCGGAGTACTGGGAGTTCCCCACGGTCTCGATGGGCCTCGGGCCGCTGAACGCGATCTACCAGGCGCGGTTCAACAAGTACCTGCACGCGCGCGGCATCAAGGACACCTCGGACCAGCGGGTGTGGGCCTTCCTCGGCGATGGCGAGATGGACGAGGTCGAGTCCATCGGCGCGATCGGGCTGGCCGCGCGCGAAGAGCTGGACAACCTGGTGTTCGTCATCAACTGCAACCTGCAGCGGCTGGACGGGCCGGTACGCGGCAACGGCAAGGTCATCCAGGAGCTGGAGTCGATCTTCCGTGGGGCCGGCTGGAACGTGCTCAAGGTGGTCTGGGGCCGTGAGTGGGACGAGCTGCTCGCGGCCGATGGTGACGGCGCGCTGGTCAACCTGATGAACACCACGCCGGACGGCGACTTCCAGACCTACCAGGCGGAGAGCGGCGCATACACCCGCGAGCACTTCTTCGGGCGTGACCCGCGCACCCGCAAGATGGTCGAGCACCTGTCGGACGAGGACATCTACAACCTCAAGCGCGGTGGGCACGACTACCGCAAGCTGTATGCGGCCTACCAGCTCGCGACCGAGCACCGCGGCCAACCGACCGTGATTCTCGCGAAGACGGTCAAGGGCTGGACGCTGGGGTCGCAGTTCGAGGCGCGCAACGCGACGCACCAGATGAAGAAGCTCACGCTGGACGACCTCAAGACCTTCCGCGACCGGTTGCACATCCCGCTCGAGGACGACCAGCTCGACGCGAAGCTGCCGTCGTACTTCCACCCGGGCGCGGGCAGCGACGTCACCACCTACCTGCTCGACCGACGGCGCGCGCTCGGTGGTTTCCTGCCCGAGCGGCGGCCAAAGTCGAAGGCCCTCACGCTGCCGCCGCCGAAGGCATACGACGCCGTGAAGCGTGGCTCCGGCAAGCAGTCGGTGGCCACGACCATGGCGTTCGTCCGGTTGTTCCGCGACCTGCTCAAGGACAAGGGTGTTGGCCCTCGGTTCGTGCCGATCATCCCGGACGAGGCGCGCACCTTCGGGATGGACTCGCTGTTCCCGGTGCAGAAGATCTACTCACCGCATGGCCAGCGCTACACCTCCGTAGACCGCGACCTGATGCTGTCGTACAAGGAGTCCGAGACCGGACAGATCCTGCACGAGGGCATCAACGAGGCCGGTTCGGTCGCGTCGTTCACCGCCGCCGGGACGTCGTATGCGACGCACGGCGAGCCGATGATCCCGGTCTACATCTTCTACTCGATGTTCGGCTTTCAGCGGAATGGCGACGCCTACTGGGCGGCCGCGGACCAGATGGCGCGCGGGTTCGTGCTCGGGGCGACCGCCGGCCGGACCACATTGAACGGCGAAGGCCTGCAGCACGAGGACGGCCACTCGCACCTGCTGGCGTCCACCAACCCGGCGGTGATCGCGTACGACCCGGCGTTCGGTTTCGAGATCGGGCACATCGTCCGCGACGGCCTGCAGCGGATGTATGGCGACGAGCCCGAGGACGTCTTCTACTACCTCACCGTCTACAACGAGCCGTACGTGCAGCCAGCCGAGCCGGAGGGCGTCGACGTCGACGGCATCCTGCGCGGGATGCACCTGTGGCGCCGCGGCGGCGATGGCGGGCAGGCGCGCGCCCAGCTGCTGGCCTCCGGCGTCGCGGTGCCGTGGGCGGAGCACGCCCAGCAGCTGTTGCGGGAGGACTGGAACGTCGACGCCGACGTCTGGTCGGTGACGTCGTGGACCGAGCTGCGCCGGGACGGTCTCGAGGTTGACTCCTGGAACTTCATGCACCCGGGCGACGAGCCGCGGACTGCATACGTGACGCGTGCGCTGAGCGAGTCGACCGGGCCGGTCGTTGCGGTATCCGACTTCATGCGCGCTGTGCAGGACCAGATTCGGGACTGGGTGCCGTCGGACTTCACCTCGCTCGGGACCGACGGCTTCGGGCTGTCGGACACCCGAGGGGCGCTGCGTCGGCACTTCAAGGTCGATGCCGAGTCGATCGTGCTGCGCACGCTGGAGCTGCTCGTCAAGCGCGGCGAGGTCGACGCGTCGTTGCCGAAGCAGGCCTTCGACCGGTACCGGCTGGACGACGTGCGTGCCGCCGACCCGGGCGCCGGCATGGGCGACGCCTGACGGGAACTAGCTGCCCGGGGTGTGGGCCGGTTCGAACTTGGCGGTGGTGGACTCGCCGGCCTCGCGCTGCTCGGCTCGGATCACGTGCACCACGGCGTTGATCAGCGCCAGGTGGGTGAACGCCTGCGGGAAGTTCCCGAGGTGCCGACCGGTCACCGGGTCCAGCTCCTCGGCATACAGCCCGAGTGAGCTCGCGTGCGCGAGCAGCCGCTCGCACAGCGCGCGCCCGCGGTCGACCTCGCCGATCTCGATCAGCGCCGACACCAACCAGAAGGAGCAGATCATGAACGACCCCTCCTCACCGGACAGTCCGTCGTCGGTCTCGTCCACCTTGTAGCGCAGCACGAACCCGCGATAGGTCAGCTCGTCGGCGATCGCGAGCACAGTCGCGCGGACCCGCTTGTCGTCCGCGGGCAGGAACCGCAGCAGCGGCACCAGCAGCAGGGACGCGTCCAGCGCCTTGGAGCCGTAGCGCTGCACGAACACGTCCCGTTCGTCGACGCCGTTCGCCAGCACGTCCTCTTTGATCTCGGCGGCGATCTGCTCCCACTTCTCGGCGTACTCGACCTCCTCGCGCAGCCGCGCCAGCCGCGCGCCCGGTCCAGGGCAACCCAGCAGAACACCTTCGAGGACGTGAAGTGCTGCGGCTCGCCGCGCACCTCCCAGATGCCGCGGTCCGGCTCCTTCCAGTGCTCGACCGCGTCTTCAACGAGTCGCTTCAGGATCGGCCACTGGCTCTCCGGCAGCTGGTCACGCGACTTCGCGTGCAGGTACACCGAGTCCAGCACGGCGCCCCAGACGTCGTGCTGCTTCTGGCTGTATGCGGCGTTGCCGACGCGAACCGGCCGGGCGCCTTCGTACCCGGTGAGGTGGTCCAACGTGGACTCGGTGATCTCGCGCTCACCGCCGATGCCGTACAGCACTTGGATGTCGCGGTCGTCGGCACAGGCGTCGGCGATGAACGCGTAGAAGTCGTTTGCCTCCCGGTCCAGGCCCAGCGTGTACAGGCCCCACAGGGCGAAGGTCGAGTCGCGGACCCAGGCATACCGGTAGTCCCAGTTGCGCTCTCCACCCGGCGTCTCGGGCAGCGACGTCGTCGCCGCGGCGAGCAGCGCGCCGGTCGGCGAATACGTCAAGCCCTTCAGCGTGAGTGCACTGCGCTGCAGCTTGTCTCGCCACGGGTGGTCGGGGAACTCGCCTTGAGTGATCCAGTTGCGCCAGAACTCCGTGGTCTGCCACATCTTCTCGGCGGCATCGGCATACGTCCGCGGCGGTTCGAGCGAGCCCCACGAGAGCGCGACGAAATGCTCGTCGCCCTCGACCATCCGGGTCCTGGCCTGCGCGGTCGGCCCCTCGATGCCCAGCTTGAGCGAGGACGTGACATGTAGCCGCAGTTCCGAGGACGGGTCGTTGACGATGAGCGAGGAGTAGCCCTGCCCGTCGTACTCCCACTGCCCGTTGAACAGCCCATAGCCGAATCGAGGTTCGCACGCGACCTCGAGGTCGACGCTGCCGTTCACGCACTTGATGGTGCGCAGCAGACAGTGCTCGGCGTCGTAGTCAGTGGGCGTGCGCCGATGAGTATGCGATCGTTCGTCGTTGTCGTGCCACGGCCCGATGCACAGCGCATGCCGCACGATGAGCCACCCGGTTCGGGTCTGCCACGTGGTCTCCAGCATCAGGGAGCCCGGGAGATAGCGGCGCGCGTCGGGCACCCGAACGCCGTACGGCGCGACCCGGTACGACCCAGCGCGCCGGTCGAGCAGCGCGCCGAAGATGCTCGGACTGTCGCTGCGCGGCAGGCACATCCACTCGACCGCGCCGCTCGGCGCGATCAGACAGGTGGTCTCGCAGTCGGAGAGGAAGGCGTAGTCGGCGATCGGCGGGAACGGGCTGTGGTGACCGAACGGCAACGCCTCGCCGACGCGTTGGTGGACCGCTTGACCGTCCATTTCACGAGGATGCCACGCAGGTTGCTTGCGAATGTGGACGTTGGCGGGGTTGGGAGGCGCTCCCAACGCCGCCAACGTCAACATTCGCGGGAAGCTAGCGTCGAGTCCAGGCAAGCAGATCGTCGGCGGTCATCGCGTTGACGACGATGTCCGGGGTCACGCCGCACTCCTCGGCGCGCGAGCAGCCGTACGGCAGCCAGTCGAGCTGCCCTGGGGCGTGCGCATCGGTGTCGATCGAGACCCGGCAGCCCATCTCGACCGCCATGCGCAGCAGCCGGCGAGGCGGGTCGAGTCGCTCCGGACGGCAGTTCACCTCGACCGCGACCCCGAACTGTCGGCAGGCCTCGAACACGATCTCGGTCTCGAACTCCGACTCCGGCCGGGTTCTGCCGGTGCGGCCCTGCCCGGTCACCATCCGTCCGGTGCAGTGTCCGAGCACATCCGTATGCGGGTTCGCCACGGCCCGCACCATCCGCGGGGTCATCTCCGCAGACGGCATCCGAAGCAACGAGTGCACCGACGCAACGACAACGTCCAGCCGAGCCAACAGCTCGGGAGATTGGTCGAGTGAGCCGTCCTCGAGGATGTCCACCTCGATGCCGGTCAGGATCCGAAACGGCGCGAGCTCCTCGTTCAGCGCGGCCACGACGTCGAGCTGCTTGAGCAGGCGTGCCGGCGACAGCCCGTTGGCGACCGTGAGTCGCGGGGAGTGGTCGGTGAGCACGATGTACTCGTGGCCGAGCATGATCGCCGTGCGGGCCATCTCGTCGATCGGTGAGCCGCCGTCCGACCAGTCGGAGTGGGTGTGCAGGTCGCCCTTCAACGCCGCGAGCAGCGCCTCGCCGCCAACCGCGACCGGCTCGACGGCGACGCCCTGAAGCTTCACCAGGTATGCCGGCACCACGCCGGACGCAGCCTCGGTCACGATGCCGGCGGTCTTGTCGCCGACGCCCGGCAGCTCTTTCAGGGTGCCGGCCGCAACCCGCGCGCTCACCTCGTCGAGCGAGAGGGCACCAACAACTTCGGCTGCGCGCCGGAAGGCGCGCACCCGATAGGTCGGCTCGTGCGCCCGCTCGAGCAGGAACGCGATCTGCTCGAGCGCGTGCGCCGGGTGCGCGAATGCCGGCTCAGGCATCGACCGTGCGCCCTGCGCCGACCCGGGACAGCCAGACCGGCGCCGTCCCGACCACCACCAGCCACCCCGTGTTGAGCAACGCCCACACCCGTTGCGGACCGCCGGGTGCCGCACCAGTCATGGCCTGCAAGGCGACCAGGCCGCCCACCGCCGCGACGACGGACCCGATCACGAGCACGCGTGCTGGGCTCTCGGCGACCCGGCGGGCCAGGACGACGGACGCGGCCAGCATGGCCCCCAGCATTCCGGCCTCAAAGGTCGCGATGCCGGTCACGTGCACCGTGTCCTGCAAGGTGTTCGGCATGCCGTCCTCGATGTGGCACTGGGCTGCCCCCTGCGGACAGGCCAGCCGGGCGAATCCGCCGACCAGGCACCCGACCGCGGCCACCACGAGCGCGCCGGCCACCACCTGGTTTCGCCGCAACCAGATCAGCGCGGCCGCACCGCAGGCGACCGCGAACCCAAGGATCCCGATGATGCCGAGCCAGGCTGCCTCACTTCCTCGACCGGCCAAGGCGCTGAGGAAGTCGCGACTTTGGTCATAGCCCGGATTGACGGCACCGCCGATCAGCGCGCAGGCCCAGAACACGGCACAGCCCAGGAGAACCACGACGGCGGCACGTCGATCCACCTGTCCGAGGCTAGGCATCCGGTCCGACGGCCGCACCCGAGCATCTCGGAGATTGTCGCCGTTCTACAACCTACGATCGGGCCATGGTGCCTCCCGCCCGCCGCCGAGCACCCACCATCCGCCGGCTCGAACGCGCGACCGGCGACCTGGCCAGCGCCGCGGTGCAGCGGATGGACGAGACCCTGCCGTGGTACCGCGCGATGTCCGCGGAGGACCGCTCCTGGGTCAACCTGGTCATGCAGGCCGGCATCGCGGCATTCGTCGAGTGGTTCCGGGACCCGGCCAAGTCGCAGGCCACGCTCGGCATCACGGCCGACGTGTTCGGCACCGCACCACGCGAGCTCGCCCGTGCGGTGACGCTCGCACAGACCGTCGAGATGGTGCGCACGACCGTCGACGTCGTCGAAGAGTATGTGCACGAGGTCGCGGCCCCCGGCGATGAGGCGATGCTTGCCGAGGCGGTGCTGCGCTACTCCCGGGAGGTCGCGTTCGCTGCTGCGCAGATCTACGCGCAGGCTGCCGAGGCCCGCGGCGCGTGGGACGCCCGACTCGAGGCGCTGGTGGTGGACGCGGTGATGCGCGGTGAGGTGGACGAGGTCGTGGCGTCAAGAGCGGCCGCCCTCGGGTGGGGATCAGTTGGCGACGTCATCGTGCTGATCGGCCGCACACCGGCGGTTTCACCGGAGATCGTGGCCGATTCAGTGCAGCGGGTGGCCAGCCATAGTCGGGTCGAGGTGATCTCTGGGGTGCAAGGTGATCTGCTGGTGCTGCTGGTCGGCGGTGCGCGAGTCGACGACGCCACTTTGAAGGCCTTCGCGCATCAGTTCGGCGAGGGACCGGTGGTTATCGGGCCGGCCGTCGCGGACCTGGGCGCCGCCACCGCCAGCGCAGCCGAGGCGCTCGCCGGCCTGCGCGCTGCGCCCGCCTGGCCGGATGCTCCACGGCCAGTCACCGCGGACGCGTTGCTGCCCGAACGTGCGCTCAACGGAGATGAGCGAGCTCGACACCGCCTGGTCGACGAAGTCTTCGCGCCGCTTGCTGGGGCGGCACCGGAACTGCTCGAGACGCTCACCGCGTACCTCGACCGGGCCGGATCGCTCGAGGGCGCCGCCCGCATCCTGTTCGTGCACCCCAACACCGTCCGCTACCGACTGCGTCGAGTCAGCGAGAACGCCGGGTATGCCGCCACCGACCCGCGCGGCGCCCACGTGCTTCGAACCGCACTCGCCTTGGGACGACTCGGGCAGGTGACCCAGGCGTAACACCGGCGCGTTGAACTTGTAGGAACCCTACAACGGCAGGCCTCCCACTTTCGTCCGTGCCCACACCGCCCGAACGGCCGAGCGTCCGCGACCCTTGAGAGGTGCTGGTCATCGTCGCGCCCGGACAGGGCGCTCAAACCCCTGGCTTCCTCTCCCCGTGGCTCGAGCTGCCCGGTGTCCGCGAGCGGGTCGACTGGCTCTCCGCGGTCGCCGGCCTCGACCTGGCCCGCTACGGCACCGAGGCCGACGCCGATGAGATCCGTGATACCGCCATCGCCCAGCCCTTGCTGGTCGCGTCCGGGCTGGTTCCGCTGCTCTCGCTGTTCCCGCACCCCGCCGACGCCTATGCCCGCATCGGCGCCGGCGCCGGCCACTCGGTCGGTGAGATCACGGCAGCCTGTGGCGCCGGCGTGATCACCGCGGAGCAGGCGATGGTGCTGGTCCGCGAACGCGGCAAGGCCATGGCGGCCGCAGCGGCGGCGACCCCCACCGGGATGACCGCGATCCTCGGCGGCGATCCGGACGAGGTCGAGCAGCGGCTCGTCGATCTCGATCTCACCGCTGCCAACATGAACGGCAACGGCCAGGTCGTGGCGGCCGGCACGCTGGACCAGCTCGAGGCGCTGGCCGCGAACCCGCCCGCCGGTGCTCGGCTTCGACCGCTGCCGGTCGCGGGCGCATTCCACACCCACCACATGGCTCCCGCCGTCGATGTGCTCCGCCACTACGCCCGAGCGGTCACCACGCACGACCCCAGGGTCCGGCTGCTCTCGAACCGGGACGGGGACGTGGTGCACGACGGCCGCGAGGTGCTGCGTCGCATCGTCGACCAGGTCGCTAGCCCGGTGCGCTGGGACCTGGTGATGCGCTCCATGGCCGACCTGGGCGCGACCGGTGTCATCGAGGTGCCGCCCGCAGGCACGCTGACCGCGATGATCAAGCGCGCCATCCCGGGCATCGAAACCGTTGCGCTGAAGACCCCGGACGACATCGGGGCCGCCCTCGACCTGATCGCGCGGCACGGGGTCGAGAGTCCGCTCTCGGACTCACCGTCGTGGCGCCTGCTGGTCTCCCCGGCGAAGGGCACGTTCCGCTCCGGCGGCACCGTGCTCGGCGACGAGCTCGAGCCGGGCACGACCGTCGGGACCGTCGAGACGCTGCGCGACCGGCAGCCCGTGCTCGCGCCGCACGGCGGCACCGTGCTCGAATGGCTCGTGGAGGACGGCGACCCGGTTGCACCGGGCCAGCCGCTGGTGCGGCTTTATCCCGTGTTGGCCGGGGAGGCGGTATACGCGTGACACCCGCCGTGAAGACCATCCAGACCAAGACCGGGGCGGCGCACGCTCGCATCCTGGGCGTGGGCGCCTACCGCCCGTCGCGCGTTGTCACGAACGCCGAGGTGATCGAGAAGATCGACTCGTCGGACGAATGGATCCGCGAGCGGTCGGGAATCGTCGAGCGCCGCTTCGCGGCCAAGGACGAGCGGGTCGTCGACATGTCCGTGGCCGCCGCCGAGAAGGCGCTGGCCAACTCCGGCATCCGGCCGGACCAGTTGGGTGCGGTCGTCGTCGGCACGGTCACCCACCTCTGGCAGACACCCGCTGCAGCCACCCTCATCGCCGACCGGATCGGCGCAAGTAACGCCGCGGCATTTGACCTCAGCGCCGCGTGCGCCGGCTTCTGCCATGGGCTCGCCATCGCGAACGACATGGTGCGCGGCGGCTCGGCCGCATACGTGCTCGTGATCGGCGCCGAAAAGCTCACCGACATGATCGATGACACCGACCGCTCGACCGCATTCATCTTCGGCGACGGGGCCGGCGCTGCCGTCGTCGGTCCCAGCGAAACTCCGGGCATCGGCCCGGTCGTGTGGGGCGCCGACGGTGCACAGGCCGATGCGATCACCCAGGACCGACCCTGGGACGTGCTGCGCGACGACCCGTCGACGAAGTTCCCCAGCCTGTCGATGAGCGGTCAGCAAGTCTTTCGCTGGGCTGTCTTCTCGATGGCGCCAGTCGCGTTGCAGGCGCTCGATGCCGCCGGACTCACCGTCGATGACCTGGACGCCTTCATCCCGCACCAGGCGAACCTGCGCATCGTCGAGGCGATGGCGAAGAAGCTTGCGCTTCCGGAGCACGTGGTCGTTGCGCGCGACATCGTCCAGACCGGCAACACCTCCGCGGCGTCCATACCGCTGGCGATGGCCCGCATGCTCGAGGCTGGCGAGGTCCGCAGTGGTGACATCGCGCTGCTCATCGGCTTCGGCGCCGGGCTCGCGTATGCCGCGCAGGTCGTCGTCTTGCCTTAGCCGTTTGCCTTCCCCGCCCGACCGGGTAGGGGGATCGAAACCCGTACACCACAAGAAGGAGAACCACATGGCCGCCACCGAGCAGGAGATCCTGTCCGGTCTCGCCGAGATCGTGAACGAGGTCGCCGGCGTCCCCGCCGCCGACGTCCAGCTGGGCAAGCACTTCACCGACGACCTGGACATCGACTCGCTGTCGATGGTCGAGGTGGTCGTGGCCGCCGAGGAGAAGTTCGGCGTGTCCATCCCCGATGACGACGTCAAGGGCCTCAAGACCGTGGGTGACGCCGTCGCGTACATCCAGAAGGCGGGCGTGGCTGCGTGACTTCCTCGACCTCTCCGAGGACGACGGTCGTCGTCACCGGGCTGGGCGCGACAACGCCACTCGGTGGTGACGTCGCGTCCACCTGGGACGGCCTTCTTGCCGGCCGATCCGGCGTCCGTCGTCTCACCGACGATTGGGCCGCGGAACTGCCAGTACAGATCGCCGCGACGGTCGCCGTCGACCCAAGCGAGGTCATGGACCGCGTCGAGGCCCGCAAGCTCGACCGCACCGAGCAGCTGGCGTTGATTGCGGCCCGCGAGGCCTGGACGGACGCCGGCTCGCCGACCGTGGATGGCGAGCGCCTCGGCGTCGTCGTCGGCTCCGGCATCGGCGGTGCGCAGACCCTGCTGGGCTCGTGGGACACGTTGCGGGAGAAGGGCCCACGCCGGGTGTCGCCGCACGCGATCCCGATGCTGATGCCGAACGGCTCGGCGGCTTTCGTTGGGCTCGAGCTCGGTGCCAAGGCTGGCGTGCATGCCCCAACATCCGCCTGCGCCTCCGGCGCGGAGGCGATCGCGATGGGGCTGTCGATGATCCGAGAGGGTCGTGCGGACGTTGTCGTATGCGGTGGTACCGAGGCCTGCATCCACCCGATGCCGCTGGCCGCGTTCGCCGCGATGATGGCACTGTCCAAGCGCAACGACGAGCCGGAGCGCGCGTCGCGCCCCTACGACAAGGGTCGCGACGGCTTCGTATTCGGCGAGGGCGCGGCGATCGTCGTACTCGAGTCGGCTGAGCACGCGGCTGCTCGTGGCGCCAGGGTGTATGCGGAGGTCGCCGGCCGAGGGCTGACGTCGGACGCGCACCACATCGCGCAGCCGGACCCGGTCGGTACCGGTGCCGCCCGGGCGATGAGGTTCGCGCTGGAAGACGGCGGGATCGAACCGTCGCAGGTCGCGCACCTCAACGCGCACGCCACCTCGACTCCGCAGGGCGACATCGCCGAGGCGGCCGCGATCCGGGCAGTCATGGGCGAGGCCACATCGGGCGTCGCCGTTTCCGCCACCAAGTCGATGACCGGACACCTGCTGGGCGCCGCGGGCGCTGTGGAGTCGGTGGCATCGGTGCTGGCGCTGACGAACCGGCTCGCACCGCCGACCGCCAACCTCGAGGACCCGGACGACGAGGTCGGACTCGACGTCGTGCACGGTGAACCGAGGGCGCTGCCAGCCGGCCGGATCGTCGCGGTCAACAACTCGTTCGGCTTCGGTGGCCACAACGTGGCCCTGGCCTTCAGGAGCGTCCCGTGACGGTCACCTCAGCCAGCTCCGGCGCCGCTGCGCCGGCGGCCACGCCGGTTCCGCCAGTCGCGCGCGACCCGCGCTCGCCGCGGGTGCGGATGGGCGCGTTCTTCGACGCCGGGTCCTTCACCGCGATCACCAGCGACGACGACAGCGGCATGCTGGCCGGCGTCGGCCGGGTCTTCGGCGCGCCGGTGGTCGCATTCGCCTCCGACCCGACGGTCCAGGGCGGCGCGATGGGCACCGCGGGCTGCAAGGTGATCCTTGCGGCGTATGCGCGCGCGCTCGCGGACGGCGTCCCGGTCGTCGGGCTGTGGCACTCCGGCGGCGCGCGGCTGCGCGAGGGTGTGCAGTCGCTGCACGCCGTCGGCGAGGTGTTCGCCATCATGACCCGCGCGTCCGGCCGGATCCCGCAGATCTCCGTGGTGCTCGGCGCTGCCGCAGGCGGCGCCGCATACGGACCGGCGCTGACCGATGTCGTGATCCTCGGACCCGAGGGCCGGGTGTTCGTCACCGGACCGGACGTCGTCCGCTCGGTCACCGGTGAGGACGTCGACATGCTGCGGCTCGGCGGGCCCGAGCCGCATGGTCGGCGATCCGGTGTCGTGCACGTCGTTGCCGACTCCGAACGCGGCGCCCTGGACGAGGCCCGTCGGCTGACGTCGTTGCTCGGTGACCAAGGCGGCATCGAGGCGGTCGACGAGGTCGACCTGGCCGGTTACCTGCCGGAGTCGGTCAGGCGGGCGTACGACGTGCACCCGCTCGTCGAGCATCTGCTCGATGAAGGGTCGGCGCTGGAACTGCACCCGCGCTGGGCGCCGAACATCGTCACGACCTTGGGCCGGCTCGGTGGACGCACCGTTGGTGTGGTCGCCAACAACCCGATGCGGCTCGGCGGCTGCCTCGACTCCGCGTCGGCGGAGAAGGCCGCGCGCTTCGTGCGGATGTGCGACGCGTTCGGCATTCCGCTGGTCGTGGTCGTCGACGTCCCCGGCTACCTGCCCGGCGTCGGCCAGGAGTGGGATGGCGTGGTTCGCCGCGGCGCGAAGCTGCTGCACGCCTTCGCGGAGTGCGCGGTGCCTCGAGTCACGCTCGTGACCCGCAAGGCGTACGGCGGCGCATACATCGCGATGAACTCGCGCTCGCTCGGCGCCACCAGGGTCCTCGCGTGGCCCGGCGCGCAGGTCGCCGTCATGGGATCGGTCGCGGCCGTGCGCATCCTGCACCGACGGCGGCTGGCCGACGTGCCAGACGACCTGCGCGCCCAGCTCGAGCAGGAGCTGGCCGACGAGCACGATCTGCTCGCCGGCGGCCTCGACCGAGCGGTGTCGATCGGCGTGGTCGACGATGTCGTCGAGCCGTCACTCACCCGCGGGATCATCGCCGAGGCGATTCGCTCGGCGCCGCAGGTTCGTGGAGCGCACGGGAACATCCCGCTCTAACGGCGTCCGCCTGCCGGCTCAATCCCCGCGACTTGTCATACGTTCCGCGTCACCCGTGACGCGGAGCGCCTGACACGTCCACCGAACAACCGAGGTGTCAGACGGAACGCGTCACCCGTGACGCGGAGCGCCTGACACGTCCACCAAGCACCCGAGGTGTCAGACGGAACGCGTCGCCAGGATCAGGCCGCTCGGGCAGCCGGGCGATCTGGGCTGGGTGGTGATGGCGCATGGTGAGCTGTACGCCCGGGAGTTCGGCTGGGATACGAGCTTTGAGGCCCTGGTCGCACGGATCGTCGCCGACTACGCGGCTGACCACGACCCGGTGCGCGAGGCCGCATGGATCGCCGAGGTTGACGGGCACCGCGTCGGTTGCGTCTTCTGCGTCGCCGACCCGGAGGACAGGGCGACCGCGAAACTGCGCATCCTGCTGGTCGATCCGGCGGCGCGCGGCCTCGGGCTCGGTGGTCGGCTCGTGGACACCTGCATGGCCTTCGCCACGTCGGCGGGCTACCAGCGGATGCGGCTGTGGACCAACGACCCGCTCACCGCAGCCGCGCATATCTATCTCGCGCGGGGCTTCCGACTCGTCCACGAGGAACCGCACCACAGCTTCGGGCACGATCTGATCGGGCAGAGCTACGAGGTCGAGCTGAACGAGTAACGCTCCACTCGACTGTTGCTCAATCGGACATAGAGGGCGATTGCCGGCATCGTTGCACCGCGAGTGGACAGTTGCTCGAACAGACCCTTGACCGCGTCCTACGACGGTCCGAGGGCGTTGACGAGCTTCCTCGGGGCCATGAAGCAGAAGCTCTGGACGAGGAGCTCGTCGACCTCCGGCCGGTCCACGCTGCCGTCGAGGACCAAACCGACGACGTCCCGCCCCCAGCCCGCGACGAAGAACGGGTCGCCGGCAGCGCGGATCGCCTCGACCTCGTCGGCCGGTGCCCTGAAGACGAGGACGACCGTGACGCCGTCGGGTCTGGCCCGTTGGGCCAGGATCGTCGGCGAGTCCGGCTCGACGGCATACAGATGCGCGAACGTCCTCCCGCGGACCCGCCATCGCACGCCAACCCACGCCGGCTCCTCGTATGCGCCCGGCAGCGACAGGCAGACCGAGCGCACGTTGCTCAGCACGTCGTCCGGCACCCCATCAACGACATCGACCGGTGTCATCCCTGCACCCTACGAAGAGACGGCGAACCAGACGACATGACAGCGCCAGTTACACGGGCGCCACGCGACGCATCGCGGACCTACCACTGAAAGTGGGGCGACCGTCACCGACGGTACGTCAACTGATTGGCCCATTGGTTGTTGGAATCGAATGGGTGAGGCTGCCGGGCCGGCTCCGACGATCGGGGCGTTTGATCGGCTTGACAGGAAGGACTCGCATGACGATTCGAAGGACACTGCTCAGAGGCGGTGCTGGCGCAGCAATGACTGCAGCGTTCATCGCCGCCTCGGCTGGCGGCGCGTGGGCGCATGAATGCTTCAACGCCAGCCGCTCGGCTCAGGGCAACCAGGCGGCCGGCACGCACTCGCAGGCCTGGTTCCAGGTCGACATCGCCGAGACGATCGCGGAGGAGGTCGACGACGGTCTGTATGACGCGGAAACCGGCGCCTGCATCCTGGATGCCTGGACCGCCGGTGGCGGCCCCGCAACGGTCACGGTGCACGTGAAGGGCGCGAACGGCTCGGACGGCGTGATCGGCGCAAACAATCCCCATGAGTCGAAGGGGTCCGACGGTCGTGGGATCGACCACTTCTTCGACGTCTACGGCGACCTGTTCGTCGACAGCTACGTCGGCTGCGGAGCCAACCCCTTCCCCGAGGACTAACCGAACAGACCCTGAGGGGCGCCGTTCTCGGCGCCCCTCAGGTTTCACCGCGCCCGAACGCCAGCCGGTCAAGGCACCTCGCCGCGCTGCCACGGCCCCGAGGCAAAGGCCGACAGGGACTCAGCAAGGCGGCCCCAGCGCGACCGGCTGTCCTGCCATCATGGCGGATCGGACACGGCGTGCGTTGTGCTCCGGTGAGGCAACAGGGGGGTTCTGATGCCCGAGCGCGTCAACACGCTGGTGATCGGCGCCGGGCAGGCAGGTCTCGCGATGAGTCACGTCCTGGCCGGGCACGGAATCGAGCACTTGGTCGTCGAGCGAGACCGGATCGGCGAACGGTGGCGGTCCGAGCGGTGGGACTCGCTGGCCTTCCAGTTCCCGAACTGGTCGCTTCGGCTCCCGGGGTTCGAGTACAGCGGCGCAGATCCCGACGGGTTCGCGGGTCATCGCGAGGTGAGCGCTCACATCGACGCAGTACGCCGCGATCATCCACGCGCCCGCACGGACCGGGTTCGAGGTGGTGTCGCTGCAGCGGGACGATGTCGGCTTTCGCGCGGAGTCCCCCTCCGCAGTGATCAACGCCCGCAACATCGTCCTGGCCACGGGCCCGTTCCAGCGCCCGCGCATCCCCCCTGTCGCCCACCAGGTCCCACCCGGCGTTGTCCAGGTGCACAGCAGTCGATACCGCAACCCGGATCAACTCCCGCCCGGGGCCGTGCTCGTGGTCGGCAGCGGTGGTTCCGGCGCGCAGATCACCGAGGAGCTGGCCCAGTCCGGGCGCACCGTCTACCTGGCACTGAGCCGGCACCGACGGGTACCGCGCCGCCGCCATGGTCGTGACGTGCTGTGGTGGCTGCTCGAGATGGGCTGGATGGATCGGCTGGCGTCCAGCCTGCCGGACGGTCGCATCCCACCCACCCTGTTGGTCACCGGCGTCGACGGCGGTCACGACCTGGACCTTCGCCGTCTCCAATCCGAGAGCGTGGTTGTGCTCGGACGGCTGCGCGGCTTCGACGGCACCACGATGCTGTGCCACGACGACGCGGCGGCGACTCTTGCCGCGGCAGACGACGGCTACGCGGAGCTCGTCGCGGCGATCGACGACCACGCAAAGACGGCGGGACTCGACATCTGGGACCAGCCCGATCCGATCGTCGCCGCTGTCCATGAAACTCCCCGTCCGGTCGACATCGACGCGGCCGGCATCACCAGCGTCGTGTGGTGCACCGGCTACGAGTTCGACTACGACTGGGTCCACCTCCCCTGCTTCGACCACGGCGCACCCCTCCAGCAACGCGGCGTGTCCCCACAGCAGGGGCTCTACTTCCTCGGGCTGCACTGGATGCACACCTTCAAGTCCGGAGTGTTCTTCGGCGTCGGCGACGACGCGGCGTACCTCGCCGACCACATCGCCGCTCGAATCCGCTAACCCAGGCCCTCAGCGGGCCGGCGTCCGAGCCACGTCTCGCTCCGGCTCATCGCCGAGCAGCCGCCCGGCCAACTGGTTGATCAACTTGACGAGATCCGCGTGCTCGGCCGGTGACCAGTCGGCCAACGCCTCCTGCAGCCCGGCCTCGCGGGCCGCGACCAACCTGCCGTATGCCTCCCGGCCCGCCGGCGTGAGGTCGCCGAGCGCACCCTCGGCAGTGATGGTGCCGTAGCCCGCGTCCAACAGCTCCTGCAGGTACGACAGGTGCGCCGGCTTCAGCCCGCGCGGCAGTTCGACCGGACCGCCCGCGGCGTCGACCTCCCGACCGGCGCGAGCCAGCATCCAGGTGCCTCCCGGCGACAGCGACAGCCCGGCCCGCTCGGCAAGTCGCGCATACATGCTCACCACACTGTCCCGACGCAGCGTGGACGTCAGACCGCGCAGCAGCTCCTCGGCCGACGTCCTGGTCTGCGGGAAGCCGCCAGGATCCGGCGCGGCCGCCGCAGTCCGGACCGGCCGCTCCCGGATCAGCAACGCAAGCACGAAGGCGAGCACGCCGACGGGGATGGCAAACGTGAAGACGGTCTGCAACGCACCCGCGGTTGCCTCGGGGGTCGATTCCCCCGCGGCGATCTGTTCGGCGACCTGGTTGGCGTAGATGGTGCCGAACAGCGCAACCCCGAAGCACCCGCCGATCGAGCGGAAGAACGCGACGCCGGACGTGGCGACCCCGAGGTCGGCGTAGTCGACGTCGTTCTGGACGGCGATGGTGAGCACCTGAAGCACCATGCCCAGGCCGAACCCGAACAGGAACAGGTAGGCAATGACCGTGCTGTCCGGGGTGTCGACCTCGAGTTGGGAGAACAACCACAGGCCGATCGTGAAGATCGCGCAGCCGACGACCGGGAACACTTTGTAGCGACCGGTGCGGGAGATGATCTGGCCGCTGCCAATGGACGTGATGAGCAGCCCGACCATCAGCGGGAACATCAGCAGGCCGGAGGCAGTCGCGCTCTCGCCGCGCGCGTTCTGGAAGTACGTCGGCAGGAACGTGAACGACCCCATCATCGCGAAGCCGACCACGAACGAGATCGCCGTCCCCGACCGAAAGACCGGTTCGGCGAACAGTCGCAGCGGCATGACCGGGTCGGCAGCGCGGCGCTGGCTCGGCACGAACAGCACGAGCAGGACGACGGCAACACCGACCAGGACCGCGGACTGCCAGGAGACCCACTCGAAGGACGTGCCGCCGAGACTGGTCAGCAGAACCAGCGCGCTCACACCGCCAGAGAGCAGCAGCGTGCCGGCGTAGTCGATGCGCACCTGCCGGCGCCGCACGCTGGCCGGCAACACAAGGGCCGTGACGACCAGCGCGACCGCAGCGATCGGCACGTTCACGTAGAACGTCCACCGCCAGTCGAGCTGGTCGACGAGGAAGCCGCCGATCAGTGGGCCGGCAACACTGGACAACCCGTAGACCGCACCGAACACGCCCTGGTAGCGACCACGGTCGCGCGGCGCGACGACATCCCCGATGATCGCCTGCGCGAGCACCATCAGGCCGCCGCCGCCGACCCCCTGGATCGCCCGGAACACGATCAGCTGGGTCATGTCCTGCGCGATCCCGCACAGCACCGAGCCGGCGATGAACACCAGGATGCAGATCTGGTACAGCGCCTTGCGGCCGTAGAGGTCGCCGAGCTTGCCCCACAAGGGCGTCGAGACGGTGGCGGCCAGCAGGTATGCGGTCACTACCCACGAGATGTGGTTGCCGCCACCGAGGTCTTCGACGATCGTCGGCAATGCCGTCGAGATGATCGTCTGGTCGAGCGCGGCCAGCAGCGAGCCGAGGATAAGCCCGGTGAAGACGAGCCCGAGCCGTCGGCCGTACAGCAGCTGTGGTTGCCCGGACTCCTCGGCGACTCCTGCGCGCGGATCCGTCACCTGTCCACCCTGGCATCACCGGATGCGACTCGGTGATCAGTCACACGGCTTCTCAGCTCGACGGCGTTCGCCCAGGTCGAAGACTGAGCCGCACTATTGCGTCAGCATCTGGTCCTCGCGCTGCCCAGCCCGACGGAACAGGAAGATCCCCGTCGCCAACATCCACACCCAGAAGCCCAGCGCGGTCACCGTGCTGAGGCCATCGAACACCGACGCGAGCGTGTCCGAGTCGTAGGCCAGACCGGCGATGACTCCGGCACCGATACCGACCGCGCCGGCGACCAGGCCAACCCAGCACATCCAGGTCGGAAAGAGACCGGATCTGAGCATCGCGAAGGCACTGACGAGCACGGCCACCGCAATCGGACCGAACACGAGCTGGAAGAGCCACGAACCGGCGGTGTCGAGAGCCACCACGGCAGTGGGGTCGTGATCGTTGCTGGCAAGCCAGCCCGCGCCAGCGCCCAACGAGAACGCCGCGATCTCGAGGGCGACGCTGACCACCATCGCTCCGATGGCGAAGTCCATCAGGTGCAGCTGGCGCGGTGACTGTCGCAGGGATCCGCGGAGCCCGGCAATGATCGCGATCCGGCCGAGAAGGACCACACTGAACCAACCCGCCATGATCGCGGCACCGTCGGCGTCCTCCACGTACTGCTCAGTGACCTCGGCAGGACTCAGTCCCTGCGTCTCGAGGACCAGTCCTGCGTACGGGATGATCGCGACCCACTCCAACAAGTAGAGGATCGCTCCGGCCAACATCAAACGGTTGCCGACAAGTGTGCCTTCGGTTGTGCGCATAGTGCCCCCCTAGGACTCATCACGTCTTCGTGCGTAGGTGCCCCTTCACCGCCGGGATGACCCTCTCGCCGTACTCACGCAGCGTCGAGTCCTTCGCGTCATGCTGCAGGTACACCGCGAACTGGTCGACGCCGAGCCCGGCGAGCTCCTGCAGCCTCGCCACATGCGCCTCGACCGAACCAACAACGCAGAACCGGTCAACGATGTCGTCGCTGACGAACTCGGTATGCACGTTGCCCGCGCGGCCGTGCTCGTTGTAGTCGTAGCCCTGACGGCCGGCGATGTAGTCGGTCAGCGCCGACGGCACCGCTCCCCCACCCGCGCCATAGCGCGCCACGATGTCGGCGACGTGGTTGCCGACCATCCCGCCAAACCACCGGCACTGGTCGCGCGCGTGCGCCAGCGCCGCATCCGAGCCGTCAGTGACGTATGCGGGAGCCGCGACGCACACCGTGATCGCATCGGGATCACGCCCCGCCGCGGCGGCGGCCTCGCGCACCGCCTTGATGCTCCACGCGGTGATGTCCGGGTCCGCGAGCTGCAGGATGAAGCCGTCGCCGACCTCCCCGGTCAACGCCAGCGCCTTTGGGCCGTATGCGGCCACCCAGACCTCGAGCCGGGACGACGGGTTCCACGGGAACCGCAACGTCGAGCCCTTGTAGGACACCTCCTCGCCGTTGGCCAGGCCGCGGATCACCCCGATGGACTCCCGCAGGGTGGCCAACGTCACCGGCGACCCGTTGGTCACGCGCACGGCGCTGTCGCCGCGGCCGATGCCGCATACCGTGCGGTTGCCGAACATCTCATTCAGCGTCGCGAACAGCGACGCGGTCACGGTCCAGTCGCGCGTGGCCGGGTTGGTGACCATCGGGCCGACGGTCACCCGATGCGTCGCCGACAGGATCTGGCTGTAGATGACGAACGGCTCCTCCCACAGCAGGTGGGAGTCGAAGGTCCACACGTGCGAGAACCCGTACGTCTCTGCCTGCCGGGCCAGGTCGACCACCCGCCAGGCCGGCGGATTCGTCTGCAGCACCACACCGACGTCCATCGACCTAACCCCTCACACCAGGTACTGCGACAGGCCGCGCTTCAGGTACCGGCCGTGGCCCGCGCGCCCCACATACTCGTCGTTGTCGACGACAACCGTGCCGCGGGACAATACCGTGCGCACCTTGCCCGCGACTTCGAACCCCTCGTACGCCGAGTAGTCCATGTTCATGTGATGCGTGTCGACCGAGATGCGGGTGCCGACCGGACGGGTCGTAGACGACGATGTCCGCGTCCGCACCCGGCGCGATCACACCCTTGCGCGGGTACAGCCCGAACATCCGGGCGGGGTCGTCGAGCAGAGCTCTACCCAGCGTTCGCGACTGATCCGACCGTCGACCACGCCCTGGAAGATCAGATCCATCCGGTGCTCGACGCCGCCGATCCCGTTGGGAATCTTGGAGAAGTCGCCCAGCCCAAGCTCCTTCTGCTCCTTGAAGCAGAACGGGCAATGGTCGGTGCTCACGACCGACAGGTCGTTGGTCCGCAGGTAGCGCCACAGCTCGTCCTGGTGCCCCTCGGCCCGCGCGCGCAGCGGGGTCGAGCACACCCACTTCGCGCCCTCGAAGCCTTCGGCGCCGAGCTGCTCCTCGAGCGAGAGGTACAGGTACTGCGGGCAGGTCTCGCCGAAGACGTTCCAGCCCTCGTCACGTGCGGCCGCGACCGTCGAGACCGCCTGTTTGGCCGACATGTGCACGACGTACAGCGGGACGCCAGCCAGCCGGGCCAGCATGATCGCGCGGTGCGTCGCCTCCTGTTCGGTCTCCCACGGCCGAGTCCGGCCATGCCAGACCGGGGCCGTGTCGCCGCGCGCCAGCGCTTGCGCCACGAGCACGTCGATCGCGATCCCGTTCTCTGCGTGCATCATGATCATCGAGCCGTTGGCCGCGGCCGCCTGCATGGCACGCAACACCTGCCCGTCGTCGCTGTACAACACGCCGGGGTAGGCCATGAACAGCTTGAAGCTCGTGACGCCTTCGGCGACCAGCTCGTCCATCGCCTTCAGCGCCTCGTCGTCGACGCCGCCGACAATCTGGTGGAAGCCGTAGTCGATCGCGCAGTTCCCGTCGGCTTTTGCGTGCCACGCGGCCAACCCGTCCTGCACGCGTTCACCGGTGCGCTGCACGGCGAAGTCGATGATGGTCGTCGTACCGCCCCACGCGGCGGCGCGGGTGCCGGTCTCGAAGGTGTCGGACGCGAACGTCCCGCCGAACGGCAGTTCCATGTGGGTGTGACAGTCCACTCCGCCCGGCACCACGAGGCAGCCGGTCGCGTCGACCACGGTGTCAGCGCTCTCGGCGAGGTCGGCTCCGAGCGCGGTTGAGCCCGGCGCCAGCACCGCTGCAACGGTCTCGCCGTCGACGAGCACATCGGCCTCGACCGACCCCGTCGGACTGACGACGGTGCCGCCGCGCACGAGCACGGTCATGGCTGCACCAGCCCCTCATATGCGTCCGGGCGGCGGTCACGGTAGAACGCCCACCGGTTGCGCACCTCGGCGAGCAGGTCCAGGTCGAGGTCGCGCACGACCAGCTCGGGCTTGTATGCGTCCCCCGGCTCGCCCACGAACTTGCCCTCGGGGTCGACGAAGTACGACGTGCCGTAGAAGTCGTTCTCGCCGAGCTCTTCGATGCCGACCCGGTTGATCGCCCCGATGTAGTACTCGTTGGCCACCGCGGATGCGGGCTGCTCCAGTTTCCACAGGTATGCGGACAGGCCGCGGTGCGTGGCCGACGGGTTGAACACGATTTGCGCACCGCCCAGGCCAAGCGCCCGCCACCCCTCGGGGAAGTGCCGGTCGTAGCAGATGTACACCCCGACCCGGCCGACCGCGGTGTCGAACGTCGGGTACCCCAGGTTTCCGGGGCGGAAGTAGAACTTCTCCCAGAACCCCTTCACCTGCGGGATGTGCGTCTTGCGGTACTTGCCAAGGTAGGTCCCGTCGGCGTCGACCACGGCCGCGGTGTTGTAGAGGACGCCGGGCTGCTCCTCCTCATACATCGGCAGGATCATGACCATGCCGAGCTCGGCGGCCAGCGACTGGAACCGCTCGGTCGTCGGGCCGGGAATGGTCTCGGCATACGCGTAGAACTGCGGGTCCTGCACCTGGCAGAAGTACGGGCCGTAGAACAGCTCTTGGAAGCAGATCACCTTTGCGCCCTGAGCGGCCGCGTCGCGCGCGTACTGCTCGTGCGCCTTGGTCATGGACTCCTGGTCGCCGGTCCACTCGGTCTGGACCAGCGCTGCGCGGATCGTCGTCATTGCAGGACCGTACGACGACGATCGTCCCGAGGCGAGGCTTTCCGGCTGGTGGCTTGCGGGCGGGAGCCCAGCGCGCTTAGGAGCCCTCGCTCACCTCGATCGTGCCGTCGGCCGGGAACTCACCCGCGCCCTGCCCGGCCACCACGCAGGTGACGCCGAAGGTGCCAGCATCGAGTTCGAACACCTCGTCCACGCTCTCGCCTTCGGGCACCTGGATCTCTTGCGCGACCTCTCCGTCCGGTCGGGTCACCTGGAAGACCACGACCTCCTCGAGGTCGTTGACAAGCTCGAGCGGAACGTCCCCGGCAGTCGAGGTCTCATCGCCGACCTCCAGCTCGCAGACAAAGCTCTGCGGGTCAGCCGGGTCCTCCGCCGCTGTCACGGTGGCGGCCGTTCCCGCCGTCGAAGGCTCAGCGTCGCCATCGTCGTCACAGCCGGCGGCGAGCAGCGATCCGCCGACCAACAAGACGACGAACAGAAGGCGGGCAGCGCGCACCACGGCGGCCTCCATCCTCAGGTGAGTCGGCGAACCCGACTGCACTGCGAGCGACGCTAGCCCACCATGGGCGGGGTCACCGGACTTAGGCGAAGGATCACCCGTCGCGGGTCAGACGACCTTGTGCAGCCAGCGGACCGGCGCGCCCTCGCCCGCGTGCCGGAACGGCTCGAGCTCGTCGTCCCACGGTTTGCCGAGCAGGCGGTCGACGGTGTCCTGCAGGCCGACCCCGTGCTGGTCGGAGGCGACGACCGCCGCGCGCAGCCGGTCCTCGGGGATCATCAGGTCGCCGTGCACCCCGATGACGGCGTGAAAGATCCCGAGCCCTGGAGTGCAGGAGAACCGCGCCCCCTCGTTGCCGAGCGACGGCTCCTCGGTGACCTCGAAGCGGATCTGGTGCCAGCCGCGCAAGCGCGGACGCGATCTTGGCTGCAGTGCCCGGGTCGCCCTGCCAGGACACCTCGGTGCGGTAGCTGCCGCGCTGTGCCGGCTGCGGCGACCAGTCCAGGCCGACCCGCATCCCGAGGACGCCGGCCAGCGCCCATTCGACGTGCGGACACAGCGCCGGTGGCGCGGAATGCACGAAGATGACCCCTCGGGCCAGGACGGCGGAAGTCAGCGCTGCAGACGTCACAGGACCCTCCTCAAGGTCTAGGTGCGCCTTCCCCAGCGGCCTAGGACCTGTGAGTCGCGGTCGTGTGAACCGGCTCCATCATGCCGGATCCCGGGGCACCTGATCCAGCACCGACGCGGACCGGCCTACAGAACCTCGGCGAGCACCTCGAGCGCGCGCGCATACGCATGGTCGGGCGGGGTCGCATACCCGACCACCAGTCCGCGCGACGGTGCGGGCTCGGTCAGCCAATGCTCGGCGAGTCCGCGAACCCGCAACGACCGAGCGACGGCCCGTTCGACCACCTCGGCCTCGGACCGGCCACCCGACGGGAGCTCGACGAGCGCGTGCATGCCGGCCGCGACCCCGGAGACCCGCACCTGCGGTGCAGCCTGGGCCAGCGCCTGCACCAACCGGTTCCTTCGGATGCGATACCGCTGCCGGCACTGCCGGATGTGTCGGTCGTACTCGCCCTGCTCGATGAAGTCGGCGAGCACCAGCTGGTCGACGACCCCCGGGTGAAAGTCGGACAGCATCTTGAGCTCGGTGAGCGGCTCGACCAGGTCTTCAGGAACGACCAGCCAGGACAACCGAAGGCCGGGCGCCAGCGTCTTGCTGGCGGTGCCGGCGTACACGACGCGGTCGGGTGCCAAGCCCTGCAGCGCCCCGACGGGTTGCCGGTCGTAGCGGAACTCGCCGTCGTAGTCGTCCTCGACCACGAGTCCGTCGACCAGGCAGGCCCACTCGGCGAGCTCGGTGCGCCGGTCGGCGGCGAGCGTCACCCCAAGCGGGTACTGGTGGGCCGGTGTCACGAGCACCACCTCGGTGTCGATGGCGGCGACATCGACACCGTGCCTGTCGACCGGTGCGCCGTGACAGCTCAGCCCGGCTCGGTCGGCGATCTGACGATGCAGCAGTGAGGACGGGTCCTCCACGGTGATGCGTCGCACGCGTCGGTCCGCGAGCACGGTGAGCACCAACGACAGCGCCTGGCCGTAGCCGGAGCAGACGACGATGCGCGCTGGCGGCGCGAAGACCCCGCGGGCCCGCCCAAGGTAGGCGCTGAGCGCCGCCCGCAGCTCCGGCCGACCGCGCGGGTCGCCGTAGCCGAACGCGTCGTCCGGCATCCGGGCCAGCACCCGACGAGTGGCCGTGAGCCACGCAGCGCGCGGGAAGCTCGACAGCGTCGGCGTTCCCGGCGTGAGGTCCCACGCCGGCATAGCCGGCTTGGCCTCGGCGGGCAGCGGCGGTGGCGGGTCTGCCGCCTCGGCCGTCACTGCCGGCATCCGAGCGACCTGGGTGCCGGAGCCCTGGCGCGCGGCGAGGTAGCCCTCGATCGTCAGCTGGTCGTAGGCCTGGGTCACAGTTCCCCGCGCGATGCCGAGGTCGGCGGCGAGCACGCGGGACGAGGGCAGCCGGGTGCCCGGCGGCAGCCGGCCGTCGCGGATCGAGGCCCGCAGCTCGCGTTCGAGGCTGCAGCGCAGGTCATCGGGCTCGAGCACCAGGTGCAGATCCAACCCGGCCGAAGTGGACCAGTCCATCGCCACAGAAATGGACTGTAGCGCAGAGCCAGTCTGGCTCTAGGCTCAAGCACATGACGCGTCGCGGCTGGCTGCTGTTCGCGACCGTCGGCCTGATCTGGGGCATTCCGTACCTGCTGATCAAGGTCGCGGTCGACGAGGTCTCCCCGCCCGTGGTCGTGCTCGCCCGCACCGGCCTCGGCGCCCTGCTGCTGTTGCCGTTTGCCCTGCGACGCGGCGGTTGGTCGACGCTGCGCGGTCACTGGTGGCCGGTCCTCGCGTTCGCGGTACTCGAGCTGATGGGCCCGTGGTTCCTGCTGTCGAACGCGGAACGCACGCTCGACAGCTCGACCACGGGACTGCTGGTCGCGATGGTCCCGGTGCTGGGTGTTGTCGCGGTGCGGCTGTCCGGCGATGCGTCGCGAATTGGCCCGGCCCGCTGGGCCGGACTCGCGCTTGGGTTGCTTGGGGTCGGCGTGCTCGCGGCGCCGACCCTCGAGGGCGGCGGCGCGTGGCCGGTCACCCAGGTCATGCTGGCGGCCGTCGGCTACGCGATCGCGCCGATCATCGCCTCGCGCTTCCTGCAGGCGGTGCCCGGTCTGGTGCTCACCACCGTCTGTCTGGGCCTCACGGCCGTCGTGTATGCGCCGATCGCCGCGCTGAACTGGCCGTCGTCGATGCCGTCGAGCTCGGCGTTGTGGTCATTGCTCGGCCTGGCCGCCCTGTGCACGGCGCTGGGGCTGGCGTTGTTCTTCGCGTTGATCACCGAGGTCGGCCCGGCGCGCGCGGTCGTGGTCGCATACGTCAACCCGGCGGTGGCCGTGGCCGCTGGTGCACTCGTGCTGGACGAGGCGGTGACCGCATCCACGGTCATCGCGTTTGCCCTGATCCTGGTTGGCTCTGTGCTCGCGACGAGCCGGCCGCGGGCAGCGGAGCCGGCAGAGGCAGCACCCGAACCGATCCTGGTTCCCGACATCGGCTGCCAGGACGGCGCCGAGCGGGAGCCGGTGAACCCTGCCGATCAGTCTTCCGGAAAGTCCCCCACCACGCCGTCGAGCAGCTCGCGCGCAATGTCGACATGACCGGCGTGCCGGGCGGTCTCCTCGATCATGTGGATGAGCACCCAGCGCAGGCTGACCGGCTCGCCCCACCAGGCGCGACCGACCGTCTCGACGTCGAGCTCGTCGATGACCGAGTCGGCGGCCGCGCACGCGCGCTCGTAGA
Organism: uncultured Actinomycetota bacterium; assembly: GCA_963836025.1. GTDB lineage: Bacteria > Actinomycetota > Actinomycetes > JBEVHX01 > JBEVHX01 > JBEVHX01. Next base: position 102,301 of record CAWIIE010000009.1, read on the forward strand.
AGGCCAGGATGTCGGCGGTCGACTCGTGTGCCTCAACCCGTAGGTCAGCGTCGGGATCGTCATCGTCAAGCGGCAGTGGTTCGGTCTCGCGCCCGAAGGTCTGGCAGAACCAGCTGTACTCGACCGCGGCCAAGTGCTTGACCAGACCGAGCACGCTGGTCCCCGACGGCACCATCTGCCGGCGTAGCTGCTCGTCGTCGAGTCCCTCGACCTTCCAGCGCACGGCGCTGCGGCACCGCTGCATGCTCGCGTGCAGACTTTCCTTCTCCCCGCCGGTGAACGGCACCCGGATGACCACGGGCGTCAGGTCGCTTCCGCGGCCCAGGCGATGGCCGCGTCGCGTTCGTCGGCCTCGAACGCCCTGACTTCGCCGGGCATGGCCCAGGCGAACATGCTCACGCCGTCGCGCAACCACCGGTTGTCGGTGACCAGAGCGACCCGTTCCCAGGCACTCCAATCCTTGATGCCGGTCTTCAGGTCCTGCCAGACCGCGCCGGCTTCCAGGCCGTCGAACTCGCCGCTGAACGCGAACACGACGCGCAACTTGTCGCCCGCGGCCTTGGCTGCCTCGAACGCCGGGGCCAGCACACCCGTGTAGTCGTCGGTGCCGACCTTGCCGGTGGCCTCGAAGCCGAGCACGCCGTCGGGCATCCCGTCGAGCTGCCGAATCATCAAGACTCCCGTTCTCGCTGGCTGTTTGCCGGTCGGTCGCGAGACTAGGCCACCCCCGCGAATGTTGACGTTGGCGGCGTTGGGAGGCAGTCCCAACCCCGCCAACGTCAACATCGAGGTATACAACTATGTCGTTGTACAAACTTTTGGTTGTGCTAGGGTCCGAGACCATGCCGGTCGTCGAGGACGAACTGACCCTGGTGTTCTCGGCGCTGGCCGACCCGACGAGGCGCGCGATCCTCGAGCGGCTGGCGCACGGCGACGCAACCGTCAACGAGCTCACCGAGCCGTTCGCGCTGACCCAGCAGGCGATCTCGAAGCACCTGAAGGTGCTCGAGCGGGCCCGGCTGATCACGCGGACCCGGACCGCGCAGTCCCGGCCGTGCGTCCTGGACGCGGAGCACCTCGACGAGGCCGCCGGCTGGATCGCGCGGCACCGCCAAGTCTGGGCCGACCGGCACGACCGCCTCGACGAGCACCTCGCAACCCTGCAACGCAAACGGCGTCGGAACCCGAGGACGACACGGTGACCGAGACCGGCGAGCTGACCTACCGGCGGGTGCACCACGCCTCGCCCGAGCTGCTCTTCGACTGCATGACCACGCCCGAGCACCTCACCCACTTCTGGGGTCCGGCTGGGACGACAACCCCGGTCGACAACATCACGGTCGACCTGCGGCCAGGCGGCGTGTTCGAGACCACCATGGTCAACGACGCCGACGGCAGCACCCACACCATGCGTGCGGTCTACGTCGAGGTGCGTCGTCCCGATCGGCTGGTCTGGGTCGAGGCCGACGTCGAGGGCGGCATGCGGACGACGATCACCTTCGTCGACCTGCGCGACGGCCGCACCGAGGTGGTCACCGAGCAGACCAACGTGCCGGCCGCATACCTCAGCGCCGAAGCGAGGGCCGGCTTCGCCACGAGCCTCGACCGATTCGACAGCCTACGTCGCCGGTCTGCAGGACCGGCAGGAACCACACGAGTAGGGAGCACGCGATGCCAACACTCACATCCGCCGACGGCACCACGATCGGCTACGAGTCCAGCGGCAACGGTCCCGCGCTCATCCTGGTCGACGGCGCGATGTGCTACCGCGCCGCCGGGCCGATGCGCCCGCTGGCCGCGCTGCTGACGGACGACTTCACCGTCTACACCTACGACCGACGCGGCCGCGGCGAGAGCACGGACACCCTGCCGTACGCGGTCGCCCGCGAGGTCGAGGATCTTGCTGCGCTCATCGAGCGCGCCGGCGGTGCGGCATACGTGTATGCCATGTCCTCCGGTGGCGCACTCGCCCTGGCCACCGCGGCCGCGCGACTCCGGGGATCACCAAGCTGGCGTTGTACGAGCCGCCGTTCATGGCCGAGGTCGAGGACGACAGCCGGATCAGGGAGTACACGCGAACGACTCCGCGAGCTGCTCGACGCCGGGCAGGCGGGCGACGCGGTCGCGCTGTTCATGACCAACGTCGGCGTCCCCGCGCAGGCGATCGCCGGTATGCGGGCAGGGCCGGGCTGGGCCATGTTGGAGGCGATCGCGCCGACGCTGGCCTACGACGACCAGGTCCTCACCGGCGGCCGCATACCGCGGGACCTGGCCGCAACGATCACCATCCCCGCACTGGTCGTCGGCGGCGGATCCAGCCCGCACGGGCTTCAGCAGGCGGCGAAGGCCACCGCGGATGCGCTGCCCACCGCCGAGCACCGAACGCTCGAGGGGCAGACGCACGACGTGGCACCGGACGCGCTCGCGCCCGTGCTGGTCGAGTTCTTCCGCGCCTGATATTCGCTCGGACGGCCCACGAGGTCGTAGCTGAGCAGCCGATCAGGTCAGGCGCCGGCGGGTCCACCAGAAACAGAAACCGACGAGCAGCGCAGCGACGCCGAGCAGGATGCCGGTCTCGACCCACTGCAATGGCCAGAAGTGGTCCGCGGGATGGTAGCTGAGGTCTTGGCGCAGGCCGAGGGAGCCGACCCATTCCTCGCATTCCTGCGGTGAGGCTTCGATCCCGCAGTAGCGCGGGTCGACTGGTCCGGTGAAGACCTCGCCTGTCGGAGTGAGGCTCTGGTTGGACAGAACCCAGGCGCCAGGCAGATCTGCATCGCCGAGGACTTCCATCCGCCCACCGTCACCAATCATCAGAGTGTCCAGTGCCGAGACGTCCAGCGGGCTCGTGCCGTGGCTTGGGGACACCAAGTGCTCCCGGATCCACTCCTCCATGGAGATGAGCGCAACGACGGTGATGGCCAGGGTGGCTGCCATCGCTGGCACGGAACGGCGGACCAGCATGCCGAGCGTGACGCCGAGCGTGAACGCGAAGACTGCGTAACCGATCGGGACGATGCCTCGGGCGGCGAAAGTCCCCGGCTTGATCAGGACGCCGGTTACGTCGTCGATCCGATCCGCCCAAAAGGTGACCGCCCAGCTGAGCAGCCCGACGGTCGCGGCTGTCGCTGCACCGACGATGACCAACTTCGTGGCCAACCAGCGGGTGCGGGTGACCGACTGGTTCCAGGCGAGGCGGTGGGTGCCGTTCTCGAGTTCCCGGGCGATCAGCGGGGCGCCCCAGAACACTCCGATCACGGCCGGTAGCAGGTACAGGAGTGGCGTGGTCAGGTCGTAGACGGTGCCGCTGAGGCTGCCCTCGAATTTCCCGGAGGAAGTTCTCGATCGCGGTAGCGCAGTCGCCTTGGCAGGCAGCGACGTTGGCGGCGTTGTACGCGTCCGCGATGCTGCGGCTGGTAACGACGAGAGCGGCGCCGATCGCGGCGAGGGCGCCGACGGCGATCCAGGTCTGCGTACGGAACTGGCGCCAGGTGAACCAGATCATCGCGTCGCCTCCAATACCGGTCGCGGGTCGGTGACCTGTGACATGTAGGCCAGGACCAGGTCTTCGAGCGTGATCTGCTCGACGGTGAACGACGCATCGTCGATCGGGGTGGTGCTGCGCACGATCAGTGTGGACTGCCGGTCGGTGTGGCTGCCCTCGATCACCTCCACGCCGGGCGGCAGGTCGGAGGGTTCGCGGCGGGCACCGGTGAGCCGGTAATGACTGGCCAACAGCTCGTCAACATCTCCGGCCACGCGGACCCGGGAGCTGATGAGTACCACGAGGTAGTCGCAGACCCGCTCCAGGTCGGAGACCAGGTGCGAGGACAGGATCACGCTCCCGCCGTGCTCGGCGATGTACGCCATCAGACCTTGCAGGAACTCTCGGCGCGCGAGCGGGTCGAGGCTGGCAACCGGCTCGTCGAGGACGAGCAGCTCCGGTCGCTTCGCGATGGCGAGGGTCAGCGCGAGCTGGGCGCGTTGTCCGCCGGACAGCTTCCCGGCCTTTTGGGTGGGGTCGAGGCCGAGCTTGCTGATCCGGTCCTCGGCGACCTGCTGCGTCCCAGCCGGGATTGGTGTGGGCACCGAAGCGCAGGTGGTCATCGACGGACAGGCCGGCATACGTGGGCGTGTCCTGGGCGACGAAGCCGACCTTGGCAAGTTGTGCTGGGCCGGACGCTGGCTGGCCGCCAAGCACTTCGATGCGGCCGGTTGTTTGCCGCAGCAATCCCACCGCGATGTGCAGCAGGGTGGTCTTGCCGGCGCCGTTGGGGCCAACGAGCCCAACGACCCGGCCGGGCGGGAGAGCAAGGGTGCAGTCGGACAACGCCTCGCGACGCCCGTACCGCTTGGACAGGCCCTCGGCCTGCAAGCACGGGGGTGGTCATGCGAGTCTCCTCGATCGGTGTGCGGAGTGTGGTGACGAAAAGGGCCTCGATGCTTTCGGTGTCCAGCCGGCCGCTCGCGCTCGGTCGAGCCAGCCGCGCAGCTCCTCGCGCAGCGGACCGTGCGCGGCCAGCGACTTGTCTGTCAGGGTCCGGGTGACGAACGTCCCGACCCCAGGACGCGCGGAGACGAGACCGTCGTACTCGAGTTCGCGGTAGGCCTTGAGCACTGTGTTCGGGTTGATCGCCACCTTGGCCACCACGTCCTTGACCGTCGGCAGCTGATCGCCCTCCGTCAGCAGCCCCAGCCGCATCGCCTGGCGGACCTGCTGAACCAGCTGCATGTACGGGGCGACGCCGGACCGGCCGTCCAGATGGAACTCGATCACCCGGAACCTTCATTCAACTAGGTTCCTAGTACTATAGAGCGAAGTGATCGGGTGTCAAGGGGTTGTCGGAGCCCGCAGCGTCAGACCGCGAATGTGGACGTTGGCCGGGTTGGGACCGTGTCCCAACCCGGCCAACGTCCACATTCGGGAGGGGGTGTGGGGCGGGCGGGACTCGAACCCGCGACCAAGGGATTATGAGTCCCCAGCTCTAACCGGCTGAGCTACCGCCCCGGCTCTTCGATCGCTCCGAAACTACCGGGGCGAGCAGCGACGACCGCGATTGCCGCTCGAGCGACCGCTGTAGGGTTCGACGCGCGGAGGCGTCAGGCCAGGCCGAACTCCGCCTGCTTCTTCTCGACGTCGATGCCGTGCAGCCGGGCCAGGTTGCCGCCGAGGATCTTGCGCTTGGCCTGCTCGGTGAGCTGCGGGTAGCCGCGCTCCTCGACGATGTCGCGCGGCAGCTCGAAGTTCCAGAACGCCTCCAACGCCCACTGCGGATGCCAGATCGGCGCCTCGCCGCCGTAGAGGATCTTGTCTTCGCCGCACCACCACATCATCTTGCCGAGCGTCTCGGCGAACACCCGCGGTTGCCGGGAGATGAAGTTCAGCGTCGCGGCGATGGACGCATACAGGTTGGGGAAGCGCACGATCTGCCAGAGCACCTCGTCCAGCCAGGGCAGCCCGACATGGAAGATGACGAAGTTGATGTCCGGGAACGCCGCGGCGGCGCCGTCCATGTCGAACGTGCGGGTGTGCTCGATCGGCTGCGGCCCGAGCGGCACCCCCTTGTGCACGCCGATGAGGTTGACGCCGAGCTCCTGCGCCCGCTCGAAGGCGGGGAACGCCACCCGCGGGTCGTCCATCCGCCACGGGAACGGCTGCCCGTAGTCGTAGCGCACGTTGTAGAACTTGAACGCCTTCGCGCCGAACTCCTCGACCTGCCGGGTCATCAGGTCGAGCGCCTTCTTGCCCTCGAGCGGGTTGACGCTGCCCCAGAACACCGCGCGGTCCGGGTGCCGAGCCGCCATGTCGGCGCACTTCTCCCACGCGGACAGGCCGTCGTGGAACAGGTCGGTCAGCGGCAGCGGCTGCGCGACGATCATGTCGGTGTCGCTGCCCTCGATGACCATGTCGTAGATCTCGTCGACGCTCCACTCCCGAAAGAACTCGTCGCGGGTGAGAATCCGCTCGCCCTCCTTGGTGAGCAGCTGGTGGAACGCATACAGGTGCTCGTCGAACATCTGGCCCGCGCCACCGATCGCGTTCGACGGGTCGAAGTTGAAGATGTGGCAGACGCAGTCGAAGACGAACGCGGGCACCTTTCGACCGGTGGCGGTGTCGGTTGCCGGGCGGTCCTCGGTCGTCGTCATGATGCGGCCTCCTCACGTTCGGCGGCCGCGCGTGCGGCCCGGATCGGTTCGAGCAGATGCAGCGGCATCGCCAGCGCGTCGCGGGCGGACGGTGCCAGCCGGTCGGTGGTCCAGACCGGGTCCCACAGCGTGCGCACCTCGACTGACGCGACTCCGTGCACGGCGCGAAGCCGGTCCGGGATCGCGGTCGACATCGTGGCGACGAACGGGCACCACCCGGTGGTCAGGACGAGGTCCACCCGGACGTGCCCGTGCTCGTCGGTCGCCACGTCCTCAATCAGCCCCATGTCCACGATGCTGATCCCGCGGTCTTCGCAGCACGGGTCGTACACCTCCCCCAAGTGCATCCATGAGCACGTCGCGGGTCGGGGTCATGTACGCCACCTCACTGGGTATGCGATGCGGAATCCGGTCGTCGCGGTGGCGCGGCCGGGTTCGGCACGAGCGCGCGGCTGGCGCGCATACCCCAGCCGGTGTCGAGGTGGCAGCCGCCGCGCACCCGCCGCCAGCCGTCATCGTCAGGCGGGTCGGCCACCCACTCCCAGACGTTGCCGACCAGGTCCTCGGCGCCGCACCAGGACGCACCTTCGGGGTGTGCGTCGACCGGCGTCGTCCCGCCCCAGCCCGCCTCGGCGCAGTTGCAGCGAGTCTCGTCGAAGGAGTCACCCCACGGCCAAGTCATCGACTGCGGTCCACGCGCGGCTGCCTCCCACTCGTCGCCGGTCGGCAGCCGTCCGCCGGCCCACACGGCTGTATGCCTGCGCGTCGGCGTGCGTGACGTGGACGACGGGGTGCCGGTCCAGCACGGCGGCCTCAAGGCGCGGGCGCAAAGGCGCTGGCACGTCACGGCCGGTCGCCGCGACGAAGGCCGCATACTCGGCACAGGTCACGGGCCAACGCGAGAGCGCAACCGGTCCGAGTCGCACGTCGCGCTCCGCCCCCGGCTCCCCCAGCCGAAACACTCCTTCGATACTGACCGCGTCGCGGGTCTGTGCGGAGGGCACGTCCGGACGATAGCCCCGGCGCGACGACTACGCCCAGGGATTCTCGCGGGTGAAGACCCTCGGGAACGACAGCTGCACGTCGTCGGCTGCGGCCAGCCTGGTCAGTACGCGCATCGTGTGGTCGAGGTCGTCGCCCGCGTACGGCAGAGCCCGCAGCGGCTCGTCGATTGGCCGGAAGAAGTCGTCCCAATGAATCAGCACGACCCGTTGGGCACCGACGGTGCGGACGGTTTCATGCCAGTAGGTCTCGATGTACTGCTCGCTCTGGATGCCGAGCTGTCCAACCCCCAGGTATGCGACGTCGGCCCGCTGCCCGACCAACGAACCCTCGACGTACCCCGCGCTGCCCTGCACCAGCGCGGAGCTGCCCGATGTGTGCCGAATCAGGACTCGACCAGGCCTCGCCGCACTTGTATGCGGCCACCTTCGCGGGCGGCGTGACCGGCTCCGTGATGGTGCCGGGGAACCGGTCGGGCGGGCAGTGCCGCGACTCGGTCATCGTCAGCTCATAGTCGCCGAAGGTGATCGGACGACCCGGTTCAGCGACGAGGATGCGTTCGTCGGGAAGTCCGTGGCCATGGCCGATCTGGGCAGCCGAGGAGCCACCGACCAAGACCGCACCGGTCTTGTCAGCCACGACTGCTGAGTCCATGGCATGGTCGAAATGCGTGTGCACAGGGAGCACCGCGTCCAGGCGGGTCACCCTGGCTCGCGCCAGACTCGCATCGATCCGCGCAAGGTCCGGCGCGATCCGCTTGACCGCGACCGTCGCCAGCGAAGGGCGGCTGAAGAACCCGTCCGTCATCAGCGCCGACTGACCGTCATCGAACACCAGGGTGCTGACGCCAAGGAACATGATGGCCGGCTCGCCCCTGGTGGCAGCGGGTACATCGACTCGGTCCGCGTACTGCCTGAGGTTGGGGCGCCCGAACTTCATTCGCATGGTGCCGGCCAGCATTACAGATCCGTTTGCAGTACTCAGGAGACAACTTTTCCTGGTCCTCAAGGCGTAGGAATGGGTAGCGCCGGCATTTCGCCGGGCCGTCCCATCGAAGGGCGCGGGCATGGCGGACAAGCCAGAGTTCGATACCTTCGTCGCCGCGCGGTCGCCTGCCTTGCTGCGCACCGCATACCTGCTCGTCCATGACGAGGCACTCGCCGAGGATCTGCTGCAGACCGCGCTCACGAAGGCGTGGTTCGCCTGGGGGCGCGTCCAGGGTGACCCCGAGCGCTACGTCCGTCGGGTCATCGTGACGACGCAGGCGTCGTGGTGGCGGCGACGCTGGACGAGCGAGCTGCCGACCGCGGATCTGCCTGATGCGGTGGGTGCCGACGACACCGAGCGCTCAGCATCCGGCCAGGACCTGTGGGTCGCGATCGGTCGGCTCCCGCGTCGTCAACGCGCCGTCGTCGTGCTGCGCTACTACGAGGACCTGACCGAAACCGAGACCGCGCAATTGCTCAACTGCTCTGTCGGGACGGTCAAGAGCCAGTGCGCCAAGGCGCTGGCCAAGCTCAGAGTGGACGCCGCCCTTCGTCCACTGACCAACGAAGGGAGCCGGTCGTGAACACCGACGACCTGCGGACCGTGCTGGCCGAACGAGCCGAGACGGTCGATGCCAACCGACCCGGACGCCTTGCCGAGGTTCATCGCCGGATCGAGGCGGCCCGAGCCGTCGACTGCGGGCCGGCATCGGCGCCGCGGCTCGGGCGCCGTTCCACGCGACAGGACTTGCTCCGGGCGAACGGCCCGAGCGGAGGTTGCCAGCCATGAACACCACAGTGCGTATCGCGGTGGCAGCGGCCGTCGTGATCGCGGCTGCACTAGTCGGAGTCAGTTACATCACTGGGCGCGACGACGGCGCCGACCCGACCACTGGTCAGGGCCCGGCGTCCACGCCGAGCCCGACGGCCGCGATGGCCGAGTCGGAGATGCTCGAACCCGGCCGCTACTCGGTGCCGATTCTGGGCACATCGGAGATCCGGGCTGATGTGACGGTCGAGGGGGAGGAATGGACCTACGACCCGCATAGCGACGGATCTGGCTGCTCGCCCGACCCGAGGAAGCTGCGGCCGGCAATGTGTGGTTCGGGTTGTGGACCGTCGGGCGTGTGTACGCCGATCCCTGCACCTCGAACGAAGTCGTGCCCAACCTGCCAGCCGACCACTCGACGGCTGACCTGGTCGACTGCCCTTGACGCGCAAGTAGGGTCCGAGCTGTCCGCGCCGACGGACGTCGTGGTCGATGGCTACCCCGCAGTTCGGGCGAACCTGACCGTGACGTGCGACCTGGGCGACCTCTGGACCTCTCCGAACGGCCTTCACCGCTACAGCGGTGCTGGCTCGAGCGTGCTGTGGATCGTGGATGTCGGCGGAACGACCGTGGTCATCGACGCGCAGAGCGGCTCAGGTCGACGCGGAGATCGAGGCGATGGTCGACAGCATGACGTTCACAACTCCCTGAGCGCGGTGTCGACACGTCAGAAGGCGTCGTGACCGGGAGGTGTGGCGTCCTCGTCAAGTCCGACTCGCCGCGCCTGGATCGCCGGATCCTGTTCCAGCTGGTCGATCAGGACCTCCGACCCACCGACGCAGGTCCAGGTGTCGTCCCACAGCGCCGAGACCAGCCAGGACCGGTCCGCCGGAAAGAACAGGTCCGGCAGCCTGGCGTACTGCGACCGAATGTCCCCGATCCGCCAGCTCAGGGCTTGCTCGATGCCGGCCTCGACCAGTACGTACGGCCAGTCTGAGTACAGGCTCACCCTCGGGGCCTGTGGGAAGACCACGTCGTGGGCTCCGGTTTCCAGGTAGCCCAGCCACCACGGCTGCTGACCCGACACGCCGACCAGCTGGTCCACCACGGCCTGCTCCAGGCGCGCCACCGACCACGCCTGGTCCTCCTCCAGGTGGGCGATCGCATACGTGTCGAAGAAGGTCGCATATGCATCGAAGACCGGCGGGATCGCCGCGTTGATCGTCCGTCCAACGCTCGTCGCACATGCGATCCAGTCGACGTCTGCAGCCGTCCCGATCCGCCAGAACCCACCGTCCTTGGCGACCTGCATCCAGCCATCAAACCCAGGAACGACATCGAGATCAGCACCGGTGGAAGCGCAGCACCAGCAGGCGCGGGACGCCGCCCGGGAACGTCGGAGGGCCCGCCTACGCTCGCGGCATGGGCGGGGTCCATGAACTCAGCCGCAGCGACGCGCGCCGAATCGCGGTACGCGCTCAGCTGCTCACGAAGGATCGGCCGACCGGTCTGCTCGAGACGGTCCGGCGGCTCTCTCTGTTGCAGCTCGAGCCAACCAGTGCGATCGCCCCGAGTGCCGACCTGGTGATGTGGAGCCGGCTGGGGACGGCGTACTCCCGGCAGGAGCTGCGGGACGCCATCGACGAGCAGGCGCTGATCGAGCTGCGCGGGACACTGCGGCCTGCCGAGGACATCGCGCTGCATCGGGCCGAGATGGCCGAGTGGCCGGGTACCGGGGAACTACGTGACTGGCAGGAGTATCGGCGTGCCTGGGTCAAGGCCAACGATGCCTGTCGGCGCGACATCCTGGATCGGCTGCGCACCGACGGGCCGTTGCCCTCAAGCGAGCTGCCCGACACCTGTGTGAAGCCGTGGACCTCAACCGGCTGGAACCACCACCGCAACGTCACTGATGATGCTCGACTTCCTGGTGCAGCGCGGCGAGGTCGCGGTCGCCGGCCGGAACGGGCGCGACCGGCTGTGGGACCTCGCGTCCCGCGTGTACCCCGACGACCCGTCCATCTCCTCGGCGGAGTCGCGCCGGCTGCGCGATGAGCGCCGGCTGAGCGCGCTCGGCATCGCGCGCTCGCGTGGCCCGGAGATGTCCAGTCGAGCCGCTGGACGTTGGCGAGGCAGGGGAGCCGGCCGTGGTCGAGGGGGTACGCGGCCAGTGGCGAGTCGATCCGTCGCTGCTCGGCCAGCCCTTCGCCGGCCGGGCGGCGCTGCTGTCGCCGTTCGACCGGCTGCTCGCACGACCGAAAGCGCATGACCGAGGTCTTCGAGTTCGACTACGCCCTCGAGATGTACAAGCCCGTCGAGTAGTCGTCGCTGGGGGTACTACGCCCTCCCGATCCTGTACGGCGACCGGCTCGTCGGGAAGCTCGACGCCAAGGCCGACCACAAGGCCGGTGAGTTGCGCGTCAATGCGGTCCACCGGGACGTTTCCTTTAGTACGGCCATGACGGCCGCCGTCGACCGGGAGATCAAAGACCTGGCTCGCTGGCTTCACCTGGACATCACCCGGCCACGCCCCGCCCAGTCGGGGCCGCCTTCCAAAACGATTCGACGCGCCGGCTCCAGCCGGACACCATGAGCGGCGTGAATCCCGAAACTGTCAAGGCGATGCTCGTGCGGCACTGGGAGTACGCCGCAAGCGATCAAGACATCGCTCATGAGATTTACCATGACGACGCCGTTCTCGAGTTTCCGCAGTCCGGCGAACGCTTCGTCGGAGTCGAGAACTTCCGCGAATGGAGGCGCAAGTACCCGGCGTCCCTGGCCTTCGAGATCCGGGAAATCCGCGGTCGCGACGATTTCTGGGTGGCCGAGAACTTGATCAGCTACGACCAGGGTCCGTGGAACTTTACGGTCAACATCCTCGAGTTCCGGGGGAACAAAGTCGCCCGCGAATCGATCTACATCAGCGAGGGCTGGGAGGCGCCAGAGTGGCGGGCGCAATGGAGAGCCGCGCCGTAGCTGACCTGGGGGTTTGCTCCCGCGAGTGGACTCGAACCACCAACCTGCCGGTTAACAGCCGGACGCTCTGCCAATTGAGCTACGCGGGATGAGTCCCGGGAACGAGCCTCCGGAACAGCGACGATGAGGGTACCAGCGACGCAATCTCCGTTCGAAATCGCGCGTCTGTGATCGATTTCGCACGGAGATCCGCGTGATCACTGCACCATCGCCTTGAACCGCGCGACCTGTTCGTCCGCGGCGGCCTGAAGTGCCGGGTCGCGCGGGTCCAGGCCGGGGTCGAACGTGACGGTCCAGGTCACCGCGTCCGAGCCGGGTGATCGACGGCCAGAGATCCGGGCGCCTTTGCGGCCTACCAGCGCGACGTGCTCGCTGATCACGATGCTCGCCTGCACCCGCTCGCGCACCGTCTCCGGCAGCGCGCTCTCGTCGTCGAGCCGGATCACGTGCGTCCGGCCGGGGCCGTCGGGTCCCCCGGTCTCGCGCACGTTGAGCACGCCCTCGTCCCAGGTCGCGACCGCCACCTGCTCCCATGGGATGCCCCGCACGCCATCCAGGTCAGGGACGAGCAGCCGCCGGTCGGTCGCGACCGCATACGAACCGTCCAATCAGCCGGGCCGCCGACAATGGGCGCTCGTCTGCGAGCAGGTCGATGCCCGGCCAGCGCCGCCGGCGCAACCGACCGACCGAGCCGGCGTCGGGCCACTAGTCCCCGCCAGCGACTCGCGTCAGCAGCGCGCGTCGCTCCTGCTCCAGCTGCACCAGCTCGGTCAGCAGGGCGCTGGACGCGGCCGCGTCGTCCGGGTCCGAGCGCTGCAGTCGCGACTTCGCGTCGGCGATGCGCCGGCCGACGATGCGCTCCGACATGCGCGCGACGTACTCATCGGCATAGCGCTGGTCAGGCTCGCCGTCGCAGCAGCACCTGCTCGACCGCGAGCTCCGGCACCAGCGCTGCCACCACGTCGTCCGTCGCGACGCCGTGCACGGTCGTGACCCAGTCCGCGCCCGACCGGCCGACGCCGGTCCCACCGGCCGCGGTGATCGCTGTCGCGAGCAGCCGGTATGCGGGATGCAGGTAGGCCGCCGGGTCGAGGTCGTCGAAGCCCGCCGCCGAAACCAGCGCAGGTTGCTGCAACGCAAGCTTGAGCAGCTCGCGCTCCACCGCGAGGTTGCGGTCCCGGGGATCGGGTCGGGGCACAGCCGCGACGGCGGGCGCCGGAGCCGAGTCAGCCGGAGCCACCGACCGGGCCGACGCCGGCGCCCGCTCAGCCGCGGCACACCGCCTGCTGGACCGGCGCGAGGTCCATGCCAAGCCATCCCGAAAGCGCACGGACGTACTCCGGGCGCAGCGTGCGGTCCTTGATCCGGGCGACGATCGGCGCCACCGCGCGCAACGCCGCAACCCGGCCCTCCGGGCGGTCGAGGTCGTGCTCACGCAGCGCCGACTCGAGCACGAAGCGGAGCAGCGGCCGGCGGGTGTCGATCAAGGCGCGGACCGCCTCGTCGCCCTTGGCTATCCGCAGCTCGCAGGGATCCATCCCGTTCGGCTCGATCGCGACGAACGTCTGCGCGGCCAGCCGCTGGTCCTGTTCGAAGGACCGCAGCGCCGCCTTCTGCCCGGCGGCGTCGCCGTCGAAGGTGAACACGACCGAGCCGTTCAACCCGTCGTCCAGCAGCAGCCGACGCAGCACCTTGACGTGCTCCGCACCGAACGCAGTGCCGCAGGTGGCGACCGCGGTCTCGACGCCGGCGAGGTGGCAGGCCATCACGTCGGTGTAGCCCTCGACGACGACGGCGCGCTGCTCCTTCGCGATGGCCCGCTTGGCCAGCTCGATCGCATACAGCGCTTGGCTCTTCTTGTAGACCAGCGTCTCTGGGGTGTTGAGGTACTTCGGTCCGTCGTCGGTGTCGTAGAGCTTGCGCGCACCGAACCCGACGGTGTCGCCGGCGACGTCGCGGATCGGCCAGACCAGCCGGCCGCGGAAGCGGTCATACAGGTCGCGGGGCCCGCGGATCGCCAGCCCCGCGGCGGACAGCTCGTCGTCGCTGAACCCGGCGGCGCGCAGGTGCCGCACCAGGGTGTCCCACGCCTGCGGCGCATAGCCGACCGAGAAATGTGCCGCGGCGCTCGCGTCGAAGCCACGGTCGGTGAGGAAGCGCCGACCGGTCTCGCCCTCCAGCGACGAGAGCTGCTCCACGTAGTAGGCCTCCGCGGCCGCGTTGGCCGCCAGGATGCGGGCCCGCTGGCCGCGCTCGGCCCCGCGGCCCCCCGAGGCGTCTGACTCCTCGTAGCGCAGCTGGATGCCGGCCTTGTCGGCCAGCCTTTCGACCGCCTCGGTGAAGGTGAGGTGGTCGATCTGCATGACGAAACCGATCGTGTCGCCCCCGACCTGGCAGCCGAAGCAGTGAAAGACCCCCTTCGAGGGCGACACCGTGAACGACGGTGACTTCTCGTCGTGGAACGGGCAGAGCCCCTTCAGCGACCCGCCACCGGCCGGCCTGCAGCTGGAGGTACTCACCCACCACGTCCGCGATGTTGACCCGCTCGCGCACGGCGGCGATGTCCTCGTCGCGGATCCGTCCAGCCACGCCCGGAGTCTAGAGAGCCGGTTGCTCGGCGCCACGTCGAGCTGGGCGCCACGTCGAGCTGTCAGACAACGCGCCACGGGTGACGCGGAACGTCGACACGTCGATGCGCGAGCCGAGTGTCGCATCGCGCCACGGGTGACGCGGAACGTATGACAGCTCGGCTGAACCCGGCTAGATCTCCGACAGTGGCACGTCGGGGTCGGTCAGCCGCGTGACGTCGACCGGTCGACGCGAGCGAACCAGCGCCTGAATGTCGTCGGTGACGTCCCACACGTTGACGTTCATCCCGGCCTGCACGAGCCCCCCGCTCAGCCAGAAGGCGATGAACTCCCCCGACCCGACATCACCCCGGTAGACGACGCTGTCGTAGGAGTCCGGCGTGACCAGACCACTGAACTCCATGCCGAGGTCGTACTGGTCGGAGAAGAAGTACGGCACTCGGTCGTAGACCACCTCCTGGCCGGCCATGGCGCGGCCGGCCGCGGCTCCGCCGTTGAGGGCGTTGGCCCAGTGGTCGACCCGGATCCGCTTGCCGTACAACGGGTGCAGCCACTCGGCGACATCGCCCGCGACCCACACCGCCGGGTGCGACGTGCGCAGCGAGGCATCCGCCAGGATGCCGTGGTCGACGTCGATGCCGGCCTGCCGGGCCAGCTCGACCCGCGGCTGGATCCCGACGCCGACGACCACGGTGTCCGCGGGGTGCCGGCCATCCGCCGTGTCAACCACGACGCCGCCATCGATCTGCTGCACCCCGGTGCCGGTGAGCAGGGTGACCCCGTGCGCTCGGTGCAACCGAGCGAAGTGCTCGCCCAGCTCGGGACCCAGCGGCCCGTACAGCGGGGTGGGCTGCGGTTCGATCACGGTCACCTCGTTGCCATAGATGCGGGCGGCGGCGGCCACCTCGAGGCCGATCCAGCCACCGCCGACGACGACCACCCGGTGGCCGCCGGTCTCGATCGCCGTCTTCAGGGTGCGCGCGTGCTCGATGGTGCGCAGATAGAGCAGGTCAGCAGCGTCCGCACCCGGGACCTCGAGCCGGCGCGGCGCCGAGCCGGTCGCCAGCAGCACCTTGTCGAAGCGCAGCTCCCGGCCGTCGGCCAGCTGCAGGGTCTGCGCCGACGGGTCGAGCACCTCGGCCGCTGCCCCCAGCTCGAGCTGCACGTCGTGGTCCGCATACCACTGCTCGGGCAAGGCGCGGGCGTCCTCGACCGGCTTCTTGCCGAGCAGGAACTCCTTGGACAACGGAGGACGCTCGTACGGCAGCTCGGTCTCCGCCGACACGAGCACCAGCTCGCCGTCGTAGCCCTCGGTGCGCAGCGCCTCGACCGCCTTGGCCGCGGCTAGTCCGCCGCCGACGACCACATACGAGTCAGTCATCCGCCAACCTCCGCGTCATCAAGTAGTGCGGCCCGATCGGAGGGATGTCGAACTCCTCCCCCTCCGTGACGAATCCGTGCGCCTGCGTAGAACGGCACCGCCGGCGTACGTGCATTGGCCCAGATCAGAACGCCGCCGCGAGCCACCGCCTCGTCCACGCCGCGCGTGAGCGCCGCGGCACCGAACCCCTCCCCGCGGCGCGACGGCGCCGACGCCATCCCCCGAAGCCGCCACTGGTTGGGACCCGGGCGGGCCGGGTGCGGCTCGGACAGGAACGTCGCAACGCCGACGACGTCGTCGATGTCGTCGTACACGGCGACGTAGAACGCGCCCGGCTCGTCGACGAGATCCGCCTCCGACAGCATCTGTCCGGGACGAAGCACCTCGAGCTGCAGCGGACGGACTACTCGGCGCGGCACGATCTCGGCTCTGTACCTACGGTCGTGATCTCCTCGGCTCCGCTTCGCTGCGCCTGCGTCGCTCTCTCCGCTCATGACCGGCCCTCCACCAGTCGGCGATGCCACGCCCGCGCTGACGTGTCGGTCAACGACGCCACCTGGTCGAGGACGACGCGCAGCCGGGCCGCATCGTCCGCCGCCTCCAGATAGTCCTCGCGGAAGACTGGGTCGAGGGTCGCCGGCGCACCAACCCGCGCCGCTTCGACCAGCTCGTGCAGCACCTCGCGCTGCTCCGCATACCGACGCTCGTAGCCCTCGCGCCGCATCACGAACAGCAGCGCGACCGCCTTGAGCGCGTCGCACTCGCGTCGGATCGTCCGTGGCACCAACAGATCGGCGTCGAAGCGCGCAAGTGCCGCTCGGCCAGACGCCGTATGCGTCGCGCGCTCGACCTCGACGCAGAACCGGCCGATCAGCTGGCTGGTCAGGTTCTTCAACGCGGCCAAGGCCTTGAACGAGCCGTCGTATGCGGCCGGCCACCACGGCTGGGCCACCAGCCGCTGCAGCGCTGCCGTCACCTCCGATGGATCGGCCTCCGCCGCGTAATGCGCGACGGCGAGCGCCGCGACCTCATCCTGCACCGACCGGTCGGCGAGCGACTGGGGGTCGATGTGGGCGGCTTGGATGCCGTCCTCGACGTCGTGCACGGAGTACGCGACATCGTCAGCCCAGTCCATGACCTGCGCCTCGAGGCAGCGTCGACTTCCCGGCGCACCGTCGCGGAGCCAGCCGAAGACGGCGAGATCCGCCTCGTACACCCCGTACTTGCGGTTGTCGTCGGTACGAGTCCACGGGTACTTGGTCGCGGCATCCAGCGAGGCGCGGGTGAGGTTCAGCCCGACACTGCGACCGTCGGCGGCGGCCGTCTTCGCCTCCAGCCGGGTCAGCACGCGCAGGCTCTGCGCGTTGCCTTCGAAGCCTCCGCACGGACCGGCTACTTCGTCCAGCGCGTCCTCGCCGTTGTGCCCGAAGGGCGGGTGGCCGAGGTCGTGGGCGAGGCACGCCACCTCGACGACGTCCGGGTCGCACCCCAGACTTCCGGCCAGCTCGCGGCCGATCTGCGCGACCTCGAGGGTGTGCGTCAGCCGGGTCCGTGGGAAGTCGTTCTCCAGCGGCCCAACCACCTGCGTCTTGGCGGCCAACCGCCGCAGCGCAGCGCTGTGCAGGACTCGGGCTCGGTCACGCTGGAACGGCGTGCGTCCGCCGCGCTTCGGCGGTTCGGGCACCCAGCGGGCCCGCGCATGCTCGTCGTATGCGGCGACGCTCGGTGCCGCCTCGTCGTCCGCCCAGGCATGGGTCGAGGTCATCGCACCCGACCCTAAAGGCCAACCGCGTCAGCCGGTGTCCGGTCCGGCGATGCGGTACCAGAGGAAGGCCGCGGTCTCGCGCGCGATGTAGCGCAGCTGGGTCTCCCGCTCCTGCACCACCGGCCCGATCCGGGTTGGCGAGCTCACCGCGTCCAGTCCAAGGTCGCTGGCCATCACGCGGGAGCGCTGTGCGTGCCACGGATCGCTCACCAGCACGACGCGGTCCAGGCCGTCGGCCAGCAGGCCGGGTGCGGCCGCCTCGAGGCTCTCGTACGTGGTGCTGCCGCTCTCGACGGCGACGATCGCCTCACCCGGCACGCCCTGGGCGATCAGCCAGTCCCGGCCAGCGGCCGCCTCGGTGAAGCGGTCGCCCGGTTGCTTCCCGCCAGTGGTGACGATCGTGTCCGCAACGCCGTCCTCGTACAGGTCCAGCGCATGCTGCAGTCGCGCCTCGAAGATCGCCGACGGGCGGCCGTCGTACTGACTCGCGCCCAGCACGAGCACGGCGTCCGCTGGACCGGCGTCGTCCTGACGGGCGACCCACCAGATGCGCGTAGCGGTGAGCAGCGGGACCAGCACCGCGACGCCAACCAGCAGCAGAAGCACGGCAACCAGGGCTCGGCGCAGCAGCCGCGGCCGGGCTGCACCCGCGGTGGCCGGCGGATCCGAGACGGCGGTCATGCCCCGATTGTCCCCGATCGACCGCCGATGGTCTGACTAGCGCGAGTCGCTGCCGCCCGCGCTCAACGCTGCGCGGCCCGCCTCGAGCCGGGCCACCGGGACCCGGAACGGTGAGCACGAGACGTAGTCGAGGCCGACCTCGTGGAAGAAGTGCACCGAGTCCGGGTCCCCGCCGTGCTCACCGCACACGCCGATGTGCAGATCTGGGCGCGCCGCGCGGCCCTCCTCGGTCGCGATCCGCACCAGGCGACCGACACCGTCGCGGTCCAACGATTCGAAGGGCGAGACGCCGAAGATGCCCTTCTCCAGATAGATGGAGAAGAAGCTCGACTCCACGTCGTCCCGGGAGAAGCCCCAGGCGGTCTGGGTCAGGTCGTTGGTACCAAAGGAGAAGAAGTCCGCCGACTCGGCGATCTCGCCGGCGGTGAGCGCGGCCCGGGGAAGTTCGATCATCGTGCCGATCGGCGGGTCGAGCTGCCGGCCGTGCGCGGCGCCCACCTCGGCAAGCACCGCCTCGGCTTCCTCGCGCATGTGCTCGAGCTCCTGCACGGCGGCGACCAGCGGGATCATGATCTCAACCTGCGGATCCCCACCGGCCGCCAGCCGGGCCACGACGGCTTCCGCGATCGCGCGCACCTGCAGTGCGATGAGCCCGGGGACGACCAGGCCGAGACGTACCCCGCGCAGCCCGAGCATCGGGTTGGCCTCGTGCAGGCGTTGCACCGCAGTGAGCAGCCGCCGGTCCGCGTCGGACGAGCCACCGGCAGCGGCATCCGCGAGCGCCACCCGGACGGAGAGATCGGTGAGGTTCGGCAGGAACTCGTGCAGCGGCGGATCCAGCAGCCGGATCGTGACCGGCAGCCCGTCCATCGCCTCGAGAATCTGCTCGAAGTCGTCGCGTTGCAACGGCAACAAGGCGTCCAGCGCGGCAGTGCGCTCGTCGTCCGTCTCCGCCAGGATCAGGCGTTCGACATGCACCCGCCGCTCACCCAGGAACATGTGCTCGGTCCGGCACAAGCCGATCCCCTCGGCTCCCATCCGGCGGGCCCGCTCGGCGTCCTCGCCGGTATCGGCGTTCGCGCGCACCCGCAGCCGTCGCGCCGTGTCGGCGTGCTTCATCAGCCGGTCCACCGCGAGCACCAGGTCGTCCGCGTCGCCGGCCGTGGTCGACAGCCGCCCCTCGAAGTACTCGACGACCGGCGACGGCACCACCGGGTTCTCGCCGAGGAACACCTCGCCGGTGGTCCCGTCGATGGACACCACTTCTCCCTCGGCCACGACGACGCCGCCGGGCGCGGTCAGCCGTCGGGCCTTCGTGTCGACGTCCAGCTCCTCCGCGCCGCATACGCAGGTCTTGCCCATGCCGCGCGCGACCACCGCCGCGTGCGAGGTCTTGCCGCCCCGGCTGGTGAGGATGCCGACCGCGGCGATCATGCCGTCCAGGTCGTCGGGGTTCGTCTCGCGGCGCACGAGGATGACCTGCTCGCCGCGCGCCGTCCACTCGACCGCGGCCGCGGAGCTGAAGACGACCTTGCCCACCGACGCACCCGGCGAGGCACCCATGCCGCGGGCGATGCGCTCGCGCTCGGCGGAGTCGTCGAAGCGCGGGAACATCAGCTGCGCCAGCTGCGCTCCATTGACCCGTTGCAATGCCTCGTCCGGGTCGATCAGCCCCTCGTCGACCAGCTGGGTCGCGATCCGGAACGCGGCCGCCGCGGTGCGCTTGCCGACCCGGGTCTGGAGCATCCAGAGCTTGCCGCGCTCGATGGTGAACTCGATGTCGCACAGGTCGCGATAGTGCTTCTCCAGCGTCGACATGATGCCCATGAGCTCGTTGTAGGAGTCGGGGTCGAGCCGTTCGAGGTCCGCGAGCGGAAGCGTGTTGCGGATGCCGGCGACCACGTCCTCACCCTGGGCGTTCGGCAGGTAGTCGCCGTAGACGCCTTGGTGCCCGGACGCCGGGTCGCGGGTGAACGCCACGCCGGTCCCGGAGTCGTCGCCCAGGTTGCCGTAGACCATCGCGACCACGTTGACCGCGGTGCCCAGGTCGGCGGGGATGCGCTCCTGTCGCCGGTACAGCTTGGCCCGGTCGGTGTTCCACGAGTCGAAGACCGCGCGGATGGCGAGGGTCATCTGCTCACCCGGGTCCTGCGGGAACTCCCGTCCGGCGTGCTCGCGCACGACGGTCTTGAACTCGTCGACCAGCGACTTGAGATCTGCGGCGTCGAGGTCGAGGTCGTTGGTGACGCCCTTGCGCTCCTTGGCGGCCTCGAGTCGCTCCTCGAAGTGCTCGCCCTCGATGCCCAGCACGGTCTTGCCGAACATCTGCAGCAGCCGACGGTAGGAGTCCCACGCGAAGCGCTCGTTGCCCGACTGCACGACCAAGCCGGCGACCGAGGCGTCCGAGAGCCCGATGTTCAGGACGGTCTCCATCATCCCGGGCATGGAGAACTTTGCGCCCGACCGCACGGACACCAGCAGCGGGTCGGCGGGGTCACCGAGGCGGCGGCCCATCCGCTGCTCGAGAGCCAACAGATGCTCGGCGATCTCGTCGCTCAAGCCGGCCGGCTCGGACCCGGACTCGAGGTAGACCCGGCAGGCGTCGGTGGTCACGATGAACCCCGGCGGGACGGGCAGGCCGATGTTCGTCATCTCGGCGAGGTTGGCCCCCTTACCGCCCAGCAGGTCCTTGAGGTCCTTGTTGCCCTCGCTGAAGTCGTAGACGTACTTGGGCACGCCGGTCACCCCTGTCTCGAAGCATTCGACTGAAACAAGCCACGGCTTGCCTCGTTGCCCGAGCCTAGCGACGTGGCAACGCTCAGCCGCCGGAGTGGGCGAGCTCGGCGCCCGCCGGGACGACGAGCTCCTCGGGGTCGTCGAGCCAGCCGTCGGGCAGCGCCACCCGGCGCGTCGGCGTGGTGCGGCCGCGCGGCATACCGACGATGTGCTCGGGGTAGGGCTCGGTGGGATCGATCCGGCCAAGCAGCTCGTCGAGCTGCTCCAGTGAATCCACCAACCCGAGCGCGTGTCGCGTCTCGGAGCCCACCGAGAATCCCTTGAGGTACCACGCCATGTGCTTGCGCATGTCGCGGATGCCCTTGTCCGGGCCGTATGCCTCCACGAGCAGCTCGGCGTGCCGCCGCAGCACCCGCGTGACCTGACCGGCGTCGGGCCGGGCGGGCGCGGGCCGTCCGTCGAAGGCCGCGGCCAGCTCACCGAACAGCCACGGCCGCCCCAGGCAGCCACGACCGACCACGACGCCGTCGCAACCGGTCTCGTGGACCATGCGCAGCGCGTCGTCGGCCTCCCAGATGTCGCCGTTGCCGAGGACGGGAATGTCGACCGAGTCCTTGAGCCGCGCGATCGCCCGCCAGTCGGCGGTGCCGCCGTACAGCTGAGCCGCCGTGCGGCCGTGCAGCGCCACCCAGGTGGCGCCCTCGTCCTGCGCGATCCGGCCGGCGTCCAGATAGGTGAGCCGCTCGTCGTCGATGCCCTTGCGGATCTTCACCGTGACCGGCACCCGGCCGTCGGCGGCCGCGACCGCGGCCCGGACGATCGCCCGGAACAGCCGGCGCTTGTACGGCAGCGCCGACCCGCCGCCCTTGCGCGTGACCTTGGGCACCGGGCAGCCGAAGTTGAGGTCGACGTGGTCGGCCAGGTCCTCGGTCACGACCATCCGGACCGCCTGGCCGACGACCTCCGGGTCGACGCCGTACAGCTGCATCGACCGTGGCGACTCGGCCGCGTCGAAGCGCACCATCCGCATCGTCTCGGCGTCGCGCTCGACGAGTGCGCGGCTCGTGATCATCTCGCAGACGTAGAGGCCCGCGCCGTACTCCCGGCAGAGCCGGCGGAACGCGACGTTGGTGATGCCGGCCATCGGCGCGAGCACGACCGGCGGCCACAAGGTGTGCTCGCCGAGCCGCAGCGGCCCGAGGCGGCAGTCGGTCGATCGGCCGCCATCAACCGACCCGCACCACTCGCAGCGGTGTAAGTGCTCGCGATCACGTCGAAGTCACGGTCCCGTGCAACACGGGAACGTCGTGCCGCATGGCGATCGCGGCGATCAGGCAGTCCGTCGAGCGACCGCAGGGTGTGCCCGAGACTGCGGCAGTGCTGGTAGAGATCGACGGCGGCATCGACGTCCCTGCGCGGCAGCTGCGCGATGTAGTCGCAGGAGTCGAGGGCGGTGCGGAGCTGCCAGCGTTCTGTCCTCGAGGTTGCCGTGGCCAGGAGCTCGAGCACGACCGGGTCGGTCGTGGCCGGCTGCTCATCTGCCTCGACGACGCGACGCAGGTGCAGATGAGTGGGACTTCCGGTCGCGCGCACGAATTCGACCCAGGCCGAGGTGTCGACAAGGACAGTCATCCGGTCCGGCTGCGCTCGACCGAACGCTCGAGGCGGTCCGCCAGCTCCCGGATCCGCTCCGGGTCGGCCTTGGCCATAGCCTCGCGGAACATGCGAAAGCGTTCCTCGTCGCCGGTCATCAGCCGTTCGTAGTTCTCCAGCGTCATCGACCCTTGAAGGGCAAGCATCTGCTCGCGGGTGAACGTCGGTCGCACGACCTTGCGCAGCGCGAAGTCCACCGCTTCGCGCTTGGTCGTCAGTGCGTTCTGCTTCATCACAGTCGCGATCAGCTCGTCGTCGATGTCGATGTTGGTCCGGCTCACGGACACCAACGTACACCTCGTGGTGTATGCCGGCGCGGCAGCGGCATACTGCCGTCGTGAACGCACTGGACCGCTTGACCGCGATCGCGACCGCACTGCCCGAGGCGGAGCGGGTGGACGTGGAGGAGTGGGGCGACCACCCGACGTTCCGGGTCCGCGGCAAGAACTTCGTCTTCGCCTCGGCCGACGGGCTGGGGATCAGCGTCAAGCTGCCCAAGCCCGAGGCTGAGGCCCTTGTCGCGACAGATCCGAAGGCCGAGCCGACCGGCTATGGGTTGGGCCGGCACGGCTGGGTGTCCTTCGACATCGGAGCCCGTGCGAGCAAGGCGCGGTGGGCGCAGGTCGAGGAGCTCGTCGTCACGTCGTACTGCATGGTCGCCCCGAAGCGGCTGGCCGCCCAAGTCCAGGCTTCATGATCCTTACGTCGCTTCGGCACCCGAATCCTGTTCGGAAGGGCGCCCAATCGTCGTAACGGTCTTTGACGCGGGTCAGCAGGTCGGGAGTCGCTCCTTGAGCCAGCCCTCGACGGCGTCGATGCCGACCCGGACCTGCTCCATCGAGTCGCGCGACCGGATGGTGACGGCGTTGTCCTCGAGGGTCTCGAAGTCGACGGTGATGCAGAACGGGGTGCCGATCTCGTCCTGCCGGCGGTACCGACGCCCGATCGCCTGCGCGTCGTCGAACTCCACGTTCCACGACTTGCGCAGCACCGCGGCCAGGTCGCGTGCCTTCGGTGACAAGTCGGCGTTGCGGGACAGCGGCAGGACGGCGGCCTTGACCGGCGCGAGCCGCGCGTCGAAGCGCATCACGGTCCGCTTGTCCACGCCGCCCTTGGTGTTGGGCGCCTCGTCCTCGTCGTATGCGTCCAGCAGGAAGGCCAGCACCGCTCGGGTCAGGCCGGCGGCCGGCTCGATGACAAACGGCACCCAGCGCTCGTTCTTGTCCTGGTCGAAGTAGGACAGGTCGACGCCGGAGTGCTTGGTGTGCGTGGTGAGGTCGAAGTCAGTGCGGTTGGCGATGCCCTCGAGCTCGGCGAACTCGGTACCGCCGAACTGGAAGCGGTACTCGATGTCGACCGTGCGCTTCGAGTAGTGCGAGAGCTTCTCCTTCGGGTGCTCGAACAGGCGCAGGTTGTCGGGGTTGATGCCCAGGTCGACATACCAGTCCCAGCGGGCCTTCAGCCAGTAGTCGTACCACTCCTCGTCGGTGCCCGGCTCGACGAAGAACTCCATCTCCATCTGCTCGAACTCGCGGGTGCGGAAGATGAAGTTGCCCGGGGTGATCTCGTTGCGGAAGGACTTGCCGACCTGCCCGATGCCGAACGGCGGCTTCTTGCGCGCGGACGCCATCACGTTGGCGAAGTTCACGAAGATGCCCTGCGCGGTCTCAGGCCGCAGGTAGTGCAACCCCTCGTCGCTCTCGATCGGACCGAGGTGCGTGCGCAGCAGACCATTGAACATCCGCGGCTCGGTGAACTGGCCCTTCACCCCGCAGTTCGGGCAGTTGACGTCCTTCAGCCCGTTCGCCGGCAGGTGCTTGTGCTTTGCCTCGTATGCCTCCTCGAGCTGGTCGGCCCGAAAGCGGTGGTGGCAGGACAGGCACTCGGTCAGCGGGTCCACGAACGCGTCGACGTGACCGGAGGCGACCCAGACGTCGCGCGCCAGGATGACCCCGGAGTCGATGCCGACGATGTCGTCTCGGCCCTGGACGATCGTCTTCCACCACTGCCGCTTGATGTTCTCCTTGAGCTCGACGCCCAGCGGGCCGTAGTCCCACGCGGAGCGGGTGCCGCCGTAGATCTCGCTCGACGGGTACACGAAGCCCCGCCGCTTGGACAGGCTGACGATGGTGTCGACGCGGTCGGCCACGGGCGGGCTCCATCCGGATGTATGCGGGCGGGTGGGTGGGAGCGACGCATCCGGACACAGCGCGGCCCGCGCAATGCTGTTCTACCGGCCAGAAGGGTAGACGAGCAGTTCGCGCACCTCGTCGTCGGTGGTCTGCCGGAAGTCGTCGTAGGCGTAGCCGACCGCGAAGAAGGGCCGCGGGGTCGCCAGGCAGACGACCTCGTCGGCCTCGGCGGCCAGCTCGTTTACGGTGTCCCGCGGGCCGACCGGCACGGCGACGATCACCCGGCGGGGCGGGCCGAGCGCCGGCAGCACCCGGACCGCGGCGCGCATGGTCGCGCCGGTCGCGAGCCCGTCATCGACCAGCACGACCTCGCGTCCGGTGACGTCGATCGGCGCTCGTCCTGGCCGGTACACGGCTTCCCGCCGCGCACACTCGGCGAGCTGCTCGGTCGCCAGTTGCTCGATGACCTCCGTACTGATCGCGGCTCGCCGCCGGACGTCCTCGTTGACGACCGGGTCGGCGCCCGCCGCCACGGCACCCACCGCCAGCTCCTCGTGACCAGGAACGCCGAGCTTGCGCACGACCAACGCGTCCAGCTCAGCCTTGAGGACGGCGGCCACCTCAGCAGCAACGACCACCCCGCCCCGCGGCAGGCCGAGCACGATCAGCAGGCCATCGTCGGTGATCCGGTCGCGCAGCTCGCTGGCCAGCGCGCGGCCGGCGTCACGGCGATCCGCATACCGGGATCTCACGACCGGATCACGGCAGATCCGTGTCCACTTTTGGCGCGGCGGCCTCGCCCAACGAGACCGATCCGGCGTCGGCGGCGAGGGCGGTGTGCCCGTCGAGGACCGGACCGCCGATCCCGCGGGTCACGAGGGTCTCGTATGCGCTCGGCTCGTCCAGCGCCGTCGAGAGGACGGGCACGGCATGCAGCTTGACGTCCCAGTCACTCAGCGCCCGTCGGTAGGCGCCGACCGACTCCCACTCGGTGGTCAGCGACCACAGCGCGGGGTCATCGGTGGCCCGGCCGATCCGGCCCGACACGAAGCCGGCGCAGGCGGCGAGCAGGTCGAGGGCGTCGGTGATCTCCCCGAGGAAACGTGGGCCGCCCCCGACCGGCACACGATGGCGAGTGACGACGAGCACCGGACCTCCTGGGACGATGTGCACCATCCTTCCCTCGCCTGACCCGGAGGTCACGTGCCTACCGCCGACCAGCCCGACTCCTTCCGCGCCTCCCTGGACCGGATGAGCCGGCCGTGGCTGCTGCGGTTGACGAGGCTGCCGCGGCCACTGCTGCTCGTGCTCACGATCGCGGTCTCGTTCGGCGGCCTGCTGCTGCCCGGGTTCGCCGGCGCGGCGCTGCTGCTGCTGCTCGCGCTGTTCTTCGGGTGGCTGTTGCTGCTGGCGTGGCCGTTGCTCAGCGAGGGCGGTCGGTTGCTGCGTGGCCTCATCGTTCTGGCGCTGGTGATCGGCGCGATCGCGAAGGCCACCGGCGCCTGGGCCTGAAGACCTGGCCACCGCCGCCCAACCGCTCATCTCTGATCCCCCGTGATCATGCGCGAAATCCGGCCGCGAACTTCGTGCATGATCACGGGGAGGTTGCGGATGGTTTTTGACAATGGTTGTCAACACCATCGACAATGATTGTCATGTCGTTGACGGCCGGGAGACCGGCGGCTGCACTGGTCGCCGTGGTCACGGCCGCCGCGCTCAGTGCCTGCGCTGCCGGCGACGACCCGACTGCCGCGGCCGGCGACTCGACCCTCGACGTGGTCGCGGCCTTCTACCCGTTGGCCTACCTGGCCGAGCAGATCGGCGGCGAGCGGGTGTCCGTGAGCAGCCTCACCAAGCCGGGCGCCGAGCCGCACGACCTCGAGCTCACCGCGACGGACGTCGCGAGCGTCGCGGACGCCGACTTCGTGGTGTACCTGTCCGAGTTCCAGCCCGCCGTCGACGACGCGGTCGACGCGGAGGCGGCCGACCGCTCATGGGATGCCGCGGAGTTCGCCGACCTCTCGCTCACGTTCACTCCGCTGGAAGCGGGCGAGCAGAGCAACGAAAGCGCGGTCGACCCGCACTTCTGGCTCGACCCGCGGCGGTTCGCCGATGTGGCGGACGCGCTCGCCGAAGAACTGGCCGAGATCGACGAAGCCGGCGCGGACACGTTCACCGCCAACGCCGAGTCGTTGCGCCGTGAGCTTGAGTCGCTGGACGGCGAGTGGGCCATGGGGACCGCGAGCTGTGAGAGTCGCGACCTCGTCACCAGCCACAACGCCTTCGGATATCTCGCCGATCGCTACGACTTCACCCAGCTCGGCATCACCGGGCTGACGCCCGAGAGCGAACCATCACCCGAGGCGCTGGCCGCGGCAGCCGACTTCGTCCGGGACAACGCGGTCCGAACCATCTACTTCGAGACCCTGGTCAGCCCGGCGATCGCCCAGACGGTGGCCGCCGAGGCCGGCGTCGCCACCGCGGTGCTCGACCCGCTCGAGGGGCTGACTGACGAGTCCGCGGGCAGCGACTATCTCGAGGTGATGCGGGCCAACCTCGAGACCATGCGGGCCGGACAGGCCTGCACATGAGCGAGGTCGTGATCCGCCTTGACTGGCGGCGTCATCGGCTACGGCGGCATCCCGGCCGTCTCCGGGGTCGACCTGCGCGTGCGCCGCGGCGAGGTGGTCGCGGTCCTCGGACCGAACGGCTCCGGCAAGTCGACGTTGGTGAAGGGCATCCTCGGCCTGGCCGACCTGATGGGCGGCTCGCTGGAGCTGTTCGGCGAACCGTCGCATGCGTTTCGCAACCGCGAGCGCATCGGCTACGTGCCGCAGCGGCATACGGTCGGCGGGGTCGTGCCGTCGAACGTCGGCGAGGTCGTCGCGTCCGGACGGCTGGCCCGGCAGCGCCGGTTCCGGCGCGCGAACCGCGGCCGACCGGCACGCGGTCGCGCACGCCATCGACGTCGTCGGGCTGACGGGTCTCGACCGGCGACCGGTCACCGAGCTCTCGGGCGGTCAGCAGCGGCGGATGCTCATCGCCCGCGCGCTGGCCGGGGAGCCGGAGGTGCTGGTCATGGACGAGCCGCTGGCCGGGGTCGATCTGGTCAACCAGGACTACCTCGCCAGCACCCTCCAGCACCTCGTGACGCACGAGGGCACGACGATCCTGTTGGTCGCGCACGAGCTCGGGCCGGTGCAGTCGCTGGTGACCCGAGGGGTGGTCATGCGCGACGGCGCGGTCGAGTACGACGGGTCGCTGGACGCACAGCTTCGTCGATGGATGATCCACGATCCGCACCCGCACAGCCCCGACCGCCAGGTCGAGGGCCTCGGACTGTCGGGGTAGGCGGCCATGGAGTTCCTGCAGTACGAGTTCATGCAGCGCGCGATGCTCGCCGCCCTGCTGGTCGGGTTGGCCGCGCCCGCCGTTGGAATCTCGATCGTGCAGCGGCGCCTGGCGCTGATCGGCGACGGGCTCGGACACATTGCGCTCACCGGCGTCGCGGTCGGCTTGCTGACCAGTCGCTCACCGGTCGCGGTTGCGCTCGTGGCCGCCGTCATCGGAGGTCTGGTCGTCGAGCTGATCCGCGCGCGCGGCCGGACCAGCGGCGACATCGCGTTGGCGATCCTGTTCTACGGCGGCATCGCCGGCGGGGTCGTGATCATCAGCCAGTCGCCAGGCGGTACCCCGGGCAACCTGAACGCCTACTTGTTCGGCGCGATCACCACGACCACGCGCGGCGACCTGCTCGTCTTCGCTGCCTTGACCGTGGTCGTGCTGCTGCTCTGCCTCGGCCTGCGGCGTGAGCTGTTCGCGGTCAGCAACGACGAGGAGTTCGCCCGCGCCGCCGGGATGCCGGTCCTCGGACTGAACCTGCTGCTCTCGGTACTCACCGCAACCACGGTCGTGCTGTCCATGCGCGTCGTGGGTCTGCTGCTCATCAGCGCCTTGATGGTCGTGCCGGTCGCGACGGCGACTCTGGTCAGCCGCAGCTTCCGCAGCACGCTCGTGCTCGGCATGGCCATCGGACTGCTCGTCTCCACGTCGGGGGTGGCCGTGTCGTTCTACGCGGATACTCCGTCCGGCGGCACGATCGTGCTGCTGGCCATCGGCCTGTTCGCCGTCGTCGCGATCGCGGTTGCGGTCCGTGACCTCAGCCGGCGTCGGCAAGCCGTTCCTACCCGGTCCTGAAAGGCTGGTGTCTTCGTTGCCCAACAGCGTGCCGGTGCCGGGCGTGCGTTCGACCAAGCAGCGCGCGGCTGTGGTCGGGCTGCTCGAGCGGGTCGACGACTTCCGCAGCGCGCAGGACCTGTACGAGATGCTGCGTCGGCGCAAGGCCAGCATCGGGCTCACCACGGTGTACCGCACGCTGCAAGCCCTGGCCGAGTCCGGCGACGTCGACGTGCTGCGCACCGACGACGGCGAGTCGCTCTACCGGTTGTGCCGCGGCGGTCGCCAGCACCACCACCACATGCATCTGGTATGCCGCCGCTGCGGCAAGGCCGTCGAGGTCGAAGGACCGGACGTCGAGCGGTGGGCGCACGGCCTGGCCGAGCAGCACGGCTGGTCCGACGTCAGCCACAACGTCGAGATCTTCGGCACCTGCGACCAGTGCGCAGCGGCGCCCAAGCCCTGACGGCCGCGCCCGATCGGGCTATCGCGACACCAGCAGCCGGTGCACCTCCGCCTCGACGTCCTCGATTCGGGCCAAGACACGGGTGAACGGCACTCGCACTGAGTAGCCGCCAGCCGGACCGATGATCCTGAGCTCCAACCCGCGCGGGTCGACATCTGTCACCTGGAGCAACCAACGACGGGAGTCTGCGTCGATGCCGGGTTCCACCCGCCGCGCCAGCAGCAGCAGGTCATCGCAGTGCGCGTCTGTCATGTGCTGTAACAGGCCGTCGCGATACAGCGCCCAGGTGTCCGGTATCGCGTCCGCGTACGCCCCAAGGTCGACGTTGCACCACTGCGCCCCGGTCTGCGGACTGGATGTGAGAACACCCGACAGCGCGAGCCGCGCGAACACCAGCGCATCACCCTCGCCGGCGCCGGGGTTGCTCGCGGCTGGTCGGCGCCGAGGCGCGCACGTCTGACGGCAGCCGCTGGGACACTGACGTCATGGGCCACGACCACGGGGCGACGAGCGCGGCGGCCGCGCATCGCGGCCGGCTGGCCGCGGCGCTGGCCCTCGCCCTGGTCGTCCTCGTGGTCGAGGTCGTCGGCGGCATCGTGTCCGGCAGCCTCGCGGTCCTCGCGGACGCCGGGCACATGCTCGCTGACGTGGTCGGCCTTTCGGCCGCCTTGATCGCCATCGGCTGGGCCCAGCGCACGCCGTCGGCCAGTCGGACCTTCGGGAACTACCGGATCGAGATCCTGGCGGCGCTGCTCAACGGCGTCCTGCTGTGCGTCGTCGCCGCAGTGGTCGTGGTCGAGGCGATCCGCCGACTCGGGGACCCACCGGAGACCGACGCGTCGCTGATGCTCATCGTCGGCATCGTCGGCCTGGTCGCGAACGTCATCGCCCTCATGCTGCTGCGCCCCGGCCAGGAGGTCAGCCTGAACATCCGGGGCGCATACCTGGAGGTGCTCGGCGACCTGCTCGGATCGGCCGCCGTCGTGGTGGCGGCGATCGTGCTGAGCCTCTCGGACTGGGACCAGGTCGACGCGATCGCGTCGTTGGCCATCGTCGCGCTGATCGTGCCGCGAGCGATCAGCCTGCTGCGGGCCACGGCCCATGTGCTGCTCGAGGGCAGCCCGGACGACGTCGTGCTCGACGACGTTCGCCAGCACCTGTTGGACGTGCACGGCGTACGCGACGTGCACGACCTGCACGTCTGGTCGATCACCAGCGGTATGCCGGTCATGTCGGCGCACATCGTCGTGGACACCGACACCCTGCGGGACGGTGGGCCGCTGCTCGACCGGTTGGGCGCCTGCCTGGCGGAGCATTTCGACGTCGAGCACTCCACCTTCCAGCTCGAACCGGCCGGGCACGACGACCACGAGGGCGCCCGGCACACCTGACCTTCCGTGCACTGATCACGGGTCTTGACCCGTCGGTGATCGGGCTCGAACGTCAGGCATACGGCTCGGCGGGCGGCGCAATCGGGGTGACCGACTCGACCTTGACCCAGGGGATCGCGTCCTCGGTCTGGGTGCCACCACCCGGCGTCCACGTGCCGAGCACCTCGACCCAGGTGTCGGCCGCCATGTCCGGCGCGTCGACGGCGAGCACCTTGTATGCGAACGCGTCGGCCGCGCAGCACTGCAGGGTCATCCGGGTCAGCCACCAGCCGCCGTCGTCAGCTGGGGTGACGAAGCCGATCATGCGGACCGTCCGGCCATCCAGGGTTCGACCGTTGTCCCACACGGCGCGCACCGCGTAGTCGGGCACCGTGACCTCGACCGGGTCACTGCCGGGCAACGGTGGCATCTCGGACGGGTCGCTGGGCGCGACGACGTTCGCGCTGTCGCGCTGCGCCGCATACGAGCCGAGGGCCGGCGGCGCCACCAGAAAGACGGTGAACACCGGGAGCAGCAGCATCCAGGCGGCGCGCGGCCCATGGTCGCCATGCGCGTGCCCGTGCCCGTCCTCGTCCTCGGGCAGCGGATGCGCGGTGCGGCCAACGAAGCCGTCACGCACGATCGACCACAGTGCGAGCAGGACCAGCAGCACGCCGGACACCAGCAGCGGGATGCCGAGCGACGGCTTGACGTAGTTGAGGTAGGCACCGGAGAGGACCAGCCGCACCGCCAACCCACCGACCAGCAGCAGCAGGACCGCCTGCACTTGTCGGTTCACAGCAACCACCAGCCCACGAGCACGGCGCTGGTCGTCGCCACTAGGAACGTCACCGGGGCGAACCGCACCGCGAACGCTCGTCCGAAGGTACCCACCTGCAACGCGACCAGCTTCACGTCCACCATCGGCCCGACGACCAGGAACGCCAGCCGTGACGTCAGCGAGAACTGGGTCAGGCTGGCGGCGACGAAGGCATCCGCCTCCGAGCAGATCGCGAGGGCGACCGCGAGCACCGCGAGGAACAGCACGGAGAGCGCGGGCTGGTCGGCGACTGCGTCCATCCAGGACTGCGGCACCGTCACGTTGAGCACGGCCGCCGTGATACCGCCGACCACGAGGAAGCCGCCGGCATGCAGGAAGTCGTGCTGGGCACTCGCGCGGAACGTGTCCCACTTCGAAAGGCCCTCAAGGTGCGACCGGCGAGGCGGGCGCAGCCACTCGCCCTTGCCGAAGCGCACCCACAGCCAGCCGACCACGATCGCCGCCGCGAGCGACGCGGTGAAGCGGGCGAAGACCATCTCCGGCTGGTCGGGGAAGGCAACCGCGGTCGAGGCGAGCACGATCGGGTTGATCGCCGGCGCCGACAACAGGAAGGCGAACGCCGCGGCCGGGGCGACCCCCCGCGACACCAACCCACCGGCGACCGGAACCGACGCGCACTCACAACCCGGCAGGATGACGCCGGCGGAAGCGGCCACCGGCACAGCGGCAGCCGGTCGCTTGGGGAGCGCGCGGGCGAAGAACTCCGGCGGCACGAAGGCCGATATCACCGCCGACAGCACCACGCCGAGCACGAGGAACGGCAGTGCCTGCACGATGATGCTGACGAAGACCGTCGCCCAGGTCTGGATCGCCGGGAAGTCGTCGAACCAGGCCGCGATCCAGCGCTGCCCCAGCAGCAAGGCGACGAGGGCGACCGTCAGCAGCTCAAGCGCACCCACCCCGGACCGCCTGCGCCGCTGGGCAGTGCCGTCGCGGGTGTCGGTGCTCATGAGGGGACTATCGGCGTCGGCTCATTCGGCAGCGCCGCGCCGTACCTGCGGTCGCGGGCCGCATACACCTCGATCGCGCGCCACAACGTGCGCCGGTCGACGTCCGGCCAAAGCACGTCGAGGAAGACCAGCTCGGCGTACGCGGACTGCCACAGCATGAAGTTCGAGATCCGCTGCTCCCCCGACGAGCGCAGGAACAGGTCCACGTCCGGCAGCTGGGGCTCGTCGAGGTAACGCGCGAAGGCCTTCTCATCGACCTTGTCCGGATCGAGCCGACCGGCGCGAGCATCGGCCGCGATCCGCGCCGCGGCGTCGGCGATCTCGGCCCGGCCACCGTAGTTAACGCACATCGTGAGGGTCAGCACGGTGTTGCCGGCGGTCAGCCGCTCGGCCTGCTCAAGCTCGTCGATGACCGACTTCCACAGCCTCGGGCGCCGGCCGGCCCACCGGACGCGGACCCCCATCGCGTGCATCTCATCCCGCCGGCGCCGGATGACGTCACGGTTGAAGCCCATGAGGAAACGCACCTCGTCCGGCGAGCGCCGCCAGTTCTCCGTCGAGAACGCGAACGCGGACACATACCGAACGCCGACCTCGATCGCACCCTCGACCAGGTCGAACAGCGCCGCCTCACCCGCCTCGTGGCCGGCGGTCCGCGGCAGGCCGCGCTGCTTGGCCCAGCGGCCGTTGCCGTCCATGACGACCGCGACGTGCCTGGGTACTAGGGCGGGTGGGACGGCCGGCGGCCGGGCACCGCTCGGGTGCGCGCTCGGCGACCGCACCTGGCTGCGCCGTCTCATGAAGCCGGCTCGACGAACGACCGCTCGAGCTCCCACTCGTCGCGCAGCCGCACGCCGCCGATGCCCACCAGCGGGATCGACGGTTTGATCACGCGGGCGCTGTCCACCGACCCGAGGTGCACCGCCACCAGCCGAAGCCCGCAGTGCAGGTAGAACGCCAGCGCGTCGAGGTTGTCGTTCGTCGTCACCAGCCAGAGCCGCCAGCTGGCCTGCCGGTCGGCCTCCTCGACGGCGGCTTGCAGCAGCGCCCGGCCGACCCCTTGCCGGCGCTCGACGGCGTCGATCGTGACGACCTCGAGCGCACCGCCACGCACGTCGTAGGTCAGCACGCCCACGGGTTCCTCGTCGATCGTGGCCACGAAACCGGGCAGTCGCGCCGCGTCGTGCTCCACGCCGCGGCTCACGACGGTGGTGCTGTCCCACGACGCGACCAGGGTGGCGAACACGAAGGGGGCGTCGGCCGGCTCGATCGGCCGGGTCTGGATGGTCGTCACGCCCGCTCCACGCTGATGGTCGCGATCTCCTCGGCTCCGCTTCCCCCCTGGTCGTGGTCTCCTCGGCTCCGCTGCGCTCCGCCTGCGTCGTCCACTCCGCGCACCGCCTGCGTCGTCCGCTCCACGAGCCGCAGCGAGCGCAAGCCGCGTTCGAGATGCCACTGCAGGTATGCGGCCACGATCCCGCTCGCCTCCCGCCGATCCCGGTCGGCGGAGGCGTCCGCCGTCTCCCAGTCGCCGGACAGCAGCGCCGCCATCAGGTCGACCGTGCCGGTTGACGGCGACGCGGCCCCGGCCGGGCGGCAGTTCGGGCAGGACATCCCGCCGGCGGCGACCACAAACGCGGTATGCGGCCCCGGCGCGCCGCAGCGGGCGCATACCGCGAAGGAGGGGGCATAGCCCGCAACGGCGAGCGACCGAAGCAAGTAGGCGTCGAGCACCAACCCGGGCGCGTGCTCGGTGCTCGCAAGCGCCCGCAGGCCGCCGACCAGCAGAAGGAACTGCTGGACCGCCGGCTCCTTCTCGACGTCGGTGAACCGCTCGGCGGTCTCGAGCATCACCTGACCCGCGGTATAGCGGGGGTAGTCGGCTGTGAGCCGTGCGCCGTAGGACGTCAGCGACTCGGCCTGCGTGACGATGTCGAGGCTGCGACCGGTGTGCAGTTGAACGTCGACGTGGGAGAACGGCTCCAGCCGCGCGCCGAACTTCGACGTCGTCCGGCGCACCCCCTTGGCGACGGCCCGAACCCGCCCGTTGTGCCGGGTCAGCAAGGTGATGATGCGGTCGGCCTCACCGAGCTTGTGGGTGCGCAGCACGACACCCTCGTCCCGGTACAGGCTCACCCGCCGATCCTCCCACCCCGCCTCCCCACCCCCACCAACCGCAACGATGTGCCGTCGCTTCGGTCTATCCGAAGCAACGTCACATCGTTGCGAAGTGGCGAGGGGGTCAGCGCTCGGCGCGGTTGACGGCGGAGACGACGGCCTTGAGCGACGCGGTCACGATGTTCGGGTCGATGCCGACTCCCCACAGCACCCGGTCCCCGACCGCGCATTCGAGGTATGCGGCCGCCTTGGCATCGCCGCCGGCCGACAGCGCGTGCTCCTTGTAGTCGAGCACCCGCACGTCGACGCCGTATGCGCCCAGCGCGTTGCAGAAGGCCGCGATCGGGCCGTTGCCGGTGCCGTCGAGGGTGACCTCGGTACCGCCGTCCGTGAGGACGACGGTCAGCGCGTCGATCTGGTCGACGGCCGACGCCTGCGAGAGGGACCTCAGCGAGAACCGGCCCCACGGCGCCGCCGGGTTCGGCAGGTACTCGTCGGTGAACGCCGCCCACATCTGCGTCGGCGTCACCTCGCCGCCGTCCACGTCCGTGCGCCGCTGGATCACGCCGCTGAACTCGATCTGCAGCCGACGCGGGAGGTCGAGCGCGTACTCCGACTTCATGATGTAGGCGACCCCGCCCTTGCCGGACTGGCTGTTCACCCGGATCACGGCCTCGTACGTGCGCCCGACGTCGTGCGGGTCGATCGGCAGGTACGGCACCGCCCACACGACCTCATCGCGCGACCGGCCGACCGCCGCGCAGTCGCGGTCGAGCGCCTCGAAGCCCTTCTTGATGGCGTCCTGGTGGCTGCCGGAGAAGGAGGTGTACACGAGGTCGCCGCCGTACGGATGCCGCTCGTTGACGGGCAGCTGGTTGCAGTACTCGACTGTCCGCCGGATGTCGTCGATGTCGCTGAAGTCGATCTCCGGCTCGATCCCGTGCGCGAACAGGTTCATCCCGAGGGTGACCAGGCAGACGTTGCCGGTCCGCTCCCCGTTGCCGAACAGGCAGCCCTCGATCCGGTCGGCGCCCGCGAGGTAGCCGAGCTCAGCGGCGGCGACCGCCGTTCCGCGGTCGTTGTGCGGGTGCAGCGACAGGACGACGTCGTCGCGGTAGGCCAGATGACGGCTCATCCACTCGATGGAGTCCGCATACACGTTGGGGGTGGCCATCTCGACGGTTGCGGGCAGGTTCACGATGCTGCGGAAGTCGGCTGACGGCTTCCACACGTCGTTGACGGCGTTGCAGACCTCGACCGCATACTCCAACTCGGTGCCGGTGTAGGACTCCGGCGAGTACTCGAAGCGGATGTCGACCCCGGGCACGGTCTCGACCAGCTTCTGGCAGAGCTTGGCGGCTTCGACCGCGATCGCGGTGATGCCGTCGCGGTCCTCACCGAACACGACCCGCCGCTGCAACGTCGATGTCGAGTTGTACAGGTGCACGACCACCTTGCGGGCCCCGCGGATCGACTCATACGTGCGCTCGATCAGGTGCTCGCGCGCCTGGGTCAGCACCTGGATGGTGACGTCGTCCGGGACCAGGTCCTCCTCGATCAGCTGCCGGATGAAGTCGAAGTCGGTCTGGCTCGCACTCGGGAAGCCGACCTCGATCTCCTTGTAGCCCATCGACACCAGCAGGTCGAACATCCGCCGCTTGCGCGCCGGGGTCATCGGGTCGATCAACGCCTGGTTGCCGTCGCGCAGGTCGACCGCGCACCACAGCGGAGCCTTGCTCATCCGCTTGGTCGGCCAGGTCCGGTCGGGCAGGTCGATCGGGGTGAACGGGACGTACTTGTGAATCGGCATGCCGCTGGTCTGCTGGGGCTGACCGTGGACAGACCGCGCGCCCACGTATGCCTCGATCGGCGCGCG
Source organism: uncultured Actinomycetota bacterium (assembly GCA_963836025.1). Classification (GTDB taxonomy): domain Bacteria; phylum Actinomycetota; class Actinomycetes; order JBEVHX01; family JBEVHX01; genus JBEVHX01. The sequence goes on from CAWIIE010000009.1 coordinate 138,914, forward strand.
AACGACGGCCGGCTGACCCTGGACGAGCGGTGACTCGAACTCTGCGTTGCTCACGAAGCTTGCTCCCTCTGGACTGCCTGTCACGAAGACGGCCAGCGCGTACGCCGATCACCGCGCCGAGGGAGCCAGCCGTTAGAGGCCCTCGCCGCGGCGGAGAAGGAGGAGTCCGTGCCGCACGAGCGGGAGCCTAGCGCACCCACGCTGATGCCTAGTCTTGAGCCGTTCCAGATGTTGTGGTCGGATGACGTCGTGACCTCGAGTGCCGCCGACTTCCCCTCCCGGTTGCGGCAGCACGGTCTTCGTGTGACCGCTCCCCGGGTCGCGGTGCTCGAGGCCCTCAACTCCGTCCCGCACGCCTCGGCGGATGTCGTCCAGAGCAGCGTGCGGGAGCGCATCGGGTCCGTCTCGACCCAAGCCGTGTATGACGTGCTGGCCGCCTTCGAACGGGCCGGTCTGGTCCGGCGCATCGAACCCGCCGGACATCCCGCGCGCTTCGAGACGCGGGTACACGACAACCACCATCACCTGGTATGCCGAGGCTGCGGGCGCATCGACGACGTCGACTGCGCGGTTGGCACAGCCCCGTGCCTGGACGCCAGCGCGGCTCTTGGTTTCGTGGTGGACGAGGCGGAACTCACCTTCTGGGGGCTGTGTCCCGCCTGCGCAAGCTGAGGGTCAGAAGCCGAGCCGGCGCAGCTGCTTCGGGTCGCGCTGCCAGTCCTTTGCGACCTTGACGTGCAGGTCGAGGTACACCGGCGTGCCGAGCAGTCGTTCGATGTGGGTACGCGCCTGCGTCCCGACGTCGCGCAGCCGGGTGCCGCCACGGCCAATGACGATGGCCTTCTGGCTGGGTCGCTCGACGAAGATGTGCACGAGCACGTCAAGCAACGGCTTGTCCTCGGGTCGGCCCTCGCGGGGCCGCATCTCATCCACGACGACCGCCAGCGAGTGCGGCAGCTCGTCGCGCACGCCCTCGAGCGCCGCCTCGCGGACCAGTTCGGCGACCATCACCGCCTCCGGCTCGTCAGTTAGCTCGCCGTCCGGGTACATCGGCACCCCCTCGGGCAGCAAGGCGGTGAGCAGGTCGGCGAGCAGATCGACCTGGTCACCGCGGACCGCGGACACCGGCACGACCTCGGCGAACTCACCGAGCTGGGACACCGCGACCAGCTGCTCGGCCACGACCGCTTTCGGCACCCGGTCGGTCTTGGTGACGATCGCGACCTTCGGCGACTTGCGCACATCGGCCAGTTCGCGTGCGATGAACCGGTCCCCTGGCCCGACCCGCTCGTCGGCGGGAACGCACAGACCGACGACGTCCACCTCGACCAGCGTCTCGCGCACGATGGCGTTGAGCCGTTCCCCCAACAGGGTGCGCGGCCGATGCAGCCCCGGCGTGTCGACCAGCACGAGCTGCGCTTCCGGCCGGTTCACGATGCCGCGGATCGTATGCCGCGTGGTCTGTGGCCGGGACGACGTGATCGCGACCTTCTCGCCCACCAAGCGCGTTGGTTAGCGTCGACTTCCCCACGTTGGGTCGGCCGATGAAGCAGGCAAACCCGGCGCGGAAGGGCATGCCGGGGATTCTCGCAGGGCCGGTCACATTCGCGCCCTGCTGCGGGATCCCGACCCCGCAGCTTTCCAATCAGGTGACAGCGGTATGCGTGACCCGGCCGGCCCGATCCGCGTAGTGCACCGGCCGCCCGGTGCCACCAAGGTCGCGCACCGGCCCCAGGTCGGCGCCGCCGGCTGCGCTGTCGCCGACCACCGCGGCCGCCTCCAGTCCACGGGCCCCCGAGGCCAGCGCCATCACGACGGCGGCGTGCAGGGCGGGCAACGACAACGACGGCAACGACACGGTGGCAGCCGCATACGTGCGACCGGTGTCGTCGCGCACAGCCGCGCCCTCGGCGGCGGAGACCCGGGCGCGCGTCGCGCGGGCGAGGGTCACGAGCTTGGCGTCCTCCGGGTCCAGCGACCCGGGTTCAGGCATCCGCGCTCTCCGTGATGTCCGCCGGCTCCCTGCGATGCTCGGGCACGCACGGCTTGCCGTCGACCCGGCGGACCAACACGGTGCCGATCTGGTTGCGCCGCCCATGCAGTGACTCTGCCCGCAAACGCAGGCCATGCACCGCGACCTCCGAGCCGGCGATGGGCACGTTGCCAAGTGCCTTGCTGAGCAGCCCGCCAACGGTGTCGACGTCGTCGTCCTCGATCTCCAGGTCCATCAGCTCGGCGAGGTCGTCGATGTGCAGCCGCGCGCTCACCCGCAGCGCACCTTCGGGCAGCTCCTCGACGTCCGGGAGATCACTGTCGTACTCGTCGGTGATCTCCCCAACGATCTCCTCGAGCACATCCTCGATCGTGACGATCCCGGCAGTTCCGCCGTACTCGTCAACAACAACCGCGAGGTGGATGCGTTGGGCCTGCAGGTCGCGCAGCAGCTCATCGGCCGGCTTGCTGTCCGGAACGAACACCGCGGGTCGCATCAGCTGCTCGACCCGTTCGGAGGTTTCCGCATCGCGATGCTCGTACGTCCGGCGCACGACGTCCTTGAGATAGACGATGCCGAGGACGTCGTCGAAGTCCTCGCCCACCACTGGGATGCGGGAGAACCCGCTGCGCAGCGCGAGCGACATGAACTGCCGCAGCGTCTTCGACCGCTCGACGAACACAACGTCGGTGCGCGGCACCATCACCTCGCGCACGAACGTGTCGCCCAGCTCGAAGACGCTGTGGATCATCTGCCGCTCGTCGTCCTGGATCAGCCGGTTCTCCTCAGCCAGGTCGACCAGGTCACGCAGCTCAGCCTCCGACGCGAACGGCCCTTCGCGAAAGCCGCGGCCGGGTGTGACCGCGTTGCCGATCAGGATGAGCAGCGACGCCAACGGCCCCAGCACCCGGCGCAGCGCCCGCACCGGGGTGGCCGACACCAGGGCGACTCTGCGGGCGTGCTGCCGGCCGAGCGTCCGGGCGCCGACCCCCACGACGACGTACGAGGCCACCGTCATCACGCCGATTGCGACCAGGACGGCGACCCAGTCATCGGTGAACGCGCCGAGGCATACCAGGGTCACCAGCCCGGCCGCGCTGAACTCGGCCAGCTTGCGGACGAACAACACGACGTTCAGGTAGCGCGCCGGGTCGGCGACGACCGCGCTCAGCGCGTCGGCGCCGCGCTCGCGGTCGCGCACCGCATCCTCGACCTGCAGCCGCGATACCCGGGACAGCCCGGCGTCGGCCATGGCGAGCAGCGCGGCGAGCAGCACGAGGGCCGCAGCACCGACCACGAGCCAGACGTCCATCGCAGTCATCGGGGCACCTCAGGGGTGAGCGGCTCGCCAGGACGCCAGGAGGTCCGCCGTCAGGCCGAACATCTCCCGCTCTTCCTCGGGCGTCGCGTGGTCGTACCCCAGCAGGTGAAGGATCCCGTGCGTGCACAGCATGTGCAGCTCCTCCTCCATGGAGTGCCCGGCGGCCTCCGCCTGCTCCGCCGCCACCTGCGGGCACAGCACCACGTCGCCGAGCAGCCCGACCTCGGGCTCGACGTCGTCGCGACCCGGCCGCAGCTCGTCCATCTCGAAGGCCAGCACGTCGGTAGGCCCGGGCTCGTTCATGAACTGCAGGTGCATCCGTTCCATGGTGCCGGCGTCGACGAGCTTGACGGACAGCTCAGACAGTGGATGGATCCGCATCTGGTCGAGCACGAACCGGCCGACCTCCGACAGTCGCACCACGTCGATGTCGATGTCGGACTCGTTGATGATCTCGACGCTCACCAGCAGCTCACCGTCGGTCAGCGCCCCGCCGACCCGCCGCTCGGCGGGCCGCGCGGTTGGTCGGCTCGACGGCCTGGGTCGATCCCGGCCGGGCCTGTTCCGCGTCGTAGCGCGCATACGCGTCGACGATGTCGCCGACGAGTCGGTGGCGCACGACGTCGTGGCTGGTGAGCCAGCAGAAACCGACGTCGTCGACACCCTCGAGGATGCCCTGCACAACACGCAACCCGCTCGAGGTTCCGCCGGGGAGGTCGACCTGCGTGATGTCGCCGGTCACGACCATCTTCGAGCCGAAGCCAAGCCGGGTGAGAAACATCTTCATCTGCTCGGCAGAGGTGTTCTGCGCCTCGTCGAGGATGATGAACGCGTCGTTCAGGCTTCTTCCACGCATATATGCAAGCGGCGCGATCTCGATGGTGCCGGCCGGTGATGAGCCGCGGGATCGAGTCCGGGTCGACCATGTCGTGCAGCGCGTCGTACAGCGGCCGCAGGTACGGGATCGATCTTCTCGTACAGCGTGCCGGGCAGGAAGCCGAGCCGCTCCCCGGCCTCGACCGCTGGCCTGGTCAGGATGATCCGCGTGACCTGCTTGGCTTGCAGCGCCTGCACTGCCTTGGCGACCGCGAGGTAGGTCTTGCCGGTCCCGGCGGGGCCGATACCGAACACGATCGTGTGCTCATCGATCGCGTCGACGTAACGCTTCTGGTTCAGCGTCTTCGGCCGAATCGTGCGGCCACGGTTGCTGAGGATGTTCAGGGTCAGCACATCCGCGGGCCGCTCCGCGGTGCTGGTCCGCAGCATGGCCACCGAGCGTTCGACGGCCTCGGCGGTGAGCCCCTGGCCGGTCCTGATCACCGTGACCAGCTCGTCGATGAGCCGCTCGGCGAGCGCGACCTCGGCCGCCGGGCCGTGCAGCGAGATCTCGTTGCCGCGGACATGGATGTCCGCGTCGAAGGACGACTCGAGGATCCGCAGGAACTCATCACCGGACCCGAGCAGCGCGACCATGGGAACGCTGGCGGGGACGACGACCCGGTGGTCGGTCTCGGTCGGACTGCTCGGTGAGTTGCTTGACTCGGACATGGGTCGGCCTGCCGGCCTGCTCGTCCCGCCTCTCCTGTCGGTGATCAGTTCCACCATGGTAGGCACGCCAAGGCAAAGATCACGATCTGCGCGCGTTATTACCGGCGCGCTCGCCTACGCGGCGGCTCCCGTTGTGGGGGCTGTCCCCCACGTCTACGTGGAGAACGACCCCAAGATCGTCGAGCCCGGAGAGCATATCAGCCCGGCGGCCACCCCATCGCGCGGCCGCCCATCACGTGGACGTGCACATGGAACACGGACTGCCCGACGGACGGGCCGGTGTTCGTCACCAGCCGGAAGCCGGCGGCGATCCCCTCTTGGTCCGCGACCGCCGCTGCCGCAGCGAACAACGCCGACGTGAGCGCCGGGTCTTGCCGCGAGATCGCGGTGATGTCCTGGTGGTGGGCGCGCGGGATCACCAGGACATGCGTCGGCGCCTGCGGGTTGATGTCGCGGAACGCCACAGTGCGGTCATCCGCACGCACCACGTCAGCGGGGATCTCGCCAGCGATGATCCGGCAGAACAGACAGGTCGGGTCGGATGCCATGTCGGGCAGGCTAGCGACGCGCCGAGCCCAGCGGTGTCAACCGATCGACCGGCTCAGGCGTCGTAGCGTGTGTGAGCGCTGGAGCGAGTGCTGGCATCCGCGAGCGCAGGGCGGCGGCGAGGAGGACCCAGGTGGCCACGGCCCGGGCCGAGGACGTCGATGCGGCGCTGACTGCGCTGTACCGCGAGCACTACGCGTCGCTGGTCCGGCTGGCCGGGTTGCTGTTGCGCAACCGAGCCGTCGCCGAGGAAGTGGTGCAGGACGCTTTCGTTGGCCTGCTGCGGCGCTGGTCGACGCTGCGCGACCAGGAACGCGCGGCCGCATACCTGCGCAGCGCCACGATCAATGGCGTCCGTTCGGTCGGGCGCCGGGCGGGCACGGTCTCGCGGGTGTCGGGTCGCCTCGACACCGGCCGGGCGTATGCGGAGGACCCGGCGGGCGCTGTCGTGAGCCGGGCGACGGTGCTGGATGCCCTGGCCGGCCTGCCCGAGCGACAACGGGAGGTGCTCGTGCTGCGGTACTACGCGGACCTCGACGAAGCGCACATCGCCGACGCGCTGGGCATCAGCCGCGGCTCGGTCAAGACCCATGCCGCGCGCGGGCTGTCCGCGCTGCGGCCGACGTTGGAGCGAGTTCCATGACCAGCCACGACGAGCGCGAGCTTGAGCTGCGACTGCGCCGCGTGCTGCAGGAGGAGGCAGCGACGATGAGCCCCGACCCGAACGGCCTCGAGCAGATCCGCGCCCAAGCCAGCCAGCCGGCCGACTGAGCGCGCCCGACCGGGCTGGTTGTGGCCGACACTCGCAGCCGCGGCGGTGGCCGCGGTGGTCGTCGGATTCATCGTCATCCCCGGGCTCGGCGACGACGACGAGCCCGAGCCGGCGACCAGCCCGAGCCCCACGGCCACGTCAGAGCCGCCCACGCCACGACAGTCACCCCCACGCCGACCCCGACGGCCACGCCCACCCCGACCCCGACCGGCACCACGGGTGGCGCATCGACGGAGATCATGCGCCGACGGGCTGCCGTTCATCGTGATCGAGACCCCGCTGGTCGACGGGTCGACCGTCACCCTGCGCGGGACCGCGATGGCCTTCGAGGCGACGGTGAACTGGGAGCTGCGCAACCCCGCCCAGGCGGTGCTCGACATGGGCTTCGTGACCGCATCCGAGGGCGGGCCGGGTCGCGGCACGTGGGAGGTCACGCTCGCGGACCTGGCGCGCGGGGCGTACGTCTTCGAGGCGTACGAGGCCTCCGCCGAGGACGGCCGCAAGCTGCACAACGCCACCGCAACGTTCACCATCTCCTGAGCCGCCACGCTTGGTTTGGTATGCGGAACGACGGCCCCAGCGGACGTTCCGCATACCAAACCTGAAGTCAGGCCCAGCGACGGGTGCGGGACAAGATCACGCCGGCCGCGACCGTGCCGGCGGTCGAGGTCCGGAGCACGGTCGGGCCGAGTCGCACCGCGACCGCGCCAGCGTCGGTGAACTGGCTGAGCTCGGCGTCGGTCAGGCCGCCCTCGGGGCCGACGACGATCACGACCTCGCCGTCGGCCGGGACCGGCACATCGGCCAGCGGCCGTTCGGCGGTCTCGTGCAAGATCACGGCGGAGGCTGCGGCACGCAGCAGTGCGACAACATCGCTGGTGGAGGCGAGGTCACTCACCTCGGGCCACCACACGCGGCGGGACTGCTTGGCCGCCTCGGCCGCGGTCGCCCGCCAGCGGGCCACGCCCTTGGCTGCGCGATCGGCCGTCCACCGGGTGACGCACCGCTCGGCCTGCCAGGGGACGATCCGGTCGACCCCGACCTCGGTCAGCATCTCGACAGCGAGCTCGCCACGTTCGCCCTTCGGCAGGGCCTGCACCACCACAATGCGAGGCGTCGGCGCCGGTTCGGTATGCCGGGACAGCACCTCGACCTCGAGGCCCGCCTTGCCCAAGACGGCGGCCACCCGGCCGCGGACCGCATACCCGGCACCGTCGGTGAGGATCAGCTCCTCACCAACCCGCAGCCGACGAACGACCGCCGCATGCCGACCCTCAGCGCCATCGAGCCGAATCGCATCAGCGAGCAATGCCTCGGAGGGCGCGAAGAAGACCGGGCGACCAACGTCGCGGCCGTGCGTCTCAGTCACGTGCGCGACAACAGGGCTCAGCCCTTGAACGCGTCGCGCAGCTTGCTGAACAGGCCCGTGCCGGTCTCAGTCAAGGTGCCGGCGGCCCGTTCCTCACCGCGCAGCCGTGCGAGCTCGGTCAGCAGCTCGCGCTGGCGATCGTCGAGCCGGGTCGGTGTCTGCACGTCGATGTGCACGTGCAGGTCACCACGCCCGGCACCCCGCAGGTGAGAGACACCAAGGCCGCGCAACGTCACGACCGTGCCGGCTTGCGTCCCCGGTCGGATGTCGACCGAGCGCTCCCCATCAAGGGTGTCCAGGGTGACTGCGCTCCCCAGGGCCGCGGCTGACATCGGGACCGCCAGGGTGCAATGCAAGTCGTCGCGCTGGCGAGTGAAGACCGGGTGCGGCAAGACACCGACCTCGACATAGAGGTCACCGGCCGGCCCACCTCCGGGGCCTACCTCTCCTTCGCCGGCGAGCTGGATGCGGGTGCCGTCATCGACGCCGGCCGGCACCTTCACCGACAGTGTGCGACGAGTACGGACCCGCCCATCGCCGTTGCACTCGACGCACGGGTTGGGGATGACCGTGCCGTGGCCCTGGCACTGCGGGCAGGGCCGCGCGGTCATGACCTGGCCGAGGAACGACCGCTGCACCTGCTGGATCTCGCCGCGGCCGCGGCAGAGTTCGCAGGTCTTGACCGATGTGCCGGGGGCGGTGCCCGCGCCGGCACAGGTTGGGCAGTGGACGGCGGTGTCGACGGTGATCTCGCGCGCCGTCCCGAACACCGCGTCCGCCAGGTCGATGTCGAGCCGGATCAGCGCGTCCTGTCCCCGACGCTGGCGCGGTCGCGGCCCTCGCTGCGCCTGCCCGAAGAACGCGTCCATGATGTCGCCGAAGCCGAAGGTCGCGCCGTTCCCCCAGCCGGCACCATTGCCGAACGGATCGCCGCCGAGGTCGTACCGCTCGCGCCGAGCGGGGTCGGACAGCACCTCGTAGGCCGCCGTCACGTCCTTGAACCGCTCCTGGGTCAGCGCGTCCGGGTTGACATCCGGGTGCAGTTCGCGAGCGAGTCGGCGGTATGCCTTCTTGATCTCGTCCTGCGAGGCGTCGCGCGGAACCCCGAGCACCTGGTAGAGGTCAGTGCTCGTTGCCACTTAGGCCTCCGCCAGGATCCGACCGAGGTAACGCGCGACCGCGCGCACCGAGCCCATCGTCCCTGGATAGTCCATCCGGGTGGGGCCGAGCACCCCAAGCCGGGCTAGTTCTTGCTCGCCCAGGCCGTATCCGCTGGCCACCACCGACGTCGCGGTCAGCGACTCGTGCGGCAGCTCGTGGCCGATCCGCACGGTCAGCGTGCTCGGCGAGCTCGCCTCACCGAGCAGCTGGAGCAGCACGACGTGTTCCTCGAGCGCCTCCAGCACCGGCTGGATGTCGCCCGGGAAGTCGTGCCCGAACCTGGTGAGGTTCGCGGTGCCAGCCAGCACCACGCGTTCCTCGCGGTCTTCGACCAGGGTGTCGATCAGGGAGCTCAGCACGGTGGCCACGACCGCGGAATGCTCCTGACCGAACGACTCGGACAGCGATGCGACAGCGTCGGCAACATCGGCCATGCGCCGGCCGACCGCAGCCGCGTTGATCCGGGCCCGCAGCTCACCGAGCATCTCGTCGTCCGCCGCGCCCGGGAGCTCCACGACGCGCTGCTCCACCCGACCCGTGCTGGTGATCAGCACGAGCATCAAGCGCGTGCTCGACAACGGCACGAACTCGATGTGGCGCACGGTCGACCGAGTCAGGGAGGGGTACTGCACGACGGCGACCTGCCGAGTCAGCTGGGCCAGCAGTCGAACCGTGCGGCCGACCACGTCATCCAGGTCGACGGCGCCGTCCAGGAACGTCTGGATCGCCCGGCGCTCTGGCGCGGAGAGTGGGCGCACCTCGGAAAGGCGGTCGACGAACAGGCGGTACCCCTTGTCCGTGGGCACCCGCCCCGCCGAGGTGTACGGCTGGGCGATGTACCCCTCCTCCTCGAGCGCCGCCATGTCGTTGCGGATCGTCGCCGGCGAGACCCCGAGATGGTGCCGATCCACCAGCGCCTTGGAACCGACCGGCTCTTCGGTCGCGACGTAGTCCTCGACGATCGCGCGCAGAACCGCGAGCTTGCGCTCGTCGAGCATGCAGACCTCCGTCGCCTCGTCGCGTCCCCTGGCACTCGACCAGGCCGAGTGCCAAGTGTATGCCGCGACACGGCCGGCTGCCTTCCGCGAACTCGGTCGCGAGCGGTGGGACAGTCGAGCCGACATGACCACGACGCTCCCCGACGCGGCCCCAGCAAGGGCAGGCGGGCCGCCGCCGTGGCTGCGGCGCTACACGTGGTGGGTCGTCGGCGTCGTCGCAGTGGCCCTGCTGTCGTACTGGGCCGTCAACCGCCTGTCGAGCTTTCTGATCACCCTGCTGTGCAGCTTCTTTGTGGCATTCGCAGTCGAGCCGGCCGTGAACTGGTTGGCCGCCCGAGGCTGGAAGCGAAGCGTTGCGACGCTCGCGGTGTACCTCGCGATCACCCTCGTCGTGGTCGGGTTCTTCGTGGCGGTGGGCACCCTCCTGGTCAACCAGATCATCGACCTCATCGGAACGCTGCCGGATGCCCTCGAGGATCTCGAGGAATGGCTCGACGAGCAGTTCGGGATCGACCTCTCCAACGCGACTGAGTTCCTCGAGGATCGCCTCGGCACGATCGGCAGCGCCGTGGCCGGCAGCCTGCTCGGGATCGGGTCCACCCTGGTTGGGCTGGTCTTCCAGTTCTTCACGGTCGCACTCTTCGCGTACTACCTCGCGTCGCAGGGACCGCAGTTCCGTCGCACGGTGTGCTCGGTCTTGCCACCCGCCAGTCAGCGGGAGGTGCTGCGAGTCTGGTCGATCGCGATCGACAAGACCGCTGGGTTCCTGTACTCACGCATCCTGCTGGGGGCATTGTCGGCGCTGTGCACGGGCGTGTTCCTGTGGGCGATCGACGTGCCGTATGCGCTGACGCTCGGCCTCTTTGTGGGGATCGTGTCGCAGTTCGTGCCCACCGTTGGTACGTACATCGCGGGGGCGGTGCCGACCCTGGTCGCGCTGACCATCAGCCCGGGCAAAGCCATCCTCGTGCTGGCGTTCATCATCGTGTACCAACAGATCGAGAACTACGTGTTCTCCCCGCCGTTGTCCTCCCGCACGATGGAGATTCACCCCGCCGTCGCGTTCGGCAGCGTGATCGCGGGAGCTGCGTTGCTCGGGCCGGTCGGCGCCTTCCTGGGGCTGCCGATGGTGGCCACGATCCAGGCGTTCGTGAGCACGTACGTGCAGCGGCACGACCTCGTTGACGAGGTTCTGCTGCGGGACACCGAGCGCCGGGCGAAGGCTCCGGACGCACCGCTCACGGCCCCCAACGACCCCGCGGGGGGCTAGCCCATCAGCTCGCGCACGACGTGGTCTGCGAGCAGCCGCCCCCGCAACGTGAGCGTGAGCCGGCCCCCGCCCAAGCGCGCGTGGTCGACCAACCCGTCCCCGGCCAGGCGCATCGCGACCCGCCGCGCGTGCGGGCTCAGCCGGTCGATGTCGACGCCCTCGGCCAGCCGGACCTCGAGCAACAGCTCCTCGGTGCGACGAGCCTGCGCGTCGAGGACCTCGCGGGCATATGCGGGGCTGGTCCCTCGGGCCAGCCGATCGGACCAGGCGGTCGGGTGCTTGACGTTCCACCAGCGCGTCCCGCCGACGTGCGAGTGCGCGCCGGGGCCGACGCCCCACCAGTCGTGGCTGCGCCAGTACGCGAGGTTGTGCCGGCACCGGGTGGGCTCGGCTCGCGCCCAGTTGCTCACCTCGTACCACGTGAAGCCGTGCGCGTGCAGCGTCGCGTCGGCCTGCAGGTAGCGGTCGGCTAGGACATCGTCGTCCGGCGCGGCCAGCTCGCCTCGCCGGATCCGCGCCGCGAGCCTTGTCCCCGGCTCGACGATCAGCGAGTACGCGGATACGTGGTCGGGCTCAAGCGTCATCGCCGCGTCGAGGGAAACCTGCCAGTCGCGTTCGCTCTCACCCGGCGTGCCGTAGATCAGGTCGAGGCTGACCTGATCGAACCCGGCCGACCGGGCATGCGCGACCGCACGGGGCACGTTGTCCGGGTCGTGGGTCCGGTCGAGGGTCGCCAGCACGTGGGGCACCGCGCTTTGCATCCCGAAGGAGACGCGCGTGAAACCGCCCACCCGCAGCTGCCCGAGGGAGGCGCTGGTCACCGAGTCCGGGTTGGCCTCGGTCGTGACCTCCGCGTCGGCGGCGAGCCCGAACAGGGAGTCGACGGTCTGTAACACCCGGACGAGATCCGCGGACGGCAGCAGGGTCGGGGTACCACCCCCGAAGAACACCGTGTCGACCGTGATCGTGCTGTCGCCGAGAACGCTGCGGGCCAGCCGCAGCTCCTCGACCGCGCTCGCAGCCCACGTGCCGCGGCTCGCGCCGCCGCCGAGCTCCTCCGCGGTGTAGGTGTTGAAGTCGCAGTACCCGCACCGCACGGCGCAGAACGGCACGTGGACGTAGATGGAGAACGGACGAGTACCGATGCCCTCGAGCGCGTCGGCCGGCAACGAGCCGTCGAGCGGCGCTGGTTCGCCCTCGGGCAGCGTCGACGGCACGTCGCCATTCTCCGCCCGCCCTCCTTTTCGCAACGATGTGCCGCCGCTTCGAACTCTTCGAAGCGGCGGCACATCGTTGCGGTTTGGGGCGGCGGTTACTTCGAGTACATGCTCTCCAGCACGTCGTTGTAGTTGGTCTCGACGACCTTGCGCTTGATCTTCAGGCTGGGCGTGAGCTCGCCGTCCTCGACAGTGAAGTCGCGCGGCAGGATGCGGAAGTCCTTGACGGTCTCCCACTTGTTCAGGCCGGCGTTGAGCTCCTTGATGGACGACTCAACCATGGTCCGTGCCTCTGGGGACGCCGCGAGATCTTCATCGGACTTCCCGGAGATCCCCTGGCTTCCGGCCCAGGTCTTCAAAGCATCGGGGTCCAGCGTGACCAGTGCGGTCGCATACGAGTGGGTGCCGACGTAGACGACCATCTGGCTGGCGAGCGGACAAGTCGCCTTGAACGCCGCCTCGATCGCGGACGGCGCGATGTACTTGCCGCCGCTGGTCTTGATCAGGTCCTTCTTGCGGTCGGTGATGCGGACTCGGCCTCGGTTGTCGATCTCGCCGACGTCACCGGTCGCGAACCAGCCGTCGCCGAGCAGCACGCTCGCCGTCGCCTCGGGCAGGTTGTGGTAGCCGCGCATGACGCCCGGGCCACGCACAAGGATCTCGCCGTCTTCGGCGATCTTGATCTCGGTACCGGGCAACGGCTCACCGACGGAACCGAGCAGGAAGTTGTCGGGGCGGTTGATGCACGTGCCGGCCGATGTCTCGGTGAGCCCGTAGCCCTCGAGGATCAGCAGACCGGCGGCGTGGAACCACTCCGCGATCGGGCGCGACAGGGCGGCGCTGCCGGAGATGAAGTACGCGATGTTCCCGCCGAGCCCGGCACGGATCTTGGTGAAGACGAGCTTGTCGGCAACGCGGCGTTGCGCCGCGAGCGCGCCACCGACGGGCTTGCCCTCCCGCTCGAGCGCGGCTGCCTTCTGTCCCACGCCGAAGGCCCAACTAAAGATCTTGGCCTTGGCACCGCCTCCGGCCTCGGTCGTCGACACGATCTTCGTGTAGACCTTCTCGAAGATGCGCGGGGCGGCCGCCATGAAGGTCGGCTTGATGATCGCAAGGTTGTCCACGATCCGGTCGACCCGGCCGTCGACGGCGGTGACGAAGCCGACCTGCAGCTGGGCGGAGAGCAGGACCTTGCCGAAGGAGTGCGACAGCGGCAGCCACAGGAAATGGACCCACTCCTTGTGGATCAGGTTCAGGGCGTCGATCGAGGCACCCTCGTAGGCCCAGTTTCCGTGAGTGAGCATGACGCCCTTGGGGCGCCCGGTCGTGCCCGAGGTGTAGATCAGCGTGGCCAAGTGCTCCGGGCCGATCTTCGCGACCCGCTCGTCGATGCCGCCGGGGTTCGCCTGGTTGTACTCGTCACCGAGCCGGGCGAGGTCCTCCATGGATATCACCCAGTCGCCGTCGCCCTCGCCATCGAAGACGATGACCTTCTGACACCGCTGCGAGGTCGGCGCGGTGCGCCGCAATCTTGGCGACCTGGCTGGCATCCTCGGCGAAGACCAGGCGCGAGCCGGAGTCGGCGAGGATGAAACCGACGTCTTCAGGTTGGGTGCTCGGGTACACCGTGGTGGTGGCGCCGCCGGCGAGCATGATGGCCAAGTCGGCGAGGATCCAGTCCAGGCGCGTCGTGCTCTGGATCGCGACCCGGTCCTCCAGGTCGATGCCGAGCGCGAGCAGGCCGCCGGCGAGTCGACGGACCTTGGCGTCGGTCTCCGCCCAGGTGGAGGACACCCATTGCTCACTGGGCAGGATTGGTGACCGGAATGCCTCGTCGTTCGGCTGGGCCGCCACCCGGTCCAGGAACATCCGGGCGACCGACGCCGCCGGCGTGGGGAGCGGACGCTCCGACTTTCCGACCGTCTGAGCCGTCATTGGCCTTTCACCTCCGAGCAGGGCGGTGGCACCCCGGACGGCATGCCTCACCGCGGTGTCGTGTCAGATCCACCCTAGGCCCGTGGACGACCGATGGGGTCAAGTTCCTTGGAGCCGCTCGACCGCCCCTTGCCGCCCCTTGCCGGTGAGCGACCACCCTTCGCGATCTTGAGGTTTGTTCATGGTCACCACGGCGAGTCGCTGAAGAAAGCTCAAGATCGCGCGGGTGCGGGGCTACTTCTTGGCGGTGGCCGGACCAGCGTCGGAGTCCGAGGACAGTGCGGCGATGAACGCCTCCTGCGGCACCTCGACCCGGCCGACCATCTTCATCCGCTTCTTGCCCTCCTTCTGCTTCTCCAACAACTTGCGCTTGCGGGTGATGTCACCGCCGTAGCACTTGGCCAGCACGTCCTTGCGCATGGCGCGGATGTTCTCGCGGGCGATGACGCGGGTGCCGATCGCGGCCTGGATCGGCACCTCGAACTGCTGCCGCGGGATCAGCTCCTTGAGCTTGCCCGTCATCGCCGTGCCGTAGGCATACGCCTTGTCCCGGTGGACGATCGCGCTGAACGCGTCGACGGTCTCGCCCTGCAGCAGGATGTCGACCTTGACCAGCTGTGCGGCCTGCTCGCCGGTCGGCTCGTAGTCCAGCGACGCGTAGCCGCGGGTGCGCGACTTGAGCTGGTCGAAGAAGTCGAAAACGATCTCGGCGAGCGGAAGGGTGTAGCGCAGCTCGACGCGGTCCTCGGAGAGGTAGTCCATGCCGAGCAGGACCCCGCGCCGGGACTGGCAGAGCTCCATGATCGAGCCGATGTACTCGCTGGGCGCCAGGATCGTCGAGCGCACCACCGGCTCGTAGACCTCGGCGATCTTCCCGGCGGGGAACTCGCTCGGGTTGGTGACCGTCGGCTCCGAGCCGTCCTCCATGACGACGCGGTAGACCACGTTCGGCGCGGTGGAGATCAGGTCGAGGTCGAACTCGCGCTCGAGCCGCTCGCGGACGATCTCAAGGTGCAGCAGACCGAGGAAGCCGCAGCGGTAGCCGAAGCCGAGCGCGACCGACGTCTCCGGCTCGAACACCAGCGCCGCGTCGTTGAGCTGCAGCCGGTCGAGCGCGTCGCGCAGGTCCGGGTAGTCGGAGCCGTCGATCGGGTACAGGCCGGAGAACACCATCGGCTTGGGGTCCTTGTAGCCGCCCAACGGTTCGGTCGCCGGCTTGGCCTGGTTGGTGACCGTGTCACCGACCCGCGACTGCCGGACGTCCTTCACACCGGTGATCAGGTAGCCGACCTCGCCGACCCCGAGTCCCTTGGCCGGCGACGGCTCCGGCGAGATGACGCCGACCTCGAGCATCTCGTGGGTCGCGCCGGTCGAGAGCATCTGGATGCGTTCCCGATGGTTGAGGTGGCCGTCGATGACCCGCACGTACGTCACGACGCCGCGGTAGGTGTCGTACACCGAGTCGAAGATCATCGCGCGGGCGGCGGCGGCGGGGTCGCCGACCGGCGCGGGGAACTGCCGCACGATCTCGTCCAGCAGGTGCGGCACGCCCTCGCCGGTCTTGCCCGAGACCCGCAGGCAGTCCTCGGGTCGGCAGCCGATCAGGTGCGCGAGCTCGGCGGCGTACTTGTCCGGCTGCGCCGCCGGCAGGTCGATCTTGTTCAGCACCGGGATGACGTGCAGGTCGTTCTCCAGCGCGAGGTAGAGGTTGGCCAGCGTCTGCGCCTCGATCCCTTGGGCGGCGTCGACGAGCAGCACAGCGCCCTCGCACGCGGCGAGCGAGCGCGAGACCTCGTACGTGAAGTCGACGTGGCCGGGGGTGTCGATCATGTTGAGGATGTGCATCTCGCTGCCGGCCCCGACACCCTCCTTGACCGTCCAGGGAAGGCGCACGGCCTGGCTCTTGATCGTGATGCCACGCTCGCGCTCGATGTCCATCCGGTCGAGGTACTGCGCTCGCATCTGGCGCGCCTCGATCACCCCGGTCACCTCGAGCATCCGGTCGGCCAGCGTCGACTTGCCGTGGTCGATGTGGGCGATGATGCAGAAGTTCCGGATCAGCGCCGGGTCGGTGGCGCTGGGCTGCGGAATCTGCTGAGGGCTTGGCACGCGTGGTCTTTCGTTTCGGTTGAAGGACCACTCATCGTCCCACGCACCCTCAACCGCAGCCGCTCATCATGACGAACCCTAGGGTGGCGCGCGGCTGCGCTGGTCAAGCTGCTTGCGTTGGCACCTTCGCACCGCATGCACCGGGAGCAGGTTCTGGACGCCGCGTGGCCAGACGTCCCAACCGAGCTGGCTGCGCCACGACTGCACAAGGCTGCGCCCTTCGCGCGTCGGGCGCTCGGCGTCGAGGACGGCGTCGAGCTGTCCGGTGACGCTCGCGCTGCTGCCATCGCACGACGTCGCTGTCGATGCTCCGCGCGGCCGGCCAGGATCCGAGCCTGCTCGGCGAGGCTGTGTCGCAGGCGCAGGCCCTCGGGGCCGAACCGCTGGCCCGACGGTTGGCGGCGCTCCCGGTCTGAACACGCGCCCCGGCCCGCGCTGGCAACCCTAGGGTGAGCGGGTGCTCAGGCGATTGCTGGATGCGATGCGACCCGCGCGGAAGTCGGCTGGTCCAACGAAGTCAGCTGATCCGCTGATGACGACCACGTCCGGGCCGCCCGCGCAGCCGGCGCGGGCATACGCAGGTCCAGCGCACGTCACGTACGCGCCGGAACGCGATGGCGACCCCGACCCCGGCGAGGTCGTCTGGGCCTGGATCCCGTACGAGGAGGACCCGAGCACCGGCAAGGACCGCCCTGTGGTCGTCGTCGGGTTGGCCCCAGGCGGATCGGAGTACGACTTGGTGGTCGTCCCCCTGACCAGTCGCGATCACGGCAATGACCCGGACTTCTTCCCCGTCGGCAGCGGCGCCTGGGACCGGGAGCGGCGACCCAGCTACGTCCGGATGGACTTCGCGTATGCCGTCGAGCCGGCCGGCGTCCGGCGCGAAGGCGCCACGCTCGACCGGGATCGGTTTACGGCGCTGGCCGACGCGTTGCGCGGGCGGCACGGCTGGACTTGAGGCGACGAGCGACGTCATCGGTTTGGGCGTGATCACCACCCGCTGGTAACCTCTCCGCCTGCGCCTGGAGCCTCCGCTCACGCGCGCCTTCCCGAGACGAACAGGCTCATCCGTGGCGAACATCAAGTCCCAGATCAAGCGCAACAAGACCAACGAGGCGGCCCGCCAGCGCAACAAGGCCGTGAAGTCCTCGTTGAAGACGGCCGTGCGCCGCTTCCGTGAGGCGGCCGCCGCAGGTGACACCGCCGCCGCCGAGACCGCGCTTCGGGACGCCTCCCGCCAGCTCGACAAGGCGGCCAGCAAGGGCGTGATCCACAAGAACCAGGCAGCCAACCGCAAGGCCGCGATGGCGAGCAAGGCCGCCACCCTGAGCAAGTAGCCCTGCCCCGCCCGCTCGCTCGCCGGCGCATCCGCGCCGCAACCGACCGTTGGAAGACTCAGTCAGGAGGCGGCGCGGGCCAAGGTGAGCCATGCGCGGCGGCCACTGCGTCTCCACCGGCTCCCCCCGCCGCCGCGGCGTTGAGCGGCGGCCTGCTCCGCTTTGAGGTCGTAGCGGTGGTGCAGATGCGGGTCGGTGTGGCTCGCGAGCGCGTGCCGGCTCAACGCGTCCTGGATCAATGGCTCTGACATGTCAGTTCTCCTGGTTCAGCATGGGCCGCGGATCGGCTCTGCCCAGCGACGCTAGAAAGCGGGCCTTCTAGGGACCTTCCCCGGACGGTCGAGCAGCCGCCGGACTCCACCCCCTGAGGGAAGGTCGACGGAAGGCGCGGCCAGCACCATCTCGGCATGAGCCTCAGATCCGAGACGCAGGCCCCTGACCACCCGGGCCGGCAGGGCGTCCGCGTCCGCGCTGAGGTGCGTCGCGGAGTCCGCGACATGGCCCCGCTGGCCCTGAGCTATGCGCCCTTCGGTGTCGTCATCGGTGCCGCCGGCGCGGCGAGCACCGCTCCGGTGCCCGCGCTGTTCGCCGGCGTGGCCGTCTACAGCGGGAGCGCGCAGCTCACGCTGACCCAGATGCTGACCGAGGGGGCGGTGCTGTGGCTCATCGTCGTCTCCGCGGGCCTGATCAACCTCCGGCTAGTGGTGTATGCGACCGCCCTGGCGCCGCTGTGGTCAGGCACGCGGCCCTTGGCCAAGGCGTTGGCAGCGATGACCGTGATCGATCCCATGTGGGCACTCGCGAACCGCCGCGCCGCAGTGGGCGGCTCGCTTGAGCAGCGGCGGGCGCACTACGCCGGCGCGGCGGCCACGCTGACCTGCGTATGGCTGCTGAGCATGCTGGCCGGCCTCGCCCTCGGGGCATCGACGGAGATCACCGCGCACCTGTCGATCGGCCTTCCGCTGTGCCTGCTCGCGTTGGTGCTGCCGCATCGCCATCGCCCCGGGGGACTGTCCGTCTTGGTCGTCGCGGCGGCCGCGGCGCTCGTTGCGGCTGCCTGGCCCGCCGGGACGGGCGTGCTGCTGGCCATGGCGCTTGGTGCGGCGGTTGGCGCCGCGTCGTCGCGCAGAGGTGCGGCGGTTGTCGCCGTGACGACGCGCAGAGGTGCGGCGTGACGGCCTGGGCCGCGGTGACCCTGGTCGGGGTGTTGAGCCTTGCGTTTCGGTGGCTGCCGATGGTGCTCGCCGACCGGTTCCGCATAGACGACGCACGCCAGGCGGTGCTGTTGCATGCGGGCGTGGCCGCGATGGCGGCGCTCACTGTCAATGCGGTCGTCAATGCCGCGCGAACCGGCCCACCGGTTGGTGTAGTGCTCGGGCTGGGCGTGGGTGCCGTTCTGTCGTGGCGAGGTGCGGCCATGATCTGGGTGATGCTGTCCGGCGGCACGGCATACGGGCTGGTCGCTCTCGTGTCGGCTGTGACCTAGTCGAGCGTGTTGGCCGTCAGGCTCAGCGGCGAGCGCGGGCGACCGTGAGCACGGCATGCTCCAGCGCCCAGGACTCGGCCTCGCGGACGACGCCGCCCTTGACCGCCTCATCCGCCGCCGCCATCGCCCGAATCGCCGCAGCCAGACCGTCACTGTTCCAGCCCTTGAGCTGCTCGCGCAGGATCCGCACCTTCCACGGCGGCACCCTGAGGTCGCGCGCCACCTCCGTGTCGCGCATGCCGCGCGGCATACCGGACAGCTTGACCAGCGTCCGCAGCGACGAGGCGACCGCAGCCACGATCGGCACCGGATCGAGACCGGTCGCGCGCGCGAAGCGCAGCTGCTCGAGCGCCTCCGCCGGTCGGCCCGAGACGGCGGCATCCGCGATCTCGTACCCCTTCACTTCGGCACGACCGGAGTAGTAGCGACCGACGACGGTGGCGTCGATGCCGCCGTCGATGTCGGCGACCAGTTGGGCCAGCGCGTTGGCCAGCTCGCGTAGGTCGACGCCGATCGCCTCGATCAGCATGTCGGCGCCGTCGTCGGTCAGCACGCGATGTGCCGCGCGCGCGTCAGCCTTGAGCCATTCCCGGCGTTCGCGCGCGCTGGTCGGACCGGACACCTCAACGACGTGCGCGCCAGCGGCCTTCGCGGCCTCGAGAACCGCCTTGCCACGGTTCGCGGCCCCGCTGTGCGCGACGATGACCACGGCGTCGCCCGGCTCGGCGATCACCCGCACCACCTCGCTTGCGCGCTCAGCGCCGATCTCGTGTGCCTGCCGCAGGATCACGACGTTGCGGTCACCGAATAGCGATGGCGCGGTCAGCCCACTGAGCAGGCCGGGCTCCAGCCGATCCGGGTCGAGGTCGTAGACCGTCGCAGCGGGCTCGCTCTCGCGGACCTGGGCCACCGCGGCGGCCACCGCCCGTTCGACCAAGAACGGCTCCGACCCGAGCACCAGGGTCAACGACGGGACCACGGCGGGCAGCCTTCCACAGCGCTCCGACGCCACCGGCTCAGCGCAGGTCGCCCTCGGACATGCCCTCCGGTTGGGGTGGCCAGGCCACCAGCCCAAGCTCGGCAGTGGACGCGAGCAGCGCATGCCGGGGCAGGACCCGCACGGTGTAGCCGAACGAGCCGGCCCGACGGAGATCGGCGACGCCGTCGAAGCGCCAACGCCCGCCCTCGTAGGACTCGGCGGGCTGCAGCACGGAAATCGCCGGTTCGGTGAGCGTGTCCTGGTCGTCGACCCGGCCGAGGACGACCTGGACCTCGACGTCGTCGGGGGTCAACGAGCCCAGGGACACGTATGCGCGCACGCCCATCTGCTGGCCGCGTTCGGGTGAGTCCGGCAGCCCCGTGGTCTCGACGTGGTCGACCTTGACCCCGTGCCAGTGCTCCCGAACCCGGGCCTTCCAGGCCGCGAGCTCGCGGGCGCGTGCGTGCCCGGCGCCATCGACTGCCCGGGACGCGAGCGCCGCGGGCGCATACAGCTGTTGCACGTAGTCGCGGACCATGCGACTGGCAAGCACCTTCGGCCCGAGGCTCTGCAGCGTGTGTCGCACCATCTCGAGCCACCGCTTCGGCGGCGCGCCGTCCACCCGGTCGTAGAACCGCGGCGTGACCTGGCCCTCGATGAGCTCGTAGAGGGCGGCGGCCTCGAGGTCGTCGCGGCGGTCGTCCTCGGTGACACCGTCGGCGGTCGGGATCGCCCAGCCGTTCTCGCCATCGAACATCTCGTCCCACCAGCCGTCGAGGACGGACAGGTTGAGCCCGCCGTTCAGCGCGGACTTCATGCCGGACGTTCCGCAGGCCTCGAGCGGGCGCAGCGGGTTGTTGAGCCACACGTCGCATCCCGGGTAGAGCACCTGCGCCATGCCGATGCCGTAGTTCGGCAGGAAGACGATCCGGTGCCGGACGTCGTCGCGGTCGGAGAACTGCACCAACTGCTGGATCAGCGCCTTGCCGCCGTCGTCTGCCGGGTGCGCCTTGCCGGCAACCACGATCTGGATCGGCCGCTCCGGGTGCAGCAGCAGGCCCCGCAGCCGGTCGGGGTCACGCAGCATCAGGGTGAGCCGCTTGTACGAGGGCACCCGGCGGGCGAAGCCGATCGTGAGGATGTCGGGATCGAACACGGAGTCGGTCCAGCCGAGCTCGGCGTCGCTGGCGCCACGCAACCGCCACGACTGACGCAGCCGAATCCGCACCTCACGCACGAGCTGCTCGCGCAGTCGGTTGCGGGTCGACCAGATGTCCTGCTCGGAGACGTCGGCGATGCCCTCCCAGCCCTTGGCCTCCTCGACGAGCTCGGGGCCGACCTCGCGCCGGGCGAGCTCGAAGATCTCTCGGGCGACCCAGGTCGGTGCATGCACCCCGTTGGTGATCGAGGTGATCGGGACCTCGTCGGCATCGAACCCGGCCCACAGTCCGTTGAACATCCCGCGGCTGACTCGGCCGTGCAGCTTCGCGACTCCGTTTGCCCGCTGTGCGAGCCGGAAGCCCATCACCGCCATGTTGAAGACGCCCGGATCACCGCCCTCGTACGTCTCCGCACCCAACGCAACGACCCGCTCGACGGGCACGCCGGGGCAGGCGTTGTCGCCACCGAAGTGCTGCTCGACCAGCTCGCGCGGGAAGCGGTCGATCCCGGCTGGCACCGGCGTGTGCGTCGTGAACACCGTGCCGGCGCGGGCCGCTTCGAGCGCCTCGTCGAAGCCCAGGCTCTCGTCCTCGGTCAGCTCGCGGATGCGCTCGAGACCGAGGAAGCCAGCGTGCCCTTCGTTGGTGTGGAAGACCTCCGGGGCCGGGTGCCCGGTCAGGGCGCAGTATGCGCGCAGCGCGCGGACCCCGCCGATGCCGAGCAGCATCTCCTGGAGCAACCGGTGCTCGGTGCCGCCGCCATACAGCCGGTCGGTGACCGAACGCAGGTCGCGGTTGTTGTCCTCGTTGTCCGAGTCGAGCAGCAGCAGCGGCACCCGCCCGACCTGCGCCAGCCATACCCGAGCGACCAGCCGACGCTGGCCGGGAAGCCCGACCTCGACGAGAACCGGGCGCTCGTCGGGATGACGCAGCGCCGAGATGGCCAGCTCGGCCGGGTCCAGCAGCGGGTACACCTCCTGCTGCCAGCCATCGCGCGACAACGACTGCCGGAAGTAGCCGTGGCGGTACAGCAACCCGACGCCGATCAGTGGCACCCCGAGGTCGCTCGCGGCCTTCAGGTGGTCGCCCGCCAGGATGCCCAAGCCGCCCGAGTACTGCGGGAGCGCCGCAGCGATGCCGAACTCCGGGGAGAAGTAGGCGATCGAGGTCGGCGCGTCGGTGCCGAGCGACTGGTACCAGCGCGGCGCCGACAGGTAGGCGTCGAGGTCGGCCTTCGCGGCGTGCAGCCGGTTCAAGAAGCCGGAGTCCTCGGCGAGCTCGGTAAGGCGCTCCGGGGAGACCCGGCCGAGCAGCCCGATCGGGTCCGGTTTGTTCACCGCCCACTCGACCGGGTCAACGCTCTCGAACAGGTCGAGCGTCTCGGGGTGCCACGACCAGCGCAGGTTCCGCGCAAGATCGTCCAGGCCGCTCAGCGCTGCAGGCAGCGCCGTGCGGACGGTGAGTCGTCGGATGGCCTTCACGGCGAGAAACCCTAGCGGCGGGCGATTTCGGCCCCACGACTCTGCGGTGGCCCGCACTGAACTACCAAGACTTGGGTGCCTCGGCGGGCTGGCCCGCTCGATCGGTCGGGCCGCGGCAGCTGGTTGTGGTAGGTGAGTGCACCACGGATTCTGCCGACGCAGGTTTGCGGCACCCGGTCCTTGTCTAGGCTCGGTCGCGATGAAGCCACGCGTGGGACGCATCCCGATTCTGGACGTAGCGCCGGTCATCGACCTGGGTCGCTTGCCGGCCAAGGCGGTGGTGGGTGAGACCTTCACCGTCAGCGCGACGATCGTCCGCGAGGGGCATGCCGAGCTCGGCGGCAACGTCGTGCTCAAGGGGCCGCGCGGCCGGGCGGCGCCGTGGGCACTGATGCGGCCGGTGCCCGGTGAGATCGACCGGTATGCGGCCGACGTCACCCCCGACGCCAAAGGCATGTGGGCGTTCGTGGTGGAGGCATGGGGGGACCCCGTCGCCACCTGGCGGCACGATGCCCGGATCAAGATTCCGGCCGGTCAGGACGTGGAGCTCGTCCTCTCCGAAGGCGCCGTGCTGCATGAGCGGGCGGCGGCGCAGCTGCCCGAGGGGTGGGAGCGGGACGCCGTGCTCGACGCGGCCATGGCACTGCGCGACGAGGCCCGGCCGGTCGAAGCGAGGTTGGCCGCCCCGCTGTACCCCGAGGTCGTCGCCGTGCTCGACCAGTACCCGCTGCGCGAGCTCGTCACCAAAAGCGACCGGTTCCGCCTCGACGTCGAGCGCGAGCGGGCGCTGTACGGCTCGTGGTACGAGATGTTCCCGCGGTCCGAGGGGGCCAAGGTCGACCCCGAGGGGGTCACCCCGCCGCAGTCCGGCACCTTCGCCACCGCCGCCGAGCGCCTGGAGGCAGTCGCGCGGATGGGCTTCGACGTTGTTTACCTGCCGCCGATCCACCCGATCGGCAAGACCTTCCGGAAGGGCGCCAACAACACCCTCGACCCCGGGCCGCATGACCCGGGCGTGCCGTGGGCGATCGGCGCGGCCGAAGGCGGGCACGACGCCATCCACCCGGACCTCGGCACCATCGACGACTTCGACCGCTTCGTGAAGCAAGCCGCTGAACTCGACCTCGAGGTCGCGCTCGACTTTGCCCTGCAGGCCTCCCCTGACCACCCATGGGTCACCGAGCACCCGGAGTGGTTCACGACGCGGCTCGACGGCACGATCGCATACGCGGAGAACCCACCGAAGAAGTACCAGGACATCTACCCGCTCAACTTCGACAACGACTACCCGGGCATCTACGCGGAGATCCTGCGGATCCTCCGGTACTGGATCTCCCACGGCGTGCGCATCTTCCGGGTCGACAACCCGCACACCAAGCCACTGTCGTTCTGGGAGCAGCTGATCGCAGAGGTCCGAGCCGATGAGCCGGACGCGATCTTCCTCTCTGAGGCGTTCACCCGTCCGGAGATGATGCGCGCCCTCGCCAAGATCGGCTTCCAGCAGTCCTACACCTACTTCACCTGGCGCAACGAACGGCGTGAGATCGAGGACTACTTCCGCGAGCTGGCGACCGAGACCGCGCACTACCTGCGGCCGAACTTCTTCGTGAACACCCCCGACATCCTGCATGCCTACCTGCAGTACGGGGGGCCGCCGGCGTTCAAGATTCGCGCCGTGCTCGCCTCAATGGCCTCCCCCAGCTGGGGGGTGTACTCCGGCTATGAGCTGTTCGAGCACGTCGCGGTGCGACCCGGCAGCGAGGAGTACCTCGACAGCGAGAAGTATGCGTTCCGGCCGCGCGACTGGGCCGCCGCGGAGCGCGAGCGCCGAACCCTGGCGCCGTACCTTGCGCGGCTGAACCAAGTCAGGCGCGAGCACCCCGCGCTGCACTGGCTGCGCAACCTGCGGGTTCACTGGACCGACGACGAGAACATGATCGCTTTCACCAAGTCGCGCATCCTGCCCGGTGGTCGGCGAGACAGCGTCATCGTTGTGGTGAACCTCGACTCGCATGCAGCGCGCGAGACCATGGTGCACCTCGATCTCACCCAGCTCGGGATGGGACCCGACGACAGGTACACCGTCGTCGACCAGATCACGGGTGCCACCTTCGTATGGGGCCGTTCGAACTACGTTCGCCTGATCCCGTTCGACGAGCCGGCCCATGTGCTCGTCGTGCAGGACTGAATGGCAGGCGACAGATGACAGCCGACGCGGCGTTGGGCGGCTCGCGCGACCACGGATTTGTCGAGCACGGGGTAGTGCTCCCCGGCACCCCGATCCCCGACCCCTTTGACGAGCGTCAGCAGCGGCAGCCGGACTGGTTCAAGCACGCGGTGTTCTACGAGGTGCTCGTCCGCATCTTCCACGACACCGACGGCGACGGGTCGGGCGACCTCAAGGGACTCGCAGACAAGCTCGACTATGTGCAATGGCTCGGCGTCGACTGCATCTGGCTGCCGCCGTTCTTCAAGTCGCCGCTACGCGACGGCGGCTACGACGTCTCAGACTTCGTGGACGTGCTGCCGGAGTTCGGCACCATCACCGACTTCATCGAGTTCGTCGACGAGGCGCATGCGCGGGGGTTGCGCGTCATCATCGACTTCGTCGTCAACCACACCTCCGACCAGCATCCGTGGTTCCAGGCCTCACGCAGCGACCCGCAGGGACCGTACGGCGACTTCTACGTCTGGGCCGATGACGACAAGGGCTACGCCGACGCGCGGATCATCTTCATCGACACCGAGACCTCGAACTGGACCTTCGACCCGGTGCGCAAGCAGTACTACTGGCACCGCTTCTTCAGCCACCAGCCCGACCTGAACTACGAGAACCCCGTTGTCCAGGAGCACGTCCTCGAGGCGTTGCGCTTCTGGCTCGACCTCGGCATTGACGGCTTCCGCCTGGACGCCGTGCCCTACCTGTTCGAGGAGGAAGGCACCAACTGCGAGAACCGACCCGCGACGCACGCCTTCCTGAGGCGCGTGCGCAGCGAGGTCGACCGGCTCTACCCGGACAAGGTGATCCTCGCCGAGGCCAACCAGTGGCCGGCCGACGTCGTCGACTACTTCGGCGAGCCCGCGACCGGCGGCGACGAGTGCCACATGTGCTTCCACTTCCCGGTCATGCCCCGACTGTTCATGGGCGTTCGCCGCGAGTCGCGCTACCCGATCACCGAGATCATGGCGCAGACACCGCCGATTCCCGAGCACTGCCAGTGGGGCATCTTCCTGCGCAACCACGATGAGCTCACCCTCGAGATGGTGACCGACGAGGACCGCGACTACATGTATGCGGAGTACGCGAAGGACCCGCGCATGAAGTCCAACCTCGGC
Source organism: uncultured Actinomycetota bacterium (assembly GCA_963836025.1). Taxonomy (GTDB): domain Bacteria; phylum Actinomycetota; class Actinomycetes; order JBEVHX01; family JBEVHX01; genus JBEVHX01. The sequence continues at coordinate 164,932 of CAWIIE010000009.1, forward strand.
ATCCGCCGTCGGCTGGCGCCACTGCTCGAGAACGACCTCGACCAGATCGAGCTCTTCACTGCGCTGTTGCTGTCACTGCCCGGCTCACCGGTCCTGTACTACGGCGACGAGATCGGGATGGGCGACAACATCTGGCTCGGTGACCGTGACGGCGTGCGCACGCCGATGCAGTGGACGCCCGACCGCAACGCCGGCTTCTCACACTGTGACCCTGGCCGGATCTACCTGCCGGTCGTCGCCGACCCGGTGTACGGCTACCAGGTCACCAACGTTGAATCCCATCTCAAGAACACGAACTCGCTGCTGCACTGGACACGCAAGCAGATCGCCATCCGCAAGCGGCACGTCGCCTTCGGCCTCGGCACGTTCACCGACCTGGGTGGCTCGAACCCATCGGTGCTGTCGTACACCCGTGAGTACGGCGACGACCGCGTCCTTTGTGTGAACAACCTGTCTCGCTTCCCGCAGCCGGTCGAGCTGGACCTTCGGCACTACGAGGGCGTCGAACCCGTGGAGCTGACCGGCGGCACGGTGTTCCCACGCATCGGTGAACTGCCGTACCTGCTGACCCTCGGCGGTCATGGCTTCTACTGGTTCGGTCTGCCCGGAGGTGCTCGATGACGTCGCTGCCGGGCAGGGAAGCGCTGCTGCACGAGTGGCTGCCACGCCAGCGCTGGTTCCCCGGCAAGGGCCGTGAGTTCCGCGTGTTCGCAGTCAACGAGCTCAGCACGCTGACCACCGAGCCGTATGCGTCTGCGATCTGGCTGGTGGATGTCCACTACAGCGACGACGGGTCGACAGAGCGCTACCAGGTGCCCGTCGTGCGCCGGCCGCAGCCCGAGCCAACCTTGGCGCACGTCGAAATCGGCGCGCTCGACGACGAGATCGTCTACGACGCCTTGCACGACAAGACGGTGACCGGTGCTTGGCTGCGGCACGTGCGCGCGGAGGACACCGTGGGTCCGGTGCGCTTCTTCCGCGAGAAGGGCGGCGAGCTGCCGGGTGAGGAGGAGACCTCAATCGCGCTCACCGGCGAGCAGAGCAACACCTCGCTCGTGTTCGGCGACGCGGCGATCCTCAAGGTCTTCCGCAAGCTTGAGTCCGGCGTGAACCCCGACCTCGAGCTCCACGCGACGCTGACGGAGTTCGGCTCCCCGCACGTGGCGGCCTTGCTTGGCGGGGTGAGCGCCGATCTGGACGACGGCGAGCACGTCGACCTCGCCCTCGTACAGCGGTTCCTGACGACCGCGACCGACGGTTGGCGGCTCGCGCTCGCATCCGTGCACGACCTGCTGGCCGAGGGCGACTTGCATCCAGAGGAATGCGGGGGTGACTTCGCCAGCGAGGCGCACCGGCTGGGGATCGCGACGGCTGAGGTCCACGACGCCCTCGGCACCGCGCTCGGCACGCACGAGCTCGATGCCGACAAGCGCGCCCAGCTGATCAGTGAGATGCGCGGCCGGCTCGAGGTCGCGATCTCGACCGCTTCGTCGGTGCGACCGTTGGCGGCTGCGATCTCGGCCGTCTACGACACCCTGGCCGAGTCGACGGACCCGATCATCGTGCAGCGGGTGCACGGCGACCTGCACCTCGGCCAGGTCGTGCGCACCACGGAGGGTTGGTTCGTCCTGGACTTCGAAGGCGAGCCGGCCCGTCCCTTGTCGCAACGCCGAGCACCGGACTCCCCCCTGCGCGACGTCGCGGGGATGCTGCGGTCCTTCGACTACGCCGCGCATCGGCCGCTCCTCGAAGACCGCGCCGGGGCGCAGCGGCTGTACCGCGCGAGAGAGTGGGCAGTTCGCAACCGGTCCGCGTTCCTCGACGGATATGCGGACGGCGCCGGGCACGACCCGCGCGCGTCGTCGGTGCTGCTGCGCGCATACGAGCTGGACAAGGCGCTCTACGAGGTGGTCTACGAGTCGCGGCTGCGCCCCGACTGGGTCGCGATCCCGCTGGACGCCGTCGCCCGACTTTCGGAGGAGCAGGCAGCGTGACCAGCCAGACCGGCAAGTCGGTGCCAGCGGTCGACCAGCACGAGGTCGATCGGCTGCTGGCCGGCGCGCACCCCCAGCCGCATACCCTGCTCGGTCCGCATGTCGTCGACGACGGCGTGGTGGTCCGTGTCATGCGCCCGATGGCGCAGAGCGTGGTGCTGCTCGTTGGCGAGGAGCGGTTCCCGCTCCAGCACGAGTACCACGGTGTCTTCTCCGCGCTGCTGCCGATGCCGTCGGTCCCCGACTACCGAGTCGAGGTCGACTACGGCCGCGGGCCGCACGTGGACGACGACCCGTATCGCTTCCTGCCAACGCTCGGCGAGATCGACTTGCACCTGATTGGCGAGGGGCGGCATGAGCGGCTGTGGGATGTGCTCGGTGCGCACCGCCGTTCGTACACCGGGCTGGCTGGCGACGTGACCGGGACATCGTTCGCGGTCTGGGCGCCCAGCGCCAGGGGGGTGCGCGTCGTCGGCGACTTCAACCACTGGGACGGTCGCGGGCACCCGATGCGCTCCCTGGGTGCAAGCGGGGTCTGGGAGCTGTTCGTGCCAGCCGTCGGCGACGGCACTCGATACAAGTACGAGATCCTGTGCGCCGACGGGGTGCGCCGGCTGAAGGCCGACCCGCTCGCAAGCGCCACCGAGCACCCGCCCGCGACCGCGTCCGTGGTGTTCACCTCGGCCTACGAATGGGGCGACGAGGCGTGGATGACCGAGCGCGCGACCGCGGACCCGCATACCGGTCCGATGTCCATCTACGAGGTGCACCTCGGCTCGTGGCGAGCGGGGCTCGACTACCGCGGGCTTGCGGACGAGCTGGTCGAGTACGTGCGCGAGATGGGCTTCACGCACGTCGAGTTCCTCCCGGTGATGGAGCACCCGTACGGCGGGTCGTGGGGTTACCAGGTGACGTCGTACTACGCGCCTACCTCACGATTCGGCTCACCCGACGACTTCCGCCTCCTCGTCGACCGGCTGCACCAGGAGGGCATCGGTGTGCTGCTGGACTGGGTGCCCGCGCACTTCCCCAAGGACGCCTGGGCGCTGGCCCGCTTCGACGGCACCCCGCTGTATGAGCACGCGGACCCGCGCCGCGGGGAACAGCCGGACTGGGGCACGCTGGTCTTCGACTTCGGGCGCATCGAGGTACGCAACTTCCTGGTCGCCAACGCGGTGCACTGGCTCGAGGAGTTCCACATCGACGGCCTGCGGGTGGACGCCGTCGCGTCGATGCTGTACCTGGATTACTCGCGCAAGGCCGGCGAATGGGCGCCGAACAAGTACGGCGGCCGGGAGAACCTCGAGGCGGTTGCGTTCCTGCAGGAGACCAACGCCACCGTGTACAAGCGGGTGCCGGGCTCGGTCATGGTGGCCGAGGAGTCGACCGCCTGGCCCGGAGTGACCCGACCGACACACCTCGGCGGCCTCGGTTTTGGGCTGAAGTGGAACATGGGCTGGATGCACGACTCGCTCGGGTACGTGTCGCGCGAACCGATCTTCCGGCAGTTCCACCATCACGAGATGACGTTCTCGTTGATGTATGCCTGGACCGAAACCTTCCTGCTGCCGCTCTCGCACGACGAGGTGGTGCATGGCAAGCGCTCACTGCTGCGCAAGATGCCGGGCGACCGCTGGCGCCAGCTCGCCACGCTGCGCGCCTACCTCGCATACATGTGGGCCCATCCGGGCAAACAGCTGCTGTTCATGGGCTGTGAGTTCGGCCAGGAGTCGGAGTGGTCCGAAGAGCGCGGCCTCGACTGGTGGATCCTCGACAACCCCGACCATCGCGGCCTGCAGACCTCCATCCGCGACATGAACCAGGTGTACGTCGACAACCCAGCACTGTGGTCGCTCGACCACGAGTCGGCCGGGTTCGCCTGGATCGACGCAGACGATGTGTCGAACAACGTGTTCTCGTTCCTGCGCATGGACGGGAAGGGGGGCGCGGTTGCCTGCGTGTCGAACTTCTCGGCGGTGCCGCACTACGAGTACCGGATCGGTTTGCCGTCCGAAGGCGAGTGGACCGAGGTGCTCAACACCGACGCCGAGATCTACGGCGGCAGCGGCGTCGGCAACCTCGGCGGGGTGACGGCGGAGGACGAGACATGGCACGGGCTGCCCGCATCCGCGTCGATCACCCTCCCCCCGCTGGCCACCGTCTGGTTCGCCAACACCGGGTAATTCGCGACGCGATTTAGAACAGGGCGTTGGCCAAGGCGGTCCGGGCTTTGGCGACCCGCGGGTCGTCGGCGCCCACCACCTCGAACAAGTCGACCAGATGCGCGCGGGCCGCACCCCGCTCGTCGCCGGAGCTGCGCGCCACGAGGTCGACCAACCGCGCTAATGCGTCCTCGACCTGGCCTGCCGCGAGGTCCAGGTCGGCCGCCAGGGTCTGGGCCGCGACGTCGTCCGGCTGGTCGGCCGCCGTCTTGCGCGCCTTGTCCGCGTCGACCCCGGCCAACCGTTGAAGCAGCCCGACGGTGGCCAGGCCGTGCACCGCATCGGGGTCGCCCGGACTCGCGGTCAGCCTTTCCTGGAAGGCCACGGCCGCGCCGTCGAAGTCCCCAGCGGCCAGTGCTGCCTCGGCCCGGTCAAGGATCGGGTCCTCGACGACGGCGGCCGCCTGCCCGTCGACGCCGCCCGGCGCGGCCGGCTGGCCCGGCGTCGTCGCGGCGAGCTCGACCACCTGGTCGAGGAACTGCCGGACCTGGGCGTCGGGCAGGGCACCCTGGAAGCCCGGCACAACCTGGCCCTGCCAGACCACGAACACGCTCGGGATGCTCTGCACCTGGAACGCGGCGCCCAGCCGCTGCTCGGCGTCGGTGTCGATCTTCGCCAGCACCCAGCTCCCGCCGTCCGCGACCGCATACCGCTCGAGGATCGGCGACAGCTGCTTGCACGGTCCGCACCAGTCGGCCCAGAAGTCGATGACCACCGGCACGGTCATCGACCGATCGATCACCTCGGCCTGGAAGGTGGCCTCAGTGACGTCGATGACGAGCATTGCGTTCGGGTCCGCGCCGTCGGCCAACGCCGTGGCGCGGGCCTCCTCAGCGCGGGTCCGCGCCGCGTTCTGCGTCGCGAGCGCGGCCAGGTCGACGGCGCCGTAGGTGTTGAAGCCAGGAGTGCTCACCCGCTCATCCTCTCCCGCGGCTGGCTGAGGCCCAACTCCGGGTCAAGCGTCCCGACGCTTGAGCAGGTATGCGGCCAGGCCCCACAGCACCACGACGTATGCGGCGAAGATCCCCAGGCCCGTCCAAGGGCCATACACGCTTGAGGGGCTCGGATCGAGGAAGATCACGCCGCCCATGAACGGGAAGGCTGCGTTGATCTCCTCGCCGTACCGTGGGATCAAGAGCATCAGGTTCGGGACGACGAGATAGAGCAAGACGACGATGGTGATCGCGGCCGCTGTGCTGCGCAGGATCGCGCCGAGGGCGAGCGAGAACAGCGCCGACAGCACGAAGAACGGCACGATGCCGAAGAACGCCCGCCCGCCTCCCGGCACGTCGAGCGAGATGTCGATGTCGCGGACGCCGAGGATCAGGGAGCCTCCGACGTAGGCCCCGGCGAGGAACACGACGGCGACGGCAGCCGAGATCACGGCGACGACGAGCGACTTGGCCGCAAACATCTGGACGCGACGGGGTTCGGCCACGAGCGTCGTCCGGATCATCGCGTTCTGGTACTCAGCGGTCATCAACATCACGCCCAGCACCAGCACGACGACGATGCCGAAGAAGTACCCGGAGACGATGACCTCGAGCGCGTCGTTCTGCACATCCGCCCGGTCCTCCGCCGCCGTGTCCGCCCACGTGGCCACGATGGCGAAGCAGATCAGCAGCGACAGTCCGATCGACAGCACGAGCGTGAGGATGATGTTCCACCAGGTCGAGCGGACGGTGAACGCCTTGATCCGCTCGGCTTTGATCGTGTCGACGGCACTCATCGCGGGTCTCCTTCCGCAGGTGCAGCCGTCGAGACCGGCGATCCGCCGTGGTATTCGACCTCTTCGCGGGTCAGCTCCATGAATGCCTCCTCGAGCGAGGCGCGCTGCGGCGACAGCTCGAGCAGCGTCGTGCCCGTTTCCGCCGCCAGCCGACCGACGACGTCGGTCTCGACCCCGTCCACGAGCGCGGCATCCCCGTCCAGCTCTGCCGTGAGGCCGCGCGACCTGAGCACTTCAACGAACCCCGGCAGCCCCTCGGCCCGCACCTTGGTGAAGTTGGCCGCGCTCCCGCGGATGACCTCGGCCGTCGACGTGTCCGCGATCAGCCGACCGCGCCCGATCACGATGAGATGCGATGCGGTCTGCGACATCTCCGACAACAGGTGGCTCGACACGAAGACCGTGCGACCCTGCCCGGCCAGATGCTGCATGAAGGTCCGGATCCAGACGATCCCCTCGGGGTCGAGGCCGTTGACCGGCTCGTCGAACATCAGCACGCCGGGGTCGCCGAGCAGTGCGCCGGCGATGCCGAGGCGCTGCGACATGCCGAGGGAGTAGCCGCCGGCGCGCTTCCCGGCCGCGCTGGTCAGGCCGACCATCTCGAGCACCTCATCGACCCTGGACTGCGGGATGCCGTTCGACGCCGCCATCCACCGCAGGTGGTTGCGTCCGGTCCGCCCGTTGTTCACCTGCTTGGCGTCCAGCACCGACCCGACCTCGCGCAACGGATGGGTCAGCTCCGCGTACCGCTTGCCGTTGATCGTGGCGGTTCCGCTCGCCGGCCGGTCGAGACCGAGGATGAGCCGCATGGTCGTCGACTTGCCGGCGCCGTTCGGGCCGAGGAAGCCGGTCACCTCGCCAGCCTTGACCTCGAAGGAGAGGTCGTTGACCGCCAGGGTGGAGCCGTAGCGTTTGGACAGGCCGCGGGCTGAAATCACCGGACCAATCAATCAGAACCGGGCTGGTTCGCGGTAATCGCCCCACACTTCGCGCAGCGCGCCGCAGATCTCCCCGAGCGTGGCTTCGGCACGCGCCGCCTCGAGCATGGGTGGCACCGTGTTGCCCTCGCCACGCGCCGTCTCGACCAGCATCGCGATGGTCCGCGTCACCCGCGCCTCGTCCCGGTCTGCGCGGCGACGGGCCAGCGCCGCTACCTGCTCGTGCTCGACCTCGTACGAGACCCGCAGGATCTCCAACGGCTCCTCGATGGTGTCCAGGTTGGTGTTGACACCGACGACCTTCTTGTCGCCCTTCTCCAGAGCCACCTGGTATGCGAACGCGGAGTCGGCGATCTCGGACATGAACCAACCGTCCTCGATCCCGCGCAGAATGCCGCTGGTCATCGAACCGTCTGAGCCCATGTCCCGGATCCGGGAGAAGATGCGCTCCGCCTCCGCCTCGATCCGGTCGGTCAGCGCCTCGACGTACCACGACCCGCCCAACGGGTCCACCACGTTGGCCACCCCGGTTTCCTCGAGGATGACCTGCTGGGTGCGCAGCGCGATCTCCGCGGACTTCGCGGACGGCAGGGCGAGCACTTCGTCGAGGGCGTTGGTATGCAACGAGTTCGTGCCGCCGAGCACCGCCGCGAGTGCCTCCAGCGCGGTCCGGACGACGTTGTTGTCCGGCTGCTGGGCGGTCAGCGACACGCCCGCGGTCTGGGTGTGGAAGCGCAGCCACTGCGCCTTGTCGGTCGTGGCGCCGTAGACGTCGCGCATCCACCTGGCCCAGATCCGCCGCGCCGCGCGGAACTTCGCGATCTCCTCGAAGAAGTCCAGGTGGGAGTCGAAGAAGAAGGACAGGCCGGGGGCGAACTCATCGACGTCCAGGCCGCGCGACTGGCCCAGTTCGACGTAGCCGAAGCCGTCGGCCAGGGTGAAGGCCAGCTCTTGGGCCGCGGTTGAACCCGCCTCGCGGATGTGATAGCCGGAGATCGAGATCGGCTTGTAGGCGGGGACCTGCTCGATGCACCACTCCATCAGGTCGCCGATCAGGCGCAGGTGCGGCTGCGGCGGGAACAGCCACTCCTTCTGCGCGATGTACTCCTTGAAGATGTCGGTCTGCAGCGTGCCGTTGAGCATCCTCGGGTCGACCCCTTGCCGCTCGGCGGCGGCGACGTACATGCAGAAGACCGGTACCGCCGGACCGCTGATGGTCATCGACGTGGTGACGTCGCCGAGCGGGATGCCGTCGAACAGCACGTCCATGTCCGCCGCGGAGTCGATCGCGACCCCGCAGTGCCCAACCTCCCCGAGGCTGCGCGGGTCGTCAGAGTCGCGACCCATCAGCGTGGGCATGTCGAACGCGACGCTCAGCCCGCCGCCGCCCGCGCCCAAGATCTGGTGGTAGCGCTCGTTGGTCTGATGCGCGTTGCCGAAGCCGGCGAACTGCCGGATCGTCCACGGCCGGCCGCGGTATCCGGTGGGATGCAGTCCGCGAGTGAACGGGTACTCCCCCGGCCAGCCGACCTTCTCGAACCCTGGAACGTCCGCGCCGTCCGGCGGTCCGTACACCGGGTCGACCTCCACCCCGGACAACGTCGTGAAGTCGGCGTCGCGCACCTGCCCGCCGGCTTGCGCCTCGTCGTAGCGGGCCTGCCAGCGACGGCGGCCGGCCTCGATGTCAGCGGCGTCCACAGTGCCTCCCGGATCGCGGGGAATTTGGGTGACGTCGGCTGCCGGGATCGCCGGTCGCCGCCGCCGCCTCAGCCTACGGTCTCCTAGGAAGCGTCAAACCCGATCGAGGTGGGCAGGTCGACTCCATGAACCGCCGCGCCTGGGCCCTACTGCTGCTGGCCAGCGTGCTGGTCCTGTCCGGCTGCGGTACCGCCCCCTCGCCGCGCAGCGTCGACGAACGCGTCTCGGCCGCACTGGAGCGCAGCATCCCGCAAGCTGAGGCAGCACGGCTCGATGCGCAGGTCGCACGGCGGGGGGTCGAGCGCGAGCGCGCACGCCAGGAGGCGTTGGCCGCGCAGGCGGCGGCCGCGGCTGCCGCCCAGTCCGCGGCCGAAGCCGCCCAGCGCGCGGCCCAGGAGGCTGCTCAGGCGGCGATTGCTCAGGCGGCGTTGGCGGCCGAGCAGGCCACGAGCCCGACAGCCACCCCCCGCCCGGCTCCGGCTGCTCGACCGCCCGCGCCCGCGCCGGCACAGCCTCCCGGCGGGCTCAGCCCCGCGTCCATCCCTGCGCTCGCGGGTTCCGGTCAAGCTGTGCTCGTCACCGCGACCGGCTCCGGCACGTCGAAGGCGACCCTCACCGCATGGCAGCGTGGCGGTGACGGGTCATGGTCGGTAGCACATGGCCCGATGGCAGCGCGGATCGGTCGGTCGGGCTTTGTGGCCGATCGCCGCGAGGGTGACGGCAGCACTCCGGTCGGCACGTTTGCGCTGCCGTTCGCCTTCGGGATCGCTGCCGACCCCGGTACCGCGCTGGAGTACCGCCAGGTCGACGGTGACGACTGGTGGGCCGGCGACTCCGACGACCCAGCGACCTACAACACCTGGCAGTCGACGAGGCCGGCGGATGCAGCATGGCGAGCGGACCGCTCCGAGCACCTGGTCGACTACGCGGCCGCCTACCGGCATGCGGTCGTCATCGGCTTCAACAGCGAGCGCACCCCGTGGCGTGGGTCGGCCATCTTCCTGCATGTGTCCACGGGCAGTTCGACGGCCGGCTGCGTCGCAATCGACGGTGCCGCGCTCGTCGCCCTGATGCGTTGGCTCGACCCCGGACAGTCGCCGAGGATCTCGATGGGCCCGGTTTCGGCCCTCGTGCCCTAACGTTCGCGGGCTCAGGCAGTGACGTCCTCGACCAGCCGGTCGGCGGCCGCATACGGGTCGAGCTTGCCCTCGACGACTGCGGCCGCGAGGTCGTCCAGCCGGGCGTCGCCGTGCACGTCGGCGAAGCGCGAGCGCAGTGCCGCGACGGCCAGCGCCTCGATCTCCACCGCCGCGCGTCGTCGTCGACCGGCGGCCAGCTCGCCGCTGCTCGCCAACCAGCCCTGGTGCTTGTCCAGCGCCTCGACGAGCTCGTCGACGTCGCCTTGGGCAGCGATCGTCTTCACCACCGGCTGCCGCCACTGGCCGGCGTCGCGCCGCTCACCGAGGGAGATCATGTGCCGAAGCTCGCGCACGGTCTGGTCGGCGCCGTCCCGGTCGGCCTTGTTCACCGCATACACGTCGCCGATCTCGAGGATGCCCGCCTTCGCAGCCTGGATGCCGTCGCCCATGCCCGGTGCCAGCAGCACGACCGTGGTGTCCGCCGCCCCGGCGATCTCGACCTCTGACTGTCCGACGCCGACCGTCTCCACCAGCACGATGTCGCAGCCCGCGGCATCCAGCACCCGAAGCGCCTGTGGCGTGGCCGACGCCAGCCCACCGAGATGCCCGCGGGAGGCCATCGAGCGGATGTAGACCTCGGCGTCCAGCGCGTGGTCCTGCATGCGGACCCGGTCGCCCAGCAACGCACCTCCGCTGAACGGCGACGAGGGGTCAACGGCGAGCACTCCGACCCGCAACCCCCGGGCCCGGTATGCGGACACCAGCGCGGACGTCGTCGTGGACTTGCCCACCCCGGGCGCACCCGTCAACCCGACGACGTGCGCCTGCCCGGTGAGCGGAGCCAGCGCCGCCATCACCGACCGCAGCGACGGCGCGGCATCCTCGACCAGCGAGATCAACCGTGCGACCGCGCGCGGATGACCACTCTGCGCCGCGTCGACGAGCTGCTCGACGGTCGCGTCGCGCGGCAGCGAGCGGGTCGGCGCATCCGCCCGATCAGGCGGCTGGGACACGCACGATCAGAGCATCGCCCTGGCCGCCGCCGCCGCAGAGCCCGGCCGCACCGACCCCGCCGCCGCGGCGCTTGAGCTCGAGCGCGAGGTGCAGCACGAGCCGGGCGCCCGACATGCCCACCGGATGGCCGAGCGCGATCGCCCCGCCGTTCACGTTCACCTGGTCGTCACCAAGGCCGAGCTCGCGGGCGCTCACGATGCCGACAGAGGCGAACGCCTCGTTGATCTCGACCAGGTCGAGGTCAGACGGCGCGAGCCCCTCGCGGGACAGGGCCTTGCGAATCGCGTTGGCCGGCTGCTCGTGCAGGCTTGCGTCCGGCCCAGCGACCACGCCGTGCGCGCCGATCTCGGCCAGCCAGGTCAGACCCAGCTCTTCCGCCTTGTCGCGGCTCATGACCACGACCGCGGCTGCGCCGTCGGAGATCTGCGACGCCGAGCCGGCCGTGATCGTGCCGTCCTTCGCGAACGCGGGCTTCAACCGAGCCAGGGTCTCGACCGTCGTGTCGGCGCGCACTCCTTCGTCGGTGGTGAACGTGATCGGGTCGCCCTTGCGCTGCGGGATCTCGACCGGCACCACCTCGTCGTCGAACAGACCGTTCTTTGCGGCCTCGGCGGCCCGCTGGTGCGAGCGCGCAGCGAAGGCGTCCTGCTCCTCGCGGGTCAGCTCGTAGCGACTGTTGTAGCCCTCGGTCGCCTCACCCATGGCCTTGCGATCGAAGGCACAGAACAACCCGTCGTATGCCATCGAGTCGACCAGCTCCCAGTTGCCGTACTTGACGCCCTCGCGCGACTTCGGCAACAGGTGCGGCGCGTTGGTCATCGACTCCATGCCGCCGGCCACGACGATCTCGAACTCGCCCACCCGGATGAGCTGGTCGGCGAGCGCAATCGCATCCAGCCCGGACAGGCAGACCTTGTTGATCGTGATCGCCGGGACGTCCATCGCGACACCGGCCTTGACCGCGGCCTGGCGAGCGGTGATCTGGCCGGCGCCCGCCTGCAGCACCTGGCCCATGATCACGTAGTCGACCTGGTCGGGGCGCACGCCGGACTTCTCAAGCGCTCCCTTGATCGCGGCGCCACCGAGATCGGCCGCCGAAAAGTCCTTGAGAGACCCCAGCAGCCGACCCATCGGGGTTCGGGCGCCGGCAACGATGACGGACGGGCTGGCCATGAAATCCTCCGAAGGCGGGAGCGCTGACGAGCGCGCGGAACGGTCTTGCCAGACTACAAGCCATGACGGCTGAGCCTTCTTCCACGCCCGCATCGCCGACTGACCCTGGACCCGGCCCGCGGGCAGTGCCCGGCATCCGGCGCATCGACCACGTTGGGATCGCGGTCGCCGACCTGGACGAGGCCATCGCCTTCTACGAGCGGGTGTTCGGGATGCGGTGCGCGCATACCGAGACGAACGAGGAGCAAGGCGTGCGCGAGGCGATGCTCGCCGTTGGTCCTGGGATCGGCCCAGGGAGCGGCCCAGGAGGCGACTCCGCGATGATCCAGCTGCTCGCCCCGCTGTCGCCGGACTCGGCGATCGGCCGGTTCCTCGAGCGCAACGGCCCGGGCATCCAGCAGATCGCCTACACGGTGGACGACATCGACGCGGCATCCGAGCATCTGCGGCGGGAGGGTGTGCGGCTGCTCTATGAGCAGCCGCGGCGCGGAACGGCCGGGTCCCGGATCAACTTCGTGCACCCCAAGGACGCCGGCGGCGTGCTCGTCGAGCTCGTTCAGCCCGGCGTGCAGGCCTAAGTTACCGACCAGTAAGGTGCGCAGATGACCCAGATGCAGCACGTCCTGGACGCGATCCTGGCCGGCGACACCCCGCCGGAGACCTTCGCTCGGCTGCCGATCCCTGAGTCCTACCGCGCGGTGACCGTCCACAAGGACGAGGTCGACATGTTCGAGGGGATACCGACCCGGGACAAGGATCCGCGCAAGTCGCTGCACATCGAAGACGTCCCAGTGCCCGAGCTCGGGCCGGGCGAGGCGCTGGTCGCGGTCATGGCGAGCGCAATCAACTACAACACGGTGTGGACGTCGATCTTCGAACCAATGTCGACCTTCGGCTTCCTCGAGCGTTATGGCCGCACCTCCCCGCTGGCCAAGCGGCACGACCTGCCCTACCACGTGGTCGGCTCCGACCTGTCCGGCGTTGTGCTGCGTACCGGCCCGGGCGTCAACGCCTGGAAGCCCGGGGACGAGGTCGTCGCGCATTGCCTGTCCGTCGAGCTCGAGAGCCCGCTCGGCCACGACGACACGATGCTCGACCCCGAGCAGCGCATCTGGGGCTTCGAGACGAACTTCGGCGGGCTCGCGCACCTCGCCCTCGTCAAGTCCAACCAGCTGCTGAGCAAGCCCGCGCACCTCACCTGGGAGGAGGCCGCCTGCCCCGGCCTGGTCAACTCCACCGCATACCGGCAGCTGGTCTCGAAGAACGGCGCCGGCATGAAGCAGGGCGACATCGTCTTGGTCTGGGGTGCCAGTGGCGGGCTCGGCTCGTATGCGACGCAGATGGCGCTCAACGGCGGGGGGACCCCGGTATGCGTCGTCTCGTCGGCAGAGAAGGCGGACATCTGCCGCGCGATGGGCGCCGAGCTCATCATCGACCGGTCGGAGGCGACCGGGGACGGCTACCGGTTCTGGAAGGACGAGACCACTCAGGACCCGAAGGAGTGGAAGCGCTTCGGTGCCCGGATCCGCGAGCTGACCGGCGGCGACGACGTCGACATCGTCTTCGAGCACCCCGGTCGAGAGACGTTCGGGGCGAGCGTCTACGTGGCGCGCAAGGGCGGAACGATCGTCACGTGCGCGTCGACGAGTGGGTACCTGCACGAGTTCGACAACCGCTACCTCTGGATGAACCTCAAGCGGATCATTGGCTCGCACTTCGCCAACTACCGCGAGGCCTGGGAGGCCAACCGGTTGCTGCAGCGGGGAAAGGTGCATCCAACCCTGTCCAAGGCGTATGCGCTCGACGACGTCGGCCAGGCCGCCGAGGATGTGCATCGCAACGCCCACCAGGGCAAGGTCGGCGTGCTCTGCCTCTCGCCACAAGAGGGGCTGGGCGTCCGGGACCACGCGCTGCGCGAGCGGCACCTCGCCGCGATCAACCGATTCCGCGACGTGTAGCCCCCTGCGCCACGGCCCCCGCGAATGTGGACGTTGGCGGGGTTGGGACGCGGTCCCAACCCCGCCAACGTCCACATTCGTCAGGTCGGAGGCACCGGCTAGCGTGGGCGTGTGACCGAGGTGGCGCCGCGTCCAGCAGGCGAGGCCTCGGCTGCCCCGGACGAGCCGGCCATCCCCCGGCCCGATCCCGAGCGCCCACCCGCGCCCGACGACGAGCCGGACCACATCGCCGAGGTCCTGCACGAGGACGATGTCGTCGAGCGCCGGACGACGACGGCCAGCGTCGACCCCAACCTGGCACCGCTTGGCGTCCGCGGCCCACGGTTCGCCCGCTCCCCGTTCACCACCGGGTTCTTCCTGGCCGCCGGCGGTCTGCTCGCATACACGTTGTTCCGATCGCTGGCGACCGTGTCCGGCGCGCTGGTCCTGATCGTGATCGCACTCTTTCTCGCCGTCGGCTTGAACCCGGTCGTGCAGTTCCTCGAGCACCGGGGGATGCGGCGGGGCTTCGGGGTGCTCGTGGTGTTCCTGGGCTTCGCCCTGTTCATGCTGCTGTTCGGCCTAGCGGTGTTGCCCAGCATCGTCGACCAAGTCGTGAACCTGGTGCAGAACCTGCCCGACTACATCGAGGACCTGCAGGACAACGAGACCGTTCAGGACCTCGACGAGGACTTCCAGGTGCTCGACCGGCTCCGGGAAGCGGTCGAGAGCAACAGCCTGTTCGAGAACGTGCTGGGCGGGGTCGTGGGGGCGGCGCAGTTGCTCGCCAGCGCCGCGTTCAACTTCCTCACCGTGCTGATCCTGACCCTGTACTTCCTGGCGTCGTTCCCGTCGCTGAAGGCGCTCGCGTACCGGACCGCGCCCGCCAGCCGTCGGCCCCGCGTCGAGGCGCTGGGGGATGAGATCTTGAGCCGGGCGGGGGGCTACGTCATCGGACAGCTGGCGATCGTCACCTGCGCCGGGATCACGACGTACGTGTTCCTGCGCATCCTCGGCGCCCCGTATGCAGCCGCGCTCGCGCTGGTGATCGCCGTCTTCGACCTGGTGCCCATGGTGGGTGCGACCATCGGCGCCGTCGTGGTCTCGATCCTGGTGTCCACCCAGTCGCTCACCGAGGGCATCGCCTGCCTGATCTTCTTCATCATCTACCAACAGGTGGAGAACTACCTGATCTACCCGCGGGTGATGAAACACGCGGTCAACGTCCACCCGGCGGCCGCGCTGGTAGCCGCGCTGGTCGGCGGCGGCCTCCTCGGTTTCGCCGGGGCGATCCTGGCGGTCCCGACGGTCGCCGCGATCCAGCTGATCCTGGAGGAGGTCTTCCTGCCGAGGCAGGACACGTCCTGATCCGTGCTCGCTTTCTGCGAGCAATTCTGCTCTAGAGTAGCGAGCATGGCCTCCATTGCGGTGAACCCGTTTCGCTATGCCAGCCCGGTCGGGCTCGAGGACCTGATCGGCCGGGACGACGAGACCGAGATCCTGCTGGCGACCGCCACCGAGGGCAACCACGCCCGACTGGTGGCGCCCCGCCGCTACGGCAAGACGTCGTTGCTGCGCCGGGTCCTGCTGGAGGCCGGCGATGCCGGTTGGACCTGCGTCTACGTCGATTTCTTCGGCGTGCTCACCCTGGGGGACGTCGCCGACCGGATCGAGCGCGCGTATGCCGCCTCGCTCACCGGCCGAGCCGCCCGCTGGTTCGATGGCCTGCGCTCCACGTTGACCCCGACCGTGACCGCCGGCGCGGGGCCGCTGAAGGCGACCGCCCGCATCGACCTGCGAATGCCGAGCCTCGCCGAGCGGCTGGACCTGCCCCTGCGGGTGCACGAAAAGTTCGGCACCCGAGTCTTGGTCGTCTTCGACGAGTTCCAAGAGGTCCTGGTCGCCGACTCGTCGGCCGATGCGGTGATCCGGGCGTCGATCCAGCACCACGGCGCCGCCGCCAGTTATGTGTTCTCCGGCTCGCAGGTCGGGATGATGCACCAGCTGTTCGGCGACCGCCGCCGGGCCTTCTACGCGCAGGCCAGACCGGTGTACCTGCCGCCGCTCAAGGCACCCGAGTGCGCGCAGTTCATCAGCGACCGGTTCACGACGACCGGCAAGGAGGTCGGGACCGCGCTGACCCCGCTGCTCGACCTGGCCGGCGGACATCCGCAGCGCACGATGCTGCTCGCCAACGCCACCTGGGAGCGCACACCCGACGGCGGCACAGCGGACGAGGAGACCTTCAGCCGGGCCGCGGACCGCGTGCTGTTGGACCTGTCTGATGAGTTCCGCACCCTTTGGACCGCCCTGCCTGGGGGGCAGCGTCGGGTGCTGGCCGCGATCGCTCGTGGCGAGCGGCCGTACGGCACGACCACCGTCGGCGGCTCGCGTGGTGGAGCCGTGCGCAGCGCGCTCATCGCACTGGTCGACCGCGGCGAGATCGTGCAGCACCATCGGGAGCGTTCCACGTACCGCGTGGTCGACCCGCTGCTCGCGGCCTGGATCGTCAGGGGTTGACGGTCAGGCCGCCGTCGACGACCAGGGTGTGCCCGGTGATGAACGACGCCGCGTCGCTGGCCAGGAACACCGCCGGGCCAGCGATCTCCTCGTCCCGGCCCCACCGCTGCATCGGCACCCGACCGATCAGACCCTGGCCGATCTCTTCATGCTGTCGAGCGAAGTCGGTGAGGTCGGTCTCGATCCAGCCGGGCACCAGCGCATTGACCCGGACCCCGGCCCAGGCCCACTCGATCGCCAGCGTCCGGGTCAGCGAGAGCACGGCGGCCTTCGCCGCGCCGTAGTGAGCCATCAGCGGGCTCGCCCCGATCCCGGCGACGGAGGCGACGTTGATCACCGACCCGCCGCGCGCCTCGACCATCCGCCGCCCGACGAGCTGAGTCAGGTGCACCGTCGAGTCCAGGTTGAGCCGCATCACCTTGTCCCAGCCGGTCAGCCGAAGGTCGGTGAACGGCGACATGAAGTTGTTGCCGCCGGCGTTGTTCACCAGCACGTCGACCCGGCCAAACGCCTCGTAGGCATCATCGGTCGCGGCCGCCAATGCCTCGGCATCGGTCACGTCGCAGGTCAGCACGAGCGCCTTGCGTCCTCGGCCTTCGACCTCTGCCGCCACCTCGGCCAACCGGTCGGCGTCCCGCGCGAGCAGGGCGACGTCGGCGCCGGCGGCCGCATACGCCAGGGCGATCGCCCGGCCGATGCCGCGGGACGCGCCGGTCACCAGCGCGGTGCGGTCCGTCAGGTCAAAGCTCACGAAGTCCTCCTTGCAGGTCGTCCCAGAACCAGGCCTCACCCTGCCATTCGCGCGGCAGCGGCGTCGCAACAGTGGGCGCCACACGCGCGACGACCTCGTCGAGCACCCGCTGGACGTACTTCTCGCCGACCCACAGGTGCTTGGCACCATCGACGCCGACGACCTCGGCCTGCGGGATACGCGCGAAGCGAGCGCGCGCTTCGTCCGGCCGGAGGTAGTCGTCGAGCTCGGGGACCAGCGCAACCACCGGCTTGCCCGAATCCGCCCACCGGTCGAGGTCGGCCTCGGTGGAGTACCGCAATGGGGGTGACAACAGGATCGCTCCCTGCACGTCCGGGTCGAGCCCGTGCATCAGGGCCAAGTCCGTGCCGAACGACCAGCCGAGCAACCACGGTGCGGGCAAGTCGGCGAACTCCACGTGCTCGATCGCCGCGGCCACGTCGAAGCGCTCCCCCACCGCGTTGTCGAAGGCCCCCTCGGACGTGCCTGCCCGCGACGTCGTGCCACGGGTGTTGAAGCGCAGCACGGCGATGCCGGCCAGCGCCGGCAGCCGCCAGGACGCCTTGCGCAGCACGTGGCTGTCCATCATGCCCTCGGCCACCGGCAGCGGATGCAACGTGATCAGCGTGGCGACCGGGTCCCGGTCGGCGGGCAGCGCGAGCTCGCCGACCAGCCGCAGGCCGTCTGCGGTGTGCAGGGTGAGCGGCTCGCGTCGCGCCGGCAGGACCGTGTTGGTCCGGATCTCCACGCTCGACGCCCGGACCGTCAGCGCGCGTAGACCCGGAAGCCGCGGCCGCTCTTGCGCCCGAGGTAGCCCGCGGTGACCAGGTGCTCGAGCAGCGGTGCCGGCGCGAACCCCGGTTCGCGGAACTCCAAGTACAGCGTCCGCTGGATCGCCAGCGATACATCGAGACCGACCACGTCCAGCAGCTCGAACGGGCCCATGGGATAACCACAGCCGACCTTCATCGCGGTGTCGATGTCGTCGGCCGTCGCGTAGTGCGCCTCGAGCATCTTCACCGCGTCGTTGAGGTACGGGAACAGCAGCGCATTCACGATGAAGCCCGCGCGGTCGCCGCAGGAGACCGGATGCTTGCCGATCTGCTCGCAGAACGCGATCCCGGTGGCCACCGCATCGGCCGCCGAGTGCACCGTGCCGACCACCTCGACCAGGTCCATGACCTGCGCCGGGTTGAAGAAGTGCAGCCCGATGACGTCGCGCGGCCGCGACGTTGACATCGCGAGGTCGACCACCGGCAACGATGAGGTCGTCGTCGCCAGCAGCGCGCCCGGCTTGACGATGTCGTCCAAGGTGGCGAGCAGCGCCTTCTTGACCGACAGCTCCTCGACGACGGCCTCGATCACCAAGTCGCAGTCGGCCAGGTCCTCGAGCCGTGCGGTGCCGGTGATGCGCGCCAGGGCGGCATCCCGGTCTTCTTCGGTGAGCTTGCCGCGCAGCACCCCCTTGTCCAACGACAGCCGCAGCTTGTCCTGCACGCGAGCGACCTTCTCCTCGCCGCGACCCGCGAACACCACGTCGAAGCCGCCCTTGGCGATCACCTCGACGATGCCAGTCGCCATCGTCCCGGAGCCGACGACACCGACGCGCCGCAACGTCCGCGCCCCTTCGGTGCCGGCGCCAACGCCCGGTGTCAGGTCGTCGGCCACGACCACCGGCGAATCGGGTGTGTCATACGTGTAGAAGCCGCGGCCGCTCTTGCGGCCAAGCAAGCCTGCGGTCACCAGCTGCTTGAGCATCGGCGCGGGGGCATGCAGCCGGTCGCGCGTCTGCTTGTACATCGTGTCGAGGATCTCGTATGCGGTGTCCAGCCCGATCAGGTCGAGCAGCGCAAGCGGCCCCATCGGCAGGCCACAGCCCAGCCGCATCGCGTCGTCGATGTCCTCCCGGCTGGCGTAGTGCTGCTCACACATCGCCACCGCATGGTTGAGGTAGCCGAAGAGCAACGCGTTGGCGATGAAGCCCGCCTTGTCCCCCACCACGACCGGCGACTTGCCCAGCCGCGCGGCCAACGCCTGCACATCCTCGACGACCTCGTCATCGGTGACGACGGTCTTGATGACCTCGACGAGCTTGAGCACGGGTGCCGGGTTGAAGAAGTGCATGCCGACGACGCGGGCCGGCCTCGTGGTCGCGACCGAGATCTCGGTGACCGACAGCGATGACGTGTTGGTCGCCAGGATGGCTTCGGGCTTGCAGATCTTGTCGAGCGAGGCGAAGGTGTCCTGCTTGAGATCGAGGTGCTCCGGCACCGCCTCGATGACCAGGTCCACGTCGGACAACTCGTCCATCGAGGTGGTGAACCTGATCCGGGAGAAGATCGCGGCCTTCTCCTCTTCGGTGAGCTTGCCGCGCTTCACGGCCCGCGAGGTGGACGCCTCGAGATGGCCGCGACCCCGCTCGGCGGCGGCATCGTCGACCTCGACACCCACCACGCTGACGTGGTTGCGCGCCAAGACCTCCACGATGCCGGCGCCCATGGTGCCCAGCCCGATGACGCCGACTGTCTCAATCTCGCGTGCCATGGCGGGCAGTGTCCCAGACCGGTTCAGAACAGGCGCAGCCCAGGGTCGGCCAGCCCGCGCAACGCGTCGTAGTCGAGGACCACGCACTCGATGCCGCGATCGGCCGCCAAGACTCGGGCCTGCGGCTTGATCTCCTGGGCCGCGAAGATCCCCCGCACCGGCGCGAGCAACGGGTCTCGGTTGAGCAGCTCGAGGTACCGGGTGAGCTGCTCGACACCATCGATCTCGCCACGTCGCTTGATCTCCACGGCCACGGTTGACCCGGACGCGTCGCGACACAGTAGGTCCACCGGACCGATCGCCGTCGGATACTCGCGGCGGACGAGCCGCCACCCATCCCCAAGCGTGCGCACGTGCAGCGCGAGCAGCTCCTGCAGGTGCGCCTCGACCCCGTCCTTGAGCAGACCCGGGTCCGCACCGAGCTCGTGCGAGGAGTCGTGCAGCGTCTCGACGATCGTGATCGTGAGTCGCTCCCCCGCTTTGTTGGTCACCGTCCAGACCACCGTGCCGTCGTCGTCGACTCGTTCGTCCAGCCGGCAGGGCGGGCTCATCCAGTTCAGTGGCTTGTATGCGCGGTCGTCGGCGTGCACCGACACCGACCCGTCGGCCTTGACCAGGAGCAGCCGCGGCGCCAACGGCAGGTGCGCCGTCAACCGACCGTCGTAGTCCACCGAGCAGCGGGCCACGACGAGTCGCACGGAGCGCGACTGTAGCCCGCCGCTACTCCTTGAGCTGCATGATGGCGAGCGCGTTCTTGCCTGGGTCGATGATCCAGGCCATCCAGGCGAAGCCGAGATCGGCGATGCCGTCCTCGGTCTTCAGCCCCGGCAGGTCGTAGTCCTCGATCCGCACGCCGCGGGCGCGGATGTCCGCCACCTCGGCGCGGATGTCATCGACCTGCCAGCCGGCCTGGGTCTGCTCGTCGGCCGTCCCGACCGTGCTCTTCGTGACCGACAGATGTGTGCCACCGCCGCACTTGAAGTCAAGGGCCTCCTCGTTCTCGGTGAGGATCTCGAGTCCCAGCTTGTCGTGGTAGAACTCGCGGGCTGCGGCGAGATCCTTGGCGAGCAGTACCGGAGAGATGGGGTGGTCGCCCAACATGTGATCCGCTCCTCGTTTCGGCGAGACCCTCCGCCGCTTGCCTATCACACGAGAGCGGATCTCACTGCGCCGATCGGAGTGAGGTCCGCCCCGCTTGTCAGGTGCGGTCGGACGGGGCCGGGTTGAGGCGATCGCCGTCGGCCAGTTCGCGCTCGGCCATCGCTTCCTCTTGCTCGCGGGTCCGGTCGAGCTTCGTATGCGCCTCGTCGCGCTCACGGCGCAGCCGCTTGACCTCCGCGCGCCGAACCCGGGCACGCCGGGCGCCCTTGGTCAGCATCCACAGGCCTAGGGCGAGCACCAGTGCGGTTGCAACGCCCGCGAGGAAGACCCCACCGACGCTGATCTCGTCGAGGCTGGCCGAGCCCAAGGTGAGCGATGCGTCCTGGGTGTTCTCCCAGACCAACCAAACGGTGAAGCCGGCTGCGGCCAGCACCAACAAAAGTCCGAGGACGGTCATGACGTGCCTCCAAGTCGACGCATGGTCGTCGACGGCCCTACCCCGCAAACCGGCGCCTCAACCACCGAACGGGTGACGCCGACGCCCTAGCCTCACTCCCCATGCACGGGTGCTACCTGACCCCCGACACGCCGCGGATCGCGTCGGCCGGCTTCGTCCTCGCGCGCGGCTGGGCGCATGAAGCCGCGCATGAGCGCGGGATCACCGAGGCTCTCCTGCGGGCGCTCGTCGGCCCCGCAGGCAACTTCGATCGGATCCGCATCGCGCTCGACGTCGACGCGGTCGGCAGCACCGTCGTGCTGCATGGCCAGCCATCCGATCTCGACCTTGCCTTCGTCGCAATCCGGCGTCGAATCCTCGGTGCCGACGTGTTCCCGGTGCCGGTCGGCAACTCCACCGCCGCGGTGGCCGCATTCGACGGCGACGCGCTCTGGAAACGATGGGGGGCTCGCTCTTTCGGCCTGCAAGCGCTCACGCGGTATGCGCTCCGCGCGCCCGATCCACAACGAATCGATGAGCTCCGCACGCAGGTGAACGCGCTCACTGTCGTGCCGTTCGGCGTCAACAGCGTGTCCGCCCGGGTGCTCGAGGACCTGCCGGAGGACGTGACACCGCCCGAGCCCGCGAACGAACCGATCATCACGACGCCGGCCCACCTGGTGGCGGACGGTGCGACGTTCGCCTGGACCTTCCAGCCAGAGGATCGGCTGGCGGACGAGATCCTGGTGCAGGCCCTGGCCTCCTGCTTCGTCGCGCCGACGCCCGAGCAGGGAGCGATTCGCGCGTTTCGACGACGCCTTGGGGCGGCGGGGGAGCACACAACGACCCGCCTGTTGGCGCGCGGGCCGCATACCAACGAGATGGCAGCGGCCGCACAGCAGCTGCGTCGCCTCCACGACGGACCATCGGAGGCCGAGCTCGTCGCCGCCCTCGATGCGCTGCACGCACGGCCGGGCCAGGACGCGCTCGGCGAGGCGATGCTTCGCGCCTGGCGAAACGCAGGGCTCTCCGCTTCGCCGGCGACCGAGCGACCGGGCGGGCCTACGACCGCGTCAGTGGCGGACGCCAGCCATGCGCTGCGGCGGCTGCTGGACACCGTGCTGGTCATCGCCCCGTCCAACGATGCGCTGGCCGACGTCACACCCCTACGGGAGTCGCCCGTCGACCGCACCAGCATCGGCGGCCGGCCGTTCCAGGCAGGTCTGATAACGACCGCCGGCGCCGGTCTGGCGGGCGCCCGACTGATCGTTGGCGAGCGGGGTGCGTCCGTGGTCCGCCGTGGTCGGTCCCGCGGGCACACCACGGTTCAGCCCGACGACATCTCCGCGATCGAGCTGTGGGCGGACGGCGAGCGCAGCGTGCTCTCCCGCTACGGCTACCGGCTCGAGGTCGACCCACTCGACTGGCGTCGAGGCGCCAAGGCGTGCGCCGCGGTCGACGCCATCGCGCCCAGCCGGGTCGTCGAAACCGCCCAGCGTCACCCGGGAGTCACCTCCGCCCTCCCCGGACCGCGGTTCGTGGACTGGGCGCGGTTCGCGCCGATCGTGCTCTCAGTGCTGCTCGGCTTGCTCCTGCTGGCGATCCTGCGGCTGTCGACAGCCCCTGACCTGACGCGTCAGGAACGCCTGATCGGTGCGGTCATCATCGCGGTCCTCGGCGGCGCGGCCGTGGTCTACAGCGGCCTGATCGCCCGGTCGGTCCGCCGCCGCCAGCGGCGAGCCACCGGCTCCACGCCGTGAACCACCGCGAGCCGGTGGTCCTCGCCGTCGGTGACACCGAGCAGGCCGTCGCAGGGTTCGCCGTCACCACCGGATGGGCGCACGAGTCAGCGCACCGGCGCGGCGTCACCGACCGGGCGATGCAGTGGCTGGCGTCGACGCCCGGCGTGCGCGCCGGATGGGACGTGGATGCCCTGATCTCGCTGTTCTGGGTCACCGGGTCATCGCGAGCAGTGCGGATCAGCCTGGCCGACGTGCTGCGCCGGGTGACCCAAGCCCCCTCGTCCCCGCCCTACACAGACACGACGGCGGTCGACAGCATCGACAGCGGACTGCTCATGGCGCGGTGGGGACTGCGGGGGTTCGGACTGGCGGGCAGCCCGCGCCTGGGTCTCGTGTCGGCGACCGACGCAGATATCGCCGACGTGCTCAACCGGATCGGTCCGCAGACGGTTCAGCTCTTCGCGGTCAATGCCGAGGCCGACACCGGCTGGGTTCCGGACCGCGCGGTCGAACCGCCACCCGACCCATGGACGGCCCCGCTGGTCACGCCACCCGTCCTGGTCGGTGTGTCCGACACATTCGCGATGGGATGGCAGGTTGCTCTGTTCGACCCGGTCGCCGAGGCGCTGGTCCGTCGAGTTGTGGAAGCGGCCGCCGTACGTCGTGGGGCGCTGTGGCTGCGCCGCCGGCTGGGACCCCGCGGTTCTCACGGGAGCGCGCTGGTGCCCGGCGGTCTCACGACACGTGAGACCGAGACGCTGGTCGCGGACATTCTCCGGCTCCGCGACGACGGGCCGACCACGGCCGATATGGACGCAGCGACCGAAGCCGCGCATGCCGCGCGGCCTCGCACGGTGCACGAGATGGTGCGGGAGGCGACCGCCGACGCCTTGCTCGGTACGCCCGCGTGGCGGCAGCCGACCCAGCAGGCGGTCCATATGTCGGTGGTGGCGATCACCGATGCTCTGCTGGTCCAAGCGCCGGCCGACTCCCCCGCTGGCCGGCTCGCGCCGGTGCGGGCTGCTAGGCCGGTCAGCGTGCCCGATGGGCAACGCCATCGCCTGCAGCCGCTGATCAACCACGGACCGGCCCGCGGCACGACCATCACTGTGGGTCCCGCCGGGTTGTCGGCGCGGTGGCCCGACGGGCAGGCCGGCATCGGACGCGACGACATCGTCGCAATCGAGACCTGGCCAAGCGGGCAGATCAGGGTCACGTCGGCGACTGGGCACCAGATCACCGCCGACCCCGCCGAGTACGTCGGTGGTGCCGACATGGCGCGGTCGATCCGGTCACTCGCTCCGAACCTCGAGGCCGCTCACCCAGAGCCGCTGCCCCCGAGCCAGCGGCTCACCAAGGAGTACCTGCGCTCCGGCGGGCTGGGCGGCTGGCTGGTCACGGCCATTCTGGCCTTGGTCCCCGCCGGCCTCGCGTTGCTGCTGGCAGTGGGTGCGTTCGTCGGCGGCGGCACGGGACGTGAGCGGCTCGGGTTCGGCCTCGCGGGAGCGCTGCTGGCCGTGGGCGCGGGACTGCTGACGGTGCGGGCAGTCCGGCTGCGGCGGATCGCCCGGGTAGTCGGCTCGCGAATCTGAGCCGACGCCAACTCCGGTGTGTCACGCTCACGGCATGGTCGGCGCGCCCACCCGGGACAGGTTGGCCGTCTCGGTCCAGGGGCTCGTCAAGCGCTACGGCGACCAGGTCGCAGTGGACAACGTCGACCTCGACGTGCGCGCTGGCGAGTGCTTCTCCCTGCTTGGCCCCAATGGCGCGGGCAAGACCACAACCGTGGAGATCCTCGAGGGCTACCGGCGGCGCGACCGGGGAGACGTGTTAGTCCTGGGCGAAGACCCGGCGCACGCCGGCGCACGGTGGCGGTCGCGGATCGGCATCGTGTTGCAGACTGCGACCGATGTCGCGGAGCTCACGGTGGAAGAGGTCGTCCACCACTTCGCGACCTACTACCCCCGTCCGCGTGACCCCGACCAGGTCATCGAGGCCGTCGGGTCTGACCGAGAAGCGAGCGAGCCGGACCCGGGCGCTGAGCGGCGGGCAGCGCCGACGGCTCGACGTCGCACTCGGGATCCTGGGCGATCCCGAGCTGCTCTTCCTGGACGAGCCCACGACCGGCTTCGACCCCGAGGCCCGCCGCCAGTTCTGGGACCTCATCGACAGCCTCAAGGTGGAAGGCACGACGATCCTGCTGACCACGCACTACCTCGACGAGGCGGAGCGACTCGCCGACCGGGTGGCCGTCATCGCTGGCGGCCAGATCGTGGGCCGGGGCACGCCGCAGACCCTCGGTGGCCGCGCCCACGGACGGGCGGTCGTGACCTGGCGCGAGGACGGCCAGCTTCGCCAGCTGGCGACGGAGTCACCTACCGCAGACCGTGCGGGAGCTCGGGTCGCGGTTCGACGGTGAGGTGCCCGAACTGAGCGTCCAGCGCCCCCGTCTCGAGGATGTCTACCTCGAGCTCATCGGCGCCCATGGCCACAGCAAGGTCACGACATGAGCGCTGCGACTGAGGCACTGCCATCACCCGTTCGGATCGGCTGGCACCGCGGCGGTGTCGAGCTCAAGGAGTTCGTGCGTGACCGCGAGGCGATGGTGTTCACCTTCGCCCTGCCGTTGCTGCTCATGCTGATCTTCGGGTCCGTCTTCGACGAAGACATCGCACCGGGCGTGACGTTCTCGCAGTACTTCGTCGCCGGGATGATCGCCAGCGGTTTGGTCTACACCGGCTTCCAGAACCTCGCGATCGTGATCCCGATGGAACGCGACGACGGCACGCTCAAGCGGCTACGCGGAACACCAATGCCGGCGGCGTCCTACTTCATCGGCAAGGTGCTGTTGATCCTGCTCAGCATGGTGGTGCAAGTCGGGCTGTTGCTGCTGATGGGTGTGCTGCTGTTCGACGTCAGCCTGCCCGCGACCCCGGCGCGATGGCTGACGCTGGGCTGGCTCTGCCTGCTTGGGATCGTGACCTGCACCCTGCTCGGCATCGCGTTCTCATCACTCGTGCGGACCGGGCGCGGTGCCCCGGCCGTGGTCTCCCCAGTCGTGCTCGTTCTGCAGTTCACCTCCGGGGTGTTCTTCGTCTACTCCGAGCTCCCCACCTGGATGCAGCAGGTGTCTGCGCTGTTCCCGCTCAAGTGGCTGTGCCAGGGCATGCGCTACGTCTTCCTGCCCGACTCCTTCGCCGCCGAGGAGCCCGCGGGTGCGTGGGAGCTGCCGAAGGTGGCCTTGGTGCTGGTCATCTGGGCGGTCATCGGTCTGGTGCTGTGCCTGCGGACGTTCCGCTGGCAACGCCGCGACGCGGGCTGACGCCGTCGTCGGTGTCGTCGTCCGGCGCCGGCACAGTCCAGTCGGCGAGGGCCGCCGCGCACCGGTGCACGGCCTCCTCGAGTGGACCTCGTCGGAAGAACGCCCGCCATGCGGTCGCGATCAGCAGGACGACGACGACGTGGCTCGCATACAACAGCCCCCGGTTCTCGACCGGTCCCCACTGCTCATACAGCGCAAGGACGTGCAGCGTGTAGAGCGTCAGTGTCATGGAACCGGCCGCGCCCAGCGGCGTGAGGGCGATGCGACCGAGTTGAGTGCGGCACAGCAGCAGGGCAGCGCCGAGCACGGCGCACGCCGTCGCGCTGGTCTGCAGCAAGTCGGCGGGCGTGCTCGAGTGCGGCGCCGGGACGAGCATCCACCACAGCGTGTCCGTCGGGGTGGTGCCGTAGAAGTCGAGGTTGAGCACCTGGCTGGTCGTGGCATCCGGCAGCACCACTTCGGGCGGCGCGCCGATCAGCCGGTCGATCCCGCCGTGGTCCAGCCACCACCGCGCCCCCAGCATGGTCGCGAGCGCGACCGACCCGCCGCCGAGGAACAACGTCCACGCGAGCCGGGGTGAGCGCAGCGGAAGCCGGCCGATCGTCAGACCAACGAGCAGGTATGCCACCCACGGCAGCACCGGGTACACGCCGGTGAGCACGATCCACTCCAGCAGCCCGATCGGATCCGACAGGGCAGAGAAGTCGGGCTGTCCGGGTGGTGGGCCATAGTCGTCGCGCAGCCGATGGCTGAGCGCCGGCGCGATCACGATCCAGGCAAGCGCGAGGGCGCCGAGCGGCCCCGGCCCCAGCCGCAGGAATGGGATCGCGGCCACGAACAGGACGGCGTAGTACGCGAGGATCACGTACACCGGCGGCGACAGCGCACCGAGCGCGAGCCCCAGCGCGCCGATCAGCACCGCTCGCACGACCAGGCGGATCGAGAGGTTCGAGGCCCGCCGGCCCGACGGTGGGACCTGGCCGCCGGACATCAGCGCGATGCCGACGCCCGCGAGCACTGCGAACAGCGCGGCGGCCCGGCCGGCCGAGATCAGGTATGCCGCCGAGCGGCCGCCATCATCGGCAACCCGCGGCAGGATGTGGACCGACATCATGCCCAGCAGGGCGACGCCGCGGGCCACGTCCACACCGACGATCCGCGCTTGGGCTTCCGGCCGTTCGGTCAGTTCATCCACCTATTTCATGTCACAAATCGATTACCGACGAAATCTTCCTGCTCCGATCCCTTTCCTCCCCGGAAGCGTTCGACCTAGTGTCCGCCAGGGTGTCTGACCGTATGTGGTCAGGCACCTTGTTATGCCACCCGATCCCCCCTTCTCAGGAGGCGTAGTGCGAAAAGTAGCCGCCGGGCTGATCAGCCTGGCACTCGCTACCGGTTCGGCGGTCGCGATGGGAACCCCATCGTCGGCCGCCGCTCCCGGTGTGGACGATGTCGGCCCCTCGGTGAGCCCGAGCAAGGCTGACGGTGTCGACCACGACCTGCCCAACCCGCTCGCGGACAAGAAGCGCGAGCTGCGCGAGCAGGCCATCACCGCCGTCATCAACGGTGAGCTGATGCCGCAGACCATCAACGGCAGCCAGGTCGTCAAGGTCGGCGAAGCCAACGAGACGATGGCCGGTGCCGCCCGCGAGGGCGCCACGGCGACGAGGGCCAAGAAGAACGGCAACGGCCGGGTCGACCAGTACGTCGAGCTGAGCAACGAGCGCACCGACCGCGTGTTCACGCTGCTCGTCGAGTTCGGCAACGAGCGCCACCCCAGCTACCCCGATCAGGACACCGATCCGGCCACGCCCGGACCGGCGCGTTTTGACGGTCCGCTCCACAACGAGATCCCCGAGCCGAACCGCGCCGTGGACAACTCGACGGTGTGGCAGCCCGACTTCTCCCAGGAGTACTTCAACCACCTGTACTTCGGCACCGGCAACAATGTCGAGTCGCTAAAGACCTACTACGAGAAGCAGTCGTCCGGCCGCTACACCGTCGAGGGCACCACGACCGACTGGGTGAAGGTTCGGTTCAACGAGGCCCGGTACGGTCGCAGCGACGGCTTCCCATGCGCCAGCCAGGTCTGCAGCAACACGTGGGCCCTCGTCACGGACGGCATGAACGCCTGGGTCGCGGCTCAGAAGGCGGCCGGTCGCACCGACGCGCAGATCGCCGCCGAGCTCGCGTCGTTCGATGTCTACGACCGCTACGACTACAACGGCAACGGCAACTTCAACGAGCCGGATGGCTACATCGACCACCTGCAGATCGTGCACTCCGGTGGCGACCAGGCGGATGGCGATCCACACCAGGGTGAGGACGCGATCTGGTCGCACCGGTGGTACGCCTTCGTGAACAACCAGGGCCTCACCGGTCCCAGCTACAACTTGCTGGGCGGGACGCAGGTCGCCAACACCGGGCTCTGGGCCGGTGACTACACCATCCAGCCGGAAAACGGTGGCCTGTCGACCATCGCGCATGAGTACGCCCACGACCTCGAACTTCCGGACCACTACGACACCGCCGGTGGCCAGAACGGCATCGACTGGTGGACGCTGATGGCGCAGAGCCGGCTCTCGGGCAGGGGCGAGCCGATCGGCACCCGGGCCGGCGACCTGTCTGCCTGGGACAAGCTGCAGCTCGGCTGGCTCGACTACGAGGTGGTGCTCGCGAACCAGCAGAAGAAGCTCGAGCTCGGCCCGCACGAGTACAACAGCAACAAGGCGCAGGGCGTCGTCGTCGTCCTCCCGAAGAAGTCCGTCACCGATGAGTACGGCGCACCCTTCGAGGGCGCGAACATGTGGTGGTCGGACAAGGGCGACAACCTGAACAACACCCTGAGCCGGGCGCTCGACCTCTCTGCTGCTGCGACCGCCGAGCTGACCTTCAAGGCCAACTACGACATCGAGGAGGGCTTCGACTACCTCTACGTCGAGACCTCCGTCGACGGTGGTACGACGTGGACCGCGCAGCCCGGAACCGTCAACGGCGAGCCGTTTGGTGACGATGGTGCCGATCACCCCGCGATCGACGGCTCCAGCAATGGCGAGTGGGTGGACGTTGCAGTCCCGCTCGACGCCGTGGCCGGGCAGGCGATTCAGTGGCGGTTCCGCTACTTCACCGACGGTGGCGTGGCGCCGAACGGCTTCTTCGCCGATGCCATCAGCGTGACCGCTGACGGTGCAGAGGTCTTCGCCGACGGTGCGGAGGCAGGCGCCGGCGATTGGGAGGTCGACGGCTTCCGGATCACCACCGGCACGGAGACCAGCGACTTCGACAACTACTACATCGCGTCGAACCGTTCCTACGTCTCCTACGACCAGTACCTGAAGACCGGGCCGTACAACTTCGGGTTCACCGACACGCGTCCCGACTGGGTGGAGCACTTCTCCTACCAGCAGGGCCTGCTCGTGTCGTACTGGGACACGTCGCAGACGGACAACAACACCAGCGAGCACCCCGGTGAGGCGCTGATCACGCAGATCGACTCGCACCCGCAGCCGATCTACCGGCTGGACGGTCTGCCTTGGCGGGCGCGGATCCAGACGTACGACTCGCCGTTCTCGAACAAGAAGGCGGACTCGTTCACCCTGCACGTGAACAGCAAGCCCAGCTACATCCGCGGCCAGGCCGGCAACCCGGTCTTCGACGACACCAAGTCGTACCGCAACCCGGCTCTCCCACAGGTCGGCGTCGACCTGCCGGGCGTCGGGGTCAAGATCAAGGTGCTGGAGGAGAAGGGCACATCGATGACCATCCGGGTCAACTGATCCATGGGTTGACCAGGACGGACCCGTAAAACGGCGACGGGCCGGGACTTCCTCACTGGGGTCCCGGCCCGTCGGCGTCTCGGTTCTGTCAGCGGGTGGCCGGATGCGGAACCGCCGCGCGCGGCATACCGTCGAAGGGTCATGGGACGTCCGACCAGACGAACCGGGCTCGCCCTGAGCGCGGTGGCCGCGCTCGCGATCGGCGTGAGCGCCTGCACGGCCGGAAACGGGGAGAGCGTGAGCAGCGAGCCGAGTGCTAGCGAACACGCCATCCGCGGCGAGCAGCCCGCCGATGAGCAGCGTCCCGCCGCCGGCCCAGGTGGAGCCGTCCGAGCCGCCAAAGCTGCCCACCGACATTGCGCCCCCGATCACCTTGACCGGCGAGCTGGTCGGGGACGGACACTCCTTGCTGGTCGCGGGGCAGGTGCGGTGGATCCTGCTCGGCGACATCGAGGGCCACGCAGCCGGCGATAGGGTGACCGTGAGTGGACAACCACTGCTCGTTCGCGGGCCAGACCCCATGGAACGTGACGAGGAGCCAACCTTGAAGGTGACATCGATCCGGCTGGCCTGATGACGCTGCTGTCCTTTCAACCCTCGTTGTTCTCCGACAGCGGGCACCCGGACATGTCCTTCGAGGCACTGGTCCGCCACCAGCTGGACGAGACGTCGTGGCTTGACCACGTGCCGGGCTGGTTGCATGCCCATGGCGAGCTGTTCGACGAGCTGCTGCACGATGCGCCGTGGCAGCAACGCACCAGGCACATGTACGACGCACTGGTCCTCGAACCGCGCATGGTCGCCTGGTGGGATCTCGCCGCAGCACTCCCGGCGCGCCTGGAGGAGATCAGGACCACGCTGTCGAGCCGGTACGCCGTGCGGATCGACTCGACGCTGGTCAACCTGTACCGGGACGGGCGCGACTCGGTGGCCTGGCACGGAGATACGGTCCGAAAGCGGCTGGCGCATCCGCTGGTCTTCACGGTCTCGCTTGGTCACCGCCGGCGGTTCCTGGTGCGACCCCGCGGCGGACGCACCGTGCTCGAGCTGCGGCCCGGCGAGGGCGACCTCGTCGTCATGGGTGGTCGGATGCAGCACGACTACGAGCACACCGTGCCCAAGGAGCTGCGGGTCTCCGGCGCCCGGATGAGCATCACCATGCGCCATTCCGTCGAGGCCAACCAGTCCGAGTAGCCCCACCCTCTCCGTGATCATGCACAAACTTCCCTTCCCGTGATCAGGCACGCTGCCCGCCTGCGGAAGTTTGTGCATGATCACGGCGGGGGTTTGGGGTCAGGGCTGGCGATGCCCTAGTCGAGATGGTGGGCCAGCCGGATCTGCTCGACGATCCGGCCCATGATCTCGGTCAGCCCGTAGTCCTTGGGGGTGAACACCGCGGCCACCCCGGCCGCCCGGAGCTCAGCGGCATCCGCGTCCGGGATGATCCCGCCGACGATGACCGGCACGTCGTCCAGGCCGGCGGCCCGCAGGCCATCGACCACCGCCGGCGCCAGCTCGCGGTGGGAGCCGGACAGGATCGACAGGCCGACGGCGTGCACGTCCTCCTCCACCGCGGCGGCCACGATCTGGCTCGGCGTCAACCGGATGCCCTGGTAGAGAACCTCGAAGCCCGCGTCGCGGGCGCGGACAGCCACCTGCTCGGCGCCGTTCGAGTGCCCGTCGAGGCCGGGCTTGCCGACGAGCAACCGCAGCCGCGACCCCAGCGCCTCGCTCGTGCTGCGCACCGCATCCCGCACTGCCGCGAGCTCTGCACTCGCCTCGACAACACCCACGGCGCCGCTCACCCCGGTCGGCGCGCGGTACTCACCGAAGACCTCCCGCAGCGTCCCCGCCCACTCCCCGGTGGTGACCCCGGCCCGCACGCACTCGAGGGTCGCGGCCATCAGGTTGTCGTCGCTCTTGGCCACGTCCCGGAGGCCGTCGAGCGCCTCGCTCACCTGGGCCGGATCCCGCTGCGCCTTCCAGGCATTCAGCCGGGTGATCGCCTCCGCCTCGGCCTCCGGGTCGACGGTCTGGATCGCGGCGTCGAGGTCGGCGAGCAGCGGGTTCGGCTCGGTCGTGGTGTATGCGTTGACGCCCACCACGGTGTCCTCGCCGGACTCCAGGCGCGCCCGGCGTTGTGCGTGCGATGCGACCAGGCGCTCCTTCATGTAGCCGGTCTCGATCGCCGCGACCGCGCCGCCCATGGCCTCGACCCGGTCCATCTCGGACCGGGCGCCCTCGACCAGATCGGCGACCTTGGCCTCGACGACCCGCGAGCCGTCGAACAGGTCGTCGTACTCGAGCAGGTCGGACTCGTGCGCCAGCACCTGCTGCATCCGCAGTGACCACTGCTGGTCCCACGGCCGGGGCAGACCGAGCGCCTCGTTCCAGGCCGGCAGCTGCACCGCCCGGGCCCGGGCGTCCTTCGACAGCGTCACGCCGAGCATCTCCAGCACGATCCGCTGGACGTTGTTCTCCGGCTGCTGCTCGGTCAGTCCGAGGGAGTTCACCTGGACGCCGTACCGGAACCGGCGCTGCTTCGCGTCCGTGACCGCATACCGCTGCAGCGTCAGCTCGTCCCACAGCCGGACGAACGCGCGCATCTTGCACATCTCCTCGACGAAGCGCACCCCGGCGTTCACGAAGAACGACATCCGCGCGACCACGTCGCCGAACCGCTCGGGCGGCACCTGGCCGCTGTCGCGGACCGCGTCCAGCACGGCGATGGCGGTGGCCATCGAGTAGGCGATCTCCTGGACCGGCGTCGCCCCGGCCTCTTGCAGGTGGTAGCTGCAGATGTTGATCGGGTTCCACTTCGGCATCGCCGTGACGGTGTAGGCGACCAGGTCGGTGGTCAGCCGTAGCGAGGGCCCCGGCGGAAACACGTACGTCCCGCGGGACAGGTACTCCTTCATGATGTCGTTCTGGGTCGTGCCGGCCAGCGTGCCGACGTCGGCGCCGTGCTCTTCAGCGACCACCTGGTAGAGCGCCAGCAACCACATGGCCGTGGCGTTGATGGTCATCGACGTGTTCATCTCGCCGACCGGGATGCCGTCGAACAGCGCGCGCATGTCTGCCAGGTGAGCGACCGGGACGCCGACCTTGCCGACCTCGCCGCGGGCCAGCTCGTGGTCGGGGTCGTAGCCGGTCTGGGTCGGCAGGTCGAACGCCACCGACAGCCCGGTCTGGCCCTTGGCCAGGTTGGTCCGGTACAGCGCGTTGGACGCGGCGGCCGAGGAGTGGCCGGCATACGTGCGCATCACCCACGGTGCGTCCCGCGACATGCCGCGGATCCTACTCGCGGGTAACCGCCGACGAATTCAGGCGCCGGCGCTGACCTGATCGGGGCGTCGCCGATCCACGAACAGCACCCGATGGAGTCGGGTCACGGCCAGGATCCGCAGCAGCCGCGGCTGCGGATCCAGCAAGACCAGCCGACGTCCCTGCTGCAGGCAACGGCGATGCGCGGCGACCAGGACGCCGAGCCCGGCGGTGTCGACGACGGTCACGTGGCGGCAGTCGAGCACGACGTCACCAACGCCCAGGTCGACGGCGACCTCGAGCGCATACCTGACCTCCCCGACATCCGAGACGTCGAGTCGCTCGGGAAGGACAAGGTCGGGCCGGAGGCTGTCACCCGCCACGCCGCCACGGTATGCGCCTGCTCCCCGCGATCTTGACATCAGCAGCAGCGACACGCCGGGTTCGCTGCTGCGCATGTCAAGATCGCCGGCGACGTTCAGGCGTCGTAGGAGTAGAAGCCCCGCCCCGACTTCCGGCCGATGTCACCGGCCACGACCATCCGCTGCAGCAGCTCGGGGGCGGCGAAGGTCTCGTCCTGGGTGTCCGCGTAGATGTTGCGCGCGGCGTTCAGCATGATGTCGATGCCGGTCATGTCCATGGTGGCGAGCGGTCCCATCGCGTGACCGAAGCCGAGTCGGCACGCGACGTCGATGTCCTCCGCGCTGGCCACGCCGTTCTCGACCAGTCGCGCCGCCTCCAACGACAGCGCTGCGATCAGCCGCGTGGTCACGAAGCCAGCGACATCGCGGTTGACGACGATGCACGTCTTGCCGACCGACTCGGCGAAGGCCCGTGCGCGGGCCAGCGTCTCGTCGCTGGTCTTGTAGCCGCGGACCAGCTCGCACAGCCGCATCATCGGGACCGGTGAGAAGAAGTGCGTGCCGACCACCGACTCGGGTCGCTTCGTGACCGCGGCGATCGTCGTCACCGGGATCGCGCTGGTGTTCGTCGCGAGCACGGCGTCATCGGCACAGATCCGGTCCAGCACTTCGAACACCTCGACCTTGACGTCGAGCCGTTCGAAGACCGCCTCGACGACGATGTCCGCGTCGGTCGCCGCGGCCTCGAGGTCGGTGGTCGCGGTGATGCGTCCGAGGGCAGCGTCCGCATCCTCTCGGGTGACCGCCCCCTTGCCGACGAAGCGCTCGAGCGAGCCGGAGATCGTCTCGATGCCGCGGTCGATCGCGGCCTGGTCGATGTCTCGGATGCGAACCTGCCAACCGGCCTGGGCGGCGACTTGGGCGATGCCCGAGCCCATCAGGCCGGCACCGATGACGGCGAGGGTTCCGGGCGAGTTCTCTGGCACGGACCGGAGCGTACCCGCGCACGTGAGGTCCGCTGCCGACGGCGAACAGGGAGCAGACTGAGGCCATGGCCGGGAGCACGTACTCCTACCTCGCCGGTCCGCTGGTCGGGTTGTTGATCATCGGCGTCCTGGTGCTGATCCTGCGGTGGGCCTTCAGCGGTCGACCGCAGTCGGTCGTCCAGCGACCGGCGCGGCCCGGCGCGGAGACCGAGTACGGGATGCTCGTTCCGGTCAGCACCCCCGAGACCGATGTCGAGGGCGAACAGATCCGCTCCCGGTTGGAACGCATCGGGATCCGCGCCACGCTCGCGATGACCAAGGACGGGCCGCGGGTGCTGGTCTTCGAAGGCGACGAGGAACGGGCGCGGGAAGCGCTGCGCTGAATGCGAACCTGGTCAGGTCGTGCGCAACACGTCCGCGCCGAGTGAGGACAGCTGTTCGGCGAAGCCGGGATACCCGCGGTCGACGTGGTAGGCGTGGTCGACGACGGTCTCGCCGTCCGCGAGCAGGCCGGCGAGGACGAGCCCGGCTCCGGCCCGGATGTCGGTCGCCTGCACCGGTGCCCCGGACAGCCGCTCCTTGCCACGCACGACGGCGTGGTGGCCGTCGGTTCGGACATCGGCACCGAGGCGCGCCATCTCGTTGACGAACATGAAGCGCGCCTCGAAGACATTCTCGGTGACCATCGCGGTGCCGTCGCTGATCGAGGCGAGCGCGATCACCATCGGCTGCAGGTCGGTCGGGAACCCGGGGTAGGGCAGGGTCACCACGTCGACCGAGCGCGGGCGACGGTGCATCTCCACCCGGAACCCGTCGTCGAGCACCGTGACCTGTGCGCCGGCGGTGTTGAGCTTGTCCAGCGCCAGCTCGAGGTGGCCCGCCTCGGCCCCGCGCACCGTGACGTCGCCCTGCGTCATGACCGCACCGAACGCCCAGGTCCCGGCCACGATGCGGTCCGGGACGGTCGTATGCGTCGCCGGCTCGAGCGCGTCGACGCCCTCGATCTCCAGGGTGTCGGTGCCGACGCCGTCGATGACCGCGCCCATGCCCTGCAACAGCACGCAGAGGTCGACGATCTCCGGTTCGCGCGCGGCGTTGTCGATGACCGTGGTGCCCTTGGCCAGGACCGCAGCCATCAGCAGGTTCTCGGTGGCGCCGACGCTGGGGAAGTCCAGCCAGATGCGAGCGCCGGTCAGTCCGCGCGGTGCGCGCGCGATCAGGTACCCGTGCTCGCTGTCGACCTCAGCGCCGAGCTTGACGAGCCCGCCGACATGGATGTCGAGGCCGCGCGAGCCGATCGCGTCACCACCCGGCAGCGCGACATCGGCCTGGCCGCACCGGGCAAGCAGCGGACCGAGAACACTGATGCTGGCCCGCATGCGACGGACGAGGTCGTAGTCGGCCTGGTGGCCGAGCGCGGCCGGCACGTCGATGGCGACCGTCTCGCCGCTGGATGGCGTCGGTCCGGGGGTGTGCTCGACGCTGCACCCGAGTCGGCGCACGAGCTCGGACATGATCTCGACGTCAAGGATCTGCGGGACCGCATGCAACGTG
The DNA here is from genome assembly GCA_963836025.1 of uncultured Actinomycetota bacterium. Lineage (GTDB taxonomy): Bacteria > Actinomycetota > Actinomycetes > JBEVHX01 > JBEVHX01 > JBEVHX01. Next base: position 201,134 of record CAWIIE010000009.1, read on the forward strand.
CTGCGCCCCTGGGCCAGCAGCACGGCCGCCATCAGCTTGAGCGCGGAGTTCTTCGCGCCGGTCACCAGGACCTCACCGGACAGGCGGGCTCCGCCCACCACCCTGAATCTCTCCATCGCCGTCAGACTACGGCGCGCGCATAGGCTTCCCGCATGGTCAACCTCACCCGGATCTATACGCGCACCGGAGACGACGGCACCACCGCCTTGGGCGACATGAGTCGAACCACGAAGCTCGACACCCGGTTGATCGCCTATGCGGACGTTGACGAGACCAACTCCTGCCTGGGGGTGGCCATCGCCCTCGGTGGCCTCTCAGCGGAGGTGATCGCGCTGCTGACCCGGATCCAGAACGACTTGTTCGACGTCGGCGCCGACCTGTGCACGCCGGTCGTGGACGCGCCCGAGCATCCGCCGCTGCGGGTCGAGCGGTCCTACATCGAGGGCCTCGAGTCGGCCTGCGACACGTGGAACGAGTCGTTGCAGCCGCTGCGGTCTTTCGTGCTGCCGGGCGGCACGCCCGGAGCGGCGTTGCTCCATGTCGCCAGGACGGTTGCCCGGCGGGCGGAGCGGTCGACGTGGGCCGCGCTCGCCGAGCACGGCGAAGCGATGAACCCGTTGACCGCCACGTATCTGAACCGTCTGTCCGACCTGCTGTTCATCCTGGCTCGGGTGGCCAACGTTGGTGCCGGCGGCGACATCCTGTGGCAACCGGGGGCCAATCGCTCCTGACCGCCGTCAAAGCGGTCACCAAGCCTCCGCGGACCAATGGCGGGTCCGCGCCCGCCCACCCACTACGGTCGTACCAGACAATCGACCAATCGGAAGGTTCCGTCCATGAGTTTCGGCGACATCCTCTGGTTCATCATCATCAGCTTCGCCTTCTTCGCCTACCTCCTGGTGCTCTTCCAGATCATCGGGGACATGTTCCGCGACAAGGAGATGAGCGGCTGGTTGAAGGCGCTCTGGATCGTCCTGCTCATTTTCCTGCCCTTCCTGACGGCCCTGATCTACCTGATCGTGCGCGGCCGCGGCATGGCCGAGCGGCAGGCAGCGGGGATGCAGCAGATGAAGGAGCAGCAGGACGCCTACATCAAGCAGGTGGCCAGCACGGGCACCTCACCCGCCGACCAGATTGCATCAGCCAAGCAGTTGCTCGACTCCGGCGCGATCACGCAGCAGGAGTTCGAGGCGCTCAAGGCCAAGGCGCTGCAGTAGGTCCCCCGCGATGTGAGTCGCGGGGTCCCACCTCGCCAACTCCACGTCGCGGCGTCAGCCGGCGGCGTGAACCCCACCGCAAGCTCGATCAGCAGCCGCGTACCGGCGCCGGTGGCGCCCTTGTTCAGCCAGCCTTGCGCAGCGTCCGACTGAGCGGTGCCGGCGATGTCGATGTGCGCCCATGGACGACCGTCGACGAACTCCTCGAGGAACAGCGCCGCCGTGATCGAGCCCGCGTTCGGCCCGCCCATGTTCGTTAGATCGGCGATCTCAGAGTCCAGCTGCGAGCGGTACTCGCGGATCAGCGGCAGCTGCCAGACCGGCTCGTCGGCGACCGCGCCGGCCTCTTCGATCTGTTCGATGACACCTTGGTGGTTGCCCAGCACGCCGGCCACCTGAGTGCCGAACGTGCGCACGCACGCGCCGGTCAGCGTCGCGATGTCGACGATCGCGTCGACCGGCTCCTCGGTTGCCATGACCAACGCGTCGGCCATCACGAGCCTGCCCTCGGCGTCGGTGTTCAGCACCTCGACCGTCTTGCCGCCGCGCATGGTCAGCACGTCACCGAGCTGCATCGCCGATCCGGAGGGCATGTTGTCGGTGCACATCAGGTAGCCAGTGACGGCGACCGGGCAGCCGAGGTCGCGCAGGGCCGACATCGCCGCAAGGATCGCCCCGGCACCGGACATGTCGTTCTTCATCTGCGAATGCGACACGTCCGAGGGTTTGAGACTGATGCCGCCCGAGTCGTACATCACCCCCTTGCCCACCAGGGTCAGCCGGGCGAGGGGCTCGCCGTCAGGCGCATAGCGCAGCCGGATCATGCGCGGCGGGTTGACACTGCCCTTGTTGACGCCCAGCAGGCCACCGCACCCCAGCTCGACCAGGTCGTTGCGGTCGAATACCTCGACCTGCACGCCGTAGTCCGCACCCACCTCGACCGCGACTTCGGCCATCCGGTCAGCGGTCAGCAAGCCGGCCGGGCAGTTCGCGAGGTCGCGGCCGAGCAACGCCGCCCTGGCGGTGACCCGGCCCCGCGCGGTGCCGGCCTCGAGCTCATCCAAGGGCGCCTCCGGCGCATACAGCACGAGCCGGCTGACGGCGGCCGGCCCGCGCGAGATGCTGCGCAAGTCGAAGCGGTACCGCGCCAGCAAGACCCCCTCGACGATCGCCGCGGCGGCGCTCTGCACGGACACACCGCTCAGCTCGCGGACCTGGGTCGCGAGCCGGGCGTCGTTCGGGACCGCACGCGCGAAAGCGGCCGCGGCCCGCCGAAGCGCGCTGGCGTCGAGGGAGTCGACGTCGCCGACGCCAACGGCAACCAGCGCCGGGCCATCGGGACGGGGAAAGGCGAGCGCCTGGCCGACCTCGCCGGAGAACCCGGCCCGCAGGAGCTCGGCTCGACCGACCGCTAGCTCGGCCGGTACGTCGCCGTCCTGCGCCACCGGCACGGCGATCGCGTCAACCTCGGATAGGTCCGGGCGGTTGTCGACCGCCACGATCGAGACTTCAGCGCGCAGTGACGGAGTGACATCGGCCATGCTCGGAACCTAGAACGAGCCGGCCTGACCGGCTCCCGTATGCGCAAACAACTTGGGAGGCGGAATGGACATCCTGGTCGGGCTGCTCGCGATCGCGATCGGGGCGGTCTTCTGCTTCCGCGGGTGGCTGGCGCTGCGGATCGTGATCCCGATCTGGGGCGCGTTCGCTGGCTTCTTCCTCGGCGCCGGCGCCGTAGCTGGCGTCACGGACGAAGGGTTCCTGAGCAGCGTGCTCGGGTGGATCGTCGGGTTGGCGCTGGCGCTGCTGTTCGGGCTCGCCGCCTACCTGTACTACGCGATCGCGATCGTGCTCGCGTTGGCCGCGATCGGCTTCACCGTCGGAACCGATGTGATGGTCGCCCTCGGCGTGACCTGGTCGTGGGTGATCGTGCTCGTCGGCATCGCCCTGGCCGTGCGTTGGCGCTGGTCGCTGTGCTCGGCAACCTGCCGATGGTGGTGCTCATCGTGCTGTCCGCTCTCGCGGGGGCGAGTGCGATCGTCACCGGCGCGATGCTCGTCTTCGACGTCATAGACCTGGACGACTTCAGCTCGACGCTCACCACCGAGCGGGTGGAGGACGACTGGTGGTGGTACCTGACCTACGTCGTTCTCGTCGTCGCCGGCATTCTGGCGCAACTGCGCTTCCTGGACCGGCTATCGGCGTCGGTGCGCGACCAGTGGGACCAGCCGGCACCCGGCTAGCGTCCCGGCGCCGTCCGTCCCTCCGGGTCCAGGTCGAGGCGGGCGCCGGGGCGACCGCCGCGACGCAACAGCACCGACCCGATTCCGAGGCCCACCAGCACACCGAGCGCGATGCCCACCATCGTGGCCCCGGCCGCGACCAAGGACGCCACGCCGTCCACGCGGTCGGCCCCGATGTACTTGGTGACGCCGGCGAGTCCAAGGGCGCCCGGCACGAGGATCCAGAAGCCGGGCAGGAAGGTGACCAGTGTCGGCGGTCCGGTTCGCTGCTGGGCGACGAACATGGCGACCGGTGTCATCGCCAGCGCGCCGAAGAAGGCGGACAGCTGGCTGCCGAACAGCACGCCCCCGAGCAGCTGGCCGGCATACGCGACATAGAGGATCAGGATGATCCAGCCGAGCGATCCGCGGCGCGCGGACTGGTGGAGCACGACTCCCGCCCCGAAGATCGCGACCCCCACCCATGGCGCGAGCAGGCTGATTGGCTGGTTCGACGGGGAGCTGACGAGCGTGCCGGGGATGCCGACGAGCTGTCCGGCGGTGACGATGCCAAGGGCGAGCAGCACCAGCTGCATCCCGCCCGCGGCCAGTCGCCCGGCGCCGGACATCATCTGTCCGGTCGCGAGCTCGATCACTGATGTGGTGAGCAGCGCTCCCGGCAAGAACGCGACCAGCGGTGCGATGAGCGGCGGGTAGATCTGCAGATCGATGTCGGTCCGCGCGAGCACGAAGACGATGAGCGCGACGCCGAACGACGACACGATCGGCAGGAACACCTGGTATGCGGACGGCAGCCGGCCGGACTCCATGTGCAGCGCACCGATGATGGTCCCCAACGTCCCCGCGATGAGCAGCTCGTCCCAGCCGCCGCGCAGGATCAGGGCGAGACCGACGGTCAACACCGCATAGCCCACAACGCGCAGGAACGGGCTGAACGACGGCGGCATGGCATGGGCCGCCTGCAACCGGGCGAGTCCCTGTGCGGGGGTGATCTGGCCCTTCTCGGCCTCGTCAACGATCTGGAAGACGGCGTCGACCTGGTCCAAGCGAAGCCGCCCATACGCGGGAGTCACCGCCGTCTGCACGGACTCATCACCTGGAACCGACACGAGCAGCATGGCCGGCAGCACGATGACGGCTGCGTTGTCGAGTCCGTTCACGGCCGCGATCCGTCCGAGGCTGGCCTCCACGTGGGTGACCGGATCGCCGGACTCGAGCATTGCCTTGCCCAGTCCGAGTACGAAGTCCACCGTCGTCTGGACGGGAGCCTTCGGATGCGCCGCGCGCGCCGCCGGGAGGTCGGGCACGGCGTGCTCGCCGTGTCGGTAGACCCGCAGCAGCGCGACCAGGGCGAGGGCGAGCACCGCCATCGCGGCGAGCACCGAGGCGAACGGGATGTCCGACTCCTGAACCGCCGGCGGGGTGGCCGGCCGGGTGGCAGCGGGTGAGCTGACGGTCACCGATGGGCTGGGAGACGGGGACTCGCTATCGCTGACCGTCGGTCGCGGCGACGGGCTCTCGGTCGCCGTTGGCGTCGCTGTCGGAGTGGTGGTGGGGGTGGGTGTGCTGGTCGGGCTCTCGGTCGGCGTCGGCGTGGGCGTCGGCGAGACGGTTTGGTCGGTGGGTGTCGGGGTTGGGGTCGGAGTCGCGACCGGCGTCACGATCGGCTGCTCGGCGGCGCCCGCCGCCGTCGCCGCCCACGCCACGCTGAGGACGATGGCAGCCAGGCAGAGCCCTGCGGTGGCCACTCGCGCCCGGCCGATGACCGGGTCGCCACAGACTTCGGCACGACGTCGCCATCGCCGCGCCGACATGGCCCACACCGTAACCATCAACCCAAGATCAGCGTTTCCCGACCAGGATCGAGCGGCAGCGCACGATTCTGCTCGGAGGATCGCGATCATGACGATCGTGGCTGTCAACGCCGCCCACCTATGCTGCCGACGTGCTTTCGACCGATGTCGCCGCGTCGGCTGCATCGGTCCATCGCTCGGCGAACAGCCCGAGTCGGCAGCTCGGCTGGCGGTGGGAGCTCACTCCCCCGGTGGTCCTGCTCACGCTCGGCTCGGTGCTGCTCGCCCGTGGCCACGCCCTCTGGTACGACGAGCTGTTCACCGCGGAGGTCGCCCGACTGCCGCTCGGCGACATCGTTCGGTCGATCGTCGAGGGCGAGGGCACGACGCCCTACCTGGCGGATGTCCCGCCGTCGTACAACGCCCCCTACTACCTCGTCATGCATGTGTGGATGGCGCTGCCCGGCGTCGGCGGCGACCTGTCGTTACGCATCCTGACGTTGCTCGCGGCGGCCGCCGGCGTCGCCGTGCTGGTTCGCGCGGTCACCCGACTGTCGGGTCGGCCGGCCGGGGTCGTGGCCGGGCTTGCGATCGCCGCCAACCCGTTGCTCCTCCCGCAGGCGGTGCAGGCCCGCAGCTACGGGCTCGCGGTGCTCGCAACCGCTGTGGCGTTCCTCGGCCTGGTTCGCTGGTTGCAGGACTCCCCCCGCGGACTGCTGCTGTTCGGCGTCGGCGGCGCCGCGATGGGGCTCGCCCACTGGTACACCACCGGCGTGCTGGTCGGCTTCGTTGTGGCGGCGGTCGTCGTCCGACGCCGGGACGCGTGGGCGTTGGCGGCCGTGGGTTCGTTCGCAATCCTGCCGACCGTGGCACTGGTCACGTTGAACCTGTTCAACGGGAACGCGGACCGAAACGCGTTCCAGGACAACACGAACGGCGCCCTGTCCTGGTATGCGGCCCAGGCCTGGGCGGGGCAGCAGACCGCGCTGCTCGCTGTGACTCTCGTGCTCGCCGCGGTCGCGGCGATTCGGGCGCCGCGGGTCGGGGTCATTGGCGCCTGTTGGCTCGGTGTGCCGTTGATGCTGTTCACCGCCGTGGAGGCGTTCGTCCGGCCGGTCTACACGCCGCGGTACTTCCTGACCGCGCTGCTTGCGCTGGGCGTGCTGGCGGGCGTCGGCGCCGCGGCATCGTCGCGGCGCGCCGTGGTCGTCGGCGTGAGCGCGCTGCTCGTCGGCTGCTCGCTGGTCGCGACGATCCCGCTGTTCGACCGGCCGGCTCGCGAGCGCGGTGACGAGGTCGTCGACCTGCTCGCGGCAGATCATCAGGCCGGTGAGCCGATCGTCGCCGGCGACCGGCGCTCGGCCATCGCGCTCGACCACTACATCCGGCTGCTCGCGCCCGACCTGAGGCGCGACCTGTCGCTTCCACCGGACGACGCGCCGGCTGCGCCGGACCGGGTCTGGCTGGTGCGTCGCGAGATCGATGGCGAGCTCACCAAGACCGACGACGAGGCGTTGCTGCGCGCGGCCGGGCTCGAAGTCAGCGACCAGACCAGCTTCCCGGCGAGCTCGACCACGCTCGTCGTGCAGCGCTGGGACCGAACGGCTCAGGCCCGCTGACGAGCGGCCCAGACCAGCGAGCGCACCGACTGTGCCAGCCGGCTTCGTCCGGTCCAGGCCGACCGGCCGACCGGTCGCACGGCCCGCTCGACCGCGAGACTGGCCACCGGCAGTCGCGCCGCCCCGATCGCGACCACCACCGACGGGGCGGTCGTCGCGAGCACGGCAGCCCGGGCACGAGCGTCCAGCGCGAGGAAGGCCCCCGCGTCCGGCGGTAGCCCCGTCAGAGCCGCAACCGCGCGTCGGTGCAGCGCGCCCGTCCAGCGGCGCGCTCGGTTCTCGTATGCGCCGCGGCGGCCGGCGAACGCCGCGGCGACGTCACCGCGCGCGAGCCGACGCAGCAGCAGCGGCACGGCCTCGGGTGGATCCTGCAGGTCGGCGTCCAGGCAGACCCACGCATCGGCGGCCGTCTCATCGGCGAGGCCGCGAGCCAGTGCGCGATGCTGACCGACGTTCACGTCGAGGGTCGTGACCGCGATTCGTGGGTTGTTCACGGCCAGCGACGCTGCGACGGCGGCGCTGTCATCGGGCGATGCATCGACCACGAACCGCAGCCGCCAGTCGTGGCCGGCCAGCGCCGAGGTCAACCGGGCAGCTAGGGGTTCCAGAGTGGCCTCGTTGCCAAAGACCGGAACCACGACCGCGACCCGCATCAGCGCGCCGCCCAGGTCCGTGCCAGGCCCTCGGCCAGGTCGACCGACGGCTTCCAGTCCAGCATCCTCGCCGCGAGCGCCGGGTCGCTGACCCAGGTGTCGGTGTCCCAGTCCCGGCCCGGGTGGGCGCCGACCGCGGCGGTGATGGCCAGACCGGTGACCCGCTCGGCGGTCGCGACCAGGTCTTCGTTGCTCGTCTGGGTGCCCGTCCCGATGTTCAGCACCTGGCCGGCGGGTAGGTCGCTGGCGAGCGCCGCGCGGACGCAGGCGTCGACGACGTCGCCGACCCACACCCAGTCGCGGCACCGTCCGGGCTCGGTCAGCGGTACCACGTCGCCCGTCACGGCGGCGCGCAGCACCGTCGGCACGAAGCGGCTCGGATGGTCTCCCGGCCCGTACACCTGGAACGCCCGGAGCACGCACGCCCGGACGCCGCGCTCGGCTGCGGCGGCGACGAGCAGCAGCGAGCCAGCGGCCTTGGTGGCGCCGAAGAACCCGCGGGGCCGCAGCGCTGCGTCCTCGGTGAGTGGCCGGGACGCAGCCGCATACTCGGTGGACGAACCGAGCCGGACCACGGCCCGACAACTGTCCGGGAGCGCGTCGACGAGCCATGGGCTGAGGTTGACCATCGTGCTGGCCGTCCGCTCCGCGGCGGTGGCCTTCGCCCGCGCGGCTGCCAGCGAGAACACCACATCCGGCCTTACTCGACGCACCGCCATGGCTGCGGCGACCGGGTCGGCAAGGTCGACGTCGGCCCGAGTCAGGCCGGTGACCCGCCAACCGTCCGCTTCGAGCTGGGTCACGAGGTGTCGCCCGACGAAACCGCCCGCGCCGGTGACCAGAGCCCTCACGCGCTGAGCAGTGGTCGCGCGGTCACGGCGGCCAGCAGCTCGGCGTGGTCGGCCTCGACTTCGACGGCCGTTCGAGCCCGAGCGGCCGCGACCGAGGCGAGGATCCGGGTGACCTCGACATCGAGGTCCCGGCCTGCGGTGTCGGCGAGGAACGACCGGCGCAGGAACGTGAACTGCGCGTCCAGTCGGGCGAGCTCGCCGGCGAGGAGTCGGCTCGGTACCGGGTGGCCGGCGTCCGGCCGGGTGAGGCCGGCGACCCCGAACGGCAGCGGCTGGACGGCGGATCGCACCTGCGCGACGGTGCCGTCGATCAGCGGCTCGAACAACTCATCGCAGCCGCGGTCGATGCGCAGGTCGTTGAGCCCAACATAGATCCGGCTCAGCGGCAGCGCGCCGAAAGCCTCGGCCCGGTCGACCGCGTCCTGGGTCTCGATCAGGATGCCGACACTGCACTGGCCGCGCGCGAGCTCGAGCGTCTGCTCGACCTCATCGGCGCGCCGGACCATCGGGAGCAGCACCTCGTCGGCGCCGCCGGCTACCGCGGTCGCCACTTCGCCGGCCGTCCACGGCCCGTAGCCGTTGATCCGGCACAGGACGCGGCCGTCGGTCGCCGCCCGCACCCGCCGCAGGTCCTCCGGGCTGTCCGCGTTGATCTGGGTGTCGTGACCGCGCTGGCGGACCACCTTCCCGCGGCGCTCCCAGTCGACGACGATGCCGGTCGCGCCGGCTCGGACGACCGCGTGGACGTAGGTCGGCTGGACCGAGAACACGAACAGCTGCACGGGTGGACCTTAGGGCATCCTTGCCTAACCTTGGCGACCGGCTCGCGGGGTGTCGGGCGGGCCGACTGGCGGCGGGCGTCCGCACCCGGAGCAGGGGCAGGCTGCTCAGCGCGATCCCGATGAGGATGGCCGCACCGCCGGCGACGTGCGAGAGACCGACCGGGTCGCCGAAGACCACCACGCCCGCGGCCGCGCCCACCAGCGGTTCCAGGTTCACAAACGCGCCGGCGATCTCGGCCGAGACACGAGCCTGCCCGTAGGCGAACAGCGTGAACGGCGCCAGTGTGCCGGCCAAAGCCAGCCCCACGACGGTGAGGACGACGCCGCCGCCGCTCGGGGCAACTGGCAGGCCCTCCGTCAGGGCGGCGATGGGCACGACGGCGATGGCCGCAGCGAGGAACTGCGCGGCGGTCACGGCGATCGGGTCACGGCCGGGCAGCAGCCGGGCCTGCGCCACGGTGAACGACGCGGCGCAGAGCAGCGACGCCAGCACCAGGCCGTCACCGACGACGGTGGCCCCGCCGCCATGACCGGCGGCGACGACCCCGACGCCGGCGAACGAGACCACGAAGCCCAGCCAGGCCACCGGGGGTGCCGGGTTGCGTCGCACGATCGCCGAGATGACCGCGACCATCACCGGCATGGCACCGACGAGAACCGCCGCGTGGCTCACGCTCGTGCGCGCGACGCCCGCGTTCTGGACCAGGATCGTGGCGCCGTACCCGACCACACCCCAACCGAGGATGGTCGGGGTGCAGACGGCGCGGACCCGGAACCGGACGACAAGCAAAAGCACTGCGGCGGCCAGGCCGAGCCGGACGACCGTCAGCCATCCCGGCGGCAGCCACTCCAGCGCAAGCTTGGTGACGGGCACCGTCGTGCCCCACAGCAGGCCCGCGGCGACGAGGGCCGCGAGGGCTGGACGGCGGTCGAGGTTCATGCGGTCCATCCTGCGTGCGATATGGCCAGCATTTGTCAGTGCGCACATACGACGAAATAATCGATCGCAAGATGGCCATTGACCTTGACGATATTGATGTCGAACTGCTGACCGCGCTGCAGGCCGACGCGGACCGGACGAACGTCGAGCTCGCCCGCCTGGTCGGCTTGTCCCCGGCGGCGACGCTGAACCGTGTCCGGAGGCTGAAGGAGTCGGGCGTCATCCGGGTCATCAGCGCGCAGCTCGACCCGGCCGCCGCCGGCTTCCCGCTGCATGTGTACGTCGCTGCGAGCCTGGCCCGGCACGACCCGCGCTCGAGCCACGCGTTCGAGGAGCTGGTCCGCGCAACGCCGCAGATCACGGCCGCGGACAACCTCGCCGGCGAGATGGACTACCTGCTCAGCGTCGTCGCCCGTGACGTCGCCGAGCTGCAGCAGGTGCTCGCCCGGCTGGCCACCCGCGGTGGCCAGCGACTCGTGACCTACCTGCGGCTGGAGGAGGTCAAGCCGCCGTCGGCGCTGCCGCTGGCCCCGACCTCGGCCGCCCCCGCTCGCGCCCGTCGGAGCCGCTCATGAGCAGTGCCGACCAGCAGACTGGCGCGCACCGGCTGCGGGTGATGTCCGGCCGTGATCCCGGCGAGCCACACCGAGCGGCGACCCCGCTCGAGCTGCTCTACGACCTGACGTTCGTGGTGGCCTTCGGCCAAGCCGCTGACCAGTTGGCGCATCTGCTAGCCGTGGACCACGTGGCTGAGGGGCTCGTCGGGTTCGGCATCGCCGTCTTCGCGATCTGCTGGTGCTGGATCAACTTCTCGTGGTTCGCCTCCGCCTACGACACCGACGACTGGGCCTTCCGGCTGGCGACGATGGTGCAGATGGTCGGCGTGATCATCCTGGCGTTGGGCCTGCCGCAGTTCTTCCACTCGATCGAAGAGGGCCACGCGGTCGACAACCGCGTCATGGTCGGCGGCTACGTCGTGATGCGAGTGTCGATGGTCTTCCTCTGGCTGCGCGCGGCCCGGCAGGACCCGTTGCGGCGCCGCACCTGTCAGACGTATGCCGTGGCTATCGGCGTCGCCCAGGTCGGCTGGCTACTGCTGGCGGTGAACCACACCGGCATTGGCGTCTTCTTGTTGTGGGGTGCGCTGCTCCTGGTGGTCGAGCTGGCCGGACCAGTGCTGGCTGAACGCAAGACCAACGGCACGCCCTGGCATGCCCACCACATCGCCGAGCGGTACGGCCTGCTCGTGATCATCTCGTTGGGCGAGGGCGTCATCGGGACGGTCGCCTCATTGAGCGCGGTGGTCGAGTCACAGGGCTGGAGCCGCGACGCTGTGCTGGTCGCGATCGCCGGGCTTGGACTGACATTCGGCATCTGGTGGAGCTACTTCGTCGTCCCCTGGGGTGACCTCCTGAACCCCCGCCTGCGAGCGCGGGCCTTCGCCTGGAGCTACGGCCACATGCTGGTCTTCGGTTCGATCGTGGCGACCGGGGCCGGCCTGCATGTCGCGGCGCTGTACATCGGTGACGAAGCGACGATCGATGCCCGGGCGACCGTGCTGACCGTCGCGTTCCCGGTCGCGGTGTTCGCCCTCGTGCTGTTCGGCCTGTACACGTACATGGTCCGCGCGGTCGATCCGCTGCATGTCTGGCTGCTCGCCGGGACGGCGGCCGTTCTCGTGCTCGCGGTTGCCATGGCGGCCGCGGGTGTTTCGGTGGCGGTCTGCCTCGTGGTGCTGATGTTCGCGCCGGTGGTGTCGGTGGTCGGCTTCGAGACGGTGGGACACCAGCACTTGGTCGTCGCGGTGCGTCGCGTGGTGCGCTAGTCAGTCACCGGCGGATCCGCGGGGGTGGCCGAACGCCAGGGAGCACGCCAGTCCGGCGCCTCCCAGCCCTCCATCACATAGATCCGCTCGCGGGCCACCAGGTCGCCACGGAAGTCGAGCAGCTGGACACCGAACTGCCACGGGCCGCCGTCATAGCTCACCGAACACTCGACGACTGCGACGTCCTCTCCAGTGGTGATGCGCCGAACCCGATACCGCACGTCACCCGGGTACTTGCTGCGCCACTGCTTGAAGTTCGCGACGCCTTCGAACCGCTCTCCCGACTGCGGGAACTCGAGCACCGCGTCGTCGTGATAGATCTCGTGGTCGCGCTCGACGTCCTCGCCGAGGTGCTCCCAATAGCGCCGGAGCTTCTCGTGCAACTGATCGGACATGGCTAACGGACTCCGTTACTGCGGACGTCGGTCGATGACGGTGTAGTGCTGGGAGCGTTGGTCGTACCGGGCGAGGACTGCCTGCGCGGCTGCCGGTACATGGCTGACCGCGTAGTCCTCGCCGGTGAACGCCCTGATCGACTCAAGGTCGTCGAACCACATCATGGTCACGAACTCGACCTCATCGTCCTGCTCGCGTCGCATCAGGTCGATGTGCCGGAACCCGGCGATCCGCCGGGCCTCAATCCCCGGGATGACCTCACCCCGGACGACCGCCTCGTATGCGTCCGCGTTCTCGGGCGTCGCCCAGCCATGCCAGACCCGGCAGATCATCCGCTGCACCTCACAACGCACTCGTTGACGCTTCGCCAAGCGAACATCGTGCTGGTGCGCACCGCGATCCGCACTCCCATTTCCGCGGAGGCGTCAGGCAAGGCCAGCTTGGTGCTCGGTTCGACGCGAATGCGATCAGCGGCGAGTCGGGTGCAGCGTCGCGTAGCGGGCCGCATCTGCGCGGCTGCGCAGTCCGAGCTTGGTGAGAATGCTGCTCACGTGGTTGCCCGCAGTCTTGGTGCTGATGAACAGCCGTTGGCCGATCTCAGCATTGGTCAGCCCTTGCGCGATGAGTCGGAGCACCTGCCACTCCCGTTCGGTGAGCTCACCAAGGCCCTTCGCCCCGACCCGGCTTCGGTCACCCAGACTGCGCAGCACGGCCGCCGCCTCGTCCGCACTTCGGGTTGCGCCGACCGCCTCGAAGGCCACGAGCGCGGCGCGGGCCTCGGCGCGGGCGACGTCAGGCGCGGTGGCGACGGCAAGCCGGGCCAGCTCGAGGTGCGCCTCGGCTCCCTCGACCGACCCGTGCACGCCCGCGAGCTCATCCAAGGCGGCCTCGAAACCTGGTGTAGCCGCGGTTTCATCGCCCTGCGCCAACGCGAGGCGGGCGGCCGTGATGTGGACTCGGGCCCGGGCCCGGGCGCTTGCGGTGTTCGCGACCGCGCGGCGCAGCCTGACCAACTCCTCGGACGCCGCGGTGATGTCCCGCTGTGCGAGCCGCGCCTCGGTCAGCACGGCATGGGCCGAGATCCGCACCAGCAGGTCACCGGCGATCCGCCGGCTGACCCGGGCGGCGAGTGTGGCCGCTGCACCCGAGTCGCCGCGGGCGAGTGCGAGTCGAGCCCGCGCGAGCAGGGTTTCCGCTGCCTCGTCGTCTGCGTCACCGAGTACCGCTTCGGCCTCTTCCAGGCGACCCTGGAGCACGAGAAGCTCCGCCAGCTTTGCGGCCGGCGGAACACACCGTGCTGCGTGTCCGCCGTCATGCAGCCCCACGACTGCGGCGCGAAGCTGCTGCTCAGCGCCGCCGAAGTCACCCTGGATCGCCTCGGTCTCCGCACAGCAGGTCGCGCAGAACCCCATGACCGCTGGGTATCCACGCCGCTCGACGAACTCCTCGACCACGTTCATCCAGCGGCTGAAACGCTGCACATCGCCGGTGAGCTCGGTGGCCAGAACGAGGTCGCAGCAAGCCTCCCCGACTGTCCTGAGCCGGTTGGCCGCGCCTGATGTGGCCAGCGCCATGGCGTTGTCGAAGCACGCCAGACCTTCGCCGAACAGGCCAGACCGGATGTGGGCCAAGCCCAGGCACGTGAGTCCGCTGATCTCCAGGTCGCGGTCGCGGAGTTGACGCGCCAGCTGGACCGCCCTGTCGGCATGCGCGGCCCGAGGCAGCGGGTCGGTCTCGGTGACGGCTCGGCCCAGCTCGACCCAACCATCCGCTGATCCCGCGGTGTACAGCTCTGCGCGACTCAGCCAGCCCGCGGCCGCCGCCGCATTCCCAAGTGCCTGATACTCGCGGGCGATCCAGGCGCACAGCCGTCCCGCCGTCGCAGCGTCTCCCATGTCGGCGGCGGTGGTCGCGGCGTGCTCCCAGGCTGCGATCGCATCGTTGACCCGGCCCGACCACCAGCGGTCTTCGGCGATGGTTTGCCAGGAATCGGCATCAAGGCCGTCCGCACTCACGGTCGCTGCCTCCGGCTGGGGCGACGGTCCCTGGGTGGCTTCGTCGCGGGCCGGCGCAGCGGGCTCCACGGCGCGAATCTACTCGTCCGCGTGTCGGCCGTGGCTTGAACGCCTGCCAGCAAGTCAGGGAGATCTCCCCATGCTTCGCGCGCGCGGGCCATGCAGCGTGGACCCGTCTTGGCCCTTCAACGTTTGGAGCATGAGATGAGCGAGATCGAAACTCAGGTCGAGGAGCTGGTCGGTCGGCTGTTCCTCGGCAGCGTCGCAGCCTTCGAACTGCTCACGATCCACTTGGGCACGGAGCTCGGGCTGTATGCGGCGCTGGCCCGCAACGGCGGCGCGACCGCACCCGCGCTCGCCGATGCCGCCGGAATCGACCCCCGGTACGCCCGCGAATGGCTCGAACAGCAGGCGGTCGCCGGACTCATCGATGTGGACGACGTGACGCTGTCGCAGGACAACCGAACCTTCCGGCTGCCAACGGCGCACGCCCAGGTCCTGCTCGACGAGCAGAGCCTCGCATACGTGGCACCGCTCGGCGGCCTGCTCGCCTCGCTCGGTGAGGTCATGCCGCGGCTGGTCGCCGCGTACCGCGCCGGCACCGGTATCCGGTTCGGTGACTACGGCCCGTACCTTCGCGACGGGCAGGGGGCCTTCAACCGGCCGGCGTTCACGAGCACGCTCGCGTCGGAATGGATCGCCACTGGGTTGCCCGACCTGCACGATCGACTCCTGAACCAACCGGCCGCCGCGGTGCTCGACGTCGGCTGCGGTTACGGCTGGTCCAGCGTCGCGCTGGCGACCGCATACCCAGACGTGCGTGTGCTCGGCATCGATCTCGACGAACCATCCATCGAGGCGGCGAGTCGCCACGCCAAAGAGGCCGGAGTCGACGACCGGGTCAGCTTCCGCTTCGCAGACGCGGCCGACCCGGAGTTGCGCGGACAGTTCGACGCCGGCTTCATCTTCGAGGCGCTGCACGACATGGCACGGCCGATCGAGGTGCTCGCGGCCATTCGGGGCGCCCTGGCCGACGACGGAACTGTGGTCATCATGGACGAACGAGTCGGTGAGCAGTTCAGCGCTCCCGCCGACGAGGTCGAGCGGTTCATGTACTCGGCGAGCGTGCTCCACTGCCTGCCGGTCGGCATGGCAGAACAGCCCTCCGCCGCCACTGGCACGGTCATGCGACCGGACACGCTCAGGGAGTATGCGACCGCCGCCGGCTTCACCGACGTGCAGATCCTCCCCATCCACAACGACTTCTTCCGCTTCTACCGACTCAGCGGGTGAGCCCGCGGTCGTGCGGTCATTGCAACAAGACCACCGATCCGTCAGCCACGAGACCGGCTGCCACGCCAGGAGCCGGGTCGAAGACCTCGACTTGGAAGTCCGAACCCTCGAACGCGAAGTAGGCCCGCTGCTCGTCGTCAGCGTTGGTGACAACGAGCGCGCCGGACTGGGCCGTGACCGCGGTGGCGCCTTCGGTCGTCGCCGAATCGGCCAACAACTGGTAGCCGTTGACGACGGCGTAGGTGGCCACGGTCAGGTACTCGCTCGAGTCGTCGCCGACCTCGGCGTCCTCGGGCAGGTAGCGGACGAAGAAGTTGCCGGCCTGTGTAGCCGTGAGCTCGTACTGCGTGTCGTCGCGCGGGCCGGCCCAGTAGATCGGCGGATAATCACGACCGAACTCCCGCAAGTCCTCTTCGGTCACGACGGTCGGAACATCAACCGGGATCGACGAGTCCCCGAAGGTCTCCACCGACTCGGTCGTGGTCGGCTCCGGCTCCGACTCGAAGAACGCCAGCAGCGCGAACACCAAAGCCGCGGTTGCGATCAGGCCGATGAGCGCGACCACGACCACAAGAGCGGTGGGCACCCGCGGCGCCGGTCGGGGGGGCGAACCATCCGCATCAGTCATCGCGAGAGTCTCTCATTGGAACGGAAACGCAACGACGTTGCCCGATCGCCTCGCTCACTCGAACATCACGTACTCCGGCTGCGGCGCCAGCGCCAACACCTGCTCCGGCGTCATGAGCGGTCCGCGCTGCGCGTCCTCGTCGTAGAACAGCTTGAATCCAGCGTGCACGTGCGGCGGTTGCCCGGCCGTCAGGGTGTTGAACGTCCTGGTCTTCGCGGCGGCGCTGCCGATCCCGTCGACGCTGCGGATCAGCACCACGCCCGGCTTCGGCTGCAGCAGCGCCGCGTCCTGCACGACCCGAGGGGCGACCTGATGAAAGACCATCACCTTCTCGGGCAGGTTACCCGCGACCACAAGTGCAGACAGGTACGCCGCCACGCTGTCGAGCTCGGCGCCAGTTGTCACGCCGAAAACGTCCCCGGGCACATGGCCTGGTTCCACCGCCCACTCGGGGTCGAGCGCCACGCCGACGTCCGGTTCCCGCAGCCATCTCTCGTAGGCCTGCACCTCGGGCAGGAAGTCCGCGCGGCCGGGCTGGATGTTGAGCAGCAGCAAGGCTTTGTGCCGACGGGCCGCGTCGAGGTATGCCTGGATCGTCCCGTCGTTCACCCGGCCGCGGAACATGCCGTCAGCCCCGGCGCCCCGGTGGGCAATCGTTGCGATCAGCTCGAACACGGGCAGCACGCCGCGCCCAGCCGCATACCGCGCCGCCTCGGCCTCGATCTGCGCCGCCGCAGCGTCGAGATCGCCGGTAAGCCGGCCAAGCGCCGGGGCTCCGGGCAGGCCGCAATAGCCGACCAGGCGGAACGTCGGGAAGACCGCTCGTCCGCCGCGGGGCAGCTCGGGCGCGGGTGGCGGCGGTGGCGGCGGGGGTGGCGGCGGTGGGACCAAGGACTCGCGCCGCTCGTCGCGCGCGACCGGCGACGCCTGATCCTTAGGCGACGGCGTGGATGTCTGTCGACCAGCGCTGTCGGCGTCGTCGGCCGTCGCCGCCTGCCCCGCCGCGTCGCAGGCGGCGAGCCCAAGCAGCACAACCGCCGCCGCCGCCACGGCGACCATGCGGCGACTGGTCACGCGCGGCGCCGGTCGGGCGGTCCTGCCGGGCACCGAAGGCAGGGCGGTTTCAGACGTCACGGGCACTCCCGAGGTGCGAGTGGGCACCAACGTAACCCGATGTCAGCAGAGGTCGGGTGATTGAGCGCCCCAGCCCCCGGAACGACAGCGGCCTAGGCCAGATCGCGCGCCGGCGCCGGCCCACCGCGCAACGGTTGGCCGTACCTCATCATCGGATACGCCGTGCTCGGCCTCCTGCTGGCGCGGCGTCCGCACCAGACCGGGGCTGTTGACTGACCTGCTCGACCCAGAATGGCCGGGTGATCGCATTGATCACCCGGCCATCGTCGTTGTCCAGTCCTGTGCTCGGAAGTGCCTCAGCGCTGATTGGGTCCGACACCACCGGCTCGCCGCACTGCTCGCACTGCACATCGTCGATCGAACAGTCGCGAGCATCGGTGCCGCGGTCCCCGCAGTTGTCGCACACGTAGCGCAAGGGCGTGGTCCTCGTCGGTATCGCGGGTCAGTGACTCGAATGGTGGCGACATGCAAGCCGCGCCGCGGGCGTCGGCGCCGGACGAAGTAACTGTCCACTCGCCCACGCCACGATCGGGCATACACCGTCATACCGGTCAAGATCGGAGCGCGAGTGGACACTTGCTCGGAAGTCGCCCTCGATCCGACCCAATACGTTCACAAATCGAAGACTTCATGGCCTCGTCGCCGCAGTCGTTGATGACCTTGACCGCGAATCTTGTGAGTCTCGGGCGGGTCGAATGGTCGCGACTGACTTGCGTGCAGCGACTCCCCAGGCGTCCACGTCGAACTCGGCGCGCAGCGCGGTCTTGATTCGCTTGAAGGGGTCGCACCCCGCCGAGTGCTGCCCTGACGTCGCTAACGCCGCCGCTTGGTTACGCGGATAAGAACGGCCGCGATGCCCGGCACATCGTCGAGTTTGCCTGCGGCGACGTCGATCACGAGGTCGTACGCTCGATCGTTCGACAGCATCAGCCGCCACCCATTCATGCCGTAGAAGGCAATGGTTCCAGCCAGGGCGAGGCGCTTGTTACCGTCGACCAGCGCGTGATTCCGGGCCAAGGAGTGCAGTAGGGCCGCGGCCTTGTCGTGCACGCCGGGGTACGCATCCTTGCCAAAGACGGTGGCCTGCGGGCGCGCCAGCGCCGCCTCGAGCAGTCCGTAGTCCCGCACATCGGGCTTGAACCCAAGGGTTCGCTCGGCGACGTGCAGCAGTTCGTCGAGACTGAGGAAGATCAACGGCCGAGGCGCTCGAGCGCTTCTGCGAACCGAGGGAGCTCCTCGTCCAGAACGCGGTCAAGCAGCTCCCGCCGGCTCTCCCGCTCGATGTACGCGCGCACTGCTTCGCGGGCCACGTCTTGCATGGAACGGCCCTCCAACTCGGCGCGCCGACGCAGCGCCTGGGCTTCTTCATCGGAGAGACGCAGTGTCATAGCCACGGCTCCCACGGTATCACGACTGATACCGCTGCCCGGGGCTAGGCGACGTCGCGGCCCATGTGCGCGCCCGGCGGCGCCGCCTCGAGCCACGACAGGAACCCGGTCACCGCCGAGTGACTCATCGCCAGGTCCACTCGCACGCCGCTGTCCAAGCATTCGACCACGTATGCGCCCGGCATCAAGGTGGCCGCACTCCGGCCCGGCGGCCGGCCGTTGCCCCAACGCCACAACGTTGCGCCGGGACAGCGCATACCCGGGGCGCAGGGTGACGCCGACCAGTGAGAACCAGTCCAACTGGTCACCCGCATACCGCGCCCGGCCGAGCGACCAGCCGCGAGGGCGGCGCAACGCGCAGTCGAAGGTGGCACCGCGAGCGCGCAGCACTCGACTCCGCACAACCACCAGCGCAACGGCTAGCACGACGAGGACCAGCAGGATGAGCAGCAGCTCCAGAACCACCGCCATCCGCTGCCCCGGGCCGGGCTAGTGCGCGTGCGGCGTCGGGTGGACGGCGATCTTGAGCCGGGACTCCTGCCGGCGGATCGCCGCCTCCACCTCGGGGGTGTCCCCGCCCTCTGCCTTCAGCCGGTCAAGGAACTCCTGTGCGCGGGCGACATCGATGTCGGTCGCGAGCTCGGCCGTCTCGGCGAGCACCGACACGACGTTCTTCTCCACCGACAGGAAACCACCGTGCACGGCCGCCACGATCTCGTCGCCCTCGAGCGGCTTGAGACGCACGGCGCCGTCGACGAGCAAGCCGAGAACCGGCTCGTGTCCAGGCAGGATGCCGATCTCGCCCTCGACCGTCTTGGCGACGACGACGGACGCGTCGCCGGACCAGACCTCGTGGTCGACCGCGACGATGCGGACCTGGAGCTCAGCCATCAGTCGTCCGATCCGACATCAGCTGGCCAGCTTCTTGGCGTTGGCCTCGACGTCCTCGATGCCGCCGCACAAGAAGAACGCCTGCTCGGGCAGGTGGTCGTACTCGCCCTCGGTGAGCGCCTTGAAGGACGCGATCGTCTCGTCGACGGAGACGAACGAGCCCTCCTGGCCGGTGAACGCCTCAGCGACGAACAGGTTCTGCGAGAGGAACCGCTGCACCCGGCGTGCCCGGCCGACCAGGATCTTGTCCTCCTCGGACAGCTCGTCGATGCCGAGGATCGCGATGATGTCCTGGAGGTCCTTGTAGCGCTGCAGGATCTCCTTGACCCGCTGCGCGACCCGGTAGTGGTCCTCGCCGATGTAGCGCGGGTCGAGGATGCGCGAGGTGGAGTCGAGCGGGTCCACGGCCGGGTAGATGCCGAGCTCGGAGATCGGGCGGGACAGCGTCGTGGTCGCGTCCAGGTGCGCGAACGTCGTGGCCGGCGCGGGGTCGGTCAGGTCGTCGGCGGGCACATAGATCGCCTGCAGCGAGGTGATCGAGTTGCCTCGGGTCGAGGTGATCCGCTCCTGCAGCTGGCCCATCTCGTCGGCCAGCGTCGGCTGGTAGCCGACCGCGGACGGCATACGACCGAGCAGCGTCGACACCTCGGAACCGGCCTGGGTGAAGCGGAAGATGTTGTCGATGAACAGCAGCACGTCCTGCTTCTGCACGTCACGGAAGTACTCCGCCATCGTCAGCGCAGACAGCGCAACGCGCAGCCGGGTGCCGGGCGGCTCGTCCATCTGACCGAAGACCAGCGCGGTGTCCTCGATGACGCCGGACTCGGTCATCTCGAGGAAGAGGTCGTTGCCCTCGCGGGTGCGCTCGCCCACGCCGGCGAACACCGACACACCACCGAAGTTCTTGGCGACCCGACGGATCATCTCCTGGATGAGCACCGTCTTGCCGACGCCAGCGCCGCCGAACAGGCCGATCTTGCCGCCCTGGACGTACGGGGTCAGCAGGTCGATGACCTTGATCCCGCTGGTGAAGACCTCGGTCTTGGACTCGAGCTGGTCAAAGGGCGGCGCCTGCCGGTGGATCGGCCAGCGCTCGGTGATCTGCAACGACGACTCCGGAACGTCCATCGGCTTGCCGAGGGTGTTCCAGACATGGCCCTTGGTGACGTCGCCGACCGGGACGGAGATCGCCTCGCCCGAGTCGGTGACATGCGCGCCGCGGACCAGGCCGTCGGTGGGCTGCATCGAGATCGCGCGCACCAGGTTGTCGCCGATGTGCTGCGCGACTTCGAGGGTGAGCGTGCGCTTCTCGACATCTCCCTCGTACTGCTCCGCCTCGCCGAGGGTGACGTCGACGGTGAGCGCGTTGTACAGCGCCGGCATCGACTCGACGGGGAACTCGACGTCGACGACAGGGCCGGTGACCCGGGCGACGCGACCGACCCCCGCACCGTCGCTCGCCGCGGCCGGCGTGGTCTCAGTTGTGGCGGTCATGGTCGTTCACTCACTCCCTGCAGTGGCGGCGGCGAGGGCGTCCGCCCCGCCGACGATCTCGCTGATTTCTTGGGTGATCTCGGCCTGCCTGGCCTGGTTGGCCTGCCGGGTCAGGGTCTTGATGAGCTCTTCCGCGTTGTCGGTCGCGGACTTCATGGCCCGACGACGCGCTGCGTGCTCCGAAGCAGACGACATCAACAAGGCCGCCCAGACGATGTTCTCGATGTACCTGGGGAGCAACGCGTCCAGCACCGCCTCCGCCGACGGCTCGAACTCGTACAGCGGCTGCACCCCGGCGCCGCCCTCCTCTTCGGACTGGATGATCTCCTCGACGACCTCCAGCGGCAGGATTCGTCGGACCGTCGCGCGCTGCGACACCATCGACACGAAGTGCGTGTAGACGATGTGGATCTCGTCGACCCCGCCCTCCTCCGTCTTCTGGAGGAACCGCTCCAGCAGCGCCTTGGCGATCTCCTTGGCGTTGTCGTAGGTCGGCTGGTCGGTGATGCCGGTCCACTCGCCGGCGATCTCGCGGTGTACGGAACGGTAGAACGACACCGCCTTGCGACCGACGAGGAACGGGACGACCTCCATGTTGCGTTCGTGCAGCAGGGCGGACAGCGCCTCGCCCTCGCGGATGGCGTTCGAGGAGTATGCGCCGGCGAGCCCGCGGTCCGCGGCGATCACCAGGATCGCGGCGCGCTCCTGCAGCCGCGAGGTCAGGTTGGTGAGCGGGTGCTTGGCGTCGCCGCTCGAAGCCGCCTCCGAGATCGCGCGGATGAGCTCTCGGGTGTACGGCCGTGCCGCCTCCACCCGTTGCTGGGCCTTGACGATGCGGGCCGCCGCGATGAGCTCCATCGCCTTGGTGATCTTCTTGGTCGCCTGGACGGAGCGGATCCGTCGTCGGTAGACCCGGAGCTGGGCACCCATCGGTCAGGCCCGGACGCGCTTGGTGATCGTGGTCTGCTCGACCTCTTCTTCCTCCAGCGCCTCCACCGGCTCCTCGTTGACGAGCAGGTTGCCCTCGGAGGTGGTGAAGCGGCCCTTGAAGGTGTTGATCGCGTCCTCGAGGGTCTTGACGGTGTCGTCGGAGAGGTCCTTGGTCTCGCGGATCGCGTCGAGGATCGCGCTCTTGTCGGACTTCAGGAAGCCCAGGAACTCCTTCTCGAACCGCCGGATGTCCTCCACGGGGACCTCGTCGAGCTTGCCGGTCGTGCCGGCCCACACCGACACCACCGCGTGCTCCATCGGGAACGGCGAGTACTGCGGCTGCTTGAGCAGCTCCACCAGCGCCGACCCGCGCTCGATCTGCGCCTTCGACGCGGCGTCCAAGTCGGAGCCGAACGCGGCGAACGCCTCCAGCTCGCGGAACTGCGCCAGGTCCAGCCGCAGCCGGCCGGCGACCTTCTTCATCGCCTTCGGCTGCGCGGAGCCACCGACCCGGGACACCGAGATGCCGACGTTGATCGCCGGCCGGACGCCGGAGTTGAACAGGTCCGACTCCAGGAAGCACTGGCCGTCGGTGATCGAGATGACGTTGGTCGGGATGTAGGCCGACACGTCGTTGGCCTTGGTCTCGATGATCGGCAGTCCGGTCATCGAACCGCCACCGAGTTCGTCGGAGAGCTTCGCGCAGCGTTCGAGCAGCCGCGAGTGCAGGTAGAAGACGTCACCCGGGTATGCCTCGCGGCCCGGCGGACGTCGCAGCAGCAGCGACACCGCGCGGTATGCCTCCGCCTGCTTGCTCAGGTCGTCGAAGACGATGAGCACGTGCTGGCCGGCATACATCCAGTGCTGGCCGATGGCCGAGCCGGTGTACGGCGCGAGGTACTTGAAGCCGGCCGGGTCGGACGCCGGGGCGGCCACGATCGTCGTGTACTCCAGCGCGCCGGACTCCTCGAGCGCACCCTTGACCGCCGCGATGGTCGAGCCCTTCTGCCCGATCGCGACGTAGATGCACTTGACCTGCTTCTTGGGGTCGCCGCTCTTCCAGTTCTCCCGCTGGTTGATGATCGCGTCCAGGCAGACGGCGGTCTTGCCGGTCTGCCGGTCGCCGATGATCAGCTGGCGCTGGCCGCGACCGATCGCGGTCATCGCGTCGATGGCCTTGATGCCGGTCTCGAGCGGCTCCTTCACCGGCTGCCGCTGGACCACGGTTGGGGCCTGCAGCTCGAGGATCCGGCGCTCGTCCGAGGTGATCTCACCCAGGCCGTCGATCGGGGTCCCGACCGGGTCGACCACCCGGCCGAGGAAGCCATCACCGACGGGCACCGACAGGATCTCGCCGGTCCGGCGGACGGCCTGGCCCTCCTCGATCAGCGACCCGTCGCCGAGCAGCACCACGCCGATCTCGCGCACGTCCAGGTTCAGCGCGATGCCGAGCAGGCCGTTCTCGAACTCGAGCAGCTCGTTGGTCATCGCCGAGTGCAGGCCCTCGACGCGTGCGATGCCGTCACCGGTCTCGACGACGCGTCCGACCTCCTCGCGGGCGGTCTCCGGCGTGTATGTGGCGACGTTGCGCTCGATCGCCTCCCGGATCTCCTCCGGCCGGATCGTCAGCTCAGTCATGTGCTCCTGCTCTTTCGCTCGTCTGGTGTCATCAGCACTGCTAGCCGATCCGTCGCCGGACCTGCTCGAGGCGGTGGATGACGGTGCCGTCGAAGACCTCGTCGCCCACCTGGACCCGAATGCCGCCGACCACCTGGGGGTCGACGACCTCTTGCAGGTTCACGCCACGACCGTAGATGCGCGCCAGCGCATCCGTGAGTCGCTGTCGCTGCTCCGGCTCCAGCGACCGGGACACGGTCGCGACGCCGGCCAGGCTCTGCCGTCGGACGGCGGCCATCTCGACCAGGTCCTCGACGGCGTTCTCCAGCCGCCGCCCCCGCGGGTCAGCGACCACGTGCTCCAACGCCTGCAGGGTCTCCTGCTGGACCCGCCCGTCCAGCAGGCCATGCACGACCGCGACCTTCTGTTCTGCCGGCAGACCGGTGTCGGTGAGGGTCAACTGCAGCCGAGGCGAGGCGTCGTAGGCCCGGCTGAAGGCGAACAGCTCGTTCTCGATCTGGTCCAGCCGGCCCTCGCGCTCGGCGATCGTGAAGGCTGCTTGGGTGCCGAGCATCTCGAGGGCGTCCACCATGTCCCGCGGCTCGGACCACCGCAGCGAAACCACCTCGGACACCACCTGGATCGCCAGGTCGCTGACCTTGCCGCCGAGCAGGTTGGCGACGATCCGCGCGCGCGCCTCCGGTCGCGTGCCGCTGTCCGCCAGGGCGCCGCGCAGCTGGCTCTGCCGACCCACCAGCGTCGAGACCGCCCGCAGCTCACCGGGCAGCTTCCAGTAGTCGGGGTCGTCAACCCTGGCATCGAGCTGGCCGCTGCACCTGCTCGAGCGACCCGCGGCTGGACCCGATCATGTCGACGGGCCCCCCGGGCCACCAGCCGGCGCCGCGGACTCGAGCTCCTCGATGAACCGGTCGATGACCCGCTTGGCCCGCTCGTCCTCGGTCAGCGACTCCCCGACCACCTTCTCGGCCAGGCCGTATGCGATCCGGCCGACCTCGCGGGACAGCTCCGACTTGGCGGTAGCGGCGTCGGCGGCCAGGGAGGCCTGCGCGCGCTCGGTCACCAGGGCAGCGGCCTGCTGCGCCTCGGAGCGAGCCTGCTCGATGATCGCGGCCCGCTCGGCCTGCGCCTGGGTGCGGATCTCGGCGGCCTCCATGTTCGCGTTCGCGAGCCGCCCGCGGTACTCCGCGAGCTTCTGCTGCGCTTCGGCCTCCGCCGCGGCCGCCCGCTCGAGGCCGCCCTCGATTGCGTCGGTGCGGGCATCGAGGGTCTTGCGCAGCCCGGGGAAGACGAACTTGCTCAGCACCCACAAGATGACGAGGAACGCGATCGTCCCGATGATCAGCTCGTCCAGCGGGACCTGGAGGACGCTGGGGCCCTCCTCGTGCTCTTCCTCAACGGCGGCGAACAGGGTCAGGGCATACATGGCTGTCCTTCGTCGAACCGGCTGTCGGTCGGCTGGGCGGGGATCAGGTGCCGAAGACGAACGGCGCGACGAAACCGATCAGGGCCAGCGCCTCGGCCAGCGCGAACCCGAGCAGCATGTTCTGCCGGATCACGCCGTATGCCTCGGGCTGGCGCGCGATCGCTTGCACGCCCTGACCGAAGATGATGCCCACCCCGATGCCCGGGCCGATGGCGGCGAGGCCATAGCCGATCGAGCCGAGCGAGCCGGTGACCTGTGCGAGGAGTTCCATCGCGCTTCCTTCTGGGTCGGCCCGGTGGTGGCACCGGGTCTGCGGGTGGTGCGGTGGTCAGTTCTCGTGTGTCCCTTGTCGCTTGATGTGGTCAGTGCTTGTTGACGATCAGTGTTCCGCTTCGAGTGCGCCGGAGATGTAGACGGCGGTCAGCAGGGTGAAGATGTAGGCCTGCAGGCCCTGGATCAGGACCTCGAACCCGGTCAAGCCGATGGTGACGACGAACGACGCCGCCGAGCCGATGAGGCCGATGATGCTCCACGAGAGCAGGTAGAAGGTGGCGACGCTGAACGTCGTGATCAGCAGGTGGCCGGCGAACATGTTGGCAAACAGACGGATCGCGTGCGTGAACGGTCGGACGATGATGTTCGAGAGGAACTCGATCGGCGCGAGCAGGAAGTACAGGCCGGTCGGCAGTCCCGGCGGGAACATGATGTTCTTGAAGAACCCGACGAAGCCCTGACGCATGATGCCGAGCGGCACCCAGGTGAAGTAGACGATCAGCGCGAACGCCACCGGGATGGCGAACGTCGAGGTCGCCGGGATCTGGGCGAACGGCAGGATGCCGAGGAAGTTCAGCAGCCAGATGAAGAAGAAGGCCGTGAACAGCAGCGGGACGAACTTGTCGCCCTCCTTCTTGCCGATGATGTCGCGGGCGATGCCGTCCCGGATGAACAGGTAGCCGTACTCGCCGACGTTCTGCGCGCCCCTGGGCACCAGCTGAGGTCGGCGGAAGGCATACCAGCTGAACGCGATGACGACCAGTGCCGAGCCGAGGAGCAGGGCGATCTGCTTGGTGATCGTGACGTCCAGACCCAGCACGGTGAACTCGGCGAGCGGTTCGAGGAAGAAGATCTCGGTCGTCGGAGCAGGGAAGCCGCAGCCAGAGCCGAGGTGGCAGGACGGGTCAAAGGCGGAGATCGTCGAGATCGTCGACACATCTGCTCCCATGTCTTCGAGGTCCTCCTCAGCGGCTCGGTCCGGGCGGCGCCGTCGATGCCGGCGCGGCGGACTGGCTCGAGCGGACGAACACCATGTACGTCCCGAGGCCGGCACCGACCAGCACGCCGATCGGCAGGAACAGTGCGTCGAATCCCAACCAGCGGTCGAGCAACCACCCGATGACGCCGTACAACAAGATCCCGGCGGCGACCGAGCCGAACATCGACCACGCCAGCTCGCCGACCTGGCGATCCCCTTCCAGGCCTCGGGCTGCCGAGTCCGTCGCCGAGATGACGCCACTGTCGTCGTGCTGCGCGCGCCGAACGCTATCAGCCGGCAGCACCCCGGAATGGCGAAGCGTGGGCGGAAGATCGGCGGCCCGACGAGAGCGATTCAAACGGTTCTCGAACGAGCTCATGCTCATGCCTGACCGGTGTGGTCCGGGCCCGACCCGGACGCAACATCACGGGTCGAGTCCGGTTCGACGTAGAAGATCTGCAGCCGGTTGAAGGCGCGGACCTCCGCCGCCGTCCAGACCAGAACGCCGACCAGGATCGACCAGCCGAACGCCTTCGTGTCGAAGGCGGTCGTGCCGTTGAGCGCGACCAGCAGGCCGGCCAGCGCGAGGATCTTGACCAAATAGGTCAGCAGCGCGGTGTTCATGAGCGCGTATGCGTTGCGGCCGCGAACGCTCATGATGACGTAGAGCCCGACGCCACAGAAGACGAGCACCACGACCGTCCCGAGAACAGCACCGACAAGCGCGTCCGTGCCGCCGACGAAGAAGGCGACCACGGAGGTGATGACACCCGCAACCAGCGTCGGAATGGCCGCACCGCGGAGGACGGCGGCGTCGTTGCTGTTCATCCAACCTGCCTGCGGTCGTCGCGACTTCGCTGTCGGGTGCCCACAACCTACCAGCGATGATCAGGAGTTCTAGACGGCGGATCCTGGGCCCCCGCGACCCTCTGCCCGACCCTCTGCCCGACCGTCCGTACGACCCCAGGCAGGCAGGGCGACGAACGCAACCGCCGCGATCGCCGCGATCCCGAGCACGCCCAGCGCGACCGGGGCCTGGGTCAGCGCGAGGCCGACCGTGCCGAATGCGATCAGCGCCGACCACACCCACATCACCAGCACGGCGCGGCGGTGCGAATGCCCGATTTCCAGCAGTCGGTGATGCAGGTGCTGCTTGTCCGGCGCGAACGGCGAGCGGCGCGACCGGGTGCGGCGTACGACGGCCAGGCAGCAGGTCGAGGAACGGCACCGCCAGGATGGCGAACGGCAGCAGCAACGGAACCAGTGCCGGGACCAGGTAGATGTCGGTGACCGACTCCGGCCCGACCCGGCCGGTCAGCGTGATGGTCGAGGCGGCCAGCAGCAGGCCGATGAGCATCGAGCCGGAGTCGCCCATGAAGATGCGCGCCGGGTAGATGTTGTGCGGCAGGAACCCGACGCACATCCCCGCGAGCACCGCCGTCACCAACGAGGCGGTGGTCGCCCGGTCGATGCCGTTCTCGACCGAGAGCGCATAGGAGTAGGTGAAGAACGCCGCCGCCGCGATGCCGACCATGCCGGCGGCCAGGCCGTCGAGCCCGTCGACGAAGTTGACTGCGTTCATCGTGACCACGACGACGAGGATCGTCAGCAGCGGGCCGGTGATCGGGTCCGAGGACGAGCGTCTGCGCCGGGCAGCGGCAGCCACGAGCAGCTGCACGCCCTGCAGCGCCATCACGCCGGCCGCCACCACCTGTCCGGCCAGCTTGGTGAGCGCGTCCAGCCCCCAGATGTCGTCCGCCACGCCGAGCAGCGCAGATCAGCGAGCCGCCGAGCAGCAGCGCGACCGGCTCACCCTGAAAGGTGCGGGACAGAAACGGGCAGCTGGCTCGCCACCGTCAGCGCGGCGGCGAACCCGACGAACATCGCGACCCCGCCGAGTCGCGGGGTCGGCACCGAGTGCACGTCGCGGTCGCGGATCTCGGCCAGCACGCGATGGCGCATCGCGAACCGGCGCACCAACCCGACGGTCAGGTAGGTGGCCGATGCGGCGACGAGCAGCGTGAGCAGGTACTCCCGCACGTCCCGGGCTCGGTCGGCCGGTGGTTGTGGGCGCGGCCGACGTCAGCGCGCGTACGCCGGGTGCTTGGCCACCAGGGCGTCGACCGCTGCCGCGACCTCGCCGGCCGCCGTCCCGTCGCGTCGCGCACCGCCCGGCCGATCAGCCAGCGATCTCCTTCATGTCCGTCTCGGTCATGCCCTGGGTGGTGACCGCAGGCGTGCCGACCCGGATGCCCGGAGCGATCATCGGCGGGTTGCGGGTCGTACGGGATGGCGTTCTTGTTCAGCGTGATCCGCGCGGCGTCGCAGCGGGTCTCGGCCTCGGCGCCGGTCACCCCGACGCCGCGCAGGTCGATCAGCGCGAGATGGGTGTCCGTGCCGCCGCTGACCGGCCGCATCCCCTCGGCGGCCAGCCCGTCCGCCAGCGCCTGGGCGTTCGCGATGACCTGACGCGCGTACGACTGGTAGCTCCGGCTGCAGGCACTCCTTCAGCGCGACTGCCTTCGCGGCGACGGCGTGCATCAGCGGACCGCCCTGGGGGAACGGGAACACCGCCTTGTCGATCTTCGTCGGCGTGCTCCTCGCGGCACACGATCATGCCGCCGCGCGGGCCACGCAGGACCTTGTGCGTGGTGAAGCAGACCACGTCGGCGTACGGCACCGGGCTGGGGATCGCGCCGCCGGCGACCAGGCCGATGAAGTGCGCCGCGTCGACCATGAGGATGGCGCCGACCTCGTCGGCGATCGACCGGAACGCCGCGAAGTCGATGAGCCGGGGGTAGGCGGTCGCGCCGCAGATGATCATCTTCGGCTGGTGCTCGAGGGCGAGGACGCGCACCTGGTCGTAGTCGATGAGCTCGTCGTCCTCGCGCACGCCGTAGGAGACGGTGCTGAACCAGCGTGCCGGAGAAGTTGACCTTCGAGCCGTGCGTGAGGTGGCCGCCGTGCGGCAGCGACATCGCGAGCACCGTGTCGCCGGGCGGCAGGAAGGCGGCGTAGGCGGCGAGGTTCGCGCTGGCGCCGGAGTGCGGCTGGATGTTGGCGTGCTCGGCGCCGAACAGCTGCTTGGCGCGGTCGATGCGCGATCAGCTCGGCCTTGTCGACCTCGGCGCAGCCGCCGTAGTAGCGCCGGCCGGGATAGCCCTCGGCGTACTTGTTCGACAGCGTGCTGCCGAGTGCGGCCAGGACCGCGGGCGAGGTGAAGTTCTCGCTGGCGATCAGCTGCAGGCCGCCGCGCAGCCGCTCCAGCTCGCCGAGCAGCACGTCGGCGATCTCCGGGTCCTCGGCTTGGAGGGAGGCAAAGTCGGGACCCCAGAAGGGCACATCGGACATGAGTCGCTCCTCGGGTCAAGTACTCGGGGTCGTTCGTGATCCTAGAACCCCCTCGCGAATGTGGACGTTGGCCGGGTCGGACACGGTCCCAGCCCCGCCAACGTCCACATTGGCGGTCAGCCGAGCACGTCGAGGATGTCCGTGATCGCCACGAAGATCTCGCGGGCCGTCGCGTCGAAAACCTGGTCAGGCTCGCCGTACGGGTCGGCGATGTCCAGGTCACCGGCCAGTCGCGCCGACTCTGATGCCGCACCGCGTCGGCGGCAGCGCACCAGGCGCCGCGAGCGCGGTTCCACGACCGTCGCCCTCGAGGTCGCCGACGTCAGCGGCCAGCGCGGCGAGCTCCCGCAGGGTGAAGGTGCGCGGACCCGTGTCCGGGTCGAACGCGGCCACCGCGCCGCGCCTGGTCGCTCGTGGCCGTCAGCACGAGGTCGGCCTCAGCCAGCATCCAGGGCTCGAGTCCGCGGGCGGTGAAGCCGTCGGCATCGACGCCACGCCGGGCGAGGGCGGCCGCGGCCGGACGGTTCATCGGATCTCCAGCATTGCCCGAGTACGTGCCCGCGCTGTGACGACCACCCCGCTGCCGCGGGGCCGAACCGGCGCTCGAGCTCGTGACGAAGGAGCGCTCGGCCATCGGCGAGCGGCAGATGTTGCCCAGGCAGATGTGCAGCACGGTGAAGCGTCATCAGGGTGCGACCTGCAGGTCCGGCAGCACCGTCCGCAGCTCGTCGAGGTCGAGCGCGCCGGCGCGCAGCATGACCGGCACCTCGCCACTGAGGTCGACGATGGTCGAGGGCACCGCGGCCGCACACGGCCCGCCGTCGAGGTAGACCGAGACCGCCTCGCCGAGCTGCGCCTGCGCCGCCGCCGCCGTGGTCGCCGGCGGCTCGCCGGAGCGGTTCGCGCTCGACACCGCCATCGGTCCGGTCTGGCGCAGCAGCTCGATGGCCACCGGGTGCAGCGGCATCCGGACCGCGACCGTGCCGGCGGTGTCCCCCAGGTCCCAGGCAAGCGATGCGTGGCTGGCGCACGACCACCGTGAGCGCGCCCGGCCAGAACGCCTCCATCAGGTCACGCGCCGGCTTGGTCAACCGCGACGCGAGGCCTTCGACGGTGCGCACCGAGCCGATCAGGACCGGGACCGGCATGTCCCGACCGCGGCCCTTCGCGGCCAGCAGCGCCTCGACCGCGCTGTGGTCGAACGCGTCCGCGCCGACGCCGTACACGGTGTCGGTCGGCAGCACGACCAGCTCGCCCCGCTGCACCGAGGTCACCGCGCGCTGCAGGCCGGTGGTCCGCTGCTGTGGGTCCGCGCAGTCGTAGAGGGCGCTCACCGGACGGAGCGTAAGGCGCTCGTGTACCGGGGCAGGCCGGTGAGGTCCGCGTGGTCGTGCACGTCCTGCCAGTCGCCGGCGGCGCTGAGGAGAGCGGGAACGGTCTCGCCCTGGACGTCCGCGTGCTCGATGACCACGAGCCCGCCCGGCCGGAGCAGCCGCGCGGCGGTGCGCTCGACGACGCGCACGACGTCGAGGCCGTCCGGGCCGCCCCACAGCGCGAGCGCCGGGTCGTGGTCGACCACCTCCGGGTCACGGGGCACGGCATCGTCGGGGATGTACGGCGGGTTGCAGACCACGACGTCGACGCGGCCATCCAGCCCGGTCAACGCGTTGGCGACGTCGGCGTGGTGCACCGTGACCCCGAGCGGCTCGACGTTGCGGCGCAGCCACGGCAGCGCGTCGGCCGACAGCTCGACGGCGTGCACGACGCTGCCCTCGACCTCGGTGGTCAGCGCGGCCGCGATCGCCCCCGAGCCGGCGCACAGGTCGACGCATACCGGAGCCGGCAACGTGCGCGGGTGCAGCCAGTCGATCGCGTAGCCGACGACGGACTCGGTCTCCGGGCGTGGGATGAACACCCCGCGCCCGACCGCCAGCGTGAGGTAGCGGAAGTGCGCGACCCCGGTGATGTGCTGCAACGGCTCCCTGGCCGCGCGCCGCGCGACCAGCCGGTCGTATGCGGCGCCGTCGAGGGCGCCGGCCGTGACCAGGCCGGAGCGGTCAGTGCCCAGCAGGTAGGCCGCGAGCTCCTCCGCGTCGAAGCGCGGCGACGGCACGCCGGCCGCTGCGAGCCGAGCCGCCGCGTCGTCGAGCGCTGTCCTGGTCGGCACGAGCGGGCCAACGGTCATGTCGCGGCGGCGAGCCGGTCGGCGAGATCGGCGTCGACGCACGCCTGCACGACGGGGTCGAGCTCGCCGTCGAGTACCTGGTCGAGGTTGTACGCCTTGAACCCGACGCGGTGGTCGCTGATCCGGTTCTCCGGATAGTTGTAGGTCCGGATCCGCTCCGAACGGTCGACCGTGCGCACCTGGGACTTGCGGGCATCCGACGCGGCGGCGTCCGCCTCGGCGCGGGCCGCGTCCAGCAGCCGGGCGCGCAAGATCCGCATCGCGGAGTCCTTGTTCTGCAGCTGCGACTTCTCGTTCTGGCAGGACACGACGATGCCGGTCGGCACATGCGTGATGCGGACCGCGGAGTCGGTCGTGTTCACGCTCTGACCACCCGGCCCCGACGATCGGTAGACGTCGATCCGCAAGTCGTTGGGGTCGATGGTGACGTCGACCTCCTCGGCCTCCGGCAGGACCAGCACCCCGGCGGCCGAGGTGTGGATGCGGCCTTGCGACTCGGTGGCCGGCACCCGCTGCACGCGATGCACGCCGCCCTCGAACTTCAGCCGGGCCCACGGCGCGTCGCCCGGCTCGGGGGTGCCGCGCGCCTTGATGGCGACGGCCACATCCTTGTAGCCGCCGAGGTCGGACTCGGTCTCGTCGATGACCTCGGTCTTCCAGCCGCGCCGTTCGGCGTAGCGCAGGTACATCCGCAGCAGGTCGCCGGCGAACAGCGCGGACTCCTCGCCGCCCTCGCCGGCCTTGACCTCGAGGATCACATCGCGGTCGTCGTCCGGGTCCCGCGGGACGAGCAGGACTCGCAGCCGCTCCTCGAGATCGGGGAGCGCGGCTTCGAGCTCGGCCGCTTCGGCCTTGAACGTCGGGTCCTCACCAGCCAGCTCGCGGGCCGTGGCGAGGTCGTCGGTGGCTTGCTTCCAGGCTGCGTATGCGGCCACGACCGGGCCGAGCTCGGCATACCGGCGACCGAGCCGGCGGGCCTGGGTCTGGTCGGCGTGCACGCTCGGGTCGGCGAGCCGGCGCTCGAGCACGGACCGCTCCTCGACGAGGGCTTCCATCTGCTCGAACACGGGCACTCCTGCTCACTCACCCTCCCCGTGATCATGCAAGAAACTCCGGCGCGGAGGCTTGTGCATGATCACGGAGGGGGTCGGTTTGGCGACGAGGACTGGAATGGCAACGGCGCCGGCCGCGGACCGCTGGGAACCCAGTCGAGTCCGGCGACCGACGCCGTCGGGGAAGCTACTTGGAGCCTGTGCTTTCCTTGCTGCCTTCCTTGCTGTCTTCCTTGCTGGCCTTCTTGCCGAAGCGCTGCTCGAAGCGGGCCACGCGGCCACCGGTGTCCAGGATCTTCTGCCGGCCGGTGTAGAACGGGTGGCAGGCCGAGCACACGTCGGCGTGGATCACGCCGTTCTTCGCGGTGCTCCGCGTCTTGAACGTGTTGCCACAGCTACAGGTGACCGTGGTCTCCACGTACTCGGGGTGGATGTCGGGCTTCATGGGGTTTCTCCTCGGGTCTGGTGGCGCCGGGTCGGTGGTGCTGTTCCACGACTTCGCGTGGCACCGCCGTGAACCGGACCGACTGACGAGTGTGCCAGGGAGTGCGGCACGCAACCAAACGCGCGGACGCTCCTGGTTGTTCCGCTAGTCCTCGTCGCCGGCCGGCAGACCGGAGGTGGCCTGCACCTGCATGAGGAACTCGACGTTGCCCTTGGTCTTCTTCAGCTTGTCGAGCAGCAACTCGATCGCCTGCTGAGAATCCAGCGCGTGCAGCACCCGACGCAGCTTCCAGACGACCTTGAGCTCGTCGGCCGCCAGCAGGATCTCCTCCTTGCGGGTGCCGGAGGCGTCGACGTCGACGGCCGGGAAGATCCGCTTGTCGGACAGCCGCCG
The DNA here is from genome assembly GCA_963836025.1 of uncultured Actinomycetota bacterium. GTDB lineage: Bacteria > Actinomycetota > Actinomycetes > JBEVHX01 > JBEVHX01 > JBEVHX01. The sequence goes on from CAWIIE010000009.1 coordinate 234,965, forward strand.
GTCGAGCTTGAGCTCCATGTTGCCGGTGCCCTTGAACTCCTCGAAGATCACCTCGTCCATCTTCGAACCGGTCTCGACGAGTGCGGTCGCCAGGATCGTCAGGGACCCGCCGTCCTCGATGTTGCGCGCCGCACCGAAGAACCGCTTCGGCGGGTACAGCGCGCTGGAGTCGACACCACCGGACAGGATTCGGCCGGAAGCCGGCGCCGCCAGGTTGTACGCGCGGCCGAGCCGGGTCATCGAGTCGAGCAGGACGACCACGTCGTGGCCGAGCTCGACCAGCCGCTTGGCCCGCTCGATCGCGAGCTCGGCGACCGTGGTGTGGTCGTCGGCTGGTCGGTCGAAGGTCGAGGCGATGACCTCACCCTTGACCGTGCGCTGCATGTCGGTGACTTCCTCGGGTCGCTCGTCGACGAGCACGACCATGAGGTGGCATTCGGGGTTGTTGCGGGTGATCGCGTTGGCGATGGCCTGCAGCACCATCGTCTTGCCGGCCTTCGGCGGGGAGACGATGAGGCCGCGCTGGCCCTTGCCGATCGGCGCGACTAGGTCGATGACCCGTGTCGTGAGGTGGTTCGGCTCGCCCTCGAGCCGGAGCCGCTCGTTCGGGTAGAGCGGGGTCAACTTCGAGAAGTCGATCCGGCCGCGGGCCTTCTCGGGGTCCATTCCGTTGACGGTGTCGAGGCGGACCAGCGGGTTGAACTTCTCGCGCCGCTCGCCCTCACGTGGCTGGCGCACGACGCCAGTGATCGCGTCGCCCTTGCGCAGCCCGGACTTGCGGACCTGGTTGAGCGAGACGTAGACGTCGTTCGGCCCGGGCAGGTAGCCGCTGGTCCGGACGAAGCCGTAGTTGTCGCGGATGTCGAGGATGCCAGCGACCGGCACGAGCACGTCGTCCTCGGAGATCACCGGGTCGACGTCGTTCATGCCGCCGGGGCCACGACCGCCGGGTCGGCGGTCGTTGCGGTCACGGTAGCGGTCCCGGCCGCGACGGCGGCGACGGCCGCCGCGGTCGCCGTCGAAGTCGTCGTCGTCGCGCGGACCGCGATCGTTGCGGTCGTCACGCTGGCCCGGACGCTGGTTCTGCTGACCGCCGGAGGCGGCGCGATCGCCCCGGTCGTCGCGCGGACCGCGATCGTCGCGCGGACCGCGACTCGTGCGGACGGTCGTCGCGGACCGCGATCGTCGCGTGCGGGACGGTCGTCGCGCGGAGCACGCTCGGCGCGGTCGGTGCGCGGGCCGCGCTCAGCGCGGCTGGTCGGCGCTGCGGAACTCGGCTCGGCAGCGGTTGGCTCGGCAGAGCTCGGCCCCGCGGTCACGCGCTCGGTCACGGCCGACTCGGTGGGGGCCGAATCGGCGGCAGCCGGCTTGGCTGCCGAGCGTCGACTCGGTGTGGATGGGCGGGCGCCGCCGGACTGGGTGGCCGCGATGGCCTCGACCAGCTGGCTTTTGCGCATACCGGTAGTGCCCTTGATGCCGAGGCTGGAGGCAAGCGTCTTCAGCTCGGGCAGGAGCATGCCGTTGAGGCCTGTGCCCGCGCGCCGGTTCGGCTTTGCTGGGGTGCCCCCGCTGTCAGCAGCAGAGGACGTGGGGATGACCACATCAGTGGTGGTGTCGCTCACAGATTGTTCCTTCGTGGAGCGGATGGGATATGCCCTGGATCTGCCCAGCGCGTCGAGGGGCTGCGCGTTCGTTGACCTCTCCGTGCAGGGCGAGGCTGCTGTCGTCCGAAGACGGCTGCGGAGCGTCGTCCAAGAAGTGGAGACGGCTGGAGCACCGGCCCAGGGGGCGCCAGGTGCGTCACCAGACTAACACCCCCGACCCCGCCGTCATTCCTCCGGACGGCCGATGTCCCGCGATGTCGTTCGACAGCCCTCGGCGTCGACCTCGACCGCATGCCTCGCAAAGCCCGCCGGTGTGCGGCTGACCAGCTCGCTGGACCCGGTCGTCGAAAGCAAGGACGGTCGGCCCGGCACCGGAGATCACCGCGGGGACCCCGGATGCCCGCAGCGACTCGAGCAGGTCGAACGAGGCCGGCATCGCGCTCGAGCGGTAGCGCTGGTGCAGCCGGTCCTCGGTCGCAGTCAGCAGCAGGGACGGGTCAGTGGTCAGGGCCGCGACCAACAAAGCCGCCCGGCCGGCGTTCGTCGCGGCGTCCGTATGCGGCACGGTCGCCGGCAGCAGCCCACGCGCGGTCGAGGTAGGCACTGCCGTGGATGGAACGAACAGCACCGGGCTAACGCGGGTGTCGACCTCGAGCCGAGTGCAGCCAGCTCGCCCGTCCGAGGTCCACGCGATGGTGAACCCGCCGAACAAGCAGGCTGCGACGTTGTCCGGGTGCCCCTCGATGGACGCGGCGAGCGCGAGCACGTCAGCGTCCGGGAGCCGCTCTTCGCCCCCGATGGTCAGTGCTCGCGCGGCGACGATGCCGCCGACGATCGCGGCTGCGCTGGAGCCCAGCCCGCGACCATGAGGGATCCGGTTGACGCATTGAAGCACCAGCCCGGGCGGCTGCGCGCCCAGCAGGTCGAAGGCCGCGCGCATGGCGCGGACGACCAGATGCCCTTCGTCCCGCGGCACCTGCCCGGCGCCCTCGCCGTTGACCTGCACCGCAAGCCCGGCCGAAGCCACCTGGGCACTCACGTCATCCGCCAGGGACAGCGCGAGGCCGAACGCGTCGAAGCCGGGGCCGAGGTTGGCGCTGGTGGCGGGGACGTGCAGGCGGACCGGCTGGTCGCTGAACAAGGGCGGCACTCAGCCGCCCAAGCCGAGCTCGGCAGCGGCGGCGTCGGCGTCGACAGCCACCTTGACCGGCGCGGGTGCACCAGCGATTGCCCACTCGGGATCCTTGAGCCCGTTGCCCGTGACCGTGCACACCACGCGCTGGCCTGGGTCGAGCAGGCCCGCCTCGTGCGCCTGCAGCAGGCCGGCGACCGAGGCCGCGGATGCAGGTTCGACGAACACGCCTTCGCGCGTGGCCAGTAACCGGTACGCCGAGAGGATCTGCCGGTCGGTCACCTTGTGAATCAGTCCCCCGGACTCGTCGCGGGCCGCGATCGCCTGCTCCCACGACGCCGGGTTGCCGATCCGGATGGCGGTGGCGATCGTCGCGGGCGCGGCGACCGGGGCACCGTCGACGATGGGCGCAGCCCCGGACGCCTGGAAGCCCCACATTCGCGGTCGCCGGGTCGCAACCCCGTCGTGGGCGTACTCGCGGTAGCCCTTCCAGTAGGCGGTGATGTTCCCGGCGTTGCCGACCGGCAGCACATGGATGTCGGGCGCATCGCCGAGCTGGTCGACGATCTCGAATGCGGCGGTCTTCTGCCCCTCGATCCGCGCGGGGTTCACCGAGTTCACCAGCGCGACCGGGTAGCGCTCGGACAGCCCGCGCGCAAGGGTCAGGCAGTCGTCGAAGTTGCCTGCCACTTGAAGCAGCCGGGCACCGTGAGCAAGCGCTTGCGACATCTTGCCGAGCGCGATCTTGCCGTCGGGCACAAGGACCGCGCAGATCATCCCGGCGCGCACCGCGTATGCGGCGGCGGACGCGGACGTGTTGCCGGTGGACGCGCAGATGACCGCGCGGGCGCCCTCCTCGGCCGCCTTGCTGATGGCCATCGTCATCCCGCGGTCCTTGAACGAACCGGTCGGGTTGGCCCCCTCGACCTTGAGCCAGACCTCGCAGCCGGTGCGCTCCGACACCGTCTGCGCAAGCACCAGCGGGGTGCCGCCCTCGCGCAACGAGATGATCGGCGTCGCGTCAGTGACCGGCAGCCGCGCCCGGTACTCCTCGATGACGCCGCGCCACTGCTGGGTCGTGTGCATCGTCATCGCGCGTCACCTGCCGATCACTCCCCCACGACACGCATCACGCTGGCCACGTCGCGGACCACATCCAGCCCGCGCAGGGTCTCGACCGTCTGCGCCAGTTCGTGCTCGCGCGCGACGTGCGTGACGATGACCAGGCTCGCGTCGTCGCCGTGCCCGTCCTGCCGCAACGTCTCGATCGACACCCCGTGCTCGGCGAACGTCGTCGCCACCCGGGCCAGCACGCCGGCCTTGTCGGCGACGTCCAGATGCAGGTAGTACCGCGTCTCTGCCTCGCCCGGCGCAGCAACCGGCAACGTGAGGTATGCGGTCTCGCCCGGAGCGCGGCCACCGGACAGCCGGTTGCGGCCCACCGCGACGATGTCGCCGAGCACCGCACTGGCGGTCGGCGCGCCGCCGGCGCCGCGGCCGTAGAACATGAGCTGACCGGCCGCGTCCGACTCGACGAAGACCGCGTTGTATGCGTCGCGCACGCTGGCCAGCGGGTGCGTCCGCGGCACCATCGCCGGGTGCACGCGCACGGAGATGCCGCGCCCGCCGGGGATGCGCTCGCATACGGCCAGCAGCTTGATGACCGCACCCATCGCCCTGGCCGCCGCGATGTCATCGGGGGTGATCCGGCTGATGCCCTCGGTCGTGACGTCGGCGGCAGTCACCCGGGTGTGGAATGCGAGGCCGGCAATGATCGCGGCCTTGGCCCCGGCGTCGAGTCCTTCGACGTCAGCGGTCGGGTCGGCCTCCGCATACCCGAGGGCCTGGGCTTCGGCGAGCGCGTCGTCGAAGGCCGCGCCGGTCTCGTCCATGCGGGTCAGGATGTAGTTGGTGGTCCCGTTGACGATGCCGAGCACGCGTTGCACCCGGTCTCCGACGAGGGACTCGCGCAACGGCCGCAGCAGCGGGATCGCGCCGGCGACGGCGGCCTCGTAGTACAGGTCGACGTGGTGCTCGTCGGCAGCCGCATACAGGGTGGCGCCGTCCTCGGCGAGCAGCGCCTTGTTGCCGGTCACCACGGCCGCGCCGGCGCGCATCGCGGACAGGATCAGCGAACGCGCGGGCTCGGTGCCGCCGAGCAGCTCGACGACGATGTCCACACCCGGTTGCGTGACCAGGCCTTCGAGGTCGTCGGTGAACAGGCTCTGGTCGAGGTCGAGGCCGCGGTCGCGGCCAACGTCGCGCACGCCGACGCCGACGAGCTCGAGCGGCGCACCGATGCGGGCCGTGAGGTCGTCCGCTTGCGTGTGGAGCAGGCGGGCGACCTCGGTGCCGACCGTTCCGGCGCCGAGCAGCGCAACCTTCAGCGCCTTCGCCGCCATGAATCCTCCCCGAGTGTTCGCGCTGCTGCCGGCGCAATCCTCGCAGACCGGGTCAACCGGCTATTCAGCCCGCTGCTAGCCCAGGTCGAGCCGCAGCAGGTCCTCGATCGTCTCCCGCCGGACGAGGACAGAGCTTGCGCCGTCGCGCACCGCGACGACGGGCGGGCGACCGAGCTGGTTGTAGTTGCTGGCCATCGAGCGGCAGTAGGCACCGGTCGCGGCCACTGCGAGCAGGTCGCCGGAGGCCAGGTCGGCCGGCAGCCAGCAATCCTTGACGACGACGTCGCCGCTCTCGCAGTGCTTGCCGACCACGCGGGCCAGCATCGGCTCGGCGTCGGATCGCCGGGACGCGAGCGCGACGGAGTACGCGGCGTCGTACAGCGCGGTGCGGATGTTGTCGCTCATCCCGCCGTCGACGGAGACGAAGGTCCGCACGAGCCCGCCGTCGAGCCGCGACCGGCTTGACCGTGCCGACCTCGTACACCGTGATCGTGCCCGGCCCGGCGATGGCGCGGCCGGGCTCGACCGACAGCCGCGGCACGGCGAGTCCCTTGGCCGCGCACTCGCGCTCGACGATCGCGATCAGCCGGGTGGCGATGTCGCGCGCCGGCTCGGGGTCGTCGCTGGCGACGTATGCGATGCCGAACCCGCCGCCGAGCCCGAGCTCTGCCAGCTCGACACCGTGCTCGTCCCGGATGCGTGCGGCCAGCTCGACGACCCGGTGCGCCGACACCTCGAAGCCGGCGGTGTCGAAGATCTGCGAGCCGATGTGCGAGTGCAGCCCGACGAGGTCCAGCGACTTCAGCTTGAGCACCCGGCGCACGGCCTCCTCGGCATCACCTTCGGCGAGCGAGAAGCCGAACTTCTGGTCCTCGTGCGCGGTCGCGATGAACTCGTGCGTATGCGCCTCGACGCCGACCGTGACCCGCACGAGCACCGGGGCGCGAACGCCGCGCTCCTCGGCCGCGGCCGCGACCCGCACGATCTCCTCGAAGGAGTCGAGCACGATCCGACCGATTCCGGCATCGAGCGCGGCGGCGATCTCGTCGACCGATTTGTTGTTGCCGTGCAACGCGATTCGCGAGGCCGGCACACCCGCCGCTAGCGCGATCGCGAGCTCGCCGCCCGAGCAGACGTCGAGGTTGAGCCCCTCCTCCGTCACCCAGCGCGCCACCGACGCGGCACAGGAACGCCTTGCCCGCGTAGTACACGTCGCTGTCCGGGAACGCGTCGCGGAACTCCCGCATCCGCGAACGGAGGTCGGCTTCGTCGAGCACGTACGCCGGGCTGCCGTGCTCGGCGGTCAGGTCACGCAGGTCGACGCCGGCCAGCGTGATCGCGCCTGCGACGGGCTCGCGCTGGATGTTCTGCGGCCAGACATTCGGGTCCAGGGCATTGAGGTCGGTGGGCACGATCGGCTGGCCGGCGACGTCCGCGCCGTCGCCGTGCCGCGGCCCAGCGGGATGCGCGCGCATACGCGGAGGCTAGCGAGCCGATCTTTGTGCATGATCACGGGAGGGGTGAGGTCCTCCTGGGGTGAGATCCCGTGGGGTGAGATCCTGGCGGTGGGACCCTCCCCGTGATCATGCACGAAATCGGCGCTGCTCAGCGCGGCAGCTGGGTGATCTCCACGTCGACCGTGAGATCGGTCCAGGGCCCACCCGATGGCCCGCCGGCGTAGATGCCCTTGGCGGGCGGCACGTCGGCGTAGTCGCGACCACGCGCGACGACCACGTGCTCCGGCCCGACCATGCGGTCGTTCGTAGGGTCGAACGGCTCCCAGCCGCCGTCCCAGGCCTCGACCCAGGCGTGCGACTCCCCATGCACGGTCTCCCCGATCGCGTCGTCGGGCACGTGTAGGTAGCCGCTCACGTAGCGCGCCGGAATGCCGAGCGAGCGCAGCAGCGACAACGTCGCGTGGCTGAAGTCCTGACAGACGCCGTGGCCGGCCATCCAGGCCTCGTGAGCGGTGGTCGACACCGAGGTCGCTCCGGTTTCGTACGCGAGACGATCGCGGACGGCCTCGACCGCGCCCCGGATCGCGTCACCCGGTGTCGGCAGCCGGCGCAGGGTCTCGACCAGGTCGGCGCGTTCCTCGTCGGTCGCGGCGTCATCCACGTAGGCGGTCGGCGCGATGAACTCGCACCAGTGGTCCCGGACGTCGGATGCGTGCACGACCGACCAGTCGACGCCGGGTGCGGCGGGGTGGCCGCCGACGGTGTCCACCGTCGACGTCGCGACGATCTCCAGCGATCGGTGCGTGTGGTGCACGTCGAACGCCTCGACCAGCGCTCCCCAATAGTCGTGGTAGGTCTGCACGCTGGCCCGCGGATGCAGTTGCAGGTCGTGCGCGATCAACACTTGACCGTCCCGGTCCAACGGCGTCATCCGGAGCTCGTTGAACGACACGGTCACGGGCGAGCCGTACGCATACTCGGTCTGATGCCGCACCCGGAGCCGCCGGCCGGCACCCATCCAGGCCATCAGTGGCTCCACACCACGGCGCCGGCCGGACGGAAGAAGGCGTGCGCGACCTCGTCCGAGGCTCTGGTGGCCGAGGATTGTGCGCGCTCCGCCAGCTCGTCGACCTCGTCGCTGGTCGGCTGCACCGCGAACTCGAGCACGGAGTGAACCAGGCCGACCTCGCGCAGCAGGTCGCTGACGTCGCTGGTCGACAATCGGTCGAGCCGACGCACGCTCTCTTCGGCGTCGCCGGCCGAACGTCGCATAGACCGGGGCAGCGCCGGGTCGAGCACGAGAAAAG